>NZ_JAFBCZ010000009.1 GCF_016907925.1 Herpetosiphon giganteus | reverse complement strand
ACGCGATTGGGCAATGGTATGGGCCTCCGCCACCCATCGCGTTGGATCGCTATTGTCCCGCATCAGCCGCTACGGCGAAATGGTGACATACTGATGATGCGTGCCCTAGAGTTGTATCGACACCAAGAACTCTGGCAGGCCGCAGTTAAGCGGGCGATGCACTGTGATTGGTCGTGGGCACGTTCGGCGCAACGCTACGATGAACTATATCGCCGAGCCCTCGTCAGTCGTGCAGCGCGTCGGCCACGCGCTAGCTATGGAGACGCGAATGAGCGTTCGTGAGTCGCTGTGGACTATGGATTCGTTTGAAGAAGCCTTCTTTAGTAATAACCACGGAGGAGCCGTGATCACTCATCTGCCGCGTTTGGTGGCGGGCTTGCCGCCCTCGGTTGCTGCCCTGTGGCGACAACTGTTCCGCGTTGATGTGAGCCATGGCACAATTCATCCACCAGACCGAATGCATGGCTGGATTGAACGCGCTTTTGGCAGTGTCGAAGCTGTCTTGCATCAAGAAATTATTCGGGTGACCAACCTCTGGACGCTCGATGGAGCAATTTTTAATCGGATTCGTGGGCTGCGCCCGCAACAAGGTCGCTATCAATCGGATATTGATCAGATTATTGCTGCTAGTGCTGGCCCGCAGGATGAAGCGGGTTTTTGTACGCCTGAAAGTGGCACCCCAGAAGATCGTTTTGGCCGTGTGCGCGGGCGCTATTGCCTCAGCGCTTCCAACGTCGCCAAATTCGATGGCTGGCATGGCGTGCTGATCTTCGATCAACATAATCCGTTGAATTTCAATCTCGAACGGGTTGAGGATTATATTCAGACTGCTGGGCGTTGGTTCGATGCGGTGCATAGCGCCGATCCGCAAGCGATCTATCCATTCTTTATTTGGAATAGTCTCTGGCGTTCGGGCGCATCGGTCATTCACGGCCACGCCCAAATGTCAGTTTCGCATGGGATGGCCTATCCCAAGGTCGAGATGTTGCGGCGTACTGCTGAGCAATATCAGCTGCAAAACAACAGCAATTATTTCCAAGATGTTTGGCGGGTGCATCGAGCTTTAGGTTTGAGCCTCAATATTCATAGCGACAACACCTATGGCTTTGTTTCGCTCACGCCAGTTAAGGAAAAAGAGGTTGTGCTGTTTGGCAATGATCCGCAAGAATTAGCCCAATCGCTCTACCACGTGCTCGATTGTTTTGTGACTGAGTTGGGCGTGCAAAGCTTCAATGTGAGCATGACCCTGCCGCCACTGACCGACACCCCTGAATCGTGGGCAAACTTGCCAACCATTGTGCGAATTGTTGATCGCGGCGACCCCAACAGCCGTGGCTCGGATATTGGGGCGATGGAACTCTATGCAGCAACCGTTGTTGCCAGCGATCCATTTAATATTGCCAATGCCTTAGCTGGCAGATTTCCTAGTTTATAAAGTTAAATAGCACAGCGCCCTGCCCATGTTTTTGATGGTGCAGGGCGCTTTTGTTTAAGCTGAATTTGATTATTCAGCAAACCAATCGCGTAATTCTTGGGGATGAGCGGCAGCACCCACAGCGACCATTAATTTGATGCGGGCTTTAACTGGCGAAAGTTGCTGGGCAAACATAACGCCCAATCGTTTGAGATCGTGATATTCGCCAACATAGCCATATTCGTCGTAGCAAATGCCCTTCAAGCAGCGCGTCGTTACCACCACCGGAATTCGTTTGTTGAGCGCTTCTTGAATGGTTGGCAGCCACCATGGCGGCACGCGCCCACCGCCAAACGCTGCAATCACAATGCCTTGCGAGTTGGTGTCGATGGCAGCGCGCAATTGACGATCGTCGGCTCCTTGGGTGGCATAAATCAAATCGACGCGTTCGGCCAAGCGCGAACAGGGAATATAGTGGCGACCGCTGGGCTGATGATTGATGCGCACAGTTGCGCCAGTTAAGCTGCCAATCGGGCCAAAGCCAGGTGCATCAAAGGCATCAACTGTTTGCGAATCGATTTTTTGCACGGTTGCTGCCGAGAACAAGCGATCGTTGAAGGCGACCATCACGCCCAGCCCACGGGTTTGCGGGGCGGCAGCAGCGCGAATTGCGCCGGTCAGATTGGTCACGCCATCATAGCCAACATCGGTGGCAATTCGCATCGAGCCAGTAAAAATCACTGGTTTATTCGAATCGATCAATAAATCGCATAAGAAGGCGCTTTCTTCCAAGGTATCGGTGCCATGGGTCACGACCACGCCATCGGCCTCGCCCAGCAATTGGCTATTGACTCGTTGCGCTAAATCAAGCGCCATGGTTGGGGTTATATGGCTGCTTGGCAAGTTGGTAAAATCTTGAAAGCTGACGTTAAATTCGCCGCGAGGCAGCATGGCCGAAAAATCATCGCCTTTGAGCATTGGAACTGCGCCGCTCCATTGCGGTGTGCGTTTGGTGGAAATTGTGCCGCCCGTTGTAATAACCACAACGTTGTGCATAGAGTCTCCCTGCCCGAAGGCTGTGAATCGTAAACTCGGCTTCAAGGTTTGAGTTTAGTCAAGCTTGTTGCTCACGTCAAGCATCGTCGCTGGTTAATCCACGAAGCGCACAAAGAGCACGAAGGGAAGAAACCGCGAAGGGAAATTGGCTATAGGCTATAGGCTATATATACTGGTTCATTAGATTGGCAACACGTGGCATGCCCTCACCCCCAGCCCCGCTCCCACTGAACGCGGGCGAGGGGAGTACCCGCGCTTTCCCCGACGCATTGCGCAAGAACCATGGCATTAAAGCCCCTCGCCCGCGCCACGGGAGCGGGGTTGGGGTGAGGGGATCAGTCGGTGGTTAACGCAATGTACCAGTATATTATTAAAGAAAGATTGCTATGCAAATATTAACCATTTTTGATCCTGATCAATATGTTATCAATATAATTGCTGAGATTGAGCGATTTCAGTCTATTAGAATTAATAATTTATCAAGAGATATGATTATGAATTATCAACCTGAACTGAATCAAGCGAATCAGCTAGGAATTATCTATGCCAGTGTTCCAGCGGTAATTTCAGAAATGCAATACTTGAGTATTTGTCACGCTAAATTCTTTTATATTCTTGATCGTGATGATCCATTGCGTACACAAAGATCATTAGGTGGCGAACGAATTTTGCCTTGGAGTATTGGCTCCTTTGTTTATCCATTTGATCGTGATGATCAATATGCTATAGAACATAGGCTTGTAACGTATTTTTTTGGTCGCGGATAGAAAGTGAGTTGTTATGAGTGAACAAAATCCTGAAACGATCAAAGCATTAATTGTTAGATTACATAATGAGAATTGGCAACCATCAGCAATCCTGCATATTCTCAAAAGCCTTGGCCTTGGGCGCGAAATGGCCGATTATTTCTATTTCGCGTTGGATCTCGATCCAGATGTCGTAACGTACATTTATGCTTGGTATCGGCAAGGAATTTCCGACGAAAGACTAGATTTTTTGGTTCAGCGTTTGAATAACTGGTAAAACTACATTCTCGCTATTGATCCACGAAGAGAAGAAACCGCGAAGATCACGAAGATCGCGAAGTTTAGGGTGAAGGAAGCTCTAAAACAATCCACGGAGAAACATTTGGGGGTGCTGGGGGCTGAAAACCCCCAGCGTTTCCCTCCAGCGGAGGGACGGAAGGGATGAGAATCATTGATAAAGGATTAGATTTCAGTGGGAAGGAATTAGCAACTAAATCGCTAAGAATGCGATGTTTCGAAATTGCGAGGCGCACGAAGAAAGGTTTTAACGCAGAGGCGCAGAGCGGATCAGGCTTTTGGCAAAAGGAACTGATCCCTAGCCCCTGACCCCCGATCCCTCGCAGCGCAACCGCGAAGAGCGCGAAGCAGGCGAAGTTTTGATCCACGAAGAGCACGAAGAGCACGAAGGGAAATTGGCTAGAGGCTATGGGCTTTTGGCTATACGGAACATATGTTGGGGTTGCAAAGCCGCTGGGGATTGAACAGCTACCCGATCCCCAGCCCCTGACCCCCGACCCCTTAGACTTGATTATGCTGCCGATTCCAGCCTACCCAATCCCCATCAACAATCCAGTGATCGTTGGTTAGATGTTGGCTAACTCGTTCACTGGCATAATACATCCAGGCTAAAACCTGGTGCTCGCCAACCTCAACATAGCGTGCAACCCGCAAATACCAACTATTGCCAGCGGGGCTAAATTGCTCTAGCTCATCGATGTCGCGCATGACTGCTTCGTACAGCGCTGGCTCAATTTCGACTAACGTGCCAACCACAGTGCCTTCGCCTGGAATCATATATGGGTAGCGGTTGGCATACAGTTGGTGTTGCTGCACAATCGCTGGAGTTTCGCTGCGGGTTTTACCTTCAAGATAGATTTTCCAGTTGTATTCGCCAGTGCGCAACGTGCCATAGACAAACAGTGGCAAGGGCGTATCGTAGCTTGGTTGTTCGTTCATCTTCAATCCTCGTTAAGCCGCGCATAGGCGCGTACCGGAAATGTGCCAAATTGCTTGATTTTTACCGGCACTGCCGAAAAACGAAAGCCCGCATTTGGCAGTTGCTCAAGCTGGCAAAGATGCTCAACAATCGGAATGTTGTTGCCCAATAATATGGTATGCACTGGCCGCCTACCATCGGCAGTATCATCAATATTGTATGAATCGATGCCAACCAAGGTGACTTGCGCCTGTACCAAATACTCAGCTGCCGCCGCTGTTAAGTACGGATGGCCCTCGAAATACTGGTCGGTGCGCCAATGTTGCGCCCAATTGGTGTTGACCAACACCGCCTTGCCTTTGAGATCAAGCCCAGCAAATGCTGAAGCCTCGATTGCCCGCCCATTGGTGAGATCATGGCGAATCAGCACACCCTCAAGTTCGGCAATTTGGGTTAATGTTAATTCGGCTAAATCCTTGCCATCGGCAAAACGATGAAACGGGCTATCAATGTAGGTTCCGGTGTTGGCAACTAACTCAATTTTGCCAATGTGAAATTCGGTGCCTTCTGCATAGACGCTGCGTGAGGCTTCGCGGCTCAGAAAATCGCAGATAATTGGGGCTGGCAGGCCCTTGTAGGTTATCATGCCAGCTTCAACAGTGTGGCTCAGATCGATAAATTGTGACATAGGCCGATCCTTGTAGTAAGTAGGGTTGGTTGAGTATAGCATAGGTGAATGATGGCGCTTCAGACGAGTTTAAATTGCTGGAAACATCATGCCCGTTGGGCGCTGCAAACCCTCGCAGGCTTCCACTATGGCACGCAAACAGGGTTGTTCGCAGGCCTGCAAAAAATCGGCAATTCCCAGATGGATTTGTATCTCGGCGCATTAACGCCAGCCCAAATCAACGGCCAAGTGTTGACCCAACTCCAGCAACATGGGATTGAAACTGAAGCCGAGTATGCAGCATGGTTGGCAAGCAACGACCACTATCAGCTTTTAACCTTGAGCGATAGTTCAAATTGGGTGTTGCGTTGGGGCGATGCTGTTGAGCAGCGTGTGCATTTGCATCCAGCTCGTTATAGCCCGCTGAGTGTGCGCGTGCGGGCGCCAGTTTTGCGCTCGGCCTATGCCTTGTTGCTCTGGCAACGTTGGTATGGTGGCGATATTCATAATCTTGAGCTGGTGAATCAGGTTCGTACAACGTGGCTGCAACTTAGCCCCATTGCCAAACTCCCGCCAAGCGATGGCCTAAGCGGATTATTAGCCATCTTGCAACCGCTAACCGCGCCATAGCTTCAGCATCCAACCATCCCAAATAAAGATATATAAAACTTTTTTAAGAAAGTGCTTGACAGCGCCGATTGGCCTATGCTAAGGTGTTATTAAGTAATTTCAATGAAATTACGAAGCAGCAAGCCGACTCCATAGTTGTAGGAGGATCAGTGTATGGCCCGTTGGCGTTTTGCAATGATAAGTATTGTTTGTTTGCTCTTTTTGGTATTCAATCTTCAGGCGCGGCAGGTTCCAGCGGCGCGGGCAGCGAGCTTGCCCAACGGTTTTAAGAGTATTGGCTATATGCCTTCGTGGGCAGGTGATGTGAATAGCATCCAATATAGCAAAATCACCCATATCAATTATGCCTTTTTATTGGCCAACGCCGATGGCAGCTTGCGCAGTTTGGATAACCCAGGCAAATTGCAATCGATGGTGACTTTGGCGCATAACAACAATGTTAAGGTCTTTATTTCGGTTGGTGGCTGGAGCGGCAGCTCGGTTGATGCTACGTTTGAGGCTTTGGGTGCTAGCCCAACCGCACGTGCAAATTTTATCAATAATATGGTCAATTTCGTCAATCAATATAATCTTGATGGGGTTGATATTGATTGGGAATATCCCAAGGCTTCGTCTGCTGGCAATTATTCGGCCTTGATGAGCGGCTTATCGACCGCAATGCATAGCCGAGGCAAATTGCTGACCGCCGCCGTGGTTTCCGATGGTTCTGCTGCCGATGGCGTGGCCGCCGATGTGTTTGGCTATGTCGATTGGCTGAATATTATGGCCTACGATGGTGGCGAACCGCACGCCAACTACGATTGGTCGATCAATAGTTTGAATTTTTGGCTTAATCGCGGCTTGCCCGCCTCGAAAGCTGTGCTTGGCGTGCCATTCTATGCGCGGCCAGGCGAAAGCTTCACCTATGCCCAAGCAGTTGCCGCCAACCGTGATAACGCCAACCGCGATTGCGCGACGGTCAATGGCGTATATGGTTGCTACAACGGCCAGCCCACGATTCGCCGCAAAACCCAATATTTGCTTACCCACGCTGCTGGAATTATGTATTGGGAAATGTCGCAAGACACCAAAGACAGCACCTCGCTGGTAAGTACAATTTACGACACGGTGATGGGCAATAGTGGCCCGACCGCAACGCCAACGCCAAATCCAAATGGCACGAATATCGCTCGTGGCCGCAACGCCACCGCTTCATCGACTGAAGCCAGCAGCTATGGCGCAAGCTTGGCGGTTGATGGCAATAATTCAACTCGCTGGTCGAGTGCGTGGACCAATCCCCAATGGTTGCAAGTCGATCTTGGCAGCAGCTATGCCTTGAATCGGGTGATTCTCAATTGGGAAGCAGCCTATGCACGCGGCTATCAGGTGCAGGTTTCCAATGATGCCAACAATTGGCAAACGATCTATAGCACTAGCAACGGCGATGGCGGCAGCGATAACTTGAGCCTCAATGGAACTGGACGCTATCTGCGGGTTTATACCACCGCCAAGGCTACTGAATGGGGCGTTTCATTGTTCGAGTTGGAAGCCTATGGCACGCCAGCCAATAGCCCAACCGCCACGCCACGGCCAAATCCAACTGCAACTAGCGTTCCCAACCCAACCGCGACCCCACGGCCAAATCCAACCGCCACACCAACCACGGGCACGCCCGCTTGGCAGCCCAACACGGCCTATGCAGCTGGCGCAAAAGTCAGTTATGCTGGCAAAAACTATACCTGTTTGCAAGCCCACACCTCGCTTGTAGGCTGGGAGCCTGCCAATGTGCCAGCGCTCTGGCAACAACAGTAAAACAAACTAGCTATGCAGAAACGGGGCATTTTTTGCCCCGTTTTTTGCTGCGGATCGAGATCTGCTATACTTTTGCGAGCAGGATTCTTTTTTAGCCTAGGTCGTTCATGGTGTATCGATTGGAAATATTTGGGCGTTCGAGCGATGCCAGTTGTGGCTATGGCTGAGGCCCACGCATGCCTTCGTTGAAGGTAGCAACCAATGTTGCGCTCTCGTTGGAGCGCTTGGTTGGCGCGCAAGTAAGCGTCAACTATTATGATCTTGATGATTCAGCGGTACAAGCCCAACATGCCAACCAACTTGAGTATTTTGCTGAAGAAGGCTGGCCGTACCCAATTGCCTTATTTGAGGATGAAGTATTGTTCGTTGGGGGCTTGCAGCCACTGAAATTGGTGGCTGCCGTCGTCGAACAACTGCGTCGGCGTGGAATTAATCTCACGTAAGCGCAGGGCTATTGCTTGCGCATCCAGCACGAATCGCGAATAACCAAGCTAGTTGGCACGGTGTGTAGCAACTGGCTCGATTCGCGATTTTGCAACATATCAATTAAGAGCCGCACGCCCAACGAACCCATCTCACGAATTGATTGATCGATGGTGGTTAGGCGTGGTGTGGTTTGCATGGTTTCGGGAATATTATCAAAGCCAATCACTGAGAGATCTTGTGGCACGTTGAGGCCCAGTTCTTGGGCCGCTTCAAGCACGCCGATTGCGGTGCGGTCGTTGGCGGCAAAAATGGCGCTTGGCGGATTGGGCTGGTTCATCAGATGATAGGTTGCTGCTTTACCGCAGGCCGAGGTAAAATCACCATCGCAAACCAGTGCGGCCTCGAATTCGATGCCCGCTTTGTGCAGCCCAGCTTTGTAGCCTTCAAAGCGTTGCAGTGCGCTCCACGCCGTAGGATGGCCTTGAATAAAGCCAATACGGCGATGACCAAGACTGACCAAATAATCAACAGCTTGGATTGCGCCTTCGTGATTGGTTGCTACAACCGATGGCACTTCTGCGCCCGCGCCATGAGGATCAATCACCACAATATTGGCGTTTGTTTGGAAGGTTGGGGCTGATGGCGAAACGATAATACAGCCGTCGGTCAAGCCGCTGCTCAACAACGCCACATGCTCGCGCTCCCAAGAGGCCCGTTTGTTGCGGGTTGGGCTGCCACTGGTATAAATCAATAAATCGTAGCCAGAATTTTCGATTGCTGCGCCAACCCCTTTGATCACTTCGTGGTAATAGACCTCAATTAACTCAGGCACCAACAAGCCAAGCACATTGGTTGTGCGGCTGCGCATGCTTTTGGCGGCTAAACTAGCGGTGTAGTTCAGGTCGTCAATTACTTGGCGCACTTTTTTGTAGGTCTCTGGCGAAACATCAGCTTTGTTGTTGAGCACTCGCGATGCTGTGCTCACTGACACGCCAGCCGCTTTGGCAACATCGTGAATGGTGATTGTTGATTGTTTTGAGCGCACAGCACTACCTCTATCTACCCATGAAACGGGCTGGAAACGATACCGGAAACGCGATCATCATAACAGGTTGACCATGAATGTCAATTAACCGTTTGATCCACGAAGAGCACGAAGAGCACGAAGGGAAGAAACCACGAAGAACGCGAATAACGCGAAGGGAATTTTAACGCAGCGGCGCAGAGAGAAGCTGGCTACAGGCTCTGGGCTTTTAGCTATCGGACATCGGGAGGATAGACAACGCAGAAACAATCCATAAAATAAACATTAGGGGGTGCTGGGGGATGAAAACCCCCGGCGTTTCCCTCCAGCGGAGGGACGGAAGGGAGGAGAAAATAGAAGTAGTTAAAAGCTTCTAGTATTCCCATTGCTAGCCATTTGTGCTACACTCCAAACTAATATCAACGACTGTTTTGATTGAGGAGATTAACCATGACCACGCTCAATGCCTTCAAAAAATCCACGTTAAGCCTGTTGCTCGCCAGAATGTTAAATGCAGCCAGTTTTGGCTTAGCGCTGATGCTGGCCTATCCGAGCAGCCAAATCAACCAGCTGTATGGGGTGCTTGGTTTGCTGGCGGCAATTGGCATGCTTTGGCTGACCACGCGCTTAACCAAAAATCCGGCTGATTATCAAACTCACTGGGTCTATTTGCACGCCGCAATTGTGCTTGGCCTGCTAGTGCTTGGCTTTAGCTTGGGCTTTTCGAGCCTGCAATTGTTTGGTGCGACGCTGATTTGGCTGGTTGTTGGTTTGCTTGACGGAGCTTTTCGGCTGCGTAAGCAGCGCTAAAACGTCAACGTCTTCGCTGCATCGTGCTAGAATGAAGCTAGATTAACCCTAGTTTGAGGATCGTTCTATGCCACGCTGGCGCGAAATTGTCCAAGTTGATGCCTTCGCTCGGGTTCCGTTCACTGGTAATGCAGCGGCAGTGTTGCTGGATACTGCTGGACTTGATCCGGTCGTGATGCAACGCTTGGCCCGCGAGATGAATGTTTCCGAGACGGCGTTTGTGCTGCCAAGTAGCCAAGCCGATTTGCAATTGCGTTGGTTTACGCCAACCGTCGAGGTGCCCTTGTGCGGCCATGCCACGGTCGCCGCGTGCCATGCCTTGGCCGAACGCGGCCATTTGGTTATTCCTGGCCAGTATACGATTGAAACTGCCTCGGGCATTTTGGCGGTCGAGCTGCAAGCAAGCGAAACCTCTGCTTGTAAAGTGTGGCTCGACATTCCCGTGCCCGAATTCGAGCCGCTCGATTTGCAAATTGTGGCCTTGGCTGCCGCGCTGGGCTTGGATGAAGCCGATATTCGCAGCGATATTCCGCCAACGCGCGGCGGTGAATATGGTTATATTGGTTGTCATAATCTGGCGAATCTTTTGGCGATTAAGCCGAATATGAATGATGTGCGTTTCCTCTGTCAAAGCCATCAACTAAGCGCATTAACCTTGTATTGCTTGGAAGGGCTAGATGCTGAGAGCGCGGTGCATGTGCGCTTTTTCGGGCCACTCATTGGCATTGACGAAGACCCCGTAACTGGCTCGGCTCAAGGCCCACTTGGCGCATTGTTGGTTGGAGTTGGGGTGATTGCCCAAGCTGATGGCAGCAATGTGGTGCAGTATCGCGCTGAGCAAGGCGATGCCATGGGCCGGCCTGGGCGGGTCGAGGTTGCTGTCGAGTTCGATCAAGAAGCGCAAATTATGAGTTCGCGGATTGGCGGCGAGGCTTTGACGATTCTGCGCGGCCATGTTTTAGCGTAGGTAATCGATTGTGGAATATCAATTTCCCTGCGTCAGCGATTGTGTTTCGCGCGCGGAAGGGGTGTATATTGCACCCCAAGCCTTGGTTTGTGGCGCGGTCGAATTAGCCAGTGATGTGAGTGTTTGGCCGATGACGGTTATTCGCGGCGATAAAGGCCTGATTCGCATCGGTGCACGCTGTAATATTCAAGATGGCTCAATTTTGCATGCCGACCCCGATGCTTGGCTGACAATTGGCGCAGGCGTAAGTATTGGTCATGGCGCAATTGTCCATGGCTGTACCGTTGGCGATGATGTGCTGATTGGCATGGGCGCGGTGATTTTGAACCATGCCCAAATTGGCGCTGGCTCGTTGATTGGTGCGCGTGCCTTGGTTACCGAAGGTATGATTGTCCCGCCCAATTCGCTCGTTTTGGGTATTCCTAGCAAAATCCGCCCACTCGATGCCGCTCATCTTGAGCGCATTCGGCGCACTGCTGAAAACTATGTTGCGCTCAAAAACGCCTACCTTGAAGCTGCTATCAAGAGTAGAGATATATAATAATGCACCGCTCACCAGCTTGCTAGAAGTATTTTGTTTAACAATCGCATGAATCCTACATCATGAGGTTATTAGGTTTAAAAACTATAAAACTTTGTGATTGGATATCAGTTGGTATTTGTTCTAGTTGTGATTGCATCATGCTTGGGGGTATTGCTATATCCTCAAGCATTTGATATTGGGCAAGATTGGTTTCAAGGATTGTATTGCGTTGAACGAGTCGTTGCATTAATGATATAAGGAGTTCGTATTCATTCGATATATTGCTAGACCATGGCATGAATCTTGAGACAGATTGCATATTAACATTAATTGGAATATTTCTTGAAGTTATTTGACGACGTAATTCATCAATCCATAGTAAGCCTTTTGATTCTCCGTGTGCAAAATCCATCCAGTCTATAAGGGTTATTGTACTAATCTGTTCAACGAAATTGCTAGACAAAAAACGCTGTGGATTAGGGGATAACACTGAATCGCGAGCAATTCGACGAGAATGTTCTTGCCAAAATATGAGCGTTTCTTGCGCAATTCTGCTTGCTTGTCCACTTGTAATATCGAACTCAGCATAAGCATGAGCACGTGCGGTTGCAGTTAAAGTAAAAAGTTCTTCTAAAGCATTGAACTTATGCCAATCATTAATTTTAGAGAGTTGCTCCATATAAAGATGATAAAGATCATTGAGATCGGGTAATACATGACTAAGAATGGTCATGCGCCTATCTTCGGTTGAAATTGTATCAAGTATTTGAAGTTCTTCTATCCGCGCTTTGAGTTTTGTCCGACTTTGTGCTTTAAGTAAATCAAGAATCTCACCAACATGAGTATTAAGTTTATTAATTTTTGCTGAAAGAAGTTTAAAACTTAAGGCTATTGCAAATACACTAAGCCCAGATAGGAGTAAACTCATGTTCGAAAAGATAGCAAGGTGATTAGTTATCTGCAATGCCGATAGAGAAGGATTTATGCCATTGCTCATGAATCGTAATAGTAAATATGGGCCAGTCGTAGGTGCGTGAAGATTTGGATGTATTTTCAACCCTGTAGATGGTAATAAATGGCGTACAATTTGTCCTGCATTAGGAGTTCCTGCTGCCCAGCGAATAACTCCTCCAGAAAGTATCATTTGACCACTAAATAAATAGGCAATTAAATCTTTTGGAATAGTTCGCTCTAATGAATGCTGCTAAGCCGATCCGGCGTAAATAGGGATCGTTGGATGGGTAGAAAAAGTTTTCTAGTTTATCAGGTTGGCGGAGCCAAATAGTATTTTCGACATAATCCATTTCGTCGAGCACTGCCCGAAAATTATCAACATGCAATAATTGCTTTTGGCTCAACTGTTGCACAAAATCGAACCATGCTTGCTCGGTATAGCAGCGTGCAGCCAATTGAATTTGCAATTGGGTTGTTAAGCGATCGCTGGCCAATTCGGCCACAATTGCGTGCCCCAAGGGCAAGAAGCTTGGTTGGATTTCGAGTAGCGGCGTAAGATGTTCCACAAATCGATAGAGGAAAAAGCGTTTTGTCAGAAAGCGGCGCACAATCGCGGCAACAACCTCAATAGCGCTAATTCCATAGAGTTGGACGAGCGATATAATGCTACTTTCGAGTAAATCGTGGCTATCGCTAGCAATGATCGCGATGATTGGTTGGACAAGCAGCCGATCAGGGTCAGGAATCAAACTAAGCGCCATCAGCGCATCTCGGCGAACTGCTCCATCAGGATGTTCCAATAACCCTGCCACGAGTTTGAGATAGCGTTGCTGAATCGCTGGCGGTTGACCTTTGAGCGATATATCGGTCAGGCTATCAACCACATTTGGATCGTCATGCTGACCAATGCTTGCCAAGATTTGCCAGGTTTCTGGGTGCTCAAGATAGTTGCTCAGCGCATGGACGAGGGCAATCCGCACGTCGTTATGCAGCTCAAGCCCATTCCAGCGCAATAATTCTTGGTAGGCAACCTGATTTTTGAGGTCGCCAAGCAGCCGCACGGTTTCTTTGGTAACGGTTACTCTGTCACTTGGCACATTGCGCAGAATATCCAAAGCTTGGTTGGTTGGCATACGCAGCAATACCCGCCGCAAAGCATAAATCGCTACGCGGGCACGGCCATCGGCCAAGGCTTCGATTAAGGTTGGCACGCCATCATTGGTTTCGCGGCGGCTTAATGCTTCAAGCGCTTTATCGCGCAAGACCTCAATTGGGGCGTTAAGCTGCGCCAACTCGATCAAGCGGGTTGGGGCAACCTCGCTGAGGTGGGCCAAGCGTTGAGCATAATCAATCAAGGTTGGGTGTTGCAGATCAGGATTATGGGTTTGCTCAATCAGGGTTTGGGCAAAAATCTGTTGTTGCTTGGTAGTCCAGCGCTCAAAGCCGTGTTGAATTGGCAACATATACGCAGCATCGCCTGTGCTGAATTTGCCTTCGTAGGCTTGGGCTGGCAAAAATGGCGTGAGCAAGTCTTGGCGTTTGCTCTGCACAAAATTCAAAATCAGCCTTTGGGTAATCCAGCTTGGGTCGTTGGCGAGCAGCTGTGGCACAAGTTGGTTAAAATGAGGGCGAGCGTAGCTGTGGAGTGCATCCAAAGCTCGTTTTGCTGCCCAATGTAACTGTTCGTTGGCGATTTGCTCAAGCATGGTAATTAATTCGGGCACATCCTTGATTGAGCGCCCAATAAAATAGACAATGCTGAGAATATCTTCAATTTGTTGGGCGCGTTGCCACGTGCGCATAATTGGTAAAAGCACGGCGCACAAGGCTTGGGCCTCGGCGGCATTCAGCTCACCACCATAGCTCTGGACAAACAGTTTGCCACGCTCGCGGCTCATTTGGCCAATTAATGCCATACTGGCCTCTGGATGCACCGCAAGTAATTTGCTCAGCCAGCGTTGTAAGAGCTGAATGCTGGTATCAGAGCAATCGCGGGCATTTAAGCTCGCACGCATAATCTGCTCGATGCTGGCGAGGTGTTGGGATTGCCACCGTCGTGCTGGCAGATCGCTTAAGGCTGTTAGCAGCTTAACCCGCACCGGATCTTGCTCGTTACGCCGATCGTTAACCAAATCCAAGACAGTTTGGGCATATTCTGGTTGATAGCGCACAATCTTGATTAACGAAGCGATTGCTTCACCCCGCCACTCAGCTTCGCTATGCTTGAGCGCTGGTTGCACGATTTCCCATGCCTCATCCCATGGCAAATAGGCGGCATGCTGAATTTTTAAAATAGGGAACATTTCCACATGCGGTACATGTTGCGCGCGCCGTGCTTCGTGCTGGCGTTCATTGCTCGGCAGCGCGTCCCATACATAATCTTGGAGCAACAACCTTTCATCGTACCATTGGCGATGCAGGGCTGCATACAAGGCAGATCGATAGCTAATTGGGGTTTTTCGCAGCCAAGTAGCCCATCTTGGGAGTAAATTCAGCTCGGCCAGCCGTAAAACTTGCTCTAAGCGCAGTTTGCTAACCAAGTGGTCCCAATCAAGCTCTACTGTTTGTTGCTGCTGAATCAGCAGATTGGCAATCGCTTGGGGGCGCTGATGGGCTAGGGCTTGGAGTGGCAAGGAATTGAGTTCCAGCTGTTGATCGAGCGCTGTTTGCACCAATCCGAGCGCCGGATCTGGCTGGCGCGTAGCTAATTTTGGCAGCGCAATGCTCAAAACTGCCTGTTTTTGTTGAATACTCTGCGCTGATTGCTGCAAAAACGTATTTATCGATGCAACACAGGCAAGCGGTTTGAAGCGCGCCAGTTGGCCCCATTCGCGAGGGCTAAACCGCTGAATAATTGATGCTTGCTGCTGATTGTAATACTGTTGCGAACCAAATATTGCATACTGCGCCAATTGCGCTGGCTCTAGAGTTGCCAAAAATCCATCAATTATTGCAAATCGACCTTGTTTGGCCAATAATTTGAGTGCTTTGCGCCAGAATGGGGCGGCTAATTGGCCCAAACTGGCGGCTACATCAGCATCAGTGCAATACACACCCATTAAATTAATTGCTAACCGAACTAACGATTGAGCAGGATCGCTGATAAACCTTCCAATCAGGCTGCTATCGTGGCTGCCGTAGCAACTCCACAAAGCCAAACGGCGTTGGTAAATGCTTGGGCTTTGGGCGAATTGCTCAATTAATTGACCGATTTGAGGATCGTTGGCGACTTGTTGGCCAAGTGCAACCATGCGTTTAATCCGTTGGTTATCACTTAATTGCTCGAACTCAGCCAGCAGTTGATCACGATTCATCAACACACTCTCCATGCTAATTAACTCGCGCTAGGGGCTATCTGCTGATAGCATACGAGTAGTTAACAAATTCTCCCCAGCCCGTAAATATACCAAGCCTGTCAAGCTGGCTGGAAAGCGGCGCGTTGCTTATCGGCGACGCGCCGCTTGCGAGCTGGATTTATTTGGGTGGCTCGGCTGTTTCGACCTGCGGTGGAAAGATAAATTGGGCTGGTACTGCAACCAACTCATCGGGATCGGCCTGATATTCGGCTAGGCGTTGATAATCGGCGGGATGCCAGCCCAGGCGTTTGGTTTTGAAGCCAAAGGCGGCGAGGCCAATTCGACGTAAATAAGCAGCGCTAGATTGATAGAAAAGGCTTTCGAGTTGGGCTGGCTGAGCTAGCCAACGCCGATTAGCAACCGATTCAACGACTTCTAAGACCGCCCGAAAGTTATTAATATTGAGCAAGCCTTGTTGCTGCAACTGCTGAACGAAATCAAACCATTCTTGTTCGCTGTAGCAATGACCAGCCAATCGAATTTGTAGCTGGGTCGTAAATCGGTCGCGGGCTAATTCGTTGATCAGCGCGTAGCCAACTGGACGATATGCTTCAAATGCGCTCACTTGGCGATCAAGCGTGCTAATGAGATCGTAAATAACCGTCCGATTGAGTAAATGCTCGCGTACAATTCCAACAATAACTGCCGAATCCTTAATTGCATACATATTAATAAGCGACTTAATCGCTGCATGGCGGAGCTGTGCAATCCCTGAAGTCAGCGCTTTGGTCAATGGTTTAACCAAAATCCGTTGGCGATCGCTGCCGTAAAAGAAGTAACAACGGGCAATAGCTTCTTCACGGACTTCAAGCTGAGGATGTTCTACTAGTGCTGCCAATAAGCGGAACAGTCGTTCGTGCATGCTGAGCGGCTGGCCTGCGAGCGAAATTGTGCTGAGGCTCTTGACCACCGTGGTTTCTTCATGGCTCAGCAAGCGCTCAAAAATCTGCCAGGTTTCTGGTTGATCAAGGTAGTTGTTGAGCGCATGGACGAGGGCAATCTGCACATCGCGATGCAAATCAAGCGCGTTCCAGCGCAATAATTCTTGGTAGGCAGCCCGATTCTTGAGGTCGCCGATCAGGCGGATGGTTTCTTTGGCGACGGTTATTTTGGCGCTCGGTACATTGCGCAAAATTGCCAAGGCTTGGCTGGTTGGCATGCGCAGCAAGACGCGACGCAAGGCATAAATCGCCACCCGAGCACGGCCATCGTCCAAGGCTTCGAGCAAGGTTGGTACGCCATCGCCAGTTTCGCGGCGGCTTAATGCTTCAAGCGCTTTATCGCGTAGCACCTCAATGGGGGCGTTAAGCTGGGCCAACTCGATCAGGCGAGTGGGTGCGACCTCGCTAAGGTAGGCTAAACGCTGTGCATATTCGATTAAATATTGGTGTTGTAAGTCTTCTTGCTCGGTTTGGGTAATGACTGCTTCGGCAAAAATTTGTTGCTGGCTGGTTGTCCAGCGCTCAAAGCCGCGCTGAATGGGCAAAATATAGCCTGCATCGCCAGTGCTAAATTTACCTTTATAGCGTTGGGCAGGCAAAAATGGGGTCAGTAAATCTTGGCGTTTGGTATGCACAAAATTCACGATCAGCGGCTGGGTAATCAAGCTGCGATCGTTGGCCAAAATGCGCGGCACAACTTGCGTAAACGTCGTACGAGCATAGCGATGCAGCACATAGACGGCACGCATAGCAGCCCAATCGATCGTATCATTGGCGATTTGCTCAAGCATTGCCAACAATTCAGGCACATCCTTAATTGCACGGCCAACAAAATTGACGATGCTTAAAATATCTTCTGCTTGTTGGCGGCGCTGCCATGATTGCATAATTGGCAAGAGTGCCGCCGCTAGGGCTTGAGCCTCGCTGGCGTTGAGTTCGCGGCCATGGCGTTGCACAAAGAGTTGGCCCCGTTCGCGGCTAATCTGGCTAATTAATTCGATGCTCGCTTGGGGATGCACTTCGAGCAATTTGCTCAGCCAGCGTTGCAATAAGCGAATGCTGGTATCGGAGCAATCGCGGGCATTGAGGCTACCACGAATAACTTGCTCGATGCTGGTCAGGTGTTGTGCTTGCCAACGCCGCGCTGGCAGCTCGCTCAAAGCGCTCAACATTTTAACTCGGACGGGATCTTGCTCATTGCGCCGATCGTGCACTAAATCCAAGACTGTTTGGGCGTACTCTGGCTGATAGCGCACAATTTTGATTAACGAAGCGAGTGCTTCGCCACGCAATTCGGCTTCGTTATGTTTGAGCGCCGGTTGCAAAGCTGCCCATGCTTCATCCCATGGCAAATAGGCGGCATAGCGAATTTTCAACTGCAGATTCGCAGCGGTATTGGGCAGTTGCTGAATCCGCCGCGCCTCAGATTGGCGTTCGTTGCTTGGCAGCGCTTGCAAGAGCGTATCATCGAGGAGCATTAATTGTTGATCGTACCATTCGCGATGATGGGCGGCGTACACTGCTGAGCGGTAGGAGCTAGGGATTTTGTTCAGCCATAAACCTGGTCGTGGCAGCAAATTGAGTTCAGCTAGCTGTAAAATTTGATCTACATTCAATTTGCTGAGCACGTTGCCCCAGTTAATCGAGGCTGTTTGTTGCTGTTGAATCATCAAATTGGCAATCGCTTGAGGTCGCCGATTGGCTAAAGCTTGCAATGTAAACGATTGGAGCGCAATTTGTTGATTGAGTGCTATTTGCAGCAGGGCGAGTGCTCGATCGGGATCGTATTCTGCAAGCTCGGGAATGGCTTGGTTGAAAATACTTAGCTTATGGTTAAGATTCAGGACTTCGTTTTGCAAAATCTGCTGAACTGCGTCGGCGCATTCGTGCGGCTTGAAACGGGCAAAGTGGCTCCAGGCTGCTGGTGCAAGGTGGTGGATAATGCTTGCTTGATGCTGGTTGTAATACTGTTCTGAGCCAAAGAGTTGGTATGGTGGCAGTTGTTGTGGCTCTAAGGTTGCCAAAAAAGCGTCAATCAAGTGAAATCGGCCTTGTTTGGCCAATAATTTGAGCGCTCTCCGCCAAAATGGAGTGGCTAATTGGCCTAAACTGGCGGCTACATCAGGATCAGTGCCATACACAGCGATTAAATTAATTGCTAAGCGAATTAACGATTGGGCAGGATCGCTGATAAAGCGCCGAATCAAGCTGCTATCGTGGCTGCCGTAGCAACTCCACAAGGCCAAACGGCGTTGGTAAATGCTGCTACTTTGGGCGAATTGCTCAATTAATTGGCCGATTTGGGGATCGTTGGCTGCTTGTTGGCCCAAGCCAACCATGCGTATAATCCGTTGGGCATTGCTTAATTGCTCGAACTCGGCCAGCAGTTGATCACGATTCATCAAGACACTCTCCTTGCTAGTTAACTCGCGCTAGGTTACGAGCACCAGCGAACTAATTTCTCCCTAGCCCATCACTATAGCAAGCCTGTCAAGCTGGCAGCGTAGCCAATTTGCCCCAGTTTTACCCCTGTAATTACCCCGGTTGTGCTCGGCGGTTTCGCTTTATACTCTTAATACTTAATTAAGTAATTTTAGGAGCGATTGTTCATGATTAAGCGTGCTAAACCGTTATTGCAGCTGCGGATCTGCTTGCTGCTTGGGCTATTTGGGCTATTTGGGCTGCTTGGGTTGCCGCGTTCGATTCAAGCGCAAACTGGGGTGAATCTGGCACTTGGTCGGCCTGCGCTTGCTTCATCAATTGAAGGTGCTAGCTTTGAAGCGAGCAAAGCCGTTGATGGCAATGCTGCAACGCGTTGGGCCAGCGCCGAAACTTCGGTCGAATGGTTGCGCATCGATCTTGGCGCGACCTACAATCTTAATCGGGTGCTGCTCAAATGGGAAGCCGCCTACGCCAAAGCCTACCGGCTCGAAGTGTCAACCAATGCCACAAATTGGACGACGATTTATAACACGACAACTGGCGATGGCAACAACGACGATTTGAATCTTACTGGTAGCGGGCGTTATTTGCGGGTCTATGCAACCACGCGCGGCACGCCATGGGGCTACTCGCTGTGGGAGCTTGAGGTCTATGGCACATCGACTTCGAATCCAACCCCAACCCGCACGCCAGGGCCAACGCTTACGCCAACCCGCACGCCAACCCCAACTGGCAATTGGAACTTAGTTTGGAGCGATGAATTTAACCAAACGACGATTGATCAAAGCAATTGGCGCTATATTGTGAATGGCGATGGTGGCGGCAATAACGAGCGCCAATATTACACCAATGGCCAAAATGCCAGTATCACCCAAGATGCCACTGCCGAGGATGGCAAAGCCCTATTAATCGAAGCGCGTAAGGAAAATCCTGCCAATTACAATTGCTGGTATGGCAAATGTCAATATACCTCGGCGCGCTTAGTGACCCAAGGCAAACGTTCGTGGCAATATGGCCGCATTGAAGCCCGCATGCGCTTGCCGTATGGTAATGGCATTTGGCCAGCCTTCTGGATGATGGGCAACCAAGGCAATTGGCCAGCTTCTGGCGAGATCGATATTATGGAAATGGTGGGTGGCAACCAATGTGGCAGCGAATGTGGCGATAACCGCACCCATGGCTATATGTGGTGGTCGGAAAATGGCGACCGTAGCGATGGTGCGCAAGCCAAAAATCTGCCCAGCGGAAGCTATGCCGATGCCTATCACGTGTTTGGGGTCGAATGGGATGCACAACAAATTCGCTGGACAATTGATGGTCAGCCATTATTGCGGAACGATAATGGCCAGCCGCTGGTCTTGCCAATTACTGGCAGCGGCAAAACCGAATTCCATCAACCATTCTATATTTTGCTCAATATCGCGGTTGGCGGCGATTGGCCGCTTGACCCGCCTGCAAGCAGCGTTTTTCCGCAACGCATGTATGTTGATTGGGTGCGGGTCTATCAACGCTAATTGATTTGTCAGCTGTAAATTCTATCCAAGCCAGCCCGCGTTGCTACTAAAACACGGGCTGGCTTTTTGTTTGTGAGCTGTGAACATGGGCAAATTATCCTCATCAATGACCCTGCTGAAAGGTACTTTTGGTGCTTGATTTGGCATAATCCTCGCATATAATAAGCCTATTCTTCGAGAGAATTTGCTATTTTCAAACCAATCATGAAGCTCGGGTTTGGGTCGATGCCGTAGCAGGTTTGCTGTTACGGTTGGCTTAGCCTATTTGCTATGATCCATGCTGTACTGCGAGGAGAATTTTATGCGTCAACAATCACGTTTTCGGCCAGCCCTGCTTTGGTGGATTAGCGGCCTTGTGCTGCTTGTGCTGGTGTTTCCCAAATCGCCCACCCAAGTTATGGCCGTGCCCTTTGTCGATACCTATACGCGAGTAAGTGCAGGCGGTGCCCATACCTGTGCGATTAAAACCACCGGAACAATTCGGTGTTGGGGATTTGATCAATCGTATGAAACAAGCCCACCGTCTGGGGAATATCGTGAGGTTAGCTCGGGTAGTTCTTTCAGTTGTGCAATTCGCTATCCTGCCCAAACTCTTGCCTGTTGGGGATCGAATACACATGGGCAGACCAATGTACCAAGTGGCACCTTTACCGCGCTTGATTCTGGTGTATGGCATAGTTGTGGCATCAAAACTGATCAAAGTTTGCAGTGCTGGGGCTATAATAGAAATGGCGCACTCAATGCTCCAGCAGGAGCGTATACCAAAATTAGTGTTGGTTTTTTGTATGCTTGTGCAATTAATACTGCTCAGGCACTAGTCTGTTGGGGTAGTGAAGATAGTGAGAATCCATCGCCACCGCTGCCAAGCGGCACCTATCGTGATCTGAGTGTTGGAGATAGTACTTCTTGTGCACTGGCAGTCGATAATAGTATCAGCTGTTGGAATAACCATAGCCAAGACCAAAATAGCCCCGAAGTGCCTGAGCTGCCGTTTAGCCAACTGAGTATTGGTGGTTCACATAGCTGTGGCGTTTACAACACGTCACAGGTTTCGTGTTGGGGCTTAAGCGAATATATCAATGTTCCGGCTGGTAGTTTTATGTATGTTAGTGTTGGTGGTGGGCATAGCTGTGCGATTAAGAGTGATCGCCGAATTTTGTGTTGGGGTGATAATCGTTATGGGCAACTCGATGTGCCAATTGAAAGCACCCCTACGAGAACCCCAACCAAAACCTCAACTGCAACGCGCACGGCAACTCCAACCAATACAGCGACTGCAACTGACATTCCAACAGCCACAGCCACGGCAACAGACGAACCAACGGCGACCGCGACCGCAACTGATCTGCCCACAGCCACGGCAACAGACGAACCAACCGCAACCGCGACCGCAACTGATCTGCCCACCGCAACGGCAACAGACGAACCAACTGCGACCGCGACCGCAACTGATGTGCCAACCGCAACGGCCACGTCGACCAATGTGCCTACGTTAACAAATACCGTAACGGCAACGGCGACTAATGCGCCAACTGCGACCACGACCACTGTACCGTGGCGCTGCTACATTCCTTGGGCCGCGACGAACTAAGAATTTAATCTGCCGCGATCGCTTTCCTGTGCAAGAGGCGAGCGATTGCGGCCCGAATCCACTCCATAAGCAGCTTCTCGGTTATCACTCCTGAACCAGCGCTAGGTATGCGTGATCCCACTGCTGGATTGGACTAATGGCTCTGGTTGCCTACTGATACGCGCGTATAATTGAGCGATCATCATCATTCTGTGGATCTGGGCAATCGTTGTTGAGGAGCTGTGTGGTTATGGATCGCATGCACGTTCGTTTTCGCGCGCCACTGCTGTGGTGGCTACTTGGCTTGGCGGCGCTGATTCTTGTGTTGCCCAAGTCGAATCCGCAGGTTATGGCCGCACCTTTGGTCGATACCTATCTGCGAGTAAGTGCTGGCTACAGCCATACCTGTGCGATTAAGACCAGTCGAACGCTGCAATGTTGGGGCGCGAATGATGATAATGAATCAACGCCGCCAACTGGCTCATTTGAAGCAGTGAGTGCTGGCGCTGGATTTAGCTGTGGTATTCGATCCTCAGATCTCGCGATCCGATGTTGGGGTTCGCCAGATTATGGGATTCTGAATCCACCAAGCGGCAGATTTAGCGCGCTTGATGCTGGTTCGTTTCATAGCTGCGCGATTAAGCTTGATAAAACTTTAGCCTGCTGGGGCGGGAATGTTGATCCATGGGAAAGTGCCCCGCAAGGTCTATATACGAAAGTGAGCGTTGGCCAAGCTTATGCTTGTGCGATTGATACTGCGCAAGCACTGCACTGTTGGGAAAATGGCTGGGATGGATTCGTCCCACCACCTGCTGGGAGCTATCGCGATGTGAGTGTTGGCTATAGCTCTGCTTGTGCATTAGCAACTGATAATAGGATCAGCTGTTGGAATTACTCGACATTCTCCGATTTGCCTGCACCGCCCAATGGCTCATTTAGCCAGATTAGCATTGGGGGCTATCATGGCTGTGGCATCATTAGTAATACGACAATTGCCCATTGCTGGGGGCAATTTCCTGCGCCAATTGTGCCCGCTGGTACGTTTAGCCAAGTCAGTTCTGGATATGGCCATACCTGCGCAATCAAGGGTGATCGCCGGATTTTGTGTTGGGGTAATAATAGTTATGGCCAATTGAATGTGCCAATTGAAAGCACGCCAACCCCGCGCGTAACCGCAACCCGTACACCCCTGCCCACAGCCACTGCAACCGATGTGCCAACTGCAACAGCAACCGCGACTGACGAACCAACGGCAACCGCGACCGATGTGCCAACGGCGACGGCAACTGATGTGCCAACCGTGGAACCGACGGAAACCGCGACCAACACCGCAACGGCGACTGACGAACCAACGGCAACCGCGACCGATGTGCCAACCGTTGAACCGACGGCAACCGCGACTGCAACCACGACAAATACTGCGACCGCGACCAACACCGCAACCGCAACGCCGACCGATGTGCCAACCGCAACAAATACTGCAGCGGCCACGGCGACTGCGACCACGACCATAGCAATATGGCGCTGCTACATTCCTTGGGCCGCGAACTAAACCATAAGCAAAGCCCCGCTCCAACTGCTTCGGAGCGGGGCTTTGCTTATGGTTTAGTAGTTTATGGGTTATGCGCTACGCACTGGAAAAATCGTGCGGAGCCGTGCATCGCTGAGATAGAGGCCACCCCACAATAAACTCCCAATAATGATTGGAAAGATTAATGAGAATAGCGGATCGCCGACCCGAACATGGCTGGCGATGGCCCCGCCAAGATAGCCAGTCAGCAGAACCGCCCCAAGCACTGCGGTGCGTGGAATTGCATACACGATGGTACAGACAATCAATAGCAACCCCAAGCTCAAGGCAATGCCCTCAGGGTAGCCCAGTGCCGCGAACGATTCAGCAACCGGAGCTGGATTAAAAAGCTTGTAGCTGCCATCAAAAAGCAGGAATAGAATTGGTAACCCTCGCATGATCCTGCTGGCCCACAGGCTGGTTTTTGAGCTGGTTGCGGTTAGCGTTGTCATGAATTTCGTCTCCATTCCACGAAGCCACATCACATTTGTAGTAGCCTAGGCTTCGACTGCTGTTGGCTCAAGCAATTCGAGCGCAACTGCTTCAAGCATTGCCAGCGCGCTTTGCATGCCCGATTCCATACCTGAATTGACATGCCCATCGCGATGCTCTTGACAGCTATGTTGCACCAGCAGGGTCAAACTTGAGCCACCTTCGCGATCGGCGAAAATCAGGCTATTCAATGCTTCGCCTTCGGGCATAGCTTCGTATACTTCGGTGCAAACCAGCCGCTCATTGGGGATAAGTTCGCGATATTCGCCATGAAACGCCACTTCAAAGCCCGTGTCTGTAACCGTGACCCACCGCCACATGCCGCCAATTTTTAGATCAATATCAGCAATCGTGACCGTGCCATGGCCTGCTGACCACCAGCGTTTCACCAGTTCAGGCGTAGTCCAAGCCCGATACACCAGCTCCTTGGGCACATTAAAATCGCGGCTAATTTGAATTTGGGTGTCGGTTGGCAGCGTAACCACTGCTGAATGTTTGTTGACGAGCGTTGGCATGGTTAATCCTCCTGATCATGCAATTCTTCGAGCAAATCATCCAAGGCATCAAAGCGGTCGTTCCACATTTGTTCGTAGCGCCGAATCCAATCGTGAATAGGCTTGAGTGCCCGCCCATTTAATCGGTAGTAGCGTTGTCTGCCATCATCGCGCACGAGCACTAGCCCGACTTCGCGCAAGACATGCAGGCGTTTGGATACCTGCGGCTGAGCCAGCCCAAGCTGCTCAACCAGTTCGTTGACGGAAAGCTCGCCATTCGCGAGCAGGTCGAGAATTTGCCGCCGCCCCGGCTCTGCGATCGCATTGAATACATCGGTTGTTGTTGCTGCACGTGCCATATAGTTATTATATACCGATATGGGAATATATCAAGTAGCAATTTTGCTGAATGGCAAATTGAGCTGATCAAAAATATAAAATGATAGAGCAATGCCTCTTGCCAGTGCCGTAGAAGCGAGGCTGAGGGTTTTTCGCTTACCGATCGGTTGCGCGTTGGGCAACGATTTTGCCAACTGCAATAATTGTGTCGCCAGCAAGGAGCTTAATTTGTTCGCCACATTTAAACTGGCCTAAGGCTATTGGGATTCGAGTGAGCAATTTGCCTAGCGCATAGCCTTCACTCGTGGTTTGGGTATATTCCAACTGTATCCATTCGATACTCCGCATCGGAAATTGGCTTGATTCACCTCGAATGCGCGTTTGCATGCGTACAAACGGCGGCTGGCTATGGCCACTGAATTGTTCTGGTAGCCAGAACAATTCAAACGCGATCAGATTTGACATAACTTCAATCCTGTTCTTTCACAATTCGTGGCGGCACAATCTTGGCAATTGCTACGATGTGTGCGCCCTCACACAGTTCAAGTAATTCGCCTGGTTCAAGCCATGCTTCAGGAAATGGGTCATCGAAGGGGAAAATGCAAAATGCATGGCCTAGTCTAGTCTGTGGGTCATAGTCAAGCTCAATCAATTGAATACTCCTGACGCTATTCGGGGCTTGATAGAAATAGCGCTGCCACCGCACTTGACTATATATATTTTTGGCAAATGGATATTTTCGTCCGCCAAACTGGTGTGGAATCATCACAAATTCGATATTCATCGAAACAGCCATCAATTGCTTCTCCTTACGAGGATTTAATTCTGCTCTACTATACTGGGCTTTGTGGCTCAAAGTTCGGCTATGCTCGGCTTTGGTGTATCCTAATGGCGCATAATCGTTTGTCGCAGCAAAGGAATGAGGATGAATTTAGCCGAGCCAGTTGATGATCACGCGCACTATCGCGCCGTTTGCAGCTTGATTGAAGCCGATTTGGCGGCCTTGCCCACTGGCTTGGCCGAGGTCTTGCAAGCCCAATTTAGCCAGTTGAAACAGGGCCGATTTAGCCAGATTGCCGCGCTCTTGCCATGGTGGCTGCGTGAGCAGTTTGCGCTTGCAAGGCCTATGTATGTTCAGCTCGGTGCGGCCCAACTCTATGGCTGGTGGTATTATTGGGTCCAAGATAATCTGTTGGATGGCGATGCAGAGCCAGCGTTATTGCTTGGCGCGCATTTGGCTTTGCTGCGCCAGCTTGAGCTGTATACAGAATTAGGCTTGGCGCAAAGCCCAATCTGGCCGTTATTTCGCCAACTGACGCTCGCATCAGCGCTTGGCCATCAGCAGGAATTGCGCTATCGCTTGAGCGAATTGGCAAGCCTGGGCGTGGATCAATTGGCCAATTTTGAGCAAACAGTCTTGTTGGCGCGCGCCCAACCCTTTTTTTTCAACAGCCGTGCTCAGGCTTGGCTGGCTGGGCACGATCCATTTGGCCCAACCGCGAATCTCGTCATCGAAACGCTTGAATGCTTAACCTTGGCGCGCCAATTCAGCGATGATGCCAGCGATTGGATCGCTGAACTTAAACAGGATAAACTCAACAGCGTGGCTTGTCGCTTTTTGGTTTATTTGCACCAGCAAGCAGTATTTGGCGATTTTAGCCAGCTTACGGCGGCTCATGTTGCTGGCCAACAGATTCTGCATGAACGATTTTGGCGTGAGCTTGAACATGCCAATCAGGCCTTGATTGTGCAGACCTTGGCCAAATTGCGTGCAGCAAACATCGAAGGCTTAGCCCAATTGCTTGAACAGCAAGCCCAAGCCAACGTGGCGCTGTGGGCTAATCACGCGACCTATCGCCAACAATTACGTGGTTTTTTTGGTTTAGCAGCGAGTGAATAACGCTTGATGAAAACACATTACGAGGTTCTTGGGGTTGCCACCAGCGCCGATGCTGCGACGATTGATGCAGCATTTCGCCGTTTGGCGCGCCAATATCACCCTGATATTAATAAAGCTCCCGATGCTACGGCCTTGATGCAGGCCTTGAATATTGCCTATGGCGTACTGAAAGATCCTCAAAAGCGTCAAGCCTACGATCGCGAGTTGAGTGGCCAGCGCGAACAACCGCGCCAACGCCAACAATCAAGCGGCAATGCGATCAATGATTTATTTGCGGTAGCTTGGCATGCGGCGCATCCGGCAGTGTATTTGTACGAAAATCATACAGTTGAAATTGCTGGCAATAGTTTTCGTTTTGATTTTGCGTATCCTGCCCAAAAAATTGGGATTATTTGCCAAGCTTCGAGCAGCGCCCAAACAACTTGGGCCGATTGGCAGGTGATTCAATTAACCGCCCAGCAAATTTTGAGCAATCCGATGGCGGCGGCAGAATCGGCCTATCAAGCGTTATCCGAAACCGCCTACGCCAGCACCAATCCTGAAGAATATGCTGCGGCGCAAGCCGAATTGCGCTGGGCCGAAGAATTGCTCGAAAAATACGATCAAAGCCAAGCCACTGGCGAAGATTTTGAAGATCAAATTCGGGCTACTCTCGCCCCACAATACAAGCCAATGCTCGATTTGGCTTTGGTTGGCGGAGTTGGCGCGATTGTTGCGACGACTGTGGTTGGAGCAGTTATCAAGCTGGCTATTGTTGGCTTTATAGCGATGGTTGTAGGCGCGTTGGCGGCTGTGCGCTTTCTGCCAAGCTTGATTCGGCCATGGTCTGATGACTTACGAATTAAGGTATTTGGTGGGATTGCTGGGGTTTGTTTGCTGTTGTTGCTGGTGGTGCATGGCGGCAGCGCAATTGGTTTGGTGGTTGGGGCCAGTCTCATTGGCGGCTTGGTTGGCTATGTCTATGCCATGCGCCAGCAAGCTCAACCCTAATCCGAGGTGAACCATGCTGATGCCGCGCTGTGTGCCCTATCAACGAGTGCTTTTGGCAACCACGCCTGCCCAACCAAGCTGGCGTTTAAAACATACCTTGCTGGAATATGAGCGCTATGTGCGCCAAATTCCCAATACTGAGCGGTTTGCAATCGTAGGCATGCGCCTGATTCCCCAACCCAATCGCCTGCTTAGCTTGCGCGATTTGGCCCCGCGTGATGGCAAGTTTTTGGCTTTTGCAGAATTGGATTGGGCAGTGCAGATTATTGGCCATTTTGGCAGAGCACCAAGCATCAGGTTGGTTAATTACAGGATTACACTGCGATATTACCAGCTGCGTGGTGCATCCGGTTGATTCTGCCGAGCGCCATTTTATCCAAGCGACGCGTAATATTCTGGCCCGCTGTTTTAACGCTGAGCAACTTGAGGCATGCGATTGAAAGCGCTATGTATGAGCTGCCCATACTTCGATGCCGTAATAATAGTGTTCAGGCTTAGAGCCAACTGAGATTAACCATTGACCATCATGTGACCAACTGAGTTCATCGATATGTACATAGTGGCTTTTCAGTGTGGCATAAGCTTGCCATGAATCGCTGTGCCAGAGGCTAATAGTATGGTCGAGATGGCCGATTGCCACCAACGGTTGGCTTGGATGGACGGCGATTTTTTGGCTTGTAGCATAGGGCATGCGATACTCTGCCTCTAACCGCTGATTCCATGGATTCCAGCGCTGAACAAGTGACGAATGGTGAATCCCATAATGTGGTTCAGAGCCTGTACATAATAAACTTGCGCCATCGCTACTCCAAGCAATATCACTCATCCAAGCAAACTGATTTGTAGGCCAGATAGTTGCGACATCAAGTTCATCCCAAATGCCAATTGTGCGATCAATGCCACAACTAGCCAAAATCGATTGGATTGGATGAAAGGCAAAGCCTAAACTGTGGCCATTATGAACGTTTAGCAGTCGAATTGTGGTTAAATCGTTGGCATTCCAACGCTTAATATCGCCAAAACTGTCACAAGCAAGCTCTTTACCAAGCCGATCACTTTGAATTAATGTTGGGTAGAAGCCATCCCAAGCTTCCATTGCTGCTTGATCATCATCATGGATTGGGCCTTCGAATAGAACTTGAGGCGGCTGGGTTAAGCCGTTGATCCAATGCAATGCCCGATGACCGTACTCATTCGTACTATAAATCGTTGTGCCATCGCTGCTCCACGTTAGTCCAAAAGCAATCCCAGTGCGGCGGCTGCGATGCTGGGCGGTGCGCGCCAAGCTCGGAATTGCCATCTCTTGGATGGTTCCATCATCATAACAGACGGCCATGCGTGGATAGCGCGGGTTAATTGCCAGATCACGGATGGGCTTGCGTAACGCACTATGGGCGTAGCAATAAAAATTCATCAAATTCTCCATTAAGCCGCTTGAAATTCCAAGCAGCCTGAGCCTTAGATTAATCTAGCATCTGCGCAATGGGTTTATCATGGTTTGTGGCTATTTGAATGTTCACAAGGAGTGTTATGGAAGCGAATCCACCAAATCCCATTCGCATGTATGGCCATGCGCGTTGCCCTGCTGTTCCACCTGTGCGCGGTATGCTCAATCGAGCTGGGGTTCCATATGTCTATATTAATATTCATAACGATCCAGCGGCGGCGGCGCTTGTGCAGCAGATCAACAATGGCAATGAAAGTGTTCCAACCTTGATCTTCCCTGATGAAAGTACGCTGACCGAACCAACACCGCGCCAGCTGAGGGAACGGCTCGCGCAATTTGGCTATCATGTGCCATGGACTGCCCGCTTGATCGGCCATGGTTGGAAGATTCTGATTGTTGCGGGCGTTGCTTTTGCGATTATCCGCGCTTTAGGTTGGCTTTAACCGCAGTTGCGCTGCTGATCATAATGTTACTCCCCCCGTCCGCGTTTAATGGAAGCTGTGGCGAGGGGAGTTTGGTTTATTTTAGGGTGCTATAAGCCTAGTTGCTGGCGTTGTTCAGGGTTGAGCGCCAAGCTGGCGAGTTGACTGCTCAAGTGTTCAAACTGCTCGTTTTGCTCAAGTGCTTGGGCCAATTCGCGCCGTGCTAGCAGCACTTGCGCATACTCCAAGGCTGGTGCATCGGAATAGCGGGCCAGGGCATTGTCGAGGGTTTTGGCGGCAGCCTGATCATCATTTTTGAAATCGCGCAGGCGGGTCGCTACGGCGAGGGCGCGTTGCAACGGCGATTGGTCGGGGTTTCGGTAGGCTTGGGAGGCGGCTTCATCCTCATCGCCTTGTTTAATAAAAATAATCGAATTGCCAGCGTTATCGGTGAGCGTGAAACGACTTTGACCCGGCTTCATGCGCGAGATACGCGGAAAGCCTTGGGCTGGCACTTTGCCTAAAATAGCCTTCAAGCGCGTGGCAAATTGTTGGTGCAATTGCTCAACTTCGGTAACGATAATCAGACAAGTGCTATAGTTTTCGGTGGGCGGCAGGTGTTTCAAGCCAAAGAAGTGTAAGCAATAATCGTCGGCATTGATGACGGCGTAGAGGCTGGGCTTGCGTTGGGTATAGCTGACCGTAAAACCAAGGTTACGCCAAAAATCGATGGTCTGATCGAGATCGATGCAGGGCAGTGCTGGAATTGTGGTTGGCATAATCAGCTCCAGATTAAACCGCTTAGATTGGCAGTATACGCTGGGCAAACTTAATTTGGCTCAGTCTTGGGCTGCATTTTCTGCTTGGGCCGCCAAGGCCTCGAAAAAGCGGTCAAGCCCACCTGGAATTGCGGTGATCAACAGCACACAGGTTTCGGGGTGATCATTGCGAAAAAAGTGGCGCGTGTTTTGGGGAAAATGGGCGATGCCGCCAACCTCAAGCAGCCATTGATTGCGCTCGTCGCCAACCGTGCAGCGTCCCGCCTGCACGAGCAAAATCTCCATTTCGACCTCGTGTTGGTGCAGCACTGCGCCTTGACCAGCCTGCAACGTAACCTCCAAGACCGTGCATTGGTTGTTGGTGGCGGCGCTCGAGACTTTGCAGCGAATATCGCCAATCAGGGTTGTGCCTTCTTCCGGCAAAATCACAGAAATCGGCATAAATTGCGCGCTCATTCTGGTTCCTTCCGTGCTCAATTGACGATCTATGATACTCGGATTTAGCTGGTGCGGTTCATTGTTCGTTAAATCTGAGGCCAACGCGATTAAACAATGAAAGCTGGTCGAATGTTGTAATTTGATCACTATTCAGGCTTAATTTCTGGGCTACGTTCCTCAACAATTTTACCGATTGCCATAACTCGATCCCCTCCAGATGTTAATTCAATAAATAAACCAGGTTTAAGCCAGCCTTCAGGTAATGGCCCATCAGAAATAAATCGACATTTCGCATAGCCTTGGTTGGTTAGTAGATCATAGTTGAAGTATTCCCATTTGAGCGTTCGAATCTCGTTCTCTGGATAACCCATGTAATGTTGCCAACGAATTTGAGTCATCATATTTTCGTAGGGTGGAATTGGATGTCCGAAATTGGGCGGCATCCACACAAACTCAAAATGAATCCAAATTGGCATAGTTACTCCTCACAATGAATGCTTCCATCCTGCGAAACCAAGCGATTAAACAATGAAAGCTGGTCGAATGTTGTAATTTGATCACTATTCAGGCTTAATTTCTGGGATACGGTTCTCAACGATTCTGCCGATTGCTATAATCCGATTGCCACCGAATACTAGTTCAAGCAATAACCCTGGTTTAAGCCAACCATCAGGTAACGGGGTATCGGTCAGAAACTGACAGCGTGCATAGCCTTCTCTGGTTGTTTCGTCATAGTCAAATTCGACCCACCGAATTGTGCGTGCTTCCCCATTGGGGCTATCTCCATACTCTTGCCAACCCATGAGTGTCATCATATTCTCAAAAGGTGGACGGATATGCCCACCAAAACGGTGTGGAATCCACAAAAACTCAAAATGAACCCAAATCGGCATTGTCTGTTCCTCAGAGTCTTACTCAATAATTAGCGATAATCTTGCTGATCTAACCAATCCTGCGCTTCGCTAAGAATTGCTTGGCGAAAAAATTCTCGATCCTCAGGTCGTGAACGGGCCTCGCTGGCACAATAAATAAACGGATCAAGATCATGAAATTCTGATTGTGAACGGCCTTGGTTGTTCGAAGTTTTATTATTTCTTACCTCTATTGATACATCCCATAAATCTTCGGCGGCTATAAAGGGATCGATTGTTCCCAATATGACCTGTTGGAGCACATCTGTTGCATAAATGCGCGCTGCATCACAGCTTGTTATAGGCCTGAATGCCAAGTCGGTGTTAACCTGATCCCACAATGTATTCGCCTGCAAGTCAATTTCATACGCTTGCAATCCCGCCAAAATTTGTAACGCTAGGCTACTATATCCGTCGATTAGTAATTGTGTCGCTAGTTTCGGTAACTCGCTATTGGGGATTCGTCCAAGAATATAGCGAGCCTGAATTATGTTGATTCTGCTAGGCTTTGATTCCATCTTATTTACCCAAATTTAAAGCTGAATGCTACGCTATCAATGTCCTTCGTGGGAGGGGCCTTATCATAAACTACGTTCCTCAACGATTCTGCCGATTGCCAAGATCCTCGGCCCATTTAATATGATAATAAACTGATCAGGTTTGAGTCTTTCTTCTGGTAATTGATGATGCGATCCAAAGCTACATTTCGCATACCCTTGACGGGTCGTTTCATCGTAATCAAATTGAACCCATTGAATATCTATGGTGAATTCTTGGAGTTCACCAAGATGACGTTGCCACCCAATTTCTGTGCGCATATTAGGATAAGGCGTACCTTTGTTCCCACCGAACTCCGAAGGAACCCACATAAACTCAAAATGAATCCAAATCGGCATTGTTTTTTCCTCAAGATTAACCTGTGCTGACCTACTTTACCTCTTCTCTCGCAATATAGTTCACTGCTGGCCCCTCGTTTGGTGTGAATTTAATGACTTTTATGCTAAACGGTACGCCTAGGATAGCCTAGTTGCGTATGGGCTGAGCAATCCCATTAGAGGTTATTTTTGGATAGGACTATTGGCCGGATTGACTTTGACTGGGCCTCGGGTAGACTCTGATTATCCACTGAACCATTTGCCGTATAGATGGAATGACCGTTGATCCTGCGATCAAGCGTTCATGGCACTAGTTTGTGACGAGGAGTCCATTCATGAAACGTTTTTCCCTAAAACTCCTGCTCGTATTGTTGGTAGCTGGCACATTTAGTTCAATTACCCTCGCCTCGGAAGGCCAATCGCTTGACAGCGCCGAACGCAACCGTTGCCGCCGCCCAGGCGTTGATTGTGTGTTCGAAAAGGTCGAAGCCTATGTTGAAGCCCGCTATGGTGTTGCTTCATTGCCAGACTTGGCTCCACCAACTGCCAATTATGTGAATGCTTCACAAGCTGGCGAAATTGTTTTCATCTCATCGGCTGGCCCAGAAATCTTGACTGGTAGCGGTGGATTCCTCAAAGGCGAGTTGCCAACTCTCTCGTTAGCAACCGCTCAAGAAGCTGCAATGTTGAGCTGTGTGCGTGGCTTGCGCTTCCTCAAATCGACAATTGGCGACCTCGACCGAGTTGACCACATTGTAATGGTAACTGGCACGGTCAACGTTGTTCCAACCTATGATGACGTTACCTCAGGCCCAGTTGTTGGCGCACTTGGCAAAACTGTCGATGGCTGCTCAGACTTCTTGGTAACAATTTTCGGCCCTGAAGCAGGCAAACACGCCCGTTCATCAGGCGGTAAAGTTGCCTTACCGTTCAATATGGCCACCGAAATTGAATTGATTGTTGAAATCAACTAAATTGGTTGAGAAGGTATGCCGATGCATCATGCTCGGCATACCTTCTTTCATGGAATCCCGCTTCTCACAAGGCCCACCGCATTCTTCAATCGTTGCGCTCGGGTTTCAGGGACTAAGGAGATGCTCCTATGCAGCTTGCAACCAAACGCTCATTCTGGCTTCTTGGCAGCTTATTGGCCTGTAGCTTAGCCGCTTGTGGTACGGCCCAGCCAACCACCCAACCAACCAATACTCCGGGCGCAACCGCCGCATTGAGCCAAACCAGTACCAGTGCTAGCTATCAGGTTGAAGTCTGGAATCCGCCGTTTGATTTTGCTAGCCCTCGGACGACGACCGATTATGTGCCGCTGGTGCTGGCTGATAAAGCTGAAACGATTTGTGTTTCGATTCCGCACATCAAAGATAGCTATTGGCTGGCGGTTAATTATGGCATTGTCTCCGAGGCCGAACGCTTGGGCGTGAATGTCGAAATTGTTGAAGCTGGCGGCTATGGCAATTTGCCCACCCAAATCACTCAAATTCGCCAATGTGTGGCCAATGGAGCCAAAGCTGTGGTGATTGGCTCAATCTCGCTCGATGGGCTTAACGATTTAATTGTTGAGCTGCAAGGCCAAAAGATTCCAGTAATTGCCTTTATGAACGATATTTCGTCGAAGGCTGTTACTGCCAAATCGCTTTCAGTGCCAGGCGAGGGCGGCCAAGAAATTGCCAAATATCTGGTGCAAAAACATCCCAAAGGCAGCGAGCCAGTTGATGTTGCTTGGTTCCCTGGCCCAGAGAAGGCTGGTTGGTCGAAAGCAGCCGACGAAAAATTCAAAGCTACTATTACCAATGGCGCAATTAACCTTGTCGAAACCAAATATGGCGATACTGGCAAAGAAGAACAGGCAAAATTAATCGAAGAGGTCTTGATCGCGCATCCAGAGATCGATTATATTGTAGGTACTGGCCAAACAACTGTAACTGCTGCCGAAATTTTGCGCGAACGCAAGCTGCAAGATACAATCAAGCTGATGGCGTATTACATCAGCCCTGAAGTCTATGCAGAATTGCAAAGCGGCGGTATCCAAGCTGCGGCGGTTGCACCACCAGTCACGATTGCCCGGATTGCGCTCGACCAAACGGTGCGCATTTTGGAAGGCAAAGATTATATGGCCCACGTTGGCCCAAAAAGCTTTGTGATCGATACAACATCACTCACAACGTTTGACCCAACGACCTCAATCCCACCAGAGACGTTCAAAATTACGCTGCGCGTGTCGCAATAGGTTGTTGTAGGTGGAGGATGGACGATGCTCCATAGTTTACGCAGGCAGGTTATTGTTATTCTCTTATTGGGAACATCTCTGTTGGCGTTGCTTAATTTAGCGATTAATACCCGTGGCTTGGTGGCTGTGCGCAACCAAGCCACTAACGATAGTACCGCCGCGCTGCAAGCCCAAGCTGAACAATATCTCCTGCGGATTGCCAAAAGCCACTCTGCAAGCACCGCCCAAACGGTTCGGGCTGTGCAACAGTTGGCAGTTACCACTCGCACCTATTTGCAACAACCAACAACCCAAAACCCACGTTTGCCAGAGCTAAGTGTGGCTCGTAATGGTCGCCAATATGCCAGCGGCGCAACGACAGTATTGGTGATTGCTAACCCTGATCAGGCCCAAGCGCTGGCCGATATTGGCTATAGCCAACGGCTCGAAGATGTGTTGCCAAGCTTGCAAATTAGCGTTCCCGAAATTGTGCGGATCTCGTATTTAACCGCCAATACGCTGCGTACCTACCCCAACATGACTCCCAACGATCCACCTGCCGATTGGCAACCAAGCCAAGAACTAGCCTATGTCGCCAGCCTCCCAGCCAATAATCCCAGCCGCGCTTTGGCTTGGACAGAAGTTCACCAGTCGATCGATCAATCGCAGCCCTTGATTTCGGTTGCCGCGCCAGTCTACGATAATGCTGAATTTTTAGGCACGGTCAGCGTCGATGTCAGCCTCGATCGCTTGGCATTCTATCTCAAGGGCTTGATTCTTGATGAATCGAGTTTTGCCTTTTTGATTACCCAAAAGGGCGAGGTTGTTGCTGTAACCGAGGCTGGCCAAGGCGGCGTTGTGCAGCAAATTTTGACCAATCAATCGAATAACGCTAGTTCTTCGATGATTAGCGATTTACAAGCTGGTCGCGATGGCGTGACGACGATCTTTATGGATGGTCGCGGCTATGTGGTGGCCTATGCCGCAATTAGTGGCATTCCGTGGGCCTTGGGCTTGGCTTCGCCATTGGATGAAATTACTGAGCGCACCCAAGAAACTGCCAACCAAATTGCTACGATTACCAACCAAAGCCTTGCGCTGAATATTGGGCTTGCTTTGATTGCACTGGTTCTGTTTGGCTTTGGCATGGCGATGATTCTGCGTCGCCAATTCGTCAAGCCATTGACCAGTCTAATCGGCGCAACCAACCGCGTTGCTGATGGCGATTTGCAGCCGATTGAGGTTGAAAGTAGCAACGAACTTGGTCAATTGGCCAATTCGTTTAATAGCATGACCGCTGCGTTGCAGGTTGCCCGCCAAGAAACCGAGGCCAAGGAAGCTGCCCGCGAAGCAGCCATGCAACGCCTCAATGAAGTTGTGGCTAACCTCGAACACTCATTGGCCGAGCGCCAGCAATTATCCCAATTGCTGCGCGATGTCGCCTCGCCAGTCATTCCAATTCTCAAAGGCGTGTTGGTCATGCCCTTGATTGGCAGCTTGGATGGCGAACGCATGCAGCAAGCAACCACGATTATCTTATCGCGGGTTGAACATGAGCGGGCCAAGAAAGTCCTGATCGATATTACTGGCGTGCCAATGATGGACGAATCTGCGGCCCAAGCTTTAGTGCGCATGATTCATGGCTTGCGGTTGTTGGGCGCGACGGTTACCTTGGTCGGGGTCGGCCCCGAAGTTGCCCAAAGCTTGACGGCGCTATCAGTCGATTTGAGCGCAGTCCAGACCGCCGCCGACTTGCGCAGCGCAGTTGCGCAACTCAGCCGTTCGTAATAGGATTAAGCGGATTCAAGAACCCATGCAGGTTGTTGCATGGGTTCTTACCATTAAATCGAGCAGGAGTTTGCCATGATTATTGAGCTGACTGGGCCAATTTGGTTTTGGAAAGGGCCTGCACCATGGTATTTTGTGACCGTGCCCGCAGAAGAGAGCCGCACGATCAAAGCAATTGCTGGCTTGGTGACTTACGGTTGGGGCGTAATTCCAGCCCAAGTTCAAATTGGCAAAACTCGTTGGAGCACCTCGTTGATTCCCAAAGATGGGCTGTATCTTGTGCCAATTAAAAAACCAATTCGCCTGGCCGAGCAGCTCAACGAAGGCGATGAGGTTGTGCTGCAACTGGAGATTGGCCAATAATGCCTATCCTTTCAACCATCAACCTCGTTTTGGCCGCCGATGCTGCAATCGATTTGCAATTGCATACCACCGCCAGCGATGGCCAATGGGAAGCAGCCGAGTTAATTGGCTATCTCAAGCGCGAAGGCTTTGGCTTGGCCGCCATCACCGACCACGATCGGCCTGAGCTTGCTCAATCGCTGCAAGCGTTGGCCTTGGCTGAAGCCATGCCGCTGCTGGTTGCTGCTGAAATGAGCTGCGTTTGGCGCGAGCAAATGGTTGATGTGTTGTGTTTTGGCTTTACGCTCGAGCCAAATCCGCTCACAGCACTGGCTGCGGAGCTGCATCAACGCCAACAGACGATCATCACCAAGGCCTATGCGTATTGTTGTGATGCAGGCTTTTTAGCCGCAGCAGTGCAACCGCACATTGATGCGATTTTGCGCCAACCCTCGGCCAGCCAGCCGCATGCCTTCGCGGCCTTGGTCAAACAGCAAAACCCAGATTTAGCCCCAGCCCAGTTTTCACAATTGATGCAGGCTGCTGGCTGCGATTTTGCCACCACGCCAATTGCAACGGTGGTTGTAGCCGCTCAACAAAGTGGTGCGCTGTGTATCTTAGCGCATCCAGGTCGGGATGATGGCTTTGTGTGTTTTGATCAACCGCTGCTTGAACAACTGTGGGCCGAAGTGCCCTTAGATGGGCTTGAGGTGGATTATCCATTGCATACGCCGGATCAAATTGCCATGTATCGTGCTTTTGCCGCGCAACGAAGCCTATTGACGAGCGCTGGCTCGGATTCGCATCGCCCTAGCAAGCCGCCAATTCGCTATCGCGCTGGCGATTATCGGGCCTTGCTGGGTCGTTTGGGCATTGTGGTTGCTGAGGAGCACCATGCATGAGCTATTTTTTAAAAAAGATTGAATGGGAATATGGCGAAGCCCATGGTGATTGCTTTTATCCCAATAATCAACAGGAATTTCAAGCTCAACTCCAAGCACTTGAGTTACAAGCTAGGCAAAAAAATTATCCATTCTATGTTGAACTTGAATTCGAGGATGATAGTTATATCGGGTTTATTATTGGTCATGCCCTAAGCTGTTTTTATTTTGGGATTTTTATTGCCGATGATCGCCACGTTGTGAATTGTAGAACGCAGTTTGATAGCCATTATGATCCACAAGTTGCTCATCCTGAGCTGATGATCGAGTATTCATTTAAAGCAGACCATGGCGAAAAATATATGCCAGAGTTGCTGCCTCGTGAACAGGTGATGCATGCCATCAATCAGTATATCGAAACCCAACGACTACCGGCATATATTTTATTTACGAAGCGCGCAATTATCGATCGCTACATCGATTAATAAAGCTTAGCGATTAAATAGTAGCCGACTATGCTGCTGAATCGCTGCTTGCAGATCGCGGAAAACTGCTACGTTATCAAGTTCATTGCCCATACTAACCAAGGCTTGTGCCGCCTCAGGCCGAACCCCAATGAAGGCCACGACCGCACCAAGCAAGCTGCTGGCCTGCACAATTCGCTGCAACATCGCTGCCCCAGCATAATCAAGCACCGCCACGCCCGTTAAATCCAACAACAAGATTTTGGCGCGATAGCTGCCGACTGCATCTAAAAGTTGTTGCTGAATATCCTGCAAACGCTCCTGATCAAACGTGCCAATCAGCGGAACCAGCAACATTTGTTGGTGCAAAGGCAAAATGGGCAAACTCAAGGCCCGAATGGTTGAGCGTTGTTGATCGTTTTCCGTTAATAATTGGGCTTGTTGCTCGATTAAATGTTGCGAATTTGCCAAGTTTTGGCGTAATTCTTGGGTGCTTTCAGCCACGCGCTCGCTCAGTTGATCGCGCTCGGTTTGCAGCGTCGAAGTCAATTCGCGGCTGCGCTGTTGAGCAAGATTCATGGCGTAAATGGCTTGGTGAGTAGTACGTGAGCCAACGTAGCCCAGCCCAATGATAATCAGCAACAATGTACTGGCTAAGCCATATACATCGCTATTTTGGGGCAATGTTTGGGGAATATCTCTGGTTAATAATGCTAATAATGCGAGTGCTGCCAAACTGGCTGCGCTGGCAACCAACAAACCACGCGGCGAGAGCGTCACAAAGCCAATCAAAATCGGTAGTAAAAAGAAAAATGGCGTAAATGCAACCCGATTGGCCAAAACTGGCGCGGCTACCAAGGCAATTAAGGTCACTGCAATCAGCAAGCCTGCGCCGCTATTGGCATTTCCTCGCCGCGCTAGCCCAATTGCTGCCAAGCCCAAAATGCCAAATGGGCTAATTAGCGCTGCGGTTTCGCGCCAACCAGCAGCAAAAATGCTAAATAGGCCAATTAAAACAATACAGCAAACCAAGAAAAAGGTGATGCCGACGATTGCTTTGCCACGTCGCCGAATATTGGCATCGGCGTGTTTGATGCGGAAAAGCAGGGCCAGTAAAGCCTTAAGACGCATAGTGCTACGGTATCCAACTAAAATTGCCTTATCCAGTAATTTCGTTTTTCAACCAGAAGAATGCACAGAAGGTTATGCTTCTGTGCATTCTGAGTACTTAACTAGGTTTGAATCGATTAAGTTTGCTAGATATTATCTTTGGTGATCAATTTCAGCTCGGTGCGAATCCAGCCGCTGAATTTCTCACCCTTGAGCGTGCGGTAGCCATAATCCATGCCGATTGCAGCCATTTGCGCACCATATTGTTCCACCGTTGCTAGCATTTTACCATCTTTGATCAACGGTTGCACAGCTGGAATGTTATCGAAGCCAACGACTTTAACCTTATCGATCATTCCGGCGGCTTCGAGCGCTTGGACAGCGCCAAAGGCCATCGAATCGTTGGCCGCCATAATGCCTTGCAGATCGGGATATTTTTTGAGCCACGCGGCGGTGATGCTTTGACCTTCGCTGGTTTCCCAGTGGCCGCTTTCGGCTACGACAAGCTTCAAGCTGCCATCGGCAATTGCATCATCGAAGCCCAAGCGGCGTTGCACCGCGTTATCGGCCTCGGGATTGCCTTCGAGAATCGCGACCTTGCCGCCAACGCCCAAGGCTTTGGCTAAAACGTCGCCCGACATTTTGGAGCCAGCGCGGTTATCGGGGCCAAAGAAGGCAAGATCAATGCCGGCGGCTTTTTTGGTCGCCTCATCGAGTGCAACATCGATATTAATCACGACAATGCCTGCTTTGATTGCTTTGGCAACGGGTGCGACCAAAGCCACCGAATCGGCGGGAGCAAGCACAATCACATCATATTTTTCGGTAATTAGGCGCTCAAGCGAAGCAATTTGGGTCGCAAAATCGCGCTCGTCGTTAATGCCGGTGGCCATGAAATCGAAGCTGTTTGCATTTTGGCGCGCATATTCTTCAGCGCCAGCCTGCATTTGTTGAAAAAACTCATTGCTGAGCGACTTCATCACCAAGCCAATTTTGGGCTTGGTTGGCGTGGCGGTGCTCACAGGGGTGGCTTGGGTGCTGCCACAGCTTGCTAAAAGGCCAAGTGTTGCCAGCCCGCCTAAACGTAAAAAATCACGGCGGGAATATCCGACGGAGTTTACCAGACCATGTGCATTATTAAGTGGCTTTTCCATTGGATCATCCTTCTGCCTATGGAGCATGCGAAAGTAGCCTCAGACGAAAAAATTGGTTTAGCTGATCAATCTTGATTAAATTCGTCATAATTTACGAACAAGTTAACTAGCCTATTTCTACGATAGTTGGTAGTAGATTTTAACCCAACCTGCTCTAGGAGTATGCTTAAACCCGTTTAAGCGCTTTTTAACATATCTGCATAAGAGTTATTAAAATTTTTTGACAAATTCGTTAAGATCATTTAAGATATACCTAATCCACTGATATGGAGCTTGATCGTACTGTTAGGGTAGTTTGCTGACTGCGTAAGGAGGACGCAACATCAGGATCATCGGCCTCACCGATCCTTCATGACAACGATGTGCAATAGGTGTAGGTACAGCCGCTGTTGGTTTGGTACTGCACAATTTTGGTTAAATAACCCACATGTTGAGGAGGCAACTTTGAAGCGTCTGTTTGTTTCGAGCATGTTGATCTTGGCGGTTAGTGCGTTTGCTGGCTCAAATTCATCGTTCGCACAGTCACGTGATGTAGAAAAACCCGTCGACATTGGCGATGCCGTTGGTCTCGACCTCAATGCCCCTGCTGTTCCTGGTCAATTCGTCATCAAGTTCAAGAATACAACCACCAAAGCCAATCGCACCAATATGTTGAATGCCTTAGGTGCTGTGCAAATCGATCGCATCGAAGCTCTCGATGCAGAAGTTGTCGAATTTGCCAGCCTGAAGAGCAACGATAGCTTGGCTTCGCGCACGGCGCTGGTTGAAAGCTTGCTCAAAAATGACTCCATCGAATATGCCGAACCCAACTTTATCTATGCTTCAACCTACACACCAAACGACCCAGGTCGTAGCTCACAATGGGCTTGGGGTGTAACGCAAGCATACACTGGTTGGGATATTACCCGTGGTAGCAGCAGTGTTGTTGTTGCGGTCGTTGACACTGGGATTCAAAGCAATCACCCTGATTTGGATGCCAAAGTGGTCGCTGGCTATGACTACGTTGATAATGACTCAACGCCAACTGATGGTAATGGCCACGGCACGCACGTCTCTGGGACGATTGCTGCTGAAACCAACAATAGCACCGGCGGCGCAGGCACTTGCCCCAACTGCCGTGTGATGGGCGTTCGCGTGTTGAACAACAGCGGTAGCGGTACCTTGGCCGGTGTGGCCAACGGCATCACCTACGCTGCCAACAATGGCGCGAAGGTCATCAACTTGAGCCTTGGTGGCGGCGGTTCGACCGCATTGCAAAATGCTGTCAACTTCGCTTGGGGCAAAGGTGTATTCTTGGCGTGTGCCGCTGGTAACAGCAACACCTCAAGCACAGCCAGCGCCTATCCAGCTGCCTACACCAACTGTTTCGCGGTTGCTTCAACCACGTCGACCGATGCTCGTTCATCGTTCTCAAATTATGGTACGTGGGTCGAAGTTGCTGCCCCTGGTTCGAGCATCTACTCAACCTGGATTGGCAGCGGCTACAACACGATCAGCGGTACCTCAATGGCTACCCCGCACGTTGCTGGTTTGGCAGGCTTGTTGTCATCACAAGGCTTGAGCAATAGCCAAATCAAGAGCAAAATCTGCTCAAGCTCCGACCAAATCAGCGGGACTGGCTCACGCTGGACTTGTGGCCGGATCAATATCTACAAAGCTGTTCAATAGTTCTTCTTTCGCCTTGACGGAATAAGTGGTCGGATGACCGCTTGGTGTGTGGAAATGTTCAAGTGATCCTGAAATCCCTAACTTAATATCAGATCAAAAGCCCATGGGACTAGCTAGACCATGGGCTTTTGGTTTTAGCGATTTGGCTGAAATGGGCGTGGTTCAAAGCCAAAATAATGCCGAAAGGCGCTTAAATCAGCAATGTTGCCTTGCAGCAAGAGGCTTAATTCAGACCGATTAATTGGCCCCAAATTTGTTGCTGTGCCAAGGTTGGCAAGCAGTTGGCTCAGCCAATTAGGCACAAACCATGGGCGTAAGTGCCGATTTTGGCTCGCTGCTAAGCGTTCGAGCAGTTCATAAAAACTCATGCGCTCGCCGCCAGCCTCAATCGTACAGTTGGCAATTGCTTGCTGTTCAACGCACAATTTAATTGCTCGGACAAGGTCGCTAATATGAATTGGTTGTACCTGATACGCGCCATCACCTAAGATTGGCGTAATTGGCAGCTTGGCCAAGCGTTGAAAAAGCCGCATGGAATAGCTGCCTGCACCATAGACAAAACTTGGCCGCAACACAACCCACGGAATTGCTTGTTGGCTCAAGGCCTGATCAGCCAACGCTTTGCTGTGCACAAAGGCTTGCGCTGCTGTAATATCCGCTCCCAAGGCGCTAATTTGAATGATTTTTTGCAGCTTGTGCTGGGCGGCTGCTTGAAATAAGGCAATTGGTACATCAGTCTGCACCGCTTGAAAGCTGGCTTGGTGAGTTTCACGCAAAATTCCCACACAATTGATCACAATCTCGTGGCCAGCCACCTGATCGAGCCACTGTTCAGGCTTAAGCCACTCAGCCACCAGATAGTTAATCGCTGGATCGGCTCGAATTGGTGGTGCTCGGCGCACCAAACAAGTTAATTGATGGCCTGCGTTGCTTAATTCAGCTGCTACATGGCGGCCAATAAAGCCACTTGCTCCCGTCAAAAAAATTCGCATTGCGCACCTCATTGCTCAGCCATCAGCACCTTGCGGCGATAGCCACGCAACCATCGATAATCAATTGGCTGAATTTCATAGCAAATTTCTGGTTGCACCGGATATTGCTTGAGCAATTGAAATTCGGCCTGTTGCACATGGCGTAAGCTGTGTTGCCATGCAGCTTCATCTCGTTCAATGCTCACAATATTGGCTTCGCCTGGTTTGCTCAAAGCAATACCCCGCGCCGGATATTTAAGCTGCTTGGCTGCTTGTTCAAGGCTTTCGAAAACTGAATCGCTGGCAAGTTGGGCTGGCTGTTGGTTATCAATCACAATGTCGGCATGTGCCGTAGTGCTTTTAATTGAAATACGTGTCTGCTCTACAGAACGGTTAACAACAATTGGCGTATGATGAAAATTAAAATTGGTTACGAGATTGCCCGCCCACGCCAACAGCCTATTATCACAATCGCTGCGCACAAAATAGAGGCCTTGTTGTATACCAAATGATGTTTTCAGATTGACATAAATTCGATAGGCCACATGCCAATAGTTAATGCCCACTGCTTGCGGCGCAAACCACGGACGCATATGCGCAACATGGCATATTACGATATTCCAAAAACCGTATCCTTGATATTCGGTGGCGGTTAATTCTGCTGGCAGGATTGGCGAAAACTGTTCGATTGGCATGCGATAGGTCAAAAGCCAGCATTGGTCGATTTGGCCTTGCATGGTGATTGGGTTATGCAGGAGTGGCATGAGCAGCCTCATTTCGCTAAAAGATGACGCAAACGATAGAAACAAATTGCGCCTGTGCCGTTCAGCAGCAGCATCCACAGCAGCCAGGTTTGCCAACGCGCTACTTTAATCACACTTAGTTGCTCGGCCAACGTGCTGGCCATAGTGATGTTGGCGATTAATACCAGCAGCAGATTGCGTTGTTGGGCAGAGGCTTGGGTTTTGAGCAAATAATTGAGCAAAGCAGCAATTAATAGAATGGTTTCGCCATAGCTCATGCTCACCAAACATGCCTGAATACAGCTATTAATTTTGCCTCTGCTGGCGAATACGAGCGCTGGGCCAAGCACCAACCAGCCAGCACCCGCCGAGAGCGTCAACCAACCTGCCGCGCCGCGCCGCGACCATTGCGGCACTGCTTGCTGAAGCGAGCCGCCATAGATCAGCGAGCCACCAACTGCTAAACCAGCATGCTGCAACCACGCCCGATATGGCCATTGCTGAACTGGCTGATTATGCTGTTCGGCCAGGGTTTGCTTGGGCTGGCGCAATTGCTGAAAAAATGTTTGCATTGAATTCACCTCAAATCAACTGATGCAGCAAGCATACAGTGCCTACGTTACAAGCCCGTTACAGCCAATTGCGTCAGCAACGTTGGCGATGCAAAACCCCTCAACCACAGCTGGTCGAGGGGCAAGTGTTGTTCGTTATTGATTAACTAATGAGGATTTTAATCAAGCAAGCCTTGTTGGCGCAAAAGTTCATCGATTTTGGCCCGATGCGCTTGTTCCCACGCTGCGAGGGTTTCGCTCGCATCTTTGGCTGCGCTTGCTTGGGCCTTATGCAAGATTGTTTCTGCTTGCTCAAGCGGAATAACCACAATGCCTTCTTCGTCGGCAACCACAATATCTCCTGCTCGCACCTGTACTCCACCACAATTGATTGGCTGGTTGAGCGGATGGGCTAGCGCTTTGATGCCTGGAATTGGCACTACGCCACGGGCAAAAACTGGAAATTGGCGCTCGCGAATTTCAGCGAGATCACGAATAACGCCATCGATAAGGAAGGCTGTGATGCCTCGCTCTTGGGCAACTGCGCATACATTTCCCCCAGCCACAGCATACTCAACATCAACGCCATCAACAACGATAATTGAGCCTGGCACTGCTCGATAAATCGCTGCATGGAGCATAAGATTATCGCCAGCATTACATTGAACCGTATATGCTGGCCCTGCAACTCGTGGCATACCATGCCATAATGGGCGAATTCCAAGATCCATTATTTGGTTGCGGCTAAGTGTATCGGCTAAAGTTGTTGGCGAAAGCGCTGCGAATGCAGAATAATCAATCATCAAACCTCCATAGAGAAAATTAATATCATCAAATTCAATTGATTTGGCGTAGCGGCGTGCCAGCCAAAAAGGCCTGAATATCGGCAACTGCCTCGCCAAAATACGCCCGATAATTGCGCTGGGTGACATAGCCCAAATGAGGCGTTGCCAGCACATTGGGCAAGCGCCGCAACGGATGATCGGCGGGCAATGGCTCTTGATCAAAAACATCTAAGCCTGCGCCAGCGATCCAGCCTTGTTCGAGGGCGCTGATTAACGCTGCTTGATCGATAATTGGCCCGCGTGAGGTATTAATGAGATAGGCCGTGCGGCGCATCTGTTGTAATTCAGCAGCGCCCACTAAACCACGAGTGCGCTCGCTCAGCACAAGGTGAATCGAAACAATATCGCTTTTGGCGAGCAACTGTGCTTTTGATTCAGCGCGTTGTACACCAAGCGCTTGTGAGTGTTGCGCACTGAGATTTTGGCTCCAAGCCAGTACGTTCATGCCAAAAGCTTGGGCTATGAGGGCTACCTTGCTGCCAAGTTTGCCCAAACCCAACAAGCCCAGCGTTTGGCCAGCCAGATCCATGCCAATCGTGTGTTGCCACGGGCCATTATTGCGAAACGCCAAGTTTTCGGGCACGATTTGGCGCGCCAAGCCCAAAATGAGCGCCCAGGTTAGTTCGACTGGTGGCTCAGGGTAGGTGGCTGTGCCACAAACGATGATGCCTTGGGCTTTGGCTGCTGCCAAATCAATCGAGGCGTTGCGCATGCCAGTTGTGACTAGCAGCTTAAGTTTTGGCAATTGAGCAAGCAAATCGGCTTTGAATGGTGTGCGTTCACGCATAACCACCACAATCTCGCAATCGCCAATTGCCTGCACCAAGGCTGCTTGATCGCTAAAAGATGCTGCAAAGACCCGAACCTCAACCTGATCGGCGATAACTGACCAATCTGCCATCGTTAAGGCGACCTGCTGATAATCATCAAGAATTGCACATTGAAGTTTCATGCGGTTCGACTCCTTCGTAAATGGCTGAATTGCAATGCTTTACACGCATTGATCGATAGTCCAAGCCTTATTCTACGCCCAAACCAGCGATTATTCGTGCTGGCTGCTTTAATTACCTAGCGATTCTTTACAATCAGTTGTTGCTGCGCTAGCATACAAAGGTAACTGAATGCGTGAGGAGGTGCGTAGATGCAACGCTGGATCATAGGATTTCTCCTAGGATTGATCGGTTTGGTTGGCTGTCAAACGGCGCAGCCTGCTGCTCCATCGCCACAGCCCACGCCAACAACCCCAATCGATACAATTTATTTTTCTGAAACCCCATTTGAGGCTGCTCGATCAATTACCAGCATTGCAATTGTTTCATCACCTGAAGCATTAGATGCGTTGTTAAGTCAAACGACGATCAAAATTCTCTATCTTGATCAAACAAGCATTGATGCAGTTTCAAATCAAACATTGACCTTGCTGTATCAAAAAAGCGTTATGCTTGCCTCATTTGATACACCATTGAGCATGCTCGCTAAAAAATCAGGTCATCTGCAAACAATGCCCGATCTTGAAATAAGCAAACCAAGATCCTATATTTCAGCCTTGGTTCAAATGAAAAATGTTACTTCTGGCACTAAGTACGAATATCATGATTTTTTCTATGGCGATTTTATAGAAACCCATCGCTTGATACAGCTTCAATGGCGCATGAGTCGCTGTAACGCAAAGCTTGATCCTCCAGCACAGTGTACTGAATTTCGCTAAAATGTAAGCCTAGAATTATTAAATCGATACGCTAAATACGTGGATTCTCGCGCTTATTTTATTAATCACGCAGTGCTACACGATTGATTCGGCACAGGTGTTGCCTGTCAAAGAGTATGCTATAATTCGCATTTTGTAGGTGTACTTTGGAAAGGGTAGGAATGACCATGATCCCTGTGCTTGAGCATTGGAATTCCGATGCCCTGCTTGCGATGCCCTTTGATCAATATCAGCGCTATCGCGTAAGTGCTGAAGCGATATTTTTATTAAAACAAGCTGCTGGCGCAAGCGATCAGCGCTGGCGGATTCTTGATGTTGGCGGTTTTTTCCCTCCGCGCAATGGTGTAATGCCGTTGCAAGCATTTTTTCCCGCCGATGAAACCTTGGTCGTGGATACTGCCGAGTATGTGGGTGCTGGCTATCAGCAGGCTGATGGCACCAAATTGCCCTTTGATGATCAGGCTTTTGATATTGTGCTTAGTTGCGATACGCTTGAGCATATTCCGCTGGAAGGCCGCAATAGTTTTTTGGCCGAACTGCGGCGGGTGGCCAGCAGAGCGGTTTTTTTGGCAGCGCCGCATAATCTAACCAATGTAGCCACCGCCGAAGCGATGTTGCGCGATTATCTGAGCCAATTGCAGATGCACAATCCCATGCTTGATGAGCATGTTGCATATGGCTTGCCCCAAGCGGCCTTGGTTGAGGCTTGGCTCGCCGCTGAGCAGCTTGATTATTTGGCGTTTGAAAGCGGCTATTTGCCACATTGGCAATTGTTGATGGTGCTGAAACATTTATTGTTTCGCCAAAACCACCGCGATGCGATGCACGCCAATTTCGATGCGCTCTATAATCAACGCTTTTATGCCTATGACCAACGCGGGCCTGGCTACCGCAAAATTTATCTAATTGCCACCAATGGTCAGCTGGATTCCAGCTTACAAGCCTTGGTCGAGCGTTCACTCCAGCCTACGCCAACCGACCCAGCTAGCGATTTGTTGAGCATCGTTTTGCCTGTTTTGACCAGCACCGCCTACGATACTGTGCTGTTTCAGCAAGCCCTCACGGCCCAACTTGAGCAATTCAAGCACGATCAGCAGGCCCAAAGCCAGCAACTAGCGCAGATGCAACAACAACTTGCCTTGCAAGCAAGCAACTTTGATCAGATGCACGATTTAGAGCGGCGCTTGCTTGATGCATCGGTGTTGGCGGCGCAGCTTGAGGCCGAAAAACGCGGCGTGCAAGCCCAACTTGAATATCTGCATTGGCAACATAGTTTGGTTCAACAACAGCTTAATCGCTCGCTACCACAACGCATCATTGATCGTTTACGCCAGCTTTGGAGGAAATTTCGTTAATGAGTCAGCGTCAATTAAACGTCGTTTTCTGGAGCGGTTGTGGCGGCGAAACCCAGCGCTATCGCTGTCAGCATGCAATTGATCAATTAAAGCAACGCGGGCACAAGGCTCAATTGTTTAACCAGACCGATTCGGCGGTTATTTCAGCAATTGCGACCGCCGATCTGGTGATTGCGCATCGGCCCAAAGCCAGCCATTTTTGGGAAACCGTCAAGCAGGCGGCGGCAGGCAAGCCATTGGTCTACGAAACCGACGATCTGCTGTTTGACCCACGTTTGGTCGATTCGATGCCGATTGTCGCCGAAAGCACTGGCTTCGAACGCCAATTTTGGCGCGCCTATGTGCTAGGCAATGTGCCAGTTTTTGAGCAATGTCAGGCGGCGATTGTTAGCACAGCTCCGCTTGCCGAGGCCGCAAAATCTTTTGATAAGCCAGTTTGGACGCATCGCAATGTGCTTGGCGACGATTGGCTGCGCTGGTGCGAAGCGGCGTATCAAGCCCGCGCTGCCCACGAGCATGTGACCATTGGCTACTTTAGCGGCACTTTTTCGCACGATGCCGACTTGCGGCTGATTGCGCCAAGTTTATTAAGCCTCTTGCAGCAAAATCCCAAATTGCGCCTCGTTTTAGGTGGCAAAATTACCCTGCCCGAGGTTTTGGCTCCAGTTGCTGCCCAAATTGAGCAATTGCCATTTGTGCCGCTGGAAGAGTTGCCAAGCCTGATGGCGCAGGCCGATATTATTTTGGCTCCCTTGGATGTGGAAAATGCCTTTACCCGCTGTCGCAGCGAATTAAAATATTTGGAAGCAGCGGCCTTACGCTTGCCAGTTGTGGCTAGCCCTATCCCCGCCTTTGCCGAAGCAATTAGCCATGGCAACAATGGCTTTTTGGCCGCCACTGAAGCGGAATGGACCAGCCATCTGCGCAGCTTGGTTGCCGATGCAGGTTTGCGCCAAAAGCTTGGTCAAGCGGCCTATGCACATGTGCAAAGCCACTATACGATTGCCGCTGCCGCCGCCGAGTATGAAGCGCTGCTCTTGACGATCATTGAACGCTTTGCTACCAATGTGCCTCAGCCAGCCAGCCAACCATTAATTAGCCAATTTCAGCGTGATCTGTATTTTACCGATCGCTCGGTGCATATGATTACTGGTTGCGATATTGGCAATGCAGGCAATTATCGCTGCCGCCATCGCCAAGAACAACTTGAATGGTTTGAGATGTATAGCGGCGTTACCAGCCTCTATAACGAGCCATTTAAAATTGCCGATAGCGTTAAATTTGGCATCTTAATTTTGCATCGGGTGGCGCTCGATTCGAACATTGAAGCATTGATCAACGCTCATCAGGCGCTTGGCCATCCAGTTATTTTTGATACTGATGATTTGGTGTTCCGTACCGATTTGCTGCACTATATCGATGCGATTAAAGATTGGCCCGCCGATGAAGTTGCGCTCTATCGCGATGGGGTTGAGCGCTATCGCAAAACAATGATGCTGTGTGATGCAGTGATTGTTTCGACCGAACCGCTGGCCGAACAGGTGCGCGCCTTAGACCTCAATGCCTATGTGGTGCGCAATGCGCTGAGCCAAAATCAAATCAATTATGCTGCGCCGATTGCTGCGCAACGCCAAGCCAAACCCGTGGCCCAAGCGAATGATCCAGTCTTAATCGGCTATTTCAGCGGCACTGCAACCCATAATCGTGATTTTGAGCAAGTTGAAAGCGCGCTTTTGCATATTTTGGCCAAACACGAGCATGTGCGCTTGCGCATTGTTGGGCCTTTGCAATTATCGCCAGCCTTCGATGCAGTTGCTGCACGAATTGAGCGCCGTGATCTCGTGCCACTCGAACAATTGGCCGATGAGATTGCTGCGGTCGATTTTGCACTTGCGCCATTGGAACTTGATAATCCATTTTGCCAATCGAAGAGCGAAGTCAAATATATGGAAGCAGGCTTGGTGGGCGTGCCCTTAATTGCTACGCCAATTGAAGCCTTCTCCCATGCGATTACCCACGGGGTCAATGGCATGCTGGCCGCAAACGAAGCTGAATGGATTGCCGCGCTTGAAGCAATGGTTACTGATCCTGCGTTGCGCCAACGTTTGGGCCGCGAAGCCTTGGCTGATGTACATGAGCGCTATACGCCCAAGGCACGCAGCCGCGAATTACACAATGCCTTGATTCAAGTGTGGGTGATGTATGCCCGCCAAATGTCGTTGATCAAGAGCAATGCCTTGTTGCTCGGCGCAAATAAATCGTTATCAAATGGCACCGAAGTGCTGGTGATGCACATTGATGGCTTAATCACCAGCAACCAAGATTTACATTATCGCGTTCAAGAGCTTGAGCGTGGCAATGCAGAAGCCAAAGCCTATGCCCACCAATTAGAAATTCAGCTGCAAAACATCGCCAATGGCGTATTAATGCAGGTGAGTGGCAAAGCCAAAGGGCTGCTCAAACGTCTTGTAAACCGTAAAGGATAGAACCGAGTTATGCAAGTTACTGAACATCCTCGCCTGCGAATCGCTTGGTTGCTGACCGCACCAATTGTTGGTTCTGGCGGGTATACCAATATTTTTCGAATTATCAATCTCTTGGCAAGCTTTGGCCACGAGCAAGTTATCTTTATGAATCCCAGCGATTACCCGACCGAGGCGCTGGATCGGCCTGAGCATTTTGTACAACGCTATTTTGGCGTGGTGCATGCGCCAATTTATTTTTGGCCGCAAGAAATTAAGGGCTTTGATATTGTTTTGGCAACTCAATGGACAACAACCCAAGGCTTTGAGATGTGCGATCCTGCGATTACTCGCGCCTATTTTGTGCAAGATTTCGAGCCATTTTTCTATGCCATGGGCGATGAATGGCTGAGCGCCGAGGCGACCTATAAACAAGGTTGGCCCTGTATTACCTTGGGGCATTGGCTGGCCAAACATTTGCACGAGCAATATCAGGCGAAAACTTTTCCATTTGATTTTGCGGTCGAGCACGAACGCTACTATCCACGGCCCAAGTTGTTGACCAAAAAACCGCGGGTTATTTTTTATGCGCGGCCATCAACGCCCCGCCGCTGTTTTGATTTGGGCATGCGCGCTTTGGCGATTGTCAAAGAGCAACGGCCCGATGTTGAAATTGTGCTCTTTGGCGATAAACATCTCAAACATTTCTCTGCGCCATTCAAATTTACCGCCATGGGCATTTTAAACCCAGAAGAATTGGCTGAGTTGTATGCGTCGGCCACTTTAGGCTTGGTTATTTCGTCGACCAACCCTTCGTTGATGCCGCCAGAAATGATGGCCTCGGGCTGTCCGGTGGTCGATATTGATCTCGCGCCAAATCACTTTTTGGTGACCCACGGCAAAACCGGCTTGTTGGCGACCGCTGAACCAAAACCACTAGCCCAAGCCTTGTTAAGCGTTTTGAGCGATGAGCCATTGCGCCAACGCTTGATCACGGCAGGCCTTGCGCATGCCAAAACCTTGCGCTGGGAAAGCTCAGCCCGCGAGGTCGAAAAAGCCTTGGTTAAGTTGGTTACAACTGCTTCTGGTGCAATCAACCAACGCTTGCTGACCGATCACGAACATTTGCAAGGTGATGGCGTGAGTGCCGCTTTGAACGCCGATTTTAACATCGGCCAGCGCTTGGTGTGCCAACACGATGGCGTTTGCGGCTTTGAAGTTGCTTTGGCGCAACCAGCCAGCGGCTCGTGGCGTTTACAAATTTACGATGCGCTGATTAATCCAAATCGCAGTTTAGTTGATGTAGAATCAAGCAGCATTGATCAACAGTGGCTGCACTTTGATTTTCCAGCTTTGCCAGCCAGCCGCAATCAAGCCTTGCACTTTGTGGTGAGTTCGACCAACGGCTCAAGCATTCGTTTTGATTTTCGGGCTGCGGTTGGCGGCTCGCTGAGCTTCAACCATATGCCACAACTTGGCCAGCTGTGTTGTCGCGTGTTGTATGCCGCTGCCTACGATACCCGTGAGCGTAGCGCCACGCCCGAGGTTGACTTTTTGCGTGCCCAACAAGCGTTGGCAAATAGCGAATATATTTTATTGAGCGAATTTACCGAACGCCTGCATAATTTGATTGTGCCCAAAAAAACATGGCAAGAACGCAGCAAGAAAACCTTGCAATTAATTCGTTCTGGCAAGTTTAATCATCTTGCCCTCGAAGCCAAACAATATGGCCGCTGGATGTATGATCGGGCCAAAGCGCAATTTCGTAGTTGGCGCTAAAGCATGGAGTAACGATCAATGGCGATCATTGCTCCATGAGCGCTATTTCGTTATCCGTCTATAGATTAATGAGGAAGAGTGTATGTCGAAATGGTTTAATCGTGCAGTATTGCTTAAGTTTGCACCAATCTTCTTGGTTATGCTTGGTTATACTGCACGTTTATTGATCATGCCTGTAACTGGACATAATGATGTGCTTTTTATGCCATGGCATGCGCATTTTGTTGCCCAAGGCCATTTCAATGTTTATGAGCATCTACTAAATACCTATGGCGATAGCGTGATTAATATTCCGGTATGGGCACCATATCCCTATGGTTTTTATGCCTATACTGGGCTTTGGACCAAAATCTACGATCTGCTTGGCTTAATCGATATTAGCAATTGGTCATCGACCTGGGCGCTTGCCCACCCAATGCGAGCAGTTTTTCTATTTAAACTGATCTATTTGCCGTTTGATATATTAATTGGTTGGGGCTTGAAACGCTCTATTGGGATGAGTGCACTCATTATGTGGGCACTTTCGCCAACTGCCTTATATATGCTAGCAATGGGCCAAAACGATGTCTATGCGACCGCTTCGATGGTGCTTGGCACTGCTTTAGTTGGTCAAGCGCTGGCAGCAAGCGAGCAAAAACTGCAATGGCGACGAGCGTGGCAGGCAATGCTTGTTTTAGGCATTGGTGCATCATTCAAGATGATTCCGTTATTTTTAGTTGTACCATTAATTTTATTGCTTAATCTATCGTGGATGCGGCGCACTATTCTGTTTGTGATTGGGATATCGCCATTTTTGCTCCTATCACTGCCATTTTTAAGCAGTAAAGCCTATATAACTGGTGTACTCTTTAACCCTGAAGGCACGCGAATATTTAATGAATCGAACTTGCTTAGCGAGCCTGTATCATTCTTTTTATTTTCGTATAGTGCCTTGCTGCTCTTTCTCTTGAATTATCGTCGAAAATGGGTCAGTGATTCTGCTTGGTGGGTTTCAGTAGCAGTTATGGCAATGTTCTTTTTGTGGATTCATATTCCAACGTATTGGCTGTATTGGTTTATTCCTTTTGCGATTGTTATTGCGCTGCGTTTTGGCTATCGCTACATCAGCATTTGGTTTTTGGCAGAATTTCTATTTGTCATTCAAATATTTAGTAAAAGTCGTGATATTAACATCGGTTTATCACGCTATTTAGTTAATGAAATGACTTTTATGCATCCGGTGCATGCATTATCGCTGCGCTCGCCATTACTGGCGCAAATATTTACCCGTTTTGAAGGATTTATCCAAAGTTTTCAATTGGCATTATTTGGCTTTGTGCTTGGTTTAGCGGTCTATTGTTTATATCGAGTTCGTCAAGCACAACCATTGGAGCAAGCAAATTCTGGGTTACTGCGTTTATTGCCAATTCCCTTAATTGTTAATATTGGGGTGATTATTGCAGCGATGTTGCTCACGCGCGGTATGGTTATTCCAGCCCCAGCCTTTGCTGAAGCCCATTTATCAATCCAATTGAACCAAAATGCACCAATTGTTGCCCAAACGTTTACTGGCTCTGAAACAGCATTAACTGGTTTTGCAGTACAATTTAGAGAACCAAGTAATAATTATCCTAGCATTAACGGCTGTATTACCACAATTCAGGAAACACGTTGTGCTCCCTTGACTGCACCAAAAGGCGAGGTATGGGAATATGTTGGCTATAACGTAATTTATCCACCAATGGCGACTTATAATCAACCATATACGCTTAGTTTGCAGCTTAGGGAATTAAACCGCAAACTCGATTTGGGTTATCGCTCAAATAAAGAACAATTTAGCTATGGCGATGAGAAACTTGCTGGAATTTTACCGTTTATGCCGATGCATGAATTAAGTTTGAGCAAAGCGATGAGCCAATTAACCCAACATATTAAGAATGATTGGCTCTTTATTCCTATCTGGCTTGTGGTTTATGCAAGCGTTATGCTGTTTTGGTGGCGCATGTTGCGTTCTGAAGTTACCCAATCTACACCAATTGCCGCCGAAATTTAATTTATAAGGGATGCTCTGCCATGCAATTGCAACCAATGCCAACTGAAACGCTCAAGGCCTGCCCAAGCTGTGGCGCAACCCAAGCAGATTTGGTTTGGCAGCAACCAGAAACATTTATTGCTGAAGGCTTAAATTTATATAGCTGTCGTACATGCAAGCAAATTTATCTTAATCCACGTTTGACCCTTGAAAGCACCACCCTGCTCGAAAACCAAAGCGAGGTGTATGCCTACAGCGAAGCCGCAGAGCAGCAAGAAATAGCATTAAAAGCCAGCATTATTGCGCATATTGAACAACATGGCCAGTTGAAACCTGGACGAGTGCTTGATCTTGGCTGTAATCGCGGCTTGTTGTTGGTGGCGGCGCAACAGCGTGGTTGGCAGCCAGTTGGGATTGAACTTTCGCCTGTGGCCGCCGACATTGCGCGCCAACGCTATGGCTTGACCGTTTATAGCGACCCAACCAGCCTTGCCCAGCTTGAAGCTTTTGATCTGATTACCTGTTGGCATGTGCTTGAGCATCTGCACGAGCCAGTAGCGTTTGTGCAAGAACTCGCCGCCGCGCTTACGCCAGAGGGCGTTTTGGCCATTCAAGTGCCAGCCTATCAATTTCGCGATCAGTTTATCGAACAAGGGCAATCTGGCAGCCTTTTGAGCGTGGTGCATACCTTGTATTTTACCGCGTCAACGCTGACGCGCTTAGTTACCCAAGCTGGCTTGTGCGTATTTTATTGCGATGAATCACCAGAATATCGCATGTTGACGATCTATGCCTGCCATCCACAGGCGTTAATGGCTCGTTTAGGCCCGCCTGCGTGGTTGTTGTATGATTTGCAGCAAGCGACCATTCGCAATGCTGAATTGACAACTCAGCTGCGTGAAACCCAAGCACAAATTCCACCATTAACCACCACGACCAACGAGCTTCAGCAGTATGTGGCGACGCTTGAAGCAACGCTCGCCAGCAAAAACGCCCATATCACCCAGCTTGAAAAGCAGATCAACACGCTTGAATCGGGCCGAATCCTGCGTTTGCTCAAAGCATTGCGCCGCTCAAGCTAAGCATGGTACAAAAGCGAGTTAATCCATGAAATATCGATTAGGTTTGTTGCCGAAGCTTGCGCCTTTGGGCTGGATTATTCTGGCTGGCTACCTGGTGCGCTTTTTGATTATGCCCTTGGCCAGCCAACACGATGCGCTGTATATGCCGTGGCATGCCCATTTTGTGGCTCAAGGCCATTTGAATGTGTATGCGCATTTATATACCACCTATGGCCCGCGGGTGATCGAAATGCCGGTTTGGGTTCCCTATCCCTATGGATTTTATGCCTATACCGGATTTGCGGCCAAAATCTACGATCTCTTGGGGCTGATTGATCTCCAAGCATGGCCTTCAACGTGGGAAATTGCCAATCCGATGCGGGCGGTTTTTTTGTTTAAACTGCTCTATTTACCGTTTGATCTATTGATTGGTTGGCTTTTGCAACGGGTTGCTGGGCGCTTGGCGTGGGCAATGTGGGCTTGGTCGCCAACCGCCTTATTTATGTTGGCAATGGGCCAAAACGATGTGTACCCAACGGCTGCGATGCTGTTAGGAACCTATTTGGTGAGCCGCGCATTGGTTGCAGACGATACGGGCAAGGCGCACCCCTATGGCTATTGGGCAATGCTGGTGCTTGGCTTGGGCGCTGGCTTCAAACTGGTGCCACTGTTTTTGGTGCCACCATTAATTGTGCTACTTACCCGCTCGTGGTGGCAACGGCTCAAATTATTTGGAGTTGGTATCGCGCCATTGTTGCTGTTAAGTTTACCTTTTCTGCGCACCCCAGCCTATATTAAAGGCGTTTTGTTCAATCCCGAGGGCACACGGATTTTTGATCAGCTGAATTTCCTCAGCCAGCCTAGCTCGCTCTTTTTGCTGTGCTATAGCCTGTTCTTGATCTTTTTGCTGCTGTATCAGCGGCCTTGGGTTGCCGATAGCGCTTGGTGGGTGAGCATCGCAACTTTGGCGATTTTCTTCCTTTGGATTAAGATTCCGTTTTATTGGCTATATTGGCTCGCACCCTTTGGCATTATTGCAGTGCTGCGCTTGAAGCGCGCCGCTTTGGGCTTGTGGCTGGGGGCTGAGTTAACTTTTGGTCTGACGCTCTTGCATAGCCATCGCGAGCTGAATCTTAATCTCTTCTTTCGCTTTATTCCTGAATGGCAATTTATTAATCCAATTCATGCCTTGGCATTACGCTCGGAGTTGGCAAGCCAGCTTTTGGCCAAACTGCGCTTGCTCAGCGAAAGCCTGCAACTAGCACTGTTTATTAGTTTGATCGTGCTGGCTATAATCAATTTGTATTATGGGTATCAACGATCTACCAAACCAGTGCTGCGGCTGCATCGACTTGGCCTAAGCCTAATGCCTGCTACAATGATTGCAATAAGTTTGCTGCTGTTTGTTTGGATTGCGCGGAGCAATGCGATTCGGCCCCGTGAATTTGGTGCGTTGACGAATATGCTGGTTCTGGATGCTCAACAACCCTTTGTTCAAGGCACGATCCAATCGGAGCAAAGCGAGATAACTGGGTTTGCCCTAAGTTTGGGCCAGCTACCGCCCGCCAATGCCAAACTTCAAGGTTGTGTCGTGGTCGGAACAAGCGAGCATTGCGCGCCGCTGGTCGTGCCGCGTGAGGCGCTTTGGGAAACTGCTGGCTATGTGGTGTTTCAGCCAGCGCTGGCAATTACCCCAAACCAACCATTCAGCGTCACGCTTAAAACGCTTGAGCCAAGTGTGCCTGTGGCCATTCACTACCGCTGGAAGCGCCAAGCGCTCGGGTTGGCAACTAGTCAAGTCGAAGGTAGTTTGCCAATTGTGGCGATGGAACATGCCCAATTTGCCAACGGCTGGCAGCGCTTAGGCCGTTTATTGCGAGCCGATCTGCTGTTTTGTGCAATTTGGGTGCTTACCACCAGCCTTGGCTTGTTATTCGTTGCCAATTTGGTTGCTCCAGCTAGCCAACGCTGGCGCTGGAATTGCGCAAAACTGGCACGAAAATCAAAATAACATTGTGATATAATGAACACAGTAACGCGGAAAGGAACTGTCTATGGCTATTCTGTTGGCGAAGTCGCCACTCTCTGATATTGCCGAAAAAGTTGAAGCAGGCGAACGGCTATCATTTGAAGATGGAGTTCGTTTGTATCAAACTAACGATATTTTAGCCTTGGGTAAATTGGCCGATACGGTGAATCGTCGCAAGAATGGCGATGTGGTGTATTTTGTGCAAAATCACCGCATTACGCCAACCAATGTTTGTGCGTTTCACTGTAATTTTTGTTCATTCCGCCGCAATGGCAACGAGCCTGATGCGTTTGTACGCACTCCTGAGCAAATTATTGATCACGTTGGGCGTTTGTTTAGCGAACGTACCCGTGAATTTCATATTGTTGGCGGTTTAGTGCCCGATCTCGATGTTGAATATTACGCCGATATTATTCGTGAATTGAAGGATCATTATCCCAATGTTCACGTCAAAGCCTTTACGGCAGTTGAAATTGATTATATGGCGCAAATTTCGAATATGGATTGGCGCACGACGCTTGAGATTTTGCGCAAAGCTGGCTTGGATGCCTTGCCTGGTGGTGGCGCTGAAATTTTCCATCCCGATGTGCGGCGTAAAATCTGCCCTGAAAAGGTTGATGGCGATGGCTGGCTGGAAATTCATGGCATTGCCCACGAATTAGGCATCAAAACCAATGCCACAATGCTGTATGGCCATATCGAAACCCTCGAACAACGGGTTGATCACCTGTTGCGGCTGCGCGAGCAACAAGATAAAACTGGCGGCTTTGTGACCTACATTCCGCTGGCCTTCCACCCCGAAAACAACAACTTGGGGCGGGTCAAGAAGCTCGATTGGACAACTGGCTTCGAAGATTTGAAGAATTTGGCGATTGGCCGCTTGTTGCTCGACAACTTTGCCCACGTCAAAGCCTATTGGATCTCGCTTACGCCACGTTTGGCGCAAGTTGCCTTGTCGTTTGGGGTTTCCGACGTTGACGGCACGGTGATCGAAGAAGAAATCTATCACGCTGCTGGCGCTAAAACCGAACAAGGAATCTCACGCGCCGAATTAGTCCATCTTGTGACGACTGCTGGCAAAACAGCGGTCGAACGTGATGCCTTATATAACCACATTGCTGTGAACTAATTGCAGGGTTTTGGGCTGTTGCTTGAAACGTTGCGTATCGCGTGAGTCGCCTAGCGTACTCACGCTTTTAAATTATATGCTTGGTGTAATCGATTATCTCAATACCCAACCGATGGATTATGGCATTACCGAGCGCTTGCCGCATGTGCCTGTCCAACGCGGCGTACCAACGGCGATCAACGCGGCAGTTTTGCGCGGCGAGGTTGCTGTTGCGCCAATGTCGGTCTATGAATGGGCCTTGAATGCAGATAAATTGTTGGTCGTACGCGATTTTTCAATTGCTACGATTGGCGCGGTCAATAGTGTGAATCTGTTTTCGTGGGCGGCTGATCCGCGCCAGCTTGATGGGCAGCCAGTTGCTTTAACTACGGATTCAGCAACCAGCATTAATTTGCTCAAGGTGCTGTGCGAGCGTCACTATCGGATTCAGCCTGAATGGCGTTCGATGGCCCCAAATCTTGATGCAATGTTGGCTGAATGCCAAGGTTCGTTGATGATTGGTGATAAAGCCTTGGTCGAAGCAACGGCGCGTCGTCATTTGGGCGAACGTGGGTTGCCCTACTTCTTTGATCTTGGCGATGAATGGCTGAAACTGAGCGGCTTGCCGTTTGTGTTTGCGGTTTGGGTTGTGCGGCGCGATCAAGCTGAGGCTGTGCGTGATGCTGGGATTGTGCCAGCGTTGCGAGCTGCTAAGGCCGAAAATTTGACCCGCATCGATGAACTTGCTCAGTTTTATGCGCCACGAATTAATATCTCGCCTGGGGTTTGTGCCAAATATCTGCGCGATTTGCGCTACCACTTAACGTCGGTTGATTTGGAGGGCTTGCACACCTTTTTGCGCTATGCAGTGCCCAGTTTTCAGCCAAGCCAATTGGAGTGGTTTAGCGAATAGGTGATTAAAACATCGCGATAACCAATGATTCGCCACCCTTCCGTCCCGCCGCCGGCGGGAGACGCAGGGGGTTTTCAGCCCCCTGCACCCCCAAATATTCGTCTGCTGGATTGTTGTTGTGTTTCTGTAACTCAATCCTTCGTGTTCTTCGCGTTCTTCAATGTATCTACACAGCGCACGAAGGCTTATTTTTAGCCACGAATTGCACAAATTCCACGAAAGAGACGTTTTTTAGCCACAGATTGACGCAGATTTGGATGATTATGATCGTGCCAGCTAATCGCCACCAGCCCAATCCCTGATCCCTAGACCCTGACCCCTGCCCTACTTCTATGTTCTATGCTCTTTTATTCAGCTTTGCGCACGCTGTAGATTGTTTGCAGTTCGCGTTTGCCTTTGAGTTGGACTGGCTCTAGTTGCTCCAGTTGGGCTTGATGCTGCTGTAAACGTTGCGCCAACGGCTGGGTGATGATAATTTGGCCAGCCTCGGCAATCGCCACCAAACGACTGGCTGTATTAACCACATCGCCAATCACGGTGTAATCCATGCGTTGGGCCGAGCCAATATTGCCAACGACCGCCCGCCCACAGCTCATGCCAATGCCCAAGCCAATCGGATAGCCAAAGCTTGCTTGCCATTCTCGTTGCAAACTGGCAAAGGTTTGCTGCATATCGATTGCGGCGTTGATTGCGCGCTCTGGATCATTGGGCAATGCTCGCACCGAGCCAAATACTGCCATCAAGCCATCGCCGAGAAACTTATCGATAATTGCATCATAGCGATACAGCACCGCTGTCATTTCATCGAAAAAGCGATTGAGAATTTGCTTAACCACCACTTGCGGCGCGAGATTTTCGCTGAGCGCCGTAAAGCCGCGTAAATCGGCAAATAACACCACGATGTCGCGCTCGCTTGGCTCGCCAAAACCACCTTCGCTCAACAATTGCTCAACCAGCGGCGGAGCCATGTAGCGTTGCAAATCGGCGCGCAAGCGTTCGAGGCGTTGAGCTTGGAGTTGCTGGTTTTCCAAGGCTTGGGCAAATAAGGTGGCGAGAGTTTGCAGCAAATTGTTTTCATTCGAGCGCCAGATATAATGATCATCAGCAGGCTTAATCAACAACAGGCCCTGTAAGCGTTCAGCGCTGTACAACTGGGCAATCACGACCATGTTAATTTCTGCTTGACGTAATGCGTGGCCCAATGCCGAATCGTGCTGCTGCTTAAACAACTGGACGCGACTTTCGTCGAGGCTGGCCAAAAGTTCGGGCAAGGCTGGCAGTTGCTCAAGCCATGGCAGCGGGTAGGCAATGCTCTTGGTGATCTGACACTGATCATGATCGATTAACAGCAGCATACTTTGGGGAGCCTGAAAAATCGCCGCAACCTGCTGCATAATCTCATGAAATGGCGGCTCGCTGCTGGCGCTGGTCAATTGCAGGGCAATTTCATTAACTTGGTTGAGTTGTTGAATATATTCTTGTTCGCGCAAAAAGAGCTTAGCGTTATCCAAGCCCACAGTCAGTTGCACCGCAACCGCGCCTAAAATCGATTGCGTCAGGCCATCCAAGGCACTGAGATCGCTATGCCCAACGACTAAGAGGCCTTGAATGCCCTCGTGGGTATGCAATGGCACAATCAACTCGGCCACAATTTGCGGCTCGGCCCATTGATAATCCAAGCAAAACTGCGTGACATCGCTGCTAAGCCAGCTTTGATAGTGTTCTAAGGCTTCTAAAATATAGGGTTCGATGGTTAAATATTGGTTGTATGGATTGTGAGCAAAATTATGGGTGCCAGCCCGCAGCATAAATTGGTTTTGCTGCTTGAGCAAAATTGCGACACTATTGAAGCCAAAACTGTGGCGCACTAACGAAGTTACTAAGCGCAGCAATTGATCTGGGGTCATCAATTCGGCAAAATTACGGCCTAGCTCAACCAACAATTGCAATTGGTTGGCCCGCGTATGTTCGCGCGCGAACAGTCGATTGTTGTTGACGGCGGTTGTGCCATGGTTGGCAAAGACTTCGAGTGCTTGAATGGTAGCCAAATCGGGCGTGATCAAATTATTCGGCAGATCGACGATCATCAAGCCAAGCAATTGTTGCGGGCTGCCCAATGGCACAAATAAATAATCTGCTTGGCGAATGCCAGTTGCGCCAAATGGCAGATGGTTGGTTTCTTCGTCGTCGAGCGTATAGCCCGATGGCACAAAATAGGAGCGACTCATCCGAAAGCGCTCACGCAGTAGTGGTATGATGCTTTGCTGAATCTTTTCATTGGTCCAAAGTTGCTGAATTTGCTCGCGCTGAACGCCAGCTACGCCTTGGGCCGACTCAACATCATCAATCTCAAAAACGTGAATAATAACTTGGCGAAAGCCCAACGAGCGATGAATTGCTTGGGCCAGCTCGTTCAAAACCTCGTGCAGCGGCAAATTGAGGCTTAAGCGTTCGCCGACATTCAGCAATTCTTCGAGCATTTGCGAGCGGCGTTCGAGCAGGCCTTTTTGTTGAACCGTGGTTTGAAACAGTTGGGCATGGGTAAAGGCGGTGACGCTTTGATTACCAATATTTTGAGCTAATTCGAGCTGATCTTGGGTAAAATAATTAATTCGGGTATGCGCCGCTGTTATGACCCCAATTACAATGCCTTGGTGAATCAATGGCACTGAAAGAATCGAGCGCGTGGTATCAATCCGACGATCCATCGAGATCCAGCGTGGGTCGCGGGCTGTATCGCTGATGATTAATGGCTTCATGGCCCGCATCACCCAGCCTGCTACGCCATCGCGAATCACCCGTTGAATGCTTGCGGTATTGAGGGTTTCTTTGACTGATGAGGCATAAAATGGCGTGTTATGATCATTAACTAAAATGATTGAGGTGCGGATTGCGCCCAAGGCATTGGCTAGTTGCAGCACCAAATCGCGTAAAATACTGTTAATATCGAGCGAACTGTTGAGGGTTTGGCTAATCGCATACAGAATATGCATTTGACGGGTGGATTCTTCGAGGCCGCGACGATTTTTTTGCAGCCGCATCATCACTCGTAAGCGCGCCAACAGCTCGGATAGCTCGATTGGCTTGACCAAAATATCGTCGGCTCCTGCATCGAGGGCAGCAACTTTGGTGCGCAAATCGCCAAGCGCGGTAATTTGAATAATTGGAATAAATGGAATGGCGGGATTACTGCGCAGATGGCGGGTCAGATCAACGCCATTCATGCCAGGCAAGGAAATATCCAACAAAATAATATCGGGCGTAATGACGCGCACAAATTGCAAGGCTTCTTCGCTGCTATTGGTTAACGAAACGCGATAGCCGGCATCACGCAGCAGCAATTGAAACATGCGGCTAATACTGAGGTCGTCTTCGACGATTAACACATGGCCATTGCTTGCATCAGGCATGAAGGTTCTCCACTTGGGTCGCTGCCCTCATTGTACGAGGTGTTCTGGCGTTTGACAATGGTATAAAGCCAAGTACGATCATAGTGCACCATTATTAATCTCTATCCGGCGGTGCATATGGAGGTTTCTTGTGAGTAAACATGTTGTCGTCTATGGTCGAACGAGTTTTTGCCCTGATCTTGCTCGTTCGCAACGTTTTTTAGAAGCCAATCAGGTTGCCTACACCCAAATTAATATCGATCAAGATGACGCTGCTGGTGCGTTGGTCGAGGGCTGGGTTGGCTATCGCAGCGTGCCCACGATTGTGGTTGCCGAAGCTGGCAGTAATTTGCCTTTTGAAGAGCCAGCACCGTTGCCAGCAGGCCGCGAAGCGCGCTCGTTTGATCGTGGTACCGTTATCACCGAACCAAGCGATGAAGCTTTGAGTGGTTTCTTGAAGCGCAACGGTTTGTTGGTCTAAGCGTATAGTGAGGGTGGATGAGAGGCGAAGGTTGGTGTGAGAGCCAACCGATGAGAATGGTTTTAGCTTTGCTCGCTTTGGCAACGATAGGGCAGCCCTGCTATGACCCCACCCGATACTTTAGAATGGACAGCCGAGGTTGTGCATAGCCTCTTAAACTATCCGCAACGCCTCTTGGCGCATCCTGCTTGGTCGCTGTTTATTGCCGAACTTGGCGGTTTGCGCCATTTGCGCCAGCAACTATTAACCTACCCGCTTAAAACCAAAGAATTACGCTTGCTGAATCTGATGATCAGCCAGCCAGAAGCCTCGGTTGAATATTATTGTGATGTGTTGGCGATTCACCCTGCCACGTTTCATCGACAGCAAAATGCGCTTTGTCAGCGGCTCAGTGGCCTATTGCCAGCGCCCAAAATCGAGCTTACTCCTGAGCCAGCACCCTCAATTGGTTTCCAAATGCCCACAACGAGTTTCCTTGGGCGCATGCTCGACCTTGAACGAATTCAATTATTGTTTGATCAAGGCTGCGATTGGATTAGCTTAATCGGCACTATTGGGGTGGGCAAAACTCGTTTGGCCTTGGAAATTAGCCAGCGTGTTGGCCCAATCTTCCGTGATGGCGTTGGCTTGTTGCATATACCCAGTGGAGCCACGCAAGCAACGCTGGCCCACGATTTTTTGGCTCAGCTAGGGCTTGATTCCCCGCACCTAGATGCGCAACAACGCTTGCAAGCCTATTTTAGCTCACGCCATATGTTGCTCATTTTAGACAATCTGAATCAACCTGAGTTGGCTGCTTGGTTATTTGAATGTTTGCAGGCTGCGCCGTTTGTGCGGGTGTTGGCAACCGGCACGCAGCGCTTGCATGTGTCCCAAGAGCGTTTGCATCATGTTGACGGCTTAAGCGCTCTTGTGCCCGCCGATCAATCTGTTGACCTTGGGTCAAATGCTAGCTTACAACTTTTGGGCGAGCGCTTGAGCCATTTTCAGCCGCTCGCGTTGCATGATTCTGCCCACGTTGAGGCCGCAAGCCGCCTTTGCCAGCTCATAGAAGGCCTGCCCTTGGCGCTCGAAGTAGTGGCCAGCCTAAGCATTGACTATGATTTGACGACTTTGGCGGCGCAACTTCAGCCAATTGCTTCGAGCGAGGAGCGCTTGGCGTGGTTAATTAAGCTGCGCTATACGACACTGCAACCAGCGACCCAACAGCTGCTCACAACATTAGCCCGCTTGCCGCGTTGGCTCAACCAGCGTGAACTAGCTGGCTTGCAAGGATTGTCTGCTCAACAGATTCAGGCGGGTTTGCATGAAGCCCAAACCAAGCATCTTTTGGTTAATTGGGCTGTGTGGTATGCCATGCCAAGCTGCATTCAGCACCAAATCGTTAACCTAAGCAGCAGGAAAGATAGCCCGCTATGAATCAAGTATCAGCCGAATGGAACGATGCGATTGTCCATGATCTTTTGCATTATCCCCAGCGTTTATCTCAACACCCCACATGGTCAACCGTGATTGCCGAAGCTGGTGGGTTGCAGCAGCTGCGCCAGCAATTGCTTGAATTTCCGCTCAAATCCAAGCAACGACGGGTGCTTGAGGTTATTTTGGCCCATCCTGAAGCGTCGGTCGTGCGCTATACCGATCTGTTGGCAATCCATCATGCGACGTTTCATCGCCAGCAAAATGCCCTTTGTCACAGCTTAAGCAGTTTTCTGAATACCAATCCGAGGCAGCCTGAACTTATTCCCGCAGCGGTTGAACCTGTTGCGTTTATTCCCACAAGTCTTGTGCGATCATGGACGAGTTTTGTGGGCCGCCAAGCAGATCTTGAGGCGTTGTCGACCTTGCTAACCAACGGAAGCCGCTGGATTAGTTTGGTTGGAACTGGTGGGGTTGGCAAAACTCGCTTGGCGCTTGAGCTGGCGCAGCATTGGCTTGGTCCTAACTGTGATGAAGTGCATGTCTTACGTTTTGCCGATGTGCAACACGTTGAAGATGTTGGCTTGGCCTGTATGCAGCAGTTGCAACTATCGTTTAGTGATGCGCAATCGATCGAGCACGCGATTCAACAGTTTTTTGAAAATCGGCGCAGTTTGCTGATTCTTGATAACTTGGAGCATCTTCCGGCGGCTGGTGAGTGGTTCGCTAGCCTTTTTGCTGAAGTACCACAGCTCCAAGTGCTTGCGACCAGCAGGGTGCGTTTAAATGTGTCGAATGAAGTTATCTACGAAGTCGATGTATTGGCGTATCCTGCTCTTACAGCGAGCATGGAACCCGTCAGCCACTATCCAGCAGTCCAGCTCTGTCTTGATCGGCTAGAAGCGGTGCGATTGATTGATCGCAGCGATCAGCACTTACTAAACCACGTTGGTCAGATTTGCTGCCATGTTGCGGGGTTGCCGCTGGCAATTGAGTTGGTGGCGGCTCGGGCAGCTGAATATTCTCTGGATTCAATTGTGGCGGCAATTCGCAGCGATCTTGGGTTGCTTGCCGAAGGGCCGCTCGATGTGGATGTGCGCCACCAAACGATGGCGGCAACGATTGGCTGGAGTTATCGGTTATTGCCTGCTGAAACCCAAGCAATTTTGCGTCAGTTAAGCGTCTTTCAGGCAGGCTGGAATGTGGCAGCGGCAGCAGCGTTAGTTGGTCTTGACCATGATTTAATGGAAGATCATTTAAGTTTGCTCTTAGATAATCATTTAATTAGTATCCGCAATGATGTTGTTCATCATCCGTATACAATTTTAGAGCCAATTCGCCACTATGCATGGCAATTATTGAGTGCTGAGCAACGCCATACGTTACGTTTACAGCATTGTGATTATTATATTACCTGGGTTACCCCGACGGAGGAATACTTAATTGGCCCTGACCATGCAATGTGGCATCTTTCCACGTTTCAAGCCTATCCAAATATTCAATTAGCCTTGCAGACAGCCAAAGCGGAAGCTGATCCGACGCGCTTCTGGCAATTGTTAGCTGTTTTGTATCGTTTCTGGTGGGGTTTTCACTTTATTGCAGAAGCTCAATCATGGATCGAACCAATTATTCCAAGCTTGTTCAAGATAACCGATAATCCATATTTGCAATGCAGGGTATTATACACAGCTATTTTATTCTGTTCGAAAAATAGACCAGATTATTCGCAGCTAGCGATAATTCATTATCTGATTGATTTGACTCAAAAGCATGGATTTCATACCCTTGAAGCGAAAACTAAAAACTTTTATGCATTAATATTGATGGAGCAGAATAAATTAAAAGAAGCTGGCGATATGTTCTTAGCGACGGTTACGCTCTATCAGCAGATTGGTGATGAAACTAATGTCTTAGGGCCAATGTTTAATTATGCTAATCTTATGTGGAAATCTAAAAAATTGAATGAATCGTATCTCATGTTTCAGGATTTGGCAGTCAAATTTAAGCAAATGAAATATTACCTTGATTTTACAGCATCGATGAAAAATATATCGTTGATTTATATTTACCAAGAAAAATATTATGAAGCTGAAAAGATTTTAGTTGATTTGATTGCAGAAGAAGAACATATGCAACATATTCCACTCTATCTTGGTGATTATAATCTCTACTTTCGGTTAATCAAAGTATACTTTTTCTTGAAAAATGAACAAGGGATTGATCGCTGTATCAAGATATTATATCCAGTTGCTGTAGAAAATACGGTTTTTATCGAACAAGTATTTTTTACCTGTGAGTCATTGATCTTGGTTGCGATAATTAAGCAATACTACCTGATTGCTTTCGCAATTTATCGGTATTTCTTGAATGTTGTTGAGACTGAAACGTATGCAATGCGTTGGAATGAACGTGAATTTTTGGCCCAAACCAAGATCGTGCTCAGTCATTATTGTGATGATGTTGATTTTGTTGCTGATCCTGATTTTTGCCTAGAAAAGAACGATTTTAACGCGACGATGAATTATTATATTAAGCTCATGTATGGATTTTGATGCGCTTGATCAGGCCTGATCTAGACGAACTTGATAGACATTTTGGCTTGAATAGATGGGACATGCGATGCAACTTACCGAGGATCTTGTCGCAGAATTAATTTTTGCCCCAGAACAGATTGCCAATCAACCGCAACTTGCCCAATTTGTGCAGGCTTGTGGTGGGATTCAACAATGTTATTCGTTGTTGCAAAGCCTGCCTCTCAATGCTGCTGAGCAGCGGTTGTTAAAGCTGGTTTTGGCTCAGCCAGGGGCTTCAGTCGATTTCTATTTGCAACAGTTGCACATCCATAAAGCAACCTTTCATCGTCATCAGCGCAAACTGTTGCATAGTTTGACCTCTGGCATCAATCAAAAACCAGTACTGCAAACGTCACGCTCGTGGTTTGCCCAAATCCAACAAGCCACCCGCTTGCCTGCTGCTCCACCAGTTGATCGGGCTGGGGTGGCGTATCAACGCATGCTGCACTTATTTGAGCAAGGCGTGCGCTTGATCAATGTGGTTGGCGACGATCAGCCAAGCCAACAAGCTTTAGTGTTGAATTTTGCCCAACAGATTGGCGCTAGCTTGAATGATGGTTGTCTATGGCTTGATTTAACTGGCAGCCCGTCGCAAGCACTGAGCCAGCATTTAATGGCAAGCATTCAAGCGCCGACCAAACCAAACCCGGTGGAGTTATTGCAACTATTTCAAGCCCGCCAAGTTTTATTAATTTTAGCTGGCTATCAAACTCATCCTGATGATCCGCTCTGGTTGCGGCGCTTGCTCGAAATTGCCCCGAAGTTGGTTGTGATTTGTACAAGTAGCCAGCGTTTGAAACTGTATGGTGAGTTTCTCGTGCCAATTGGCGTGCCGTCAGCAAGCCCATGATCAAAGCAACGCTTGTTGCGCAGCGAATGCTTTCTATCTGCTGTTCAAGGAGTTAATGATGATTTTGCCGAAGGAGCGCGACCAGCGCCTAATTACAATTCGCCGTGGAGGCACGCTCAGCGACGATGACCATCGACTGCTTGCGCTGTGGGCGGCTGCGTGTGCTGGCCATGTGCTCGAATACTTTGAGCAAGCACAGCCCAACGATCATCGGCCCCACCATGCCTTAGCTCAACTTCAGGCATGGGTGCGCGGCGAGCTTAGTATGAGCGAAGCCCGCGCTGCTGGCGGCCATGCCAATGCTGCTGCGCGTGGTTTGAGCGGGGCGGCGCGCTTTGCTGGCTTTGCGGCAGCGCAGGCGGCCTTAGTTGCCCATGTGGCCGCTCATAATCTTGGTGCTGCGGCCTATGCAATTAAGGCGGTGTGTGCAGCAGCAACCAAGGGCACTGAGGATGAAGCTGGTCGCCAAGAGTGTGCTTGGCAGCATGCCCAACTTCCGGCAACTCTGCGCGCGTTTGTGTTGGACGATCAACGCGCCCGTAATCCAATTTGTTGGGGGGTATTTGCTGTTAATGATTAACCGAGGCATTTAAGCAGATAATATGAACTGCTGTGAACATGCTGCGAATCTGCGCCAAAGTTGCTGTTTTTGGCAATCCTTGTTTGATACAGTGTGCGTAAGATTGAATTGAGCAAAAGCGAGGAACAAGCATGCGACGAACAATGGTGGGTGTATTGGTTGGCATCGTGGCGCTGAGTGGTTCTCTTCAAGCCCAACCGCAGGGCGATACGATTGATCCGGCGGTTGTTGGCTATCCGCAACGGATGGTGGCCTTTGGCGATTCAATTACGCGCGCGTTTCTGGCAGATGGCAACCCAAATAATATTGCCGATCAGCCGCAGTATAGTTGGGCAACTGGCACAAGCCCTGAAGTGAACAGTTTGGCCGAGCGGATTCGCACCGCGACTGGCAATTTAACAGCGACCAATGCTGCTGCTTCTGGCGCAACGATCAACGCCTTGGTTGGCCAAGTTAATGCTGCTAATCCTGCTGATGCCCAATATGCCACGATTTTAATGGGGGCGAACGATGTTTGTTTTGATGAAGAAAGTGATATGACCAGCGTGGCCGATTATCGGGCGCAACTGGTCAGCGGATTAAATCAATTAACGACCAATGAACCAGAAGCCCGCATCTTCATTGCCAGCATTCCCGATGTGTTTAAGGTCTGGCAAACCTTCAAAGATAACCCAGCTGCGCGCGGGATTTGGAACCAATTTGGAGTTTGTCAGGCAATGTTTGCCAACCCCGAATCAACTGCGCCCGCTGATATGGAGCGTCGCCAGCGTGTCCGTCAACGAATTATCGATTTCAATAGCCAATTAAGCGAGGTCTGTAGCGGCTATTTACGCTGTCGCTTTGATCAGAATCTGTTGTTCAATTCAGCAATTTCGCCAACCTTAGTTACCGCCGATTTTTATCACCCGTCGATTGCTGGACAACGGACATTGGCCAGCAACCTTGCCCAAGCTTCGTTTGATTTTACTGATCAAGCAGCGCCCGTCTCAAACGTCACATTTAGCCAAACCCAAGGCGCATGGTTGGCAACCCTCAGCGCGACCGACGATCGTGGCGTGCGTGGCTTAGAATATCGCTTGCCCAGCCAAACAACCTGGACCCGCTATACCCAGCCGATCGCGGTTGCTGACCAAACAACCATTATTGTGCGGGCAGTTGATATTAACGGCAATACTGAAGGTTCACGTGCTTGGAGCGTTCCGGCTGCGGCAACGTATACAGTATTTATGCCTTTTGTAAAGCTTAATCAATAGTAATCTGGCCTAGTTCATAGGTATCGTTCGCTGCATCAAGTAGCATGCGCTGGCCACTGAGATCATACCAACCAACAATAACTTTATAGCGACCTGCTGGCAGTGACGCTGCCAAATCAATCGCTAGTAGGTCGGATTGGGCTTGATCAAGTGGCCAATATTGACTCGCAGGGTTGGTTGGGCTATCAGTTTGGGCTACCAAATTGCCAGCTTGATCGAGCACATGGATAAAGCGAATCAAACTTGGCAAGGGTTGCTTGGTTTGCCAGCGCAGGGCAACCAGCAGTTGGTTTTGGGCATGGCTGGGTAATTCCAGCCCAGTTAATTGAATTCCATTGTGCCAACCAATGTTGAGCTGTTGGCTAAATTGCAGTGGTTTGTTTTCAATCTGCCACCAATCGCCAAGTTTACGATGCTGCAAAGCCAACTCGGGTATCGCTTGCAACGCATAGACTTGGCGGCCTTGGGCCAATTGATCGCGAATACGTTGCTGATCGGCCTGAAAACTAAATTCGAGGTCGGGGCGTTGCTGCTCAACCGCTTGCAGATAGCGCAAACTTTCGATGCTCCAGCCATCGCCAATCACGAGGCTGTGGGCGGCAATTGGCTCGGCCAAGCGCTGGCGGGCAATTTGTTCGATTTGGGCGGTATTGCTGGCTTGAATTTGGGCCAAGTTTTGCCATGCCAGCCATCCGCTCATAGCCAAAGCTCCGACTAAACTCCAGCGTGGCCACGGCAGATACGCCAATCCAAAGCCAATCAGCAAGGCTTGTACAACATACGCGCCAAGCCCAAAAACCGCCAAATCGTCGACGAAATAGGCTAAGCAAAAGCCCAGAATGCTGCAATAACTACCAGCAAGCATGATGGCAATTGGCCGTTGCTGTCGCCAACACTGCCAGAAGCCATAACACGCCAAGCCAAAGCCGAGCCAAGTTAATTGCGGGCCAAAAAGCCCAACTTGCACTGCAACGAACCGCTGCCATGCTTGGTTGGCTGCTCGTTGTGGGTCAAACCACGCGCCACCAGCACTGCCAAGCAGATACTCAGCCAACACCGCCCAACCATTTTGCCAAGCAGGTGCACGCCAAACAATATACAAATAGGGTACAAAACTGATTAATCCCGCTGCGATTGCCAGCAGCATTTGACGTACCGTTGGTCGTCGTTGCCAACAAGCGGCGATCAGCATCCATGGCAGCAAAAAGAGGCTGCTGCGATGATGCCCAAGCATCAAGCCTGCGGCGAACCCAAGCCACCAAAAGCCAACCTGCTGCTGTCGCCAAGCCAGAATCAGCCAGATTGTGCCAAGCTGCAATAACACTGCAAAGGCATAAATTTCGGCATGAGTTGCTTGCTGCCAAAAGGTTGCCGATAGCCCTAAAATGGCTGCACAAGCCCAAGCCCAGCGTTGAGCTAGCCCAAGTTTAAGCGCAATTTGGCCAACGATCGTTAAACTCAGGGCAGCAGCAAAAGCCGAAAAGAGATTAACCCGCCAAGCAACGCTGCCAAATGGCAGGACTTTGCTCCACAACCATGTCACCATACTATACAGTGGATAGCCAGTGCTATGCGCAATCTCAAGGCTTGGGCCAACCCGTTGAAATTCGGCAGTATCGCCGCCACCGAGGCCTGGCAGCAGGGTTATGCTATACAGCAGCAATGCCACTCCAAAGAGCAACAATGCACCAACGTTGCGATCAATCTTTATGGGTTTTGGATTTTGTATCATGGAGTCGTGCCAACTGCTTCTCAGCTACGATTATCAGCGTGGCTTTGGTTGCTGTCAAGCGAGCAGCAGTTGGCGACGACAGAACGCCGCAATCGACCCATCCTTGCGGCGTTCTATGCTTGAAGCACTAGTTGACCATCAGTTGTCCATTGTAGCGTTGTGCCAAGTGTTGAATTCGATCCAGCTCTTTGTTTAAGCCCAATTGTTGATACAAAGCGCTTGCTTGGGTAAGTGCATGCTGTGCGTCAGGATAGCGTTGGGTTGTATAAAAAAGTTTGGTCAGCTCGCGCCAAACTTTGGCTTCCATAAAGCGATCCTGAATCGCTTGGCTAAGTTGGACTGATTGATGTAAATAGCGTTCAGCCATGGCGAATTCTTGTTTGAGGTTGGCAACCCGACCTAGAATATACACCCCAAAGGGCACGTGCGCCGTTTCTTCATAATGCAGCACTTCTTGGGCATAGCGCTCAGCATCATCACACTGATTGAGCGCCACATGGGCATTGGCCAAGGTCATCGTATTCAGCGAAATCCAAAAGCGCGAATTAATCTGCTTGAAGAAGCTATAGGCCTCTTGGGCGATCGTGATTGACTCGTGGGGTTGGTTGATCTCGCCTAAAAAATAGGCCAAATTGCTTTGGTTGCGCGCAGCACGCACATTGTTGCCAATTGATTGATAATAACGAATGGCAAAATTGAAATGCTCAATGGCTTCGGTGCGTTCATTGCGTGCATGCACAATCGCTAAACTCGCATGGGCGCGCGCTTGCAGCGCCTGATCGTTGAGCGTACAGGCATGTTCAAGCGCAGTTTGATAGCCCTCCAAGGCTCGATCGTAGTTGCCTTCCTCGTCGGCAATTTCGCCACTCAACAAGGCAGCAATGAAATGGGTTTTGGCCGCTGCTTGGTGCGCAGCTTCGAAATCGCGCTCATGGTTGAGGTGCATCAAACCACGCTTGACATATAAAATTGCTTCTTGATGATAGTGGTTGGTATCCAAAATCGTAATTGCCCGCTCGTAGCTCTGCATTGCTTGCTCAATTTGACCTTGGGCTTCCCACAAATCACCTTCGAGTTGGTGAATATAGGCACGCAGCGAATCGCTGCCCGTGTGCGAAACGGCGGCTAAGCCAGCTCGGGCTTGATCGTAGCTGCCAATAAAGCGTGCCAACTCTGCTTGACCAATTGCCAAAGTTTGGGCCTCGCGGGCTGGTACTTGATCAAGTGGAATTAATTGCAGCATGCGCAGCATCCGGCCAAAATAGCCAGCCCGAATTTCGCTATGGCGTTGGGGAAACCACCAAACAATTGCCTGGCTATAATCGCCTGCGGCAATCGCATGTTCGGCAGCGAGCGTCCATTGACCAAGCAAGGCATGCACCTGGGCTGCATGTTCATGCAATGGTTGGCGTTGTTCGCTATTTAGCTGTTGCCAATAGTGTTTGCGCAGCAACGGCCACAGCTCCAACGTATCGCGGTAGCCTGCTTGCAGCAATTGATACTGTTCAAGTTGTTGGAGATCGCTGCTTGGCCATAAACTGCGTGGAACCGGTTGCTGAAAACTGGCCAAAATGGTTAATAATTGTTGCGCACTTGGCCCAAGCATGGTGATAATCCGTTCGATCAAGGAGCTAACGCCTGGATGCGCTTCAAGCATGGCGCAAATTGCCGCCAAACTTCGTTCCTGCTGAATCAACACCATCACAATCCGCATTAGATGGGTGTTGCCAGCAATCAGCGCCAGGAATTGCTCCCATGGATAATCTGGTTGAATGGTTGTGGTTGCATCAAACCATGCCCGAAACGCGCTACTTTCCAACGGATCTAGGCTGAGCACTGGTAGATCGTCGCTAAACACGCGATTGCCAATAATCAGCACATGCACATTGGGAATTGCGGCTAAAGCACGCCAAAATGAGTGCAAGGCGCTATGGTGGGCTTGCGGCTGCTTGAGCATAACCTCGCTTTGATCAAGACAAAACAATGCTGGAGTTGCTAGGCTGGCACAATCGCGCCGAATTAAGCCCAACGCCACATTGCTATTGAGTTTGCCGCCCTCAATTGCCAAATGTTGAGCCAAATTATAGGCCCCATGATGCTGTAAGAATGCGCCGATCAAGGGCAAACAGCTTTCAACCTGATCATTCAAATCGGGCAGGAGCGTCAGCCAAAATACTGGCCCTTGCCATGTATTGGCGAGCATTGCAGCACAAGCACTTTTGCCAACGCCCGTTGGCCCAATGATACAAACATGCTGTTCATGCTTGAGCATTGCATGGGCTTCGGCCAGCCATTCAGCGCGGCCATACAATTGAGCTGGCACTGGTGGCCGTTCCAATTGGAGCGCTGGCTGCAAAATGCTCAACAAACAATCAGCAGCCTGATCCAAAATCAAGGGCAAACGATCTTTCATATCGCGATGGAAGGTTGCTTTGGCCAAGCCAAGCTCATCGATTAACACATGCACCGGCAGTTTGTGTTCGTGCAAAAAGCGCCAATAGACTAAGCGCTGGTCACGATTGCCAGCGCGCAATTGTTGCACGATCTCAGCTAAATCGTGAGTTTGATCGGGCCGCACTTGGGTTTCGCCAAGCAAGGCATAGGCAACCACCAATTGAATAATTTGGCCCCGTTGCCGCTCATTCGGATATGCTCCATACAGACCATACCAATGCCCAAGTAAGGCTGGGGTTGCCAACGGTTGGATTGTGCCAATCTCAGCAGGCTGATCAAACTGGTTGAGTACAGTGCGTAAGATTGGATTAAGAATATGCGTCATTCCACACTCCTCGTTAATCGAAAGCAGCCGATGGTTGGCTCGCTGAGCCTCATGTGAGACTTTTTCGCTGCAACATGAGACTTTTTGAGCCATAAAGCCCACTATACTGAAAGCCAAGTGATTCGTTTGTGATTAGGGAGGCTCCAGATGCGACTTATCGTAGTGTTAACAGTTCTAATCAGCCTATTGGGTTCATTTATGCTTAATCAACCCACGCAGGTTAAGGCTAATACGCCACCTCCACCTGCAGGTTGCGGTTTAGCGGGTGTCGATCTTTCAACGCCAAACACGTGGATGGCAGTTTGGGATTTTGAGACGGCGAATGGTTGTTTGGTTGAGCTTGGTACGCCGCAAATTCCAAGCCAAGACCCACCAATTGTCTCAATGACGACCATTGCTTGTACCGTCAATGGCGTTGTCGATTTCAGCCCAGCAGATTATGCGCGCTTTCAAGGCAATGGCTACCTTTCGTGTGATCTCGATTTGCCAAACACCTTGCAGCAGAACTATCCTGATTTCTGGACATATGCTCAAGCTCAATTTAGCACGAATGGCAATCAGCCACTCTTATATCACCCTGATGCACGAATGAGTGTTGACGTAAATGGCTTATACGGCAATTTGCAATGGCAATATCGCCATACCACCGATGCCCTGGAATCGAATACCGTGCGCCGCTTTCGCCTGATTGATGATAATCGGCTGGTGGTTGGCCAATGCTCTAGCTCGGCGCTGAATTGCCCAACCAGCCAAACAGACCCCTATTATGACTATGCAAAAATTCATGGCGACACGACCTATGCCAATTCAAGCCAAACCATGGTCAAGTTTCGCACCAGTGCGACAACGGTGATCATCGGCTATAACCCAGATACCAACGAGTATCTGAATGGAAAGTTGGGCATGATGATTATCGACCCATATGGCAAAGATCCTGAACCAACCGTGATCAATCCTGATCCAACGCCAACCGTTACCCCAACCATGCCCATCCCACAATAAACCGTTTTGATTCAGATGCGAACAGGCCACTAGGAATAATCCTAGTGGCCTTGTGTTTGTTGCGTTTTAGCTGCTATGTGTATTGGTTCATTGGGTTGGCAACCAGCGTATTGCCGCAATCCACCCCCATCGAGGATCGGTTTTCGCTGTCCACCACGCATCCGCAGGTTCATCAATGGATCCGTGGTGGACGCATAGCCCTTGAGGGGGGTTAGGGGGATTAAAGCCCCCTGCGTTTCCCGCTGGCAGGACGGAAGGGTGTAAAAGGGACATGCTGGTTAACGTGATGAACTAGTACAGCTGTGTGCTTAGTTCAGAGTAAAGTTGACGTTTGAAAGATCAAAGAACACATTGTTGGCGCAGCGCACTTTGATCCGCGCTTGAGTCGTTGTCGTATTTGGCATTGTTACTGCTTGGCTGCCATCATTTGGGGTCGAAGCAAGCAAGCTCGTAAAGCTGCTGCCGCCATTGCTGGAGAATAAAATCTCGACATTGGCGCAGCTAACAGGAGCAGCAGTGGTGTTGGCCACATTCCAGGTAATCGTGCGGCTGCTGTTACGCGTCCAAGTAACTGCTGTGTTGGGCGCGGTTACCGTGAAAGGCCCAGCTGCGCTATTAACCGTCACGTTGGCAGTATCAATTGCATAGCTACCGCCGCCAGCCCGATTATCACGCACAATCAATCGGAATGCCAAGGTGCGATTGGTGGTTGGCAACGATTCGCCAATCGTGCTGACGTTGTTCAGAATATCGCTCAATTTAGGGAACGAGCGCTTTGGATTGCTGCTTGGGTTGAAGCTACGGAAGATAGGGCGGCTGCCGTTGTCGGTATTTGGTGGCGCAGCCGTGCCCAAATTATATTGTTCCCAGTTGTAGGTCAGGCTATCGCCGTTGGCATCGCTGCCAGTGCCAGTTAATTCAAATGGCGTGCTGCGCGGAATCGTGTAATCTGCGCCAGCATTGGCGACCGGAGCCGTGTTGCCAGTGTTGGTTGCCGTGCCACAGCTTGAACCGCCGCCTGTAGTAATAAAGGTCGTAATTTCGTTCAAGCTCTTCGAATGGAAGTAGGGATCGCTGTTGGATTGGAGGTTTTCAGCGCCACAAATGCCAGCATAGGCCATAATTGTCGAGCCGCTGCCTGGTTCGTAGGCGGCGCTGCTGGCCCGATTGCCACCACCACAGCTGCCAGTTGTGCCGTTGAAGGTGTGGTTGCCGCCAAATTGGTGGCCAATTTCGTGGGCAACATAATCAATATCAAATGGATCGCCAACCGGAGCCGATGAGCCAGTCACACCTTGAGCTTTGTAGTTGGTTGAACAGACCGAGCCTAACGAGGCAACCCCGCCGCCGCCAGTGCTGAACACGTGGCCAATATCATAATTGGTGTTGCCAATCACATTTTTGATATTGGTTTGGTTTTGGCCGAGCATCGTTCCACCATTATTATTGGTGTAAGGATCGGTGCTGGCATTGGTGTAAATGATGCTGCTGTTGTTAGCAACCAATACCATGCGTACGGCAACTTCGCGCTCATAAACGGCATTAACGCGGTTGACGCTGGTGGTAATTGCTGCCAACGCGCCGCTGACCGTGCCACCATGGAAGGCGGTATATTCGCCAGTTGCGGCCATAGCCAAGCGATAGGTGCGCAATTTATCGCCAACAGCTTTTGGTGCAGCCAAGCCATCGCTGCTCAAGGGCAGATCGATGACATAATCTTCAACTTGGCGTTCAGCCAGTTTCTCGCTGCTTGGCACAAAATTCCGGCTATCGTACACAATGTAGTTTTTGGTATCGCCAGCGCTATAGGGATCGATGAAAATCCGGCCTTGATCGCCCAAGATTAAGCCATGAAAGCCTGCTGGAGTCACATCCAAGCGTCCGCTACGATTCGGTGTATCCACCCCAACGATCAGGTAGGTGCGAATTTCGGGAAACTTCGCCGCAAGTTCAGGCTGCATAACTGGCGATTCGACGACGCGGAATTGCTCAAATTTGCCATCGGGCATGGGCAATTGCAGCGTATACAACGAGTTTGCTACTGCTTGGTCTTGCTCTAATGGCGCTTTGGCCAGATATTGGCTTAAGCCATCCAAATCGAGACCGACAGTGCGATAGATGGTTGGTACAATTTGGCGTGCGCCTTTTTGCACCAGCCGACTTTCTTGCACATCTTGCCAAAAGCCATCGGACGAAGCGGCGGTAGGAGTGACGAGGGTGGCGGCAGCAAAGCTACTCAGCAATGCAACCACCAAGGCTGCAACGATCACCAACGATGAACGTTTTCCGGGCATGCCAAACCTCCTAGAGGTAGAAGTGGATACCTATCTATTATACATTAAAAATATTTAATTAAATTGTGATATTTGTGTATATGGTTAAATTCACGCGCTGTAAAAGCCCATCTGCCGTTGTAACAACGCTGTAACGTGCTGCGGCTAAGCTCTGGTTCATTCAACCGATTGCATAGCGAGGTTTTGGTTTATGTGGCTTGGGCGCTTTTTTGGCTTGGTAATCATCATTGGGATCATTATTATTCTGATTCCTATGGGTGCAATGTTGTTGGTGATTGTTACAATGCTGCCATTCGTCGCTTTTGCAGCTATTTTGTTGCTTTTCTATGGGTGGCCAATTGCTGGGGCTGTGATTAGTTGGCAGAGTATGGGGTTGTTCCATCGATCAGAAAAAAAGCCGCATTATTGGGGTTTAGGCTTGCTGTGCCTTATTTATGGTGTAGGTATCCTCTTGTTAATAATTGATGACCCGTGGTTATCTGGCGATTGGATCTTTTTAGGTAATGGGCTTGGTGTTCTTTTGCGAAGCGGTTTGTATTGAGTGGCGGGTTGCCGAAGTGCGCGCTCGCCGATTAACGATTAATCTGCTGCTTGCGCTTGTGCTGCCAATCAGCGCTAAAACACTGATTGAATATCCTAGGATCAAGGATCAAGATTGTAAATTTCAGGCTGCACTTGATCAAACTGCTGAGAAACTTTTCCAATATTATGCTCAACACGGCAATTATCCCCAATCCTTGGAACTTGACATTGAATTGGATTCGCTAGCATTTAGGGAGCAATGCAAGCAACCATATGGCTGGCGCTATATTGATGTCGATGATTATGCATCTACGGAGTGGGTGTATCAACCTAAGGAAACAAGTTATCGCTTAGGATACTATAGAACGCATTCCATTCTATTTCTTTATTCACGTTACGTCGATCGGGTCTGTTGGTACGACCCAGCCAAAAAGCAGAGCAGTTGTCATTTTGTTTTAAATTAGTGGCTTAAGGCTTAATTGGATCAAATAGGCGCTAAAACTCTTCAACGTTGTAACGGCAGTGTAACGCGCTGCGGCTAAGCTTTGGTTCATTCAACCGATTGCATAGCGAGGTTTAGGTTTATGTGGTTGCAGCGTTTTAGTTCATATTTGGTTGTTTTTGGGTTCGTGATTCTGATATGGCTGGCTGGAGCCTTCTTTTTAACGGTTGGAGCACCGTTTTTATCGTTTGGTTCAGGATTGTTGATAATCTGTGGAGCAATTCTTTGGCTGATTGTGTGTTTTTGGCCAATTATTGGGGCCATGGCTAGTTGGCGGGGATTAGGGCTATTCTATCAGCCAGCAAAAAAGCTGCATCATTGGGGTTTGGGTTTGCTCTGCGTTATTTATGGCATCGCAATCTTCGGCTTCCTGATTAAGAATGTAGAATTGGGCTATTGGATCTTTTTTGGCAATAGTCTTGGGATTATCCTGCGCAGTATCTTCGTTGAATGGCGGGTTGCTGAAGGGCGAGTGCTCCGATTGAGCATCAATCTACTGCTGGCGCTTGGGCTGCCACTCACGGTTACGGGATTTCTTTGGTTTTTAGCGTGAGCAATTGATCAAAATTTAGGTTTAAAACTATTCAGGATTGTTTACTGAGCAGCGTTTAACATGCAGAGCCAGCAATCAACCAAATAACCCTTGATCACAGCTTCTCTTTTGCCTACGATGGTTTGTGGTGGTGCGAGCTGGGTTCTCTTGGTACAACGGTTTAGTTTAGGAGGCCAACCGAATGAGCGCATATTGGGTTGAAAATCAATGGGGCGGCGATGATGCACCCTGGCATCCAGGTGGCACATGGGTGTTGGGCGCACGTGATAACCAGAATGTTGTGGCAATCAATATTTCCTCGGCTGATAATGGCCAAACATTTACTGGAACCATGACCTACAATAACGAAGGCCCAATTGGCTTCCGCGCAAATCGTACCAGTACCAACAACTATGCTGTTGAAAATCAATGGGGTGGCGATGATGCCCCATGGCATCCAGGTGGCACGTGGGTGATCGGTGGGCGTGATAACCAAAATCCGATTAATCTTGATGTTAATTCACAAGATGGCGGCCAAACCCTGAATGGCACAATGGTTTATGCTGGCGAAGGCCCAATTGGTTTTCGTGGCAAACTCCAATAACGCTTAATCTTCGCTTGCCAGCCATGATCAGCTGATCATGGCTGGTTTTTTGTTTTAGGCATATACTCATTGCTATGCCTGTATTGCTTTATGATTGGCGCTAGTAATTCAATTTTTATCTAAGCCTTTGAAATAATTCAGGATTTGCTGCGCTTGAACGTTTTAAGTATGAATCGATTCAATGGACTGTAGAATTTGTGTAGTAAAGGAATGAATAATGGCGACTGAACAACAAATTGATTATGCTTCAATTGCAAAAGCCCAATACGATGCTACGGTTGAATCACTCAAGCAAGCGTTTCCTGATGCTGATAAAAATGCACCAAATCAATTAACCGCAGCTTCAACCTCGACCGCAACTGGGACTTCTACATTTGCCACTGCTTTCATTTATGGTACATGCGAATGTATTTTGACCTTTGATAATAACCAAAAAATTCGCTTCTATGGCACGATGTGGGGCATTGGGCTTGGTGGTGGTACCAGTGCTGGCGGCTATATTGGGGTTCCTATCAACCAATTAGTTGGCGATTGCAGCTTCCAAGTGACGGTTGTTTCTGGGGTTGGCGGCGCGGTAACGATTCAATTCTGGCGCGGCAACGACTACCTTGGCAACTTTACGGGGGCAGCTTTGGCCGTGGCAGCCTCGGTTACTGGCGGCAGCGGTACTTGGACGATGCAATAAGCGTATTTGCTGGTGCGCCACCAACAAAACTGTTGGTGGCGCACGGTGTATTTTAGGCCAGAATTGCTTCGATTTGGGCTTGAACATCGGCGCTTAATTGCACTTCGCCAGCCTTGATATTATCGAGCACATGCTCGGGCTTGGTTGCGCCGGTAATCACCGAGCTAATTTGCGGCAAGCGCAAGACCCACGCCAAGGCCAATTGGCTGGTGGTCAGCTCAAGCTCTTCGGCAATTGCGGTCAATTGGCGAATTTTTTGCAAATTGCTATCGTTGAGTTCGCGATCAAGCCATTTGGTGGTTGCGCCACGGCTGCCCTCGGGCACGCCAGCATTATATTTGCCTGTTAATAACCCTTGGGCAAGCGGACTCCAAACGGTTAAGCCAAGGCCGTGTTGCTCGCAGGTTGGGATGATTGCTGGCTCAATATGGCGATCGAGCATATTGTAGCGGGGCTGCTCAACTTGGGGCAAGTAGCCATTATATTGTTTAGCGATGCTGACCGCTTGCTCAATTTGATCGGCTTCCCAAACGCTTGTGCCCCAATACAGCACCTTGCCAGCTTGAACCAAATCGCTCATTGCGCGCACAGTTTCTTCAAGTGGCGTGTTGGGGTCGAAGCGATGGCAGAAATAAATATCCAAATAATCGGTGCCAAAATGGCGTAAGCTTTTATCGATTGATTCCATAATGTGCTTGCGACTAAGCCCTTGATCGTTGACGTTGCTACTCATGGGCCAAAAAAGCTTGGAAGAAAGCACCAAATCCGAGCGTTTGTAATCGCGAATAACTGCACCAACGACTCTTTCAGCTTCGCCGTAGGCATATGCATCGGCAACATCGATAAAGTTAATGCCATTGTCGATTGCTGCCCGCAAACATTGGGCGGCCATATCGCTTTCGACACTCCCGCCGTAGGTTAACCATGCACCCAACGATACGGCGCTAACCCGCATGCCTGCTTTGCCTAGCCGTCGATATTCCACAGAAGCCTCCTAAGTGAAGATATGCTGAAATTACAATCTGATCATACCACGGATTTATCGTGGCTCTTGGCATAGCTCTTGCCTTGATGAGCTAGTAGAAATTCTAGTTTGGAGGATACTTCAATGGCAGAGCAAACCCCAGTTCAACAAAATATCGCCAAAGTTGCCGAGCAACTTAAAGGCTTTAAAATTGCTATGTTAACCACGGTTGCCCAAAATGATTCATTGCACAGCCGCCCAATGGTCGTGCAAGAAAAAGAATTTGATGGCGATTTGTGGTTTATGACCAGCCGCGATAGTGGCAAGATCGATGAATTAAACAACGATAAACAAGTGAACGTAGCCTTTGTGAATGTTGATGACTCGCGCTATGTCTCAGTCAGTGGCAAAGCCCAATTGGTCGATGATCGGGCCAAAATCAAAGAGTTATGGACTCCATTTGCCAAAGCTTGGTTTAAAGATGAAAACGACCCGAACATTATCCTGATTAAGGTCGAGCCAAGCGTCGTTGAATATTGGGATACGCCAAATAGCACCTTTGTCCAAGTCAAGGGCTTTTTGACAGCGCTGGTGACTGGCGAACGCCCAGATGTTGGCGATCATGGCAAGGTTAGCCTCTAAGCTTTTAGGATTTATCGCTAGATTTAGGCCAGTTGCGCTAAGCGACTGGCCTTTTTTAGTAATTTAGTTCATTGTTAGCAATAGAAGTTTTAGGATCAGATATTGATTCGCCACCCTTCCGTCCCTCCGCTGGAGGGAAACGCAGGGGGTTTTCATCCCCCTGCACCCCCTAATATTTGTTCTGTGGAAAGAATGTAAGTGAGCAATATACCGAAACAACTAATTTAATCTATCTAAACCGCCTCAACTTGACATGTGTGCTTGACATAGAAAATTTGTTCTGGTATAGTCAAAATGGGTGACTGAAGCAACTACGAAATGAGGCATTCTAATGGCAACAATTCTGCAAATACCCTCGCTGCGCGACCAACAAAGCCGTGAAGTTAAGCGTCTGCTCATGAAGCATTTGCGCAGTTTTAGCGATACTTTAGAAGTGAATGATGTTGCCCATGTGCCGCTCTATCAGCAATTAGCCGTCAATATTGTTTGGAAAGTGCGCATTCCTCCATGCTCCAAGCGTAATATTCGGATTGCCTTCTACTACGATGAATATGGCAACGATCAGCAGTTGTTTATTCCAACCTGGCAAGCAGACCCCGACCCTGCCAGCCGTTTGCAAATCACGGCGGCTGAATATTGGTATAGCTATGTGGTTGCGACCAGCAAGGTTTATGTGTTGCCTGTGGCGCAGCTGCGGCCATGGTTCAACCAACACAGCCAGTATTTGCCAGCTCACGAGGTTAAACATCAATTGCCCGACCAACCAGCTTCGATTCAAGCAGTTGGGCGGTTTGTGCCAACTCAACGCTTGCTGCGCGAGCTAGATGAGCTAGAGATTTGGCCACTTAATCGTTTGCAGCCGAGCAAACGGGTTGCGTAGCTCGGCTGCACTGCTTCAATTTATCAATTAGGTTAATTTGCCAACTTGCGCCTGAATGTGCCCAATTGCTGCGTCGCGTAAGCCTTGGGCAATTCCCCGATCACCGAGGCTGCTGGCTACTGCAAAGATGGTGCTGGCACGCAGCACTTCGCTGGCAACTGGCTGCCATGGATCTGGTTGTGGTTTAGGGTTGTATTGATCAAGCAATTGCCCAAGTGACCATGGGCCAGGCCATGGGAATGGCCAGCGAGGGCAAATGTCATCGCCATCTACCCAACCAACTAAATTGCCACTATAACTGGTCATTTTGCGGGCACTACCCATAACTTGGAGAATAATTGCTTTGCTGCGAGCAAGGCCAAGCGTGGTATTGCTCATGCTTTTGCCAAGCCCATAATTGATTAAGCCTTTGGCAAGATTGCCGAGTTCAAGCAATGGTTGTGGCGTTGGAATGCCTACTTGGCGTTTTGGTGGCCATGGGAACGGCCACCATGGCGGGCAGAGATCGTCGCCTGGCTCCCATGCTGCAAAGCTATTTGCCCGTTTCAGTGCCACAAAATGGCTGCGAATTTCGCTGCGAGCCATGCGCAGATTCTCTGCTTGCAAAGCTTGATCGCCATATTGGAAGGCAATGTTGAATGCATCCAAGCTCCGATGCAAATCTAAGACAATCAACCCACCAGCAGGAATCCGATCAATTGGCGTAAACAGTTGGTCTTTGAGCCGCCACCACGGGCGTGGCCACCACCACGGGCGTGGTTCGTAATCGTCGTCGGGGTTGGGTGTGTAGCTCAGGCTGTTGACCGAATCACTGGCATTGGATAAACCAGTCACATTCTTGTCAAGGTCGGCAAGCGCAAAATCATAGACTTTTTTGGCAAATGTTTGGTCACTGCTGACTGCGCTCATTGTAAGCAAGGTCAATGAGCGAAAAGCGCGGCGCGCATATTGGGCGCTAGCAGGAATTTCGCCGCCAGCAGCAAGCTGATTGTCGTCGATTGCGGGCTTGGTGCTGGCAGCAGCCTGATCGAACGCGCTGATTGCGCCAGCGGTTGCTAACGCTGCCAAACCACTATTGCGTAAAAACGAGCGCCGTGAATTTGGATGATTGATCGTATCTTCAGCCTGATCGTTAATCCCCATTGAAATCCTCCTGACGAACGAACTTAACTCTTTCGATGCCATAAAGACGCAATGGGGATTGAGTGCCTTTCCTTAATTAAACTAATTTATTTCGGCTAAATAGGCGTTTGAGCTTTTGGCCGACGTTGCTGAATTGGGCTTGGATGGCAAAACTCTGTTTAACCGACTGTGGCAGATGCTCTGTCCAGTAGTGGGTGGTTTTGGCCACAACCGTAATCACGCTTTTAATTTCGCTTTTGAGGCTAAAATCTTGATGAATTGGCACCCAGAGTTGTTGACCATTGGCTTGGGCTGCCACATGCTCTTGATTAATTGCACCAGCCAGCCATTGGGCTTGGCCAACAATCGGGCATTCAATCGCCAACCATTCGGCGGCTTCGCTCATATGGGCACTTAGGCCGCTGACCTCGTAAATGCCGCGACATAGCTCTGCATAGACCTGCATATAGTTGGGATGCTGCGAATTAGCATTAATCTGCATTGGAATAGCTGCATCATCGCTGCGATGCGGCGGCCCGCCTTCAAGTGCCAAACCACAAAAGCTTTCCCACATATTGGCCCAATCGACCTCGCCATCGTCGCGATATTTGATTGGCGCAGCGGCCATTGGTTGTTGCTCTGTCATCACTCGCTTCCTTGGATTGTATGAATTGTGACACACTATATTAACTTAATTCTCGACCACAAGCATCGTATATAATGGTGAGGCTGTTCGCTGTGTGCTCTCAGTTAAGGAGTATTTGTGCAATGACGCACCCTGAGCTTGATCCAACGACAATGCAGTTGTTGAATGCTGCCCATACCTACACGGGAATTCCTGCCTCGACGATTCAAACGCCATGGCATTCGCTGGCAGAGCTGTTGCAGGCTCGCGCTGCCAGCGATGCTGAACGCGAGTTTTTGGCCTATTTCAACGATCATGCAGGCGAAGAAATTCGTTGGAGTTATGCCGATTTGTTCGCGCGCGCGGCACGAATTGCGAATTTGCTAACGACAGTGTATGGCGTGTGCCACGGCGAGCGGGTTGCCACCTTGGCCTATAATCACCCTGATACAGTGGCAATTTATGCAGCATGTTGGCTGATTGGGGCGACGATTGCGCCGCAAAATGTCGGCGAAGATGACCAGCGGATTGGCTTTATTTTGAGCAATGCGGCGGTGCGCGTGGTGCTGGCGCGGCCCGAATATCTCGAACGAGCGACAACGATTAGCAGCCATGCAGCAGGTGTTGCTCATGTTGTGGCGTTGGATGCTGATTTTGAGCAAGCCTTGGCAGCCCAAGCAGCGACGTTTGAGCCAAGCCAAGCCCCAAGCCTCGCTGATGAGGCCTTGTTGGTCTATACATCGGGCACAACTGGCGCGCCCAAAGGCGTGCAACTGAGCCACTATAATTTGCTGGCCGATTGCACCGGCATTATGCGCTGGCATGGTATCAATGCTGATAGCCGTTTGATGGCAATTTTGCCAATTCATCATGTTAACGGGATTGTGGTGACTTTGGTTACGCCGTTGTTGGCCCAAGCCTCGGTGGTGCTCAATCGGGCGTTTAGTGCGGGCACATTTTGGCAGCGCATCGCCAACGAGCGGGTGCAGATTGTCTCGGTTGTGCCAACGATTTTGCAATATTTGTGCGAAGCCAAGCCAGAGCATAGCCAATTTGAGCGTAGCCATTTGCGCTATTTGATTTGTGGCGCTGGTACGTTGCCTGTTGCCTTGGCCAAACGCTTTTACGACCAATTCGGCGTGCGCGTTTTGCATGGCTATGGGCTTTCCGAAACCACCTGTTATTCATGTTTCTTGCCAACCAACTTGAGCGATGCAGAATATCGCCATTGGATGGAAGATTTTGGCTATCCCAGCATTGGGGTGGCAATCTGGCCAAATGAAATGGCGATCCACGATCCGCAAGGCCATGCCTTGTCCGAGGGCGAGCGCGGCGAGATTGTGATTCGTGGCCATAACGTGATGATGAGCTATTTCAACCGACCTGATGCGAATGCAGAAGCCTTTAAATATGGCTGGTTTCGTTCTGGCGATGAAGGTTTTTATCAATGGGATGCCCAAGGCCGCCAATTTTTGTTTATCACAGGCCGCCTGAAAGAGCTAATTAATCGTGGTGGAGTTAAATATAGCCCGTTTGAAATTGAGGAAGTGCTGCTGGCAGTGCCTGGTGTGCGCACAGCCTTGGCAATTGCCTTCCCAAATAATTGGTATGGTGAGGAAGTTGGCGCTTATATTGTGCCCGAAGAAGGTGCGCAACTTGATGCCGCCGCAATTTTAGCCCATTGTCGTGCCCACATGCCCTTTGCGAAATGCCCCAAAGTTGTGGTATTTGGCAACGAAATTCCGGTGACCGCAACGGGCAAATATCAGCGCTTGCGTTTGCAAGAACTCTTTGCCGAATGGAATGACAGCCAGTTTCGTGAGTAGTGGCTGCTGTAGTTGAGGATGCTATGAGCCGAATTGCCCAAACCTTTGAACGCTTGGCCAGCCAGGGTCGGACAGCCCTGATGCCGTTTTTGACGATTGGCTACCCTGAGCGCGATTCTGCCCTGAGTTTAGCCCAAGCCTTGGTGGCTGGCGGCGCGGATATGCTGGAACTCGGCATGCCATTTTCCGACCCCTTGGCCGATGGCGCGACGATTCAACGCACGACCGATATTGCGCTGGCCAATGGCGTTGATCTTGAATTTTGCTTGGAAACCGTGCGCCAGTTGCGGGCTGCTGGGCTGAGCATTCCGCTCTTGCTGATGGGCTATTTCAACCCCATGTTTCAATATGGCGTTGAGCGATTTGTGGCAGCGGCCAAAGCAGCAGGAGCCGATGGCTTTATCGTGCCCGATTTGCCACCAGAAGAAGCCCAAGAGTTTCATGCGGCCACCAAAGCCCATGAGCTTGATTTGGTGTTTCTCTTGGCTCCAACCTCAACCGATGCGCGGATTGCCAAAGTTGCTGGCTTGTCATCGGGCTTTATCTATTGTGTGGCCTTGCGCGGAGTAACTGGCGCACGCGCGGCCTTGGCCGACGATTTGGGCGATTTCTTGGCGCGAGTACGCCAACACAGCCAATTGCCGCGCGCGGTGGGTTTTGGAATTTCCAAGCCTGAACATGTTGCCTCAGTTGCCACCATGGCCGAAGGCGCGATTTGTGCCAGCGCCTTGCTCGATTATATTGGTAGTTTGCCAAACGACCAACAGGCGGCTGGCGCGCAACAGTTTGTGCAAAAACTGCGTGATGCTGCCGACCAAGCCAATGGCTATCACCAATAATTAATTGCCCTCACAGCAAACCCGCGCCTTTTCAACAGGCGCGGGTTTCTGCTCCCCAAGTGCTTAATTACCGCTCATCGGGATACTGAATACCCCAGCTTTGGCGCAATTGATCCATCGTGTTGATCAGGCTGCGTGAGGCTTCCCAAGTGACGATTGGGCTTTCGATCAAGCCTGCTTGAATACATTCGGCCACATGGGCAACTTCGGTGACATAGCCATTGCCAATGAAGGGCAAATCGAGAGTTTCAGTTTGGCCGTTGCTTGCGACCAGCAATTGTTGCGAGTGCCAAAAATTGCGTTGAAAGCGAATATAGCCGTTGCTGCCGGTGATCGTGGCTTCGCATGGCCCCGCAGCGCGCACGCTCGCGACACAATTGGCATGGCGGCCATCAGCATATTGCAAAATGATGCTTTCTTGCTCATCAACCCCAGTTTGGCCGATTTGGGCTTGGCCATAGACGCTGCTTGGTGCACTAAACAGATACAAGGCCAAGGCCAAGGGATAAATCCCAATATCAAGCAAGGCTCCGCCGCCAAGCGCAGGGTCATACATGCGATGCGTCGGATCAAATGGGAAGTGGACGCTGAAATCGGCATGAAACAGATGTGGCGTGCCAATTGCGCCCTCTTCAATCAATGCTTTGGCTTTAATGGTGCTCGGATGAAACCACATCCACATTGCTTCCATCAAAAAGCGCTGGTTGGCTTTGGCCGCAGCAATCATTGCCTCAACTTGTTGGCTGTTGATACCCATTGGTTTTTCGCATAACACATGTTTGCCAGCATTCAAACAAGCGATGGCTTGTTCTGCATGGCGTGGATGCGGCGAGCCAATCACCACCACATCAAGCGCTGGATCAGCCAAAAATGTTTCAATATCGCTATGGGCATGGGCAAATTGATGGGTTTGGGCGAAGGTTTCAGCCGAGGTTTGATTGCGCGAAAGCACGCTCCAGCGTTGAGCACCGGGCAAATCGGCCAAAGCATTGGCAAATTGTTCAGCGATCCAGCCCGTTCCGAGCAAACCCCATTTGAGTTGTTGCATGATGTTCTCCATCAGTTGATGAATCCGGTCTCATGCTACCACGTAATTTGCGCTTGCTGATGAGAGAATGCTTGGATTCAGTTGGGCAATAAGCCAATACTCCTAGCATGCGCATAGCCTAGAGGGTTGGCGATCAGCTAAAAATTCCCTCTAAATCTCAACTGCTCATGCGGGTGCTTGTGTGCTAGACTAGCCATGCGGCAGCGTGATTTAAGCGAAATCGCTCATCGTTAGTAGCCTACTAAGCCATGTGCTATCCCATACAGGAGGATTGACCATGCTCAAACGAGCCAGCTTGGGAATGCTTGTCTTCATCGGCTTGGCCTTGGTTAGTGCCTGTGGAAGTTCTTCTCAGCCCCAATCAGAGACGATTAAAATTGGCTTTTTCGGCCCATTAACTGGTGCGAGTGCGAGCGATGGGAATAATGCAATGCATGCGGCTAAGCTGGCGATTGATCAAGCGAACGCCAACCAAAGCGTGCCTGGCAAAACCTTTGAATTGGTTGCCTACGACGATCAACTTGAGCCAAATCAAGCGATTACGGTGGCCCAAAAGCTGGTAACCGAGGATAAGGTGCGGGCGGTGATTGGCGGCTCCTACAGCAGCACAACCCGCGCAGCAGCCCCCATCTTTCAGCAGGCCGGCATTCCAATGCTCGCGGCGTATGCAACCCATCCCGACGTTACCAAAACTGGCTCGATGATTTTTCGGGTCATTTATATAACGACGGTGCAAGGGAAAGCGCTTGCTCAGTATGCGACAACCAAACTGAACTATCGTAATTTCCATGTCTTGAATATTAATAATGATTATGGGCGCAGCGTTACCGAAGCCTTTACCAAAACCGCAATCGCCAATCAATCAACAATTGTTAGCACCAGTGAATATACCAGCGATACGAGCGATTTTAGTAGCCAGATTGCTACGATCAAGGCCAAACCAGCAGATGCCTTGATATTGATTGGCTATTATGCGCAAAGTGCTGATATTATTAAACAAGTGCGCCAAGCAGGTATTACCTTGCCAATTATTGGCTCCGATGGCTTAGATTCGCCTTCGTTGGTCAAACTCGGCGGCAGCGATGTTGAAGGTGTGATCTTGGCAACCGATTTTTCACGCAATGATCCACGGGCAATTGTGCAAAATTTTATTCGTGAATTTCGCAACGCCTACAATATCGACCCTGATGTGGTGGCTTCGTCGACCTACGATGCGACCAACTTATTGATCGATGCCTTCAAGCGTAGCCCAAATAGCAGTTCGAGCACAATTCGCGATAGCTTGGCCGCAACCCAAACCTTTGAAGGCGTAACGGGGGTGATTGCCTTTACGCCAGAGCGCGAAGTTAACAAAACTGTCTTGTTTGTGCAAATTGAGCGTGGAGATTTTATTTTTCTCGATAAACTTGACCCAAGCCAGCTGCGCTAAGCAGAATGCTTGAGGCATTACATTTGATTCAACGTCGCAAAGCAACGTTTCAGCAAAGATAGGATCATTGATATGCGGGCACGGGTTCGCCAACGAGTTACATTAATAGTTTTGCTTGCGGCGCTGTTGCCGTTATTAGCGGTCTGGGCAATTGCCTTGACGATTAGTTATCGTGCGCAACAGAATTCTGCCCAAAATCAGCAAATTGCGCTGACCAACCTTGCAGCTGAAGATTATCGGCGCTTTATCCTCAATAGTATGGATGAATTGCGCAACGCCAGCAATACAATTGGCAATAATGGCAATCCCAGCCAGCTGAGCGATTTGCAATTAGGTTCGCAAGTGCTGTTTGGCTCAAGCTTCTCCGAAGTTGGCGTATATCGGGTTACTGGCGAACGGATTGCAGTGGCCGCCCGTTTGCGCGGCGTGCAGATGCCCGAAAGTTTGGCTGGCTCGCCATTATTGCAAATGCTGCAAAATCGCCAAGTTGCCATTCAAAATCCCGAGCCATTGCAGGCAGTTTCTTTGCCGCTTGCGCCAAGCGAAGTGCCACGTTTTCGCATGGCCTTGCCTGTGTTGGGCCGTGCCAATGGCGAATTAATTCTGGTTGCCGATATTAGCATGGATCGGATTTGGGAAACGACTTCGCGGATCGAATCGGCGGCTCAGATGCGGGTGTTGGTGGTTAATCAACAAGGCCAGCTTCTCAGCGCGGCCAATACCCAATCGCTGATCGAACATCAAGATTTAGCTAACTTGCCGTTGCTGACAAATGGCAATACCATTGAAACCTACACTAGCCCATTTGGCGAAGAAGTATTGGGCGTGCGCACCGCGCTTGATCCCACCGATTGGCTGTTGATCGTCGAACGTCCACTTGACGTAATCTATAGTAATGTGCGAACATTGGCGCTCAGCCTCTCCATCGTAATTGGGATTGCCTTGCCACTCGTGGCGGGGATTGGCTGGTATGTTGGGCGGCGGCTGGCCTTACCAGTTCAAGAACTGTATGCTAGCGTCACGCGCTTTACCAACGATCCCAAGGCCTACACGCCTGTGCACCTCAAAACTCGCGATGAATTGGCCAGCCTTGGCGATGCCTTCAATACGATGGTGGTGGGCTTGAACGCCTCGCAAACCAAGCTTGCGAAGATGAACGAGGAGCTAGAAGGCTTGGTCGTGACGCGAACTGGCGAGTTACACCATGCCTTGGCCGAGGTGCAGGCCCAAAATGTGGAGCAAGAACGCCTACTCGAAACCGTCCGTCGCTTGAGCATGCCGACCATCCCAATTACCAAACAAATTTTGGTCATGCCGTTGGTTGGTGAATTTAGCGCCAATCGAGCTGGTGATATTAATGCAACCTTGCTCAAAGCGATTGAGCAGCAACAAGCCAAAGTTGTGATTATGGATATTACGGGCGTGCCAGTAGTCGATGCAGCGGTTGCCCGCGCCTTGATCAATGCCTCGCATGCGGCCCAATTGCTCGGCGCACGGGTGATTTTGGCTGGGATTCGGCCTGATATGGCCGAAACCTTGGTTAATTTGCACTTGGATCTGGCGGTGATTGATACGGCAGCAACCTTGGCCCAAGCCTTCAGCCGCGCCACTGAGTATTTGCAAACCCGCAGACGTTAAAGGCTGTTCCCTCACCCCCCAGCCCCCTCGCCCACTGAACGCGGGCGAGGGGGAGCATTTGGCAATCATGCGAAAACCATCAGATTAAGCACCTTTTCCACTGGACGCGGGCGAGCACCTATTTTTACCGCCGAATTGTGTACGAACTATGGATTAAAGCCCCTCGCCCGCGCCACGGGAGCGGGTTTGGGGTGAGGGGATCTTAATTCTGTTCTGGCTCGTTGCGAATATACAATTGCTTGAGCAACGGCGTAAACACGCGGTAAAAACGCTCAAGGGTGTCGATCATCCAAACGTGATGGTCGGCCCAATGCTGATGATCGTGGAGGTTGGCGTTGCGCCGAACCAGCCAAATTTGATATTCCTTAGTTAAGGGATTTTCGCGCCATTCGAGGCCAACGCCTAATTGTTGCTCAATCGCTACTCGTTGTTGGCGCAGCCAGCGAAAACGCAATTTGGCTGAAATTCCACTCAACATCACCGCTACCCCAAGCCAATTATCGCGGGCATTTAAGCTCGCTTGCAAGCTGCAATCGGCTCGGCCTAAGGCAAAGCTGGTGCTTGGCTCAGAATGCGGTTTTTTGGCTCCAAGGTGGCTATTACGCTCGCGCAACATCGCATTAAAGCGCATCCAATAGCCTAAATAAATGTTTTTGCTGGGATTTGCTGTTGGCGGAGCGGCTGGCAAACTTGGCTCGTTAGTAATCGCCAATTCCCAATCTGCGGGCTTACAAATCAGCTTGAAATGCGGGGCAAACGGTGAATCATCAATTTGCCATAATTCCAGTTCAATTGCAAAAAACAAGAGATGCGGCAGAGTTTGTTGATTGAGCCATTCGATGGTGGCCCGATGCTCAGGCGTAAAATGCTCAGCAATCCAAATCAAAATCGTCGCTTTAACGCTGCTGGCGGTGGTGAGCAATTGGCCAAGATGAGCGTGATCGCTGCCAGCTAATTGATTTTCGATCAAGACTTTGGTTTCGGTGCGTTGATCGTAGCAGACAAGGCTTTGGCGCAAATTGCCAGTGCCTTTGTTGAGCGCCTCAAAACGCAATTCGAGGTTGGTGGCGGTGTTTAATTGGGCGATATTTTCTGCTTGAGTGAGCCAATGGGTAAAATGGCTGGCTGCTTGTCGCCAAGCATCGTGAATCGGAACCCGTTTAAGCCGACCAAGCTGATTCATCGCCGTAATTCCTCACTACACCGTTGGGCTGCAAAACTACTACCGATTATAGCATGAAGGGCGCAGGGATGATTTTACGCTCAATCAAGCGATTGATTCGTAATTCAAGCAAAACTGCTAGCATCCAGTAAACAGTTTAAGGAGCAGTTTATGGCTGATCAGATTATTCTTGAAACCGAACGCCTGATGTTACGCAAACTAACGGATGCCGATCTTGATGCTTTATTTCGGCTTTACCGAGATCCGATTATTCGCGAGCATTTTCCCGAGGGCGTGTTGGATCGCGAGGAAACTAAAGCTGAGCTTGATTGGATTATCAAGGTGTATTATGGCGAGTATGGCTATGGTTTATGGGCGACGATTTATAAGCCAACCGGAGCATTTATTGGGCGTTGTGGCTTATTGCCGTGGGTCATCGATGAGCGCCAAGAAGTTGAAGTGGCCTATTTGCTCGATCGAGCCTATTGGGGGCAGGGTTTGGCAACCGAGGCAGCCCAAGCAATTGTGGCTTATGGCTTTGATGTATTGAATTTTGAGCGCCTGATTTGTTTGCCAATTCCCGAAAATGCTGCTTCGATGCGGGTTGCTGAAAAAATGGGCATGCACATAGAGCGTGAAATTGTGCTCGATGGCACGCCGGCAATGCTCTATTCGATAGAAAAAGACTCACGAAGAGAATTTTAACGCAGAGGCGCAGAGGATCAGGCTGTTGGCTGTTGGCTATCGGAATTTAACAGGTTTAGCAAAGACGTTGGGAATTGACACGGAACCGATCCCCAATCCCTGACACCCGATCCCTCGCATCGGAACCACGAAGAGCGCGAAGAACACGAAGGCTTCATTTTTGCTACGAATTGCACGAATTGCAAGAATGATGTTCCGATAGCCACCATCCCATAGCCTTATTTCTCTGCGCCTCTGCGTTAAACATGCTCTCCAAGAAGGGTACGAAGCTGTGGTTATAGGCTGGTGGCTATGGGCTTCTGATTTGATTTTTGACTTTTGCTTTCATCCTTCATCCCTCATCCTTCTGACTTTTCTTCTTTGCTCTTTGTTCTTTGTTCTATCCTTAGACCTAACTTTTTGGCCTGCTCTTGGATATATAAAGCGAGAGCGCTCTCAATCTTAGGCTGAAAGGAAGGATATGCACGATCACGAGGCTATAGCTCGACTCAAACAAGGTGATATTGCTGGGCTGGCCCCCTTGGTTCACCAATATCAATATCAGGCAGTGCGAGCAGCGATCTTGGTTGTCCGCGATCGATCTGCCGCCGAAGATATTGTTCAATCGGCTTTTCTGCGGGTGGTGCAGCGCATCCAACAATTTGATAGCCAGCGGGCCTTTGGGCCGTGGTTTATGAAAATTGTGTTGAATGATGCCTTGAAAGATGCCCAACGCCGCGAACGTCACCGATCACTTGATCAATCGAACGCTGCTGGTTTGGCAATGTTTGAAGAATTGATGAGCAATGAGCCGCAACCAGAGGCCTTGCTAGAACAAGATGCTATGCGCGAAACCGTCGTGCAGGCCTTGAATCAACTAACGCCGTTGCAGCGTGCGGCAATTGTGCAACGCTATTACCTTGGCATGAGCGAAGCCGAAATGGCTCACGATGCAGCCACCAGCCCAGGCGCGATCAAACAACGCCTGTTGGGTGCTCGCGAACGTCTACGTCGGCTCTTAGCCCCAATTATTAATGAATCTGTGTAGTCGAGGAGTCTGTAATGCATAACGATAATACCATCTCAAAAGCACTCGCCAACGTGGCAGAGCACGAAATTCCCGAAGGATCGCTCAACATGCTCAAACCATTGCAACAACAAGCTAGCCTCAAGCCACAAACCCGTCGCACGGGCTGGTTGCGCCCAGCGATGATGGCCGCGACTGGAGTAGCATTGGCCGCAGTTGGTTTTGGCTTGCTGCCAAGCCAAGTCAGCCAAGTTAGTGCCAAAGAAGCCTTGCGCCGCGCCGAACAAGTAACCGCCTTTGGTTTGACTGGCATCGATTCGCTGCATGGCGTGCTCGAAACCCATGTGCCAGGAACTGGCAGCACGGTCAGCGAAGAAATTTGGGTCCAGCAACCAAATAAATTGCGCAAAGAAATTGTTTGGCCAGGCAGCGAAACCAGCGCCGAACAATACGAAACCCAAATTATGAATGGCGCTGATGCTTGGGCTTGGATCTCGCCAGCAGGCCAGCCTAATACAGTTGATGGCACCGTTTCCCAGTTCAGTTCAAGCGAATTGGATGGCGCATTGTATGTGATTCCAAACCCAACCGCTTCGCTCGACTCGAATGGCAATAGCGACGGTTTGTGCGCCCAACCAGGCGATCAACTTTCAACCGTTGGTCAAGAAAGCTTCTTGGGTCGCGATGCCTTGGTGATCGAATGCGTGATTGGTGGCGATAGCGACCAAGCCAACAGCCGACTCAAATTCTGGATTGATGATGAGTTGTTTGTGGTGCTGAAGTCGGAGTATTACGAATCGAATGGCGATATGTTCGTTGAATCAGCCTATACTGAATTCGAAGTTAATGCTGATTACCCAGCCGATTTCTTCGCTCCACCAGCAGGCGCTCCAATCGAAGTTAGCCAATAAGCCTTGAATAGCAGGCCAGCGATCATGTGTTGATCGCTGGCTTTTTGATTTAATCTGTAGATTATTGTTGAATCTAGGCTTTTATTCTAACCGTGGAAGTTGTTGATCTCATTGAATTTCGCCACCCTTCCGTCCCTCCGCCGGAGGGAAACGCAGGGGTTTTCATCCCCTGCACCCCAAATGTTTATGTTGTGGAATGTGCTGCTGGTACAAATCCCTCTTCGTGGTTAAAAAAGATTCCCCTATGTGGTTAAAAATCTATCATCAAGCTGATTATGCTCGATCAGATGCGCAACCATGCATTCAATTGTTGGCCGATCGAGGCTCTGAATCAAAATATCTGGTGTTTCAAATAAACCCAATTCAGCTGATTTAGTTAATTGAAGATCAAAAAAGTCGAATGTTTCAATACTAAAGCTAAAGTTATCCCCATCGGTAAAGCTTATACTCATATTAATAGCATCGAGTGTTCGATTGAATTGATTGTGGAATTCAGCTGAGCTTGCCTCAGATTCAAGCCAAATTGTATAATCGATGTTGCGTTTATCGATGATTGCATTTGGCCGATTAATCGATTGATCAATAAAAATTGTATCGAGATTAATTGAATCGTTTAATAGATGAATTGGTTTAAGCAAATATAAACCATTTAAATTAATAGTATATTCTTCCATTATTCGGCGAATAATTGGCAAATGTAAGCTATTGATGAACACTATTTTGCTATTTTGAATGCTAATTGAATCGATAATATCGAGATTTGTTTGTACTTTGATAATTGAACGAATGTGCTCAAGGGTCGATTGATAGACGATCATTGAAAATGTATCTCCACAAAAATCGAAATTAGATGTATAAACGTGGAAATTGTTGATCTCATTGGATTTCGCCACCCTTCCGTCCCTCCGCCGGAGGGAAACGCAGGGGTTTTGTGCGAGGGGTCGGGGGTCAGGGGCTGGGGACTGGTATCCGTACAGTGCCAACCACTGTTGCATCACCCACCAATTGTTCCGCTCGCCAAGAGCCAAAAGCCAATAGCCTCATCCGCTTCGTGCTCTTCGTGCGCTTCGTGGATCAAAAATAATCTATGCTCTATGCTCTATGTTCTATGTTCTATGCTCTTTGCTACCCATGCTCAGCGCAGCCCAACGAGCTGCAATCGGCGGCCAAGGCACAACCAACCAAGTGGCGCAGCGATTTCGGGGCCTGCGTTTGCTGAACAAAGCTAAACTGATGCGGCAACATCCGGCGTAAGGCTTGATGATCGGCTGGTGGAATTGGCGCACCGAGTAGTTCGCGCAGCCAGTGAGCGCCCGCCCAAAGCGCTTGGGCACGCTCTGGCTGCTGATTAAGTGCACTCCAAACCGCCAAGCCTTCGATTGAAGCCGCCACACCTTCGCGGTCGCCAACGCGATAGAGCGTGGCAAGGCTTTCATGCAGCAGCTGTTGAGCATCAGCATAGCGTTTTTGGGCCAAGGCAACCCGAGCGAGAAAGGTTTGGCTCCGCGCAACCGCTGGCCAGTTGCCCAATGGCTCAAGCATGGCGATGCTCTGTTCGAGCCATTGCTGGGCTTCATGATCGTCGCCGTAGATTAGGAGCGCTCGGCCATAGAAGCCCATTGCTGTGCCAATGCCGCTTTTGCTGCCAAGCTCTTGATAAAAACTGAGGCTTTCGGCCAACAAGGCCAAGGCGCTGCGCGAGCCATGTTGCACCAATTGGCTCATGCCCAAATGGCGCAAACTGCTGGCCAAGCCATAGCGATCATCAAGCATTTTGAGCAAAGGCAAGCTTTCTTGCAAGGCCTGAATTGCCTCGGCGTAGCGACCTTGCCAATAGGCGACCATGCCAATGTTGGTCAAGGCGTGGGCAATTGCCTTTGTTTGATGTTCGCTGCGTGGCTCAACCAGCACTTCGCCAAATGCCCGATTGGCCGCCGCATAATCATCTTGGATAAAGGCCAGTACGCCAGCGCCAAGCCGCACTTTATCGCGAATTGCCAGCGGAATACTGGTTGGTTGCAGCTGTTGGATTTTGGCCAGCCACTCGCGGCCTTCGCTAATTTGGCCTTGCTCGTGCCAAAAACGCCAAAAACTAGCGCCCAATTGCCACACCGCCATGGCATTATCTTGCTGAATGCCCCATGCGAGAATGCTGCGAATCGTGGGCAATTCGCGTTCAAGCCGCTTGATCCAGCCGGTGTGGTTGCTGACCAAGAAGGCCTGCTCTGCTTGCTGCATTAACTCAACATAATAATCAAGTAGTTGTTGTTGCAGCCAATGAGCCTCGCCTTTGGGCAATTTGCTTAGGCTATATTCGCGAATTGTATCGAGCATGGCGAACCAGCTTAAGCCATCGCTGCTGGTTTCGCGTTGCAACAAACTGGCATTAACCAAGTGGTGCAAGCCGCGTTCGATCCTGCTTGGCTCGTCATTGGGCCACAAAGCTTGGGCCGCATCGCGGGTAAAACTGCCAGCAAACAAGCCAATGCCTTGGAAAATCGTTTGCTCGTAGCTGCCAAGCAGTTCGTAGCTCCAATCGATTGCGCCGCGCAAGGAATGTTGGCGTGGCGTGCGATCTGGGCTATTGTGCTGGAGAAAATCAAGCCGCTGATTAAGCCGTTGCAGCATCACCTGTGGTGGATAGAATTTGCTATGCACCGCCGCCAACTCAATCGCCAAGGCCAAACCATCAAGCCGCACACAAATTTCGGCCACGATGGCAGCGTTTTCAGCGGTCAAGCGAAACTGGCTATCAACTGCCTGCGCGCGCTGGACAAAGAGTTGAATGGCGGGGCTGGCAGCAATTTGCTCGAATTCAGGGCTTTGTTGCAAATCGGGCAAGCCCAGCGGCGGCAACACAAATTCATATTCGCCATAAATGCCCAACACAATGCGGCTCGTAACTACAATTTTTAAATTTGGGCAATGCTGGAGCAATTGGCTAACTTGCGGTGCTGCGGCCAGCACTTGTTCAAAATTATCTAAAATGAGCAGTATGGTTTGTTGGCCAACCCAATCTTGTAAGCGTTCAAGCGACTCATCATCGCCATGGTCGCGTAATCCAGCAGCGCGAGCGAGGGTTGCCGCCACCAAACTCGGGTCATTAACCGTATCGAGCGCCACAAAAACTACTGGAATTTGTTGCGTTTGGTGCATGGTTTGGGCGATATAGCTAGCAAGGCTCGTTTTGCCTGAACCGCCCATGCCCGTTATCGTGATCAGCCGCGCTTCTGGTTTGGCCAACAATGCTTGGAGCGTGGTTAACTCATGCTGGCGGCCAATTAGGGCGGCGATGGGATAGGGCAAGCGTAAATGGGCAAGGCTCGCTGGATTGGCTGCTGGCGCATAACTGGGCGCTTCGATGCGCGCAAAGCGATAGCCAATTCCCGATTCGGAGTGAATTAACTGCGGCTTGGTTGGGTCGTCTTCGAGCTTGGCTCGCAAGCGCCGCATATAGGCGTGCAAATAAGCGCGATCTTCGCTATAGCTTTTGCCCCAAACCTGTTGCAACAGCATGCGGTGGGTCAATACTTGGCCATGATATTGAATAAATAATTTGAGCAAAGCCCATTCAGTCTTGGTCAGATGCACCAGCTCGCCATGTTTGCGTACTTGCTGATCCTGCCAATTGATCAGCAACGAGCCGCATTCGGTATAGTTGGGCTGTTGTTGCAAGGTTGTTTGTTGACTGCGGCGCAATAATGCACGCACGCGGGCCAAAAATTCGCTTTCGTGAAACGGCGTAATCACATAATCATCAATGCCTTGATCGAGCGCAATCCCGCGCATATAGGCATCACTGCTGGCTCCAACCATCAGCAACGGCACGCTCGAATGCTCACGCAAACTACGGCAAAATTCTAACGCATCGTGGTCGGGCATCCACTGATCGATCACGACCAAATCGAAGGCTTCTTGCTCGACTAAGGCTTGGGCCTCGTGAATGCTGGTGCTGCGCACAACCTGAAAACTAGCGGTTTTTAACACCCGCACAATCAAGGCTTGCAAGGCGCGATCTGGCTGAATCACTAAGATCGTAGGCTGTTGCGTCATGGAACCTCCTAGTGGCTCGTTGCTCCTTGAAGGCTTCTTAAGATGTTTTTTAGAAATATAACAAGTTTTTTAGAATTTTTTAAGAAGCGTTGTATATAGTATACCTACGAAAAGCGCTTTTCGACAATCATGCAACAGTCCCATTCCCGATCTTTTTTGGTGTCATTCACAAGGAAGGATAGCGATTATGCACAAGCGATGGGCATTTTGGTTCAGCGGCCTAACCATAGCCTTAGTGGCGTTTGCGAGTTTCGGCCCCTTGGCACGCGGCGTAGCAGCTCGCACTTGGGCAACGGTCAGCAATGGCGACACCGGCGATAACGTCTACACCGTGCAAGCAATGTTGAAACAACGTGGCTATAGCTTGACCGTCGATGGCGATTTCGGCCCTGGCACCTTGTCGGCAGTCAAAAGCTTTCAATCGAGCAAAGGCTTGAGCGCCGATGGCGTGGTTGGCCCAAATACTTGGGAACAATTGGTGGTTGTTGTGCGCTCAGGCGATAACAATATCGTTGTCAATGCTTTGCAACGCCAATTGCGCAAACACGGCCACTCGCTGACGGTTGATGGCGATTTTGGCGCTGGCACGTTGTCGGCAGTCAAGAGCTTCCAATCAAGCAAAGGCTTAGGCGCAGATGGCATCGTTGGTGCTGATACTTGGGCTGCCTTGACTGGCAATGCCAGCGGTGGCGGCGGCTCAACCCGCGCCGATTTGGCTCGCACCATCCGCGATAGCAGCCGCATCGCTTTGGCAACCATCCACACCTCAGGCGTTTCCGATAGCGCAACCGCCCGCCAAAACATTGTTGATACCGCGAATGGTGGCGCAGCTCGCCGCAGCAGCTATGGCAATGCTCCAGGTGGCTCGGTCAACCTCGCTGCCTCACTCTTGAACGGCATGATTACCCTCTCGCAATCGTGGAGCTACTCGGTCAGCGAAATTGCTGGCGGCTCGCACAGCGCAAATTCACGTCACTATGCTGGCGTTGCGGTCGATGTCAACGTCATCAACGGCTCACACGTTAGCGCATCACACCCCAACCAACAATCATTCCGCAACAAATGCGCAAACCTCGGCGCAACCGAAGTGCTTGGCCCCGGCGATTCCGGCCACAGCACCCACATTCACTGCGCTTGGCCGCGCCCATAATCGACCTTGCCTGCAAGCCTCACGTTGTCTAACGTGGGGCTTGTTTTTTGAACAAAGGAAAGCCCTGCAATGAAGAAAATTTCGCGCCGAACATTTGGCAAGTTATCAATGGGCGTAGCAATGAGTGTGGTCGTTGGCGGGACGGAATTACGTTTGTTGCGCTCGGCCCACGCCGTCGTGCCAACCCCAGCCATCGATGGCACTGCTGCTTGGGGTTCTGCCGCAGCCAAAGAGCCAATTAATGTGCTCAATCAAAAGCCAATTGGCATCGTCGTTCACCACACCACCAACCTCAACACCAACGATTTTACCCGCAACAAGGCTTGGCAAGTGGCTCGCCAAATTCAACAAAGCCACTTCAATCGTGGCTGGATCGATACTGGCCAACAATTTACGATCAGCCGTGGTGGCTGGATTATGGAAGGTCGCCATCAAAGCCTGAGCATTTTGCAGGGCGGCACGAAGCATGTGCAGGGTGCGCACGTCGATGGCCATAATGAAACCCATATTGGCATCGAATGCGAAGGCTTGTATATGAATGTCACGCCAAGCCTGCCATTGTGGAATAAACTGGTAGCCTTGATTGCCTATATTTGCCAGCAATATGGCCTTACTGCCAACGATATTGTGGGTCACCGCGATTTGGATAGCACCAGCTGCCCGGGCGATACGCTCTATAGCTTGTTGCCTCAATTGCGCACCGCCGTCGATACGACGCTCAATGGTGGTGCGGTTGGCCGCATGTGGCCGATTTTACGCCGCAACACGCCAGCGACTGGCCTTGCCAAAACCATGCAATATCTCTTGCGGGCACGTGGCGCGACGATTACCGCCGATGGCGCGTTTGGCCCAGGCACCGAAACCGCCGTCAAAACCTTTCAAACCGCCAATGGCCTCACCTCCGATGGGATTGTTGGGGCGGCGACATGGGAAAAACTGATTATGACCGTGCGCTTGAACGATACTGGTGAGGCCGTCAAAGCCTTGCAAAATCAACTGAGCGTGCAAAATTATCCAACCACGATTGATGGCAACTTTGGCACCGGCGTAAATACCTTGGTGCGTGCCTTCCAAACCAATCGTCAATTGACGGTTGATGGCGTGGTTGGCCTGAATAGCTGGAATAACTTAGCGATGTAGTGAGGTTACTTCATGAAAGCTTTGGTTTGGCGAATCGCCAGTTGTACATTAATTCTTGGCATTATGCTGAGTTCGATCAACACGGCGCAGGCATTTTCAGCGGCATTTTTTCACACTGTTAGCAAGGGCAATCGCGGCAGCGATGTCAAGGCGATGCAATATTTGCTCAATATCGATGCCGATGGCGTATTTGGCTCAGGTACCGAAAGCTCGGTCAAGAGCTTTCAATCCAGCAAAGGCCTTGGAGCCGATGGCATCATTGGTCCAAATACGTGGGGCGCGTTGGTCGTCACCGTGCGTCGTGGCGATAATGGCAACGCCGTCAAAGCTGTGCAAACCTTGTTGAACGCCAAACGCAATGCAGGCCTGACGGTCGACGGCGATTTTGGCGCAGGCACCGAAAGCGCTGTCAAGAGTTTTCAGAGCCATGCTGGCTTGAGCGCCGATGGCGTGGTTGGCCCCACAACTTGGAAAAATTTGATTTGGCACTATGAATATGCCGATATGAGCGCCAATATCTGCGATAAAGATCCCGATGGCAATGGCAATGCCAACTGGGGCGTAGCCTCAACCGTGGCCCAATTGGAAGAAGCAAGCAGTAATTTTGCCAGCTTTGGCAAAGGCAAAGTGCCACTTGGCGATATTAGCTTTGAGCATGGCGGCGATATTCCAGGCCATGCGTCGCACGAAACAGGCCTCGATGTGGATATTTGGCCAATTCGCAGCGATAGCAATCAATGCTCCGGCAGCCGCATCACATGGCAATCAAGCACCTACGATCGGGCCGCAACCCGCAATTTGGTCAAAGCGATTCGCGCCGCCGCCCCTGGCCAAATTACCGTGATCTACTTCAATGATCCAGTGTTGATTAACGAAGGCTTGACGACTTCGTACCCAAATCACGATAATCACTTACACATTCGCTATAAATAATTATTATTCGTCTGGCGTATAATCCGTCATGGCCGCTGCTGCAAAACAGTGAGCCTGACGGATTCTAGGTATTTAGGGGAATTTGATCGCATGCGTTGGATCCTATTTTTAGCAATTCTTGCTAGTTTAATCAGTTGTGGTGCGCAGCAATCAACCGCTGTGCCAACCGTTGGCCCACAAAGTTGGCGTTTGGGCTACGTCCAACAGCCCTTGGCTGAGGCGAATTTGGTCATGAGCAGCCAAAATACAGCGCCGCAAACCATTGCCTCTGGTGTCAATGGGCCAGTCTGTCTTAGTCAAGGACGCTTGATTTATACGACGAAGCTGAGCGGCACGAATCGCTTACTAGCAAGTGATGTAAATATGCGTCAAACCCAAACCTTGGTTGATGATCCTGCGGCAGTGTTGAGCCAAGCCACCTGCCATCCAGTTAACGATCAAGTGCTCTATTTGCGTTCACCATTGGAGTTGATTGATGACGAGCCTGCGCCCTCCAGCATTTGGCAAATTGGCGCAAGTGCGAGCCAACCCCAAAGCTTGGATGCTGATCAAACGCCAGCCTTGAACCAACAATGGTCGCCTGATGGCAACTGGCTGATCTATGAATTGGCTGATCGACCCAATTTAGTCTTGCAAGCGGCGACAGGCGAGACAAGCGAACTAACCTTCACTGGTACATTTACATGGCAGCCCGATAGCCAAGCACTGATTATTGCGCAATTGACCGAGCCAGCAGCAGGGCGTTTTGGCCGTTTGGTGCGCTACGATCTCGCTAGCCAGCAACTAAGCGTTGTGCTCGAAAGCACCGATGCTGATGTTTATTATCCAAGGCTGGCTCCTGATGGCCAGCAATTAGCCTATATTCGTCGCCTGTTGGGAGCCGAAGTTGGCGATCTTTGGCTGCTAAATCTCAACAATCCTCAACCGCCACGCCAACTGACTGATGATCCACGCTACGATAATTTCGACCCCCAATGGTCGCCTGATAGCCAACAATTGGTTTGGAGCAGACTTGACTTGCAGCAAATCCGCTATTCAATTTGGCAGCAAGATCTGGCCGCAGCAACTGCCAACCAACGTGCTGATGATGCGATTTGGCCGCGCTGGTTGCCCTAAAACACAATGCAGCAGGTCTTGCCTGCTGCATTGGTGATCGTGTGTCGAAAATTATAGCTTATTGTTTGATGATGCGGTTTTCGACATTGGCATTGACTGGTTGCGCCAATTTTTCGATGTAACGTACGAGGCCATCGAGGTCGGTTGGGCCAACTTCGCGGTTGCTGCCTTGTTTGAGCACCACGAAGCCGTCGCCGCCATCGGCCAAGAAGCTATTGACGGTGATGGTATAGCTTGCAGCTTTATCCAACAATTGGCCATCGCCACCGCGAACTTCTAACACCTTTTGACCAATTGGGTTGGCATCAGTCCAGGTGTAGCTCAAGCCTGAAATTTGCAGGATGCGAGCGCGCACTGTGCCATCGCTTTGGGTTTGCCATTGTTGGTTGAGCAAGGTGTAGATGTCGTTGCCTGAAACCGTCATCTTAACCAAATCATTGCTGAATGGTTGAATAGCGTACAACTCGCCCCAAGTGATTTCGCCAGCATCGAGTGGTGCGCGAATGCCACCAGGATTCATGAAGGCAAATTGGGTATTCATGGTGTTGCGTTGGGCATCGGCAATCAAGTTGCCCAAGGCCGATTCGCCTGCATCGTTGGGGGTGTTGTTGATCGCGATTGAGGCTGAGCCAACCACACGGTTGACTTGTGGTGCAACTTGGTCTTCATATTTCTTGACCATCGCTGCAACTTCAGCATCTGGGGTCATGCCTTCGTGGAAGGTCGTGACGATTGTGGCTTTTTTGCCCACAATATCGCGCTTGGCGCGGTCAATCGTCAAATCAATATCAGCAAACGCGGTGCTATACGACAGCGCTTGGGTGATCAATTTGCCATCGACTTCGCCGCTGATTGAGGTGTGGGTGTGTGCGCTGACAATCACGTCAACATCATCATTCACATTATTGGCAATTTCGGCGATTGGGCCAGTAATTACGCCACTGGTTGCGTTTTGGGTGCCACCTTCGTGGGCCAAAACAACAATTGCATGCACGCCTTGGCCGTTCAAATCGGTAACTGCTTGGTTGATTGCGGTCACTTCATCGATGAACTCAAGGTTTGCAACGCCCGAAGGAATCACGATTTCAGGCGTGTTTTTCAACACAACCCCAATAAAACCAATCCGTGCGCCATCGACGTTGACAACGTGGTAGGCTGGCAAGATGGTTTTGTTGGTGCGTTTGTCAATCACGTTGGCAGCGATATAAGGATAGTTTGCACCATCCCAGCAGCCAGCGGTTGGGTGACAGCCACCGTCGATCAAGCGCATCAGTTCATCAACGCCTTCATCAAACTCGTGGTTACCAATTGTGCCGACGTTCACACCCAAGGTATTCAAGAATTCCATGGTTGGTTGGTCTTGCAACAAGGCCGAGCTTGGCGGGCTTGCGCCGACCATATCGCCAGCTTGCACCGTTAAGGAGTAGCGGGATTTGGCGCGAGCTTGTTTGATGTAGCTGCTCAAATAGGCAGCGCCACCAACATCTTTGTTGCTCACTTTGCGGCCAGTTGAGATTTGGCCGTGGAAGTCGTTGATTGCCAACATTTTGAGCTGCATGGGCACCAAGGTCACGCCAAGGCGGGTCAGCAAGATTTGGTTCTTGCCATCTTTGGTGTGCCATTCCATGCGCGCGCGCTCGAAGTGTTGGGTCACGACTTTATCGCCATCGATATTGATTTCTTCTTGTGGATCAGAGAGTGGCAAGCCCCACAAGGCTAACGATTCGCCGTAGGTAATGCCGTTTTCGCCCAAATCCAAGCCTTGCGAGTTCCAATATTTCAAGAACTCACCACAAACGCTGTGGCCAGTTTCGCTGAACAATTGGCAGCCATTGGCTTGTGGAGCGGTTGGGAAGTCGCGCCAGACGCGGTTTTCGCGCAACAGCACTTCATCATTAATCCGTCCGAGCAAAATCGTAAAGGGAGCTGGAGTTTCGGGGTGATATTCAAGCCGTTGGCGCTCGAAATATTGCACCAAGAACTTGCCTTCTGGCGTGACTTCTTCATAGGCTGCGGTTTGGGGATAGCCAAAAACGGGCAAGCCACCGTTCTTTTCCCAATAATCGCGGAACTCGGGAGCAATACATTCAACAACGCCTGGCTGGTCGAAACACAGCTTCTCGGCGGCTTTGGTTGGAGCAGCTTGGCCAATTGAGCCGGCCAACAGCGTCAAGCCAAGTAAGACCCCTACTTTGCTTTTCACGTTATGCCACATTGCAAAATCCATGAATTGTTTCTCCTGGACACACAGATCAAAGAGTATTATACGTCAAAAAAAACTAAATTTGGTTAAATTTAATTCAAATTTTGAGGCAATTTTATTAACAAAGCCAAAATAAGCTATATAGCTAGCAAATATATTGGCTCTATTTATTCTATAATTTATTGGGCACGATACTTAAGAATGAGCTATTTGGGTATTTCGTTTAACGGCCTTCCCAAATTTGCTCGCCATTCATAATTCGGCGCAGCTGCTCGGGAAAGCGTTGGAAATGGAGTGGCTTGGCGAGAAAACCATCAAAGCCAGCAGCGCGCATTTTGGCCACTTCTTGGGGTTCAGATTGGGCACTGACTGCAATCACAATCGCATTACATAATTTCGGATGGGCACGAATTTTGGGCAACAGCACATAGCCATTTTCCCGCGGCAGATTAATATCCAACAAAATTAAATTAATTGCAGGCACTGTATCATTTTCAAGCAAAGCAAACAGCTGCCTACCTGAGGGCCGGACCTTACTGTAGCTCACTTCTGGCATAACATTCAATAATTCAGTTAGTACCAGCATATTATCGATATTATCTTCGACAATTAGCACAAATGCTTTGGTCATTTTTTGAATCAGCGACATACAATTAACTCCTTCGTGAGTCGATTAATTGATTGATAACCGGAAGTATTGACGTAAATCGTTGTCGCTGATCTGGGATATGGAATGAATAAAATGAGCACAACAATTGAAATTAATGATGGCTGAGTTTAGCCACGTTTGCGCGCCACAATCAACACATAGCGCACATAATCTGCATAAATTTTCTCAACCATCGGCCATGTTTGTTCGATCATCGCCAACATTGGTGGTGGATAAATCGCCTCCAGTTCGGCCCGTTTTTTCTCGATACCAAGTTTGGTGTGGGCCAGCGTTTTGGCGATTCCTGCGGTCAAATCGATCAATTCAAGCTGTTCGAAGCCCGTTTGATCAAAAAGCTCAAGGTAGCCCTGCTTAGTGGTCAGGGTATTGATCTGAAATGCAGGGTAAAAGATGTGTTTTTGCTCAAGGCTTAGTGGTTTGACTTCAACAATATCGGTCAGCACCAAATAGCTGCCAGCTTGCAACACGCGATTGGCCTCTTGTAAGACAGTCAGGCGGCTGGGCATATGGAAGATTGATTCGAAAGCCCATGCAGCGTTGAAAAACCCATCAGCAAAGGGCAATTCCATGGCGTTGCCCCAAGCAATCTGCACCTTTTCCTGCATTTGCATGGCTTGAATAGTAGTTTGGGCTTCAGCAACTTGGCCGTGGGCAACAGTAATGCCATGCACGTGACAGTTTTTGGCAGCGGCCATGCGAATTGCTGGTAAACCTGTGCCACAACCAAGATCAAGCATGTGTTGACCAGCGGCAATTGGCGTTTTCTCAATCATCAAATAGGTCAAATGTTCTTGGGCTTCGGGCAATGATAAATGTTCTAAGCCCGCTGGCCAATAGCCCCCGTGAACACTATCACCCCAAATCAGCTTATAAAATGGCCCCATTGCGTCGTAATAGGTTTCGACATCGTTGATGCTTGGTGGGTTGGGTTCTGATAGATCGGTTGCTAAGACTGTCATACACAATTCTCCTTAAAACGCTGCTACAACTCTAATTCAATGCTGGTTGATTGTGGATACCAAAATGGGCCTAGTTGTTGGCCAAGCCCGAGAATGGGGCCGCGTTCCCAGTGCTGCCGAAATTCTAAGGCGGCCTTGGTACGTTCGGTTTTATCGCTCTGCCAGGTTTGGCGCGTGTAGGCAAAATCATACAAAATCTGGCGAAATTCGGCTTCGCTCAAGGTATAACCCGGTTTTTGCGTCCAGTAACATTGCAGATTGCCCACCAACAAGGGTGGTAACACATCCTGATTAATCTGTGGTTTACCAAATGAAACCAATAATTCAGCAGGCGGAATTGGTTCGCCATAGATCGCCTCAATTGCTTGACTCCGTGTTTTGAAGGCAGTCTGATGGGCAGCTTGGAAAATAGCTTGCCAAGGATCTTCTGAATCGCGGACAATAAACCACCAGAGGGTTGGCTGCTCCGAATTGTCGGAAGGTTGATGCAGGCTTTGAGCCGCTTCGGTGATAATCGGCGATGGTTGGGTATCGAGCAAGCGCACTCGCCAATTGTGTTCGCGATAAAACTCTCGCATGGCGGAGCCAGCAGCTCCGCGAGCAACCCAACCCTCAAGATGTTCGCGATAATCTGGTGTGGTTTCTTGGAATTGATTGGGCAAAAGCATTGGTAAAAACAGATGCTTAATGCCGTGGCGGAAAAAGAGCTGTAAACATGCTAATAATTGTCCGTGCGACCAACGCGCATACGCTTCGCCAGTTGCTGGCAAATTGGCCAATGCCGCTTTACGGCGGCTGCCGCCACTCGAAAAAACCATGGTTTTTGGCGCAACCTGGCGGATGGATTCAAGTGGAGCTTGGAGAAATTCTGCAAGCGTTGGAATGCTGTCGCGGATCATATCCTTAAATCTCCTAAGGTGACTGCTAACATGGCGCTTAGCTCATAGGCGCGATCAATCCGTTGGGGGCAATAAATTTCTTTATTGAGCCAACATTGATACTCTTTCATGCGGAAAGGGCGATAATGAGAGCAGAGCCAATTATAGCCACGTTGGAGCATGCGAATGTCATCGTTATCAAGCAGCCCCGCATCACGTAAATTTTGCAAAGCCAGCACTGCATAGGCGGTTTCGACCGTGGTTGAGCGTTGAATAATGCCCCAGCCGCCATCAGGGTGTTGATGGACTTGTAGCGCCGCAACCGCTTCTTTCATGGCTGTTTTATAGGGCGAGTTTTTCAAGGCAATCAACACGTGACATGTTGTATAGAGCCACGAGGTATTCCATTTATCGCCGCTCCAGCTGCCATCAAGCTTTTGGGCATCAATGAAAATCTTCCACCAGCGCGAAATATCGACTCCAGCCAAATCGAGGGCATGCACCGCCCGCGCTGTCAGCGAGATTGAAGGTTGAAGTTCGCCGTGATAGGCAACAAAACATTGGTCGCGCTCAAATTGGCGTAAAATTTCAAGATCGACCGGATAGCCGGCGGCGATCAACACGGCAACTGCTGCCGCTGTATCATCGCCATCGGGCATAAAATCATCGCTAAACCCAATGCCTTTGGGCTTGAGCGCTTGCTGTAAATCAGCAATTTGTGGTTTGAGCACATCTTGAATGCTCGGAAAATCGAGAATTCCGGCGGTTACCAAGGCATAGAGGCTGAATGATTGCTCGAAACGGGGAATTGGCCATGCGGTTGGCATAATACAGGGCGCGCTTTCCGATGTTGCTAATGATGCTTGGCGCAAGTAGCTTTCTGCGCCAGCAATCTCTGCTTGCAAACTCGGATTATGGTTGGCGGCAAATAACCAGGCAGCAGTTGCCGCAGGGCTATGGCCAATTCCACCGGAGCCATCAACTAAGCCAGGATCGGCATGGCTTGCCCACGCTTCCCACGAATAGACCGGAGCAGTACCTGCGCGCGGCTTCTTTTGCTGAATCAATGCCCGTTTGTGTTCGCCCAAGGCGATCAATTCGCGATAGGGCGCAAGGGGAATATCGAGGCGTAATTTAATCGGAATCCCATCAGCATCGTCGGCATGTTCCTCGCGGTACGCCTCTTTGAGCATATACGGTAGCAGCAATTCCATGCCAACTGGCAGATTATCGGGCAAAGGTTTTTCCCAATATTCAAGCTGGCGGCGCAGAAAACGTTTGGCTTCGAGCAAGCCATCGAAGGTTGAGCGCCGTTGGCAATGGTGGCGCAGCGCCAAAATCGCCGCTAAAGTTGGCACTGCCCGACTTAAGGGCATGGCAGGATTACCCCAACCACCATCGGCATGTTGTTGGCCGACTAACCAATTAACTGCTGGCCAAACATGATCTTCGTTGGGAGTTGGGTATAAGCGCAAGGCTTGGGCAGTATCATAGACCGACGGACTCATCAGGCCGCCATTCTGGCCAAGGTCGCGAATTAATGCCCGCAAATCATTGAGTAAAATGTCAAGAATTAAGCTCATAGGCAAAGGGTCGAGATCCTACACAAGGTCGTAATCTTAACCCTGCTCCTTTCTGGATAGCAGCCCAACCAGCGCCGAGCAATCACGCGCTGGTTGAGCTACCGCGATCTAGTAAGGTTCCCAGACCGATTCGCCATTTAAAATGCGGGTGATTTGATTGGGAAAGCGATTGCGATTAATCGGCTTGCCAATCAGTCCATTGAAACCAAGCTCACGCGCTTTGGCTACATCCTGCGGCATCACGTTAGCCGTAACCGCAATTACTTGGGTGTTTTTAAGTTGCGGCACATGCAGCATATTTTTGAAGACGGTAAAACCATCTTCATAGGGCAACTGAATGTCAAGCAAGACCAAATCGGGGTGCAGGCGGGGATTTGCCTCAAGCAACTTAAAGAATTGGCGGCCAGAGGCTCGTCCGTTATAATATTTGACCCGCAAATCTTCGCGGAGCAGAATCTCCAAAACGAATAAATTATCGGGATTATCCTCGACAATAACCACCGATGCGTCGCTGGGTACAACGGGAACAAAATATTCATTACTTGCCACGGGCATACTCTACTCCTTGGTTAAAGATCTCATTAATGCGTCTAAGAAATTCTTCCTCACTAAGTTGGCGTTTAGCAATGACCCCTTGGGCGCGGGTACGCAGCCAATCATGTTCCTGTTGATCAAGATCCTTGGCGCTGACAATAATCACGGGAATGTCAGCATAGTTGGGATTATTCCGCAGGGCTTCGAGCACTTCAAAGCCATCCATATTCGGCATCATCAGATCGAGAATAACCAGATCGGGCTTGGATTGTGCGATCAGCGCCAATGCCTCAACCCCATCCGCTGCCTCGCTCAGCGCATAATCTCGTGCCGCGAGAATGTGTTGGATAACGTGGCGAGCATCAGGGTTATCATCAACAACCAAGATCTCAGCAGTTGGTTCGACACATTCTTGCACAATAGCCAGCAATACCTCCTCACGTACAGGTTTGACAATATGTTTCCTTGCCCCCAACACCAGCCCAATCGTCCCCTGATCAACCACTGAACAGACAACAATCGGAATATGGGCAATCGTTGGATCATTTTTGATTTGGGCCAGCAACTCCCAACCATCAAGATTTGGCATTTGCACATCAGTAATAATTAATCGTGGTTCAATTTGTTTGATGCTGCTAATCGCCAAGCGGCTATCTAAGATGCTATGCACCCGATAGCCCCCTGATTCCAGCATAACCCGAAAGGTTTCATGGGCATCAGGGTTATCGTCAATCACCACAATCTCAATGCTTGCTGGGTCGTTTGCTGCGGCTTCAAGTTCGACCAAACTTGGTGGCGCGGCAAGATCAATGGTTGTAGTTTCGGCCAAGCTATTGGTAATGGGCAAGCTAAAGTAAAAGGTCGAGCCTTCGCCTTGCGTGCTTTCGAGCCACATGCTGCCGCCGTGCATTTCCACCAATAGTTTGCTAATTGGTAAGCCTAAACCAGTGCCTTGATATTGATGGGTGACTTCGTTTTGCACTTGTTGGAACTCCTCGAAAATCTGTTGTTGATTCTCAGGAGCGATCCCAATCCCACTATCTTGGACTGCAATTTGCACCGTTTCAGGATCTGGTTGGCTGATTGTGACCTTCACAAGACCTTGCTCTGTGAATTTGACGGCATTTGAAAGCAAATTGAGCAGCACTTGGCGAATTCGGACCTTATCAATCACCATGGTTGGCAATTCTTCGGGCATTTCTAAGTCAAGTTCAAGCCCTTTGTCGCGCGTCAGGCCGCTCGCAGTGGCCATTACTCCAGTGATAATGGGTTCAAGCTCGGTTTGTTCATACATCAATTCCATCCTGCCAGCCTCGATTTTCGAGAGATCAAGGATGTCGTTGATCAAGCCAAGCAAGTGATCGGCGTTATACAGCACCCGTTCTTGCAGCTCGCGCTGGCGCTCGGAAAACTCGCCATAGCGATCAAGAAAGGCGGTGAAATTGATAATTGCATTGAGTGGCGTGCGCAGCTCGTGGCTCATATTGGCCAAGAAGCGCGATTTAAGTTGGTTGGCTTCTTCGGCAGCGTTTTTGGCGCTTGCCAACTCGAGATTGGTTTTCTCAAGCCGACCTTCGCGTTCCTCAACTTCGTGCAAGGCATCTTGCAAGGCAGCGGTGCGCTGATCGACCAAAATCTCAAGTTTATCGCGAATCTGTTGTAATTCAGATTCACGCTGTAATGCGCGGCTCAAGGCATCATTTAAAGAGGCGCTAAAACGATGAAAAAAGAAGCCTACAATCAAAACGCTAAATACAAACGTGCTAATCGTTGGTGGCAACAGATCGCCGAGCCGTGGATAGGCTCCGATAAATTGCGCATTAAAGAGTTGTAGACCACCAATGAGGGCAATCACAACGATGCTTGCGCCAGCAATGGTTTTAATGCCCTTGCGACCAGTTAACAATCCTGAGAGTGTAATTGGCATCATAAAGGCCGAAAGAATCCAGGCACTATTGCGTAAGCCTTCAAGCGCCAAAATTATCGATAACCCTACCACAAGCCCGCTTGATGCCAGCGTAACTGCGCGGCGAAAATGACCTTGGCGCAGATTCACTACCGCAATCACAAAGAAAATGAAAATTAAAAGACTGGTAAGGCTCGCCCGAAAAGCGCTGCCACTGGTGCTTGAGACAATAAACGCAGTTGGAACAGTAACGAAACAGATGATACTTAAGCCAATTAACATTATCTGTAGTAGGAACGCTTGCTCACGTTGCACAGGGTCGGTAAGATTAATGCGATTCAGCCAGCGCTGGATTGAGGCTTGCATGGGTGCTCCTTCAGCATAGCGCCTGCTATGCCCTACCAAAGTTACACAACTCTTCCATCAGTTACCACAAGAAACTGCTTGAATGGATGCTTGGAGCAAAGCGCAGAATAGATTGATTTCAAGCAGCAATGGCTCAATCCTGAGCGGAACTATTTACACTTTACATACATCCATAGCTGCATACGACTCTGGATTTATGTGTGAGAAGTGTACCATAGCTGGACTATGGTTGTATAGTATTTAAGTTGGATATCAGGCCCGAAGTGCAACTACACCAGTACCATCATTTCCATGTGACAAATTTCGCAATTCTTGGTATGATACGGCCTACACTAATCCTAACTATTTGATAGTCAGGACTAGAACAGTCGTTGCCTAATTATCCCTATGGGTGTTATACCATAGCATGGGTAATTCATTCTAGAAGTGCTAGTACTGAGTTCCTATACACTCTAGGTCAGAAACCAGGTGGTACTATTGGTACTATCCAAATGGTTTCTAATTACCTAGTGGTATGGCGGGTAATCTGTGTATAATCTCCCCACAACCCACAGATAAACCAACCGGATCTGAACAACCATCACCAAATTATTGTGGCACGACCTGCCACAACAATTGACGATTTATCCCCCTCGTGGGTAAAGGTGTCGGGCTGAAAGTTCCAGCAGGCAACCCTGTACAAGGCTAATAGCCTCGTTGCTGATTTGGAGCTTTGGCTGGTGATTGTGGGTGATATACCGCAGCTTGCTGCCATCGCACAAACTAGGTACTAGCCTAGGCTGGTAGGAGCTATCGGAGGCGGGATTTGTATCGGCCCGTGTTTATATGGCATAAACACACCAAATTCTTACCTCAGACCCTGACCGTCTGATGTTTGGAGTTACCATGTTGTATTGTCTTGTAGCAGACCACGGTGAAGCGACATTCACCGACCAATCATCCGTTCGCGTTGGTATCATTGCCCAAACAATTGCTCTTTTGGTTTCATTCTTGCCTGCAATAGCCTCGGTTCAACAGCGTAGCTGGTGTTCTAGATACCTTTTGGCTTGGTCACCGAACGATGAGCATAGTTCTTGCTTAGGCAAACGCTAATCGCAAACCTTCGCTCATCATAATTCGCCCTTGCTCTTTTAACCACGTTGTTAAATGAAGGTAGACTGCTATGACAACCCTGCGCGATGTCTTGGTTTTGGATGTACAAAACCACCCTGTTCAAATGCCCGTTTTGTCGGCCTATCGCAGCAACATGCAATTTGCCCGCTTGCGCCACCACGATTTCTGTGATGCAAACTTGGCAGATACTCAATTCAACTTGGCTGATTTAGTGCGTGCTCAATTGAGTGGTGCAAATCTGCAACGCTGTAATTTTCACCGCGCTCGACTCAATCGGGTTGCCGCTATCGCTGCTGATTTCCGTGATGCGAATCTGAATCAAGCCCAATGTGATGGTGCTGATTTCACCAATGCCGATCTTTCAGGGGCCAATTTGAGCCAAGCTCAATTCTGTGGCGCACGCTTGGTCAACGCTTCGTTGTTTGGGGTTCGCTCCAATCAATCAGCCCACCCAGCCCGCCAACAATTGAACTTTACTGGCGCTGATTTGCGCGGTGCCGATTTGCGTGATGCTGATTTGCGCAACGCTATCCTGACTGATGTTCAACTCCAAGGTGCTCGCTATAATGCTGGCACGGTGTGGCCATTGGGTTGGAACACTGCCGATCATGGTATGATTTTCGATGACCATCTGCTTGCTCGTGAGGTTGCTTGCTAGTTATTCATTTTTTTGAACTGGCATTTTGCTAAGCAACGCCCATTTCACACGCTGAAACGGGCGTTGCTGCTTTTTCGTTATTGGTGCATGCGCTCTGCTTGTTTGAGCAAGTTCACAAATTCGGCTGCACCTTGGTTGTTGGGTAAATCAAGTGCTGCTTCTTCAGCTAAATCAAGAACATCTAAGATGTCAGTGCCGTTGTTCCAGCGCGAATGGCGCAAAAGTTCGGCAAATTCGGCAACACTGGCCGCCAAATGCATTCGTGCACTCGACCGATCAAAGCTGCTATGAATTTGCTCGGTGCTAATGCTCAGGCTTTCTTCAACCGGCGCGTCCGTATCCATATCGACATAACGAATAGTGACTTGGCCAATTGTGCCCTGCGCCTCAGGATGGCGCTTGATTTCATACAGCGCGGTTACATTATGCCCGCCACCAACTTCGCCCCCATCAACACTATCGTTGCGGAAGTCGCTATCAGCAACATCACGATTTTCGTAGCCAATCAGGCGATAACGCTTGACCACATTGGGATCAAAACTGACTTGGATCTTGGCTTCGCGGCCAATGGTTTCGAGCGAGCCAGTTAGTTGCTCGCCAAACAAGCGTTGGGCTTCGTCTGCTGAGTCGATATAACCATAGTTGCCATCGCCTTTATCGGCCAATTGCTCCAACAGAATATCGTTGTAGTTGCCCATGCCAACCCCATAGGTCGAAAGTTGCACGCCTGCATCAAGATATTCTTGGAAGGTTGCCAAGAGTTGGCTTGGCTCGGTCATGCCGCTGTTGGCAACGCCATCCGAGCACATCAAAATCCGGTTGATGCCTTCTGGTTTGAAGGCTTGCCACGCTAAATCGAAGCCAGCTCGCAGGCCTGCCTCTGCATTGGTGCCGCCGCTCGGTTCCAGCGAATTGATCGCCGTAATAATAGCCATCTGATTTTCGCCCGTAGTTGGTGGCAAGATGATCTGCATATCATTGTTGAAGGCCACAATCGCCAAACTATCATCTGGCTGCAACTTGCCAGCCAAATAGAGCAAGGCGTTTTTGACCATATCTAAGCGACCATCTTGCGCCATCGAGCCTGAGCTATCGATCACAAAGGTCAGCGCTGCTGGCTTGCGATCGGCAACTGCAATCTCGCGCGCTTGAATCCCAATTTGTACCAATTCGTAATTCGGGCCTCCAAATGGCGATGGTGCTACCTCGCTGTAAATTGCAAAATCACCATCTTCTGGCTGTGGATAATCATAATCAAAGGCGTTCAGATATTCTTCGACCCGCACCGAATCGGCTGGTGGCAAGAGGTTTTGATTGATGCTGCTGCGCATCAGGCTATACGAGGCACTATCAATATCCATCGCAAAGGTTGATAAGGGGTCAGTTTCTGTACGCACGAATGGATTGGTGCCATAATTTTTGAAGTACATCGAGTCGAACACTTCTTGATCTTGGTCGCTTGAGTAGGGCCGACCTGGATCAAGCGGTTGGGTTGGCATTACTTGCACATCTGGCAATGGCGCACCTGCATTAGCTGGTGGTTGGCTGGGGATTGGCCGCGGCGCTGGTTGTTCCGGTAAGCCGGTTGGCTCAAATTGTGGCGCTGGTTGTTGAGCGACGCTGGTTGGGATACTTTGTGGTGCTGGACGTGATTTTGGATCGCTGACTGACGTTGGAACACTCGCTTCTCCCCCACAAGCGCTGATGATCAGTGCGATCAGCACAATGCTACCTCGTTTGAATCGCATAACAGCCTCTTTTCAGATAATGTTGATCAAGCAATTGTGGACCACACCCATCAAACGCTACCAAAGAAATTTTTGTTCCATAGCTATCTGTAGTTTCTGCCTAGCTCTTCGTAACTCAATGCTGCGGATTGAACGCGCTATCAATTAAAGCTCCTTGGGTGATCCAGCTTTAGAATACCTGCCGCAAATGGCGAAAAAATGGATTTTTACTGGTGAAATACTGCCATTTACTGTACAAAACGCCAGTACAATGCTAAAAATCGAGGTTAATCCACCCAAGAAAGGCCAACGTGATGCAACTTTCAAGAGTCGATCCTGAATTACAACCCTATGTTCGCCGCATTCCACCGATTCCGCTTGGCAGCAATTGGGGGCGACGTTTTGTGCGTTGGTTGGGCAAGCGCCTGCCAAACAAGCAGTTTGCTGGCGTGAGCATTGAACAGCATACCGAGCTGAATCCTCCATTGCGCATCTATCGCCCAGTTGTTTGCCACTCCAGCGCCGCCTTGGTATGGATTCACGGTGGTGGGCTGATTATTGGGAATGCTGCTCAAGATGATCAATTTTGCGCCACGACCGCCCAAAAATTGGGAATTGTGGTGGTTTCGGTTGATTATCGGCTTGCCCCTGAACACCCGTTTCCTGCGCCGCTTGATGATTGTTTGGCGGGCTGGGATTGGCTGCAACAGCATGCAGCAACGCTTAACGTTGATCCAACGCGGGTGATTATTGGCGGCGAAAGCGCTGGCGGCGGCTTGGCTGCCAGTTTGGTGCAGCGCTTGTTTGATGCGGGCCAAGCGCAGCCAATTGGCCAATTGCTATTATGCCCAATGCTTGATGATCGCACGACGCTTGATCGCGGTTTGACGGCAATCGATCATTTTGTCTGGAATAACCACAAAAACATGCTTGGTTGGCAGGCCTATTTGGGCCACAAACCAAGCTTTGACGAGCTTCCAGCCTATGCTGCTGCTGCTCGGCGTGCCGATTTGGCTGGGTTGCCAGCAACCTGGATTGGGGTTGGCGATATTGATTTGTTTTACGAAGAAAATCGGCGTTATGCTGAACGTTTGCAGGCTGATAAGGTTGACGTAACGTTTGAAGTTATCGCTGGCGGGCCGCATGGCTTTCAGAATTGGGCCTTTGCTACAGCCATTGGTCAACGCTTTATTGCCAAAACTCATACATGGCTGAAAAGCTTGCTTGCAGCTGCGAATGATTAAGAGCTGCGCTACGCGGTTGCGCAAATTGAAGCCACATTTTAATAAATTCTAAAGTTTTAGTATTGACAGACTGCTTTTTTTGGCTAAGATGCTTTATTAATCGCTATTTAATTTTTGAGACCGGTTCCACTAGATTGAATAGTGAAGGAGGTTTTATTCGTTCATTGGGCTTACTAAGCCCTAGCTAATCCTTTTCTTGGAATCGATTCCAAGAAAACTTCTAAAACTTTCCTCAAAGGCCAAGCCCATTCTTGCTTCGATTCTACTTTGTGCTTGGCTGCTGCTTTACCTAATAGATCTAATCCTAGGGTGCAAAGGAGACCCCATCTATGCGTATGCTAAAGATGGCCGCAGCAGTAGTGGTGCTGTTTGCAGGCGTGATTCAAGCAATGGTCGCCGTACCGCAATCGCGGGCGGCAAGCAGCCAGCCCTATACGTGGGCCAATGCTGAGATTGTTGGCGGCGGTTTCGTGCCGGGCATTGTTTATAATCCAACTGAACGCAATTTGGTCTATGCGCGTACCGATATTGGCGGCGCATATCGTTGGAACCCAACCACCAAACGCTGGATTCCCCTGACCGATTGGATTAATGCAACCGCTTGGAATTGGACTGGGATTGAGAGCTTGGCAACCGACCCAGTTGAACCTAATCGCCTCTATTTGGCCGCTGGTACGTATACCAACGATTGGACTTCGGCCAATGGCGCAATTTTACGCTCAAACGATAAAGGCAATACTTGGAGCCGCACTGATTTGCCATTTAAGCTTGGTGGCAATATGCCGGGCCGCTCGATGGGCGAACGTTTGGCCATCGATCCCAACAAAAATAGCGTGCTTTATCTTGGGACACGCGGCCAAGGGCTTTGGCGCAGCACCGATTATGGGGTGACGTGGGCGAAAGTTACCAGTTTTTCGGCAATCGGCAACTACACCGATCCCTATTTTGGCGACCGAACTGGAGTGGTGTGGGTGACATTTGACCCACGCAGCAGCAGTAATGGCAGCGCTTCGCAGGTGATTTATGCAGGTGTGGTCGACACGACCACCAGCATTTACCGCAGCACCGATGGCGGCGCAACGTGGGCTGCTTTGGCGGGCCAACCAACTGCTGGATATTTTCCGCATCACGCAACATTGGCCTCAAATGGCATGCTCTACATCACCTATAGCGATACACCTGGCCCCTACGATGGCGGTAAGGGTGATGTTTGGAAATATAACACCGCCAATCAAACGTGGACGAATATTAGCCCCATTCCTTCGAGCAGCGCTGACAATTATTTTGGCTATGGTGGCTTGGCGGTTGATGCCCAAAACCCCAATACCTTGGTGGTCAGCAGCCTTAATTCGTGGTGGCCCGATGCCTTGCTCTATCGCAGCACCGATGGCGGGGCAACTTGGAGCGGCATTTGGTCGTGGGGCAATTATCCCGAACGGATTTTTCGCTATACTCAAGATATTAGCACCTCGCCATGGCTTGATTTTGGCGGCACGGCCAATGCGCCGGAAGTTGCACCAAAATTGGGCTGGATGATTGGCGATATTGAAATTGATCCATTTGATTCGAATACAATGCTGTATGGGACTGGCGCAACCATCTATGGCACTAGCAATTTGACCGCTTGGGATACCGGCGGCAAGGTTGCCTTGGATGTGCGGGCGCATGGCCTTGAAGAAACAGCAGTGCTCGATTTGATTAGCCCACCATCGGGCGCAAATTTGGTCAGTTCATTGGGCGATATTGCTGGTTTTTACCATACTAGCCTCAATGTTGCCCCATCATGGTCGAGCGGCTTGCAGCTTGGTACATCAACCGGCATCGATTTTGCTGAAAAGATGCCAACGACGATGGCGCGGGTTGGCTATGTTTCTGAAGGCAGCACAACCAAAAAATTAGCCTGCTCGTGGGATGGTGGCAAGAACTGGTCGCATGCTTCGAGCGAACCAACTGGCGCAGTTGGTGGTGGTAAAGTTGCAGTTGCCGCCGATGGTGCAAGCATTATTTGGAGTGGCACGACCGCGCCAGTGAGTGTAGCCAGCGGTTGTGGCAACTCGTGGACAGCCAGCGCTGGCATTCCAAGTGGCGCAGTAGTGGTTGCCGATCGGGTTAATCCCAAAACTTTCTATGGCATTGCTGCTGGCAGCTTCTATCGCAGCACCGATGGTGGATTAAACTTCAGCCTCGTTGCCAGCAACCTGCCTGCTGAAACGACCAAAATCAAAGCAGTTCCTGGGATTGAAGGCGATGTTTGGTTGGCTGGGCGTAAAGATGGCTTGTATCATTCGACCAATGGTGGCACGAGCTTCAGCAAAATTGCTGGGGTCGAAGTTGCCAATGTCGTTGGTTTTGGCAAGGCTGCGCCGGGCCAGAGCTATCAGGCAATCTATATTACTGGCACGATTGATGGTGCTGAAGGCTTCTTCCGCTCGGACGATGGCGGCACAACTTGGCTGCGCATCAACGATGATCAACATCAATATGGCTCGACTAACGAAACGATCACGGGCGACCCCCGAATTTATGGCCGCGTGTATATTGGGACGAATGGGCGCGGGATTATTTATGGTGATATTGCTGGCTCAATCCCGACCACTACGCCAGCCCCAGCGACGGCGACCGCAACCCGCGTGCCAGCGACGGCGACCAGCGTGCCCGCAACCGCAACGGCGACGCGCGTTCCAGCAACTGGCACACCAACCTTTGTACCTGCGACTGGTACGCCAACCGTGACCAGCGTGCCACCAACCGCCACGGTGACGCGCGTGCCAGCCACGACTACGCCAACGGCACTGCCATTTACTCCAACGCCAACTCGTGTGCCAACCGCAACATCCACGCCGCCAGCTGGTGGTTGCCGAATCAATTATGTTGTCAATCAGTGGAATACGGGCTTTACTGGCAATCTGACAATCACGAATTTGGGGGCACCAATTAGCGGTGGCTGGACATTGACCTGGAATTTTGCCAATAGCCAAACGATTTCCAGCAGTTGGAACACGGTTTTGACGCAAACTGGTTCAGCTGTAACAGCCAAGCATAGCGCCGATTGGAATGCGAATATTGCAACCAACGGCACGCAAAGCTTTGGCTTTATTGCAACTCATAATGGCACAAATGCTGTGCCAAGTAACTTTGTTCTGAATGGAGTTGCTTGTAGCGTTGCTCCATAGGTGTTGGTAGAGCGCGCCTGTTTCTAGGCAGCAGGCACGCTCTATGTTGGCAGCCACTGGTGAGCTTGCTTCTAGGCAGCGGGCTTGCTAGTGGCTTTGTTGCAACAGGTCGTGAATTTTATTGGCCAAATCGGTAATTTCAAATGGCTTGCTGAGCAACTCCATATGCGGTTCAAGCTCGCCGCTGCGCACTGCCGCTCGATCGGTATAGCCGCTGACCAACAAAATTGGTAAGTTTGGGGAGCGTTGGCGAATCTGGAGTGATAAATCGTAGCCATCGGTTTTGGGCAGGCCAATATCAGTAATCACCAAATCGATCGGGATATTTTGGGCAAAAATGGCTAAGGCACTGGTTGCGTCATACGATTCTAAGGTGTAGTAGCCCAACTCGCCCAACACATCAATTAAGACCATGCGCACTGCCTCATCATCCTCAACGACCAAAATTGTTGCGCCTTCAATGCTGCGCGATTGGGCCGATTCGGCAGCAAAATTGGGGTCGATCCCGCTTTCATCACGTGGTAAATAGAGCTTAATATTCGTGCCTTGTTCAAGTTGACTGTCAATTTGAATATGGCCGCCAATTTGTTTAATAAAGCCATAAATCATCGATAAGCCCAAACCTGTGCCTTGGCCAAGTGGTTTGGTGGTAAAAAACGGATCAAAGGCGCGTTCGACAATCTCTGTACTCATGCCAGTGCCAGTGTCGGCAACTTCGATCAACACATAGTCTGCGGGATCAAGTTGTTGTTGGCTGGCTTGTTGCGTGTTGATGTTGCTGGTTGCAATCCGCAGCGTTCCGCCATACGGCATTGCATCGCGGGCATTGATCGCTAGGTTGAGTAAGGCGTTTTCAAGTTGATTGGCATCAGTCTGTACGCGCCAAACATCGTTGCCAAGCGTGGTTTCGACCTGAATCTGCTCGCCAAGGCTGCGTTGCAGCAAATCGTCAAGCGATTGAATCAGGTTATTGACATTGATTGGTTGCACATCAAGCGCTTGTTGGCGCGAGAAGGCGAGCAGGCGTTGAGTCAAAGCTGCTGCGCGCTTGGCCGATTTAACCGCGCTGGTAATGTAGCGTTCAATGGTATCAAAACGGCCAGCATTAATTCGGCGTTGCAGCAAATCTAGCCCGCCAAGAATGCTGGTCAAAATATTATTGAAATCGTGGGCGATGCCGCCAGTGAGTTGGCCAATGGCCTCCATTTTTTGCGATTGACGGAGCTGGGTTTGCATAACTTCAATTTCAGCTTGGCGCTGTTTTTCGCTAGTAATATCGCGGGCAACACAATAGAGATATTTATTGTCGAGCACTGCCGTCCACGAAAGCCAATGATACTTGCCATCGCGGTCGCGGAAGCGATTTTCAAATGAGCTGGTGGGAATTCCCCGCGCCAATTTGGCGATTTCTTGCTGGGTGCGCTCATGATCATCTGGGTGTTCAAGCCAAGTGCTGGTGCGGCCAAGAATATCGGCATCATCCCAACCGAGCGTGCGTTGCCAAGCAGGATTGATTGAAAGCCAATTGCCATCTGGATCGGCAATGCCCAATAAATCTTGGCTGACCAACCAAATGCGGTCGCGTTCGCGGGTGCGTTGGGCTACCAAGCCCTCGAGGTCGTTATTGAGCGCTTGAAGTTGCTTTTCGGTGCGTTTTTCGCGGTCAATATCAATAATGGTGATTAAGCCACCAGTGATCGTGTTATCAAGATCGCGGACTGGGCCGCCGATAACCTTAATCCAAGCCCGCGAGCCATCGCCACGTTGATAGTGAAAATCGCGCTCGGAAACTTGGCCGGTTTGCACAGCAATTGCCAGCGGATATTCGTGGATTGGCACAAGTTGATTATGTTCGTCGTAGGCAATCCATTCGCCATAGGCATCGGTTGCAGGCGACGGCAAAACAGGATGCAACAAAATGCGCTCGACATGAGCATTGCCATCGGTAATCCGTCCGGTCGGAGTTTCGGCAAAGACCAAACCAACTGGCAAGGTATCGAAAATTGCGCGTAACCGTGCTTCGCTATGAGCCAAGGCATCTTCACGGCGCTTACGTTCGGTAATATCGATTAGCACGCCAGGAAAGCGCTGTGGTTGCTCGTTTTCAAAAATGCAAAAACCACTTGCTTCGACCCAACGATAGCCGCCATCGCGGTGGCGCACCCGATATTCGGCCTGATACGATTGGCCGTTATGAATCGCTGATTCGATCAAGTGCGCAATGCTTGGGCGATCATCAGGATGAATTGACTCAAACATGGTGCTGACGCTCACGCCTTGGCTTGCAAGCACGGGATCAAGCGAAAAATACTCGGCAAAACGGGGATCGACGATACAGCGATCGTCCACAATATCCCAATCCCATGTGCCGATAAGTAAACCAGCGTCTAAGGCTAATTGATAGCGTTCTTCGGCGCGATAGCGTTGTTGCTCAGCCAGCACTTGTGAGGTTATTTCGACGACTAAGGCCATCACCCCAAGAATTTCGCCCTGTTGATCCACGATTGGGCTATAACTTAAGTCGAACCATGCTTGTTCAGTGCGTCCATTCCGTTGGAGCATCAAAGCGTGCTTTTCATAGGTCAGGCTTTGGCCTGCAAACACCTGATCGAGGATCGCTTGATTGAAATCGGCAATTTCAGGCCACGCTTCAAGAATTGGACGGCCAAAAAGCGCAGGGTGGCGCGAACCAGCAATAGTTGAATAGCCAGCATTGTAGATCAGCACGCCTTGCCTGCCCCATAAAGTGGCGATAGCAACCGGAACCGCCAGCATCATATCCACGATGCTGCGCATGGCAATTGGCCATGTTTCGATTGCCCCAAGCGGCGTTGCACGCCAATCAAAGCTCTGAAGTAAGTTGGTGAGCGTAGCTTGATCGACGCGGGGCGCGGCGGTTCGTAACGAATTCGGCATGGCAATCTGATCCTTTATGTCCTGAAAATGCGTGTAGTTATTGTACCAAAAACGTTGCCACCAAACCGACTTTTGCCTAACCAATTTTTACTTAAGAATTTCTAAAGTTTTGCTATTGACAAAATTGATTAAAAGATTTAACATTCGTCCAACAGCTTTGGGATCGCTCTCAAAAAACGCTCTCGCCTCCCATTCCAAAGCCTGTTTTCACCCACATAAGCTATAAAAATGAGACCGGTTCCAAAGGAGGTTAGCCACTTTTTTTACCCAGTTTCCACGTTGAATGACAATGAATTGTTTGTGTACATAAAACCATGCGCGTTTTAATCGATGAAGAGTACACATACTACGCAAGGAGGCGAATTCGATGGCTCGGATCTTTAATTCCCGTGGATTAATTCTTGTTCTTTTAACCGCCGTGGTTAGCAGTGGCTTAGGCCAACTCAATGCTAAACCAACCGCCGCAGCCACCAGCTGCGAAGTCGTCTATAACATTGCTAACGATTGGGGTAGCGGTTTTATTGGCGATGTAACCCTCAAAAACACCGGTTCAGCGGTCTCAAGCTGGACAGTCGGCTGGTCATTCGCAGGCAACCAGAACATCTCAAATCTTTGGGGTGGGGTTTTGGCCCAAACTGGCGCGAATGTCAACGTCAGCAACGCTGGCTGGAATGGCAATATTGGCACTGGTGGCACGGTAAACTTCGGTTTCCAAGCAACCTATAGTGGTGCCAATGCCAAACCAACCGCCTTTACCCTCAATGGCGTGACCTGTGGCGGTGTCGTTGTTCCAACGACTGTTCCTACCAACACCACAGTCCCCACAACTGCACCAACCAATACACCGGTTCCAAGCGCAACTACGCGTCCAACCAACACGACTGTTCCAACGAATGTTGCAACCAATACACCGGTTCCAAGCGCGACTACGCGCCCAACCAACGTTCCGACGAACACTCCAGTTGCCAGCGCAACCACACGCCCAACCAACACAACTGTGCCAACCAACGTTCCAACCAATACGCCAGCTCCAACCACTGAGCCTGGAATTCACGTTGCGAACCCATTTGTTGGCGCACAAGGCTACATCAATAGCGAATATGCTGCTCGGGTGAACGCTGAAGCAAACGCCACTGGTGGCACGCTTGGTTCACAAATGCGCAAAGTTGCTGAGTATCCAACTGCGGTTTGGCTGGATCGGATTGCCGCTATCGCTGGCAGCAGCGATGCCATGGGCTTGCGCGGTCACTTAGACGCTGCCCTCGTGCAACAACAAACTAGCGGCCAACAAGTTGCGATCTCGATTGTTGTGTATGACTTGCCCAACCGCGACTGTGCCGCTTTGGCTTCAAACGGCGAGTTGAAAATTTCGGAAAATGGCTTGGCCCGCTACAAAGCCGAGTACATCGACCCGATTGCTACGATTCTGAGCGATAGCAAATATGCTTCGTTGCGGATTGTGGTGGTGTTGGAACCGGATTCACTCTCGAACTTGGTGACCAACGCCAACATTCCGGCTTGTGCCGAAGCAATTTCGAGCGGTGCCTATGTCCAAGGTGTCCAATACGCCATCAACAAACTGAATGTGACCAGCAACGTCTACATCTACATGGACATTGCGCACTCCGGTTGGTTGGGCTGGGACAGCAACTTCACGCCAGCGATTCAGCTGTACACCCAAACGGTGCGCGGCACGACCAAAGGCTTGAGCGGGATCGATGGCTTCATCTCGAATACAGCCAACTACACGCCATTGAACGAAGTGTTCTTGCCAAACTCGGGCTTGACCTTGGGTGGTGGCAACCCCATTCGCTCGTCGTTGTTCTACGAATGGAACCCGTACTTCGACGAAGTGGATTATGTGGTAGCGATGCGCAATGCCTTCATCAGCGCTGGATTCCCAAGTGGGATCGGGATGTTGATTGATACCAGCCGCAACGGTTGGGGTGGCACGGCTCGGCCAACGTCGGTAAGCAGCTCGAACTCATTGGAAATCTATGTCAACGATTCGAAGCTGGATCGTCGTCCACACCGCGGTGGCTGGTGTAACCAAGCCGGAGCCGGGATTGGCGAACGCCCAACGGCAGCACCATTGACGGGGATTGATGCCTATGTATGGGTCAAGCCTCCAGGCGAATCCGACGGCGTGGCCACGGCAGGGGTGATTGACCCAACCGACCCAGCCAAGCAGTTTGACGCAATGTGTGACCCGAACGCGCAAAACCGCTACAACCCAGCGTACCCAACCAATGCGTTGGCAGGTGCACCACACGCAGGCCGCTGGTTCTCATCACAATTCGCGATGTTGGTTCGCAACGCGTATCCACCAATTTCGCAATCGACCAACCCAACCACGACTCCAGTTGCAACGACGGTTCCTGCAACCAGCACGCCAGTTGGCACGCCTGCTCCAACGAGCACGCCAGCCCCAACGAGCACGCCTGCACCAACCAGCGTTCCTGGTGTCCACGTTGCGAACCCATTTGTTGGCGCACAAGGCTACATCAATAGCGAATACGCTGCTCGGGTGAACGCTGAAGCAAACGCCACTGGTGGCACGCTTGGTTCACAAATGCGCAAAGTTGCTGAGTATCCAACTGCGGTTTGGTTGGATCGGATTGCCGCTATCGCTGGCAGCAGCGATGCCATGGGCTTGCGCGGTCACTTGGATGCTGCCCTCGTGCAACAACAAACCAGCGGCCAACAAGTTGCGATCTCGATTGTTGTGTACGACTTGCCCAACCGCGACTGTGCCGCTTTGGCTTCAAACGGCGAGTTGAAAATTTCGCAAAATGGCTTGGCCCGCTACAAAGCTGAGTACATCGACCCGATTGCTACGATTCTGAGCGATAGCAAATATGCTTCGTTGCGGATTGTGGTGGTGTTGGAACCGGATTCACTCTCGAACTTGGTGACCAACGCCAACATTCCGGCTTGTGCCGAAGCAATTTCGAGCGGTGCCTATGTCCAAGGTGTCCAATACGCCATCAACAAACTGAATGTGACCAGCAACGTCTACATCTACATGGACATTGCGCACTCCGGTTGGTTGGGCTGGGACAGCAACTTCACGCCAGCGATTCAGCTGTACACCCAAACGGTGCGCGGCACGACCAAAGGCTTGAGCGGGATCGATGGCTTCATCTCGAACACGGCCAACTACACGCCATTGAACGAAGTGTTCTTGCCAAACTCGGGCTTGACCTTGGGTGGTGGCAACCCCATTCGTTCATCATTGTTCTACGAATGGAACCCGTACTTCGACGAAGTGGATTATGTGGTGGCGATGCGCAATGCCTTCATCAGCGCTGGATTCCCAAGTGGGATCGGGATGTTGATTGATACCAGCCGCAACGGTTGGGGTGGCACGGCTCGGCCAACGTCGGTAAGCAGCTCGAACTCATTGGAAATCTATGTCAACGATTCGAAGCTGGATCGTCGTCCACACCGCGGTGGCTGGTGTAACCAAGCCGGAGCCGGGATTGGCGAACGCCCAACGGCAGCACCATTGACGGGGATTGATGCCTATGTATGGGTCAAGCCTCCAGGCGAATCCGACGGCGTGGCCACGGCAGGGGTGATTGACCCAACCGACCCAGCCAAGCAGTTTGACGCAATGTGTGACCCGAACGCGCAAAACCGCTACAACCCAGCGTACCCAACCAATGCGTTGGCAGGTGCACCACACGCAGGCCGCTGGTTCTCATCACAATTCGCGATGTTGGTTCGCAACGCGTATCCTGCAATTGCACCGTAGGCTAGTTCCAACGCTGGACTATCCACGATACGCTCGCGATTAAACAGCCAAGGCGCAACGATTATTACAATCGTTGCGCCTTGGTTTTTTTAGGAAGCTTCACTTGAGCGATCAAGCGGTTTTGGCTGTTTATATTGGCGCTGCTGCCAACGGCGTAATGCTGGCAAGCGTAATAATAAGAGCATGCCAATCGCCGCGCCATACAGGAGTGGTTCACGCACATCAGCCTTAACTAACCAGACATAATGTAAAACAGCTAAGCCTGCAATCAAATAAACCAGCCGATGTAAAAGCCGCCAACGCTTACCAAGCCGCCGCATCCAGCCTTTGGTCGAGGTAATGGCCAATGGAATGAGCAAGAGCCAGGCGATTAAGCCAACGATGATATAGCGTTTTTCGCCAATCGCCTCGCCAATAAATTCCCAATCGAAGCCATAATCCCAGGCTACAAAAATTAACAGGTGCAAGCAAACATAGAAAAAGGCATATAAGCCTAGTGGTCGTCGCAACACCGTTACCTGTTTAAATGGCGTAAAGGTTTTGATTGGTGTGCATACAAGTGATAGCACCAAAATAATTAATGCAGTTTTGCCAGTGCGCAAGGTTGCTGCCTGAATCGGGTTGACGGTTAACTGATTGTTCAGATAATCGAAGATCAATAACCCAAACGGCACCAGACACCCGACATGCACCAAATAGCGTAGCCAATGACGTTTGAGTTGATTGAGCATGCGGCCTACCTTTTAATAGTTAGCTTTCAAATCCATATCTTTGTACAACGAAGCGACTTCATCGGCGTAGCCATTGAAGGGCAAGGTGCGGCGGCGGCCTGCCTCGCCAATGCGGCGCTCGCTTGATTGCGACCAACGTGGGTGGGGCACATCGGGATTAACATTGGCATAGAAGCCATATTCATCTGGCGCTGCGTTCATCCATAAACTGCTTGGTTGGTCGGCCACAAGCTCAATTTTGACGATCGATTTGATGCTTTTGAAGCCATATTTCCATGGCACGGCGAGGCGTAACGGCGCACCATTTTGGGGCAAAATAGGCTTGCCATAGACTCCAGTTGCCATCAAGGTCAAATCGTGCATGGCTTCATCGAGCCGCAAGCCCTCGACGTAGGGCCAAGTGTAGTAGCTGCTATTTTGGCCGGGCATTTCTTCGGGGCGCATCACGGTTTCAAAACGCACATATTTGGCAGCGCTGGTTGGCTCGACCTGTTTCAACAAGCCAGCAAGGCTAAATCCCGTCCACGGAATGACCATCGACCAGCCTTCAACACAGCGCAAGCGATACACCCGTTCTTCTTGAGTAAACTGCTTGAGCAAATCTTCAATTGCAAAGGTTTGAGGTTTGTTGACCAAGCCGCCAACTTCAACCGTCCACGGCGTGGTAGTGAAGTTTTTAGATTTTGCGGCAACTGCTTCTTTATTGGTGCTAAATTCATAGAAATTGTTGTAGTTGATGATCGATTCGTAGGGTGTTTGCACATCAACGCCAGCTGGCAAATTGCTGCTATCGTCGCTACCACATGCGGCTAACAGCGCGGCACTGCCAACCAAGGCCGCTGCACCCTTGATAAATTGGCGGCGCGAATGGAACAAGGCTTCGGGCGTTATCTCCGATGAGGGAATCTTTTTCATGCTCAGCATCCTTTTAACTAACAACCACTAACCCAACCTACGTTTGGCTAGCCCAAATAGATCCACGTTGCTGTTAATAGTATAGGGCTGAGATATTAATAGAGTATTACACCACGCTTACAGCTTGCGATCAATTGCCACGATGCTGAGCATTTTGCTGCTATGTGGAACAGAAGCACTGAATAAGGAATTTCTGGCAAGCAAAATTGGGATTTTTACAAGTACGGATGACTATCTTGTTGCTGCGGTTGAACACAAGATCATAACTCCTGATGAGCGTGATGCGATTCGAAGGCAATGGCAAACAGTGAGTGATACCAAAGATGTCGTTATCATGGGTGTCGATGGCCCATTGCAAGAGCCGACATATATCGATGTTCCTAACCTACCAATTCCTGATTGTTGATGATAGACTTGGCGGCAAATAATGGCTCATTAATCAAAACCAAAGCATTAAATAAAAATGCCATGATGATAGTTACGCTGACTATCACCATGGCGTTTGCTTATTACACCACAATGCCTTTGATCGCATTGACATGGGCTTGAAGCGTGATCTGGCCATTGGTATTGAGTGGCAAATTCGCCCGAATCTGGGCTTGGAAGGCTTGCTGCTTGCTGGCACTCATAGCATTCAGTTGCGGGCCAACGCTGGGTGCGCCAAGCGCAGTTTGCCAATAATCAGCAAAATCAACAAAGCTACGGGTTACGCTGATAACTTCAGTTTGAATAGTGCTGAGACCTGCTTGCAGCCAAAGCTCGTGCAAAACCTCCATGCGTGAGGCTTCGGCACTCGGCGGGCGCGGCACGCTGATGCCTGCATTAACCAACGCTGCTTGCAACGAAGCATAAGGGAAGCCGCCGCCAAACATATCCCAGGTGTAGGCTGCAACGGTTCCGCTTGGGGCAACCACGCGCGCCATTTCGGCTACGCCTTTGGCTGGCTCTGGCACAAAGAAAATCACCAAGGGCATCACCGCGATATTGACGCTGTTACTATCTAAAGGCAGGTTTTGGGCATCGCCTTCCTCCAGTTTGACTGGATAATCCGCCAAGCGCTGGCGGGCATAGCCAATTTGGGCGGGCGCTGGATCGATTCCAGTGACGGCGCTTGGTTGGCATTGTTTGAAGATCATTTCGGTAAATGCACCATTGCCACAGCCAACATCAAGCCAGTTTAAGCCTTGTTGTGGAGCCAGCCACGTTAAGAATTTGGCTGCTACCAGTTGGCTCCATACACCCATGTAGCGCTCATAGCTTGCGCCATCGTCGAAGCGAATTTGATCGTTTGACATAAAATCCTCAAGCTACACACTAAATCTACGCTGCCACTATAGAAGCATTGCAGGGATTTTTCAAGGGATTGGGGATCGGGGTTAGGGTGCAGAGCTAGCTTAAGCGAGTGTTTTTGATTATCTCGCTGTTTGTTGGGGATGAGGGGCTGCTTACAAGGGTAGGTTTTGAGCGATTGGTCGGCTGTAGAACGTTCCCTCACTCCCAGCCCCTCGCCCACTGCACGCGGGCGAAGGGATGAGCGATTGTTCACCAAGGAATTGGGAGAGAACCACGCTGTTAAAGCCCCCTCGCCCACGCCACGGGCGAAGGGATCTTAAAAAAACTCTAGTGAATAAATGTTGCTTCGCCGCTTGTTTCTCCTGTACGGCGAAGAAAGAGCGCCAAGAGCAATCCAACCACGGCCAAGCCTGCCGCGACCGCAAATGCCTGTTGGATGCCTGTGTTCAACGCTGCTATAGGATCAGCTGAGATCGTTTGTAAATGGCGAGCCTGCCCAGCACTCATAATCGTGATTAACAAGGCTGTGCCAATTGCTCCGGCAACTTGTTGCAGCGTGTTAGAGATTGCAGTGCCATGCGAGTGCAAGGCTTGGGGCAATTGATTAAGCCCAGTCGTCAGCACTGGTGTGAACAAGCAGGCAAGCCCCAAGCTGAAGATAACATGCAAACTCAAGAGCCAAATGACCGATGTGTTTGGATTGAGCGATGTCCATTGCCAAAGTGCGAGCACAACCAGCAGCATGCCGCCGATAACCAGCACGCGTGGCCCAGAACGATCGAAAATCCGCCCGACGAATAGCCCGCTAAAGCCCATCAAGGCCCCACCAGGCAGCAAAAATAGCCCAGTTTGCAGCGTATTGAAATGGCGAATTTCTTGGAAATAGAAGGGCAACAAAATCGCCGAGGCAAAGAGCGTCACCATCACAACCATCATCATCACAACGCTCAGGGTAAACATTGGAAAGCGAAAGACCCGCAGATCAAGCAATGGGCTAGCCAAGCGAGTTTGTCGCCAAGCAAAGAGCGCAATGCCAAGCACGCCAATTCCAATCAAGCCCAATACCAGCGGATCGCTGATGCTGCTACCTGGTTCGCCTGCGCGGCTAAAGCCATAAACCAGCCCGCCAAAGCCTATTGCGGCAATCACGATTGAGGCAATATCAAGGCTAGCTGGCTGAAGCTTGCCAACATTAACCAAGCGCAAATAGCCATAGGCCAGCACGCCAAGCGCAATCGGAACGACGAAAATAAACATAAAACGCCATGACAGGGCTTGCATAATCAGGCCCGAGATGGCTGGGCCGATTGCTGGCGCGACCGAAATTACCATGCTGGCGGTGCTCATCATGGCTCCCCGCCGCTCCATTGGCACAAGCACCAAAATCACGGTCATCAGCAAGGGCAACATAAGCGCTGTGCCCGAGGCCTGAAAAATCCGCCCAACTAAAAGCACTTCAAAGCCTTGGGCGGCAGCGGCGGTTATCGTGCCAACGCTAAACAAACTCATCGCCGTCAGAAAGAGTGTTCTCGTGCTAAAGCGCTGAATCAAAAAGCCCGTGGTGGGAATCAACACCGCCATGACCAAAAGATAGGCCGTGGTCAGCCATTGCACGGTACTGGCCTCAACTTGGAATTCGGTTTGTAAGCGTGGTAGGGCCACACCCATAATAGTTTCATTGAGAATCACCACAAAGGTAGCGATTAATAAGGTCAAAATAATGCCTTTTTCGCTGGTAGCGTTGCTTGAGGCATGTGAGTTTGGGGTAGTCTCTACGCGCATAACATTCCTTTAAGTATTCGACATCAACCAAGAAGCTGGTTGGTACAATTGTTAGCTAGCTAGCTAGCGAGGCCCTTCGCGTTTCAATTGACATGCTTGCTACAATCAGCCTGATCAGCGCTGATCAGCGAGCCATAACTGGAGTGATAGCATGAATGATCAAGTAGAACAAAACAAACAAAACGTCCAAGCATTTTACGATTTAATGTTTAACCAGTGTCAGCCAGCAGAAGCGATCGCGCGCTATGTTGGCGACCAGTATATTCAACATAATCCGGCGGTAGCCGATGGCAAAGCAGCGTTTATTGCCTATTTTGAGCGGATGGCAGCAGAGTATCCTGGCAAACATGTTACCTTCAAACGAGTGATTGCCGAAGGATCGTATGTGGTATTGCATTGCTACCAAACATGGCCCGGCGATCACGATTGGGCCGGCATCGATATTTTTCGCCTCGATGAGGCTGGCAAGATTGTTGAACATTGGGATGTGCTCCAGCCGATTCCTGCTGATTCGGCCAACGACAACACGATGTTCTAGGGTTTAGCGCCAGCGTTGCAGTGCGCCATGAAAACAATGATGCATGGTTAACTCCTGTTACAGAACAGCTTACAAGGCTTGAAAGTAGCGGGCAATTGGCATGAGCTGAAAACCTTGTTTGGCGTAGGTTTGGCGCGCAGGCTCATGGCCAGGGTCGCCACCAGTTTCAACCATTGCTACCCGCATGCCAGCGTTGCGAAAGTGTTCGAGCGCAAACTTAGTTAGCGCTGCGCCAACTCCCCGTTGCTGGTAGCTTGGCTCAACTGCGAGCATCACAATTTCGCCCATGCTACTTGCTTGATGCAGGGTTGTGGCTACAAAGCCAGCAAGCTGTTGATCAAGCAAGGCTACCCAAACTTGGTTGCTTTCGGCGGCGCAGACATCGGCAACCGCTTTGCGCTGGTCGTTCATCCAATCGGGATAAAAATGGCCGAATACCGCTGCATCCATTGCTGCTGCCATCGAAGCAAACACTGGTGCCCAAGCCCGAATCGAAAGCTCGCCAACCGCCGTGCGATCCTCAGCAGTATAGCGCCGAATCGTGACTTCCATAGAACCTCCATAAAGAGAGCCGTAGACCACATGCTACGGCTCTGTTGATCCTACCATGGCTGGTCGCTGCAACCCTCCATCGCGAGACCGAACATTACGAAAGGATATTCTATGAAGACGAATGAGATTGAAATTATCGTCTGTTTGGCAGATGATGATCGTGAAAGTGAAATACCTGGATGGATTGCGGAAATCTGGCATAAAGGCGAGACGGTAGCTGAAGTGTATGATTCTCCTCAAGGTTTGCAGATTATCCTCTATCCGCGCCGCAATGGTGATCCATGGCGCTGGACATATGCCGATTTGATGTTGATGTTGGAGAAGGCCAAAAGCGTCTTCAAAAACTATCAATAGCCTGTGATTATCGGGAATACTGTGTGCGAACGTCTTCTTGCAGCAGCAACATGCAGCTAGAGTATTTCGATCGTGCCTGTGCTGCCATTGAGCCGAATTCGTTGGCCATCGTGGATGCGTTTGGTTGCATCAGCAACGCCAACGACTGCTGGCAAGCCATATTCGCGGGCAATCACCGCACCATGAGTCATCAGCCCGCCAACTTCGGTTACAAGGCCGTGAATTGCCACAAATAATGGAGTCCAGCTTGGGTCGGTAAAGCGAGTAACCAAAATATCGCCTGCTTCAAGCGCTGCTGCTTCCATTTGCAATATAACCCGTGCTCGACCTTCGATGATGCCCGCCGAAACTGGCAAGCCCACCAGCGCCCCAGTTGGCACGTCGCTGCGTTGATAGCTGCCATTCAGCAGCTCGCCATCAGAGGTCAGCACGCGCGGCGGTGTGAGTTTTTGAAACTGCGCATGCTCAGCTTTACGCTGCTCAATCAGCTGATCATCAAGCTGTTGGGTACGCAGAACTTCGTGCAATTCAGCAAAGGTGAGATAGGCTATATCGCTTTGGTCGCGCAAGATATTGGCTTGTACCAAAACCTCGGCGGCCTGCAACAATGCCTGTTTATAGACAAAATAACGGCTAACAATGTGATATTTGGGATACTCACGATAGCCAATGAAGTTGCGAATCAGATCAATGACGCGTTTGGTGGCAGCGGCTTTAGCTGCTCCCTCAGGTAATTGCTGCAAGCGCTCCAAGAGTTCATGCTCTTTGGTTAAGGCTACTTGGCGGCCATGGGCAAATTTTTGCTGGCTGAATCCAGGGGCAAAGCTTTTAATATTATGCAGAATTAATGGCAGCAAGGTTGCTGGATTTTCGCTCCAACGTGTGCGCGTAATATCAATTTCGCCAGCGCAGCGCATCCCATATTTGGCCAGATAGGCCTCGATTGCCTGTCGCGCTAGGTTGCCACCTGCAAATTGCTCCAACGTAGCCAAAAAATTCGGCTCGTTGGTTTGAGCTAAATAATCAATGACCGCTGGATAGGGGCGAATTGCATCGGCCACATCCAACAGCGCTAAGCCCATTGCTGAAGTGATATTGTGATCGACCGATTGCGAAATGCTATCAGCAGCGTTTTTTTCGCCCAACCACTCATCCATGCGCTCGTTGAGCCAGTTCGAAGCATTGATCGCGTTCATAATCACCCCAAAGCTTTGGGGGTTGGCAAGGCTTTGCTTGAGCTGTTGGATGTCGTGCAAAATGGAGTCGCAGAGTTCAGCGCCAGATTTTGGCGCAATCGTTTGTTTTAAAGTGGCCAGATCGCGTTCGCTTTGGGCGATCAACGCAGGAACAATCGTTGGATCATTTTCAATCGTTGGCTGAAATTCGAGCGAATCGGCGCTTGCAGGCTTGAATTTATCCAGCGTTGAGGCTGCTGGCTGCGCCGGAGTTGCTGGAATAATATCGCCACGCTCGATCAACGTGGTCAAGGCAGAGCGAATCAGGGGATCGGATTTGCCCAAAACATCGAGCATAATTGCACGGCGGGCTGGCACAGCCAGATCATCAATTATATCGACAAATAAGCGTCCGCCAGCATGGACCATTGGGCGGCCAGCAGTTAATTGCCAAATCGACAAGCCTAAGGGTTTCATCGCATCGGTCATCATTTGTTGGTGGCCAACCGAAATATAGATATGATTTTTGGCATCATTGGCTGCTGGAATTGGGTACAGCGTGGTGATTGGGCGACTTTGAACGATATAAAATTGCCCGTCGGCTAAGCACCATTCAATATCTTGGGGCTGGCCAAAATGCTGTTCGATGGTTCTGCCGATGGCTTCAAGCTGCGATAATTGGGGCTGATTGAGGGCTGGTTGCTGCTGTTGTTCGGGTGGAATTGGTTGTTCTTCAGTTCCGCCAGCCATGGTTGGATACATGGCAAGTTGCTTGGTTGCGATAGTTGCGCTTACAACCTCGCCATTGCGCAGCCGATAACTATCTGGATTGACGTGGCCAGCAACCAAGGCCTCGCCCAAACCAAAACTGGCTTCAATTGCCAAGAGCTTACGATTGGCAGTAATCGGATCGGCAGTAAACATAACGCCTGAAACGTTGGCAAAAACCATGGCCTGCACAATCACTGCCACGCTAACGCTGCGCTGATCAAAGCCCTGTTGCAACCGATAGATCATGGCCCGTTCGCTGAACAGCGAGGCCCAGCATGCTTTGATCTGCTGCATGATTGCTGCTTCGCCAACGATATTCAAATAGCTATCGTGCTGGCCAGCAAACGAGGCGCTTGGCGAATCCTCGGCAGTTGCACTTGAGCGAATCGCATAGGCTTTGGTTGGGCCAAACTGCGCCAGCAGCTGGCTGATTGCTGCATGAATATCGTCGGGCATGGGGCTTGATTCAATCGTTTGGCGCAGTGTTGCGCTTAATGTTGCAATCGTTGCCCGATCATCGAAACGCAACAGGGCTGCTTGATCAAGCAATTCGCTGATCGCTGGAGTTAGTTCAAGCATGCGCTGAAAAGCGGCGGTCGAAAGACAAAAGCCAGTTGGCACATGAATGCTTGGAATCTGGGCGAGTTTAGCCAAATTAGCAGCTTTCCCGCCCACTAGTGTGCTATTGGTTGGGTTAATTTCATGAAATTCAAACACATAGCCATTCATCAATTGCTCCCTTTGTTGGTATTGGATGGCGCTTGGTTAGCCGAATGTTGAAGATTGTAGCTGAGCGGCGAGCGAAAAAGAATCGGCGTTAGGCCGTTTTATGGCCTAGACAGCCATGCTATACTCAAGCTGAGCAAAGCACGAAAACCAAGCGACCATGTTGGTCGCTTCTTTGTTTAATTTCGGGCACAAGGTTTATTTTTTTGTTGACATAATTATTTTAGGGGGGTTGGAAATGGCAAAGTATGCGCTCCCAGCGATTGTGCAGCCAACCAGCCAGAGTTTGATTCTTGGCACGCTGCCAGGCGATCAATCGCTGGCGGCTCAGTTCTACTATATGCATCCACGCAATCAATTTTGGCGGATTATGCAGGCATTATTTGAGGCTGAACCTGGCACGACTAGCGCAGAACGAACTGACTTTTTAGCGCGCCATGGGATTGCGCTTTGGGATGTATTGCATGCTGCTGAGCGTGACGGCAGCCTTGATACGGCAATTACTCAGCCCATCCCCAATGATTTTGCAACGTTTTTAGGCAACTATCCCACGATTCGCACAATTGGCTTGAATGGCATCAAAGCTCAGCAACTGTTTGAGCGGCTGGTCTGGCCAACGCTGAGTGCTGAATTGCAAGCGCGATTAACGCTGCATGCGCTGCCATCGACCAGCCCCGCCAACACCCAAGCCTTTGCCGCGAAACTCCAAGCCTGGGCCGTGATCGTGCAGCATAAGCAGCAAGGTTAGCGGTTGGCAAAATCCCGATGTACAAACAAGACCGAGGCACGCTGAAATTTCAGCGTGCCTCAATGCTATCTGAATCCTGATTGTGGATTTGCGGTCTTGGTTTACTTTTCGCGCACCACCAATGGTAGCCATAGCTTGAATTGAGGAATCGGCAGCGTTGCACTTGCGGTCACGGTTGCGGTTTGGCTTGGGGTAAGCGTGACGGTTGGCGTGTTGGTCGCGGTTGCAGTTACGATTGGCGTAAGCGTGACGGTTGGCGTGTTGGTCGCGGTCGCAGTCGCAGTCGGCGTGATAGTTGGCGTTGCAGTCAGCGTTGGCGTGTTGGTCGCGGTCGCAATCAGGGTCGGTGTGATAGTTGGCGTTGCAGTCAGTGTTGGCGTGTTGGTCGCGGTCACAGTCAGAGTTGGGGTTGTAGTCAGGGTCGGTGTTACAGTCGCGGTTGCAGTCACGATTGGTGTGACAGTTGGTGTGCTCAAAACAGTACAAGCAGCAGTGGTGTTTTGGGGATTGCTGCCTGTAACATAGCTAAAATCAGCCTGATTATTATCAGTATCAATCCCATTGCCAGCGCTGCCACCTGGCTTGCGCTCGTAGCTCTGATTGAGATTATTGCCGGTTGGAGCGAGTGGCGTACCCTCTTTGTAGGCTGCGCCAGTGCTCATTCCTACCATATCGATGATAACGTTATTTGGGTCGAGTAGGGCAACTCCGCCATCATCGGCAACGCCGGTTGTATAGTTAAGGTTACTGCTAGTAGACCCGCTATAGCCCGATGAATTGACCAAAAGGTAGCGACAGCCAGCAAGCAGCACCGTATTGGCAGGAATGGTCGCCCGCGTTGAAACTGTACCACTGCTACTAGAACCATTGAGTTTCCAGCCGCCAATGCTGACTGGCTCAGTGGAAAGATTATAGAGTTCAACAAACTCATCAGCAGCCCCATTTGAGCCACGGGTGCGAAATTCGCTAATAACCAAGGTTGTGCTCAGTCTTGGCTGATTGACCAACGTCGGCTGATTGTTTGTGGCGCGGGCAGTTGTGCGCTGAATGAGCATGGCTCCAAGCATCATGGTACTGATTGTGCCAAGCAGGATCAATCGATAGAACGTCGATTTGCGCATAGAATCCTTCCTTATCGTGGCTAATACTCCTCGCTGGCTGCATCCCGCGTTCTGAAAAGCAGGTTGTATACCATCCTGCCCGCGCACAATTGGGCTAGTAGGCGAAAAGATTATTCTTCAATCGCCCCGCCGATTTGGCGCAAATGCTGGCGAAAGGTTAAGCTGGGGTCACGCTCACGATGGGCGGTATAGGCCTGAAACTGAACTTGTTCTCGTAACGTGCGGCCTGCTTGGATGGCACGGGCTTGCTGGCGTTCACGCTCTGCGATCTGTTGTGCGGTTGCCAAAACCTCAGCTGCACGATCAGCAGCGACAAACAATACGCCATCTGCATCAGCAAACACAAGATCCGCATTGGTGACGCGACAACTGCCGATTTGAGCGTTGCTCAGAGCTTCTGCTTGCCAAGGGTCAAGCCGCTGTGGCCCAGCAGTGCACCGCCCAGCGCTAAACACTGGAAACCCAATGCGCAGCAAATCGTTGGTATCGCGATGCAAGCCCCAAACGACAATCGCTGCCAAACCAGCTGTTTGCGCCTCAAGCACAATCAGATCGCCAATACAGGCCTCATCGGTTCGGCCTGCATTATCAATGACCAAAATATCGCCAGCTTGGGCGGTTTCGAGCACAGCGAGGAAAATATCAACACTGCCATAATGACGAACAGGCAGTGCTCGGCCAACACAATGGCTGTTTGGCAGCAAGGCTTGAATTTGTGTTGGCGCAGCGCGTAGCGGTAAGTTGAGGCGGAGACAGGCATCGGCAATTAACGGGGTCGAAAGCGCCGCAAATTGATTGGTATAAGCAATCTGATCCATTACATCCTCCTGCATCGAGGTCTAATCAACGTTGATGGTTGTATGATACAAGCTGGTACAAGTGACATTATTGGCATGCAGGAAGGACAATTTTGTTTGGCGATTATTGCGGGGCTGCTTGGGCTGGCGCGATGATCGACTCATCGCGCCTAAGAGAAGATTTAATGTTGCTTGCTTAGGCTTAGTTCATAACCAGCGTTGCAATAAAGGCTAGATAGGTGAGACCTGCCAACGTTCCTAGGAAGTTGGCAAGGGTTACAGCGCCAATGCTGCGCAAAAGAATAAAGCCTGCAATTAACAGCCACACCAGCGTATGGCCCCAGCGCAAAATCAAATAGCGAATGCTGGTGGTATCGCCTGGCACTTTATCGCTTGGCCAAACATACACGAAGATTGCTGCAATAATCAGCGCCAACATTGACCAAACGACTGCCGGAATGCCTAAAAAACGTGTACTCACTTGAACTCCTTCACACACACTATGAGAATTAGCGGTTCGATTCCTTAACAATATTTCTCCTCCCTTCCGTCCCTCCGCTGGAGGGAGACGCAGGGGGTTTTCATCCCCCTGCACCCCCTAATATGTATGTTGTGGATTGTTGCTGTTGCTGCTATTTCCCCATTCTTCTCCCTTTGCGCTCTTCGCGTTCTTCGCGGTTTCTCAATCCTGATCCCTCAATAGTATTTCTCTTTCCGTCCCTCCGATTTAAACTTCCCTCACCTCCAGCCCCTCTCCCTTCAAGGGTCGGTTGTTAAGATCCCCTCACCCCAACCCCTCTCCCGCGCACAGGCGAGGGGCTTTTCATTGTGTGGCTCTTGGACAATTTGTTGGGAAACAAGGTCGGCTCACCCTCGCCCGTGTTCAGTGGGAGAGGGGGTTGGGAGGCGAGGGGACATGGTTGCCAACCCGTTCATGTTTCCAAGAGCCAATAGCCCAAAGCCTATAGCCTTCGCGCTCTTCGCGTTCTTCGCGGTTTCCATCGCTCAATCTCCTAGCTCTCATCCTTCATCCTTCATCCTTCATCCTTCACCCCTAGCCCTTTTGCCAAAAGACCGAATCTTCGTCAATGGGCTGCATTGTGACGGTTTCGCCAATTGATTCGAGATAATCATGGACAGCGTTGTAGCACTCTTCGAAGGTGGCATAATCGTCAACAATCACATAGCCGCCTTGAGAAACTTTGGGGTACAACGCCTCTAACGCATCGTAGGTTGAATCGTATAAATCGCCATCTAAGCGTAAGAGGGCCAAATTATCGATTGGCGCTTGATGCAGGGTATGGCAAAACCAACCCTTGAGAAACTTAACCTGATCATCAAGCAAGCCATATTGCTCGAAATGTTGGCGCACTTCGTCGTATGACGTGCCTTTCCACAGCAGGTCGAGAATATCTTGGATGGGCTTGGGCGGCGGGCCATGTTGCTCTTGGGGCAGGCCAGGCGATTCGGTTTCGCCAAGCAGGCCTTCAGCTTCGTTTTTGGGAAAGCCTTGGAATGAATCGGCGACCCAAACTGTGCGATCGCTGCAATTGTAGGCCTTGAGAATGCCGCGCATAAAGATTGTGGCTCCGCCGCGCCAAACGCCAGTTTCAATTAAATCGCCAGGAATTTGCTTTTCGAGAATATCGGTGACCACAGTTTGAATATTGTTCAGTCGATGCATACTCAGCATCGTATGCGCTTGGCTCGGCCATTCATGGCCATTCAGCCGTTTTTCGCGATCAAAGGTGCTGTAGGGGCCGGTGTAGGGCGCATTGATGCTAAATGGCTCGTACACAATATTGCGTAATGGCTGATCTTCATAGACCAAGCCCATAATACAGCGCTTCAGTAGATCAAGATAAAGCTGGGTTGTTTCGTTTGCCATTGATTGATAATCTCCCTTGCAAAAAATTCTTGATTGGATTCGTGATGATTAATACCCCTTATCCTTCGTTTCTTCCCTATACTTAACAATCATTTTCACCACCCTTCCTTCCCGCCTCAAGGCGGGAGACACAGGGGGCTTTAATCCCCCTGTACCCCCTCAAGGGCATGGAGTGGGGAACAGGCATCCACCGATGAACCAGCGTTGCCGTGGTTCGCAGCAAAAACTTACCCTTTTAATTGCGCCAAATTGGTTAATAATTCAATTACCCGCTCGGGGCCTGGTAGCTCGCGAATTTCGGCTTGAAAGCGTTGGGCGTTGCTGCGGTAGCGGGGACTTTGCAATAGCTCGCGTACGCTGGCCCGAATCGATTCAACCGAAAACTCAGGAACCCATTGATCGAAAAATTCTTTGGGTTGGTTGGGCAAGCGCAAAACTTTACCTAAACCAAGCTCTGCCGCCCGCATTGCGCCTGCTGGCTCCTCGCCCGCCACGGGAATCATCAACAACGGCATGCCATGGCTAATTGCTGACATAATTGTGGCAAATGGGCAGTGGGTGATGAACAGATCGCAATGCGGGAAGAGCAAGGCTTGAGGAATGTATTGCTCGATATACACATTCGCTGGCTGCGGCCCAAATTGGGCTGGATCTTGTTTGGTGCCAACCGTCAAAATCAAATTAATTGGCTCGTCGCGCAACGCCTCAAGAATCATCGGGAAGATCGTTGGGGTATCAAAGACTGAACTCATTGAGGCATACACGGTTGGCCGATCAGGCAATTGCTCAACCCAGGCTGGCAATTCGCCATCGCTAAACCGCGTAAAGCGCAATGGCCGCAACGATTCCATGGTCGGAATTTCCTTGGGCTGGAACGAGGGTGGCGCGAAGGCAAGATATAACGCTGGATAGAGCATATCCATGGTTGGGTAGGGTGCTAGGCCATAGGTGCTGCGCAAATAGGCTAGTTCCTCGCCAATTAACGATTCAAGTGCATTCGCCGAGAGAAAATAGCTAATGCTGATCGTTGCTTGCGGAATGCCCAATAGTTCGGCGGCAACACAACTGCCAAACTCAAAATCGTTGCGCACAATCAGATCTGGTTGCCAGGTTTTGCAGAGGTTAAGCAGGTCTGCAACCATCGCATGCGCGGCAGCATCAGCGAAAATACTGCCCAAAATTGCCTGCCCTTGTTCGGCAAACGGTAGTTCGAAAATCTCGGGAAAGGTTTGGGCCATTTCTGATGAAAGCCACGCTAAGCCAGCAGGAAAGCCATCAAACCCTTTGGCGACGATGCTTGGGAGCATTTTTGCCGATACTGCAAAGGCTACGTCATGACCTGCCTCTTGCAACACTTGAGCAACTGGCAACATCGGGTTTAAGTGGCCAATGCCAGGATTCAGGACAAATAAGGCACGCATTGAACAATCCAATCCTTTCGGGCTGTGAGGCGGGCTAGCCGCTGTGAACAATGTTCTTGGGCTACCCTGCTAGGCTAGCGATGTGACCGACCTGACCAACGCTTGAATGTGTTGGTTGACATGCGTGGTTAGCTCGTGCTGCGATGGGTTGTGCAGATAAAAATGATCGCCAGCCATAAGCTCAATCTCACATGCATTGCTAGTATGGCTACTCCACAATTCAAGCTCAGCAGCGGCAACACTTGGGTCATCAAGGCCGCCATAGACCACCATTGGGCAATCTAGCACAATCGCGTTGGTGTAGCTGAAGGTTTCGCAGACCGCAAAATCGGCGCGCAAAATCGGGGTCAACAATTCGACTAACTCTGGATGCTGCAAAATATCTTTGGGCGTGCCATTCAATTGCAGCAAGCGATCCCAAAATTGCTGGTGGGGCAACTGATGAATCACGCTTTGGCGTGGGATATGCGGCGCTGCATGGCCCGAAACGAAGAGCATTTGGGGCCGCAGTTGATGCTCATGTTGCAAGCGCCGACTGAGTTCGTAGCTGACCAACGCGCCCATGCTATGGCCAAAAAACACGAATGGCTTTTCCTCAAGCAAGGGTTTAATCACCGGAATCAAATCGTTGAGCAATTGCTCCAAATTGGTATAAGCAGGCTCCATGAAGCGTTTGCCTCGGCCTGGCAATTCAATTGCACATAGCTCGACATCTTGGTCAAGCTGCTTGGCCCATTGATGGGCGCGCTGCGCCGTACCCCCTGCGTAGTGAAAGCAAAAGAGCCGTAGCGCAGCGTTTGGTTGCTTGCGCAACCATTCAATCCATAATTGTGATTTCATGTGATCCTTCATGGTGTGATGTTGTAGGTCTTAATGAATCATCAGCGACGTTATTCAACGCCACCGCCAAGTGGCGCGCCAAGCTTGGCAGGGCTGGCTCGCTCAGCAGGGTGTTGTGCGTGCCTGGGATGGTCTGGATATGAATCTGACCAGTTACAAATTTGCCCCAACCCAAATCGGCCAGCTGATACGCAGCTTGGAGTTGATCGTCGTGTTGGCCAGCCAAATCGGCAGCCCGTAAAATCAACACCTCGTTGGGATAGCTGGCTGGTTGATAATTCCAGACTGCTTGCGAATGGGTGCGAAAGGTTGCTACAAGGTGGCGCAAACGCACCAACGTGTAGCTATCGGGCAAGCCAAGATGCTGCTTGATAATCTCCAAGATCTGATTCCACATCGTCACATCTGGCTCAGCCTTGGGATCGTCAATGCCCAAAATGCTAGCATCTACGCCAAGCATCGCAATCAACAGCTCCAGATCCGTCAGTTGTTCCGGCGATGTGCCACTCAAGGTAGCGGGAGTATCGATTAATGCCAACAGGCCAACAGTTTCGCCTTGAGCAACTAAGTGGCTGGCAATTTCAAAGGCAATCGAGCCACCCATCGACCAACCGCCAAGCAGATATGGCCCTTGCGGCTGAACCTTGCGTATATCGCTAAGATAGCGTTGCGCCATCACTTTGATATTGTTCAGTGGCATTTCGGGGTGCTCCAAGCCAAAGGCTTGAATGCCATAGAATGGGCGTTGGGTGCCAAGCAATTGGGCTAAACCTGCATAGACGTTGGCCATCCCGCTCATTGGGTGAATGCAGAAGAACGGTGCTGCTTGGCCTTGCGGCTGCAAACGCACCAATGCCGATTGCTGATCGGCTTGCGGCGCAGTTTGGGCTTCGATCAGTTGCGCCAATTCGGCAATCGTTGGCGCTTCGAATAGACTGCGCACGCCGAGATTGGTATGGACTTTTTCTGCAAGGTGGGTGGCGACTTGCAATGCCAACAGTGAATCGCCGCCCAATTCAAAGAAATTATCGTGGATGCCAATCATTGGTACACCCAAAACCGCGCCCCACAATGCACTAATGGTTTGTTCAAGGCTGCTGCTTGGCGCAACATACTCGCTTGTGAGCTGTGGCCGCTCGTAGCTATTGCCTGTGTCGCTTTGCTCAGCCGGCTCTTGGTTGTTGGCTGCTTGCGTGGTTTCAGGCACATTTGCGGCTTCGGCGGTATTGATAAATTGCTCGACCCAATAGCGTTTGCGTTCAAATGGATAGGTTGGCAGGGCGATGCGGCGTGGTTTGCGCTCGACCCGTTGCTGCCAATCGATTGCAACTCCGGCGATCCACAAACGGCCTAGCGCATTCAACAAACATTGGCTATCAGTTTGCTGATCTTGCGGGTGGCGCATCGATTGCACCACAACTCGTTCTGCCCCAAAGCTGGCTTGAGCACGAGTTAAGGTTGTCAAGGTTTGGCCCGGCCCAACTTCAAGAAACACATGGGCTGGGTTTTGCAAAAGTTGGCTCATGCCAGCGCTAAATCGCACAGTTGAGCGCAAATGTTCAACCCAATAAGTTGGATTTGACCATTGCTCATGGCTCATCCAATCACCTGTCACATTCGAAATATAGGGAATCGTGGCAGGCTGCATACTGATAGTTTGGGTAAAAGCGGCAAATTCGGCCTCGATTGGCTTGAGCATGCTCGAATGGGCCGCTACGCGAATTGGCAAGCGACGATATTTGATTTCGCTGCTGAGTAGCTGCTGCTCAAGGGCATCAATCGCAGGAATTGGCCCAGCGACGACCGAATGTTCAGGGCTATTGAGCGCAGCCAGCGAAAGTTGGTCGCCAAGCAACGGCAAGACCTCAGCTTCGGGCAAAGCAAGATTAATCATGGCCCCGTCTTCAATCCGATCCATTAATCGGCCACGGAACTCGACCAAGCTAAGCACTGCTTCCAGCGAGATTGAGCCAGCCAAATGCGCCGCCGTATATTCGCCCAAACTATGGCCGATTAAGGCGACTGGTTGAATGCCCCATGCCAACCACAATTGGGCCAAGGCATATTCGGTGATGAAAATTGCCAACAAACTGTAGTGCATGCTGGCAAGTTGTTGTTCGTCGACGTTTGGGTTTGGGCTATAAACTAACTGACGTAAATTCGCACTGGTTTCGGGGTTGAGCAGATTCAAACAGCGCTCAACTGCTTGGCGAAAGCTGGGCTGAGTTTGGTAGAGTTCTTGGCCCATGCTTGGGTGTTGCACGCCGCTGCCAGGGAACATAAACACCACTGCTGGAGTCGTGGCATTGATTTGGCCGCTGACCATGCGTTTATCGCGCTGGCGCAAAATTTGGCTGGCCTCGGCGATCGATTGGCAAACCACGACCCGCCGATGATTGAAGGCTTGGCGACCTACTTGCAAGGTATAAGCAACATCGGCCAAGTTGAGCTGGGGATTGGCTTCAAGATGATCGGCCAGATTTTTGGTTGCTGCGTTCAGAGTTGCACGATTGCGCCCAGAGATCACGAGCATCTGCAAGCTGTCGGTTTGCGCGCTTGGCTCAAGTGCTGGTGCTTGCTCCAACACAACATGCGCGTTCGTGCCGCCAATGCCAAATGAACTTACGCCCGCTCTTCGCACAGGCTGATCTGCTGGCCAATCGCTTAATATTGTATTGACATAAAATGGCGATGTTTCCAGCGCAAGCTGGGGATTTGGGTTTTGATAATGCAGGCTGGCAGGAATTTTATTGTGGTGGAGCGCCAGCACGGTTTTGATCAAGCCAGTTACGCCTGCGGCTGTATCGAGATGGCCGTAATTGGATTTAACCGAGCCAAGCATACAGAACTGAGTTTTTGCGGTTTGCTGGCGAAAGGCCTTGGTGAGTGCTGCAACTTCAATTGGGTCACCAAGAATCGTTGCGGTGCCATGGGCTTCGATATAGGAAATTGTGGCTGGATCAACGTCGGCAACTTCTTGCGCAGCGCGAATCACCGCAGCTTGACCATCGATGCTGGGCGCAGTGTAGCCAATTTTCAGCGCCCCGTCGTTGTTGACCGCCGAGCCTTTGATCAAGGCATAAATCGTATCACCATCGGCGATTGCATCGTCAAGCCGTTTGAGCACGACAACGCCCGCCCCATTGCTATTGACAGTGCCTTGGGCTTGGGCATCGAAGGGCCGACAGTGGCCATCGGGCGAGAGAATGCTGCCTTCTTGGGCATGATAGCCTTGCTGTTGCGGCACGCTGATCGAAATCCCGCCTGCAAGCGCCATATCACATTGAAAACTCAGCAGGCTTTGGCAGGCCAAGTGCGTTGCAACCAACGAGGTTGAACATGCGCTCTGGACGCTAAAGCTCGGGCCACGCAGATTGAGCTTATAACTGACTCTGGTGGGCAAAAAGTCTTTGTCATTGCCCATGATCAACTGGGCCAGATCGGGAATTGTGCCCCGCCCTTGTTGGCTAACAAGGTTGCGCAACAAGTAGGTATTTAAGCTTGAGCCAGCAAACACACCAATTAAGCCTGGATAGGCTGAGGCATTGTAGCCAGCATGCTCCAAGGCTTGCCACGCACATTCCAAGAAAATCCGTTGCTGGGGATCGATTAATTCTGCATCGCGTGGCGAATAGCCGAAAAAGCCTGCATCGAAAAGCTCGATGCCTTCGAGCACCGAACCAGCCTTCACATAGCGTGGATGGGCCAATTGCTCAGGCGTAACACCTGCGGCCTGCAATTCAGCAGCATCAAAAAACGTAATGCCTTCGGCTCCAGCACAAAGCTGCTGCCAAAAACTATCAACATCGGGCGCTTTGGCCCAACGTCCAGCTAAGCCCACTACGGCAATATCAAGGCTGCCATCGTTGGCAAAGGTTTCATCATGACTCATCGTCGGTATCCTATCTTTGTTAACGGCGGCGACGTTGGCGTTGCAACGCTTGGCGCTGTTGTTGGGCACGATTGTCGTGATCAACAAAGGTTGAAGCTTGGGTCGATTGCTCGCTGCTCAGGTAGGCGGCGAGGGTCTGAATCGTTGGATACTTGAATAAATCCAAGAGCACAAGTTCGCGGCCCAAAAGCTCTTGCAGCCGACTATGCACTTGCACCATTGCCAGCGAGTTTCCGCCAAGATCGAAGAAATTGGCTTGGGTGCTAATTGGCGCTTGTTGCAAAATCTCTTGCCAAAGGTTGCTGATGGTTTGTTCAAGATTGTTTTGTGGCCCAAGCGTTTGGTCGCTGGCTTGATTGTGGCTCGGCGCTTGTTGGGCAAGGCTGCGATAATCAATCTTGGCATTGGGCGTAAGTGGCATTGTTGGCACGACCACGAAGGCGGCTGGCACGGCAAAGGCTGGTAATTGTTGTTTGGCATAGGCCTGTAAATCGGCAGCCAGATCGTATGGCGCTGGGTTCTGATTGCTGCCAACTGCCTGTTGTCGCGTGCTCGCTGCATCGACGACAGTTGGATTAGCCACAACATAGGCAATCAGCCGCGCCGTGCTACTGGCCTGATCGTGAAGCAGCACCACGCTTTGCTCAACCGCTGGATGGGCATTCACAATACTGCTGATCTCACCGAGTTCAATGCGATGGCCGCGCAATTTAATTTGCTGATCGATCCGTCCGATAAATTCAATTTGGCCATCAGCCCGATAGCGCCCAAGATCGCCAGTGCGATACAAACGCTGGCCTGGGGTTGCACTAAATTGGTCGGGCACAAAGCGCTCAGCAGTCAGATCAGGGCGGTTGCGATAGCCGCGGGCTACGCCAACTCCGCCAACATAGATTTCGCCAATCACGCCAATTGGCACGATCTGCTGGTGCTGATCAAGCAAATAGATCTGGAGGTTGGCCAGCGGACGGCCAATTGGTGGCGTGGTTGTGAGGGTCGGCTCAAGGTCGGTCAAACTGGCACAAACGGTTATTTCGGTTGGCCCATAGGCATTGATTAAGCGCCGATCAACCGCCCAGCGTTGCACAAGCTCGCTGCTTGAAGCCTCGCCAGCAGTAATTAGCGTGGTTAAACTTGGGGTTTGATCGGCTGGCAAGACCGCCAACAACGATGGTGGCAAGGTTGCCACGCTCACGCTGTGCTGGCGAATAAAGCCGAGTACGTCGGTGCCTGCGGCCAAACCGCCTGCTGGCATCAACACCAAACTTGCCCCAGCCAACAAGGCCATGCCAATTTCTGAAATTGCTGCATCGAAACTCAATGAGGCAAATTGCAGCACCCGGCTTTGCTCAGTTACCCCAAAGCCAGCAATCTGGGCTGTCACAAGGTTGGTTAGGCCCTGATGGCTGACCATGACCGCCTTTGGCTGGCCAGTCGAACCCGAGGTATAAATCAGATAGGCCAAATTGGCTGGCTGAACCGTGCTTGAACAATTATCAGCTGGCTCGCTGCCATCACAAATCGTAGCAAGGTCGAGGATGGTTACTCCGCTCTGCTTGAGCGCTGATACCTTTTCGAGCACATGGTGTTGGCTCAAAACCAAGCCTAGCTTGGAATCGTTGAGCATCCATGCCAAGCGCTCGCTTGGATAGGCCGGATCAAGCGGCAAATAGGCCGCGCCTGCTTTGAGGATTGCCAACAAGCCTACAACCATCACAAGCGAGCGATCGCAACAGATGCCAACCACGCTCTCTGGGCCAATGCCTTGGGCTTGCAAGCGATAGGCCAATTGATTGGCTCGTTGATTCAGTTCGTGATAGCTGAGCGCTTGATCTTCGCCAATCAAGGCGATTGCGGTTGGCGTTTTGGCGACTTGGGCCTCAAAAAGCTGCTGAAACAACTGTTGATCGGGATAGGCTTGGCTGCTGGGATTCCAATCCTTGATGATTTGGGTTTGCTCGTTGGGCGTGAGCATTGCCAATTGCGAGAGCTTGGTTTGGGGTTGCTGGGTGATGCTGCTCAGCAGGGTGACATAATGCTGACCCATGCGTTCAATCGTGCTAGCATCAAAGAGGTCAACATTATATTCAATCGTGGCGCGCAGGCCATGCTCAAATTCAACCAGCGACAGCGTGAGGTCGAATTTTGAGGGGCTAGCCACATCTTCCAAAATATCCAAGCCTGAATGACTACCACCGATGGCAACATTTTGTAGCACAAACAACACTTGGAACAACGCCGAACGACTGAGATCGCGGGTTGGTTGCACGGCATCGACCAACATTTCAAACGGCAAATCTTGATGCGCATAGGCTCCAAGCGCCACGTCGCGCACCTGCGCCAGCAATTCGAGAAATGTTGGATCATTGGCAGGTTTGACCCGCATCACCAAGGTATTGACGAAGAATCCAATCAGATCTTCAAGCTCGCGGCGATTGCGATTGGCAATTGGCGAGCCGACGATAATATCGTTTTGGCCAGTGTAGCGCTGCAACAAACCGACCCACGCGCCGAGCAGCAGCATAAATAAGGTTGCTTGCTGCTGCTGACTGAGCTGATTGAGCTGCTTGGTAAGCTCGCTGCTGATCCAAAAGGTGTGTCGCCCACCTTTGAAAGTTTGGATTGCAGGCCGTGGCCGATCGGTTGGCAAGGCCAGCACCGGCAATTCGCCAGCGAGTTGGTTTTTCCAATAGCTGAGTTGCTGGTCGAGCGTTGCGCCTTGCAGCCACTCCCGTTGCCAAGCAGCAAAATCTGCATACTGCAAGGCCAATGGCGTGAGTTCTGGCAGCGGCTGCTGGTTTTCCAAGGCGCTAAAAATCGCCTCAAACTCTTGGATAAAGATTTTGGCCGACCATGCATCAAAGGCAATATGATGGATGGTCAGCAATAAAATGTGCTCTTCCTCGCTAACCCGCAGCAATTTGGCCCGAAACAGCTGATCGTGGCGCAAATCAAATGGCTGCTCGGTTTCCGTTTGGATGGCTTGGTGGAGGGCTGCTTCGCGTTCGGTAGCATTGAGTTGACTGAAATCGCTGAGCGCTATATCGATATGTTCCAACGGCTTAATTACTTGTTGCGGCAGACCATCGATCATGCTGAAGCTGGCGCGCAATGGCTCATGGCGCTGAACAATCGCGGTGAGGGTTTGGCTTAGGATGCTTGGTAAATTGGCATAGCTCCCGCGAATTTGCATAGGAATTGAGATGTTATACAGCGCTGCATTGGGCTGAAGTTGCTCAATCAACCAGAGCCGTTGTTGAGCAAACGACAACGGATAGCTGGCTTGATCGGGTCGTGGCTGAATTTGCTGGGCTGGTTTATTGCCCTTGGCTTGAACTTTTTGCAACAGTAGGGCGCGTTTGGCTGGCGAAAGTGCTGCTAAACGCTCAGAATAATCATTCACAATCAAACCTCATGGCGCACATAAAAACGACTATGAATCCCCTCACCCTCAGTTTTCAAAGGTTAGTTTTTACGAATCATTGGCCAGTCACCACCCTTCCGTCCCGCCTCAAGGCGGGAGACGCAGGGGGCTTTAATCCCCCTGCACCCCCTAAAATTTATGAGTGGCGCTCAATCATTCCAGCTCCTCGCACGGACGAGAGGAGGATGGAACCAATACAACAGCCTTACAACCCAGCTTGAATCTCCTCTTCCGATAAGCCTTCAAGCTCGGCCAGCAGCGCTTCCATATCGGCTGCGTCGATCTGTTCAAGTTGTAAGTTTTCAATCGTTGTTGCTAGCTCGGCAATGGTTGGCGCGGCAAAGAGTTGATAGAGCCGCACTTCGAGCTGAAAGCTATCGCGCAAGCGCGAGACAAGCTGAGTTGCCAGCAGCGAATGGCCACCCAAGGCAAAAAAGTTGTCGTGAATCCCAATTTTGGGCTTGTCGAGAATCTCCTGCCAAATGCTGACCAACTGGGTTTCAATGTTCGTGGTTGGTTGGTCGACCACGGCATGTTGGTTTGCTGTGCCAATTTGGCTGAGCGCAGCATGATCAATCGCGCCGCTGCTCGTGCGTGGCAAGGCATCAACCTGATACCATTCGAGGCTGGCTGCGCCAAAATAGCTCTGCGCAAGTTGGCGATAGCGCTCGTGGCTGAGCGTGCCATGCTGATTAGTGGTATACAGATTGAGCTGTTGTTGCACTGGCTGATTAGTTGCGATATAAGGCCGCAAGGCTGGGCTATCGCCGTTTAAGCCAATCATCAACAGCGAATATTGCTGCTGGCTGATGCCAGCGAGCAGCGATTGCAAGCCTTGGCGCACGCCGATTAGGCTATAGCCGCGTTCTGCGGAAAGGCCACGGATTTGCTGGGGATTGTTGTGACTCATGCCAATGTTGTCCCATTGCGTCCAGTTCAAACACAGCGCCTTGGGATGCGACGTTTGGCGTTGATGCTGCATAAAGCTGTCGAGAAAGCTATTGGCTGCCGAGTAGGCACTAAATGTTGCGCCGCCAAAGAAACTATTAATCGACGACATGGCGATGATTGGCAGTTCAGGCCGATTAATCAATGCTTGTTGCAAGGCCCACGTTGCATAAACCTTGGGTGCAAACATCATTTCAAAGGTCGCAAGGCTTTCGTTGGCGATCCAGTGGCGCTCCATCACCGTCCAGTGATAGGCCAAATTGCCAGCCCCAGCAAAGTGGAAAACCCCAGCCAATGGCTGATTCCAGCGCGCTTCGGCAGTGTTGATCAGATCTGTGATCTGCGCGGGATCAGTCAGATCAAGTGCTTGATACACCACATCGGTGCTGAGATCGCTCAGATCTTTATAGGCGCGGAGCCGTTTGGCTAGGCTGCTATCGGCATGCAAATGCTTGGCCCAATCGCTTGCCAATGGCAACTCAGTTGAGCCAGTAATCACCAGTCGCGCGTTGTAGTTTTGCAGCAACCAGCGGGCAAATTGGCTGCCAATGCCGCCAAGTCCACCAGTAATCAGATACAAGCCACCCTTGATCAGCGGCGATTCAATCGGCGCTGTTTGTTCGATTTCGGCCTGAACGAGTGCTGGGACTAAGCGTTGGCCTGCCCGATAGGCGACTTCTGCTGTTGGCTTTGGCTGAGCCAGTTCATGGCAAATCTGCTGGCTATTGGTTGCTGCTGGCGCAGCATCGAGATCAAGATGCTGGCAACTGAGCCAATCAAGCTCCAAGGGAATTGTTTTGAGCAAGCCATGGATTGGAGCCGCCGCATACACCACCTGATCGCTTGGATTAATCGCATGACTTTGCTGCGAAACCACGGTTAGATGCGCGTTGGCAAGCTTTTGCTCGGCCAGAGCTTGGGTCAGGAACAGAATGCTATAAGCTCCCCGATATTGGGCCGCCGCCAGTTCGCTTGCTTGCTCGATTTGGCTTGGCAGATCAGCGCTATATAAGTGAATATAATCGTGAATATTGGCTGCGCTGAGCATCGCAACAAGCTGTTGGTAGTGCTCGCGATCGTTGAGATTAATCGTGTAATGGCGCTCGTGCTGGCTGAATGTTTCGCCAGCGCTAACCAAAACCCATGCTCGTTGGTGCTGTTCGAGCAGATCGATCAAGGCGCGGGCGAGCGCAGTATCATCGCTGAAAATGGCATAGCTTGGCTTGAGCAAGGCTGAATTGCTGCGCTGGCTGGTTGGTTGCCATTGTTTGCTATAAAACCAGCGTGGCAGCGTTTGCTCGTTGGCCAAGGCCAGATCGATGCGCTTACTAATCGCGCTAAAATCGCCAGCAACGTAGCGTTGGCTCAATTGCGAACGCTGAATTTTGCCAATTGCCGTTTTGGGAATATCGGTTTTGGCGACTGGCAGCACAGCGCTGGGATTAATGCCAATTTTCTGCACCACAACTTCACGAATCTGCTGAATTTGCTCAAGTTGCTCGGTAAAGTCGGGCAATTTCGAGTTGTAGAAAATAACCAGCGATTCGGTGCCACCTGCATGTTTGCTGGGCACGCTACAGGCTGCGCTATACGAAACCTCAACGCCAGCGATTGTTTCAACCAAGGCTTCGATTTCGTGGTTATGATAATTAATTCCATTGATGATGATGACATCTTTTTCACGGCCAGCAATTGTCAAGCGGCCTTGGTGCAAAAAGGCCAAATCGCCAGTTGTAAACCAGCCATCGCTGGTGAAAACTTCTTGGTTGAGTTCGGGATTGCGGTAGTAGCCAGCGGTAATCGTCGGACCTTTAATTTGCAAGCGGCCAATCATATCTTCGCCAAGGATTTGATCATCAGCATTGACGATGCGCAAGCTAACCCCGGGCAAAGGTGCTCCAACCTCGACGAACGCGACCCCAATGCTGTCGGCAGTTGCTGGTTGAATGACGCTTTGCAACGAGGCTTGATCGAGTTCGTGAAAACCGCTGTTCGCGCCAAACACCAATTGATCCGATGAGCTAATGCCCGATGAGGTTTCCGACATGCCATAAGCAGGATGCATCGCGCTGGCTGGTAGGCCATGAGCTTGCAGCAAGCCAAGGAAATTGAGCGCAGTTTGCTTATTGATGCCCTCGCCACCATTCAAAATGAAGCGCAAGGCCGAAAGATCGCGCTGTCGGCTATTAACTCGCTCGTGCTGATCGTTGATCAGGGCATAGGCAAAGTTGGGTGCCCAGGTAATCGTTGCGCGATAGTGCTCAAGCAGATCAAGCCAACGCACCGGATCTTGCAAAATATACTCGGTTTTGGCCTGAATTTGGCGACAGCCCAAGCAGAGATCATGAAAGTGGAACATCACGATGCCACCAACATGATCAAGCGGCATCCAATTTAATGAAACATCATTGTGATCAAAATGATTGTGTTGCGCGCTGGCCTTGGAGCGGCTGATAATATTGTGATGGCTCAGCTCAACGCCTTTGGGCAGGCCGGTGCTGCCCGAGGTAAACAGCACCAAGGCTGCATCTTGTGGCGCAAGCTGCTGGTGCTGCTGATCAGGCTGGTTCTGGCGCAACTGTTCTGCGATTTGAATTGCAACGTTGGCAACGCCCAAGCCATTGAACATGCGCTGCATATGGCTTAAGCTGGCTTGTTCGCAGACAATCAATGGTTGTTCCAAGGTTTGCCAGGTATTATAAAGTTTGCTCACCGCTGGGTTATGCGGATCGCTGCTAGTGGGCACTGCCAGCGGCACTGCGACAAAACCGCCAAGCATACAGGCCCAAAATGTCACCACAAACGGCTCGTTATTGGTGCATTGCAAGACCACATGCTGGCCTTTTTGTAAGCCTGCTGCCCGCAAACCAGCCAAAACCGCCTCAGCAGCGGCCAACAACGCCGCATACGATTGAACCAAAACCGTGCCATCGGCCTCGATATAGCTGATGCCATGCTCAGGATAGAGCTTGGCGGCCTGCACCAAGGCTTCGGCCAAGGTAAACGGCGCTTGATCGGCCTTGATTAATGGCTGGCCAACGGCCAAAGCTGGTTTGTCGCTGACTGCCAATGGTTCGGCTGGCTGCGCGCTCATGCTGCGCTGGGCTGGGCCAACATGCCCCATTTCAAGCACTGGCAAAATATCGTCGAGATGCAGCGGGGTTGCTGCTGGCACGATTGATTGGGCGACCAGCGCGACTTCTGCGCCATTGGCTGCCTGTTGCAGTTGGGCTTGTAACTCGGCCAATTGGCGCGAATCAAGCACGCTGGTTTGGGCTAATTGCTGGCGATCAGGCTGGCCATCGGCCATCCGCGGCAGGCGATCAAGTTGAATCAAGCCAAGGGTTGGCAATTGGCAACCAAGCTGAGTTTCGAGATAACTGAGCACGTCGCTTGGCTCAAGGCTGTGATTAGCAACGACAAAGCCCGTTAAGGCTGCTGCCTGATTGAGTGTAGTGCGGCGTACCACACAGCTTGCTTGAATTGCCGGATGGGTTTCGAGCAGGCTTTCTAGTTCTTGCAACAATAATGGCGCACCAGCCACGTCAAGCGTTGAATCAAGGCTGCCAATGATGTTAATTCGGCCATCATCGTGCCAGCGCGCGAGGTAGCGGGTTTGATACAGCTGGGTATCAGCGGCAAAAGGGCTAGCAATCAAGCGCTCTGCATTCAAGTGAGCTTGATCAAAGCCAGCAAAAACGCCTGCGCCAGTAACATACAATTCACCAGTTAAGCCAATTGGTGCAAGCTGCTTGTGTTGGTCGAGAATGAAGGCTTGGGTGTGGGGCACGGGCTTGCCGCTATGAATTTGGCCGGTTTGGCTGTGCTCGCCAACCACCGTCAGCAGTTGCATGGCCGGAAAACCATAGTAGTTGTGCCAGGCAGTTTGTTGCTGTTTGAGCTGTTGTTTCAGCGCCTCGCCAGCGAGCAAGCTTTCGCCGCTGCTGAGAATATGCCGAACTTTGGGCAAACCAAGGTTGGCTTGTTGAAGCTGACCCAGGGTTGCGAGGCTCAAGCCTAATGTTTGTGGTTGCTCGACATAATCCTGCTGATGCAGCGCTTCAAGCGTGCTAAACCGTAGCGTGCCGCCACTTGCGAGGGTTGCCAAACTGATGAACGCCGCAAAATCGGTAAATTCTGCGCCAAGCCACAGGCTTTGCTGAAAGCTCACTTTGGCTTTGCTCAAGTTAAAATCGATAAAACTGAGCAAATTGGCTTGGGTGAGCTGGCCTGCTTGCAGCAAGCCACTGGGATGCGAGGCATAGCTCAGGGCAATAATGCTTTCGGCAGTTGCTACAGGTTGCTCGATTGCAGCCGAATCGCTGTGCATGAGTTGTTCAAATTCAATGCTTGGAGCCTGATCGGCGACCAACGCCAGCGTCTCAGCTGTGCCGACTACCAATTGTTGGCGGGCAATAATGTTGCGCAAGCGAAAACCAGCCAAATTGGGGCTGAGCACGCTATAGCGCGCGCCCACCAGCAGCGCTGTTAGCAGCGTGCTACACACATCAATTGGCTTGGTGAGCAAAATTGCTACATTACTGCCAGCGCCAATCTGCTTGGCAGCTAAACCAGCCGCAAGCCGTTGGACGCGCGTCGCAAGCTCGCCATAGCTCAGTACTTGATCGCCATCGATGAGCGCTACATGGCTCGCTTGCTGTTCAACGCTCGTTGTAAAACGTCGCTGGATACTCTGAAAATCCATGTCCATTTCACCCTTTGCAGCGTAGCCAAGGGCTAGCATCAAATCTAGCCCTTGGAGATTCGATCGATTTAGAACAAATCGTAGTCGTCGTCGTTCGCTTGGGCCCAGCCGCCGAGCAAGCGTTCTTTTTCCGCCATGCTCAACAATGAGACTTCGCTGATCTTCTGCTGTGGATTCGCAACCATGCTTGCCAACAATTGTAAAAATTGCTCGGTCATGCGCTTGATCGTTGTGGCTTTAAACAGGTCGCTGTTATATTCGAGCCATGCATCGATGCTTGAGCCATGGTCATAGAGCACCAAGCTCAATTCAAATTTGGCCGATTTGGTTTCGACGCTGCGCGGCACAATCTGCACCTCGGGCAAATCGAGGCTGGTGCGTGAAGCGTTTTGCAACACCAACATGGCTTGGAAAATCGGCGAACGATTGGTTTGGCGTTCAGGCAAAATCTCGCTCACCAACAAATCAAACGGCAGATCTTGGTGGCTGTAGGCATTGAGCGCAGTTTCGCGAATGCGCTGGAGAACCGTTTGCAGGCTTGGCTCGTCGCTCAAATCGCTGCGAATTGCCAAGGTATTGGCAAAGAATCCAATAATGCTCTCAAGCTCTTGGCGATTGCGATTGGCAACCGGCGTGCCGACCACAATATCGCTTTGGTTGGTATAGCGATTGAGCAGCACGACCCACGCGGTCATCAGCAGCATAAACATGGTTGCTTCGTTATCACGGGCCAATTGATTGAGCTGGCGATAGAGTTCTGGTTCGATGCTCAGCGTTTCGTGGCCACCATTGAAGGTTTGGACGCTTGGCCGTGGATAATCCAGCGGCATTTCGAGCGTCGGCAATTTGCCATGCAATTGGTGTTTCCAGAAATCGAGTTGGCTTTGCAATACGTCGCCTTGCAACCAATGGCGTTGCCAAGCAGCAAAATCGGGGTATTGCAAGGCCAATTCTGGCAATGGCGAGGCTTGATTGCTGGCAAATGCTTGGTAAAGCTGGGTCATTTCGCCAAATAAAATGCCCTGCGACCAATCATCAAAGGCAATATGATGAATGCTTAATGCCAACACATGCTGCTGTTCGGCAAGTTTGATCAACCGCCCACGCAACAATTGGTCACGATCAAGCTGGAATGGTTGATTAACTTCTTGTTGCAAGCGTTGCTCAAGCGCCGTTGTTTGAGCCTCGCCAGCCAACCCACTCAGATCATGAATCGTGAGGGTTAAGGGTTGGGCTGGCTGCACTTGCTGAATTGTTTGGCCTTCGTGGCTTACAAAGCGGGTGCGCAAGCTATGATGACGCTCAACAAGTTCATTCAGCGTGCGTTCCAAGGCCACAAGGTTCAATCGGCCATTGATTTCGAGCACAACTGGCACCGTGTAGAAGCTGCTGTTTGGGTCCATTTGGGCCAAGAACCAGATCCGTTGTTGAGCATAGGAGAGCGGCAAACGGGCCTGTGGATCAGCTTTGTGAATGGCGATAATGCTGCTTTGGGCTGGCGTTTGGTTTGCCTGCTCGATAATGCTGGCTAAGCCTTTGATCGTTGGGCTGAGGAAGAAATCACGCAGATTCAGACTGACATTAAAGACCTCGCGAATGCGCGAAATCACTTGGGTTGCCAGCAACGAGTGGCCACCTAAATCAAAGAAATTATCCTGAATGCCAACCTGTGCAACGCCCAGCAAACTTGTCCAAATTGCCATCAGCGATTGCTCGGTCACGCTGGTTGGGGCCGCGATCGGAACCGTGCGCTCGACAGGTTTGGCTTGCTGTTGGCTTGGCAAGGCGCGATAATCAATTTTGCCATTGGCCGTCAGCGGAATCGCATCAAGCATAATAAAGGCGTTGGGCAGCATATACTCGGGCAATCGTTGCTTGAGAAAGCTGCGCAGTTGGCTAAATCGGGGCGCTTGATTGGGCAGCGTTACCAAGTAGGCGACCAAGCGCTGATCATCAGCAGAGATCGTGTTCACCGTTACGATTGCATCGGTAATCGCCGGATGCGCCATCAGCGTGGCTTGAATTTCGCCTAACTCAATGCGGAAGCCGCGAATTTTAACCTGATTATCGCGCCGCCCAAGGTATTCGATCTCGTTATTGGCCAAGCGCCGTACCAAATCGCCAGTTTTATACAGCCGACCGGTGGCGGCAAACGGGTTTTGGATAAAGCGTTGGTTGGTAAGTTCTGGCCGATTCCAATAGCCGCGCGCCAAGCCAGCCCCGCCAACATACAATTCGCCTGCAATCCCAACGGGCACTGGCTGACAATGATCGTCAAGCACATACAAATCCAAGTCGGGAATTGGCGCGCCAATCGGGCTAGTTTGCGGGTTTTGTGCGTCGTGCAGCGTAAGTGGGCGGTAGGTCACATGGACGGTGGTTTCAGTGATGCCATACATATTGACCAATTGAGGCCGTACAGCGCCATGGCGCTCAAACCATGGTTGCAATGCGCCAACATTCAGCGCTTCGCCCCCAAAGATGACATACCGTAAATTTAGCCGCGAGGGCAGAGCTTGCTCTGCATCGTTGATAATTAATTGGCGGAAGGCCGATGGGGTTTGGTTTAAGACCGTCACGCCTTCATCGCAGAGCAATTGATAGAAGGCTGCTGGATTGCGGGTGGTCATAAATGGCACGACCACCAGCCGCCCGCCATAGAGCAACGCGCCCCAAATTTCCCAGACTGAGAAATCAAAGGCAAATGAATGGAATAAACTCCAAACATCGTGCTGATTGAATCCAAACCAGTGCTCAGTTGAGCTAAATAAACGCGCCACATTGCGATGGGTAATCAGCGCGCCTTTGGGCGTGCCGGTCGAGCCAGAGGTATAAATGACGTAGGCCAAGTTATCGAGCTGGGCGCTTGCTGGGAGATTGGTCGTTGGCTGGTTGCTAAGTTCTGAATCAACCGCGTCGAGCATAATTAATTGCAATCCAGCTTGCGGCAGTTTATTGCTACAGCGCGTTTGGGTCACAACCAGCCCAACTTTGGCATCAGCCAAGAGCCAAACAATCCGCTCTTGCGGATACGATGGGTCAATCGGCAGATACGCGCCGCCAGCCTTGAGAATCGCCAAAATTCCAATAATCGTATCCAGCGATGGCTCAACACACAACCCAACCAAACTATCTGGCCCAATATTGAGCGTTTTCAGCTGATGGGCAAGTTGATTGGCGCGGCTGTTCAGCTCTGCATAGCTCAGTTGCGTTTGCTCAAAGCGCACTGCAATTGCCTGCGGATTGGCTTGGGCTTGCTGCTCAAACTGTTCGTGCAATGGCAACAAGTTTGGTTGGGCGCTTGGCTTTGTTTGCGGCAGCAATTGCTGAAGCTCGCTTTTGCTCAATAATGGCAAGCGTGAAAGCTCCAGCTCGGGCGTGGTTAATGCAGCTTCAAGCAAGATTTGGTAATGTTGGGCCAAGCGTTCAATCGTTGCTCGATCAAAAAGGTCGGTTTTATATTCAAAACTTAAGTTAATTTGCTGATCAAGCGAGATTGCCTCAAGGCTCAAGGCAAATTTGGCGGTGCTGCTTTCAATTGGGAATGGCTCAACGCTAAGTTCTGGCGTTTGGAAGCTATTAAGCGTATCGCGCTGAAACACAAACAAGCTTTGGAAAATTGGCGTGTGTGCTAGATTGCGTTCAGGTTGCAAGGCCTCGACGAGTTGCTCAAACGGCAGATCTTGATGATCTTGCGCCGCCAAATTGGCTGCCCGCACTTGATCCAAAAAGCTGCGAAAACTCATGTCGCCAGCGGCTTGGGTGCGAATAACCAAGGTATTGACGAAGTAGCCAATCAAGGCTTGCAAATTGTTGTAGTGGCGATTGGCAACCGGCATGCCGACTAATAAATCGGTTTGGTTGGTATAGCGAAACAGCAGCGTTTTCCAGACCGCCAGCAAAATAATGTTGAGCGTATAGCCTTCGCTGCGGCTCCATGTCACCAAGCGTTGCACCAAATCGGGGCTAAGTTGTACCCGATAATGCGCGCCGCGCGATGATTCGACCGCTGGATAAGGTCGATCGGTGGGCAATTTGAGAATTGGCAATTCGCCAGCAAGTTGGGTTTTCCAGTATTGAAGCTGTTGCTCCAACACGCTGCCTTGCAGCCAATTGCGCTGCCAAATTGCATAATCGGCATATTGAATTGGCAGGGCTGGCAAGCTGCTTGGTTGACCAGCGTAGGCTGCATTCAACAAGCTATTCAATTCGACGATCATCACGCCAGCCGACCAGCCATCAAAGACACTATGATGGACGTTGATTAATTTAATATATTCGTGATCACGAATCTGCAGCACAAGAATGCGCAATAACGGCCCAGTTTGCAGGTCAAATGCTTGTTGGGTTTCAGCCTGAATCTGGCTTTGCAGCGCGCTTTCACGCTCATCGTCGTTCAGCTCCCGCAGATCAACCAGGCTAAACCCGGGGTTCAGCTCGGCATGAATTTGCTGATATGGGACGTTATCGACGAGTTTAAAGGTGGTGCGCAACACTTCATGGCGCTGGGCAATGCTATTAAAGCCTGCTTGAACTGCATCAATATCTAGCTTGCCAACATAGCGTACGCCATAGGTAATGTTATATAACGGACTGCTTGGGTCCCACTGATAGAGCACCCATTGGCGCTCTTGGGCAAACGATAAGGGCAGCGTATTGGTTGTTCGTGGCTGGGCGACCAATGCTGGTGGCTGATTGGCAGTTTGTTGCAGCCGACGAATCAAGAGCGCTTGTTTTTCAGGCGGTAATGCAGCGATTTTGGCAGCAAAATCAGTCATGTAAAATCTCCATACCTCAGCCAACCAGACGAGATTGAGCCTCATCAGTGGAAAGTTGTTCTAATTCAGCAAGTATTTGGGCGATCTGGTCGTGATCGCTTTGCTGGACTTGTTCAAGCAGCGCCTGAAGCGCATCATCGCGACTTTCAGGCGAAGCAAACAGCTCCGATGATAGTTCGAGGGCTAGTTGTTGATTGACGTTCACACCAATTTCATCAATGCTCGGGCCTTGAATCAGATAGGCAACCGACAAGGTTACGCCAAGTTGCTGGCTGATGCCGGTCTTGAGTTCAATTGCCATAATCGAATCGAGGCCAAGCGTATGCAGCGGGAGCTGACTCGCCAATTTTGCTGGGTCAAGCTGCATAACTTTGGCAATTACTTGTTTGAGTTGCTTGGTTATCAAGGCTTGGCGTTCGCTTGGGTCGGTTTGTTGCAGCAAGCGGCGAAATTCATGCTCGTGGTTGGCGGTGCTTGCTGCTTGTTCAACGCTTGTTTGGGGCATAAGCGCCGCAAAGAAGGGCAACGCTGCCACCACGGGATTGGTTCTGAGCCAGGTCGCCCAATCGATCTCGGCGATGGTCGTCTGAATTGCCTGCTCGCTGAGCAGCTGCTCCATGGCAACTAAGGCTTGGTTTGGCTCAAGCAACTGCACGCCATGGGCTTCGAAAATTTGTGGATTAAGCCGCGCGGCCATCCCCACGCTGGCCCATGGCCCCCAATTAATGCTCAGCCCAGCGAGGCCTTGACTGCGGCGATAGGCTGCGAGGCTATCCATAAAGCTATTGGCCGCGGCATAGTGGGCTTGGCCAACCGAGCCAAGGCTTGCCGCCAGCGATGAACAGAAGATCATAAAATCAAGTGGCTCAGCGCTGAAAACCTCGTGCAACGCCCATGCGCCAGCAACCTTGGGCGCAAACACACTCGTTAGCGCGCTTGGCTCCATGCGATAGAGCATTTGATCGTCAAGTACGCCCGCTGCATGGACAATCCCGCGAATTGCTAAGTCCGTTTCGGTCCGATAGTGCTGCAAAAATTCAGCTAATGCTGCCTGATCGGCGACGTTAATCGCTGCATAGTGGACGTTGGCACCAGCCTGCTCTAAATCATGTAGCGCATTGAGCAGTTGCGAGCGTTGATCCGATAAGCCTTGCTGGGAAGCATTGGCGGGCTGCAATGGGCGGCGACCAAGAATCACCAAATTGCGCGCACCCTTGGCGAGCATCCAATGGGCGATTTCCAAGCCCAAACCACCACTGCCGCCAGTGATCAGATAGGCTGCGTCGCTGGTTAGGCTGATCGGGGTTGGTTTGGCGGGCGCTTGGCGTTTTTGCAAGCGCGCAACTAGCGCTTGTTGGTTGCGCAACGCTTGTTGATGCTCATTCGAGCGCTGAAGCAAGATGCCTGCTAGTAGGGTTGCTTCGTTGGCTAGCGAGTTTGGATCAAGGTCGACCAAGGTTGGGCTAAGTTCGGGGTGTTCCAAGGCGGCGCTGCGCAACAAGCCCCACAGTGGTGCTTGAGCCAGATTCACAACCTCGTTGGTGATTGCTTGGCCACCACGCGTAACACACCACAAGCGTGAGTTTGCTAGATTTGGGTCGCTGATGGTTTGCAGCAAGGTCAACATCGCGCTACTTTGATGAATTGCGGCGGCTGGAGCTTGATCGTTGCTTGCGGCGAGCGGCCATAAACAGACGATGTGTTGATATTTTGCCTGTAATTGGGTTGTGAGCCACGTGCGCAGATCGCTTGCTTCGCTTGGTTGTTCGAGGCAATCGACCTGTTGGCCATGGCCTGCGAGGTTGCTGCTCAATTGCTTGGCGAGTTGATCGTTGGCATTGGCCAAAATCAGCCAGCGCTCTGCTGGCAGCTCGACGTTTTGAGCTGGGCTTGCTTGCCAAGCATAATCATATAAGCCTTGCGGCGCTTTGGCAGTGGTTCGGGCGGCCACTTGAAACAGCCGTAAGCCAGCAATTTCGACGACTACGCGACCTTGCGCATCGGCAATAATCAAATCAGCTTCATACATCATGGTTTCATCGGCAGGCGCAGACCGCAAAACCGCGTGACACCAAGCCTCTGCTGGAATCCGATCAAGCACATTCAGCCGTTCAATCGCAATTGGCAGGTAGGTCTGATCGTTGGTGTGTTGATCGAGAATGACCGCGACCAATTGGAAGGTCGCGTCAAGCAAGGCTGGATGCAGCTGATCATAGGTTTCGAGTTGCCCAATTGCGCTGGCAAGTTGGAGTTTGGCCAAAGCTTCATTTTGGCCGCGCCAAATGCTAGTTAATGATTGGAAAGCTGGTCCGTATGCCAATTGAACCTGTTGCATGCGTGCATAATGCGCGCTAACAGCAAGCGTTTCGGGGCAGCGCGCTTGCAATTCATCAAGTGCAATATAGGTTGAATGACTGGCAACGGCACTGGTATCAAGCGCTGTCGCAGTGGCATGTAATTCCCATTGGCTCGCTTGATCAGCTGCTTGGCTCAAAATTTGGAAGCTGAAACTATGGCTCTCTTCAGCAGTGCAAATCAGCTGAATTGTGCGTTGGCCTTGCTCAGGGATGATCAACGGTTGTTTGAAAACGAGGTTATTGAGCGTGACGGTTTGTTGACCACGGCTGCGCAAGGCCGCAACAATCATCTCAACATAGGCTGCGCCAGGCAACAAAACTTGCTCTTGAACCACGTGATCAGCCAAATAAGCTGGATAGTTGGTAGCCACACTCGTTTGCCAGAACTGTTGGTTATTCAAAGCCGAAGCGATTGAAATGCCGAGCAATGGGTGTTGATTGCTTGGTGTTGCCTGAACTTTGCCCGATAAAAGGGCTGGCACAAATCCGCTACGGGCAGTCGCTTGGCTGGTTGCTGCTGGCAACAGCTGATCAAACCAATAGCGCTCACGTTGCCAAGGATAGTGTGGCAAAGCGCTGCGTTGGCGTGAATTGGGATAAATCTGTTGCCAATCGGGTGCGTAGCCAGCAACATACAAACGGCCAAGGGTCTCGAACAACAGGCCCAATTCGGCTTGCTCGCGGCGTAATGAGCTAAATACCTGGGCTGGCTGCTTATAGTGTTGGATGCTGCGCAGCATCGATTCGCCTAAAACTGGGTGTGGGCTGATTTCCAAAAATGTATCGTAGCCCTTGTCGAGCAGGCTTTTCATGGCGTTGGCAAACAAGAATGGTTCGCGCAGATTGCGGCCCCAATAGCCATCGCTGTAGAGCGTTTGCTCAACAAAATCGCCAGTGACGGTTGAAACCAAGGGAATCGTTGGCGCTTGGGGCTTAAGTTCGGCCAGTGCCGCATTCAATTGGGGCACGAGTGGCTCCATATGCGGGCTATGGAAGGCAATATCGACCCCACGAACCAAACGAGCAAAAACATCGTTGTGTTGCAGCGAGGCAACTAATTGCTCCAAAATGGTTGGATCACCAGCCAAAATACACGAGGTTGGGCTATTGATCCCAGCAATCGCCACCTGTTGCTCACGACCAGCCAAGAGCAAACGGGCTTGTTCAAAGGTCAGTTCAACCGCAGCAGTTTTACCCTTGCCAGCAACCTGTTTCATCAAGCGGCTACGATGATAGACCACTTGCACCGCTTCATCGAGGGTCAGCACTCCGCTGACATGGGCGGCGGCGATTTCACCCAAACTATGGCCAACAATTGCCGCCGGCGTGATGCCCCAAGCGCGCCAAAGGGCTGCGAGGCTCACTTGCAGGGCAAAAATAAGCGGCTGCGCCCGATCGGTCTGGTTAATCTGCTCGCCAATCTGGTCATCAAGCAGTGCTTCAAGCAACGACCAATCTGCATAGTTGCTGAAACAGCGGTCGCAGGCTTCGAGCGTTTGGCGAAAGACTGGTTGCTGCTCAAGCAGCCCACGGCCCATGCCGAGCCAATGCGAGCCTTGACCCGAAAATACCCACACCAATTTATGTGCTTGGCTCTGTGAGTGGTCTTGGGTGATTATGCCGCTGGCAGTTCGGCCTTCGGCAAAATCATTGAGTTGCTCGATCAGCAAGTTTTGGCTCGTAGCACTCGCTGCCAGCCGATAATCGAGCTGGCTGCGGCCAACGCTGGCACTGTAGCAAATAGTGCTAGCTTCACTCGCGCTGCTGGCAGCAAGCTGGGCTGCATAACGGGCGGCAAGTTGACGTAAGGCTGGCTCGCTTTGGGTCGATAAGGGCAAGAGCAAGGGCCATGCTTCAGTGCTATTTGCTGCTGGAGCTTCAACTGCTGGAGCCGATTCGAGCACCACGTGGGCGTTGGTGCCGCCAAAGCCAAAGCCACTCACCCCAGCCAGTAAGGGTCCGGCTGAGCTTGGCCATGGCCCTAATTCACTTTGCACTTGCAAGCGCAGTTCGTCAAACGGAATCATCGGATTGGGCGTTTCAAAGTGTAAGCTTGCTGGCAAGATGCGATGCTTCATTGCCAGTGCTACCTTGATCACGCCAGCAATGCCTGCTGCCGATTCGGTATGGCCAATGTTGGTTTTGACCGAGCCAATCACACATGGTTGCTGTTCGGAGCGCCCAACTGCTAAGACCGCGCCAAGCGCTTGGGCTTCGATCACATCGCCAAGGCTTGTGCCTGTGCCATGGGCTTCGATATATTGCACGCTTGCAGGATTAACTCCAGCGCGGCGATAGGCTTCTTGCAGTACGACCTCTTGCGATTGGCGATTGGGAGCCATAATGCCGTTGGTGCGGCCATCGCTGTTAACCGCACTGCCGCGAATAACTGCATAGACTGGGTTGTCATCGGCTAGGGCTTTTTGCAATGGTTTGAGGATAATAATGCCTGCACCATCGCTGCGTACAATGCCATTGGCGCGGGCATCGAAGGTTTTACAACGGCCATCAGGCGATAACGCCCCAGCCTTGGAGAAAAATAAGTTGCCATCAGGTAGAAAGCTGGCATTAACCCCGCCAGCAATCACCAAATCTGCCTCGCCAGCCTCTAATGCCTGACAAGCCATATGAATCGCCACCAACGAACCGGAGCATGCGGTGTTGATACTAACGCTTGGGCCTTGCAAATTCAGCACATACGAGAGCCGATTGGCCAAAATGCTGTGCGACGTGCCTGGCCCAGTATAGGCATCGATAATCTCAGGATGGCTAAATAAAATGCGGCCATAATCTTCGCTGATTGAGGCAATAAAAACCCCAGTGCGGCTGCCAGCCAGCGCTTGCGGCGATTGGCCCGCATCCTCGAAGGCTTCCCAGGTACATTCGAGCAGCATGCGTTGTTGAGGATCAAGGTGGATTGCCTCGCGGGGCGAGATGCCAAAAAAGCCTGTATCGAAATATTCAGGCTGATCAACAAAGCCACCCCAACGGGTATACATCGTGCCTGGGACGCTGCGATCAGGGTTATACACCGCCTCTAAATTCCAACGCTCAGCAGGAATTTCAGTAATTGCATCACGCCCGTTGACCAGTAAATCCCAATAATCTGCCAAATTGTTGGCTCCAGGGAAACGGCAACTCATGCCAATAATGGCGATGGCTTGCTCGTTATGCTGCGGCTCTGCTGAGTTTATTGGCGCTGCTTGCTCCGATCCAAGCAATGCTGGCACAAGTGTCTCGATGCTTGGATAATCCCAGAGCATTGTTGGTGAAAGTGAGCGTCCAAGCAGTTCTTCAAGCTTGCTGATTAAACTAAGCGCTTGGAGTGAATCGATTTGATAGTGCGCAAACGGCAAGCGCACATCAATCTCAGCGGGGGCAACATTTAAATAAGTGCAGAAATGATTAATCAACCACGCGGTTAGAATTTCGGCGGTTGATTCGGGTACTTCAGGCTTGATGTTATCAGTTCCAGCTGGTAGGTTGTTCATAGGATTCCTTTGTATGTCGTGTTGCACAGCAAGGTTTAATGCTATAGCGTGAGCAACTAGATACTGGAAGGTACATCAGATTGAGAACGTTATAGGTATTGAACTGTTAACCTTCAACCATTAGTTCGTAATGATTGAATTTTCTGATTTATTGACCAAAACTCTCTAATAATAGCAATAATATTGCTATCAATAAAATTTTGATCGTAAATAAATGAATATATTAAAATTATGAAATAGAGCGAATATAAATTCAAAATTATTAAATTGAGAATATATGTCGCTATAATTACAAAAATTATTAATTCATGAATAAAAATACTTAAAATTGATAAATTATCGAGCATTTGGCAATGATATTACTCAATAATCTAATAGTGTAAAGCTATTCAGATGCATTCTATTGTGCAAAATACCCAAATAAAATACCACAATAATTTGGGCAAGATTGCTAAATAGCATTCATCTATATACATTTACATTGTAAAAGGAAAACAGCAGAGTTTGCTATGAAGCAGTAGAATTGAGCTATTTTATTTGTTAAATCGAGTTAACATGCAGTTAAGATATTAATCAAAAATCTCGCTTGATCAACAATTTTAGCTCAAATGGCTTATAGCGCAGCTATTATAGTTAAAGCATATTAGCATTGTCAAGGCGAATTAAATATATCTAGGCAGGCTTGCTATTTACTTGTGATCGAATTATGCAGCCGATTCTTGGCTCTTGCATAATTTATTTTCTTAGGTTATTATCCCCGCTGTGTGCTAAGATTCGTTAATTTTAAGATTAATTTGTTGACCTATATGCATCAGCATAAATCAGCCCTAAGACTCATTAATTTTGGTGCTATTTGTGAGAATTAATTGCAAAAACTGATCATAATCAATTCTCTAAACACTCCAAATTAATTAAGCTAACATTGTATAGTTTAATTGGCTCAATCTCAATTAATTAAGCTAACATCGTATAGTTTAATCATCTAGCGCACTGTTGTAGGGCTATCAGCTGCCGAATACCAGTGTTATCAGCCAAAGCTGCGTCACAGAACTACATTATGTTCTCAGCTTCGGTTGTGATACCAAACACATGCTGACCATGGCGAGGGGTCACTGGGTAAGCACGTAGATTGAGGACGTTAGCTGGATTAGCTAGCCAATCAATTGAGGAGTAACAACGACAGCATGAATATTTTTGAACGCTTCCGCATCATCGGGCTGGGTTTGCAGGCCACCAAACAGATCATGACGTTGCTTGAACATGCAACCCTTGAACCTCGTTCGCCAACAGCGACCGCCGATGCCGATTCGCTGAGCGTTGGCACATTGTTGGTTCCTGTAACCGATAGTGTGGCCAAAGTTGCCGTGCTATATGGCTTGAGTGGCCTGAGTGCCTTGCTCAACGCAGTTAAATCTGGCGATGATGTCGCCAATCCGCAAGCCCAAGTTGCTTGGGGTGCATTTCAAAAATCGCAGGTCAATGCGGGCCAAGTTTGGCGGATTTTGACCTATAGCTTGGTTCACCCTAGTTTTGCCCAAGCCTTGCGCGAAAGTGCTGCAATGGGGATTTTGGGCACAGCAACCACCCGTTTTCAATCATTCAGCTTAGCGTTTTCGGCAGTGCGGCTGGGCATTTTTGTGCCATTGCTGGTTACTGCGCCTCAAGCAGACAACGACACAGTGCTCATCAACATGTCTGGCTCTTCCTACTGTTTGCTTGGGGTCTTTTTGGCCTCAATCGCGACCGACCGCGACCGGCTGAGCGTGCGCTCCCAAAGCGATGTGCTGGCGGCAACTGGCTTGGGTGTGTTGAGCACTCAAATGCTGGTGCGGCTCTTACGCTCAAGCGGTCAAACCCGTAAAGCTGGTTTGGCTTCGTTGGGCGCAGGCATTGTGAGCACCGTAATTATGCAGATCGTGCGGCGAGTTAACGCCAATAAAGCTGAGTAGTCGCGGCGCTTTGCAGCTATTTCTCGTGCTCAAATACTGGAAATGCTCCCAGCGCTCATCCTACGCGCCATTCATTACAACATTCTAGCTTTGGCGCACTTGCAACTCTGATACCCATCGTTGGGCGAACCAGCTGGCTTGATTTTGCCGCAGGTTCGCCGCCAATTCCTCGTCGTTGTTTGGTTGCTCAGGCAACATATCCAGCAGGCGGTCGAGGCTTCCAATGCAGAAAACTGGCTATCCCACCTGAACCTCAACGGAGCAGCTTGATGATTATTCTTGAAACCAAGGAATTGGCCAAAAGTTTTCGCGTGCGCGGACGCTTAGTCGAAGCCGTCAAAGGCGTAACGATGAGTGTTCAAGCAGGCGAGATTTTTGGATTTCTCGGGCCGAATGGGGCTGGCAAAACCACAACCATGCGCATGTTGACCACGTTGCTTAAACCGAGCAGTGGCCAAGCAACGATTGCCGGCATTGATCTTTTCACCAATTCGCGCCAAGTTCGCGAAAAAATTGGCTATGTGAGCCAGGATGGGGGCGCTGAAGGCGCATCGACAGCCCGAGAAAATTTGATTCTGCAAGGTCGTTTTTATGGCCTGAGCTTGCCCGATGCGGTTGTACGGGCCAAAGAGCTACTTGCGGCGCTGGATCTTGAGCAAATTGCTGATCGCCCAAGCAGCAGTTACTCCGGTGGCCAACGCCGCCGCCTCGATTTGGCGCTGGGCATGGTCCATAAGCCAAAACTGTTATTGCTCGACGAACCAACTGCTGCGCTTGACCCGCAAAGTCGGGCTTGGTTGTGGACAGAGGTGCGGCGGCTTAATGCTGAAGGCACAACCGTTTTTATGACCACCCATTATCTTGATGAAGCCGATGCGCTATGTCAGCGGTTGGCAATTATCGATGATGGCCGAATTGTAGTTGAAGGTACGCCCGATGCGCTCAAACGCCAAATTGTTGGCGATACGATCACGCTTGGCTTGCAATTTCAGCCCGAAACTGGCCAGCAGGTTCAAGCGCTGTTACAAGAACAGAGCTATATCCACTCGCTCGAATACGATGAGCAAGCAATTCGCTTGGTTGTTGATCGAGGCGCAGAGGCACTGCCGAAGATTCTCCGACTGATTGATGATGCCAATGTGCAGGTGCAAACCGTCGAGCTTTCGCGCCCATCGCTTGATGATGTATTTCTTAAGCAAACTGGTCGTTCATTACGTGAGTCTGCCAACTAATGAGGATATTCAATGCAATCGCTCCGTGATACATGGTTGCTGTTTAAGCATTATTTCACCATGACCATGCGCAACCCAGTGATGGTTATTGTCGGCCTTTTTCAGCCAATTGTGCAATTGCTGCTCTTTGCCCCGTTGCTAGAGCCAATCGCCAATACCGAGGGCTTTCCCGAGGGCGGCGCAATTGGCGTGTTTACGCCTGGTTTGCTGGTGATGTTGGGGATTACTGGGGCATTGTTCGTGGTATTTGGCTTTATTGCTGAGCTGCGCGCCGGCGTTTTGGAACGTATGCGGGTTACGCCGCTGAGTCGTTTGGCCTTGGTGCTTGGGCGTTTGCTGCGCGATGTGGTGATGTTGCTGCTGCAAGCGGCGGTGCTGGTTGGCGTGGCATGGCTCATGGGTCTGCGCGCTGATCCTGCTGGCGTAGCGCTGTCAATGTTGATTGTAGTGCTGCTTGGGTTGCTGGTTTCGTCGTGCTCCTATGCTGTCGCGCTCATTTTGCAAGATGAAAATGCGGTGGCTTCGGTACTTAACTTTTTGATTTTGCCGATTTTATTACTCTCAGGCATTACCTTGCCGCTTACTTTAGCCCCAAACTGGATTCAAAATGTGGCGGGGGTTAACCCCTTTGCCTATGCGGTTGATGCCTCACGGGCCTTATTCATTGGCCAGTTTAGCAATCCGGCGGTTTGGCAAGGCTTTGTGGTGATGGGTGTCTTAGCATTTTTGGGCGTTTTCTGGGCTGTGCGTTCGTTCCGCCAAGGAGTTGCCTAGCACGATTGATCCCCTCATCCCCCGACCGCCTCTCCCACTGAACGCGGGCGAGGGGGAGCATCCGTGGTTCGCCAAGAAATTGCGGGGGAACCATAACGTTAAAGCCCCTCGCCCGCGCCACGGGAGAGGGGTTGGGGTGAGGGGATCTTAACCAAAAATCCCCTCGTCCGTGCGTGGACCAGGGGTGGGGTGAGGGAATCGCAACGCATACAAATCGCTACCTATGGAGCTTTATTGAATGGCGACAATTGTAATCAGTATGTTTCCCGAAGAAGGCCATCTTATTCCCAGTTTTAAGCTTGGCAAACGCTTAAAGGCCCAAGGCCATCAGGTGTATTATTTGGCGCTGGCCGATTTTGAGGCCTATGTTCGCAGCCAAGGCTTTGACTATTTGGCCTTATTGCCAGAAGAATTTCCGCTCGGCTTTCGGGCACAACAAATTGAACGAATTGCCACAACCAGCGGCAGAAGCTTCTTGCGAGAGGTTTCGCATACGGCATTTTATCGGGCCTTATGCCAAACGGTTCTTGAACCGCAAAATTCGATCAAAGCTAGTTTGCTTGAAGTTGGCGCTGATCTCTGTCTTATCGACGGCTTTATGGCTCCGCTAAGCTTGATGGTTCGGCATATGGGCATTGCGGTGGTGAGTTTGAGCATTAATATTAACTTGCCGCAAGCAGCCAATTATCCGCCAGTTGTGACCAATATTATTCCCGATACAACCCCGGCCTCGCCTTCCAAGGCCAGCATGGCCTGGAAATTTAGCGGAATTGCGGTCAAAGTAACCAATCTCTTGGTGGGCTTTAATTTTCAAAAAGCGCTGACCAAGGTTGCGACCCATTTTGGTTTCCCAGCTGATCTGATTGTGCCAGCCGCCTTGTTTCCACGGCTACGACCACAGCTGGAGATTCCAGAAATTGTGCTTTGTCCTCAGGCCTTTGATTTTCCACGACCAAATGTTGAGCAAGGTATTTTCTACTGCGAACCATCGATCGATCTTGATCGTCAGGAAGCAGCCTTTGATTGGGCGCAGATTGACCCAAGCAAGCCGCTGATTTTCTGCACTTTAGGCAGCCAGAGCCATATCTACAAGCAGAGTCGGCGCTTTTTTCAAACCGTCATTGATACGTTGCGCGAGCATCCTGAATGGCAGTTGATTATGGCGCTTGGTTCAAAATTTCAAGCCCACGAATTTCACGCTGTGCCAGCGAATGTTCAGCTGCTGCAATGGGCTTCGGTAGAGCAAATTCTGCCGCGCGCCAGCGTGATGATTACCCACGGCGGGGTTGGTGCAGTCAAGGAATGTTTGTATTTCAACCTGCCGATGCTGGTTTTTCCTGGTAATCGCGATCAACCGGGCTATGCTGCGCGGGTTGTCTACCATGGGCTGGGCTTGATGGGCGCAATGGCGAAAGTGTCGGCCCAAAGCCTCGCAACAATGCTCACTGATGTCATTCAAAACCCCAGTTTCAAGCAACGGGTCACGGAAATGGGCGCAGAATTTCGGGCGCTCGAAGCTGCAATGCCTGCGCTTGAACTGATTCAAAGCAAATTACCCAATAGCCGCACGGTTGCCTCGTAACCCTTGCCAGCGCCAAGGTTGGAGCGCCCAACAGTCGCTAATCGGGCTTGGCTGCCGAGCTATTCATGGCATTTGAGTTCACCGCTCGTGAGGTTCTGATAGGTGGCATGCTGCCACCACAATTAAGAGCCTCCTATGCCGTGCCTTGCAACTCCATTTGAAGGTTGGCTCCGCCCAACCATAACGCTATATAGGGAAGCATACCGCAGATGAATATTGCCCAGCATCTTGAAAAAGCGCAACGCCAAACGCCCAATAACATCGCCTTGATCTTTGAACAGCGCCATTATAGCTACCAAGAACTTGACCAATTGGCCAACCAAGTGGCGAATGGCTTGAGCGAGCTTGGGATTCAGGTTGGTCAGCGAGTAGCGTTATTCTTGCCCAATATTCCCGAGTTTATGTTTGGCTACCTTGGAATTATTAAACTTGGGGCGATTGCCGTTTCGCTGAATGTGCAACTTCAGAGCGCAGAGATTCAGTTTATTGTTAACGATAGCCAAGCCACAGCGCTTATTACAACACCTGAATTAGCCCACCTGATTCCAATTGACGCTTGCCCAAGCCTCAAACATGTGTTGGTTACTGGCGATGCTAATTCGACTGATAGTTTCGCTGGTTTGATGCAGCAATCCTCAAAACAATACCAAGCTCGTACCATGCAAGCACATGATCCATCTGCAATTGTCTACTCATCGGGAACGACTGGTTTTCCCAAGGGCGTAACGCTTTCGCATAACAATATTATTTCGAATATGCAGGCCAAAAATCGCTATTGTGATATGCGATCTACTGATAGATTATTATTATGCGTACCACTCTTTCACTGTTTTGGCCAAAATGCAATTTTTAATAGTGCGCTGAATGCAGGCGCAACGATTGTGTTGCACCGTAGTTTTAACCTCGATCTGGTTATTCGTTCAATTCAAGCCGATCAGGTGACAATGTTTTTTGGCGTACCAACTATTTACTTGCTCTTACTGAATAAAACTGAGCCTGAGCAATTGCAACCAGTGCGCTATTTCTTCTCCGGCGCAGCAATTTTGCCAGTCGAGATTGCTCAGCGTTGGCAGGCAAAATACAAGCTGCCAATTTATGAAGGCTATGGTTTAACCGAAACTTCCCCATTTGCTGCCTACAATCATAGTTCGCGCTATCAATTAGGCTCAGTTGGCACGCCAATCGAGGATGTTGACATAAAAATCGTCGATCTTGAAACAGATGTCGAAGTGCTGCCTGATCAAGTTGGCGAAATTATTATCCGTGGCCCGAACGTCATGCTCGGCTATTGGAATAATCCAGCTGCAACCGAGCAAGCGATTCGCAATGGCTGGTTTCATACTGGCGATCTTGGCAAAAAAGATCAGCATGGCTATCTCTTCATCGTTGATCGCTTGAAAGATATGATCAATGTTGCTGGGCTTAAAGTCTATCCCGCTGAAGTTGAAAATGTCATTTTCCAACTCCCAGAGATTGCGGAAGTTGCAGTGTATGGGGTCGCTGATGCCATCACTGGTGAACGGGTCGAGGCCCAAGTGGTCTTCAAACCAGATCAGCAGCGCACAATTCAAGAAATTATCGCCTATTGTCGCAAGCATATGGCGAGTTTCAAAGTGCCCACCGCAATCAAGGTTGTTGATTCCATTCCCAAAAACCCGACCGGCAAAGTGTTAAAGCGGCTCTTACGCAACGAGGCAGGAGCCTAGGTTCGAAAGGTTTAGGACAATGTTAGAGCGACTATCAACCAATTCATCGTCGGAGAACCCTATGCGCAATCAAGTAACCCTAACAGGAGCAGGCCTAACCATTGAGGATGTTGTTCGGGTAGCCCGCCATCATGCAACCGTGGGCCTCAGCGATCATCCTGATATTGTGAACCGGATTGCTGCCTCGTGTGCCTATATTAATGATGCGGTCAAAGCGAGCAAGCCAGTGTATGGCGTGACGACTGGCTTTGGGGGCATGGCCGATGTGGTTATTTCGCCAGAAGAAGCTGCCGATTTGCAGAATAATGCCATTTGGTATCATAAAACTGGCGCTGGTAAATTATTGCCCTTGGCCGATGTGCGGGCTGCCATGTTGTTGCGCGCCAATTCGCATATGCGCGGGGTTTCGGGCATTCGGTTGGAAATTATTCAACGCATGATGACCTTTTTGAATGCCAATGTTACGCCGCATGTGCGTGAATTTGGCTCGATTGGCGCGAGCGGCGATCTAGTGCCATTGATCAGCATTACTGGGGCCTTGCTGGGCACTGATGCAGCATTTCGGGTCGATTTTGATGGCGAGGAAATGGATTGTATCTCGGCCTTGGAACGCCTGAATTTGCCGCGCATGCAATTGTTGCCCAAAGAAGGTTTGGCAATGATGAATGGCACTTCAGTGATGACCGGGATTGCATCCAATGTCTTGCACGATGCCCGCAACTTGCTGGGTTTGGCCTTGAATATTCATGGCTTGATGATTCAAGGTTTGCAAGGCACCAATCAATCGTTCCACCCATTTATTCATGCTCACAAAGCGCATACTGGCCAGGTTTGGGCTGCCGACCATATGTTGCAAATTCTCGATGGCTCGGTGTTATCGCGCGATGAACTTGATGGCCGGCACGAATATCGCGAAGGCGATTTGATTCAAGATCGCTATTCGTTGCGCTGTTTGCCACAGTTTTTGGGGCCAATTATCGATGGCATGGCCTATATTACCCATCATTTGCGGGTTGAAATTAACTCGGCCAACGATAATCCCTTGATTAATACCGAAGATCAGGCCAGCTATCATGGCGGCAATTTCCTCGGCCAGTATATTGGCGTTGGCATGGATCAATTGCGCTATTACATGGGGCTGATGGCCAAACATCTTGATGTGCAAATTGCTTTGTTGGTTTCGCCGCAGTTCAATAATGGCTTGCCAGCCTCATTGGTCGGCAATTCCAGCCGTAAAGTCAATATGGGCCTCAAGGGTTTGCAAATTTCGGGCAACTCGATTATGCCGGTGCTGGGCTTTTTGGGCAACTCGTTGGCCGATCGCTTCCCAACCCACGCTGAGCAGTTTAATCAAAATATCAATAGTCAAGGCTTTGGCTCGGCCAACTTGGCGCGCCAAACGATCGAAACCTTGCAACAATATATTGCAATTGCCTTGATTTTTGGGGTGCAAGCTGTTGATTTACGCACCTATAAAATTGCTGGCCACTATAACGCGCTTGAAACGCTTTCGCCCATGACGGCCAAACTCTACACTGCCATGCGCGAGGTAGTTGGCCGACCTGCATCGCACGAACGCCCCTACATTTGGAACGACGATGAACAAGCGCTCGACCAACACATTAGTGCGATCGTTAGCGATATTACCAACGATGGGATTATTCCGCAGGCGATTCAACAGACCCTTGATAGTTTGCGTTCGATTATTTTATTTGCCTAGAATGTGATTTAAGCCAAAACCCCTCGCTCATTTGCGGGCGAGGGGTTAACTTGGAGCATGCAATTGAAGATTTGCAGGCGCGCTGATATGTTCAGCGCGCCTGCGTGGCGTAGCTATTTTAGTTGGCAGCTGGTTGGTGCAAGCCAATCCGGTTGCCTTCGGTATCGATAAAAATTGCCATCCAGCCTTGTGGGCCGATTGGAGTTTTATCGAGCACGACCGTGCCGCCTGCTGGAGCAATCCGCGCGACGATTTGCTCCAGTTCTTGGCCAGCATTAATGTAAATCAGGGTGCCACCACTGGCAGGCGTTGCATCGTGGGGAGCCACAATAGCTCCACCTACGCCACGCTGATCGGCAGCGAAAAAGCCATGCGGAATGCCCATAAAATCGTCTTCGCGAATAGCTTGCGCGAGGATGGTGCTGTAAAAACCGACGGCGCGTGAAAAATCGGTAGCTGGAATCTCAAACCAAGTAATTGCGTTGTGCATATATCCTCCTGAAAATCGATATGCACTGAGCATAACTCGGCTGAGTGACAACCCTATGTCAGTAGCAATTTGCTATTTTGGTAATTTTCCAACATTCGTTCAACTTCGATGGCAAGCCGCTGGCGCAGCGAATCTGGCTCCAAGATTTGGACATGCGCGCCCCAACTGAGCAGCCACTGCGTGACATCGTGTTCATTGCGGGCAAGCAGCGTTACCAACAACCCAGCATCACATGGCTCGTGAGCCACTGCATAAAACGAAGGTTCCTCGCGCACCCAAGCCGCACTTTCATGGTCAAACAACACCCTGATGCGCAACATGCGATCATTGCGTTGATCCTCGTCGAGGCTGAAGTTGCTAGGCCGTTCAAAGTTGCTGCTCATAACGCGTAACTCGGCTATGCGCTCAATCCGAAAGGCGCGAATAGCTTGACGTAACATACAAAACCCAATAATGTACCAACTCTTGCCCGTGTGAATTAAGCCATATGGATTGACTTCGCGCTCAAGAGCAGCGGCTCCATGGCGGGCTTGATAGGTCATGCGTATTCGTTGTTTGGCCACGATTGCGCGTCGGAGTTGCGGCAAGAGGCTAGTTTCGTGCTGGTTGGCCGCGCCGCCTGGCACAAAGCGAATTGTGGTTCGAAGCGATTTAACCTCGGCGCGTTGTTGCTCTGGCAGTGCGCCGGCGATTTTGCGTGCGGCGGCATGGGCTGCTTGGCGATACTCAGCATCGAAGCTTGCGGCCATCAGGTCGGCTCCCAAGAGCAACATCATTGCCTCATCGGGGCTAAAACGCAGGGGCGGCAGAAAATAGCCTTCAACCAGCGAATAGCCTTGGCCTGCTGCGGCCACTACGGGTACGCCAGCTTCACAGAGCGCTTGAATATCACGATAAATTGTGCGCTTGCTGATCTCGAAGGTTTTGGCTAAATCCTCGGCGCGCCGTCGCCCGTGCGCCTGCAACTCCAGCACAATTGCGAGCAAACGGTCGGTTCGGTTCATGGCAGTTCTCCAACGATCTATCCAACAGGTAATTTATTCTACGCGAGGAGTTGGCTGCTGTCATCTTAATTTTATATTGATACAAATAAGTCTGTTTCACAGAATTTTCCTGTTACTGTTAAACCAACAAAAACCAAACCTAAGCTCGGTGTATACTAACACCACAGATGTTGAATTGATCGGGAGGTGGTGCAATGGCCGGGGTCAATGAGGACGAGATTCTTGCTCAGCATGTCTATACTGAGTTAATGACGCGATTCGCTGCATCCTCTTCCGTTTCGAGCATTGCTATCCAAGGGAACGGTGTGAATAGGTCATGTACTATCCAAACTGCAAACCGTGCATGTAAGATTAGCGTTTATCCAAGGAATGTGATGCCCTATTGGATCGGATTCCAGAACGCCGATTCAACTGTTGCCGATGGCTGGACAGCGCACGCCAGCGATCTGTATCACCCAATTGCTGCATGGTTGCATGGTGCTGATCGCGCTGAATTATATACCCATGGCGAATTTATTGATCGGAAGATTCGTGCCCTCGGTGATCTTGAAGCTAAGCTTATTGAGCATGATCACACCCTCAGCGCTCTGCTCAAGCACGACCACGATCGCTTCCACCGACGAATGTACGATCTGGTCGCCCAGAATTCAACGCGGAGTTGTCGTATCAAATTTTATGGCCACAATGAACAGCCAGACGCACATTTTCTCTGGGATGACTGCCCACTCTTTCAATTTCCGGTGATCCAGAGTGCTGATCTTGCTGTAATGCTCCGGCGCTGGCTGATCGATTCGGCGGCACCGAGCGCCTTAGAACAAGAATTTCCATGGCTTTCAGTCGGGAAGCTTGCGCGCTACTATGAAGCTGGGCAAGGGATTGAGGCCGAGTTTATCGTAAGCTGGGATCGCATGGCTGAGTTTTATGCGGACTTCAATTGGCCGATTGCCCCAATTGGGCAGCGTTTCGTTGGAATATTGCAGCGTGCAGGCTATGATCGGCTTTTTCGGGCAGGTCATTCCTTAGTAACCTTGATCCTATCGCGATCACGGCGGCACAATTTACGAATGGAGCAGGCAAGTATAAGTTTTTTCTTTCATGCAGATGCGACGATGAATGTGACGCTCAATAAGATTGGTGGCCGTAAGGAGCATGTGTTCTACCGCCTACCAGTTGCCCTAACCCCAACCCTCAAGCAGATGCTTGACCACTTTGCCCGCCAAGCGATCGATTGAATGCGTGGGGCGCATTGCCCTAGAGATCAATATTTATATTTGGGCTGTAAGTGGGCAACAATGTTGATTACTTGTCATAATAGTTTAGCCATGTAGGCGCAGGTTGTTATCCCAAAATTGCACTTTTAACGTATACTGTTGCGCGTGCAAGTGTTCACATGGGAGGCGACCAGTGCCAAGTAAAATTGACCCCAATGATTGGGATGCGAACTTTTCGGCTAAGGGGCCGCGTCAACAGGGCCCACTCGGTGTTTTGCTGCAAACCTTACTAGTGCTTGGGATTGCTGGTGGCTTAGGCTATGGGGTTTGGCTGCTGAATCAGAGCCTTGATGAGCAAAATGCCGCCAATAATGCAACGGCCACAGCGGTTGCGCCCACAATGTTTGCCCGGGCAACCCAACGTGCGCTCCAAGCAACCCAAGCGGCGATTCCAACCGCAACCCCCAATTTGCCGCTTGGCCGTTCGTTGGCAACTACGCCCTTACGCTTTGAGCCAGACGAACGCTCAAACTCGAAGGGGAATATCAACCCTAATGATAGCCTGCAATATATCGAATCACGCGAGGTTAATGGAGTCCTTTGGTGGAATGTTCGGCTCGCTGAGCGGGCCAACACCGATTTGCCCGCTGCCGATATTGGCACTAACGGCTGGGTGGTGGGTACAACAGTGACTGAGCCAAGCGCACCGCCGCCAGTTGTGAGCGATGCAACGGCTGTTCCTGCTGGCCCAGTTGACCTGCCAACCGCGCCAATCGACCCAAGCAGCGTGATTTTGACCCGCAATAGCAACACCAATATGAGTGTCTCGCATCCACAGGCTTGGACTGAATATGCGATTGGTGACGATCTCGCGGTCTTTTTCTCAACCGCAAGCGATGGTGAGCAAGGGATCTTGGCGCGCAAGGTCATTGGTAAAAACAACGATGCTGCTGGCATCAAGTCATCGATCGAGGAAACGCTTAATCTCTTGGCTGCGCCCAATACCCAACGCGAATATGTGATCAATGCCTCTGAAGGAACTGTGAAATTTGTGCGGCTTGTACGTGGGCAGGAAGCAAAAATGCAGGCCTTTGTCACAGTCAAGCCCGGTCCTGGTGGCAGTTTGGGCGTGATCGTTGGCTTTGTGCCCGAATCTGGCTATGCAGCGAATGAAGCTCTTTTGCAGCAAATGACCCGCAGTGCAATTGTGCAATAACGCCGCTCAGCATGTGGCTTGCGCCTAGCAGCACCTGCTTTTTGCTAGTGGCATATGCTATGCTATGCGATTGAACGAATGTCGCAGTTTAAAGGCGGTTAACCATCTATGGCACACGAGGCAAAGCAACCAATTGATCAGGCAGAGCATGACGATCATACTCATGACCATGGCTCGCATCACCGTCCAGCTCCCACCGGGCGTTATCTCGCGCTGCTTTCCTTGTCGGCGCTGGGCATCGTCTACGGCGATATTGGCACCTCACCACTCTATGCAATGCGCGAAAGTTTCCACGCTGGCCATGGCCTCGCCCTGACCCCAGCCAATATTCTTGGAGTTGTCTCGTTAATTTTCTGGGCCTTGGTCACGGTTGTTACGATTAAGTATTTGATCTTTATCGTCAAGGCCGATAACCGCGGCGAGGGCGGCATTTTGGCGCTCACCGCGTTGGCCACGCCGATTAAACAGATTGGTACAACTGGTAAAAAATGGGTCGTGTTGTTGGGGGTTTTTGGCGCGGCGCTGCTCTATGGCGACGGCATTATTACCCCAGCAATCTCGGTGCTCAGTTCGATTGAGGGCTTGAATGTCGCGACAGACTTCTTTCAACCCTATATTATTCCGCTGACCATTCTGATTTTGGTTGGGTTGTTTTTGATTCAGCGCTTTGGCACAGCCCTCGTTGGCAAGCTGTTTGGGCCAATTACCTTGCTGTGGTTTACCGTGCTGGCTGTGCTTGGGATCGTCAATATTATTCACGAGCCAGGTGTCATTCGGGCGATTAACCCGCTGTATGGCTGGGAGTTTTTTCAGAATAATGGCTGGAAGGGCTTTCTGGTGCTGGGCAGCGTGTTCTTGGTGGTGACTGGCGGCGAAGCACTCTACGCCGATATGGGCCACTTTGGGCGGCGGCCAATTCGCATTGCTTGGTATGTGGTGGTGCTGCCAGCCTTGTTGCTCAATTATATGGGCCAAGCTGCCTTGCTGATTCGCGAGCCAGAAGCGGTCGAACATTCGTTTTTTCGCATGGCTCCCTCATGGGCTTTGTACCCGTTGGTTATTCTGGCCACTCTGGCAACCGTGATTGCCTCGCAGGCGCTGATCTCAGGTGCGTTTTCGATTACGATGCAAGCCAGCCAACTTGGCTTTTTGCCGCGGACTCGCACCTTGCACACCTCGCGCACCGAATACGGCCAAATCTATATTCCGGTGGTTAACTGGTTGCTGATGGTGGCTTGTATTCTGGTGGTGATTGCCTTCCAAACCTCATCGAATTTGGCTGCTGCCTATGGGATTGCAGTTACTTCGACGATGGCAATTACCTCGATTATTTTCTATGTGGTAGCCCGTGAACACTGGGGTTGGAGTGCCTTGAAGGCTGGCTCGCTGACTGGGTTCTTTTTGGTGATTGATATGGGCTTTTTGATTGCCAATGCGGTCAAAATTCCCCATGGTGGCTGGTTCCCCTTGGTGGTTGCGGTGGTCTTATTCACGATCATGACCACGTGGAAGCGCGGTCAGCACTTGGTAGCCGAACGCGCCAGTAGCGATCAATTGCTTTCCGAATTGACCAACCGCATTGCCCACGATCCGCCAGTGCGCGTGCCTGGAACCGCGATTTTCCTGAGTGCGCGGCGTGATGGTGCACCTGAGGCATTGTTGGCCAACATGCGCCACAACGGGGTGCTGCACCAACATATTCTCTTGGTGACGGTTGAATATCGCCAAGTGCCGCACGTCGAAGAGCACGAGCGCTTTTTGCTTGGGGAGGCCAGCCATGGCTTCCAGACCTTGACGATTTTCTTTGGTTTTATGGAAGATCCCGATGTGCCCAACGCCTTGGCCAAGGCAACAATCCCTGGGCTGCCATTCGATCCCGAGCAAACAACCTATTTTGTCAATCGGACGAAGGTTATTGCAAGCAAGCAATTACCTGGCATGGCGCTTTGGCGCGAACGGTTGTATGCAGTGATGCTGCAAAATTCAACCAGCGCCGCCGATTTCTTCAGCCTGCCGCCAACGTCAACCATCGAGATTGGCACCCGGGTCGAGGTGTAAACTGCTGCTCAATTGCTCAAACGTACAGGCTTGTGGAATTTTTACCACAAGCCTGTAGGCTTTAATCTAGCTATATTCTGTTTGATTGTTTCGATAATGTTGTCGTTGCGCAGCTGCGCCTAAGTTTGGCCATCCGCACGCGGATCGGCGGAAAGGTTGAAGATTGTTTCGATAATGTTGTCGTTGCGCAGCTGCGCCCCAGCCCGCTGCATTGTGGCATACACCAAGCCAAGAATGGCGACGCTACAGACCTCAATCGCACCCCAAGGCACGCTAAAGCCAAAGCTCCCGACCATGCCAAATTGATAATAGAGAACACCACTAAGCGCAATTGCTAGCGGCAGCCCACACAGCAGTGCAGTTAGGCCATAAAACAAACTTTCGTAACGCAGCATGCGGGCGAATCCTGCTTGGGTTAGCCCAACCGATCGGAGCATGGCAATTTCGCGCCGCCGCAGCTTGATGCTAGTATCAAGTGTATTGAGCATATTGATTACGCTGATCAGGGTAATTAAACTGAGAAACCCATAGAAAAACAACTTTGTCATCAGGGTTTGGGTCTCTTGGCTGCGATTGGCTTCTGCTCTGGCTTACCTTGAGAATTTCCACGATTTCTCTGCCAAACATGCTGGTTTGCTCAGATCATGGCTGCATTCGTGGATCGTGGGTTGGGTCGAGATACATTTCTGGGCAGCCCGATTCAATTGCTTCTGCACGATATTCGTAGTGCCAAACTTCGTTCCCATAGATTTGACATAATCCGAAATCATCGCCATGTTGAATCAGCCAATCGAGGGCTTTGTAGGGGCCAATATCGACCGCCAAGCCTGCGACATGGGTTGATGTTGCTGGGCTTGCGACCCAACGCGCAGCTTCGGTCTCAGAACCATAGTTAACAATTGCCTCCTCTAGCAATTGATTTTGATAGGCTGGAGAACGCCAGCCACTGGTTACATAGAACACAACATCATTTTCGGCAGCGTCGTTGGCAGCTTGGCGCAACGCATTCAACAGGGTTGGGTCAAGGTTGGCGATTGCTGGCAGATCGCTATCAAACACGGTTGTGCCCTCGGGCACGATGCCATCAGCAATGCCAATTTCGCCATTGTGCTCAAACTGTGGCGGATCGCTGGGCGGCGCAAGCATTTCGCTGGGCGGCGTTGGCTCGCTGGTTGCTTCAAACTCTGGCGTGGCGGTTGCTGGCACTGCGGTTGCAGCAGCTGGCTGCGGTGATGGAAGCAAGCTCAGGGCAGTCTCGGTCGGTGGGCCGTCGATCAGAATCGCGGTTTGGTCGAACCCTGGCATGCGAAGTTGGAAGCTGCGGAATGCGCCAAACGCTGCGACGCTGAGCAATCCGGCTACCAGCAACCAGAGAATCCGACGGGTTGGATTTTGGGTTGGTTTGTGATACATCATGGCGCTAGGATAGCAAGGCTGGTGTTGCCAGAACGTATCAAATTTTCGATATGCTGCTGATATGCTTGGGCTGCTATACTGTGCGCTATTAACCAACAGGAGCATTTGCCCATGCGGGTCTTAATTGTTGAAGATGAACCCTATTTAGCCGAGGCGATTCGTGATGGCCTACGTTTGGCAGCCATTGCCGCCGACACTGCCGGCGATGGCGATACCGCGCTGGAGTTATTAGATCTCAATCCCTACGATATTGTGGTGCTTGACCGCGATATTCCTGGCCCTTCTGGCGATGAAATTGCCAAATTAATTGTTGCCTCTGGCAGTGGCATGCCGATTCTGATGTTGACTGCTGCCGATCGGCTTGATGACAAGGCTTCTGGGTTTGAACTTGGCGCTGACGATTACTTGACCAAGCCATTTGCGCTGCAAGAATTGGTGTTGCGGCTGCGTGCGCTTGATCGACGGCGTGCTCATAATCGGCCACCAGTGCGCGAACTTGCTGGCTTGCGGCTTGATGTTTTTCGCCGTGAGGTCTATCGCGATGGCCGCTATATTGCGCTGACCCGCAAGCAATTTGCGGTGCTTGAGGTGCTCGTGGCAACCGAAGGCGGAATTGTGAGCGCCGAAGAGTTGTTGGAACGTGCTTGGGATGAGCATGCAGACCCATTTACCAACGCCGTGCGGATTACCGTCTCTGGCTTGCGCAAACGGCTGGGCGAGCCATGGCTGATCGCCACCGTGCCTGGGGTTGGTTATCGAATTGACATAAATGAAGGATCTGAACGTGGCTAGGCCCGATGGATTGAGCGTTCGGCTCAAGCTGACGATTAGCTATGCTGGCCTGTTAATCTTTGCCGGAATTTTGATGGTGGCGGCAATCGGGGTCTTTTATTATGTGCCTGATGCGGCGATTACTGCGCTGGGGCGCTATGTTCCCGACATGTTGCGGGAGCCAGTTGCCCGCGCCTCTGCGGTTTTATCGTTTTTATGGCTCTTTGGTTTGGTTGGCGGCTGGTTTTTGGCTGGCCGCATGCTGGCTCCCTTGGCACGAATTACTGATGCCACGCGCAAGGTTGCCAGCGGTTCACTGACCCATCGCATTGGCTTAGAAGGCAGCAATGATGAGTTTCGCGAACTTGCTGATAGTTTTGATGCAATGCTGGTGCGGCTCGAAGCCCATGTTGGCGAACAGCGGCGCTTTGCCGCCAATGCCTCGCATGAATTACGCACACCTTTGGCGATTACCCAAACCCTGCTCGATGTGGCACGCAGCGACCCAAATCGCATCACCACCGAGCTGATCGAGCGGCTGCATACGGTCAATGCGCGCGCAATCAACTTAACTGAAGCTTTGCTGATGCTCAGTCGCGCCGATCAGCGCTCGTTTACGCCCGAACCGGTCGATCTCTCGTTGATTGCCGATGAAGCGACTGAAACGTTGTTGCCGTTGGCGGAACAACGCGGTCTGAGCATTGAAACATGTGGCGAGCTAGCGCCGACCATCGGCTCAGCGCCGCTTTTGCTGCAAGTGATGATGAACCTTTTGCATAACGCAATTGTGCATAATCTGCCAGAACGGGGCTGGATTTGGGTCACAACCAGCGTCGAGCACAACATGGTGTTGCTGAAAGTCGAGAATAGCGGCGAGAAGCTTAGCCCAAGTGTGGTGGCGACGCTGGTGGAGCCGTTTCGCCGTGGTAGCGAGCGCATCCAGACGAGCCATGCTGGCATGGGGCTTGGCTTGGCGATTGTTAAAAGTATTGTTCAAGCCCACGATGGCCTGCTTACGCTGACACCACGTGAGGCTGGTGGGCTATGTGTGAGCGTGCAACTTCCGCTGCATGTGGATCATGATCTAGCGCTCGCCGCGCCAACCGCTACGCAACCAGCCTCAGTGTGCTGAATTAAAGGAAGTTTATAATACGAATTATTCTGTTATACAGAAAAATCGCATTAATTATCAAAGGTTGCTATCCACTAGTGGCATGACCATCGCCGTGGTCTTGCACGACCTGAATCAAGCTGCGCGCTATGCTGATCGGCTGGTGGTGCTCCAACGCGGCACGATTATGAGCGATGGCTCGCCCTTGACCACTCTGAATCCAACAATCCTTGAGCAGGTCTTCGGCGTGCGCGCCCATATTATTCCCGATCCTGAAACAGGCACGCCAATGTGTTCCCTATGCCACAATCAAAGCCTAAGCTGGTCAAGCGTTCGTTCTGACCACAAAAATGCGCTTCAACACTGAAGCGCATTTTTTATGTGTAAGTATAATTCAAAGATTAGTCTGCTAAACAGAATTAATGCTTTATACACGGCCATGCTTTCCCTAACGAGAGCATGGCCGTGCTTAATTAATTGAAGCTTATGGTTTAATCAATTCAGTTGCATCAAGATACAAATCATCGGTTCCGGCAGCGGTTTCAATATACCAGGTCACCCGTTGTAATGTGCCAGTCCAAGTTGGGGTTACTTGGCCGCTCAATTGGGTCCATGCGCTGTTCGAGAGCGTTGTATTTGGTGAGAGTTGGAGCCATTGATTGCCAGTTGTGGTTTCAATTTGCAGCATAATTCGAGCTTGCGGTGTGCCACTTGCGCTGCACACCCAAGCTTTAGTTTGATAGGTCACACCTGCTTGGAAACTAGCAATGTCCAGTTCTTGGGCAGGGCCGTTCCAAGCTGCAACCCGTTGGCTGAATTTCAGCGCATTTGCGCCTTGATAGACAGGACTGTTGACAACCGTCAACGTACAGCATCCCCAGAAATTGCTGCCTTGCTCCATCCCCGGGTTACGCAACAGATTGGTTGGGCCAGGGGTTGGGCCAGGGGTTGGGCTTGCGGTTGGCGTTGGCGTGCGGGTTGCCGTTGAAGTTGCCGTTGGCGTGTTGGTTGGGGTTGCCGTTGCCGTCGGCGTAATCACAATTGGGCTAAATTCATAGGCCCCAAGGTCGGGAGCGCTACCAGTGTAGGCAAGGCCAACATTGATGCCTTGATCAATTGCAAAACTGCTGCTGCTGGCCAACGTATAAAATGGATAGGGCTTTGCGCCTGCCAAGGTGAGGCCAGCTGGTTGCGGCCAATTGTTGCTCAAACTAACGCTGGTTACTGGCGGCCCATAATTAACAAAAAAGCCCCAATTTGTGTTTGCATAGCTGTTATTGCTCAAAATGAGGTTGGTACATGCAGTAGCCACAACACATTCAGTCGCAACAATTGTGTTTAATGTGCCAATTTCATTGGTTTGGAAAATATTATTGCGAATCTCAATATTTTTTAAATAGATGCCAGGCTTATCTCGGCGTTGGATATAAATTGGAATGCCAAATGAGCCATAGCCAGTATTATTATAAAATTTTACGCCATCGATATATGATGCTTGCACATGCAGCATCCGATGATTGGTTGTGGTGCCCGATTCAAAAATATTTTGCGAAATCTGATTATTTTTGCGTTCAGGTCCAACATTTTCATCTGCACCCGACCATACCGCAACACCATTTTCACCAGGATTTTTAATATAATTATGGTGAATTTTAGTATTGCTCATGGCTACTTCGATTGCTAAATTGCCATACCAATTGTATTCATTCTGCGGTTTACAGGCAACTCCCGCTGTACACCATTCGGTTAAATTCAGGCTATTATCGTGAAAATCAAGCGTGGTTGTTGCTGGAAGTTGATTATTATCATACCAACTAACAAATGATGTCCACGTATTAACTTGCACGTTATTAATTTCATTACCTTCGAGCAAATTCCATAATTCGATACTAGCAGCCATACCGCGCCATGTACCACTGGTAATATTCGAGTCGGCAATAATGCTGCCATGATGAATATGAGTGTTTTTAAACCAACCGCCTTTGGCAAATTTCAAGCCATAGGCATCGCTGGTTGGGCTATTAATCACGAAATCGTGAATCTCAGCGCCATTAAGCCCACCAATTTGCACAGCTCCGCTCATCCAACTCCCCATATGTTTGCCTGCATTGGTCACGCTAAAGTGATGCAATTTGAGGTTCTGCACATAGGCTGTCGGTGGAATATGCGCATCAGCGCTATCATCTTCTGGATTGTAGCGAATGCTGCCATCAGCATTAATATTAATCGCGACAAAATCGACATCGCTAATGTTCAGGTTGTAAAGTTCAAAATTATGCCGCCCTTGCATATAAATGCCCACGTGTAAGCTGCGATTGTTGCCATTAATGCTTAAATCGTGGATCGACTGGTTGCCATTTGCTGCTGGCGCAGAGATGAAATTTAACATGCCTTCATCGTAGGTCGCGCCGGTGGGAGTCCAGGTTGCGCCAGTCAAGATGGTTTGCTCCACGCCAGCGCCTTGAATATTCACTCCTGTTGGAACATACAATTTGTTGGGCACGAGGTGCGTGCCTGCATTGAGGTGAATCGTGTGGCCTTGATTGGGGGCAACCAGCGCGATCGCGGTCGCGAGTGTTCGCCAAGGTTGGCCACTACTACCATTGCCCGTTGTATCATTGCCAAGCGTTGGGTCAACATAATACGTTGTTGCCAACGCTGTTGCCTGCAAGCCAAGGCGCGAGGCTGCTACGGCTCTTGGCTTTGCCACCAGCAATCCGCTGCTGATCAATAATCCGACAACGACCAAGCCAACAACTAGCCGCCAATGTTGTGTTCTCATCCTTACCATCCTTCGACACCAACAATACACCACCCGCATGCCTGGCTTCAAGCGGCGTGACAATTGGTTTGGGCGGCAAAAATGGTGGCAATGATCAATCGTTGAGACCGCTTTCAGCAAAGCAGCAAACATGGGTATTGGCTTCTATGTGTAGAATACTCTACCACAAAAATGTTTAAACATTATTAAGCTGACTTAAAGCTCTGACTAGCGGCTGAGCGCACAGATTTTGCAGGCGGATCGGCAGTTTCCAAGGCTGCCGATCCTCGTTTTCAGCTTACTTTGCAATCCAGTGCATCTCGTTGCGCTGCGCTAAATCGGCAAATTGATCGTGGCTCGCACCACGTAAATGCCGATCAAAAAACATTCGTACATATTTATCTGCCAGCACTAAGCCTTGGTGTGGCTCAAATCCATCGGGCGCTAACAAGGGCGATAGCAGTTGGGCGAAGGTGAACGACAAATGCGAGCTGTTGGGCAATTCGAGCCAAACTGCCTGATTTTGAGCATTACTGATTAAGTGGTTCCAGTTTTTGACCGCAGTGGCTAAATTGCTGCTTTCCTGCGAAGTCAGCAGCAGCAAGGGCTTGGTTGCAGCGCGCTCAACGCTTTTGCCATACAGCCCTCCATCGAGATTGACCACCACCGTGCAGCGAGCATCAACTTCACACGTTTCCAAGGCGGTTGCGCCACCAAATGAATGACCAAAGAGGCCAATCTGCGTGAGATCAAGCTGCCCAGCCAATAAGCCGTCATTTGCATTCCACTGTGCAAGCGTATCCAACACAAAGCGTTGATCGGCAATCCAGACTGGTAACACGTGCTGATTAATCTGCTCGGTCGTTACTTCTTGGGCTGGATCGATGCCAAAATGAGCGAAATTGGAGAAGCGCACTTCGCCATCGGGAAAGACGGTTACTGCTGCGGCATCGGTGTGATCGATGGCGACCACCACATAGCCCCAACTTGCCAGTTCTTGAAATGTCGAGCTATTTTGGGCGCGCAAACCAACCATGCCTGGCGAAAACACCAGCACTGGCAATGGCTCAGCCGTTTTTAGCACGGGCACGCCTTCGCTCGCCGCAAGTTTGATGTAGCGTAAATGTTGAAAGACGAAGGCTGGAATTCCTGTCATATCTGCCAGCCCAGCCGCAAGCTGATCGGGGTATTTGGTGAATGGCGCAGGCTCGCCAGCATGAGCCGCAGGATACCAAACCGAAACCATCAAGCGGCGTTGACGGCTTGCATCAACCACTTCGCGATCGACAATGCCAACCGCATACGGCCCTGTTGGCGTGGGCAAGCTTGGCACTGGCAGCAGCCAACTTGCGCCAATAATGCCTAAAACAAACCCAACAAAGCTTATGCCGCCGATAATGCGCAAGCGACGTTCGCTATACCCCAACAATTGATTGAGCAAGACCAAGCTGGCCAGCCCATATAACGGCAGCATTTGGATTCGCCAACCCTCGAAGAGGATGTGCATCAAACCCACAATGGCTGGCAGCAATGCTGCACTCAAGCGCCAGCGTGCACGCGAACGTTGCGGCATAAACGGTAAAAACAACGCTGGCAAAAAGGCTAAACAGACGATCCATTCCAAGCTGCGCATTGTGGATTCCTTTGCAAACACAGTCAACGATGTGCATGCAGGATAGCTGTTTGGCATCGCGAACCAATATCGAAACGGTTGCAAGCTATTGCCCAAAAACAAACATTTGTTAACGAATACATCGTAGAATATTCTGCTTTACAGAATGAAAAATAAACAATCTACTCTTCATCGGCCTAATTCTTGCTCTTACTGAAGCTAGAACTGAACAATCAAATAATTAAGAGGAGTGAATTATGAGTTCAGATACGAATATTGCTGAGGTTTATAACGGCATCGTTGTTCAGCTGGAAACGCTGTTGCGCTCACGCTTTGATGATATTACCTGGGATCTTGGGCGCTATAGTGAACTTGATGCCCAATCCAAGGTCGAACATCTGCCCAATGGCAACCAGCGCATTACCGGCATTATCGTGACCGGAACCGCCAATGATGGCAAGCACCAAAGTAGCTTCATTCCAATCGACTTTACGCCAGAAGGCTACTCCACCATTGAGAATCTTGATGAAACAGTTATTGCCTTGGCTGAGCAATTACGCATTCCGCTCTTAGAGCCAGCAAGCTAGTTTTAGTGAACATTATTTGACATAAGATTTAATTAGGCAAATCGATCTGTTTGCGAACCCTAGCGTTCAGCAGCAAATGCCGCTGCGATCGAGGCAAATTCGGGGTCGCTTGCCAACCATGTCTCGAGCGTGCGGGCTTCGTCGCCTGGTGGAAAAACCGGAAACGTGCGATGGAATCGCGTGATCTCTGTTTGTGCGCCAGCGGCCCGAATGCGCATGATATACCCGTGACCAGCGATCGAATAACGCTTACCATTCATTTCTATCCAACCGGACTCTTTACTGCGATCCGACTCAACCCAAATCGTTGATGTTACCAGCGTGCCATCTCCAAACCGAAGTTGGCACTGATAGACTTTCTGCTGATCGATGATCGGTTTCGTACAGGTTTCCTGCATTGTAGGACCATCTGCGACGATAATCAGCTGTAATCCTTTGTCCCATGTATAAAGCCGATAGGCCGCCGTCGGAATAGTGCGGGCAACACGAATATCAGGCATTGTTAACGAAAAAATTGTATTATTAGGGTCGTGGTACGCAAAAACAAAAAACATCCCAATCAAGCAAATGCCAATTAGTCGCTTAATGCTATCGATGAAAGAGTTTGGCGCTTTGGGTGGCGATGAGCTATTCATTGGCAAACTCCAGCCTACTTGTTCAAACGATTGATACGGTGGCAGTCTGAGCTGGTACATTGTTGTTTTGGGTCATTATTTTAATTCCTCCTGTAACCACTGGCATTGCTAACGAAACTTCCTTCCAATCGGCATTAATCAACAACATTTTGTCCCGACTGTTGTCTAAGCAACAAACCCGCAGATCTGGTGGTTGACGCACAGTTCAGCCATCTGCCATACTATCGACAACAGCTGTTGTTTAGGCAACAGTTGGGGCTTATTCTTACTGGTTGCCTATCTATCGCCTGTTGCATTGTGCACGTGCTGCTGAGAGCGATGTGGTTGCTTGCCAAGATGCTACGCTATTTCAAGATGAGCCGCACCTAACCTTCCGTATTGAATAGCCTGTAGTCTATTTCTCATCGTGCCGCTCAAGGAGTGTGCCGATACCATAATAATGGAGAACACGTTCTATGCTTACACTCGCAATTGTCGGTGCAGGGCCAGGGATGGGTCACGCGATCGCACGAACATTTGGGCGCAACGGGTTTCAAGTAGCACTAGTCGCGCGCAATCAAGCCAAACTCACGGAGCTTGTTGCACAGCTTGAGCAAGAAGGCATTACGGCAGCGGGTTTTACTGCCGATGTATCTGAGCGCTCATCGCTCGTCGCCGCCTTTGCTGCGATTAAAGAACGCTTCGGCCCAGTTGATGTCCTCGAATTCTCGCCGGCTAATCCGGCGCTTCCCTCAGCTCCACCAACCGAGGTAAGCATTGCCAACCTTCAGCCGCAGATCGACTTCTACATCTATGGTGCCATCACCGCTGTCGAACAGGTATTGCCCGATATGCTGGCGCGTGGCACCGGCACACTGCTGTTCACAACAGGTGGCTCTTCAATTACCCCATCGCCCATGTTTGCAAACATTGGGATTGCCAGCGCAGGGCTGCGCAATTGGGTTTACAGCCTGCATGCGGCGCTGGCTGAGCACGGAATTCAGGCTGCGCATATCGCAATTAGCGCTTGGATCGGACAGCAGCCAGGTGCAGCGCCGGAAAACATTGCGCCACTATATTGGGAACTCTACCGTCAACGTGACCAGATCGAGCGGCACTTTCTGCCAGCTTAATCTATCGATCTTGGTGGCCGATTTTAGAAGGCATACTGCGACCGATGCTGGATACACTTTGAAACAGATGCCAGAATGTTGATTCTGTCGTCAGGCAATCACCACAATCACGCTTGGCGTAGCGCCTGCTCTCGAGCATACTGGGTTGGTGGAATCCCAACGTGCCGCGTAAAGGCAACGCTGAAGGTGCTCGCGGAGCTGTAGCCAACCTGCTCGGCGACGGCGGCAACACTTACGTTCTTATCACGTAAGATGTTTTTTGCCAGCGCTATCCGCCAGTTGAGCAAGTATTCCATTGGGGTTACGCCGACTGCGTGCCGGAAGCGCTCAAAGAAGGTCGACCGCCCGAGCGCAGCCTCGTTTGCCAGCTCCGCAACCGTCCACGCCTTGGTCGGTTGCTCATGCATCAGGCGCAGGGCAATCGCCAGTCGCTCATCGGCCAACCCACGCAGCAAGCTTGGTGAGGCTGCGGTTCCTGCCGTCGAGCGCAAAGCTTCAATGAGCAGCACTTCAAGCAGGCGGGCAAGAATAACCTCACGCGCAGATCGTTGTTCGCGCGCCTCTTCTTGGACAAGCTCCATAAGGATGGCGAGTCGGCGCTCGTGGCGAACGTGCACAAGTTGCGGGAGCAGCGAGACAAGCAGGCGGGCATCTGGGGAATCGAAGACACAGTATCCCACCACCATGCGTACATCAGGCGGGCTGTTTGCCACACCATGGCGAATTTCGCCGTTGGGCAATACAACGTGCCTGCTGGCGTATTCCTGTGGTGCTGGTCCAACACTCGATACAGTGAAGTCGAATGCTGACGGGATCAGCACGAAATCACCCTGTTCAAGAAGCAGCGGGGTGCAACCATCGACAGCGAGCTTAATCGTCCCCGCAAGGATGGCGCAGTAAAAGGGCCTGCCAACCTCCGTCCGTCGTACAATCCATGACCCTGCGCCACTCACCAGCTTTGAGAAAGGAGCACTCGGCTGAAGCAGCGTGACAACCTCTGCAAGCGGATCAATCATTCTTGGACTCCTACCAATGAAATGTGGACGTTCTAGTGTAGCACGTCCAGGCGGTGCTGGCTATACTCACACCATAATCTTTCAATGAGGAGCCACCATGAACACGATATTAATCACAGGATGCTCGACCGGATTCGGCCTCGAAACCGCACGTAGCTTTCTCGAGCGCGGTTGGAAGGTCATTGCCACGATGCGAACACCAAACGCCGACGTGTTGCCACCATCCGAGCATCTGCGCATCCTCGCGCTTGATGTCACCGATTCAGCGAGCATTCGCGCCGCCGTGGAAGCCGCCGGGCCAATCGATGTGCTGGTCAACAACGCTGGTGTTGGTCTGCTCGGCATTGTCGAGAACACTCCGATGGAGACAATCCGCGCCACGTTCGAAACCAACACGTTCGGCGCGATGGCCATGACGCAGGCCTTCCTGCCGCAGTTCCGTCAGCAGCAGGGCGGAGTCATTGTAAACGTCTCTTCCAGTACGACGCTCATGCCGCTCCCAATGCTCGCTGTATACACTGCAAGCAAAGCGGCGCTCAACGCATTCAGCGAGTCGCTCGCCTTGGAGCTTGAACCATTCGGCGTGCGGGTACGATTGGTGCTGCCCGGGAGTTCGCCGGAAACCGCATTTGGCCAAAATGCACAGACTGCTATGCGCACGCAGGGTCTTGGTGTTCCCGAAGCCTACGCCGAATTTGCGCAGGGTGTTACCGAGTCCATGGCTGCCCGCCGTGCGCAACCGCGCACCCGATCGCTCGACGTGGCCGAAGCCATCTGGCGGGCAGTCACCGATCCTGCGAGTCCAATGCGTCTGCCTGCTGGCGCAGATGCTGTTATGCTCTCAACCGCGAACTAGCCGGATGCTCCAACATACGACCGTCCTCACCCGAGGCCATTCGCGCTTGTGTACGAGCGCGGATGGTCTCATCCATTTAATCTTGGGGTCAATTCTTTACTGAAAGCGGATGGTCTCATCCATTTAATCTTGGGGCCAATTCTTTACTGAAAATGGGCCAGATATTTCGCGAGTGATGCTCACCATGGAACCAGCAGCATCGTCCGTAACGGTAATCGTCATCCCAAATGCAGGGCCACAGACTCCATTTGCCGTGTAGCTATACCTGCTCGTTGTTGCACTAAATTGCTTTTCCTGCCAAGCAGCAGCAAGGGCTTGTTCGCGATACCATGCCAAGATCGTCGCTGATGGTGCGGAACTGCTAAATGTTGTGTGCCGGATAGCAGCTATATCAGTGGGAGTCTCGGTCTGAGTCAGATTACTATAGTCAGGATACAGGAGCCGCTGGGGATATACAGGGTGGTCCAATGTTTCGCAACCACGATATTCATACCACTCCTCCTCAGTGGGCGTTGGTTGTGTCAGCGTGGCTTGAACTGGCGTTGCCGACGGTAACAGCTTGGCCTGCATTATCGTCGCGGTCGCTAGCACAGACTCTTGGGGAATACTAGATTGTGGTGTAGAATCACATCCCTGAAGCAGTACAACTGCCAGCAAAAGCACAAACACATAGTTCATCGAAACCCTCCTTAATCTACCATCGATAAAGCAGCTGCTTGTAGTACGTAAAACATCCGAGATTGTTAGCATGTTCCAGCAAAAATCGGTTAACCCAGCATTTGCCCCGCTGAATGCTATAATCGGTCATTGAAGCAAGATCGATTGATTCGGTGGCCAAGGGAGTGGCAGCCGCTATAGCCTTTCAACCTATGTTGCGCGACTTTTGTCGGGCTATGTGAAAGCCAATCCAAACGGGCCAATCGAAGGTGCTTTCATCTCAAACTGGCATCTTAACGAGCTAACATTTAACTATAATGAGCAGCTTATTCGCTCATCATTAACCGAATCGGCGTTTACACTCTCGATGTTTCGGCTAAAATCGTAACTCGAGAACCGAAAATGAGATAATGGAGGGTGTAATGAACCAACCCTATCACGTTCCCCCTACGCATTCCCCATACCGTTGGCGTGTTGTGCTGCGCATTATCGTAACCCTTTGCGCATGCTATCCACTAGGGTTCTTCATTATTAGCAAAAAACTAGCCCCTTATTTTACAGATCAGGCACTTGGAGTGACGTTTGGGCAATATGTTGCGCTTGATCCTGATTTTTGGACGGTGTTTCCGCTCACATTCGCATTGGCGTGCTTCGTCATAGGTTTGGTAGGCGATCTCCGGCTTCTGATCAAGCGCCGAAGTTCATCTACCTTACTGCCGATACCCTATCGGCTTGCACTCCTCCTCATTGGGCTGGCAGGAATGTTAAACCTCACTAACGAGATCAGATCGATGTGTGTGCAGCGTGGATGGCACAACCTGCGCTTATGTCGCGCATGTGACTCTGTGTTTCCATAGCTTCGTTCCTATAAAATCCTCGTTCTCTAGCGCAATACCCAGTATAGCTGCTTGACAAATTATTGAGACTCAGTATTATTATCAGACCTTATTGAGACTAAGTATTATTATTATAGTGTAGTTGTAGGGGGCATGCGATGGGGCATCTTTTGATGCTAGAGAGTTGGGTCGGGGGAACGGGCCAGATTTTGCCAGCGGCCATTACGGCGCTGGGCCATAGCTATAGTTTTGTGACGCGGCGGCGCGAGCATTACGCAACGCCACCAGCTACCCATCCAGTGCTGGCTTATGCCCAACATGTGTTTACGACCGAAACCAATGACGAAGCGGCGCTGATCGATTTTCTGCGCGAGCAACATCGCTTGCTGCATTTCGATGGCGTGCTGACGATTTGCGATTATTACATCGACACTGCGCGCCAAGTGGCTGCTGCGCTTGATTTGCCATGTTCGTTTCCGAGCCACGTTCGCAGCATTCGCAATAAAGCTTTGTTGCGTCAAGCGCTTGATGTGGCTGGCTTGGCCAATCCCGCTTATCAACTGGTGAACTCGTGGAGCGAAGCCCAAACTGCGGCGTTGACAATTGGCTATCCGCTGGTGATTAAGCCGACCGATTTGGCCTCGAGTGCCTATGTGCGCTTGGTGCGCAATGAAGCAGAACTGCGCGAAAGCTATGCGACGCTCGCTGGGTTTGAGCGCAACTTTCGCGATCAGCCCCGCGAGCGTGCGGTTTTGCTCGAAGCCTATATGCATGGCCTAGAAGTTAGCGTTGAAGCGTGTACGTTTGCTGGCGAAACCACGATCTTTGGGATTACTGATAAAGGCCTTACTGGCGAGCCATATTTTATCGAAGATAGCCATATGTTTCCGGCTGCGCTGAGCGAAGACGATCAAACGGCGATTATTGAGCTTGTGCGGGCTGCGCTGAACGCGGTTGGCTTTGATCATGGCATCAGTCATACCGAAGTTAAGCTCACTCCCGCTGGCCCACGGATTGTCGAGATCAATCCGCGCGTTGGCGGCAATTACATCGCCGAATTGGTTGATCGGGTCAGTGGCATCAATCTGTTGAATGCGACAATTGAGCTAGCGCTTGGGCAACGGCCAAACGTGCAGCCGCGTGCAACGGGCATTGCCAGTGCGGCAATTCAATTTTTGGTGCCAAAACAGGCTGGCACATTGCAGGCGATTGATGGCCAAACTGTGCTCGCCAACGCGCCGCATGTTGCCCGCTGGACGCTTAGCGCAACCGTTGGCAGCACCATTGATCAGCCAATCGATAATGCTTGTTATTTGGGCCATGTGGTCGCGGTTGATGCTGATGGCTTGCAAGCTCGGGCATTTGCTAGCCAAGCGGCGGATTTGCTGGAATTTGAATTTGCCACGCAGCCAAGTTTGGAGGTTGCTAGCAATGGCTAAGCCAAAATCTAGCGCTGCGGCAAGCGTTGACGAATTGATCGCAGCAGTTCTGCGTGGTGGGTATGCGCTTGATCCAGCAGAGCTATTTGCTACGGGATCAATGTGGATTGCTCAAAGTACTAAATTTCCGGGCACAACCCAGTTGTATCGCAACTACTATTTGCTGCTGCGCTCGGGGGCAGCGTTTGGCGCTTGCTGTGTTGAGCGTGATGATCTCCCAGCGTTAGTTGCCGAAGATTTAGCAGGCGCTTCGCTGGCAACGCTGCTGAATGATCCACGTTTGCCAGTGCGCATTGCAGCGCTTGATGCCTACTTCGGCAGCGTCGAACCGCATCGTGATGCAGCCCGTGCTACGCCATGGCAACTGCCACTTGGCACCCCGCACGATCGTGCTTTAGCCCGTGATCGGGCGATTGTGAGCTTGCTCAAAATTGAGCCAGGCCAACAGGTTGCACTGATTGGGGTGGTTAATCCACTTGTGCAAGCGATTCGCGAGCAAGGTGGCGTGTGTTGGCCCTGTGATTTCAACCTGCGCCAGACCCAATGGGGCGAGCCAGTGAGCAAAACCATGGAGCCAGCGCTTGATGCTGCTGATGTGGTGATTGCAACTGGCATGACTCTCAGTAATGGCTCGTTTGATCGAATTTTGGAGCGGGTGCGGGCGCGCTCGATTCCGCTGGTGGTCTATGCCCAAACGGGTAGCAGCATTGTGCCGCAGTTTCTTGATCGCGGCGTGACAGCGGTATCTGCTGAGCCGTTTCCTTTTTCGCAATTTAGCGCCGAGCCAAGCGTGCTCTATCGCTATCAATAACCCTGAGTGATTCGTTATGGAGGACGGATGGAGCTTCCAAGCAATTTTTCCAACCTGTTACACGATTATCCCCAGCTCTACGACCAGGTGATTCCCGACCCTGAGCAGGCGATGGGACGCTTTTTGCATGGCCTGCTGGCGCAGTTTGCGCCAGGCCCACGGCTGCTTGATGTGGGCTGTGGGCTTGGGCGCGAAATCGCCTATCTGCAAACCCAAGGCTATCAGCCAATTGGCATCGATTCGTCGGCAGCGATGATCGCATGGGCCAGCCAACGTAACCCGAGCGTGCGCTTTGTTCAGGCCAGCCAACAAACATTTGCGCTTGATTGTACGTTTGATGCGATTATTTGTGTTGGCAGCACGCTACTTTACAATTTGACCAATGCCGAGCTGCTTGGCACGCTGCGGCGTTTTCGCCAACACCTCGTCGAAGGTGGCGTGTTAGTGCTGGATATGCGCAATGCTGCCTTTTTCTTGACCGAAGTTGGCCAGCGCTGGCTACGCCAAGAACATCGCGAGGAAACCGAGCTGGCAAATGGCACACTCGTTGGTTTAACCAGATTTGACATAACGCCAAGTACGCAAATTCTCGAACGCTACTACACCTGGCTATTTCTTGATCAGCCGCCGCTGCACGAACACCTGCAACATCGGCTGCTTTTCCCGCAAGAGCTGGGGTTATTGCTGCAACTGGCAGGCTTTGGCATCGAAGTGATGTTTGACGAACCGGCTCCGCATATTGGTGCGTTTGCTGGCGATTGGACGTTTGGCCAAAGCCTCTTTGGGCGACGACTACAAGTTGTGGCGCGGGCTTTGCCGTCGAGCGCACAAGGAGCGACCGCATGGAGCTAACCTTGGCGGAGCGGCAACGCGGCCTGCGAGCCTTGCTGGTCTTTACCTTTTTTATGGTCAGCGGTTTTACGCTGGTTATGCCGTTGGTCGCGGTTCATTTCGTCAACACGCTTGGCTGGGCGGCGGTGACGGTTGGCTTGGCTCTCGCTGTGCGTCAACTGACCCAACAAGGCTTGGCGCTGGTGGCGGGAAGTCTGACCGACCGCATCGGGGCGCGCCAACTGTTGTGTGGCGGCGTTTTGCTGCGGGCGGTGGGGTTTGCCAGTTTGGCGTGGGCCAACACCATTCCGAGCTTGTTTGCTGCTTTGGTGGTTTCGGCCTTGGGTGGGGCATTATTCGAGGTTCCCTATCAGGCCTCGATTGCCATGCTGACCACTGACGAATCACGGCCTCGCTACTATGCGCTGAGCAATTTGGTGAGTGGCGTGGCGACGACACTTGGCCCACTTATCGGCGTATGGCTGCTGCGCTTTGATTTTCAATGGGTTTGTTTGAGTGCGGCAGCCTGCTTTTTGGTGACGTTTGTGATTGCTGTGCTGGTGCTGCCAGCGGTGCGCACTGCCAACTCGGGCAACAAGCTGGGGGCTGGCTATACGCTCGTGTTTGGCGATCGGCGCTTTTTGGCCTTGACGGCGCTGCTGATGGGCTATTGGTTTGTGGCGGTACAAATTAATATCAGCCTGCCAATTATGGTCGAACGTCTAACAGGCAGCAGCGATGGCGTTGGCGTAATGTTTGCGCTCAATGCTGGCATGACGGTCTGCTTGCAATACCCAATGATCCGGCTGCTGGAGCCACGGCTATCCACCCACGCAATTCTCGTAATTGGGGTTGGTCTGATGGCTTTGAGCTTGGGCGCGGTTGGCTTGGTCGATAGCTTTAGCCTCTTGCTTGGCTGTGTTGGCTTTTTTGCCTTTGGTTCGCTCCTGACTAGACCAACCCAACAAAGCTTGACCGTGGCGTTGGCCGATTCGCAAGCCCTTGGCACCTATCTCGGGGTTAGTTCGTTGGCACTAGCAATTGGCGGTGGCTTGGGCAATGGTATTGGTGGCTGGCTGATCGATTTGGCGGTAGCCCATGCGCTGCCGCTGCTGCCATGGATCGTGTTTGCGCTGGTGGGGCTAGTAAGCGCAATTGGCCTCGTGCTGTTGCCATTGCCCAAGCCAGCGCTTAATTCTGCCGAAGTCGAGGCGCATTCCGAGGGCGAAACGACTGCCGCCCCAGCTTGATGGAGAACTTATGCTTACGATTGTTGATACGATTGGTCAAACGCCGCTGGTGCAATTGCAACGCCTAACCCACGCCAATGAGGCGCGAATTGGGCTGAAGTGCGAGCGCACCAATCCAGGCGGCAGCGTCAAGGATCGTCCGGCGCGGTTTATCATCGAGACAGCTGAGCGCGCTGGCTGGCTTAGCCAAGGCGGCACGATCATTGAATCGTCAAGTGGCAATTTTGGCATTTCGCTGGCGATGCTGGGCGCTGCCAAAGGCTATCGGGTAATTATTCTGGTTGATCCAAAAATCACTCCAACCAATTTGGCCTTGCTTGAAGCCTATGGCGCTGAGGTCGAGATTGTGACTGAGCAAGATGATAGCGGCAGCTATCACAAAACCAGAATTGCCCGAGCCAACGAATTGGCACGCCAGATTCCCGGGGCGTTTCGGCCCGACCAATGCTTCAATTTGCTCAACAGCGAGGCCCATGCCAACAGCACCGCGCGCGAGATTCTGGTGCAGGGCGGCGATTCATTGGCCATGGTGATTGCAGCGGTCAGCACTGGCGGCCAGCTTGGCGGCATCCTGCGTCAGCTCAAACTAGTTGCGCCGCATGTTCAGGTCGTTGGCGTTGATGCAGTTGGCTCGGCAATTTTTGGCGGCGCGGCCCATAGCTATCTGATGCCTGGAGTTGGGCTGGGCTGGACTCCCGCCAATTTGCCGTTGGCCTTGCTCGACCATGCCTTCAATGTGCCCGATGAAGCTGCCTTTTTGGCCTGTCGAACCTTGGCGCGCCATGAAGGGATTATGGTTGGCGCTTCGAGTGGCGCGGTGCTGTTGGCCGCCATGTTTTTTGCCCAGCAATTGCCTGCTAATGCCCAGATTGTGGCAATTGCTGCTGATAGTGGCGAGCGCTATCTGCAAACTATCTACAACGATGCGTGGCTCACTGACCATGGTCTTAGTATTAATTGTAGCCCTGCAGAGTTGCGAGCGCGTGCCCGGAGCTTGCGGCCATGCGCGTTTCACGAAGGTCAGGTTGGCACAGTCCAAGCCAATTTGGCCGAAACGCTGCAAGTTCCCGCATCGACGCAGCAGATGAATCAGCTGATGCAGGAACAGTGGCAGCAACGCTCGGCATTGCAAGTGGGTGCGGCGTTTGCCACCCGCCAAGCGCTGCTGCAAGATGTCTATTGTTAAGTTGGACCTGAAATTCAATTCAGCGGAACATGGCGCTGAATGATCGTCACCGCAGCTGAAATCCCCGTATCGCTGGCGATCTGCTGTCCCAAAGTCGCTGCTCGTTGCTGCATTGTAGCATCATGCAGCACCTGGTTGATCGCCGCACTTAACTGAGGCGTGCGAAGGGTCTTGCGGGCCATGGGCGGTAGTCCAACTCCTAAACGGGCCACCTGCCTTCCCCAAAAGGCTTGATCGCCCATAAAGGGTACGACAATAGAGGGGACTCCTGCCCGCAACGCCGCAGCGGTGGTTCCCGCCCCTCCATGATGCACAATCGCGGCCATTTGCGGAAACAACCACGCATGGGGAATTGCATCCAACAGATAGACGGTAGGTGGCAGATCACGCACGGTCAATCCACCCCATCCCGCTGCAAGGATTCCCCGCTGGCCAGTTTGGGCCAAGGCCTCTAGCGCGATGTGCCCTGCAGCTTCTGGATTGCGGCCACCCATGCTGCCAAACCCAAAATAGATCGGTGGCTCACCAGCTGCCAAAAACGCAACCAGATCGGCAGGCGGTTTCCAATCTGCTGGCGGATCAAGGAACCATGCCCCCGTCACCGCATGGTGCGCAGGCCAATCGCTGGGGCGCGGCAGCACATGAGGGCTATAGCCATAGATCACTGGGATTTGCTGGCGCTCATACTGACCAAAAGCTCCAGCTAGCGGCGCGGCTGGAAGGCCAAGGGTTGTTCGTGTCGCCGCATCAGCGGCTTTCAGGGTTTGCCAAAACACGAACTGCATTAGGCGGAAGGAGAAGCGATTAAGCATGCCACCGAGGGTTTTCAATGGCACAAGGGGACTGGGAAACATGCTGGTTGGAGTAAACGGAAAGACATGCGCAATCAGCATGGGGATTTGGGCCGCTGTCGCTGCGGTAAATGCCCCGCCAAAGCCCGCCATCCCAGCAATCAGCAGATCGCTACCATGGAGAATTGCTGGAAGCTGACGAGCTTGCTCGGCGGCACGGCTGCGCATCTCACGCTGCATTTGGCGCAGAATCGTCACGAAATTGCCGCGTTCAAGGGTTGCACGCCAAGTGGGGCTATTCAGCAAGACCTCAATGCTCTCACCGGTTGAAATAAAACTCAAGCCAGCATCCGTAACAAGGGGCGCAAAATTGTCACTGGCGGCAACTCGTACTGTATAGCCAGCCGCTTGCAAGCCGACCCCAAGCGCCACATAGGGTTGTACATCGCCCCGCGTTCCGCCCGTCATAATGGTGATAATTGGCATAGTCCCCTCCTTGCCGATCATATCGAAGGCCTGCTTGATGGTGGGCGACGCACCACGACAGCGCTTTTAATGGAATCATCAGTACAATAGATGAGAATCGCGCTGTCGCCATCGGATTTAGAATATCATGCAGAATGACCTTAAACGATCCCCCACCTTTGCCAGTTCTCATCGCCAACGCAAAGCAATCCTGAAGGCTCAAGCCATAGCCACGATGATCTGGAAGCATCTCGACGATTCCAATTTCGCTAATCCTGCTAATCAGGATGCTCATGAAGCGGCTGCAACTGGTTGCCAAAGGCTAATCGTTCAGGATGGCCCGCGACGCTTTGTAAAGTCGCTGACCATCCTGATTGGGTGCTGATCACTGGCTTTTTTTGTTATCACTGCGGGGTTGTGGCATGCGCCGTAAAATGAGCATCCCACCGCCACCAGCGAGTAGCGAGGCAAGCAAAATGGCGAGTTTTGCTGCTGTCTGTGCTTCTGGAGTGGGTAAGCCAAGCGTGGCAAGAAACATCGACATCGTAAACCCAATTCCGGCAAGCATGCCTGCCCCGAGCATGTGGCCCCACGTCACCCCCTCTGGTAACTCGACCCAGCCACTTCGCACCGCCAGCCAACTTGCACCGACTAAGCCAATCGGTTTGCCGAGCACCAAACCAAACAGCACGCCGAGCACAATGGGGATGGCTGGGCCGTGAAGCGTGCTGAGCGACACCACCACACCCGCGTTTGCGAGGGCAAAAATTGGCATAATGCACCAGGTAATCCAGCCATGTAGGCGGTGTTCGAGCTTTTGCAGGGGAGCTTGGACATGTTCACAAAGATCTTCGAGTTCGAGGACGGTTTGTTGTTGTTGTTCATCGGTTAGCATTAGCGCTGTAGCGTCGGTAGTGACGGAAAATCCCTCAACAAGCGCATGGGCACGCGCCCGAAACGCCGCTCCATCAATTCGAAAGCGCGCCGGAATGGTTAATGCAACCGCAACCCCCGCCAGCGTTGCATGAATCCCTGAAGCCAGAAATGCCAGCCATACTCCGACACCGACAACGAGGTACACCAGCAGCGTGCGAATCCCCAGCCGATTCGCAGCCACTAACAAGAGGAGCAGGCCGATGCCGACCAGGAGTGCCCCAAGGTTCAGCTCCGCCGTATAGAAGATGGCAATCACAATCACGGCAATCAGATCATCAACAATCGCCACGGCAGTTAAAAAGATTTTGAGCGCTGCTGGTACGCGCGACCCGAGCAGCGCGAGACATCCCAAAGCAAAGGCAATATCCGTTGCCATCGGAATCCCCCAGCCGGAACTGCCCGTGCCACCACTATTGAGAGACGCATAGATTGCGGCTGGCACAACCGCACCGCCAATGGCGGCGATAATTGGTAATGCGGCCACCCGTAGGTCTGGGTGGTTTGTCAAGAAGTGTGCAAAATCAATCTAGCCAGGCATGCGAATTTTACGAAGCTGGAGCGTCCGAACGACCGCATAAAAGAGTAATAAA
>NZ_JAFBCZ010000008.1 GCF_016907925.1 Herpetosiphon giganteus | reverse complement strand
TTGTGGGACGACCCGCAAGGCTCGGTAGCTACGTCTGGGACGGAGAACCGCTGACAGCATCTAAGTGGGAAACCGGCCACAAGATCAGTCATCCAGGCATAGAAATATGTGAGAGGCACCGTCGAGACGAGGCGGACAACTGGGGTGCTGTGGAGGCCGTGTGAACGGTAGAGCAGACACCCGCAGAAAGCCAAGCGATCATCGGTTGCCGCGCGTCGGCAAGCATGAAATCTGAATTGTATTGCTGCAATTTTCAAAATTATAGTTATGACGCTTATCTGTTGTTAGGTTTACCATTGGTACGTGTCGAGGTGGTTGTGCCCCACGCTGCTCCATCCCGAACCAGGCCGTGAACGCGACACACACCGAGGCTACTGCAGCACCCGCTGTGGGAACGTAGGGGGATGCGTACCATCCAAATGAATGCGCTAGCTGTTTCAAACAGCTAGCGCATTTTTGTACCTTTTTGCTGTTGGATGGATTAGTTGGCCATAGCATGAATGCTTTGTACGACACAGCCCTCATTCAACCAACTATTAATTCCATATCGTTACTCGTACTCAAGCAGCCTAAAATGCGAAACCGCCAGTTCATTGAACTGGCGGTTTGCTTTCGTCTTTTTGCTTCACGATAGGACTAGAGAAGTCCCCCCGTGATGCTACAATGACTACTATCACTCATTAGCATCACCTCCTTTATCCCTTGCGGTAGGTATCAATAAAGGTTATGTATGAAGTATAGCACGTAGAAAATCATTGTCAAGGTGTTGGAGTTAGGTCTTTAGACTGATTTAATGGCATTGTGATTGTCAGATTATTGGTGCCGCTAATCAGCGATGGAATAATCAATGCTTGCCCAATTGAAATAACATTAATATCTTCGAGCTTATTGGTTGCTGAAATTTCTTCGACGCTGGTGTTGAACGCTAAGGCTATCGATTCAAGCGTATCGCCATCACGCACAATATACAAGCCCAATGGTTGGGCGGTTGGCTGTAATTCATTTTTATAGGCTTCACGGGTTGCATCTAAATCGATAGTTGGAGCTGCGGTTAGATTAACAATTGGTTTTGGCGTTGGGCGGCTGGCAACAGGCGTGCCGCAACCAACTAAAGCTGCCAAAATCAAACCAACTGCTAATTGATCTCGTCGTTTCATTATGATCCTCTAGAGTGCTGGGGTTTCAAGCTTCAAGGCGCTTGCTTCAGCAGATTCTTGTTTTTGGACGTTGCGTCCAGCTAATAAAAGATAGGCATACATGCTACCAGCACTGATAATACCAACTGCTATCTTAAACCACAATGGGAGATATTGGGGTGATATAAACCCTTCAATCAAGCCCGCTAGGATGAGAAACATTACGATTGCGCCAGAAACTCTGAAGGCCCGTTGGGCGGCAATTGCCAAAGCAGCCCGCCGTGAAACCATGCCTGGCCGTAAGATTGCCCAAGCAAGTTGTAAGCCAGCACCCCCAGAGAGGAAGATGATGCTAAATTCAACTGGGCCGTGGGCGGCAACGAAATCCCATAAATTATCGGCAAAGCCCATATTTTGGGCCGCTCCCGAAACAATCCCTAAGTGTAAGCCATTATAGTAAAGTCCATACAAGCTTAGGATACCTAAACTTAGGCCACCAACAAAGACTTGAAACGAAACCATAATATTATTGCTGAGAATCATGGTCGCACCCTGAGCATTGTTATTGTTTAATGTTCGCCACCATTCATCTTCCTGTTGGATTAGCTCAATCATGCCTTGGTTTTCTGGCTGGAGGGCCACACCACGGGCTGGATCTTGATAGCTGATGATCCACGCAACCAGCGCTGGCAGAAAAAACGCCAGAAACGCAATGCCAGTAAATGGCAGTAGCTCACGAAATGCCTGCGGTAATTGATATAAAAAGTAGTTTTTTATGCCGGTTATGGGCGATTTGCGCTCACGATAAATGCTACTATGGCCTCGCGCAACCAGATCATTTAAATAGATCGTGAGCGGATGGCCAGGAAAATCGCGCCGCGCTTGGGCCAAATCGGACGTTGCTTGGCGATATAAGCGGCCAAGCTCTTGCAATTCGGCAGCATTCATGGCAATAATATTACTCTGAGCACGGCTGGTTAGCTGGGTTAATCGCTCCCAAGCATGATGTTTGGCATTGATAAAATCTTCTGCTACCATAAAGCAACTCCTCTACTGATTGTATTGTTTGGAGATAGAGATGATTGATAATCGGATGAACGATCGCTATATTATTGATACTCCGGAAAGTATTGAGTTTGGATATGATGTGGCTGGCATCGGGGCGCGCTTTGTGGCTGCATTAATCGATACTGCCCTCTTCTCAATTATTCTCTTTATTGCCTTTCGCTTATACATCGGCGATATCGGTATGCTCCTCTTCGTTGATCCGATGGCTATCCGAATTTTCTTTGCATTCTCTATTTTTACCGTTGTGATTTATTATATCGCCTTTGAACGCTTTTGGAATGGTCAAACGCCAGGTAAGCGGCTTTTGGGCATTCGGGTGGTGCAAGAGGCTGGCAAGCCACTTACGTTCACCGGTAGCTTGATTCGCAATTTAATTCGTTTGATTGATTTTGTGCCAGCATATTACTCGATTGGTTTATTGACCATGATGATCGATAAACGCGCTCGTCGCTTGGGCGATTTAGCCGCAAGTACGTTTGTGGTGCGCGATCGCCAACGGGTTACGCTTGAGATGTTGTTGCAATCGACTCGTAACGATAAAGTTGCGAGCGCATTAAAAGATAGTGGCGCAACGCTGCCAAATATCACAGCCTTGCGCCCAGTTGATATGGATTTGGTTCAAAACTTTTTGCTGCGCCGTGGCACTTTAGCCCCTGATCGCCGCTTACGGATTGCAACTCAATTGGCGTATGCGCTCTTTGGTCGGCTTGGCTATAGCGTACCTGGCGATCCTGAGCAGTTTTTGCAACAGGCTAACGATCAATATGTGTTGGTTCGGGCGCAAGCATTGCAGCAAGCAGCACCTGCACCTGTTGCAACAGATTCGTATGCCGCGCGTCGAGACTAACCCGATTGGGCAAGCGCCGAAACCATGCGCCTTGTTTGCGCGCAAAGCGATGAGTATTGAATTTGAGTTGGCTGATGCAGGCAGTGGCACTCTGTTGGCCCTGCCACAATGGCCGAAATTCTGCATAGCCCAACCCAGACATCGCTGGCAGTTCCCAGCCATACCCTTGACGAATTAAACCCCAAACCTCGGCAATTAGCCCTTGCTGAACCATGATCTCAACTCGTTGATCGATCCGCGCATACAGTTCGTCACGAGGCCGCTCCAAATCGAGCGTCAGGATGCGATAGGCTGGTGGCTGACGACGTTGCAACTGGCTAATTTGCTGCCCAGTTACCGCGAAAACTTCGAGCGCTCGAATAACCCGCCGCACATTGCTGGCATCAATCGCCGCTGCCGCCTCTGGATCAATGGCTTGCAGTTGTTGATGCAGGGCTACATGGCCTTCAAGCTCAGCTTGTTGCTCATAGCGTGCGCGCAATTCGTAATTGGGTGCAACCTCAGGAATGCTCCAGCCCTCTAATAAGGCCGCCATATACTGGCCGGTGCCGCCAACCAAAATTGGCAGTTTGGCCCGCTGAACAATGCTCGCAATCGCTGCATAGGCGGCGGCTTGGTAGGTCGCCAAGCTATAGTCCTGATCTGGGTTGACTACATCGATTAAATGATGTTTGACCAGCGCTTGTTCCGCAGGCGTTGGTTTGGCCGTGCCCAAATCCATGCCACGATAGACTAAGCGCGAATCGACCGAGACGATTTCGCCGTTCAAGGCTTGGGCTAAATCAAGTGAAAAGGCGGTTTTGCCAACCGCAGTTGCGCCAACAATGGCGATAATTAAAGGTTGTGATGCTTGCATGCGCGCTATGATACAAGTCTCAATCGATTGTTGCAATGTTAATTGCGATCTGATGCTATTTTAGCCATTTTTGAGGTACAGTAGTACAGGACTCTTTTGTGTTAGAGGATCAATCATGACTGAACAACCACCCAAACGTGATGATGATCAAGGCTTCGAAGGCCAAGCTGGCTACGATAGTGGCTTCCAAGATGGCAAATATACCAATCCTGAAATTGCTGAATCGGGCGACGTAGAGGATCGCGCTGGCTCGTATGAAGATGGCTTGCGGATTGAGCGTGATGATGCCATCGATCAAACCCTCGACGAGCAAGGGGAGGCTTAGGCGTGTTGCTTTATGATACCCTGCGTCAAACTCCGGTTGCCATGGAGCCAATCGATGGTTTTGTGCGCATGTATGTCTGTGGCGTGACTCCCTACGATACCACCCATATGGGTCATGCTCGCACCTATGTGGTCTATGATACAATTCGGCGCTATTTGGAATGGCAAGGTTTGCCAGTGATTTATGTGCAAAATGTGACCGATATTGATGATGATATTTTGCGCAAAAGTGCCGAACTTGGCCTGACGTGGGATGAGCTGGGCCGCCAAGAAACTGAGCGTTTCTTACGTGATATGGATTCGCTGAATGTGCGTATGCCTAATCACTATGTCAAAGCGACCGATGCGATCGCCAAAATCATCGAAGTGACCAGCGGCTTGATTGAGCGTGGCGTGGCCTACGAAAATCAAGGCAATGTCTATTTCAATGTGCATGCAGACCCCGATTTTGGCAGTTTGGCGCATAGCGATTATGCCAATATGTTGGAGATTGCCAACCAGCGCGGCAATTTCCCCGATGATCCGCATAAGCGTGATCCATTGGATTTTGTGTTGTGGCAAGCGACCAAACCTGGCGAACCATGGTGGGATAGTCCATGGGGTCGCGGTCGGCCAGGCTGGCATATTGAATGCACTGCTATGGTGCTGGAGTACCTTGGGCCACAAATTAATATTCATGGTGGCGGCAGCGATTTGCAGTTTCCGCATCATGCTTGTGAATTAGCCCAAGCAGAGAATTTTACCGGCCAAAGCCCACACGTTGAAGCTTGGTCGCATATTGGCATGGTTTTTTACGAAGGCGAGAAGATGAGCAAATCGCTGGGCAATTTAGTGTTGGCCAGCAAAACCCTTGAACACTATAGCGCCGATGCGATTCGGCTGGGCTTGCTCAAATATTATTATCGCGATCAATTTGAGTATAGCGACGAGGATGTGGCTTGGGGTGAGCGCACGGTTGAGCGCTTCAAGCTGGCGGTCAATAGTGGCGTAGCTGGTGGCGCGCTTCATGCTGAAGAGTTGCGCAATGAGGCAATCGCAGCACTTGATGCCGATTTTCAAACACCAGCATGTTTGCAAGCATTGATAACGTTGGCTGAAGCCAGCATCAATGGTGAAATTGACGACGCTGATCTCGCCGCCAGCACCCTTCGTGAGTTGGGCGCTGTGCTTGGTTTACGCAGCGAATTGTGGTAAATGCTCTCACTTCAACAAGGGTAGCCTCGACAACTACCCTTGTTGGCTCAAACTGCTTACTGACTTGGTGTCCCTAAATCTTCCTCAAGTGCATGCACTAATTGGCGAATATGCCGCCGATTTGCCCCAAGATCTGCACCGCCAACCTTGGATGCCGATTGGATATCCACGCGAGTTTGCCCGCCTTCATCATTAAAGGCCACAGTTAACTCATCGGTGAAGATTCCAAACATCACATCAATATCGACCTTGAGCGACATTTGGCTATCGGAACGATTGGTAATCGTCCAACCACGTTGGGCTTGAATCGACCGAATCCCTGCTTCATAGAGCGTCTTTTGATCTTGGCTGAAGCGAGGAGTCATCAGTTCGGGAATAAGCGGGGTATCACTGGTTGCCGCGCGATTGGTGGTTAGCCCACGTTCAAATTTATCGCGAAAGTTTGGCACAAAGCGGAAGGCATAAAACACTAAGCCAAGACAAATCACAAACAGTACGATCCGTTTGCCTGGAAACATTTTAGGTTGTGGCCGAAAAATCCAACGAACTGTTGAGAAGAGTGCGATCGAAGCTAAAAGAATCGAGCTTGCGACCACTACTTCCCATGGGAACACATCCTGATAGTAATTCATGCATCCTCCTAGGCAAAAAGAACGAATGGTACAAACGTTGCCTTGGTCTTTGGTCGATACGTGCTATGCTACCACATTCAGTGCAAGCTGTTGACGAGCCTCAATCGTTGCATCCACGAGTGCTTATCGTTGCGCTTGCCTAGGTTGTTTGGAGTTCCATATGTGCCCCACATTCCACCCTACATTGCAATGGGCCTCTTTTGGAATAGTGAGGAATCCGTGAATACAAAACGACAAGCACGCGGAATCAAGCGTTCATCGGTGATGAAAGTTCAGCGCCAGATGTTATTGCTGCGCTGTTTGGGGAGTGGCCCTAAAACGAGCGATGCCTTGATCGACGAAGTTAATAGCCAGATGCTTGAAGCGTATCCCAAGGCTGCTCGTGAAGCCTTACGTCACGATTTGCGGGCCTTGCGCGAGGTGTTTGGCTGTGTGATCGAGTATACGGCTTCGGTGGGCTATCGTTTGGTAAGCGTTGGCGATTTGGCTTTGCTCAATTTATCCAATGATGAAATTGCCGCTTTGCGCTTTCTCGATGCCAGCTATTCGGCCAATAGCAGCTTACCCGACCATCAACAGGTGCGGCGTTTGGTTGAGCGGATTATTGATTTCTTGCCGATCGAGCGGCGCGGAGCGTTGAATGCTGGCGAGCCAATTTTACACCAAGCTGGCCCAGTTGCTCCCTATGATCACGATGCTCAAATTATGCGCAATTTGCGCAAAGCAATTGCTCAACGGCGCGAAATTCGCTTTCGCTATAGCTCAAGCCAACGCGAAGGCGAAGAAAATCATCGGGTTGGCCCAGTTAATATTTTTACCCGCGATGGCCATGCTTATGTGTTGGGCTATTGCTTCGAAGGCCCGCAACAAATGGTCGAGCGCATTGGCCGCTATGTTGATTATCGGATTGACTATATCAGCAAAAATAGCTTGACGATTTTGCCCCGCGTGTTGCCACCTGCCTTGCCCAAACGCCCAACGTGGACGGTGAAGTATGAGCTGCGCGATGTTGTGGCGCGCAATAAAAAGGTCGCCCACTGGTTCGATAATACCGACATTCAATATCGCGACGATGGCTCGGCGCTGGTAACAGCCACGGTGCATAATCTTTGGCAAACCCGCCAAATTCTCTTGCGCTACTTGGATAATTGCCGAGTTTTAGAGCCGCCAGAGCTGATTGATATGATGCGGGCAACCGCCCAAGGCTTGCGTGATTTGTACCCGCCGAGTAGCAACGAAATTGGCTAAGCATATTGCTAGGCTTAGAGTACAGCTATTTTTGCAGATCTGAGTAGGCTATAGTACAATAAGGCGCACCCTTCGCTGTACGTGCGGTGGGAATTAGTTTTGAGCCAACACTTTATGAAGGGGAGCTGGGTTCCGCGACTAGTGCGGCTGGTGCTGCACGACTCAAGGGCTGGCACCCACCTGCGAAAGCAGGTTCAAAACTACCCCGCTCACGGCTGATTGAAGGGTGTTTTCTTTTATGCTCTATCTCTTTTTTGGCCCCGACGATTATACCCGCCAAGCGACAATTAACGCGCTCAAGGCGGCCTTTCCACCTGATGCCGCTGCATTCAATGTGGTGGTGCTCCATGGCAAATCTGCCAAACTCAACGATGTGCGTACTGCCTGCGAAGCCTATCCCGTGTTCCATGATCGCCGCTTGGTGATTGTGCATGATCTGCTGAAGAACGCCAAATCTGCTGAAGTGCGTGATGGCCTTAAAACCTTGGTTCAGCGCTTGCCCAATACAACCGACTTGGTGCTAAACGAAAGCGATGCGCCTGATAGTCGTTTGAGCGTGGTCAAGGATATTCAGGCTTTGGCCAAAAGCAAACAAGCAGAGCTACGTGAATTTAAATTGCGGGAAGGCAATGCGCTAATTGGTTGGATGCAGCAAGAAGCTCAATCCAATGGCGTGCAACTGCGCCCTGATGCAGCCCAACATTTGGTTGATTATGTGGGCAGTGACGGTTGGATGCTGCACAACGAAATTGCCAAGCTCGCTGCCTATGTGGGCGAACCTGGCACAATTGGCGTGCGCGAAGTTGATTTGTTGGTTGCCGACGAGACCGAGACCAATTTATTCAATTTTATTGATGCGCTATGTGCGCGCCGTGGTGCGGCGGCGGTGCAAGGCCTGAATGGCTTATTGGCCGATGATGCTGCGCCACTGTATATTTTGACCATGATCGCCCGTCAGGCGCGCTTGATGTTGGCCGCGCAGAGTGCGGGCAAGGTTGCGCCCGATGAATTGGCCAAGCTTTTGGGCCAAAAGCCATTTGTCGCGCGCAAAGCGGCAGAACAAGCCCGCAATTTTAGCCCAACTGAACTGCGGTTGCTCCACGAACGCGTGGTCCAAATTGACCACAGCATTAAAACAGGTAAAATCGACGCAGAAGGCGCACTAGCAAGCCTCGTTGGCGATTTTGGCTTTGCGCCAAGCAGAAAATAACGATTAAGGCCTTAGATTGCGGTTAACCCTATTGCGTAGAGCGATGCGACTCGTTAGAATAGATATGAGTCCAACAATCTGCCCATGCAACACGCAACCACACGCGAAGGATGTCCCATGGAAGAAATCCTCATCATCGACGATAGCCGTCAGATAGCCGATTTTTTGGCTGAGACGGTGCTGCCATACTATGGCTATCGTTCGCGCGTCGTACCCACAGGCTGGGAAGGTCTGGCTTTTTTGAAACAACGCCAGCCCGACCTCATTTTGCTTGATCTCCAACTTCCTGATACGTCGGGGCTTGATGTGCTTCGCCAAATGGGCGAACTTGGCTACGATATTCCGGTGATTTTGATGACCGCCCATGGTACCGAGCAAACTGCTGTCGAGGCCTTTCGACTTGGTGCCAAAAATTATTTGATCAAGCCGTTTGAGGCTTCAGAAGCAGGCGCAGCGATTGAGCGGGCCTTGCGCGAACGGCGTTTGCAGCGCGAAAAAGAGGTGCTAACCCGCACCTTGCAACAACGCTTGCAGGAGTTAACGATTCTCTCAAGCGTCGGCAAATCGGTTACTTCGTTGCTCGACCTTGAAGAATTGCTCGAACGGATCGTCGATGCTGGGGTCTATCTGACTCACGCCGAAGAAGGCTATTTGCTGCTGCGCGATGGCGATGAGCTGTATCTACGGGCTGCCAAAAATCTTGGCGAGGAGCGCGTGCAGCGTTTTCGGGTCAAGATGGATGATAATGTGGCTGGCCAGGTTATTCGCACGGTCAAGCCAATTCGGCTTGATCGCTCGCAGCACCAAGATCTTAAGTTGCGGACTGGGCTTTTGGTGCAGGCCATGTTGCAAGTGCCGCTCATTGTTGGTCGCCACGCAATTGGCGTGTTGGCGGTTGATAATCGGGTGCAGCAACGCACATTTAGCGAAAACGACCAATATTTGCTTTCGGCAATTGCCGATTATGCAGCGATTGCGATTGAAAATTCGCGTCTGTTTAAATCAACCCGCGATTCAGAGCAACGCTACCGCGAATTGTTCGATAACGCCAACGATATGATCTTCACGCTTGACCCGCAATTGCGAATTGCTTCGATCAACCGTCAAGGCGTGAAATTATTGGGCCTTGCTTTGCCCGAATTGATGCAGCGCACGCTGATTTCGCTGTGTGTGCCCGACGATCAAGCAGCAATTGAGCATCAATTGCAACGCCAATTGGCCAAAGCTGCTGGCGATGGTGGCGCGTTTCCATTAACGTTGCGCCGCGCCAATGGCGAAGATTTGCATATTGAAGTCAGTGCGCAACTGATGCAACGCGGCGATCAGGTGATTGGCCTGCACTGTATTGCGCGTGATGTGACCGACCGCCGCCGTTTGGAATTGCAATTGCTGCAAGCAGAAAAGCTCTCAGCAATTGGCCAATTGGTAGCTGGGGTTGCCCACGAGTTGAACAATCCAATGACCAGCATCAAAGGCTTTGCCGAACTCTTGTTGCGCCGCAAAGATTTGGATGATGATGCGCGGACCGACCTCAATTACATTAATAATCAAGCTGAGCGCGCAGCGCGCATTGTAACCAACCTGCTGACCTTTGCGCGTGAGCATCAGCCGCAGCGGGTTGCCGTTGATGTCAATAAAGTGATCGACGACACGCTGAGCTTGCATAGCTACCACTTGCGAGTCGATAACATCAAAGTGCAACGCCAGTTCGAGCCAAATCTCCCCAATACCGTGGCCGATCCATACCAATTACAACAGGTTTTTCTGAATTTGATTGGCAATGCGCATCAGGCAATGGCCGAAAAAGGCAGCGGTGGCTTCCTGACGGTCAAAACTGAGCGGGTTGATGACGAAATTCGGATCAACATTGGCGATACTGGCCCGGGCATTCCGCAGCATCTGGTTGGCCGGATCTTCGATCCATTTTTTACGACCAAGCCAGTTGGCAAGGGCACAGGGCTTGGGTTATCGATCTGCTACAACATTTTGCATGATCATGGCGGCAATATTTGGGTCGATAGCGTGGCCAACGAAGGCACTACCTTCCATTTGGCCTTGCCTGTGGTCGAGGGCGAAAATCCTGAACTGATCAACGATGATGATCGTGAAACCACCGTCAAGCCCGACCAAGCCTACAAAATTTTGGTCGTTGACGATGAAGAAGGTGTGGCCCAAGTCATTCAACGCTTAGTGCGCGATTTGGGCCATCAGCCGATGGTTGTGGCCAGCGGCGAGGCCGCCTTGCAAGCAGTCGATCAAGCTCAGTTCGATTTGATTCTGAGCGATGTTAAAATGCCTGGTATGAACGGTTTTCAACTGTATCGGGCCTTGCAGCAAAAATCGCCCGATTTAGCCAAGCATTTTATCTTCATCACTGGCGATACGATGAGTCCGGCGACGCTGACCGCAATGCGCCAAATTGGCACGCCGATGATTGCCAAGCCCTTCTCGGCCAAGAAACTCGAACGCACGATTAATGAGTTTATGGCCCGTGAAGCAGCGGTTGAACGCGAAGCCGAAATTTAGCAGTAGCGAAATTGGGGATCAGGCTGGAATGGCCTGATCCTCTTTTTTTGATCCACGAAGCGCACGAAGAGCACGAAGGCCGGAAACCGCGAAGCGCGCGAAGAGCACGAAGAATGTTTTTCGCCACAGATTGCCACAGATTATTTAGATTATGGCCTCCTAGCCCAAAGCCATTATTTTTCTACCCCTCTGCTTTAATGTTTTTCTAGCCACGAATTGCACGAATTGCACGAATGATTATTTTTTAGCCACGAATTGCACGAATTACACGAAGGGTCAGTATTTTAGCCACAGATTGCCACAGATGATTATGATTGGGTATTGGCTCTCGATTTTTGATTTCTGACTTTTGATTTCTGACTTTTAATTTCTGACTTCTGACTTTCAGTATTCATCCTTCATCCCTCATCCTTCATCCTTTTCCCCCCTTGTCATCCGATTGTCATTTAAAAGCCTGCTTTTGCTGTCAGGCTCATGCTACTGTGTGTAGCAACGGCTACGATTTAACCTAGTTCTGGGGGTTGCGATGAAACGAGTTGCATTTTGGTTGGTTGCGCAAGTGCGTAGCATTCGTCAGCCATTGCGGTGGCTGGCTTGGCCTGTGGCCATTATTGCGGCCTTGTTTGTGGTGGCGGCTTCGGCTCAAACTGGCGAACGCCGTTCGAGTTCATTCGAGCCAGTTCAAGTTGTGCTCGATACCAATGCCTTAGGTCGCGGCAATGGGCAGCGCACGCGCGTCACGCCCGATGGCATTCAGCCAGAGGCTGCTGGCGGTATGTTGATTACGGTGCCGCAACAGGTCAATCAATTTAGCGATTTGCTGGCTTCATGGCGGGCCGATGAGCCGCTCTCGTCAACCTTGCATATTTCCATGCGGGTTTCGAGCGATGGCAGCAATTGGTCGCGCTGGGCGTTGATTGAAGAATCGCATGATTTTTTGGATGAACGCGATGCAGCCGATGTGCATTGGGGTTCGCCAATGTTTGCTGGTTTGGCAACCTGGTGGCAAGCCAAAATTGAGTTTGGGCCTGCCCCAGATGGAAGTTTGCCAATCCTGCGCGGGTTGCGGGTTAGCACGGTTGATGTTGGGGCATTAACTCCAACTGAGCCAGAGGCCGCTGCCGAACGGGCAACCGATGTCGCCAAGCCGCCTGTGGTGAGCCGCACTGGTTGGGGCAGCCCCGATGGCCAAGGCAGCCGCGTGGCTCCAGCCTACTATCCAGTAACCCATATGGTTGTGCACCATACCGCCGATGCCAATAGCTTAGGTGGCAGCGAAGGCTGGTGGGGCGATCGGATTCGGGCAATTTGGTCGTTTCATACCTTTACCCGTGGTTGGGGCGATATTGGCTACAACTATCTGATTGCGCCCGATGGCACGATTTTCGAAGGCCGCGCTGGCGGCGATAATGCAGTAGCCTTTCACGATACAGGCAATTATGGCTCGATGGGTGTTTCGATGGTTGGCACCTATGCCAGCGTACCGCCCACCAGCACCGCCCAAAATAGCTTGGTTGAATTATTGGCTTGGAAAGCTGAACAACGCGGCATCGATCCGCTTGGTCGGGCCTATTATTATGGTTGCGATATTTCCCGCTATTGTGGTAATCCTGGGGCAATTACCGCGAATATTGGTGGCCATCGCGATGTGGCCAATAATCCAGTGGGCTACACGTCCTGCCCTGGCGATAATTTGTATGGCTTATTGCCAACCATTCGTTCGCGGGTGCAATCGCGCTTGAGCAGCACGCCCGATAACGGCGATATGACGATCGATGATCTGGAATCGAGCTTTACGCGCTCGGCTGCTCAATGGTACGAAGCTGCTTGTGGTGATGGCGGGCATATTTTCTACACCTACTCGACGAACGATCCGCTGGAAAGTAGCAATAGTGGGCGCTGGCGCAATGCGAATATTGTGGCTGGCAATTATCGAATTTTTGCCCATGTGCCGCAAAATTGTGGTGCGCTGAATGCGACCCAAAGCGCACGCTACACGGTTTGGCAAAATGGGGTCCAAATTGGCGAACGGGTGTTGAGCCAAGATACCACCACCGAGTGGATTGAAATTACGACGAGTCCATTGGCGCTTTCTGGTGTGCCGGTCGAAGTGCACTTAACCGATTTGACCAACGAGCCGTTGAGCGCTGAGCGTAAGGTGATTTTCGATACTGTGCGCTGGGTCAAGCAAGATACCCAAGTCGACGTTGCGCTCGAATCAGTCAATTATGATCGCACAACCTTGGCTGGTGGCGAGTTGCTCAAAGTAACCTTTCGGGTGCGCAACACTGGCAATGTGACACTGGAAACCCAAGCCCCCGACGCTGGTAGCCCAAGCGATAGCACCACTGGCTACACCTACGATGAAGGCGAATGTTTCCTTGGCAATGGCAACGACGGCTATCCGAGCTATCCGAAAGAATCTGGTCGTTTTCGGCTGGTGCTTGGTGGCGATGGCCTGACCTTGGCCTGCGCTGGCGATACTGGCGGCTATCCATGGCGCTGGAGCATTGGCGGCGATCTTGCGCCAGGCGAGGCTCGTGATTTGGTTGGCTATGTCCGCTTTCGCAATCACACCACCAGCCCGCGCCAAGTAACTTTGCGCGCTGGGTTGGTGCAAGAATATGTACGTTACTTTAGCCAAAACCAAGCCAGTCAAATCATCACGATCAATCCTGAAAATGACGCACCACAATCGTTGATTTATAACGATTGGCAGCCACAGGCCTTGGTCTATGAGTTGGGCGCGATTCCCGATGATTTTCTGGCCCGCACCGCCAACCCGCTTTCGATTCCCGAAGGCGCTTTGTTGGGCAGTTTTGGTTGGAGCGGCACACGCCTCGATTTAGGCGATGGTGGCTTGTTCGGCCAAAATGATCGCTTTATCGTGCGCCAAACTAGGAGTTTTGTGGCTCCGGTTGCTGGCAACTATCGCTTTCGCCTAACCTCGGATGATGGCGCTTGGCTCTGGATTGATGAGGAATTGGTGGCCGAGGCACATGGCCTGCACCCTGAGCGCGAAGTGATGGGCGAGCGTTGGCTGAGCGCTGGCGAGCATCAGCTTGGCTTCAAATATTTTGAGCGCACCTCGCAAGCGGTGTTGAGTTACGATTGGCAAACCCCAAGCGGTAACGATTTCAGCCCAATTCCGGTTAATATCGGAGCCGGAGCTGTGCGCTATGGCAACTATTTTGCGCCAAATGCCGAAATGACCATCGTGGCTGATGATCATGGTGGCTCGGGCGTTGCTAGCATTCGTTGGCGCTGGAATGGCAGTGCTTGGGAAGAAGATGCAGGCAGCATGTTGACCTTTACACCTGGCGGTGGCAACTTTACCTTGGAATATGCCGCCCGTGATGCTGCTGGCAATTTGGAAGCGACGCGCAGCCTCAGTTGGCAAGTTGATGCTAGCCCGCCTAGCTCAACCGTAAGCAGTGCCACCGTTGAGCCAACCGGCGTGATTCGGCTAAATTTAAATAGCAATGATGTTGGCAGCGGCGTGCGCCAAATTGAAATAAGCGTGCGCGACCAAGCTGATGGCCAATGGTCGGTTTGGACGGTTGTGCCAGCCAGCAGCTCACCAGGATTTATTGGTCAGCCCGATCATCGCTACGATTTTCGCAGCCGCGCAATCGATAACGTTAACAATCGCGAGGTTGAACACACTGGGGTTGATGCTAGCGCCGCTGTGCCAAGTGACGCTAGTTTCTACCATATTCATACGCCGCTGGTGATGAAAAACTAAGCAAGGATGCAAGACCCGCTGCTTGAGGTGAGTAGCGGGTCTTCAAAAATCGTAGATCATGTGAATTTCCTCTAGCCGTTGATGTTCATAGTTCCTCAATTCTGTTTCGCTCGCGCTAACTGTACAGAATGTGCTATGGCCTTGGAATCTACCTGAATTTGCATCGATTGCATACACCATTGAGCCATCCCAATTGGTAGTAAAACTATCGATTGTCTGCAAGATCGAATTCTGCCATACTTGCTTGCCGCTCTGGCGATCGAAGGCATAGAAGGTTGTGCTATACGAATCGCTATCACGAATGATGATTGTTTGTTGATTGCCACTAATTTGAACATCAGCCATGCTAAGGACAGACTTATTCGAACTATCAAACCCAAACATCTCAAATTGCATTGATCGATGCAGATTTTGGTTGAGTTGTTGTTCAAGTTCTAGTTTGGTTGAATTGATGGTTTTGTGCTGTTGAAGATCATAGGTCAGCACTTGTTGATCAGCAGTCAGCAGCGTGAGCAGATTGGGGTTGGCTGGGGAGATTTCATAATCAAGATAATCGCTAAACGGCAAGCCTTGATCGTAACGATACAAAATAGTATTGCTCTCAAGATAACGACATGTGCATTCAGACGTTGCTGGCTTTATCGCGCCGCTGTCGGCATCAATAATCAGGTTTTGTTGCTTCAGTTCAATCACTCGTCCAAACGATTCTTGGCCTTGCTGGGAACCTTGCATCGCATCGACTGTACCAGTTATTGGCCCGATTGGTAGTGGTAGCTCACCACTGGAGCCTGAGACCGAATTCGGTATATCGTAGATCGAATTTGAGTTACTTTCGACGGGGACGGCATAAGCAAATGATTGCTGTGAGTTAAGTTGCTGTTTTGGAATGATATTGAATGCTTGATTGAAGTTGGCTGTTTGATTTGCCTGGCTTGGAGCATAGGCGGAGAGATACAGCTCAGCCTGATCGGGACTACTATACAAGCCAAGAATTGTGCTCGAATCTGGTTCATAGGGCAGCGATTGCTGCCAAATTGGTTGTTCGTCGCTGCTTTTACGGCTGAGCAGATAGTGTGATTCATGCTTGCTCAGCTCAACACGATCACCGTTATTGGCGATAATTAATGCCTCGACATTATTTGCTTGCCACATTTGCTGATCAGCATGCATGGCGCGCACAAAATGATTTTGCTCGCGATCAACGCCTTTGATCAAAAGCAGTTGCTGTTCTGGCGTGTCTGGCATGTGATCGGCCATGGCTAAAGCAAGCGCATCGTGGTTGGGTGCTGGATCGGCATTTGTGCGTTTGGCCAAATACATGCCGCCCAATAATACGACCACAATCAACAAGGCGTTGAGGGTATGTTTGTAGGTGCTTAATTTGGTCAAACGCTTGATGTTATGGCTTGGCGCAGCCAAACGCTCGCTCTGGCCAAAGATTGAGCGCAGGTTGCGTTGCATAGTTTTGGTTTTTTCAAGTAATTCGCGCAGTTGTGGCTCTTGATCAAGGCGTTGTTCAAAGGCTTGACGATCACTCGTGCCAAACCGCTGATCAAGATAATCAAGCACTGCCGCTAGATCATGGTTCATACATCCTCCAAGTGGTTGCGTAGTTGGGTATGGGCAGTGTGTAAACGCGACCGCACTGTGCCAATTGGGCATTCTAAAATAGCTGCAATTTGTTCGTAACTTAGGTCGTGAAAGTAGCGCAACACAATCACGCTGCGCAATTTCAACGATAAGTTGCTAATGGCGTTCCAGATAACTTGCTCCTCCTCGCTGCGTAACAAATTATCAAGGGTCGTCGCTTGCGGTTGTTCTGTCTCAGGTCGTAATTGTTCGCCCAGCCAGCGGCTTAGCCGTTTGCGGGTGCTTAAACAACAATTTACCGTGATATGGTGCAGCCAGGTTGACCATGCTCCTCGTTCAGGGTCAAAGCGCACCAAAGCCCGATTAACCCGCATCCAGACCTCTTGGGCGACATCTTCAGCATGACCCCAATCTGCCAAAATTAAATAGGCAGTTCGGAGCACCATTGCGTGATAACGACTATGCAATGATTCGAGTGTTTCGCTGTGCAATTGCTGAAATTCTGTCATAACAGATGAATTCATCGGAGCTTTCCCTCATGCATGCTTGCTCAACTATACTGAGGGCTGGGCCAAAAGGTTCAGTTTCAAGCACGAATTAAAAATAACCCGCGCTGATTCGCTACAATCAGCGCGGGGTTGGCATTAAGCTGAGTGTTTTTTAGTTGCGTTGTTGATCAACAAGCGCGATAAAGCGTCGGAAGTGCTCATCGCCATCGTGCGGGCCAGGCCCAGCTTCAGGGTGATATTGCACGCTGAAAACAGGCAAGCTCTGGTGTTGCAAGCCTTCGCAGGTTTGATCATTGCCGCTCACTTCGGTCACATTAACATCGCTGGGCAAGCTGGCAGGATCGAGCGCAAAGCCATGATTTTGGGCTGTGATGCGTACCTTGCCGGTGCTGGTATCAAAAACTGGGTGATTGCCAGCGTGATGGCCGAATGGCAGTTTGAAGGTTGTGCCGCCAAGTGCTTGGCCAATCAATTGATGGCCCAAGCAAATGCCAAACACGGGCACTTGGCCAATTAAATTGCGAATCGTATCCACTGCATACTCCAAGGTGGCGGGGTCGCCTGGGCCATTGGAAATCAACACACCATCGGGCTTTAAGGCCAAGCTTTCTTCGGCAGAGGTACGATTTGGCACAACCGTGACTTTACAGCCAAAGTCGACCAAGCGGCGCAGGGTGTTGCGTTTGACTCCAAAATCGTAAACCACAACATGGCGGTTATGAATTGCTTCAGGCAGCGCCAGTTGCAAGGTGGTGAAATCAGTTGGCGTGCCTTCGTGCCACTCATAGCTGGTTTGCGTGCCAACATCGCTGGCCAAATCGCGGCCTTCCATCACTGGAATGGCTTGGGCTTTGGCGACCAAACTTGCTGGATCAAGGTCTTCGGTTGAGAGCACAGCGCGCATTGCGCCGGCTGCCCGAATATGCCGCGTCAAGGCTCGCGTATCAAGATCAGCCACGGCCATAACACCGCGCCGTGCTAAAAGCTCGCTGAGCGATTCGCTGGAACGCCAATTTGAAGGACGCTCGGTAAAGGCCCGCACGATCAGCGCTTCGGCCCACGGTGTGGCGGCTTCAAGATCAAGCTGATCAATGCCATAATTGCCAATATGCGAGGCCGTTAAGGTTACTAACTGACCGCGATACGACGGATCGGTTAAAATTTCAGCGTAGCCAGTCATGCTGGTATTGAACACAACTTCACCTGCACGTTCGCCGCGTGCGCCGACAGCCCGCCCCCAGAAGGTGCGTCCATCTTCCAATGCCAGTAATGCGCGTGTCATGGCAACTCCAAGCTAGAAGCAATCGGGTGGTTCAGCCAAAACTGAGTACCAACCGAGTATTATAACGGAATCAGCATTTTTTGTGGTGGCTGGTTGCGTTGACGCTCTGCGTAAGATGGCCTATGATTAGGCCAAACTACTGCCGTTCCTCGCTGGCACCAACGTTCTTTAGCACAAAGGAAGATCGTCAATGACTGACACGCTTCTGATTAGCAAAGCCGATAATGTAACGACCCTCACGCTGAATCGCCCAGCAGTCCGCAATGCGGTCGACCAACCAACCATGGACGCGCTGCGGGCAGCGATCGAGGCTTGCGAAGATGATGGCACTCGTTGTATTGTGATTGCTGGCGCTGGTGGCGCGTTTTCATCAGGGGCCGATATTATGGCAGCCTTGCAATCTGGTGGCACGCCAAATGATGTATATCGGGTTTTAACCGAATCGTATGGCCCAACCTTGTTGAGCATTCGCCAATCGTCTTGGCCAGTTATTGCCGCTGTCGATGGCGTTGCCGCAGGGATTGGATCGGATTTGGCCTTGGCCTGCGATTTGCGTTTGGTATCAAGTCGTGGCCGCTTCTCAGAAATCTTTATCAAAGTTGGCTTAATTCCCGATGGTGGTGGGACGTATAGTTTGCCACGGTTGATTGGCCTTGGCCGCGCTATGGAACTGATGTTAACTGGGGCGATGGTTGAGGCTGAACGCGCTTTGGCTTGGGGTATGGCCAATGCGGTCTTTGATGAAGCAAATTTTGCCAACGATGTGCAAGCTTATGCTGCAACGATTGCAGCACAGGCTCCTTTGGCGTTAACCAGAGGCAAACAGGCGATGCTGGCGGCTCAAAACGATCAAAGCTTTGCCGATGCGCTCCGCCGCGAAGCTGAATTCCAGCGCGAAATTTTTAATAGCGAGGATGGCTTTGAAGGCTTTCAGGCCTTTTTGCAAAAACGCCCACCTGTGTGGAAAGGACGATAACTCGTGATTGCAACCCCGTATAGCTCAGCTCAACAGCGCTCACGCTTTGTCTGGTTAATGAGTATCCAAGCGGTTTTGGTCGTTGTATTGCTCATCGCATCAACGCTCTTGACGTTTGGCATGAACCGGCTGAGCGCTCGTGATGCATCTTTGCTGAGCTATCGGGTGCGTTTAAACGATGTCCATATCGCCTTGTTGGCCTTGCATAACAACTTGCGCGGCTATACCACTACCGGCTCGGAGATTTTCTACGACGAGATTCAAAAACAGCATGCGATTGTGGCCGAGGGTTTAGACGTTCTAGCGCTCAACCCGCCCGATCCTAGCTTGCCTCAGGTTGTGCAGCAAATTCGCGAATGGCTCACCAATACCTATCAACCAGTGCTGGATTCGGTAGCCAAGCAAGATCTGCTTTTGGCCGAATTGACCCTTGAACAAGGCCGCCCGCAAATCGAAGCGGTAATTGATACAACCAGTACTTTACGCATCCAGTTGCGCGAACGATCCGATGGCTATCGCGCCCAAATCGATACCTACAACTGGATCAAATTCGCCTCGATTGGTTTGCTTTCGGCTTTGATTGTGGTTTCGATGCTTGTCACACTGCGTTTTTGGCGCACCCAACAGCATTTAATTCATGAAATCGAAGATAAAGGTAGTCAACTGCTGCAAAGCAATCATGAGTTGAGTTTCAATACCAATCAATTATCAATTATTAACAGTATTTTGGGCGTGCGGATCAACGAGTCGCGGGTGTTGCGCGAAATTAGCGATTATTTGGTCACTAATCCGACTCCTGCTGAAGCCTATACGTTTGTGGCCCAAACGGTGGGCAACGTCTTGAATACGTGGTGTAGTATTGCCCTGCGTTTTCCGCCGCCACGCGAAGAGTTTCTCGATGTGCTGGCTTCGTATCATGCATTGCCAAGCCGTCAAGCCTACATCGACCAAATGGTGCAAAGCGTTCAGTTTCGAATTGATAACGGCCTGTATTCGCCAATCTTTACTGAACGCGCTCAGGTGGTTGAGCTTTTCAATGTGCCAGCTGAGCAACGTCATCCGAATTATCTGACTAGCGAAGTGCGCGAACATTTAGAGCCGTTTACGCTCTATTCGTATCTTGCAGTGCCAATCAAAATTCAAGATGAAGCAGTTGGCATGATTTCGGCGGCCTCTGATTCGCCCGAACGCTTGCTCGACCACGACCAAACCTTGTTTGTGCGTCAAGTGGCTGATCGCTTAGCTGCATGGCTCGAAAATATTCAACTATTTTATTTGCTCAAGCAGCAAGCCAACGAGTTGCAAACCAGTTTCGACAGCATCGATGATATTGTGGTTGCCTACGATAGCCGAGGCCATCAAACTAGGATTAACGAGGCTGGCTTGCAATTCTTTGCTGGTCGTCACTTCGATTTTCTTTCGACGACCTTGGTTTGGCGCACCGCCAAGGGCAATGTGCTTGGCTTCGATGAACATCCGGTGCAACAAGCCTTGGCTGGCACAACCGTGCGCGATGTTGAAGTTGCCTTGGCGCGCTCCGATGGCGTGCCGATTATTCACGAGGTCAGCGTCTCGCCATTGCGTTCTGGCGATGGCATCATCGAGGGGATTGTGCTGGTCGCCCGCGATTTGACCGCCCGCAAAGAGCTTGATCGGCTTAAAGAAGAATTAGTGGCCAACATGAGCCACGAGTTGCGCACGCCGCTGACCGCAATCTTGGGCTATAGCGAGCTGTTGCTCAAACGCCGCACCGAAGTGCTCACGCCATGGCACACCACCAAAATTGATGGCATTCGCACCGGCGGCCAGCGTTTGCTGAGCTTGGTCAATGACCTGCTGGATATTGCCAAACTTGATGCTGGCCGAATTGAGTTGCAACGCCAAACGACGCTCATCAATAGCCTTTTGGAAGAGCAAGTGTCCATGTTGCAAACGATGATTCGTGAGAAAAATCAAACGCTGATTTTGCAATTGAGCGATGATTTGCCCTTGCTGATGATCGATCCTGAGCGGATTGGCCAAGCAGTGACCAACCTTTTGAGCAATGCAATTAAATTTACACCCGAGCACGGTACAATTACCTTGGCTTCAGCGGCCTTAAATATCAACGAACAAGGCCAAGTTGAATGGTTGGCCCAAGCCTTAGATACCGAAGTGCCGCCGATGTTGGCTGGCCAATATGTGCTGATTCAGGTCAACGATAACGGGGTTGGCGTGCCTACCGAAGCACTGCTCAAACTGTGGGATCGTTTTTATCAAGTCGAAGGTGGCTCAACCCGCCGTTTTGGTGGCACGGGCTTAGGGTTATCCATTGTTCAGCAATTGGTCGAGTTGCATGGTGGTCGCACATGGGCCTCCAGCGCTGGCGAAAATCAAGGCAGCAGCTTTACAATTATGCTGCCAGCCAGCCGTGGCACGCAGCTGGCGCGGCTCAACCAAGGTGTGCGGCGTACAATTCTGGTCATCGAAAACGATCAACATTTAGCACTGCAACTTGAAGAACAATTAAACTCTGCTGGCTTCGAGGTGATTGTTGCCGCCGATCGGCATAGTGCGTTGGCCTGGGCCAAACAGCATTCACCAGCAGCAATTACCCTCGATTTGGTGATGCCCAATAGCGAAAGCTGGGAAACGCTGGCGGCGTTGCGTGAAATTGACCATTTAGCCCAAGTTCCCGTCTTGATCGCAAGCGACGCTTCGTTATACAATGAGCTACCAGGGGTTGGGGTCTCCACCTATGTTGTCAAGCCAATCGATAGCAACATTCTGATTCGGATTATTCGTCAGTTGCTTGGGGTGCAAACCCAATCGGGCTTTATTCTGGTTGTTGATGATGATTATGATATGGCCGAATTGCTGTGTGCAACTTTGCAGGAGCATGGCTATCTGACCCAAGCTTCGTATGATGGCGCTGCGGCGCTTGATCTGATTCAACAGGGCAATTATCCCCAACTGATTTTGCTTGATCTGATGATGCCTGTGGTTGATGGCTTTCAACTGCTCGAACGACTGCGTGCCAATCCTGAAACCCGCAATATTCCGGTGATTATTGTGACGGCACGCGACTTAACCAACGATGAAATTCGCCAATTGCGCCAAGCTGCGCAAGCCATTCAGACCAAACATACCCTCAGTATGCGTAAGCTGGTTGCTGAAGTCCAACGGTTTGCCCCGTTGAAGGAATCGGATACTCCATGAACAAACCAGTTTTTCTGCTGGTCGAAGACGATCCATACAACCGCGATATTTTGCGCGAAATTCTCGAGGATTATGCCGATTGCGAGATTGTGGAAACCACCAATGGGCGAGAAGCGCTTAATTGGCTTTTAGATCAATCCAAACTGCCAAACCTCATTTTGCTGGATATGATGATGCCCGAGATGGATGGCTTTGAATTTCTGCGCCACTTGGGCAACCATCCTCAGCATGACCAACTGCGGGTAGCTGGCGTGAGCGCCCGGGCACATAGCCACGACCGCGATCGAGCGCTCCAAGCGGGCTGCTGGCGCTATCTCACCAAACCCTTTGATATTCACGAAATTGAATCAACAATTGCTGCGGCGCTGACAAACTAAGGTTTCGGCAGTGCGGTGGTAGATTTTTCTATGGCTTTTTAGGAGGTTTCATTGATGATTCCCCAGACGGCTACGACGCTCAATTTGGCCACAATGCTCGATGATCACGCCCGCAAGCGCCCCAACCGCACTGCCCTCATTTTCAACGATATGCGTTTCAATTATGCCCAGCTGAATGCTATGACCAACCAAATTGCCAATGGCATGCTGGCGCTTGGCATCAAGCCTGGCGATCATGTGGCGCTGTCGTGCCCCAATTTGCCCTATTTTCCCATGGTTTATTACGCTGCACTCAAAGTTGGCGCAGTGATCGTCTGTTTGAATATTATGTTGAAGCCGCGCGAAATCGCCTATCACCTCAACGATTGCGATGCGAAGGCCTTCTTCTGTTTCGAGGGCACTGCCGAATTGCCATTGGGTCAAATGGGCAAAGCTGGCTTTGATCAAGCTGAAAACTGCGAGCACATGATCGTGCTGACCGTCAATCCTGCTGCGCCATCGCCCATCGAAGGGGTCAAAACCTTGGGCCAATTGATGTACAATCAGGCTCCAACATTTACGACCCACCCTACCAAGGCCGACGATACGGCGGTAATTTTCTATACCTCAGGCACGACTGGCCAGCCCAAAGGCGCAGAACTCAGCCACGCCAATATGTTTTTCAATGCCATGGTTGCCCGCGATTTGGCCTGGCCAATTCTTGATAATAGCCTCGATGGCTCGAATGTGGTGTTGATTACCTTGCCACTTTTTCACTCAACCGGCCAAACCGCCCAGATGAATGCCAATATTTTTGCTGGCGCAACCCTGACCTTGCTGCCGCGTTTCGAGCCAGCTACAGTTCTGTCCGTAATGGAGCGCGATAAAGTCAATCTCTGGACGGGCGTGCCAACTATGTTTTGGGCGCTCTTGCAATATATCGCTGCCAATAAGATCGATCCCACGCCGATTGCTGCCAACTTGCGCCTAACCTCATCGGGCGGTGCACCAATGCCGGTTGAAGTGATGCGCCAATTCGAAGAAGTGTTCGGCGTGCGAGTGCTCGAAGGCTATGGGCTTTCGGAATGTTCGCCGATCGCCACCTTCAATCATATCGATCTACCTTCGAAGCCAGGCACGGTTGGCCAACCAGTCTGGGGCGTTGAAGTACGCTGCGTCGATGATGCTGGCAATCCAGTTGCCGCAGGCGAAAAAGGCGAAATTCTGATTCGCGGCCATAACGTGATGAAGGGCTATTACAAACGCCCCGATGCAACTGCCGCCGCCATTCAAGATGGCTGGCTCTATACTGGCGACGTTGGCACGATTGACGAAGATGGCTATCTCTCAATCGTCGATCGCAAGAAAGATATGATTTTGCGTGGTGGCTACAATGTCTATCCCCGCGAGATCGAAGAAGTGCTGATGACGCACCCAGCGGTTTCGTTGGTGGCCGTGCTCGGCGTGCCCGACGAAAAACTTGGCGAAGAAGTCAAGGCCTTTATCGTCAAAAAGCCAGGCGCTGAAGCCACCGAAGAAGAAGTTGTGGCTTGGTGTCGCGATCAATTTGCTGCCTACAAATACCCACGCATCGTCGAATTCCACGAACAATTGCCCATCAGCGCCACTGGCAAGATTCTCAAACGCGAATTGCGCTAGGCTTTTGTAAAGGATGAAGGATGAAGGATGAGGGATGAATGCCGAAAGGCAAAAGTCGAAAATCAGAAATCAAAAGCCCACAGCCGATAGCCCAATCCCAAGAATCTGTGCCAATTTGTGGCGAAAAAAGGATTAGGTTATCGGCGATTGATTGAAACCCAAAGCCCATAGCCATTTCCCTTCGTGCTCTTCGTGTCCTTCGTGGATCAATGTCAACGCAGAGTCGCAGAGGAATGATGGCTATGGGCTATTGGCTATTGTCTTTGAGTAATTAATAATCTGAGCCAATCTGTGTCAATCTGTGGCGATGGGCTTTGGACTTTGGGCTTTCGGAGATTGATTTAAAATCCCAACCCTTGTTCCGATAGCCAAGAGCCTACAGCCGATAGCCAACTCAACCTTCTCGTTCTTCGCGGTTTCAACTCTTCGTATTCTATATTCTATGCTCTATGCTCTTTGCCCTAACTCCTCCGCTCAACGATTGTTATAATACTGATGAACTATCGTTGTCTTATTCGCTGATGGAGGCGTGTTGTGAAGTTTCTGATTGCTCTTGATCAAGCTGGTGCTGTTGATCCAGCGTTGGTTGGTTTGACTGCGCTCAATTTAGCTGGGACGACTCCTGGCTTTGTCTTGAATACAACGGTTTATCATACAGCGCCGCATGGCGAAATTACCCCCGATGTTGAGGCCGAAATTGCTCAAGCCTATGCAGCGTTGGGCGTAGAACAGGTTGATGTGCTTGCTTCGCCAGCGATTGTTGGTGGCGCGCCAAGCGAGGCTCCAATGGCCTTTGCCAGTTTTACCGCAGTTCAAGGAGTCGACAAAATTGTCTTGGCAGCCGAGCGTTGCTGGCAATCGGCTACCAGCGAGGCAGCGCGCAAATTCTATAGCGAGCAAGCAATTAATCCCGATGATGTGCAACTGGCCGTGGTGATTATTCCAAGTAGTAGCCAAGCCTAGTGCAAGAATTCGCCGTGGCTAGGCTCTTTGCAAAACAGCCCAAGATGGATAGGTTTTCGGCATGCATGCTGCTATAATGCTGCTATGCCCGCCGAAACGTTCAATTGAATCATCAAATCAGTTTTGTCGAGAGGTTGCTTATGTTTCGTCGTTTCTCTGGCTTGCTTGCTGTCGTTATGCTCGGAGTGCTCAGTTTGGTATTGCTCCAGCCAGCAGCTGCAAGTAGCTTGGCTCAACCACCTCGTCCAACCTTAACGCCTACTCCGCTGCCGACAGAAACGCCCTTACCCACGGCAACTCGTTTACCTGCAACCGCAGTTCCGGTGGTTACTGCTGAACCAACCGCAATTGCGCCAACGCTTGAGCCAACTGCAACGCTTGAACCAACCGCGATTGCGCCAACTGCAACCGCCTTGCCAAGCGCAACGCTCGTGCCGGCTACCGCTACCCCAATGCCACCAGTAACCTTGCCTGATACCGGTGTGGTCAAACCCGCTCCGGTTGCTTTGCCGGTCACCAGCAGCCCATCAACCTCAAATACGTGGTTATGGCTGGGTGTGGCTTTGATTGGCTTGGGTTTGGTTGGGCGTTTTGGGTTGAAGTTTATGCGCTAAACCGTGAAACGACGCTTCGCTCCGCCTGCTGGCTGTCCGCCTGGTTCGTTTGGGCTGCCGCTCATTGGCGAGATTCGTGAGTGGGCCGCTGACCCATTGCAATTTGCCCAAGAACGCGCTCAACGCTATGGCCCGATTTGGTCGACCCATCTTTTGGGTCGGCCTTGTGTTGTTTTATTGGAGCCAGCGGGCAATCGCTTTATGCTCAGCCAATCAAGCCAGCATTTTTCGTGGCGCGCTGGTTGGGGCCGCGCAATGCTGCGCCTCATCGGTGGCGGCTTATCATTAACTGATGGTCAACAGCACGATCAGCAACGCCATATTCTCAAGCCTGCCTTTGCCCATGCAGCGCTGCAACAATTGCAACCGCAGATTCAGCGGCTCATTCAAGCACAAATTCAAACATGGCTCGCTGCCGATCAGGTTTGTTTATTGGAGCGCTTGCAGGCCTTAGCCTTTGATGTGGCCTTGTTGGTAGTTTGCGGACGCACGCCAGCCCCAATTGCCGAGGCTTTGCACCACGATTTTGCGGCCTTTACCGCTGGCTTGTTTACCCCAGTACCCTACCCAATTCCGGCCACGCCCTATTATCGGGCGCAACAGGCTGGGCGACGTTTGCGCCAAAGCTTGAGCTATCTCATCGAGTTGCGGCGTTTGAGCTTGCAACCTGATGCGTTGGATAGTTTGAGTTTGCTTTTACACGCCGACCCGAATCAGACCGACGATCAATTAATTAGTGAATTATTGCTCTTGCTGTGGGCTGGCCACGATACGGTTGCTTCGTTGCTGACTTGGATTTGCCTTGAATTGGCTCAGCAGCCTGAAATTCTGCAACGTTTGCGCCAAGAAATTAGTACTAATCAACATAGTTTGCTTGATCATGTGTTGCGCGAGGCCGAGCGCTTACACCCGCCCGCGCCTGGTGGTTTTCGCGGCGTGGTTGAAGCCTTTGAGTATGCTGGCTATCATGTGCCGCAAGGCTGGCTGGCAATGTACTCATCGGTTTATACCCACCAGATGCCAAGTTTGTGGCATAATCCAACCCAGTTCAACCCCGATCGTTTTGCAGCCCCAAGCAACGAGGGCAAACAAGCCTATAGTTTGGTTGGTTTTGGCGGTGGGCCACGAATTTGCATCGGTTTAGCGTTGGCCCAAATCGAAATGCGCTTGGTTGTGCGCGAATTAATCGCCAACTACGATTGGCAACTTGTGCCCAATCAAGATTTGCGGCCAGTTTGGTTGCCAACCAACCAACCGCGATCAGGCGGTCTAATCACAATCCAGCGGATTTAAAGGAAACGGTTATGGCTGAAATTGACCAAATTCAGATTGTTGGCGCACGCCAGCATAATCTTAAAAATATCGATTTAGCCATTCCCAAAGGCAAATTGGTGGTTTTTACCGGACCATCGGGAGCGGGCAAATCGACCTTAGCGTTTGATACGATTTATGCTGAAGGCCAGCGTCGCTATGTTGAATCGCTTTCGAGCTATGCGCGCCAATTTTTGGGCCAATTGCCTCGGCCCGAAGTTGATAGCATTCGCGGTTTAGCGCCAGCGATTGCGGTTGCCCAGCAAACAATCAATCGTTCGCCGCGCTCAACTGTTGGCACAATCACCGAAATTTACGATCATTTGCGCTTGCTGTATGCGCGAATTGGCAAGCCGCATTGCCCAATTTGTGGCCGCTCGATTGAGCAGCAAACCGCCAGCCAAATCGTCGATCAGATTTTGAGCTATCCCGATGGCACGCGCTTGATGATTTTAGCGCCGTTGGTCAACGAGGAAATTGGCTCGCATGCGACGGTTTTGGAGCAAACGCGGCGGGCGGGCTTTGTGCGGGTGCGGGTCGATGGGGCGATTATTGACCTTGATGATCAGATCGATTTAGATCATCATGCGGTGCATAGCATCGAGGTGGTGATTGATCGTCTGATTATTCGCCACAGTGAAGCCATCAGTTTGAACGACCATCCTGATCGGGTGCGAGTGAGCGATTCGGTTGAAACTGCGCTCAAAACAGGTGCTGGCGTATTGCTGGTTCAGCCGATCGATGGTCAGCAGATGCGCTATAGCGAGCATGCAGCCTGCCCTGAGCATGGGCCATTGGCTAGCGGAGCGTTGGAGCCACGCATTTTTTCATTTAACAGCCCGCATGGCGCGTGCCCAGTTTGCGATGGTTTAGGCACAGTTGATGATTTTGATCGAAACCTGTTACAATCCTACGCAGCGCAAACTCTTGGCGAATTGCTTTTGAACCCACTGCGCACTAGCACTACAACCAACCAACAATATTGGGAAGAAACAATTCAGGCTGTAGCAGACGCTTTGGCCATCGATCTCGAGCAGCCTGTTGACACAATGGCGGGCTGGGCGTTAGATTTATGGCTCGAAGGCACGCTGCCAAGCGCTGAGCAATTGCATTTAAGCAAAACCTTGCGCCGCCAATTGGAGGCTTGGCCTGGATTGCTTGGTTGGTTGCGCCAACATTGGCAACAGGCAAGCGAACAAGAGCGCGAAGGCCTGAGCCACTATCGCCAAGGCACTGTTTGCTCTGCATGCGAAGGTTCGCGCTTGCGACCAGAGGCGCGGGCAGTTACACTACAAGGGCGGGCGATTGATCAAATCACGAGCTTATCGATTGAGGCATGTTTTGCGTGGCTCAGTGCGTTGCCTAACAAATTGCGGCGCGAGCGCGATCAGCAAATTGCAGCGCCGATTGTGCGTGAACTGGTGTTGCGCTTACAGTTTTTGCGTGATGTTGGGTTAGAATATTTGAGTTTGGCGCGCACTGCTGATAGCTTATCTGGTGGTGAAGCGCAACGGATTCAGTTAGCCACCCATATTGGAGCCGGATTATCAGGGGTTTTGTATGTGTTGGATGAGCCGTCGATTGGTTTGCATCCACGCGATACAGCGCGCTTATTACAAACATTATTACAACTGCGCGACCTTGGGAATTCGGTTTTGGTGGTTGAGCATGACCCAGCGATAATTGCGGCGGCGGATTGGGTGGTTGAAGTTGGGCCGACGGCAGGCTTGCAAGGTGGGTATATTATTGCGAGCGGCACAGTTGAACAACTGATGGCCCAGCCCAATTCGCAAACTGGCCACTATTTAGTTGGCCAACGTCAGCTTGGTGTGCCTCAAACACGGCGAAAGCCAACCCATGCTACACTACTGCTACGTGGAGCCAAGCAGCATAATCTCAAAGATCTTGATCTAACGATTCCTTTAGGCTGTTTGGTGGCGATTACTGGCGTTTCTGGCTCGGGAAAATCGAGCTTTATTCATGAGATTCTCTACCCACGGCTGGCCAACGAATTGCATGGTAGCCGGCTAGCAGTGGGTCGGCATCGCAGCCTTGAAGGCTATGAGCAACTTGATAAAGTGATTGCGGTTGATCAAACGCCGCTTGGGCGTTCAGCGCGTTCCAATCCTGCGACCTACACCGGTATTTTCGACGCATTGCGTCAATTGTTTGCTGGGACAGCTGAAGCCAAAGTGCGGGGCTATGGAGCCAGCCGATTTTCCTTTAATGTTAAGGGCGGGCGCTGCGAGCAATGTCGTGGCGAAGGTGTGGTAACGATTGCCATGCAATTTTTACCAGATTTAGCGGTGACCTGCGACGCATGCGCTGGGTTGCGTTATAATCGGGAAACCCTTGATATTCGCTATCGTGGGTATACCATTGCTGATGTACTCGCCATGACAGTTGGCCAAGCCTTAAGCGTTTTCGAGCGCATTCCGGCCTTGGCGCGGAAACTTGAGAGTTTGGTTGAGGTTGGGTTAAGCTATTTGACCCTAGGCCAGCCAGCGGCGACTCTTTCGGGGGGCGAAGCGCAGCGGGTAAAACTAGCGGCAGAGCTAGCACGTCGCGGGACAGGCCGAACCCTGTATATTCTTGATGAACCAACAACAGGGCTCTATTGGACAGATGTTGAACGGTTAATTGCGATCGTGCAACGCTTGGTTGATACAGGAAACAGCGTTGTGGTGATTGAACATCACCTTGACGTGATCAAGACCGCCGATTGGGTGATCGATTTAGGGCCTGAAGGTGGAGACACTGGTGGCCAGCTAGTTGTGGCTGGGCCGCCGGAAGTAGTCGCTATGAATCAAGCTTCATGGACTGGCCGTTTCCTTCAAACCGTGTTAGCTTGACGGTATGCCCAAAGCGTGAACAGCAACTGTGAATTTGGGGCATTATAAAGGCACATTGTGTTGACGAAGGTATAGCCTTAATGTACAATGTGCGTGCTGGCCGGGCCACGTTCCGAACCACGCCGTGTTGCCCCACTGCGAAGCTCACAGCATAGTGCAAGGAGTTACTCATGGCAGAAGAGCGCACCAATACGTCTGACGAGCTTGAGCGCCTGTTCTACCCCAATAAAATCGCACGATTGTATCTTCTCAGTTTGGAAGATGTTATGGGCCGCACGGGGGTCAATGCGCTGCTAAATATGGCAGGGATGAAACACCTCGTCAATAACTATCCGCCCAACGACTTAAAACGCGAATTTTCGTTCTTTGATCTCGCAACGATCAGCGAAGCCACCGAAACAATGTTCGGTCCACGGGGTGCGCGTGGGATGGAACTGCGGGCCGGACGGTATGCGTTTAGTCTTGGGTTGAAAGAATTTGGCCCACTATTGGGGATGGCCGACCTTGCGCTCAAACTGATGCCCATGACCATGAAAATGAAGATCGTTTTGAATGCGGTAGCTCAAACATTCGACCGCTTCAGCGATCAGCCGAGTCGGGTAGAAGACCAAAAGGGTCGTTTCCTCTATTACATTGATAAATCACCAGTGTTCTGGGGACGCGGCAATAGCACCCCGATCTTCTATTTGGCGCAAGGGATTATCGAAGAAGCCTTGACGTGGGTGACCGGCGGTCATAACTTCAAGGTCGAACAAGTTGCAAGTCCACGCAATGGCGACCCATACTGTGCGTTTGCCATTGACAAGGAGCCAATAGATTAGGACGATGTAAGTCTGCCAATCTGTGCGCTGGCGACGAGCAGGACGCTCACAGACATCCAACTGTAATCTGTTTGCTGCCCATATTCGTGAAAATCCGAGTATAGTACCAGCAGATCCCAGTTGGTTTCGGTGGTCGAAACGTCTTGAGCTGCAGGGACTCGTTATGAAACGGATTGTTCTCCGCGATCCTACGCTTATCGCTCCCTTTGGAGAACCAGCGCGTGATTTGCGGATTCTCAATAAGCCGCTGTGGCTGCTACACCGTGATCTGCTTGCACGCCACTGCCAAAGTGTTGCGGAAGTAGACGATTGGTCTGAAATTTCACCAAGTAGTGATGAACTCTTGGTGCATAAAGATAATCTCTATTTCAACCGCGATTTCATTGAGACGTTTATCGCTGAGGCACGCGCCACTGGGCAACCTTGCCAAGTGGCTTTTGCTGCTGATGATGCGATGATTACGGCCCATGCTTTGCGATTACAAGAGGGTATTCGCAAGCATGGTAACCATTATATTGCCGACCTCTACTATTTCCCTCGCGGCGTTGTCCCGAATCCACAACCGCTGGTAATCGATACCAATGCCATGGAGATGGGCTACTACCATATTCCAAGCTATATGGCGCCCAACCAAGGGGATTTGGTATTCCAGGTGCCAATTCGTGCGTTTTGTTCAATCGAAAGCTGGGTTCATATTTTCATGACAAACTCTCCCCTCGGGGTGTTTGCATGGGGTCGGAAGCTGGAGCAAGAGGTTGCCAACAGTTGGCGTTTGAAGTTGAAGATTGGCTTTCGCTCGTTTATCGAACGCAAGCACTTTTTGTCATCATCACCAGTGGTCAAGATTGGCAAGAACTGCTCAATCGACCCATCGGCGATTATTCAAGGCCCAACTGAAATCGGTAACAACGTGAATATTGGCGCTGGAGTGGTGATTACGAATAGCTTGATCGGTAATAACGTCACCATCATGCAAGGCTCGCAAGTGATGCTGAGCGTGGTCAGTGACCGTTGTTATTTGCCATTCCGGGCCGCCTTGTTCATGACTGTCTTGATGGAAAATTCGATGGTGGCGCAAAATACCTGTTTGCAGTTATGCGTCGTTGGCCGTAATACCTTTATCGGGGCTGGCAATACCTGTACCGATTTCGATTTGCTGGGCAAGCCAATCAAGACGCTCCATCGCGGGCGCTTGGAAGAAGTTGGCCTGCCAGTCATCGGCTCGGCCATTGGCCATAATTGTAAAATTGGCTCAGGCTTTGTCATTTATCCAGCCCGCAACATTGAATCAGGCACAGTCTTGATTTATGGCGATGATCATTCTGTCATTCCTAAAAATGTTTCGAGTGGTATTTACACCCGCCCACCAGTTTTCTATCCCGACCGCGATCCCCGCGTTCAACGCATTCCTGTGGGCGATCGCGTCGCCGATGAGTACCCAGCAGAACAATTCCGTGATTAACGCTGCATCGCACGCGGCGTGCGATGATGGAGGATACTGTGAGCAAAGAACGCATCTTAGTCGTCGAAGACCAAGCCGATATCTCTGGCTTGCTCAAAATTTACTTCACCTCGCAAGGTTATGAAGTGATGACCGCGATGCGCGGGCAGGTAGCGCTCGATCTTGTGAAACGCACGCCGCCGCATTTGGCCTTGCTTGATGTGAATTTGCCCGATATGACCGGGTATGATATTGGAAAAGCACTGCGCGCCAATGCCCGTACAAAGCATATTCCAATCATTTTCTTAACTGCCCGTGGCGAACGCGGCGATAAAGCTGAAGGGCTTGGGGTCGTCCAAGCCAATGATTATATTGTTAAGCCGTTCGATATTGAAGAAGTGCATATGCGGGTGCGCAATAACTTGGCCTTGGCCCGCGAAAAAAGCCGCACTCACCCAGTCACTGGCTTGCCAACCGCCGAATTGATTAACGAAGAGCTTCGGCGCTTGCTCTCCGCCGAAGTCTGGACGCTCGCAACCGTCCATATCAATGGCTTCGATACCTTTACCCAAGTCTATGGCTCGGTCGTTGGTGAAGATGTGCTCAAATTTGGCGCATTGTTGATCAACGAAGTTGTTAGCGAGTTGGGTGGCCAAGAGGAATTCATCGGCCAGTTAGTGACTGGGCCGGATTTCTTGATTACCTCGATGCCTGAGCGGGCTAAAGCGATTATGGAGCGGATTGCCGAACGCTTTGACCAAGAAATTGGCTTGCACTACAGCTATCCCGACCGCAAACGTGGCTATATTTTGGCCAAAAACGCCGATGGTACTGAACGCCAAGAGCCACTCATGACGGTTTCAATTGGGGTGCTCGATAGCGCCGATGGGCCATTCTACGATATCCGTGAACTCAGCGAAACGGCTGAAAGTGTGCGCCCATTGCCCAACCTGCAAGAAGGTTCAGTTCGTAGCGCTGTGAAATTTGGCCGCTAAGCCAGGAGTTACTGCCTGTGCCTAAAGAACACAAACGCCCATGAAAATCTCTCCTCCTTCCACCGCAATTTGGCACGTGTTAACAGGCATTGCTCACCTCGCCCGTGAGCAATTGCCTGATTTGCCAACGTTCGCGCAGCGCTGTGCCGATTTGCTCAAACAAAGCGGCTTGTTTGCTCAAGGGGCGATCCTCCGCCTAGGTCAGCAACGTTCGTTGTTGGCCGCATGGGGCATGAATAAACGCGCAACCAATCGGTTGTTGCCTGCTCGGGTTTTAAATGGTGGAAGTGAGGTTCGGCTGCCAGAAGGTTGGCAGCTGTTTGCGATTGGCACCGCCGAAGTGCCAGGCGTTTTGGTTGCGCCAGTTACCTTAGATCCAGAGCCATTAACGGTGTTGCTGGCTCAATTAACAACGTTGTGGCAGGGCGTGGCCTTGCAAGAGGAGTTTGCCCGCCGCGAGCGCACCGTTGCCGCAATGACTGAATCGTTGCAGGGCTTGGCGCAACAGCTGAATGCAGACGAATTTTTGCAAACCTTGGTTACTCAAGCTACCGAATTGCTTGGCGCTGCTGGTGGCGGGGTCTACATGACCGATTCCAACCAGCAATACTTGGAGCTGCGCCAAGTTGTGCAGTTTCCCGCCAATTGGAATGGCGCACGGATTCAGGTTGGCAAGGGCGTGGCTGGCACGGTGGCCCAAAGTGGCAAGCCGATGCTGGTCAATAATTATGGCCAAGCCAAAGAACAATACGATAATCTGCCCGAAGGCATTAACTTCACTGCGGTGATGGCCGCGCCATTACGCGCCGACGAGACGATTATTGGGGTGTTGGTGCTGGTGCATATCGAGCCTGAGCGCGGTTTTCAAAACGCCGATTTGGCCTTGCTTGAATCGTTTGCAGCTCAAGCATCGCTGGCAATGCGCACCGCCAAGCTCTTCGATGCCCAACGTCAACGCCAACGCGAATTGTACTTGCTGTATGAAAATAGCTTGACAGTTGGCTCCTCGCTTGATCTGACCCATATTCTCAATCGCTTGACTGAAAATGTATTGCTGGCCCTTGGGGTCGAGCAATGTTTGTTATTGCTCTGGGACGATCGGCGCAAAATCTGTGAGTTGGTGGCCCAAGCTACCGATGACGATGCAGCAAACTCGCTCGATTTGTCGATTGGGGCAACCTATGAGTTGCGGCCCGAATCGATTTTAAAAATTGCTTTTGATACCCAGCAACCAGTCTCAGTTGTTGACATCGACACTGATCCACGGATTAATGCCCAACGCTCATGGCTCAAAGCGCGTGGAATTCGCAGTGCCTTGGGGCTGCCAATGCTGCTCAAGGAGCGGGTAATTGGCATTCTCTTGTGTACCACTACCAGCCGTGTGCGCAGCTTCAACCCCGGCGAAATTACTTTGGCCCAAACCTTGGCCGCCCAAGCAGCTACGGCAATTGGCAATACCCGCTTGTTAAATGATGAGCGTCGCCGTAACTCCGAACTTTCGGTGCTGCAATCGCTGAGCGCTAAATTGACCTCCGGCGTAAGCCTGCAAGTTGCGCTTGAAAGCATCGGCGAAAGCGTTGCCCAGCTCTTTGATAATATCGATCTTGAAATTTGCGTCTACGATCCGCAAACCCAAGTGCTGAATAGCCAATATGCCACGCCACGCACCCGCCAACATTACGCCAGCGAGGGCGGCTCGTATGGCATCGATCAGGGCTTAACTGGCTGGTTGGCCCGTCATCGCTCAACTTTGCGGATCGACGATTTGCAGCGCCAGAAGATTGTTAAGCCCATTCGACCACACGAAACCTCAAGTGGCCTGGCCTTCCGCTCATTCTTGGGTGTGCCAATGCTGATCGGCGATCAGTTGATTGGGACGCTGGAGCTTGGTTCTGGCACAATTGGGCGTTTTGATGCTGAAGATGAGCGCTTGCTGAATATTATTGCTTCTCAAGCAGCCCAAGCCTTGCGCAATGTTCAACGCTACGAGGCTACCGATGAAGTGCTGCGCGAACGGGTGCGCGAACTCTTGGCGCTGCAACGGATTAGCCGCGAGCTAACCTCGACCTTGCAGCTTGAGCAATTGTTGCCAGCAATGTTGACCGAAATTAGCCAAGCAACTGGTTGTGGCTATGGGATTGTCGTGCTCTACAACGACGATGAATCGCTGCACGTGATTGCCCAAAATGGCTATGGCTCTGCTGAAGAAGCTGGCTTTTTGGCCTTGCCATTGCTCAATAATGGCTTGCTGAGCGAGCCAATGCAACGCGCCGAGGCCTTGATTTATGACGATGTGACCGCGCTCGACGATACTGTCGAGTGGGGCGAAGTTCGTTCGTTGCTCATGGCTCCAATTTTGTATGAAAATCGGGTAGCTGGGGCAATTATTGCTGGCGATACCAAAGGCTATGCCTTCGATCACGCGGCCCTCGATTTTGTGCGTGCTGTTTCCGACCAAGCTGCCTTGGCAATTGGCAATGCCCAACACTACGAAGAGCAAGTTAAGCAACGTGAATTGTTGCAACAACGCGCTAGCCTTTTGAATGAAGTGTTGGAGATTGGCAACGCGCTGCGCGCCGATATGGAGCTTGGCAATCTGCTTGATCAAATTGCATTTAGCGTTACCGAAGCCGCTGGCTATCGCATGGTCTTGTTCAATCTAATTGATCAAGCCCATCCAACGATTATGCGCACGGTTGCTGGTGCGGGGATGGCGCTCTCCGATTTGGAGCAATTGCGCAATGAAGAGATTGCAATTGAAACCCTTCACCCGTTGCTCGACTCGCAATATCGGATTGGGCGCGCCTACTATATAACTCGGGGCAACGATTCTAGTGCTTGGCACGATGGCGATCAACTGCTGGTGCCATTGTATTCAACCGAGCGCGAATTAATTGGGATTATGACGGTCGATGATCCGTTTACCCATGAAGCGCCAACCCGCCGCACCGTCGAAACGCTGGAAATTTTTGCCAACCAAGCGGCAATTGCAATTGAAAATGCGCGCTTGTTTGATCAACGTTCGCGCCAAATTGCAGAGCTGGCGATTATCAACCGCATTAGCCGCGCTGCCACCACCAGTCTCAAATTCAATGATCTGGCGCGTGAAGTCTATAACGTGTTGCGCGAAAATCTACCAATTCGGGCCTACTATTTGGCAGTATTCGATACCGAACGCAATAGTGTGGTCGAATCGTTGGCGATTGATGACGAACACTTTATGCCCGATGTCGTCAATGGGCCAATTAACGAAAACTCGTTGATGGCTAGAATCATCAAACAACGCGAAACATTGTTCTTCAACGACATGACCGCCGAGTTGCTCGCCAACGATGGCAATAGCCCACCGCGTTCAGAAGCGGGTAATAGCACCGATGTGCCACGCTCGTGGATTGGCGTGCCGCTGCTCTTGGGCGATGGCACGGTGCGCGGGGTGCTTTCGCTGCAACATAATGAAGCTGGGCGCTATGGCGAACGTGATGCAGCCTTGCTGGATACAATTGCTAATCAATTGGCAGTGGCAATTGAAAATTCGCGCTTATATGGCGATAGTCAATCGCGCTTGGGTGAGTTGGCGCTGATCAATAAAATCGGTAGCTTAACCAACTCAACGCTTGACTTTGTGAAAATTCTCCAAGGTGTGTACGAGTCGTTGCGCACAATCTTAGATTTAAATGTTTTCTATAGCTTCGTCTACGACCCAATGCTGGGCGAGATTGTGCTGCGGGTGAATGTTGAAGAAGGTAAGTTCTTTATTGAAGAACAACGTGAAAAGCTCTTGCCTAATTCGCCTTCGGCCCACGTCGTTAATTCACTGGAGCCGTTGGTCTTCCGCGATATGCCCCAAGAAATTGAGGGCAAATATACAATCAAACGCTTTGGCAATCCCGATAAATGGGTGCGTTCGTGGATTGGCGTGCCGCTAAAAATTCGTGATGATACTGCTGTGGGGATGCTCTCAGTTCAGCATTACGAGCCAAATGTCTATAGCGAACGCGACGCTGAGTTGCTACAAACGATCGCTAGCCAAGTGGCCTTGGCGGTGCAAAATGCGCGCCTGTTCGGCGACCGCGAACGCCAAATTCGCGAGTTGGATGCGATTAGCCAAATTGGTCAGTTGATGAGCGCCTCGCTTGATCTGAATGAAATGCTGGGTTTGACTGCTGAATACTTGCAAGAAGTTACCTCAGCCCCAGTCTTCTATACGATGATCTACGATGCTGAGCACGACCAAGTGATCGATGGCTATGCGGTGCAAGAAGGTGTGCCCGCTGAACGCACGCCGCGCGGCAAGCCACGAGTTGGCAGCCCGAGCGCCTGGGTCGTGCAACATCGTGCGCCATTGATTTTGGCCGATGTGACCAATAAAGCTGAGTTGGAGCAAAAGGGCGTTCAGCCCATGGCCAACCCAATTCAGGGCAAGAACAAATCGCCGCGTTCGTGGGTTGGCGTGCCGATTATTGCTCGCGACGGCGCACCGATTGGGATGCTCTCGTTGCAGGATTATCAGCCAAACGCCTTTGATCAACGCACGGTGGCCTTCTTGACCAACGTGGTTTCGCACATCAGCTTGGGCATCCAAAAAGTTCAGCTGTTCAACGAACGCGATCGCCAAATCAAAGAGCTTGATGTGATTCGGCGGGTTGGTCAAGTAACCAGCTCGACCTTGAACGCCGATGAATTGATGCAGGGCGTGTATAACGTGTTGCGTGAGTTCTTGCCGATTGATATTTTCAATCTCAGCGTCTTCGATAGCGAGCTGACGGTACGGATTCATAGCTTCGTGATTGATCGTGGCATGATTATCAATTATCCCAAAGCCACGCCAATTACGCCGCACTCGCTGACCGCGTGGATTCTGGAGCATCGCCAGCCGTTGCTGTTCAAGTCGGTTGACGAGGAAATGAAGGCCTACCCGGATATTCATCCACGGGTTGCCTCTGCCGACACGGTGCTTTCGCAATCGTTGATGGGCGTGCCATTGCTCACCAACAACGACGAACCGCTCGGGATTTTGCTGCTGCAACACTACAAGCAAGCAATGTTCGACGAACGCGATTTGCAATTGCTGATCAACGTGGCCTATCAGGTGACCTTGGGGATGCAAAACGTGCTGTTGTATAGCCAAACCCAAGATGGTTTGGATCAACTAGCAACCGAAGCTGAGCGTTTGGCGCTGATCAATCACGTTTCTGATTTGACGGCCTCGACCCTCGATACCCAAGTGCTCTACGATTTGGCGGTCGAAGAAATGGCCCAAGTGACCGATGCTTCGCAAGCGCGCTTGGTGATTTTCGATTACGAAGCGCAAGTTGGCTACACGCGGGCTGAGTTCCCCAAAGGCGATCTCAGCATCGAGGTTCCGGTTGCCAATAACGGCACGATTCCTTGGATGCAGCGCCATCGCCGCCCATTGGTGATCAACAATCCGCTTGAGCATGAAATGACCGAATCGTTTCGCGAAACGACGAAGCAACTCGGCATTCAATCATTGATGTTGGTGCCGTTGATCGTCAAGGGCGAAGTGGTTGGCTCGATTGGGCTTGATCATATGGTCGAAGGTCGCAACTTCAGCCAACGCGATGCTGAAACCTGCCAAACGATCGCCAATCAAATTTCGCAAGGCTTGGAAAACGCCCGTCTGTTTGCTGAAACTGAGCGCCAAGCCCAAGTGCTGAGCCGCAAAGTTGGCGAATTGTCGGTGTTGCTCGAAGCAGGCCAAGCACTCAGCTCGATTCACGAGCCAACTCAAGTGTTGGATACCTTGGTGCGCTTGGTGGCCCGCCAACTCAAAATCGAAACCGTGATTTTGTTTACTGGCGACGAAGAGCTTCAGCCAGTAGCATCGTTAGGCTTGCCAACCGATTTTGTCCAAAGCCTGCGGGTCAAACGTGGCGAGGGCTTGGTTGGGACGGTCGCCGAATTGCGCAAGCCATTGACGACCAGTGCAACCGATGGTCAATCGCCAATCATCTCGCAACATGTCGAATTCAATCGCGACCATGGCCTCTCGGTCTTTATGGGTGTGCCGATTGTCTATCGCAATGAATTGTTGGGTGTGCTCAGTGTGATGTCTGGCGAAGGCGCTGCCTTCAACGAGGATGATACCGCGCTCTTGAGCGCTTTGGCCGACCAAGCGGCAATTGCGATTGAAAACACGCGTCTGTTTGTCGAGCGCGAACGCCAAATTACGGTGCTGCAAGCATTAAATGATGTGACCCAAGCGATCACCTCGACGCTTGATCCGCAAACCTTGCTGCGCCAATTGCACCTACGTTTGAGCAGCGTGGTTGATACGCGCCACTCATTCATCGTGCTCTACGACAGCGATCATAACATTTTGACTTTCCCTGTGGTGATGAACGGCGGTCGCGAGGAACGGCTCGAACCCCAAGCGCTGGCCGAAGGCGTGCTGAGTCGGGTTATTCGCGGGCGACGCACGATTGTGTTGAACTCGATTGAAGAAACCGCCAACGCCTCGCGCTTCTTGCTAGGCCACGATACGCCGATGGCTTCGTGGGTCGGGATTCCGATTATGCTTGGCGATATGGTTTTGGGTGTTATCACCATTCAAAGCCCACTGCCACGCGCATTTAGCACCGAAACCATTCAATTCTTGCAGGCAGTTGCCAGCCAAACCGCAATCGCCTTGGAAAATGCGCGCTTATTTGCAGAGCGCGAACGCCAAGTAACCGAAGCGGCAATTTTGTCGTCGATCAGTCAATCGATGACGGCAACGCTCTCGCCAGAAGAATTGGCTAGCTCGATTCTGAAGGGCTTGACCGAAATCTACAATACCGACAACGCCTATATCGTGTTCTACGATGCTCCAACCAATATGATTTCGACCACGGTTGGGTTTAGCAATGGCCAGCAGTATTCGTTGATTTCACATGTGCTGAGCAACAACTTCCTTAAAACGATGTTGTTTGAGCAACGCCCATTGATGTTCAACAGCAAGCATGATTTGCAGAACGAACGCTACTCACCTCGGCTGGAAGGCATTCCCGATGCCATCGAGCCAGAATCGGTAATCGCCGCGTCGATTACGATGGGTAGCCAAACCTATGGCATGAATATCAATCAGCCGTTGGGTGTGATTGTGATTCAAAGCCCGCAGGCCAACACATTTAGCCGTGGCCAGCTTCAATTCCTTGAATCATTGGCCAACCAATCGTCGGCAGCAGTCCAAAAAGCGATGCTGTTTACCGAACGCGAACGCCGGATTCGCGAGTTGGATACGCTCAACCGCATCAGCCAAGGGATTACATCGACGATTAGTTTGGATGAAATCTTAGAGCGCTTGTATGCTGGCTTGGGTGAAATTGTCGATGTGAGCACGGCCTTCATTGGTTTGTACGATCCGCAAACCCACTCGATGGAGTTCCGCGAGGCCCACGATCGTGGCGAGCCAGTTACGATCGGCACGCGCCGTTTGTCGGTTGGGGTGCCAGCCTGGGTGATTGAACATCGCCAGCCGCTGTTGCTGAACACATCGGAAGAAGCTAACGAATATCGCGATGCCCAAACCCAATTAACGACCGAAGCAAGCGCCATGCGCATTGGCGACCGCGGCGAGCTTGAACAATCGTATTTGGTTGTGCCAATTGTGGTTGGGGTCGATGTGATTGGGATTATCAATATTCAGAGCTACGAGGAATATGCCTTCTCTGAATATGATATGAGCTTTGTGACCACGGTTGCGGCTCAAGCTGGCGCGGCGATTGCCAATGCGCGCTTGTTCTCCGAGCGCGAACAATCGATTCAACGCTTGAATACGTTGAATAACATCGGTCAAGCATTAAGTTCGACGGTGCGCTTTGACGACTTGCTGCGCGTGATTTACGAACAAACTGGCAAGTTGGTCAATACTGAAAACTTCTACTTGGCGCTGTACGATGAGCGCAACAAAGAAGTGACCTTCCCGCTCTATTACGAGCATGGCACGACGGGCAACGTCTTGCCACAGCGCGGCGTGAATGGCCTCACCGAATACGTAATTCGCAAGCGTCAACCGCTGTTGCTGCAAGGCCCACACATCGCCGAACGCATGGCCGAAATGAAGGTCGACCAAGTTGGCGAGATGGCGCGCTCGTGGTTGGGCATTCCGTTGATTGCAGCGGATAAAGTCGTAGGCGTTATGACGGTTCAGAGCTATGAGCAAGACAATGCTTATAGCGACGAATTGGTGCAATTGTTGCTGACGATTGCCTCGCAAGCAGCCCAAGCCTTGGAAAATGCCCGCCTCTTCTCGGAATCACGCCAAAGCGTGCGCGAACTTTCGACGCTTTCAGAAACCAGCGTTTCCTTGGCCAGTACCTTGGAAATCGACGAATTGATGGCAATCAGCTCGTCGAGCGCAATTGAAATGTCGCGGGCAGATTTTGGCGGGATTATCGTGGTCTCGGGCGATGGCTACACCATCACCAACTCGTTGGCGCTCAACCGCGACCATATGGAGTTGGAGTTACCAAATGCCAACGAGCTTGATGTTGGCAGCATGGAAATTCTGCGGCCATTGCGTTCTGGCCATCCGTTGGCATTGTTTGATGCCAGCACCGATGCCACTTTAGCGCCATTCGTCAATAGCATCGGCATGCGCGGCTCGATCTTCTTGCCAATGTTGCGCGAAGGCTTGCGTGGCGTGGTCTTTGTGGGGATGGACGAACCATTTACCTTCAACGAACGCACCATTTCGAGCTTGATGATTTTGGCAACCCAAATTGGCCAAGCGATCAACAATGCTCAATTGTTCGATCAAATTCGCCGCTTCAACCTTGAGCTTGAAGAAATCGTTGATCAACGAACCTTAGAACTCAAGGGCGAAAAAGAACGGGTCGAAGCGCTCTACAACATTGCGACCGAGCTTGGGACGACTCTCGACCGCGATGAACTGCTGCTGCGAACCCTCGATTTGGCGGCTTCGGCCTTGATGGTCCGTCGTGGGGCAGTCTTCTTGCTCGACCGCGAATCCAAAGATTTGGTCTGTCATGCGGTGCTCAACGAAGAATTGGGCTTGAAATCGATTGAAACTCGGGTACGCTTCCAGCACCCAGGCTTAGCCAACTGGATCATCGAGCATAACGAAGGCGTGGTTATCTCCGATGTGTGGCTGGATGAGCGCTGGACGAACGCCCAAAGCGGGCGCGGCGACGATGTGCGCTCGGTAATTGCCGTGCCATTGCTTTCGAGCGACGCACCTCAAGGGGTGCTGATGCTCTATAGCAACGAAATCGGTTTCTTTACCCAAGACCACTTGCGCTTCCTCTCGACGATTGGTGGCGAAGTTTCTTCGGCCTTGCACAACGCCGACCTTTACACCTTGGTTTATGATTCTGCTGACCGGCTTTCCGATGCGATGTGGCAACAACGCGAAGAAGCCAGCAAGACCGCTGCTATTCTCCAGAGTGTTTCGGAAGGGGTTATGGTGCTCGACCACCAAACCGAGAAGATCATTCTGTATAATCCAGCTGCCGAAGATGTGCTGCGGATTCCGCGCTCGGAAGTGATGCATAACAGCTTGCAAGTAATTGCCGCGCCGCGCAACGAAGAAGAATTGCACGAAGAAGGTCGGGCCTTGCTGCTCTACACTGGTTTGCACGAAGGGATTCAAATTGTGCAACGCTCAGAGGGCGTGCATCGCAGTATGATCGAATTGCCTGGCCAATCGATTGCGGCCAACTTTGCACCGGTGGTTGGCGAAGAAAGCTCGCGCTTCGGGGTTGTGGTGGTTTTGCGCGATATTACCCGTGAAGTTGAAGCCGACCGCGCCAAGCGCGACTTTATCGCGACCGTTTCGCACGAGCTGCGCACGCCGCTTACCCCAATTCGCGGCTTTGTCGATTTGCTCTTGCTCGGTGCAGTTGGTCAAATGTCCGACCCGCAGCGCGAAATGCTTACAACTGTTAAGACCAACGCCATGCGCATGGTCGGCTTGGTTGAAGACTTGCTCGAAATTGGGCGCTTGGAAGCAGGCAAGATTGTCTTGAACACTGCACCAAGCAATATCAACCAATTAGTGCGCGATATAGTGGCAACTTGGGACCTTGAGATCAAGAAGAAGAACATGACCTTACAGCTTGAACTTGACGACACATTGCCATTAATCGAGTATGATAGTAAGCGGATTGGACAGGTCTTAACGAACATGGTTTCGAATGCGATCAAGTATACCTACGCTGATGGCGGTGTGATCATCCGCACCTTCATCAACGAGGACAACATGATCCAGCTTGATGTCAAAGATACCGGGGTCGGTTTGACACCAGAGCAACAAAAGAGCCTGTTCAAACGATTCTATCGAGCCGATAGTCCCCTACGTGATGAGGTTGGCGGCACAGGCTTAGGGCTTTCAATCGCTAAGTCGTTTATCGAATTGCATAATGGCGATATGTGGGTGCAAAGCGTTTATGGCGAAGGCAGTACATTTAGCTTCTCGCTGCCAGAAATGCAGCCCCGCCCCGACTTAGGCGAACGTGATGAGGTCTAGCATCGGCAGAACACAGGAGCTTCGATGGGCATGATCAAAATTCTCGTTGCAGACGATGAGCCAGATGTGCTGTTTATGACCAGCTTCAGCCTGCGGAGCCTTGGCGGGTTTGAGGTGATCGAAGCACATAATGGAGCTGAAGCGGTTGAGCTAGCCCTTCAGGTTGAGCCAGAGTTGCTGGTTCTTGATATTAAAATGCCAAAGATGACTGGCTATGAAGCATGTCGCGAGTTGCGCAAGCACCCGCAATTTGCTTCCACGCCGATTATTTTGCTGTCGGCCAAAGGGCAAAAAACCGAAATTGATGAAGGCTGGGAATCAGGCGCGACCGAGTATATGCTTAAGCCCTATGCTCCAGCAACCCTCATTGGTCGGGTACGCGAATTGTTGAGTACGCAGGCATGAGTGCAATTTTTATCGAAAATCGGGTTGTGCATTATGAAGTTTTTGGCCGTGGTCAGCCAATTATCTTCTTGCATAGCTGGCTTGGCTCGTGGCGCTATTGGATGCCATCCATGGAGATGGTCTCGGATCGCTTTCGAACCTACGCGCTCGATTTTTGGGGTTTTGGCGATTCGGATCGCGCGATTGGCACCTACAACATCGATGCCTATGTTGAGCAATTATTGGCCTTTATGCGCGAATTGGGGATGGTTCGCACCAACCTCGTTGGCCATGGCCTTGGCGGCATGGTCGCAATTCGGGCGGCGGCACAAGCTCCGAACAGTTTTATCAAAGTCATCACCTCCAATATGCCGGTGTATGGCGAGCCGTTGAGTGGCTTGGTCAAGCCAAGCACGCTTTCGCGCTTGATGGGCAAGGCCAACCCAACTGAAACCTGGAACAAGCTGCTCAAAAATATCAAAATCGATGACGATACCTATCGCGAAGTGCTCGAAGATACCAACGCCACCGCTGGCGAGGTGATTCAGCGGGTTTTTGATTCGGTGCTGGCTGCTGATTTGCGTTCAAGCCTTGAAACGCTCAAAACGCCAACCTTGGGCATTTATAGCGGCAACGACCAAATTGTGGCTCGCGATCATGCCCAACTGTTTGAAACTGCGGCGATTGAGCACCAAGTCTTGACCTTGGAAAACAGCACCCACTTTCCGTTTTTGGAAACCAATTCGCAGTTCAATCGCTTAATTCTCGATTTCTTCACCAGTCGCGGCGCAAACACTGTCCAAATCAAGGAAGAGTGGCGGCGACGCATGAGCCAATTCGAGTATTTGTAGGCGCTTAAAAACGATCATTCGTAGCAACCGTCACCACGCTGTGGTTGGCGGTTTTTCTCTGTTTAAAAGCTGGGAAAAGAACATAGAGCATAGAACATAGATGTACTGGTTGATTGGATTGGCAACGAGTGGTATGCCCTCACCCCCAGCCCCTCTCCTACTGAACGCGGGCGAGGGGAGCACGGACTGGCTGGTTCCCCCTCGCCCGTTCGACGGGAGAGGGGGCTAGGGGGTGAGGGGATCATGGAATGATTAAAGCAATGAACCAATACCCATAGAACATAAAATTATCGGCATAGGGGTTGCTTTTGTCATGCGTAAGTCAATAGCCAGAATGGCTCTGCGCCTCTGCGTTTAAAGAGTGCGCTTGATGCTTAAAGCCTCGTTTAATGTAGGAAGATCATGCAACTGCTGCTTGGTGGAACAATTTTTGGAGCCACGCTCTTGGGCGTGATGGTTCGTCCGCGTCGGATTTCGGAAGCTTGGGTGGCTTTACTTGGCGCACTAGCCATGCTCTTGGTTGGCATTTTGCCGCTCAACGAGCTTGTGCCAACCTTGGCCCGTGAGTGGAATGTCTATGGTTTTTTTGTGGGCTTGATGCTAATTGCCTTTTTTGCCGAGCAAGCAGGGGTGTTTCAAGCGTTGGCGTTGTATGCTGCGCGCTGGGCCAATGGTTCAGCCCAGCGTTTATATGTAGCGGTCTTTCTCGTTGGCACATTAATCACGGCGGTGCTTTCCAACGATGCGACTGCCTTGATTCTCACGCCGGTGGTTTGGACGTTGACCAGCCGTTTGCGCTTGCGAGCCTTGCCATTTATGTTTGCCTGTACCTTTATCGCCGATACAGCCTCGGCCTTATTGCCAGTTTCCAATCCAATCAATATTCTGGTGCTGACGCGTTTTAATTGCGAGTTGATGGAATATTGGACTTACTTGTTAGTGCCATCGCTGGTGTGCATTGCTTGGAACATTGGGCTATTTGCTTGGTTGTTTCGGCGTGATTTGCAGGGGAGCTATGATTTGGCGCTGCTTGATGATTTTACAATTGCCAACCCCAAACTGTATCGCGCAACCCTCGTTGGCTTGGCATTGATTGCGCTTGCCTATGTTGGCGGTTCGCTTTGGCAAGTGCCATTGGCATTTGTGGCCTTGGCGGGCGCGGCGCTTTTGGCAGCACTGAGCTGGTGGGCTGGTAGTTTCAAGCCCAAGCAAGCCTTGCATGAACTCTCGCCAGCCTTGTTTGGCTTTATTAGCGGCATGTTTTTGGTGGTGCGGGCAATCGAGCACTTGGGTTGGACTGAGCGCTTCGGCGCGAGTTTGTTACAGGGCAGCAGAGCCAGCTTGGGCAACATTGCACGGGTGATTTTCGGCAGTGCGCTTGGCTCGAATATGATCAACAACGTGCCGATGACCTTGGTGATGACCTCGACGCTTGAGCATTTGCCAACCCAACCTGCGCCAGCCTTGATCTACGGCACAATTTTCGGAGCCGATCTTGGCCCGAATTTAACGATTGTTGGCTCTTTGGCAACCATGCTATGGCTCGTCATTCTGCGGCGCAAAGGGATTGAAATTAGTGCTAAAGAATACTTAAAATTGGGCTTGATCTTTGTGCTACCATCATTATTAATTGGCACGCTTTGGATGTGGCTCATGGCATGAATTATTACTTCTTTGACCAATTACGCAGCTGGTTGACGCAGCATGGCTATCAATACAGCTGTCCAATTCAGCACAACTCCCAAGCAGCCGATGTGCATGTGCGTTGGGTTGAAGCCCTGCCATTGATTGGCAAAGTGACCAGCGATTTGGCATTTTGGGATTTTGATCGGTTGGCGATTCCTTTGGACCAGCAAGCCTCTGTTTTAGAGCAGGCGAATCTTGCTCAATTAACGGTCGTCGAGGCCAATTTTCCGCGTCAGCGCATACTGCGGCTGCATATTCCCAATGCAATGACGATTGCAGTCAGTGCCCGTCCATTTAGCGCTGAATGTATGAAGTTAGTCCAATTGCCATTTTCGACACCGAGTAATGGCTATTATCGCTCGATGGTTTTGCTCAATCCACGGAGCTATAGCAGCATGCAGCAAGTGGTTTGGCTTGGTTCGAGGCTGCCATCAAAGCCAGCAATTAAGTTGATCAAAACAATGCTCAAGAGTTTCGATTAGTTGATGAGGTATCTATGCAAACGATTGAATTATCTGATGCAACGGGATTTTTAGAACGCTACGCTGATGTAGCGATTGCTGGCCTCTTGCCACGCCACGTTGATGTTTGGTTGCCAGCCAATTACCATAGCTCCGAAGAAACGTTTCCTGTGATTTATATGCACGATGGCCAGAACTTGTTTGACCCGGCGCTGGCCTACATCGGGATTGATATGGGCGTTGATGAGGCGATTGAAAACTTGATTGCCAGCCAAACGATTAATGGCGCGATTGTGGTTGGCATTTGGAATAGCGAGCAGCGGATTCGCGACTACTTGCCAGCCAAGCCGTTTTACAGCAGCAGCAAAGCGATGCAAGCCCAATTTGTGGCTGCGGTTGGCGGCGAGCCACTTTCCGAGCACTATTTGGCTTGGATTGTGAACGAACTCAAGCCGCAAATTGATGCAACCTATCGCACCGACCCTGAGCCTGAAGCTACCAGTATGATGGGCGCAAGTATGGGCGGCTTGATCTCGCTCTATGCCTTGGTGCAATACCCTGAGGTTTTTGGCAATGCAGGCTGCCTTTCAACCCACTGGCCAATTGGCGGTAGTGCATTGGTTGAATGGTTTGGCAAGCGCTTACCTGAGCCAGGCGAGCACCGAATCTATTTTGATTTTGGCACCGAAGATCTTGATGCAGAATACGAGCCATTTCAACGCGAGATGGATGGCTTTATGCACGCGGCGGGCTATCGCCAAGGCGACGATTGGCTGACCAAAAAATTTATTGGGGCTGGTCACTCCGAGCAAGCGTGGCGCGAACGAGCCGAATTGCCTTTGGCCTTTGTCTTAGGAGCCAGCGTGTGAGAATATTAATCATCGCGTTGGGCACGCGCGGCGATGTGCAGCCGATGCTTGCTTTGGGCTTGGCCTTGCAACAGCGCGGCCATCCGGTGACGCTTTTGGTCAGCAGCAATTTTCAGGCGTGGGTCGAATCGTTTGGCTTGCAGGTGGCAATTGCACGGGTCGATATTCAGCAACTTATGCTGAGCGACCAAGGCAACGATTGGGTCAAACATGGCGCGAATCCCATGAAGCAAATGCAAGCGATGCGCCGCTTGTTGGCGCAACATGCGCTGACGATGATTGAGGATGCATGGCAGGCTGCCCAAGATTGCGATGTGTTAATCAGCAGTTTTACCTCAGATACCTTTGCGGTGACCTTGGCCGAGGTTTTGGGCTTGGTGCATATCAGTGCGCCGTTGCAACCAGCCATGTTAGCCACCCGTTCTGGGCCATCGAGCGTCGCGCCGCTGCTCAAAACCATGATAGCTGGCTTAATTATTGGTTTGGGCGCTTGATAATTGAACCATTTCCTTGGCAAATTGGCGGCAAATTTTTGAATCAATTTCGTCAACAGCGCCTCAAATTGCCAGCCCAAACCAGGGCCGAATATTTGCAACGCTTGCGTAAAACCACAATTATTCAAGGTTTTAGCCCAGCGATTATTCCGCATCCCCATGATTGGCCCGCCAATATTCAAACGGTGGGCTTTTGGCGCTTGCCGCCCGATGAAACGTGGCAAATGCCAACTGAGCTTGAGCAATTTTTGGCTGCTGGGCCAACCCCAATCTATATCGGCTTTGGCAGCATGACTGGAGCCAACCCCGATGCCTTTAGCCAATTGTTGCTCAAGGCCGTGGCGCATAGCGGGCAGCGGGCAATTATCCAAGCTGGTTGGGCGGGCTTGGGTCAAATCGAACTCCCAAAAACTGTCTTTCGAATTGGCGCTGCGCCGCACGAAATGCTGTTCCGTCATGTTAAAGTGGCGATGCATCATGGCGGGGCGGGCACAACCTGCGCGAGCCTTGCAGCTGGCTTACCAACAGTAATCGTGCCGCATTTGGGCGATCAACTGCGTTGGGGCCAGCGGATTGAGCGCTTGGGTTTAGGCCCAAAAGCCATTCCGCGCAACAAATTAACGGCAGAGAACTTAGCATGGGCGATTGCCCAAGCAGCAAATACGCCTCGAATGCAGCAAAAGGCCCAAGCCATGGCCAAAACCCTGCAAGCAGAGCAAGGCATTAGCCGCGCAGTCGAGCTTATCGAACAGCGCATACACATCTCAGCTAAGTAATTATAGGTCGTTAGCTAGCTAATGAGGGATTGGTGATGCGCTACTTTTCGCAACAAAAACTTGATCAACTGCTCGAAGCCCATGCCGAATGGTTGCAGGAGCAGCTTGGCGAAGCCATAAGCTTACGCAATTGCGATTTGCGCGGCATGGATTTGCGTGGCCGTTCGTTCGTGCGGATGCAGTTGGAAAATGTAGTTTTGGCAGGCTGTGATTTGCGCGGTTGTAATTTTTTTGGCGCAACACTGAAACAGGTCGATTTGCAAGCAGCCAATTTGGCCAAAGCCTGCTTTGGATCGAGCTTTTGTAAGCAGGTTGATGCACGCCAAAGCAATTGGCAGCAGGCTGATCTGAGCAGTGCGATTATTAAAATGAGCGATTTTAGCCAAGCCAACCTAGCCTATGCCGACCTCAACAAAACAGATTTTGAAACCAGTGTTTTCGATCAAGCAATCTTTAGTTATATCAATGGCATTCGGCTGAATATTGGTCGCAGTTCGTTGCGACGGGTGCAGCTTGATCATGCCATCCTTGATTTTGCGACGCTCTATAACAGCGATTTGCGCGGCGCGAGCTTGAACGCAGCAAGTTTACGCAAGCTCAAAAGTTTTGAAAATTTGGCGGTTGCTGGTTTACAGGCCAACGATGTGGTGCTTGAAGCTGGACGTTTTACTGGCTGGTTTGATGCTAGCCCCGAAGCCGATGGTAGCCAACGCCACGATGCTGATTGGATGTTGGAATTTTTGGCAAAGAGTGGCGAAGTCTCTGCCCAATAATGGTTAAACTTGCGCAATTATTAATAGTGCTTTAGAAATTAACGAGCTAGGCCGTTCGTTTAAGCTCTATTCAAGCCCCATGATCAAATGAGCATGGGGTTTTTGCTTGCTGCATGGTCTTGTTCTTGCAACGGTTTGGTAGGCTCGTAGGGGCTTCAATCAGCCAAATTTTACTAAGCTACCAATAAAACTTAACAATAACTAACTAGCTAGGTGCTAGATTCGAGCTTTTTATTAAGAAAGATCTTGACGTAAGTCTGTTTTTATACGATGATACTGCTACATTTCGGTTTTTTACCCCACATTCGGTCTACGAGAGTAAGAATATTCCAGGGGTTGAAGCGCACTTTTAAGGAGTATTGGCATGGGAGCTGAAATCGTTCAAGCTCAGTATGACCAACTCACTCAAGTTGCAAGTCGGTTTGGCAAGCAATCGGAGGTAGTTGATCAAATCAACAGCCAGATTCGCCAGAGCTATGATAGCTTAGCAAATGGCGGATGGATGGGTGATGCGGCCAAGGCATTTTTTAACGAAATGCAGTCGGAAATCTTTCCCGTTATGCAACGTCTAACCAGTGTATTGCGGGAAGCCCAAACTGTGACCCAACAAATTAGCAGCGTGTTTCAGCAAGCTGAACAAGAAGCTTCGAAGGTCATCACGTTTGGCGATGGTGGCGCGAGTGCAGGCAATGGGTCGACATCGTTCAGCGCTGCGGCTCAAGGCTTTGCAGCAGGCTCGGCGGCTGGCAACCAATTGCCACCACCACGCATGTACATTGTCAATGGGATTAATGCGACCGAGGCTGATGGTACGCCAGGTGGCGGCCCGCAAGAACTGGCCCGTTTGTTAGCCGCCAACGGCTACGATCCAAGCCAAGTTAAGGCGATGCCTGCTATCTACAACACCAACTATGTGACCGATCTGAAAGGAACCGACCTCAAAGGGACCAATCATGGTGGGTTATTGTCGCCAGTTGATTGGCTGACTGGTTTGGGTGCTGGCGCGATCAACAAAGTTACTGGTGCAGGTGCAGGCCTGATCAACGGTGGCTCACAGCTGTTCAATACCGTCGTTGGGGTTAGCGAAGTTGTGCAAGAGTATACGATGCAAGATCAGGGCAAGTATACCCAAGAAAGCTACAACTTTATCAAGCAAGATCTTGCCCGCAACCCATTGCTGCCTGGCCAATCGGTGATGCTGCTTGGTCATAGCGGTGGTGGTGCGGTTGTTAGCAATCTTGCACCAATGCTCGAAAATAACATGGGCGTTGATGTTTCCGGGGTGGTCACGATGGGGTCGCCAGTGGCGAACGCTGATCGGGCAATGCAACATGCCAAGTTCCTCAGCATTAGTGACAAGGGCGATTACATTGGCCAGCCATGGATTCGCTCCGACGAAGGCCGCAATTTCATCACGCCCGGGTTGATGACTGGGATTCTCGCGCCGAAGTCGTTGCCATTAGTTGTACCTGGAGTGCTCGGTGCCGATCGTGGCTTCCGTGATCCAGGGATTAACTACTTTACGACCAATGCGAATGCGGGCAACCCAATTAGCAATCACAACTCCTATTGGACCAGCAACGACGTGGTTAGCATCATTAAAAACAGCTATCCCGAAGTTGCACCATATCTGAAATAACCCATGAAGCTTGTGTGCAGAGTATGGTGGAGGATGCTTGCAATGGGTTTGTTGGCATCACTCTTTGGATGTGGATCAAGTGCTGTTCCCGAGGCCGTGCGTAGCGGCCTCGACGAACAGTCGATTCAGACAATTGGCACGTTGGATATCAGTCCGTGGTTGGGTGACAACCCACGGTATCGGCGTTTAAGCTTAATTCAGGCTCAAACCCAAGCAGGCCAGCCCACAACCGTGGCCTATCTTGAGCCTCATGCAGGCGCAGCAGTCTTTTCGCTAGCCTTGAGTCGCCAGTTTCCCGATGCGCCTTTGCAAACGGCTTTATTCGAAATTGATGGTTATCGACTGATCGTGGGCTTAGTCGATGCAGAGATTAATGGCGAACTCACCACGATCGAATTTGAACGGGAAGAACCAAATCAAGCGAACTGGTTAGAGGCATTAAAAGTTAGTAATCTCAATCAGCGTTCATTTGTAATTCCCATCGCCCCGAATGAACAAGCGCAATGGTCAACGATCCAACGGATTGCGGTGAACACCCGTGAATCGCGCCAGCGTGGAGTCGATGATCGCAATGCTTCGGGCCACGCATGGGAACAGCAATATTCCAATCCTATTGCAATTGACAGTACCTTTGCGGTTGTACCGTAGGAGATTAGGGCATGACAACCCCCCAACCCTTGGTCGCAGTGACACTTTCACGGAGTGAACTGCTGTTAATTAGTGCACTCTTAAAAGCTCCGGCTTTGATGGGTGTCGAAGCGACCACCGCCGATGAGAATCAACGCGCTTTGGAGTTGTTGCAGGCTGAACATTCGCTCCGTGCTCGCAACGCTGCGGCGGTCGATGAAAATGGTCAACTATTAATTGTTCGAGATTTACTTGGAGTTGTGGCAAGTTGCGCGTATCCACAACGCTCACTGGTGGTTTATCATACTCGTGCAGATGGGGTGGTGCTTCAAGGTTTTGGCCATGTACGCGATGAATTTTTGGTCGTGCATACGGTGATCAACCCCGAAGTTCACAACCTCGCGCAGATGCCCAATCTTGACCGCTTGATCGAAACGGTGTTTCAATTGAGCGATTATGCAGCCAATACTGCAGCAGTTAACCTCCACGTCGATATTAGCCGCGAAAAACTGGTGATGGCCCGCCAATTGGCCGAACAAGGCCAAACCGCCCAATCAGCAGATACGTTGGTACGCAGCGGTGTAACTCCAACCGAAGCCGAGTTGTTGGTGCGCATGTTTAGCTTGCCCTCCACAACCACGGTTTTTGTGACAATTCAATATAGCGGCAGCCATGCCATGGCCCGCGAATATACCTTGTTCAAAAATGAACTTGGCTCGTTCTTGATGACCCAAACCGACCTTGAGGTTGAACGCTATCAACTGAAGGGTATCGATTATATGGGGCTTGGCGGCCTCTTATATGAGTCACTTTCGTAAGCTCGCTCGCCTGTACCAAGCCGCTCATTCGCCCGAATGGGCGGTTTTGGCGTTAATTGTGATTAATCGCGTGCTGTAAGCTGTGCTGCTTTTTCCAATTGCTTGCGCTAAAAGTGCTAAACTGACTGGTTATGAGGTTCGATTTAGCATCAAAGCAGGCTCATTATGGAATTGACGTTTACCACTCCGGCGCTGTTGTTTCCAGCAATTTCGTTGCTGTTTTTGGCCTATACCAATCGCTTTCTCTCAATTGCATCGTTAATGCGCGAACTCAAAGGCCGCTATAAAGTTGATCGCGACCCACGGATTCGTGGCCAACTGGAAAATTTGCGCTATCGGATTGGGATTATTCGCAGCATGCAAATTTGCGGCGTAGCAGCATTTTTCTTCTGCGTACTGTGTATGTTTGTGTTGTTTGCAGGCCAAGCCTTTTTGGGCAAATTGACCTTTGGGGGCAGTTTATTGCTATTGTTGACCTCGCTGGGCTTGTCGTTGCGCGAAATTCAGGTTTCGATCGATGCGCTTAGCCTCGAAATTGCCGATCTTGATGAGTAAGGCTAGAATTGGTATGTATGAAACGCCAAACAATTAACCAATCGATCAATCAGCTCTACCGAATTGCGACAATTCTGATCATTGTCGTGATTTATTTGCTTACCTTTCCTTGGCTTTATCGCTTAGTTGGTGGCACGATTGGAGCATTTGTCTTGATTCCGATTGGCTTGGTTGCATGGTCGTTTGGTTGGCGCAGAGGCTTGGCGGCGACAGTCATTGGCCTATCGATTACCTTGTGGATGCTGCGCTGGGCTGGTATGGAGTGGGTGCAGTTGCGCGCATTATGGCCGCCAGCGCTGATGAGCGGCCTGATGATTGGCATGATTGGTTGGTTGCGGTCGTTGCTCACAACGATTCAAGCCCAAACTGGCGAGCTTGAGCGTGAGCGCGAATTGTTGGCCAACGAAATTAGCCAACGCAAGCAAATCGAGCAATCGCTGCTCGCTGCCAAAGAAGATGCAGAGTTGGCAAACCACACAAAAAGCCAATTTTTGGCCATGATGAGCCACGAGTTGCGTACGCCGCTGAATGCAATTATTGGCTATAGCGAGCTGTTGCAAGAAGATGCTGCTGCTGAGCAATTAACCAGTTACGAGCAAGACCTGAAGGTTATTCACAATGCTGGTGTGCATTTGTTGGGGCTAATCAATGATATGCTTGATTTGGCGAAAATTGAGGCCGGACGCATGGAATTGTTTGGCCAAGATTTTCATGTTCATGAGCTAATCGATGATTTAGTGCTATATTGCCAGCCGCAAATCGCCAAAAATAACAATCGTTTGGTGCTGGATATTGCTGAGAATGTGGGTTTAATGCACAGCGATGTGCAAAAGCTGCGCCAAATCTTACTTAACTTATTGAGCAATGCAGCCAAATTTACCCAACAAGGCACAATTACCTTGCGGGCAAAGCGCGATGGCGATTGGTTGCATTTCGAGATTGCCGATAGCGGCATCGGCATGAGCAGCGAGCAAGTTGCTAATTTATTTCAACCGTTTGTGCAGGCCGAGCAATCGACCGCCGCTCGCTATGGCGGCACAGGTTTGGGGTTGGCGATTAGCCGTTCGTTAGCTAAACTTTTAGGTGGCGATGTTATGGTTGAAAGTATTCAAGGGCAAGGATCGTGTTTCCAATTGATTGTGCCTGCATTTCAGTTAGCTCCAGTTACGGCAATGTAGCTCGATTCAAGTATCACACATTTGGTTGGGCACAATTATACAAATTTCTTATTTGACAAGCACCAAAAGTACGCTAAAATATGCAACGGTGATCAAAATTCACCAACGGTTTCCGTGCCTTCTCGGCGCTCATCGGCAGCAGGTCGCTGCATCAATTGGAACGATGAGTGGTGGTTGTTTTCTGGGGCGCATCACATTGTTTTGAGCGCTGGTTTTTGACTTCCGAGCGGGCTTTCAACGAGGCTATATGAACGGTAGACAGAATTTTTGCACGCTGCGACAAATTACGCGGCGCTGTGCTGAACCTCCCTCAATTTAGGTTGGTGAGTATTGAAATCTTGCTAGCAGACTAGCAATGGTTCTCTGTCTATCTCCTCACCTGCCACAATTGGGCAGGTTTTTTATGCCCAGTGCTTAAGCCAAATGTCGCCATGACACGTGGTTTTTTTATGCCCAAAAAATGGGCAATGCACTTGGGAGTCTCCGTCAATAAACACACGAACGAACACCGCTAATTTTGATTGTACTTTGTTCTCTCAGTCCCCTGTTGTGGCTGAGCACTATCGTCGTGGCTATCACGGCTTGGAGGGACATGTCCAGTTGATCGAGCAAACCTATGCTGGCTACCTGAATGATTCATTTGGCTTTTCGGGTGCTGGGGCTTTGACCGATTTTCTAACGCGCCGCAATGAGCGCTTGCTCTTGGGCGATACGGTCGATCTGGGTGCATTGGTTGAGCAATTTGGTGCGCCCCTTGAGGTTTCGTTCTGCCCGCAAATTACGACGCAGGTGCAGAATATGCTTGATTATGCGATGGCCGCACAGGCAGCAGCAGGCTATACAGGCTCGTTCTTGTATGCCTATGCTACCAAGGCCAATTTTTCGGAAGAAGTGGTGCGTACAGCCTTGAATGCTGGTGCTCACTACGAAACCTCGGCTGCTGCCGATGTGGTGATTGCCCACCATCTCTGGCGGCAAGGCGTGCTTTCCGAAGATCGCTATATCTTCTGTAATGGCTCGAAAGAGCCGATGTATCTCGATGGGATCTTGGCCTTGCGCCACGCTGGCTACGAACGGGTCGTGACAGTGCTTGATGATCTCGATGAACTTGATTATATGTTGACTCACAGCCGTGAACCAATGTTGTTTGGTGTTCGTGAGCGCCACGCCCCTGAAGTCGTGGATCGCAACCATGCTGGAGCAGAGCGCTTCGGCTTAACGCCCGCAGAAATGCAGCTTGTTGCTCAACGTTTGGCTGGAACAGCCCATCAATTGGTGGTCTATCACGCCATGGTTGGCTCGCAAATTGAGGATGCTGCCGCATGGGAAGCCCGTTTGGCGCGTTCCGCCAACGCCTATGCTGCTTTGGCCAGTGCTACCCCAAGCTTGACGATGTTTAATTTTGGCGGCGGCATGCCAACCTCGGGCTACGATTTGAATTTCCAATTTGATTATGTTGGCTTTTTGACCAACTTGATGGCCAATACCCAGGCAATTTGTGCTGAACATGGCGTGGCAGCACCCATGATCATCGCCGAATGTGGCCGCTACACCGTTGCCAACCACAATCTGTATTTGATTGAAGTTGGTCGGGTAAAAGAAGCTGGCGCAATTGAGCCTTGGTATTTGTTGAATGGCTCATTGATGGTTTCGGCCCCAGATACCTTGATTGTTGATCAAGAATTTGTGGTTGTGCCCTTGGATGGCTGGGATACAGCGGTGCAAGCAGTGCGTTTGGGTGGCCGCCGCACCTGCGATTCTGACGATCTGTATCCACGTTCGCATCGCCCAGCCTTGATGTTGCCTGAATTCCAAGCAGGCATGGTGTTGGCGGTTTGTGGCGTTGGTGCATACCAAGCCATGATTGGCGGCAAAGGTGGCGCACACCACTGTTTGAACCCAGAAATGCGCCGCATTATCATCGAGCAAGATGGCGATCAATTGGTGATGCGCGAGATTGCACCGCAAAACTTGATGGCTCAAATGAGCGCCTTGGGCTATAGCATCGCCACGATCGAGCAACCAGCCCGCAAGCCGCTGCCAGTGCGCACTGCCGTGGTGAGTGAGCAATTGCCTGTGCGGCCATTACGCGCTGCTCGTCGTCGCCAAGCGCCATCAACCTTGCGCACCAGTCGTTTTGCGGCAAGTGCCTAGCGGGGATAGAGCATAGAACATAGAGCATAGAGCATAGGGATCAGGGATTGGATAATGGGGATCGGAAAACATAGAATATAGCGGATCAGCCCTCGCCCCAACCCCTCTCCCGTCCGACGGGCGAGGGGCTTTAATTTGATCGTTCGGCAAGGATTGATGCAAACAAGAGTAGTTCCCTTATCCTTGAGGCGAGGGAGAACCACGTGGCCCGTGCTCCCCTCGCCCGCGTTGAGTGGGAGAGGGGCTGGGGGTGAGGGCATGCCACTCGTTGCCAACCCAATGAACCAGTACACCTCATCCTTCATCCTTCGCAAGATTGTTAAGTTTGTTGCTCAAAATTGATACTTGACGAAATGGCGAGCAATGTGGTATGCTCGCGCCAATCGTAATTGACACAAGGTTTTGTCAGCCATGCAATCTTTCAACAGCTATAACTCATATGCATTCTTTAGCAGCTATTTTTATTACTTTAGCTGCCATATTGAGTTGTCGCTGCCTACGAAGGATTAGACACACCTTTACTGATTTTTGGAAGAACCTTCGGCGCGGAGCGACAAGCTCCGCGCTTTTTGTTGTGCTTCAATTGGAGGATGCTATGCTCGTTTGTCGTGGAGTTCGCGGTGCGACGGTGGCAGTGGAAAATACGTCAGAGGCTGTGCTCGCCGCAACCAGTGAGTTGTTGTTGGCCATGGTTCAGGCTAACGAGATCGATCTTGACGATGTTGCATGTGTCTTTTTTACCACATCCTCCAATCTCAACGCACAATTCCCTGCCTTGGCCGCTCGCCAGCTTGGTTGGAACGACTTGGCGATGCTTTGCGCCCACGAAATGGATGTGCCTGGCAGTTTATCGATGTGTATTCGGGTGCTGATGTTGTGGAATACCAGCCGCAAACCCAGCGAAATCATACATTGCTATCTTGGCGATGCCGCCAAATTGCGCCCTGAGCGCGCTCAATCAACAGCGTTGTTGAACATGCCCACCTGGCAACCAGCCTAAATTTGGCTGCCAGCCGTCCACCTTGGTATTTGGTATTGGTATTTGGGTTTGTCAATTTGGAGGCATTTGACCATGATCGTTGTAATGAAATCGCACGCTGATCTGACCGACCGTGACGCTGTTTTGGCCCGCTTAGCTGAAAATAATCTCAAGGGCCATTTATCCGAAGGCGAAGAGCGAATTGTGATTGGGGTGGTTGGCGCAAAAATCCCAGCTGGCTTGGAAGAACAATTGCAATCAATGAGCGGCGTGCAAACCACGTTGCGCATCACCCGCCCCTACAAACTGGCTGGCCGCGAGTTCCAACAACATAACACGGTGATTCGGGTTGGCGATTTGGAAATTGGCGGCGGTACGCCAGTCGTGATGGCTGGCCCTTGTTCCGTTGAAAGCGCTGAGCAATTGTTGAGCACGGCTCACGCGGTCAAAGCAGCAGGAGCCAACATCCTCCGCGGTGGCGCGTTCAAACCACGCACCTCGCCGTACGCCTTCCGTGGTTTGGGCGAAGAGGGCTTGAAGATTTTGGCCCAAGCCCGCGAAGAAACCGGCCTGCCGATCATCACCGAAGCGCTCAACACCCGCGATGTTGAATTGGTTGCCCGCTACACCGATATTATTCAGCTTGGCGCTCGCAATATGCAAAATTTCGCCCTCTTGGAAGAAGCAGGCCAAACTGGCAAGCCAATTATGGTCAAGCGCGGGCCTTCAGCGACCGTCGAAGAATGGTTGCTGGCCGCTGAATACATCCTCGCAACTGGCAATCGCAATGTGATTCTCTGCGAACGTGGGATTCGCACCTACGAAACCGCCACCCGCAACACCCTCGATTTGAATGCTGTGGCCGTCGCCAAGCGTCGCACCCACCTGCCAGTAATTGCCGACCCCAGCCATGGCACTGGCAAATGGTACTTGGTTGCGCCAATGGCCTTAGCAGGCTTGGCAGCTGGTGCAGATGGCTTGATGATCGAAGTTCACCACGACCCCGACCGCGCCTCATCCGACGGCCCTCAATCACTCAACCACCTCAACTTTGCCCAATTGATGCAACAAGTTCGCCGTTTGATCGCCGCCTTGGATCCAGAATTAGCAGTTGCATAACGAAGGGATGAAGGATGAAATTTAACCACGAAGAGCACGAAGGGCACGAATGTTGGGTTCGTTGAATATTTTGGGTTTTGTAAAAGCACAATAATTCAATTAATTCATCTTCGTGTTCTTCGTGGTTAACAACGTGCTGAAGGATGAAATTTAACCACGAAAAGCACGAATGTTGGGTTCGTTGAATACTTAGGTTTTGTAAAAACACAATAATCCAAGTAATTAATTCTTCGTGTTCTTCGTGTCCTTCGTGGTTAACAAACTCCTAATTCGTCAGTTTGAAGCGTTGGGCGGCGCTGCTATTCCATGTCCATTGCTGGATATTGGCATTATCAGCGCTGCTGCCATCAGCTACATCAATAACTTTGCCCGTTGCTCGATTAACAAAACGCAGAAAACCATCGTCGAGCAATTCAAGCCGCCATTGTTGGCTTTGGTTGCTGACCTCCGCCCAGAGATGGATATTGGCTCCATCGGCGCTCGAATCGCCAGCAACTGAGAGCATTTTACCGCTGCTTGGGTGTCGCAGCTTGTAATAGCCATTATCGCTATGCTGAAATTGCCATTGCTGCGCAGCCCCAGCGTAACAGGGCCATTGCAAAATATTCGTGCCATCGGCGCTGTTATTATTGGCGACATCAACACATTTATTGCTGTTTTTGTTGGCAATCTGCAGCGTGCCAACTGGCTGAAGTCGCCATTGTTGGTCGGGATTGCCCAGCCAAGGCCATTGATGGGTCGCCGCGCCAGGTTCGACCGAGCCATAGACGATTGAGAGATATTTGGCACTGTTGCGGTTGGCGATTCGCACCCAGCCATCGCTGACGGTTTGCAAATTCCACTGCTGATTGGCTTGGTTGCTACCACAGGCCCATTGATTGGCAATGCCACCATCGGCAGTGCTCCACGCCGCCAGATCCAAACATTTGCCAGTTGCCCGCGAAACCAGTTGATAATAGCCGCTTTCTGCAAGCCGCAGTTGCCATTGCTGGGCATTTGAGTTGTTGCATGTCCATTGCTGCACTTTGGTGCCATCGGCGCTATTCGCATTGTCAACATCCAAACATAGCCCGCTGCTGCGATTGATCAGGTTGAAATAGGCGGCGTTGCTTGGTGGCGGTGGTGGCGGCGTTGGAGTTGGCGGATTATCGCCACCAGGCAAGGCGCGATAGACCAGCAAGATCCGTTCGTTGCGGTTGCGATAGGCGGTTGCCACCAAGCCAAACGTGCCATTGCCCCAATTAGTCACGTGGCTGCCATCGCCAAACGCGCGCCATTTGCCATCAGCGCCCTGCTGATAACTCAGGCCGCCCCAATATTCCATGCCCGTTGGCCGTTGAATCCAAAGCTCAACTTTGTAGAGTTGCTGGGCGCTGACGCTGGGCTGCAAATTGAGATCGACAAATTCGTTGCCATGCGAAATGCCAGCCCAAACTTGGCCGTTATCACTTTCGTCGATTTTGAAGCCACCAGTGTAGATTTTGCGTTTGCTACCGCCAGGTGCGTCTGCTTCCCAATCTTCCACATCGCGCACATGCTGGCCCTTCAAGCCCCAATAAATGTGGGTATTGCGATTGTCATAATGTTTGTATTTGGCGGTTAGCACACCAGCTGAGCGCGGCAAATAGGTGTTGCCCGCGTAATAATCCTCGTCACCAGGAAACATCACATCGGTGACGGCAATACTTTCGTTGGTGGTATTGATGGCGGTCAGACTTTGGTTGGCATCCCAGGTTTGTTGGGCGGCGGCTGGGGTTTTGGGCACGCGCACCTTGCCATCTGCTTGGATATAAAAGCCTGTGGTATTGCGCTGCAATGTCCAGCCACAACAGGGCGTGCTGGCATTCCAAGGCCCCAATTGATAGCCAGGCATGGTCTGGTAGGGTGCGTACAAACCTCCATTAGCTTGCACCAAAGCCCGAATATCATACTCGCTATTGATTGCCCAACCACGGTTTTTGTTGCCTGTCGACCACAATACGCCAGTTGTGATGTTGGGCACGTTAGGTAAGCTGTAATCACTATTGACCAAATAATAGCTGCCCAAATCGCTGTACGAATGGGTGGTGCTGGGAAGATACTCGTTGGCGACGTTGCTTTGGACGGGATAGCTGATGCCTTCAAAACTGACGCTGCCAAAACTGCGGGTGGTGTAGCCCTCGGCGTTGAGTGCAAGCGGCTCGGCGGCGGATGATGCTTGGCTCAGCGAGCCAGCCAACAGCATGCTGCCAAGGCAACTGATCAGCAGCCCTAGCCGCCAATGACGATACTTTAGATCCATCAGCATAACTCCTGATTAATTAAATAATTTTAATAATCATAGCTAGGCTTGATCGCTTATTTCAATGACTAAAAGAAGCTAGATTGGAGCAGTTTAGGCCAAGAAGTACAGCAATGCTGAAATAGGGGCAGCGCAGGCGCAAAGTGGCACTTGCAGAAATTGCGGGGAATCGCTAGAATTGCGGCGGATAGATTGGAAATTCATCAAGCCTTAGTGGGCAATCACGCCTGATCACTCCTTGCACCGCCCACCAATTGTATCCTTCCTGATAGCAACATCCGAATTGAACCAGATTAACGTAGATCCTTGCATATTTGTGGATTTGGTGGCGTAGCTTTTGCTTAACGAGCCACTATTCTACCAGCCGATTAATCTGCTACCTCAGCAAGCATTATTACTCATTGCTTGCGATGATTAATCAACAGTTGCTGTGATTAAGCGATTACTGATTAATCGTTGCATGTGAACGTTCTCATTTGTAAAAAGATTCATTTAATTACAAATGTTAACATCAAATAATTAAATTAACGTAATGATTAACAAAATCAAAACTTATTTAATTATTGAGGGCAGCTAAAAGGGTTGTGCAAGCACAAATGGTTTGGATGATAGCTATACGTCAAAATCAATTAGTCTGGATGCATACTGATTATCTTTATGACCCATCGCATCCATTTTTTGTTGGATGACGAACATAAGATAAGAAAGGATTTCAGTGGCAAATCAACCAGCTTCTCAGACGGCACGGGCCGTGGCATCGGGTGATCAGGCTGATTTAGCGTTGGCTGCGCAGCTAGCCGCAGGCAACACCCAAGCCTTAGAAACATTGTATGAGCGTTATGCACGACCCATTTTTTCGTTGGCACTGCGGATTTTAGGCAACGAAGCCGATGCCGAAGAAGTGATGCAAGATGTTCTCGAACGAGTTTGGCGCTATTCAGGGAGCTTCGACGCACAACGAGGTCGTTTTGGCTCATGGGTTTTAGGGATGACCCATCACGTCGCGATTGATGCAGTTCGCAAACGCAGCCGGCGGCCTCAAGCTGTCGATGCTGAAGCCAGTGAACTCATGCTCGGCCTCATTTCCGACCCAAACCAACCTGATATGACCGATCAAGCCATCCAGCATGAACAAGCTGGGAAGGTTCGTGATGCCTTGCGTAGTTTGCCCGAATCCCAACAACAAGCAATTGAATTGGCATTTTTTCGTGGTTTGAGCCACTTGGAGATTGCCGCAACAACAGGTGAACCTTTAGGGACGGTCAAAACCCGCATTCGTCGGGGCATGGAGCGGCTGCGTGCCGTTCTCTCCAAAACAGGGGTATTCAATGACTGACCATCGTGATGAACTTATCGAATTGTATGCACTTGGTGCTTTGCCTGCTGATGAGGCAGCAGAGGTTGAGGATTATTTGGCCTCAAATAGCCAAGCGCAACAACGTTATTCTCAATATCAACAAGTTGCCCAAGCTTTGCGCTGGAGCGTCGAGCAACGTGAGCCGCCTGAAGGGGCCTATGAGCGGTTTTGCGAGCGTTTAGCCAAGCCCTCAAATGTGGTGGCAAGTAAGCCAACGCCCAAGCCTGCCAAGCGTCAATCGTGGCTGGCTAGCCTGTTTAGTCGGCGCTACTATTTAATTGCAACCGCTCTCACTATTTTTCTGGTGCTTTTGGCTGGCTTGGGCGGGCGCATCTGGCAATTGCAAAATGAAGTTGCTAGTTTGCAGCCATTGATTGCCGAAAATCAACAATTAACTGAGCTGCTTGCCAAATCGGGCACGCAATTAGTGCCTTTGGCCGATACTGGCACGGGCATGGCTGGCGGCTCAATCAATATTATCGTCAATCCCCAAACTGGCCAAAGCTATCTCAGCGCCAGCCATTTGCCGCCCTTGGCAGCCAACCAAAGTTATCAACTCTGGCTAATTGCCGATGGCACGCCGCAAAGTATGGAAGTATTTGATGTTAATACCAGTGGCGATGCCTTGATTTGGATTGAGCGTTTGCCTTCGACGGGAGCTGAAAACTTGCTCGGGATTACGGTCGAGCCAGCTGGCGGGAGCCAGCAGCCAACCTCAAATCCGCTGGCGGTCGGCACCATCGATGCCTAAAATAACTAGCAGCCAGCCATGAACCATGGCTGGCTGCTTTTTTGTTTAAGCTAAACGCTGGTCAGTTCGAAAATTTCCTTGCCTGCTTCAAGAATGGGGAAGGGATATTTGCCAGTAAAGCATGCGCCGCAAAAGCCATTGGCATCGCGACGGGTGGCGCGAATCAAGCCTTCCATTGAAAGATAGGCCAACGAATCAGCGCCGATACTTTCGCAAATCTCGGCCTCGGTTTTGTTGAAGGCAATCAATTCCGGCTGAGTGGCCATATCAACACCCATAAAACATGGATGGCGAATTGGCGGAGCCGAGACCCGCATATGGACTTCGGTAGCTCCAGCTTTGCGCAACAGCTTGATAATTGGCCCGCTGGTTGTGCCACGCACAATCGTATCGTCAATTAAAATGACCCGCTTGCCTGCCAGTACATTCGGCAATGGATTGAGCTTAAGCGCAACCCCTTGCTGGCGCAGCCGTTGGTCGGGCTGAATGAAGGTGCGGCCAATATAGCGATTTTTGATCAAGCCATCGCCATAGGGAATACCGCTTGCTTGCGAAAAGCCTAGCGCAGCGGGCAAGGCCGAGTCGGGCACGCCAATTACTACATCGGCATCGGCTGGCGCTTCGCGAGCCAATTCGTGGCCCAAACGCATGCGCACTTCGTGAATCAATTGGTTTTGCAAAAAGCTATCGGGGCGCGAGAAATAGATATATTCGAACAAACAAAACGCTTGCTGTGGCGCAGGATGTTTGGCAATTGTGCGTGGGCCGTCGCGATCGATCTGCACAACTTCGCCTGGATCGATCTCGCGGATAAACTCAGCGCCAATCGTATCGAAGGCGCACGACTCAGAGGCAACGACCCAGCCAGCATCGCCAAAACGGCCAAGGCACAAAGGCCGCAAGCCCCATGGGTCGCGCACGGCGTAGAGCGCATCGCGGGTTAAGACGGTCAGACAATAGGCACCTTCGACACAATTGGTAAAGGCATCGATGCGTTGCGACCAGGTATTACCTTCAAGGCCAGCAAGCAGCATCGTTGCAACTTCACTATCGGAAGATGTCATAAGCCCGACCCCGCGTTCCATCAGTTGACGGCGCAGCGAACCGGCATTGGTCAGGTTGCCGTTGTGGCCAACTGCCAGTGGGCCAAGCAACGTATGCATCGTAAATGGTTGGGCATTAATTACTTGTGATGAACCAGTGGTTGAGTAACGGGTATGGCCAATCGCAATGTGACCTTTGAGGTGGCGCAGCGAACGCTCATCGAAAATCTGCGATACCAAGCCCATTTCTTTGTGGGTATTGATGGTCTTGCCATCGGAAACCGCAATCCCTGCGCTTTCCTGACCACGGTGCTGCAAAGCGTATAGACTGAAAAATGTGATACGTGCTACATCTTCGTCGGGAGCGTAAATCCCAAAAACGCCGCATTCCTCGTGGGGCGAATCACTGAACATGGTTAGCCCTTCCTTGATTCCAAGCTACGGTTGTCGCCGCGTCGTGCGACGGATCGTGTAAGCATTATACAACTGTTCGGGGCGATTCCCCACATGATTTACAATGCCTGCAATCTGAAGCTGCAAAGGATTGAGCATGCGCTATTTGTATTGTCATGGCTTTGCGTCGGGGCCGAATTCGCAAAAAGCTCGTTGGTTTAGCCAGCAATTTGCCGCCCAAGGCCACGAATTAGTGGTTCCCGATTTGAATCGACCTTCGTTTGAACGCTTAACTATCAGTGCCCAAATTGAATATTTACAGCAAATAATTGGTACTTCTGCTGAGCCATGGTGTTTGCTTGGCTCAAGTTTAGGTGGCTTGGTGGCTTTGCATGCCGCTGCTCAAATGCAGCAAATTGAACGTTTGATTTTGCTCGCTCCAGCGCTCTATTTTGCCCAAAATCGCCGCGCAATGCTGGGCGAGGCAACGCTGCAACAATGGCAAACCAGCGGCTGGCTTGAATATTACAATTATCGTGATCAGGCGATGCGTTCTGTCCATTATGGCTTGCTGGAAGATGCAGCAGCCTACGACAGCGATGATTTTGAGCGCAGCATGCCGATTTTGATTGTGCATGGTACGCAGGATGAGAGTGTAAGCCACGAACAAAGCCAGCGCTTTGCCCAATCACGCAGCTATGTAACTCTGCACACGCCAGCCTGGGATCACGGCATGGTCGAGCATGTGGCTGAGCTGTGGGCTTTGATAGAACAGAGAGCATAGAACATAGAGCTTTTTTAACCACGAAGCGCACGAAGGAACACGAAGCTGAGGCTATTGGCTGATGGCTATAGGCTATCGGAACAATTGTTGGTATGTCAATAATTCCCAAAGCCACAAGTCAATAGCCTAGAGCCATACTTCCCTCTGCGCCTCTGCGTTAAAGGACGGTAACCACGAAGGACGCGAAGAGCGCGAAGATTGTGTATCGTATGGCCTGAACCCTGATCCCTGATCCCTAGGCTCTTTTTGTCTTTTGACTTTTGCCCTCTGACTTCTGATTTTCGGTATTCATCCTTCATAATTCATCCTTCATCCTTGCGTAAAACAGGCTACAATAATGCTAATTGACTCTTTTTGTGTGAGGCTTTAGCTGATGACAACTTTAAATGTTGGCGATCTTGCGCCCGAATTTGAACTGCCCGCCGACAATGGCGAAACCATTCGTTTGAGTGATTTCCGTGGCAAGCGGGTGGTACTCTATTTTTATCCCAAAGATGATACCCCAGGCTGCACAACCCAAGCCTGTGGTTTTCGCGATGCCTATCCGCAAATCGAAGAGAAAAACGCGGTGGTGATTGGGGTCAGCCCTGATTCGGTGGCCTCGCACCAAAAATTCAAAACCAAGTTTGATCTGCCATTTTTGTTGGTTGCCGACGAAAACCATAGCTTGGCCGAAGCCTATGGCGTTTGGGGCGAAAAATCGATGTATGGCAAAAAATATATGGGCGTAACCCGCTCGCACTTTATCATCGATGAAAATGGCTATTTGCTCGATGTACAAGGCAAAATTAGCCCCGCCGATAGCGTCAGCGGTGCGTTGAAGTTGCTCAATAAATAGGTTGAAATTCCCCTCACCCCAACCCCTCTCCCACGCAGCGGGCGAGGGGCTTTTTTGCGTGGTTCTAGCGCAATTCATCGGTGAAACACGGATGCTCCCTCTCGCCCGCGTTCAGTGCGAGAGGGGGCTGGGGGGTGAGGGTCGGTTGTTAAGATCCCCTCACCCCAACCCCTCTCCCGCGCACGGGCGAGGGGCTTTAACGCCATGGTTCGAGCGCAATTCATCGGTGAAACACGGATGCTCCCCCTCGCCCGCGTTCAGTGGGAGAGGGGTTGGGGTGAGGGGATCAACTCATTGCAGCATCATTTGCTCATCATTGTTGGGCTGCTACTGGCCTGCTAGAGTGCAAGCTGAGACCTCATCAACCACGAGGAGATTGTATGCTGCTGCTTGTTCGGCTGAGCCTGTGCATATGCTTGATTCTAGGATTAACCGCTTGTACTTCAACCAACGCAAACCCAACCCCGCCAGTTTTAGCCCCTAGTGTCACCTCAACTACACCAACCACTGCCGAATTGCTGCTGAGCGCTGCGCCAAGCGATTTTTGTGCTAAGCCAGTAACCCGCGGCTGTGGCAAGCCCTTGGCTGTATTGATCGCCGATTATCTTCAGCGTAATCCAACCAATCCCCAAGCACTGGCGCTTTGGCGACGAATTATCAGCTTGGGCCAGCCCAGCATGGAGCTTGGCGCTGATGATCCGCAGGCTTTCGACATTACGTGGGCCTTTGCTGGCTGGGCACAGGCTGAATTTCTGGCCCTTGATCTGCCGCATGCGCTTGCACCAACCCAGCCAGCAGCCTTGGAAATTGGCAAGCTCACGATTATGCCCACCAATTTGGATGGCGATTCAACCCAAGATTATCTGCTTAGTGGCTCAATTTCTGGCTCGCCAAACGCCATTGGCCAACTGCGCTGGATGCACTGGCAGCAAGATACATGGGTCGGCGAACATGTACTGAGTTATGAAAATGATTCAGGCGCAGAGATTCAGCTTGGCGATGTGACTGGCGATGCGCAGCCAGAATTATTGGTTCGCTCAAGCTATTGTGGCTCTGCTTGTTCTGGGAAAATGTATGCTTGGACATGGCAAGCTGGCAGGCCACAAGCCTTATTTCCGATTGAAGCGAATACCAGCGATTTGAGCCTAACGCCCATTGATGGCAAACTAAATGTCAGCAGCGCGGAGGTACGCTATGCGTTTGATGGGCAATATTTGGCTCCTGCTGAGCTTGCCGCACCATCTGGCCCCTACTCAAACACCATCGGCGCGCAGTTGCGTTATGCTCATGGCTTGACCGTGCTTGGGCACTTTGATCAAGCAATCGCGCAGCTTGAACAAGCAGCAGCCCTATCCGATGGGAGTGCAGAGTATGGTCATAATCAAACTCTGCAGGATGCGCGGCCAATTGCGCTATTTCGAATTGGGATTATTCAGCTGCTCAAACACGATCACGCGGCAGCACAAGCTGCTTGGAATAGACTTTTAGCGCGGTTTCCTCACGCTTTGGCAGCAACGGTGGTGCATGATTTTAAGCTTACGAGCTTCAACGGCTCAATCAGCCAATGGTGCGAATTGCTGGCCGCCGAACGCCCATCGATTATGGAAGGCTATCAACGCGAAATGCTTGATCGCTATCCTTTCAACGAATTTGATTGGCTACCACTTTGCCACCCACGGACGTTGCTACCGCTCCAAACTTGGAATCAGGCCGTGCCGTTGGCCGAGCAGTTTGCGGCGCTCGGCTTACCATTGCAATCGCTCAGTGAAAACTACGATTTAAATGGCGATGGCCGCAACGATCCGCTGGGAGTTGTTGATTGGCTTGGGATCTATACGCCGTGGGTTTTTATGACGACTGAGGCTGGCTATCAGCCGGTGTATGCCAACCAACCGTGGCCTAATGCCACAGACCTAACCAGTTTGAGCGATCCTGATTATTTTCTCAGCCGCCCAAATGCGGTTTCGATCACCGATTTGGATGCTGATGGCGCGCCAGAATGGCTGTTTGAGTATCGTGACTATTTTTCATTGGTCGCATGGTCTGATGGACGCTTTTGGCAGAACAGAGTTACCCAGTATCAAGGAACGAGCTTCTACACAGCCACGTTGAGTTTAGCCCCACAATCTGACGGCACGCAGCGACTCAGCGCTGAGTATTTGCCGAATGCTGCTGGGCAACAGCCAAAACCCAACCATGTTGAATATGAATTGCGTGCTGGAATGCTGATGCAGCAGGTTCCAGTGCCGATTAATCTCACCAATGGTTTTAGTTATGAGCACCACGATCCATCAATCGCTATGTTGTATGCGGCCTTATTTGGCAGCGACGATCCAGCGCTTGCGCTCGAAATAGTGGCGCTGTTTGAGCCACAAAATATTTGGGCAGAGCACGAACAATTGGTGTTGCAGGCGTTGGCGCTGGAGTACAATGGTCAATCTGCCGCAGCCCAGCGCTTGCTACAGAGCGTTGCCAATGCCAGCGAAACAACTGGCTGGTCGCGCTTTGCTCAGCAACGCCGCTAAACAATTTCAGGAGCATGGTGATGGCGATTGTGGTGATTCACGGCGAAAGCGATTGGTCAGATTATTTGGCTGGCTATGATGTTGTTCAATGTCGCTTAAACCAAACTAAATGGCTGGTTCAGGATAATCAGGTTTGGGCATTTAGCGAAAATCGGCGGATTCAGGTTGAGGCTGTGTTGTGGCGGTTAGGCGCAGTTCGCCCAGAGCCACAGCAGCAAAGGCTGTTAGCGCTGCTCGATTTTGCTGCGATTCCATGTGTCAACCCAACCAATGTTCTGCTAGCGTGTTATGATCGTTTGGCGATGCTCGCCATGCTCAAACGCTTGGGCTTGCCAGTACTGCCCCAAACCATTAGCTTAGGCGATGGCATGATCGAGCGAATTCAGCCAGATTTGCCTGTTGTCGCCAAAATTGGCAGTTATCATGCTGGCTATGGCAAAATGCGGATTCAAACTGCTTAACAATGGGCCGAATTTTGCGATTTAAGTTTTGTTAGCCCCGATTATTGCAGCAGCGAACCCTACATTGAGTATGTGCGCGATATTCGCTGCTTATTGATTGGCGACCAAGTATGGGCTATGCAACGGCGCAGCAGTGGTTGGCGGGCAAATGTGGCAACTAATAGCTACCAGCTTATCGAGCCACCAGCCGAAATTTTGGAATATAGCCAGCGTGTGATGCAGCAACTCAAGGCCGACATTCTTGGGATTGATTTTATTGAAGATCAACAGGGCACGTTTTGGGTGTTAGAATGCAATGAAATCCCCGGCTTGGCTGGATTTCCCGAGGCTGCCCGTGGATTGTTGGCAGCTCGTTTGCTCAATAAATTATGAGGATTGTGTGGCAAAACGTAAATTTTATGCAGTGGTCAAGGGTCGCCAACCAGGCATTTATAGCGAATGGTTTGGCAACGATGGGGCCGAAGCCCAAGTTAAAGGTATCGATCAGGCAGTATTCAAGGGTTTTGCCAGTTTTGCCGATGCAGAAGCGTGGTATCGCGAGCGGGCTGGCCGCGCGCCGCAACACATTCCCCAAAACGTCGATCTCACGCCTATGAGCTTGGCGATCGATCCGCAAAAGGCCTTGGCTGATGGCAAGGTTGTGATATTTAGCGATGGCGGCAGCAATGGCAATCCTGGGCCTGGTGGCTATGGTGTGGTGCTGCGTTCTGGCGCGACAGTTCGCGAATTAACTGGCGGTTTTGCTCGCACAACCAACAATCGCATGGAGTTGATGGGCGTGATTACCGGCTTGCAAGCAGTGCCTAAGCCTAGCAAAATCGTGGTTTTTAGCGATTCGTCGTATGTGATAAATGGCATGCAAAAAGGTTGGGCCGAGCGCTGGAGCAAAAATGGCTGGCGCACAACCACGGGCACAGTCAAAAACCCTGATCTTTGGCAGACCTTGCTTGAGCTAGCCCAAGGCCATACGATTGAATGGGTGCAAGTGCCGGGTCACGCAGGCATCAAGGATAACGAGCGCTGCGATCGCTTGGCGGTGCAGGCTTCGCGCCAGCCCAATTTGCCAATCGATGAAGGCTACAAGGATTAAAGTGGCTGATAGGGAATTTCGATTTCGAGGATGAGGCCGCCGCCAGCCCGATTATGCACCCGAAAACGCCCGCCAACCAGCGCCACCCGTTCGCTCATGCCCAATAAACCATAGTGGCCTGCGTTGGCAAGCGCCGCCAAATTAATCTCTGCTTGCAAGCCGCGCCCGTTGTCGGCAATCGTCAACAAGAGGGTGCGGCGAGCGGTTGAGCGCAGGCTGATGCCAACTTTGCTGGCTTGGGCATGTTTGCGCACATTGCTCAAGCCTTCTTGAATCATACGAAAAGCAGAAATTTCGAGCATTTCTGGCAAGCGCTCCAAATCGTCATCAAGATCAAGCTGTACTTCGATGCCGCTGCGGCTGCTCCAATCGCGTACAAACGATTGAATGGCTGCATTCACGCCAAGGCTATCGATGGTTGGCGGGCGCAAGTTGCCACAAATTGCCCGCACCGTGCTCACCAGTTGGCGAATGTTGTCACGCAAATCATCAAGCCCAAGGCTGGCTTGCTCAGGGTCGTCAATTTGGCTGCGCAAATTATCAATATCATAATTCAGGCTCACCAAATCTTGAATCACTTGGTCGTGTAGCTCGCGGGCCAGCACTTTGCGCTCGCCTTCGCGCTCGGAAAGCAACCGCCGTTGAGCTTCTTGCAAGGCTGCGTTGGCGCGGTCGAGGTTGCTCACTTGTTGATCAAGCTGGCCAATCAATTGGCGGTTAAGCTGATTCTGGCTGGCTAAATCGTGCTCTAGGCTGGATTGGCTTTGGCGCAAGGCCTCTGCTTGTTGGCTGGCGCGATGGTAATTTTCTAAAGCCCAAATAATTGGCGTAAGATGCTGCTGATCGCGCGCGCCGATTTGAGCGCGCACAACTTCTTCGCGGCTAGTTTTTTCGGTCGCTGCCTCAAACACAAAGCGGCCACGGCGCAGCACTAAAATGCGATTACTGACCGCAAACAGATGATCGAGATTTTGGCTGCTAAACAGCACCGCCACGCCTTGCGCCTGCCATTCGCGAATCAATTCGAGCAATTTTTGTTGATATTCGTAGCGTAGCAGCGCCGTTGGCTCATCGATAATCACCACTTGCGGCTTGCGAATCAGCACTTGGGCAATCGCCACCATTTGGCGTTGCTCACTGGATAAATTGCCAACATGGGTGCGCAACGATGGCAATTCCATGCCAAGTTGGGCCAAAATTTGGCGTGCCATATGCGTGTGCTGGCGCTGATTGGGCAGTGAGAGCCAGCCGAGCCAATTGCGGCCAACCTCGTGGCCCAAAAAAATTGCACTTGCCACATCCAGATGATCAACCAACACTGGCTGTTGATGAATCACTGCAAGGCCAGCCCGAAATGCCGTTTGGGTTGAGTTGATCAAGTGACCACGGGTGGAAATCACGCCAGTATCGGGTTTTTCCAAGCCCGCCAACAGGCGTACCAGCACCGATTTGCCAGCGCCGCTTTGGCCAGTTAGGCCCACCACTTCGCCTGGCGCAAGATCAAAGCTCACCTCATCGATGACGGGCAGCGTACCAAATTGCTTGGAAACATGGCGACAGGTAAGCATACGATTCAGCCAATCAGTGCTTAAATACAAACGCCATGAATGCCCAAGCATCCATGGCGTTGGCGTTAAAGGTTATTTCACCGCTAAAGGAATTTCGACCTGCTTGGCTTGACGTGGCTGTTTGATGCCCATCGATGGCACACTTTCGCTATCTTTGGGGTCTTCATAGGCTTTGATCAAGTTGTAGTGGGTATCGCGTTTGGCTGGAATAAAGCCAGCATCGCGAATAAAGCCATGGATTTCGCGCTCGCCCATACATTGGTAGGTGTCGTGAGCGGCGTTTGAAACCACGTTTTCTTCGAGCATAGTCGAGCCAAAATCGTCGATGCCAAACTTCAGCGACACTTGGCCAATCTTTGGCCCTTGGGTGACCCACGAAGCCTGAATGTGCTTGAAGTTGTCGAGCATAATCCGCGCCATAGCGGTATGGCGCAAATATTCGGCAGCGGTTGCCCCGTAGTCATCCGAGAACTTCGAGCGACCCAATGAGGTCAACTCCGATTTCTGGACAGTCCACGAAATAAAGGCAATAAAGCCATTGTTGTATTCGCGCAACGAAACATCCTGCAAATCGCGCAATTTCATAAAGTGATTCATGCGTTGTTCGAGGGTTTCGCCAAAGCCAATCACCATCGTGGCGGTTGTGGCCATGCCAAGTGATTGGGCAGTGCCTTCGACTTCGAGCCAGCCAGCAGCGCTTTGCTTGAGCGGGCTAACCCGTTGGCGCACTTCATCGTCGAGAATTTCTGCGCCACCGCCAGGAACCCCAGCTAAGCCAGCTTCCTTGAGCGTAATCAGCACATCGCGAATGCTCATGTTTTCAACTTGGGCTAGATTGTCAATCTCTGAAGGCGAGAAACAATCAAGCTCGATGCTGGGATAGTGCTCGCGCAAATAGCGCAGCAGGCCGGTATACCACGAAATTCGTAATTCAGGATGGTGACCACCCTGCATCAAAACCCGCGTACCGCCATATTCGACAAGCTCGGCTAAGCGAGCACCAATTTGTTCGTAGGTTTGCACATACGCTTCTGGGTGGCCCAATGGGCGATAAAAACCACAGAATTGGCAATTGGTCGTACAAACATTACTATAATTTACGTTGCGATCAACGAGATACGTAACTAAATTGCCGGGCACAAGCCGTTGGCGAATCGCATCAGCAGCCATGCCTAAATCCAGCAGGTCAGCTTCACGATACAAAAACAGGCCTTCCTCAGCCGAAAGACGCTCACCATTGACTGCTTTTTCAAGAAGCACTTGTACATTCATAATTAAAAAAGCCCCCCGTTGGTTTTGCTGGCGGGCTGACTCATGCAGTCCGTCACGTCAATTGTATCATATTTCACACGGCGATTTCAGGGCCGTTCGCGATTGTGGTTTTTGGAAGAAGCCCTCACCCCCCAACCCCCTCTCCCACGAAAACGCGGGCGAGGGGGAGCATCCGTGGTTCACCGATGAATTGCGCTAGAACCACAATATTAAAGCCCCTCGCCTGCTGGGCGGGAGAGGGGTTGGGGTGAGGGCTTCTTAACACCTACCCTTGTAAAAGCTCACGCTCCCACGAAAACGCGGGCGAGGGGGAGCCGACCGTTTTTACCACGCATTGCGCAAGAACCCCAGCATGAAAGCCCCTCTCCCGCGCCACGGGAGAGGGGTTGGGGTGAGGGGATCTTAAAACCACCACATGCAGTCCCTCGCCTATTGGATGATCGCAGGGTTGGGGTGAGGGCATGCTCTTCATCCCTCATCCCTCATCTTTCATCCCTATCAACGCCGTACTCCAGCAATGGTGCCAGCCCAAAACCACTGTTGCACATCATCGAGGCTGAAGCCATGCTGGCGGAGCGCGGTGTTGAGGATGGTTTGGCGCTCAGCGGAGAGCGTGTCGAGCCACATTTCTTCTTTATCGATCCGCAGGCGGCTCAGGCCACATTCGCGCAGCAATTCGCTTAAATTGCGCTCGCTATAAAAGCGAATCGAATAGTCGATCCATTGGCGAACGACCTGCTCGACAAACGAACGCCCAGGCTCTTCTTCGGGCAACAAAACGCTGCGCAACAGCAATTGACCATCGAGGGCCAGCGCATCGGCCAGATATTCCACGAAGGCATGTTCATCGGGCATAAATTGAATAACTTGGGTTGCCAAAATAATATCGATGCCGCTACATGGCAAATCAAAATCACGCCAATTGGCTACGCCAAATTGAATCGAGTTGATGCCTGCTTGAGCAGCGGCCTGGCGAGCTTTGGCAATTTGCTCAGGCGAAAGATCAATTGCAATAATTTCGGCATCGGGCCAGGCTTGGGCTAAGGCAATGACCAATTGGCCTTGGCCGCAACCAACATCAAAAATGCGCGGCTTGGCAGGAATCGGCTGGCTTTGAAGCAAGTGTAATACATCAACGGGGCGCACAAAACTAGTTCCAACCGGAATAGTGGCATAATGGCGAACGAGATCCTGTTCATGCATTGCTGCTGCTCCTTCTAATGCTTAAGGGCGATGTGCAACGAACTGTTATCATATATCGTATTAGCACCTAGAATTATCACATGAAGATGGTGAATGCAATGCCAACTTGCGAAGAGTTGGCTAACTAGGTGTGTGTGGAGCGACTGTTTATGACCGCAATTCAGGTTGAGAACCTCGTTAAAATCTATGGCCCGTTGCGAGCCGTCGATGGAATTAGTTTCGACGTAGCGAATGGCGAGGTTTTTGGGATGCTTGGGCCAAACGGCGCAGGCAAAAGTACAACGACCGAGATGATCGAAGGCTTACGCAAGCCCGATGGTGGCAGCATTCATGTTTTAGGCCACGATGTTGTGAAGAATGTCGAGCCAATCAAGCAACGAATTGGGATTCAACTGCAAACAACCTCGTTGTTTCAAAAACTTACCACCCGCGAATTAGTTAAATTGTTTGCCTCGTTTTATAAAAATACCTTGCCTATTGATGAAGTGATTGGCTTGGTTAACTTAGAAGAAAAAGTTAACACACCCTCGAAAGCACTCTCTGGTGGCCAACGTCAACGCTTAGCAGTGGCAATTGCCTTGATCAACGACCCCGATATTATTTTCCTTGATGAGCCAACAACTGGGCTTGACCCGCAGGCGCGGCGCTCGATGTGGGATGTTGTGTCCAACTTGCAGAAACGCGGCAAAACCGTCTTTTTGACTACCCACTATATGGAAGAAGCTGAGCGGTTGTGCGATCGGGTGGCGGTGGTTGACCACGGCAAAATTATCGCCTTGGGCAAACCGCAAGCACTTATCCACGATAACTTCGATGAAACCGCCTTGGAATTTTCCAACGACGAGCAATTGCCCGAAAGCTTGCTCGCGAATTTGCCAGGCGTGGAGCGGGTGCAAAACGAAAATGGCATCACCACGATCTACTCAAAGGGCGTGGCGCGTACGACAAATGCCTTGATGGCCTTGGTTGAACGACAGCAAACCGAGTTGCGCGGCTTTACAATTCGCGCCGCAACTTTGGAAGATGTGTTTTTGAAATTGACTGGTCGACGGATTCGCGACTAAGTGTGGGAGCAATTACCTCATGTTTGTGCAATTATATCTATCACAATGGCGCGAATTTGCCCGCGACCGCATGGCGCTGTTCTTCACCATCTTGTTTCCGCTAATTTTTATTAGCATTTTCGGCTTGCTCTATGGTGGCGGCAGCAAATTTGACGAAAAAGTCGGGATTGTCTTGGAAGATCAAGGCCCAATCGGTCCGCAGCTTGCCAGCGCAATCGAAGGCTTGACCCAAACGCCTGAAGGCCAAGACGCTGATAAAAACGTCTTTTCGGACATGAAGTTCAGCCGTGGTAGCGCCAGCGATTTGGAAAGCCAATTGCAAAAAGGCGATCTCCAAGCCTTGGTGATTATTCCAGCTGGCCTGAGCGATAGTATCACCAGTGGCCAACCAGCCAGCGTCACGGTGAAGGTCGATCAATCAAGCCAAGTCTTTGCACCCTTCTTCCAAGGCGTGGTTGATAATATTGTCCAATCGGTTGACCAAGGCATTACCCAATCTAAGCCAATGTTGACGATGCAAGTGCAATCGGTGCTTTCAAGCCAAATCCGTGGGATTGATCTCTTAGTTCCTGGGATTTTGGCTATGTCGATTATGCAACTTGGCTTGTTTGCCACCGCGCAACCAATGATCGCCATGCGTACCCAAGGCGTGTTGAAGCGCTTCAACGCAACGCCATTGCCCCGCTGGATGTTGTTGGTGAGCTATGTGGCCATGCGTTTGACGATTGGTTTGCTGCAAACAATCATCATTATCGCAGTTGGCAAGCTGATGTTTGACGTAGCAATTTTGGGTAGTATCGTGGCCTTGCTGGGCTGGCTGTTGCTGAGCATTTTGATGTTTATTGCAATTGGCTTCTTCGTGGCGGCGATTGCCAAAACCGAAGAAAGCGGCAACGCCATCACCCAATTAATCAACTTCCCAATGTTGTTTCTCTCGGGGGTGTTCTTTCCCGTCACAGGCTTGCCCGATTGGTTGCAAGTGGTGGTTAAGGCCTTCCCATTGACCTATACGGTCGATGCCTTGAAGCAAGTGATGATCAACGCCCCGCCAATTAATACGCCGATGATCAACCTTGTTGTGCAACTTGGTTGGCTAGTAGTGATGACCGTGCTCTCAATCCGCTTCTTCAAGTGGGAAGCACGCTAAGGATGAATTATGAGGGATGAGGGATGAATTATGAGGGATGAGGGATGAATTATGAGGGATGAGGGATGAAATCCCATCCTTCATGCCCTTTGCGATATTTGTGTGCTTCGTGGATCAGATGTTTAACGCAGAGGCGCAGAGAAACACTATTTTGGCTCTTGGCTCGATACATTCAGTCAAGAGCCTTTGTTTAGCCACAACCATGAATTTTCTGCGTTAACGTTCTTCCCTCATAATTCATCCTTCATACTTTTAGAACAGTCCTCGCACTGGTTGGAGCACTTGTTCGCCAAGGTGGACGAAGATTGAGCGATTGCGCCAAGCTTGATAATTGATTTCGCGAGATTGGGCGCGATCGTTCAAAAACATAGCTTCCATTTGGCGCGCAAAGGCTGGATGTTTGATCGTGGCGTTGATTTCGTAATTGGCTGCCAAGCTGCGCGTATCTAAGTTGGCGCTGCCGACGGTTGACCACAGGCCATCAACGGTCATGGTTTTGGCGTGAATCATCGTGCCGCGATAGAGCAACACGCGTGCGCCATGCTCCATCAATTCGCCCAGCAAGCCGCGACAAATCCAATCGACCACGATATTATCCGAAATTTCGGGAACCATAATTTGAATATCGATCCCGCGTTTGGCTGCATCAATCAAGGTTGCGCGAATCAGTGGATCGGGCAAGAAGTAGGCATTTGAAATATAAATATGATGCTTGGCATCATTAATTGCATCAAGATAGGTTTGGCGAATTGGCAATTGATATTCGATTGGATCATTGGCACAAATGCCAACATGCTCATTGCTAGTGGTTGGGTAGCTTAATTTAATCTTGTGCTTTTTATTGTATTTATTCCAAAGTGCGATAAATTCTTCGGCAATGTTGGCGGCCATTGGGCCTTCGATTTTCAAATGAGTATCGCGCCAGGTGCGGGCATAGTTGCGGCCAATATTCATGCCACCCAAATAGCCAATTTTGCCATCGATAACCAAAATTTTGCGGTGGGTACGAATCCACATATTGGTATCGAAGAATGAGCGAATCGATTTGAGCCGCCCGAATTCAAAGACCCGAATATTGCGGCGTTTGCCAAACAACTTAAAGCGCTCGGGAACGTGCAGCGTGCCAATGCCATCGAAGGTAACATAAATCTTAACGCCTTCGCGGGCTTTGCGAATTAAGGCCCGTTTGAAGGCAAAACCAACCTCGTCACGCTCGAAAATATAGCTTTCGAGGAAGATCGATTCTTTGGCTAGGGAAATATCAAACAACATTTGGCGAAACACCGAGCCACCATCATCAAATAGTTGCACGGTATGCTCGCCCAAATCGATTGGTGGCAAATCAAGCTGCGGGAAGGTATTTTCAACACTTCGATTGCGCAACTTGGCATAGGCCATGAGCGCTCCCATCAAGCTCAATTGAGCCACAATGCTGGCAAGCAGCAAGCGCGGCAGCGAAACTACCCACTCGGTCAGAAACCACAACCCAGCCTTGAGCCAACGCATAGCGATCCTTTCGCAGCTTCGACCTCGTATCGATGAGGCCAAGCCTGCTTGTCGCAATTCCAATGCCACCACTATAGCACGTTATTAAATTCCCCTCACTCTCCGCTCCCACTCCACGCGGGCGAGGGGGTGCACCCATTTTTGCTAACGAATTGCGCAAGAACCACAATAAAAAGCCCCTCGCCCGCGCCACGGGAGAGGGGTTTGGGGTGAGGGCATGTCGTCTTTAGTATGCGCCGCGACCGAAGAGCACCGCCGGAATGGTCATAATCATAATGCGCACATCAAGCCAGAGGGACCAATGCTCGGTGTAGTAAATATCCAAGCGCACCATATCGTCGAAGGTCGTGTTGGAGCGGCCTGAGGCTTGCCACAAGCCAGTCAGGCCGGGCGTAACTTCCAAGCGCCGATAGTGCCACTCTTGATATTGGGCCACTTCATCGGGCACTTGCGGGCGTGGGCCAACCAAGCTCATCTCGCCACGCAGCACATTGTAGAGTTGCGGCAATTCGTCGATGCTCAGTTTGCGCAGCACGCGGCCAATTTTGGTGACCCGCGGATCGTCTTTGATTTTGAAGAGCGCGCCTTCGGCCTCATTTTGCGCCATCAAGGTCTTTTTGAGCGCTTCTGCATTCGGCACCATCGTGCGCAATTTGTAGACCATAAACGGCTTGCCATGCTTGCCGATACGTGGTTGGCGAAACACAACTGGCGCTTGGGGCGCAGAAAGCTTGATCATCAAGGCGGCAATGCCCCAAATTGTGGCCCAAATTGGCGCGGTTAGCCCGATCAGCAGCAGATCGGTGGTGCGTTTGAAAACATAATTCCAGCCGCGAATAACATTTTTCTTCAAGCGCAACAAGGGAATTGTGCTCAAACGCTGAATGCTGACCCGATCAAAACTTAGCTCATACAAATCGGGAGCAACCCGAAATTCAACATTGAACTTGCGACAGATGCGCACAACTTCGGGCAGGCTGGTATGTGCCCAAAATGGCAGGGCAATAATCACCTGATCGACGTGGCGCTGACGCATAATTTGTTCAAATTGGCCGAGCGCGCCAAGCCACCGAAATTGCTCGCCTGGGGCGGCCACATCGTCGCGATCATCGGGCGGGCCTTCGACATAGCCCAACAAATGATGGCCATGATCGAGGGTATATTGCAGCTCTTCCATCACCTGTTTGGCGAGGCCGCGATTGCCAACAACCACCACTTGCTCTAAGCCTACGCCGCGCCGCCAAGCCCAACGCCGCAGCATGCGCAACCCAATCCGGCCAAAGGTTAGGGCCACAATCACACAAAACCAGACAAAGACCATAATCAAGCGCGACCATAAATCGGCGCGATTGATAAATAGCCACATGACGGTGAGGGCGAGCGCAATTGTGGTGCTGGTGACGATAATGCTGAACGAATCGAAGGCCGAGGCAGAACGGGGTAAACGATAGAATCCGCGCCAGTGCAGGGTTGTGCTAAGGGTCAGCATAAACACCAACATCATCGGGTAGAAGGCCGATAACTGGCGATAGGAAGCTGGGTCGTAAATATCGCGGCCTAAGCGGACATCATAGCGCAGCCAGTGCGCAAGGGCAAAGGCTGCGAGAATCAAACATCCATCGAGCATGGTCAGAGCCAGCCGCGATGTGGTTTGACGCACATCGCGACGCGAAAAGATCGGTTGGCTGGTCGACCAATCGCTCATCATCCAATCGACTCGTCTTGCCATAACAACTCAGCTTTTTCAATCCGCACAGGATCGCCATGGCGTACACCAGCGGCAAACAAGGCTGCTGAAACGCCCATCGCTTCCAACACCCGTTGGAGCCGATCAAGCGATTCGCTTTGGGCAAAGTTCGTCATTGAAACAAGCCGTTCAATTTTCTCGCCGTGGACACGCAACACGCCATCTTCTTCAGTTTCGAGCCAGAAGTCATTCGGGTCGATATTGCTGAAGCGGAAGGTCAGAATTTCCTCACTGTACGGGAGGCGGGTGATCCGTTCGGGCATTTCGAGCAGAATATCGACAATGCGGCGTTGCAACGGCTGAAGGCCTTGGTTGGTTGCTGCCGAAATTGGGAAGATATTTTCTGGCTCAATGCCCCAAGCGATAATTTGTGGACGCATCAATTCGTCAAAGGCTTGGGCATCGGGTAGGTCGGTTTTGTTCAAAGCCACCAGTTGTGGACGCTGGGCCAATTCGCTCGAATAGGCTTTGAGTTCGGCATTGATCGTTTGAAAATCTTCAAATGGATCGCGGCCTTCGGTGCCAGCTGCATCGACCACATGGACCAAAATTCTGGTGCGCTCGATATGGCGCAAGAAATCGTGACCCAAGCCAACGCCTCGGCTCGCCCCTTCGATCAAGCCAGGAATATCGGCGACAACGAAGGTAAAATCGTTGTATTCGGCGACACCCAAGTTTGGCGAAAGAGTTGTGAAGGGATAGTTAGCAATTTTCGGGCGCGCAGCGCTGACCATCGAGAGCAAGGTTGATTTGCCAGCATTTGGAAAACCCACCAAGCCAACATCTGCAATCACTTTTAACTCAAGTTGCAGTTCGCGTTCTTCGCCTGGCTGGCCAAGTTCAGCAATCCGTGGCACTTGATTCGATGCGGTGGCAAAGTGAGTATTGCCCAAGCCGCCCTTGCCGCCGCGGGCCACCAACAACTTTTGGCCAGGAAACAACAGGTCGACCGTTTGCACTTCGCCTTCAATTTCGGCGCTAACGGTGGTGCCTGGTGGAACCCGAATAAACATATCTTCGCCAGTGCGGCCCCGTTTGCGCTGCCGTCCAGCATTCAAGCCCTTATCGGCTTCATAGTGGGTTTCAAAGCGAAAAGGCAATAACGTATTTAAATGCGGGCTTACTTCAAGATAAATACTGCCGCCACGGCCACCATCGCCACCATCGGGGCCGCCACGCGGAACATATTTTTCACGGCGAAAGGTAGCCATCCCATCGCCACCATCACCAGCTTTTACTGTAATTAGCGCACGATCTATAAAATCTGACATATACATTCACCCATTTCGTGTGGTTAATTATTCAATTGCTATCGTCACGCAGGATACATGAAGAATCGCATGCTGTCCAATGCGTTTAGACACAAAAACGACGCTCTCGCGAGCGCCGAATAGCTATAACTATACCATAATTTGGCTTAGCCTGGGGTGATTTCGTCGGCTGGTTCGATGCCGAGATCATCAGCCCCATCGCTTGAGTTCGGGTCTGACATTGGGCCATCGACTGGCACATATTGCTCTTCGGTTGCGCCATGGGTGCTATCAACATCGTTTTCATCTGGGCGAATCGTGTTATCTTCACCAGTAATTTGTGGGTCGGTCATTGCAGTAACTCCAAACTATACAAAAGAATATCTGCCCAAACCTAATGCAACCTCTATGCCATGAAACCGAAGTCAGAAGTCAAAAGTCAGAAGTCAAAAATCAAAAGCCAAAAGTCAGAAGTCAATAGCCAATAGCCAATAGCTGTAATGGTTCATTCCCTCACCCCCAGCCCCTCTCCCACTGAACGCGGGCGAGGGGAGCACTGGTTTTTACCGACGCATTGTGCAAGAACCACGGGATTAAAGCCCCTCGCCCGCCACGTGGGAGAGGGGTTGGGGTGAGGGGATAATGCCGTCGTCAATCCAATGTACCAATACACATAGCCCATAGCCTAACTTCGTGATCTTCGTGTCCTTCGTGGATCACAAAGCCCGATCCCCAATCCCCAACAGCCATTCCCCAGCTTCTAAAACAGCAACAGCAGCGACACCGAAGAACCAGTGATGTCGCTGTTGTTGATGAAACAACCGCCGATTACTTCGTGCTCATCGGCAGATAAACTGTTGTTGGCAGGCGACCAACGATATAGGCTTGGCCTTCGATCTGGCTGCCAGCAAGGTCGGCTCCCAGAAGCAAATCGCCATTCCCATCGCCAGTAGCATCGCCTAAGCCTGCTACCGCCCGCCCAAGGCGGCCACCGCCAACAACGCCATCAAGGCTATAGCCCTGTTCAGCTGTCAATTGAGCTAAGTTAATCGTGTTGCTGACTGGTGGCGTATTGATGACATACACTCGACCAGTATCGTTGCCAAGGCTGCTATCAACCCCATAGGCCCCGATAATCAGCTGTTGATCGCTGTAGCCCACTGAGAACCCTGCCTCGTCACCTGGTTGCTCTCCCCCAAAGCGCACCGTGTTGCTCAATGGCTGAGCCAAATCGAGCGTGCCACTCAAGGCTGCACCATACACCAAATCAACGCGGCCAGCACCACCAGCAGGGAATTGATCGCTGCCGACAGCCAAATCGCCCCGTTGGTCGCCATTAACATCGCCAGTGCCAACCACGCTAATCCCAGCGCGATTGCTTGCGCCAGCACCAGCAATCACAAAGCCGTTATGGGCCAATGCGCCAATTTGGAACGAAGCATTGGTGTTTGCACCCCAAACCACGGCGACACTTCCAGCAGCGCTACGGCCCAAGGGATCAGAAACATACGAGCCAACCAAAATCTCAGGCTTGTCATCACCGTTCATGTCGCTGGTGCTGCCCACGGCACTGCCAGCGCGATCGGCAGCGGCTGCGCCGTCGATGCGGTAGCCATAGTTCGTGGCGGTTGCCAAATCGATGGTGCTGGTGGTGGCTTTGCCCCAAACCACATAGGCCGCGCCAGCATTATCGGCGCTGCCATCAACGCCAATTGCACCGATGACGACTTCTTTCAAGCCGTCGCCGTTGAGATCGTCGACCCCAGCCAGCGAGTAGCCTACGCGATCGCCGCCAACTGCGCCATCGATGCGATAGCCATGATTGCCAAGCGCCGCCAAATCGAGGGTTGTGGTCAGCGAACCGCCCCAAACCACAAATACGCTGCCAGCGGTTGCGCGATTATTGGGCGATTCACCCCACGCGCCAATTGCAAAGTCGTCGATTTGGTCGCCGTTGACATCGCCAAGGCCAGTCACGCTCCAGCCAGATGAAGCACCCTGACTGGCCCCATAAATTGCTACACCCCGCTCTGCCAGATCGGGGGCTTGCAAGGTTGCGGTCATTGCTTGGCCCCAAATCAGATAGGTGGTGCCAGCACTGGGGCGGCCTAAAGGTGCAGCGACCCATGCGCCGACCAAGCTATCGCTCAGGCCATCATTATTAATATCGCCAGCGTCGGCAACCGCATAGCCAGCATGCTCGCTCGCGCCGCCAGTAAACGCCACAATTGTTTCTTGATTCAGATTTGCGTTGGTGTGCTGGGATTCAGCATATGCCCAGCCACCGAAACCCAGGGCAATGCCACAGCCGCATAACCCTACCATTTGGCGTAATTTCAAAACCAGACCCTCCAAGAATGTGTGCTACGATGTTTAATTTAGACAGTTATTTCCGACTAAATTGTTTTTACATCGCGAGACTATAATCGATCTTCAAATGCACGTCAAACTGGTATACTAGAGACTGTTTTTGGCTTGCTTAGCGGTATTTTGAAGGAGCGCGCATGGTTCGGATCTTATTCGTTTGTTTAGGCAATATTTGTCGTTCGCCGATGGCCGAGGGGATTATGCGCCACTTGGTCGAGCAACGAAAGCTAAGTCATGCGATTGAAGTCGATTCTGCTGGCACCAGCCATTATCATATTGGCGATGAACCCCATCATGGCACAATGCGCATTCTGCGCCACAATGGCATTAGCCTCAGCCACCGAGGCCGCCAATTTGGCAAAATCGATCAACAAAATTTTGATTACTTAATTGCCATGGATACCCAAAATCGCCGCGATATGCAAACGGTTTTGGGGGCAAACGAGGCTGAGGTGCGCCTGATGCTCGATTATATTCCCAACGGAATCAAAGGCCGCGACGTGCCCGACCCCTGGTACACGGGCAATTTTGAAGAGGTGTATGCAATGTTGTACGAAGCTTGTAATGCCTTGCTTGATGAAATTGTGGCAACCAAACTTTAAACTTAAATTCAAATGCCCGCTAGCTGTTCAAATCGAGCAGCTAGCGGGCATTTTCTAGTTAATTTCGGTCAAGTTAGAGCAAATCGCGCAAGAAGACCGCTGTATGCGAGGTTGGGTGCTGCGCAACTTCTTCGGGCGTGCCTTGGGCAATAATATAGCCGCCGCCAGTGCCGCCCTCAGGCCCGAGGTCGATGATCCAATCGGCAGTTTTGATCACATCAAGGCTGTGTTCAATCACCAAGACGGTGTTGCCAGCGTTGACCAAGCGCTGAATCACGCGCAAGAGATTTTGCACGTCGGCGAAGTGCAAGCCGGTGGTTGGCTCATCGAGAATGTAGATTGTGCGGCCTGTAGCCACCCGCGCTAATTCTTTGGCCAATTTGACCCGTTGGGCCTCGCCACCAGAGAGCGTCGTTGCCGATTGCCCAAGTTTGATGTAATCCAAGCCGACATCGTGCAAGGTTTGCAGCACCCGCTTGAGCTTGGGATGGTTCTCGAAAAACTCAAGCGCTGTATGAACATCCATATCCAGCACATCGGAGATTGTTTTGCCTTTGTAGCGCACTTGCAAGGTTTCGCGATTGTAGCGCTTGCCTTTGCATTCGTCGCAGCGCACCCACACATCGGCCAAGAAGTGCATTTCGATCTTTTGCTCGCCATTGCCTTGGCAAGCTTCGCAGCGCCCACCTTTGACGTTGAACGAGAAACGGCCTGGCTCGTAGCCGCGGAGCTTGGCATCAGGTGTGTTCGAAAACACCTCACGAATCTGATCAAACAACTTAACATAGGTTGCTGGATTCGAGCGTGGCGTGCGGCCAATCGGCTGTTGATCGATGTCGATCACTTTATCAAGTTGCTCTAAACCTTCGAGCGTATCGTATTTGCCAACCCGCAGTTGAGCGCGATTGAGCAAATTGGCCAGCGCTGGATAGAGCGTTTCGGTGATGAGCGACGATTTGCCCGATCCAGAAACCCCAGTTACCGCAATCAACGTGCCCAAGGGAATCGTGATGTCGAGATTATTGAGGTTGTTGTGGGTTGCGCCGTGCAAGCTGATATGGCCTTTGGCTGGGCGGCGGGTTGGTGGCACTTCAATTTTCAAGCGCCCAGACAAATAGCTGCCAGTCAATGAGCCATTGCTGCTGATATATTCGGGCTTGCCTTCGGCCACAACTTTGCCACCATTGACCCCAGCGCCAGGCCCGAAGTCAACCAGCCAATCGGCGGCCTTCATGGTATCTTCGTCGTGTTCGACGACAATTACAGTGTTGCCAAGGTCGCGCAATTTGGTCAAGGTGTCGATCAATTTGCGGTTATCACGTTGGTGCAAGCCGATCGATGGCTCATCGAGAATATACATCACACCCATCAAGCCTGCGCCAATTTGCGAAGCCAAGCGAATGCGTTGAGCCTCGCCGCCAGAGAGCGATGGTGCTGAGCGATCGAGTGTCAGATAGTGCAAACCGACGTTGAGCAAAAAGCCCAAGCGCTCGCGAATTTCTTTGAGCACTTCGCCTGCAATTTCTAGTTGGCGACCATCAAGCTTGACCGGCGTTGGTGCTGAAGCCAGCAATGGCAACACCGTGGTATCGAGGCCATCGCGGCTGACCCAATGCGCATCGCTGCCAGTCAGGCCACAAGCCCATGCATAGCCTTGGGCCACGGTTTTGGCACAAATTTGCTGAATATTTTCATCGCCAACCGTCACAGCCAAACTTTCTGGCCGCAACTTCGCACCATGACAGGCATGACATGGCTGATCGCTCATCCATTGTTGATAATGCTCGCGCATATTTTCCACGCCAGTTTGCTGGAAGCGGCGCATAATCTCGGCTCCCAAGCCCTCCCAGCGGCGATAATATTCGCCCTTGGATTGACCTTCGCTCCAGACGTGCTTAACTTTTTCGCTGCCAGAACCTTTCGTCAAAACCTCGCGCACCTGTGGCGAGAGATCTTTCCAAGGCGTATCAAGGTCAAATTTATAGTGCGCGGCGATTGCTTGCAAGGCGCGATAGCCCCAACTGCCAACTTTTTTGCGCAACTCGCCCCAATAAGTCACCGCACCATCGTGCAACGATAAATTGGGATTTGGCACCAACAGTTCGGGGTCAACTTCCAAGCGCGTGCCTAAACCAGCGCAGGAAGGGCAAGCACCTTGCGGTGCATTGAAGGAGAACATTTGTGGGTTGAGTTCAAGGAACGAAATGCCACAATCAACACAGGCATAATCTTCGCTCATCACAATATCGCCAGCGGCGTTCAAGCCAGTAATGCTGGTTTCTTCTTCTGGCAGCAGTTCTTCTTCAACTTCAGCTACCGCTTTGGCCTTGGCTTTTTTGGTTTTCGATTTTTCAGTTTGTTGGGCAAACTCTGGCAGGGCAATGATAATCGTGCCATTGGCGGTGCGCAGCGCGGTTTCAACGCTATCGTTGAGCCGCGAGCTGAAGGTTTCGTCGTCGTCGGTGGGCACAACCAAGCGATCGACCACAATATCAATCGTATGTTTAACTTTTTTGTTGAGTTTAATTTCTTCTTGCAGATCGCGAATTTCGCCATCGACCCGTACCCGCGAAAACCCTTGGGCGCGAGCATCGTCGAAAATATCTTTGTATTCGCCTTTACGAGCGGCAACCATGGGCGCTAAAATCATAAAGCGCGTGCCTTTGGGCAACTCGTTAACTCGATTAACCATTTGTTCGGCAGTTTGCGAGCCGATTGGTTTGCCACAATTATGACAATGTGGCACGCCAATCCGCGCAAACAAAACCCGCAGATAATCATAAATTTCGGTCACCGTGCCGACTGTTGAGCGCGGGTTTTTCGAGGCAGATTTTTGTTCGATTGCAATTGCTGGCGACAACCCGCCGATAAAATCGACCTTGGGCTTTTCGAGTTGGCCCAAAAACTGGCGCGCATATGATGAGAGCGATTCAACATAGCGGCGCTGGCCTTCAGCATATAACGTATCAAAGGCTAACGATGATTTGCCAGAACCAGAAACACCGGTCAACACAACTAATTGATCGCGTGGAAGTTCGATGTCGATGTTTTTAAGATTGTGCTCACGAGCGCCCTTGATGACAATTTTATCCTGCGCCATACACCCGCCTTTATCGTAAAATCTATGTGTTTAAGCACTTTTTTGGTGCTTGAACAGGAAAAAGCCCCTTGCGTTACTCCAGCGGCAGCGCTTGGGGAGCTGAATAATCGAACAGACGTGTTCATTATAACAGAGTTTGCCCGCCACGATCCGCGACTTTTGAATGAAATCCGTTAATGGTAAGGATGAATTATGAAGGATGAAGTTTTAGTTGAATGCAATAAGGCTCTCGGCTGAAGGCTATGAGCCATTGAAATACAGAGTGCTCAAAAATCACCTTCGTGATCTTCGCGTTCTTCGTGGTTAAATTTCATCCTTCATCCCCCATCCTTCATCCTTTCTGAAACAGTGCTTCATAATTCATCCCTCATAATTCATCCTTCTATTTATGGTATGCTTCAAACGATGATTTGTTGTGACAACCTCACGATGGCGCTTGCATGATATTTTTGGGCTTGTTCCTGATTATAGTTTTGGTCGGCTGGTGGATTGCGCGGCGAGCAACGCTCGATTGGCGCGTAATTGGCCTGCGCTTGGCGATCCTCGGTTGTATTGTGCTGGCGCTGGCCTTACCGCGCAGCCAAGCCAATCAACAAGCTAGCCCATTAATTTTGCTTGTCGATCAATCGGCCAATTTGCCGACTGATGTGCGTGATGCTGCTTGGAATGAGGCTATTGCTTTTTACGAGCAACAAATTGAGCAACGCCCAGTGCGCTTGTTGGCCTTTGGGGCCGATGTGCAGGTGAGCCAAACTAACCAACGCCCGGCAATTGACCCAAATGGCAGCGATTTGGCTGGAGCGTTGCAATTTGCAAGTGGTTTGTTGCCGCAAGGCGGCGATATTATTTTGCTCAGCGATGGAGCCAGCACAACAACCAATGGGCAGAATCAAGTTAGCAGTTTTGCGCAGCGCTCAATTCGTTTGCATAGCGTGTCAATGAGCTATCCCGAAACCGATATTCGAGTTGAATCGCTGATTGTGCCGCCTGCCTTGCGCGAAGGCGAACGATTTAGCGCCGATGTTGTGCTCTATTCGAGCGTTAGCGGCCAAGTGCGGCTTGAATTAAGCAGCGATGGCGTTGGGCTGGCTGCTCGCACGATCGACATTAGCGAAGGTCGCAATCTGGTTTCGTTTCAATCGACGGCTGGCGCACGCGGCTTTCATCGTTTTCAAGCTAGCTTGCTCGCAACCAACGATCAACAACCGGATAACAATCAACTTGCTGCTTGGACGGTGGTTGGCCCGCCGCCACGGGTGCTAATTATTGAGCGTTCGCCAGATAGTTCAGCCAACTTGCGCGATGCCTTAGAAGCTGCCAATTTGGTGACCGAAGCCTTGCGGCCAGCAGCCTTGCCCACCAGTTTAAGCCAACTGCGAGTGTATGATTCAATCGTCTTGCAAGATATTTCGGCCAACGATTTAAGCCTTGATCAGCAATTGGCTTTGCGCGAATTTGTGCGCAGCCTCGGCCATGGTGTGGTCGTGCTTGGCGGAACCAATAGCTACAACTTGGGCAGCTACGCGGGAACCCCGCTCGAAGAATTGTTGCCAGTTTCGATGGAGCCACCGCCACGCCGCGAGCGCCCAACCGTCACGCTGCTGCTAATTCTCGATCGCTCGGCAAGTATGCTCGGCGAGTATGGCAAAGATAAATTTAGCCTTGCTAAGGCCGCCGCGATTGCTGCCACCGATTCCTTGGGAGCCGACGATACGATTGGCGTGCTTGCCTTCGACGATACCAATGATTGGACAGTCAATTTCACCAAGGTTGGCCAAGGCTTGCAGCTCAGCGAAATTCAAAATAGCATTGCTGGCTTGAGTGCTGGTGGTGGCACGAATATTTATGAGGCTCTCGATGTTGGTTTAGGCGGTTTGGCCCAGCAAACTGGCAAAGTTCGCCACGCTGTGCTGTTGACCGATGGGCGCTCTGGCGGCGAAAGCTCATATGAATCCCTCATTGCTCCATTGCGGGCGCAAGGCATCACGCTTTCGACAATTGCGATTGGTGGCGATGCCGATACTGTTTTGCTCGAATCATTGGCCAAGCTTGGCGCTGGGCGGTATCACTTTGCCTCAAGGCCCGATGATATTCCGCGCCTAACGCTGCAAGAAGCAGAAATTGCCCGCGAAAATCCATTAACTGAAGGCCAGTTTCAGCCAAATCTGGTCACGCCACACCCAGCGATTCGCGGCCTTAACCTTGGCGAAATTCCACCATTTGGTGGCTATGTCGCAGTTACGCCGAAGCCAGAGGCTGAGCAATTGCTCACCACCAGCGAGGGCGATATTCTGCTGGCAACGTGGCAATATGGGCTTGGGCGAGCGAGTGCCTTTACCTCCGATGGCGGCGAACGCTGGACTTCACCATGGCGGCAGTGGCCAAATTGGGGCAATACGATGGCCCAAATCATTGCTGCCACTTACCCCAATCCTGCCCGTGGTGATTTGCGAATTAGCAGCGAGCTAGAACAAAACCAAGCAATTATTACCCTTGATGCCCAAGCCGAAACAGGCGAACTCTACGATTTAGCCGATGTGGGCTTGCGCGTGCTGGCTCCCGATGGCAGCGAACAAGTTTTGCGTGCTCCGCAGATTGCTCCAGGCCGCTATCAAGCTGTAGCCGAGGTTCCCCAAACTGGGGCGTATCATATTTTGGCAGCCTTAGAGCAAAGCCAAAATCGGCTTGAAAGCCAAGCAGGCATGATTCAACCCTACAATCGAGAATGGGCGGTTTCGGCCAATCCAGCGCTGTTGCAACAATTGACCAGCCTTGGTCGCGGCCAGCTTGGCACGTTGCAGCAAATTGCCCCAAGTATTCAAGTGGCCAGCCAAGTAAGCACAATTCAATGGTGGCCGTGGCTCATCGCCTTGGCTTTAGGCTTGTGGTTGGTTGAAATTGCCATCCGCCGCGGTGTGATTCGTTAATTATTTAAACCGTGGTACTCTTGGACAAGCTTTTGGCTTGATTGAATATCCAAGGAGTGACCATGGCGCAGCCCGTAGCTACTGCCCGCCCGCGCAACTATAGCATCGATGTGATGAAGGGTTTGCTGGTTTGGGGTATGATTCTGGCCCATGTGATTAAATTTAGTGCTGATCGCCAATGGAAACAAGTTCAATTAGGCGAATTTATTGGCGATGCTAGCTCGTTTGCGGGCTTTGTCTTTTGTTTTGGCTACACTGCACGCTTTGCCTACCTCAACGATCAACCACGGTATCGCCAAATGCTCAGCACAATTATTAAGTTAGTTGTTGCCTACTATGTTTCTGGTTTGATGTCGCTGTTGTTGATAGAAAACCAACCGCTGACATGGCCCCGCTTCGTTGATCTGATTACATTTCAAAAATTGCCGATGTATTGCGAGTTTTTGATTAGCTTTGCGATTTTGCTCAGCGTTGCAATGCTGGCTCGCACGCCGTTACGTTGGCTGCTCCAACGTCCATGGCTGATGTTGGGCTTGATTGTGGCGTTGCTTGGCACAACGTTTTTTCCCTATGCCAAGGTCACTTCGGTGCCATTAAGTTTATTGGTTGGCACAAATCCACCGCTAGCCTATCCGTTTCCGGCCTTGCAATATAGCCCAATTTTCTTCTTAGGCATGCTCTTCGCTCAGCAACAATGGCGTGGCTCATGGCCAACGTGGCTCTTAGGCGGGCTTGGTTTTGCTTGGCTGGTTTGGCGCTCGCTGGAACAACAACCATTTAATCGCTTTCCGCCCAGTTGGCATTGGATTGTTGGCGGTTTGGCGGCGGCCTTGCTCTGGTTTAGCCTTGCCAGTTTGCTCGCGCGCAGCTCATGGTTTGTGCGCATCTTGCAACCAATTGGGGCCAATACTTTAGTCTACTTGCTGCTCAGCAATTTAATTATCTTCAAATCGATTCCATTTGCCCAACCATTGGGCTTAGTTTATTCAATTGCCTACACCGCAATTATTATTGGCGTGATTTGGTTTGTGCTCAGCATAAGTCGGCCAACGCCCGCAGCTCAACGTTAGAGCGGCAGAATCTCATCATCACGAATTTGGGTCAAAATGCCGTTGATATAAGTGGGATCAAGCCCAAAGCGATGGCCGCAGAGAATACCCAGCCCTTTGCTGCCACGCCGATACTCGCAGCCCAAACATTGCTCGAATTTGGCGGGAGCATCATATAAACTACATTGATCGCTTTGCGTGCTGCCAAAACGAATCAGCTTGGGTGGGCTTGTTGTCTCATCCTGCTGATCGTTGAATAAAGCACGGGCAACTTTTTTGCGCATACTGGCCTCCTTGGGTGTGGCGATGCGGCTTATTTTAGCATGTTAAGGTTGGGCATGGGTTTGCAACCACATGCGTTGGCCATCGCTGCGAATGTGAACTGAGCCATCGAGCTTTTCGTGGAGTAAGCGCCGCTCTTGGCTGCCACGGGCAAAATAGCTGCGCGGATCTTGTTGTTCTGGCTGGCCTTGGCTATAAATTAGGGCTTGCGCGCCACAGCTATTGGCCAGCAACCGATCATCGCCCCGCGACCATGGCCAAATTAAAACTTGGCATTTGAGTTTATCCAAAGGTAATTGCTTGGCAACCCGATCGCTTGGATTCAGGCCAATCAAGCTGTGCCATGAGCCAAAACTAAGCTCGATAATTGCTTGCGATTGGGCTTGGGGCGCTGCCAAAACCGTTACCTGCACATGGTCGATCGTTAATGTTTGGCCCGCTTCGATAAAGACCACGCGGCTCTGTTGCTGCTTCAAGGCTTGGGCTAGCTCAGCAGCCACAGGATCATGCTCGAACGGCGGGGCCAGCAAGATGCCAATCTGATAACTACGTGCCAAGGCCAAAGCGCCGCTTAATTGCTCTGGCTCACTGCTGGTCAACACTAAAAGATCAATCTGGCGTTGCCAAAAAGGCAAGCGCTCGCCCATAAGCGCCATAATCGCGATTGGATCGGTGCTGCCATCGATCACAATTTGCTTGGCGTTGGGTGTTTGAACCAACACGCTATTGCCAGCAATGGCGGGCACAAATAGGTGCAGATTGCCATCGCCACGATAAAGCCATGCTTGCCAAGCCACGACGATGCCACTAAGGCCAATGATTCGCGCTAGCCAGCGTTGCCAGCTGGCCAATTGCTGCCAATGTTGCCACAACTGTTGCATAGATTGCTCCTTGGCACATTGAACAGCTAGAGCCACAAAAAGCCAAAATTTGGCATGGTTGCTCGTATTTTGCGCAGCAATTTGCTAAAATGCTGCCAACACTGCGCTTGGAGGCTGGGATGACCACAGTCTGGTTGACCGAATGGCTGGCAAAACAACGCTTAACCGCGCAATACCAACAAGGCGAAGCGCTGCATCAAGCCTTGCAACTGGTGGTATTCGATTGGATTCCAGCAGTATTTGCTGGGTTGCAGCAGCAAGCTGAGGCCAATTGCTGGCCTGATCAGGGGTTTAGCCAATGCATTATTGCTAGCGCCAAGCAACTCGCCTTGTGGCATGGCAATGTTCAGCAGTATTGCGAATTGAATCAGCAGCAAACCAACCTGCCTCTGCAACTCCCCAACCTTTGGCAAGCCAACCAACCAACCCTAAGCGCCAAACAAATCCAAGCAATTCGCGCGTTTTGTAGCAGCGTCAGCAACGATCCGCGCTCTGCAAGCTGGACGATGTGCGTGGCCGATGAGGCCGAATTGTATGCCTGCGAGCTGCATGCGCACGCGCTTTTTGGCAACATTATAGCGCTTTGGCAGCCGATTATCCAAGCCTTGGCCAGCAATAACGAGCTTGAAGCCGCGATGAGCTTGATTTTGCTGCAACGCCAATTAGCTGATTATGCTGGCATTATTGAAACATTTAATCGGGCGCGGGCAGCCCATCCCCAAGCTGCGCACGAGCTTGTGCCATGGCTCGACAATCAATTAAAACCAGCCTTAATCGATGATTTACGCGCGATGCTTGAGGCGGTTTTGCTGGCTTACCAACTACACAACCCGCCTGATCGTGCCTTGCTCCAAGCGCTACACCAAGCAATTATGGCCTTAACGCCTGCTGAAGCTGGGCCTGATGATGATGCTGGCCCAACGCCTAGCCAGCAGCGCGGCCTGCCTTTGCCAGCAGTCAATGTGCCAATGCCAAATATCTTGCGCTTTGCTACCCCCGCAACGCAGACCCTGAATGAACTTAAATTGGTTTGGCAAGCCTTGCTGGCAGGGCTTGTGGTTGATGCTCAGTTTGGCAAGCGCCAGCAAGCGGTGCTGCAATGGTGGCTCGCATGGACAGCACAACAAGTATTTCAGCCAACGCAAGCCCAACAGCTGCTCAGCCAGATTCCGCATTGCCCTGCTCCGTTGGGTTTGTTGCTTGAAGCCTTGCGTGGCGAATTGGCTTTTGGGCTAGGCCAGCCTGAATTGGCCCAACACTGCTTTGGCTCAAGCATTGCCGCTAGCCAAGCCTTGCTCGACGAGCAACACTTTGCCAGCCATTCGCGCCAAAATCGGGCTTTTGTTGGCTTGTTGGCGCAATGGCAAGGCAATAGTTTGATGATGCTTGGCGATTATACTGCTGCTGAGCGTTGCTATGCGCGCATTGCCCATCTTTTGGCAGCCGACGACCACGAAGGCCAATGTTTGGCGGCAATTAATCGCGGCAATATTGCTTTTGTGCGCAATAATTTGCTCGATCATCGCGGCTACATTAGCTACGACAAAACTGAGCAAGTGTTGTTGCGTGGCGATCAACCGCCAGAAGCATGGTTGGGGCTGAAATATACCAAACATCGTCAAGCCTTGGCCCAAGCAGAACAAGCTTATGCAGAAGCCTTGGCTTTGGCCGAGCAAGCCCCAAATTTGGTTTCCTATCGCAGTTTGATTCTTGCCAATCAGGCTAATATCGCTTGGTTGCAAGCCAATTTAGTGCGTGAGGCTGGCTGGTTCTCGCCCAATTTAGCGGGCAGTTTGCACGATTTGGGGCCAGCAGATCAGCTTTATCAACAAGCTCTGCATTTATTGCAAAAGGCACTGGCGACGCTCAATCAAACAACTCCTGATCGGGTCTTGCAAGCAGGATTATTTGCCAACATCAGCGAAGTACAATTGTTGCTGGGCCAGCCCACCGCTGCCTTGAGCACAGCCCAAAATTGCTTGCAAGCGCTTGGCCTGAGCGAGCTAAAGCCGCAAGCAGCGCTCAAACAAGCCCAAATGCGTGGAATTTTGATTCCTGAGGCTGGTTGGCGAGTTTGGTTGACGATTGCCCGCGCCCATGAAGCGCTCAACGACCTGCCCAAGGCCCAGCAAGCCTATGCCAATGCTTGCGAATTGGTGCAACTGCTGCGTGAAAATGTGCAGCAAAGTGATTGGCAAATGGCAGCGCTACAAGATAAATTTCAGGTCTTTGAATGCGCTATGCATTTTCATTTCAAGCATGCAACCGACCGTCGCCGCTTGCTAGAACTGAGCGAAAGTTTGCGTGGCCATGGCTTTGAACAATTATTGGCAGCCAGCCAGATTGAGCGTGAGCGTGAACTTAGCCCCGAATTGAAACAACAACGAGCAGCCCTCGCCGCAGCGATTTCCGCCCGCAGCATGGCAATTCGTTTGGCGTTGCAACAACCTGCCAGCGCTGATCTCGTGGCATTATTGGCCGACCAACAAGCTGCTTTTGGCGCTTGGCAAGCCTTGCAAAGCAGCATTGCCCAAGCCTTGCAAAACCAAGATCACGGCTTACAACCGCAATTAGCAAACTGGCCAGCTGTCCAAACCGCCTTGGCTCAACGCCCAAACACGGTTATTTTGAGCTTTACAATTGGCAGCGAATGGAGCTATCTGTTGTACGCAGATAGTCAGCAATTGCAGGCGTTTGAGCTAGCATGCCGCGCCAAAATTGAGTATGCGGTGGCTCGTTTGATTTGGTATGTGCAGCGTGGCGCGGCGCGTTGGCCAGAGTTTGTGCGCGCCAATCGCGCGGTGGTTCAATTATTGTTTGCTGAGCTTTGGGCGGCGGGGTTGAAGGAGCAACTGCGGGGCAAGCACATTATCATCATTCCTGATGGGATTTTATATTACTTGCCCTTTGATTTGCTGTTTTTCGATGAACCGCTTGCTGCCAATCAGCAGCCACTTGATCCGGCGACCTATCGCCAAACTGCGCCTGATCAGGCCACGCCAGAGCAAATTTGCCACGATTTGCTGCCATTTTATTGGCTGAATCACGCCAGCATTTCCAGCGCTCAGTCGATTAGCCTTTGGCTGCAACTTCAGCAACAAACAACGCCGCAGGCAGAACACGTAGCCTTGGGTGTTTACAATATTAATTATCAGACCAATGTGCCAAGTGTTTATCCTGGCCATATCTATGCCCAAGAATTGATGCTGAGTTATAGCGATTTGAGCCAAACCAGCGTGCTCAGCACTGTTTTGGCAGAATTAGCGCAGCATGGCCCCACCGTGCAACTCACTGCGTGGCAAGCAGATCACACCCCAGCACAGGCCGAATTGCAATCGAACGAAGCTAATTTCAAACGCATTTTAAACGAGCAGACTATGCGCTACATTATTTTTGCTGGCCATGGCGTGTTCAACGATAAATATCCCCAATTTTCGGGCTTGGTCTTTAATTTGGCGGCCCCCGATGGCAGCAGCGATCACAGCGGCCAAGATGGCTTTTTGGCGATTCATGATCTATTTGAACTACAGTTGCCGCAGACCGAATTGATTTTTTTGGCAGCCTGCCAAGCTGGCTTGGGCTTAATTTCGCGCGGCGAGGGCATCAATAGCCTCACTCAGGCGCTCATGTATCGTGGCAGTCCCACGATTATTGCGAGCTTGTGGTCGGTCGATGTTTTGGCAACGATGGATTTGGTTACAGCCTATTTTGGCTTGCTCGGCCAGCAACCAAACGCCGATAAAGCGGCAATTTTGACTAAGGCTAAGCAACAAGTGATTGCTCAGCCGGATAAGCCGCATTTGGCCCATCCATTTTATTGGGCAGCCTTTATTCCAATTGGAAAACGATGAAGGAGCAAACTATGCCAAAGCGTTTGCTGGTGGTGGCGGTTGGGATCAGTGTCTATGCCAATCCGGCGATTCCGACCCTGCCAACCTGCCGTGATGATGTCCAAGCGTTTTTGAATGCGCTGCGTCCTTTGAGCAACCAGCCGCTGCTTGAGCAGGTATTGTTCGATGAGCAGGCAACCAAAGCAAACCTTCAGGCTGCGTTGGAATGGTTAGCCGCAACAGTAACAGCTGATGATCTGGCGATTTTTTATTATTCAGGCCATGGCGCGAGCTTCGACGACGATAATGGCGACGAGGATGATGGCAAAGAAGAATTTTTATGCCCCTATGAATGTGGCTTGGAGCAGGGCCTAAGCAGCTTCGTGCGCGATGATGAGTTGCGGGCATGGCTTACGCCAATTCGTGAAAAAGCGCCTTTGTTGGTTGTGCTCGATGCCTGTCATAGCGGCTCTGCGGCCATGGCTCCTGCTGGCTTGATCGCCAAAGAATTGCCAAATGGCTTGGTTAAGCAGATTATTGGATCGGCTGCACTTCCGCTGCGCACTGCTACCGATTCAATTCCTAGCAATCAAATGCTTTTGGCGGGCTGTAATGATAACGAACAATCCTACATTTTGCCTGGCGAAGCCAATTCGTTGTTTACTGCCAAATTGATCGAACAGCTGATCGCTGGTCAAAGCTATGATATTCAAACGTTGTTTAAAGCTGCGTATCGGGCAGTGCTTGATGCCTGCGATCTGGCCGGAATTCAGCAAAGCCCCAAGCTGACGAATGGCATGAAATCCTCACTTGTGCTGCGAGTTGATTAACCAGAATATCCCCTCTACGGGGTAGGTTAAAACAGGACGATCAACAAGGCAAATAGTTGACAGTGGGGGGATAATAAAGCGAATCTAGATAGCTAAGGAATCCCCCTTATGGTTATGCGATTGCGGGCATGGCTTGAGCGCTTGCCACAACAACATGTGGTCGAACGTCGCCAAGCGCTGTTGCTTCAACATATGGTGCTGACGCTTATCCTCGTTTCAGCGATTGGGGTTGTCACTGCACCGCTGACCAGTGGCTCCGCGAACCAATTGCTGCTGGCAGTCGTTTGTTATAGCGTGTTGGGATTGAGTTCATTGTTGGTGCTTTGGCGCATTCGATGCAATGCCTTGCAACAAGCTATTTTGATTTTATTAAGTAATTTCCTGATTCAGTTATTAATTTCGTTTTGGGCGATTGGCGTGTATACCCAAGCGGTGGGCTTTACGCTGGTTTCATTTTCGATGCCGATCGTTTTAGCTGGCCTGTTGAGCAGTCGGCGCGTGGTTTTTGGCATGACGGGCCTGACGCTAGCGATTTTTGGGCTGATTGGCTGGGCCGAATCACAGGGTTGGGCTGGCAAATTGCTGCTACCAATCAATCTGCAAGCAATTGTTGGCACTTTTACCTTGCTGACGATTTTGCAGGCAGTGATTGTTGATCGCTTTGGCAGTAATCTCCGCACGACCTTGCACGAAGCCTTGGATCGCGAAGCCAGCCTGAGCCAATTGCGCGATTCGCTTGAAACATCAGTCAATGAGCGCACCACCAGTTTGCGCCAAGCCCTAAATGAGCTTGAACAGCGTGAACTCGATTTACAGCATACCCTCGATACGCTCCAGCATAGCAAACAAATTTTTACCCAACTCAGTGCGCCAGCCTTGCCAATCTTGCCACGAATTTTGGTTATACCTTTGGTTGGCGAGGTTTCTGGCGAACGGGCTGAGGCCTTTGCCGAGAATATTTTCAATGCAATCGAAGCCAACAAAGCGCATACGATTATTCTTGATGTGACTGGTGTGACGACAATCGATACTTTTATTGGCAAAGCGCTGCTGCATATTGCCAGCACCGTGCGCTTTCTTGAGGTGCGGACAATTTTGGTCGGTTTGCGGCCTGAGGTAGCTGAAACCCTGATTGCATTGCACATTAAATTTCCATCGATTCAGACCTTCGCCAACCTTGAACAGGCAGTTTTATCGTTAATCAATCAACGACTTGTATTGAATTAGCAGAGGGGATGGCGTATGCGCAAGCGCTGGCGGATATTGCTTGATCAATTACCACAACAGAAACTAATCGAGCGTCGCCAAGCTCGGGCATTTCAATCGATTGTGCTTGGCTTGTTTGTGATTGCGGTCTTTGGCGTGATCAGTTCTGCGCTTATTTTCATCATTTTTCCTGCAACCGCTGATACCTTCAAACAACTGTTAATGGCGATGGGAGCCTATTCAATTATGGGCATTGGCTCGGCGATTGCGCTGCATCAAGTACGACATAATGCCTTGCAGCGGGCTGCGATGATTGTGAGTGGCAGCATTCAATTGATGTTATTGCTTGGCTATGCTGTGGTTGGGATTTTACGTGAAAATAGCACCTATGGCTTTGTTTTCTTTACAATTCCGTTAATTATCAGTGCCTTGCTCAATAATCGTAAAGTGTTAATTATTAATGCAGTAATTTCAATTGCAATTGTTGCATTGGTTGGAATACTCGAATATTCTGGTATGTTAAAACCAATCGACATGATTGAAAATTTTTGGGTTATTTTTGTAACCCTAACAATTGGGATTATTAGCCAAGCCTTATTAGTTGAGCGTTTTGGTAGCAGCTTGCATATGGAGATTTATAATTTATTACAACGCGAGGATGAAGCGCAACAGCTCCATAATTTATTGGAGCAAAAAGTTGTTGAGCGCAATCAAAGTTTACAGCAAGCTTTAGATGAGATTGCTCAGCGTGAACATGTGTTGCAACAAGCGCTCGATGAACTGCAAATTAGCCAAACCATTGTTGCGCAACTCAATATTCCGGTTATTCCGGTGCTACCACGCGTATTAATTGCTCCATTAATTGGCGAAATGGCTGCTGATCATGCTCAGATTTTGAAAAACGATATTTTTGCTGCGATTGAGCGGGTGAATGCCCATACCATTATTTTAGATATAACTGGAGTTTCATTAATTGACCAAGTTGTTGCTGAAACAATTATCCAAATTGCCAAAGCGTCGCAATTGCTGGGCACACAAACCATTTTGGTTGGTTTGCGCCCAGAAGTAGCAACCGCATTGGTTAACTTGAATTTGCAAGCCAACATGGTTAAAAATTATCTGACCCTCGAAAAAGCCATGCAGCCGCTGCTTCAACCGCATGTGCGCCGTGCAGCTTAATCGATTTCATCTGGTTCGGTGTTGTTTTGAAGCTCCTGCCAAAGTTGGTCAAGCACTGGCTTGATCGTATCGAAGCCAAAGCCACGGCGTTGCAAGAGGCCTGCCATTTTGCGACTAAACGCCATTTTGGTTGGCTCGTTGGCATAGCGCCGCAACGCTGAGCGAGCGACGCTAAACGCTCGTTCTTGCTCTTCATCTTGGTCGGTTAGCTCGTTCAACACTTCGCTAATCAAATCGCGCTGTACGCCTTTTTGGCTAAGCTCAGCTTGAATTGCCCGTGCGCCGCGGGGCCGATGTTGTTGGCGATTTTCGACCCAAAAGCGGGCAAAAGCGGCATCGTTAACCAAGCCAATTTGGGCGAGTTTTTCAATCGCGAGATCAATATGCTCATCGGGAAACTCACGTTTGCGCAAGCGCGTGCGAATTTCTTGGCTTGAGCGTGGGCGAGCCGCTAGAAAAACTAAGGCCGCGTTATAGGCTTTATCGACCTCTTCTGCTTGGGCAATTGCTTGCCAATCGCTCTCGCTCAGCACTTTGCCTTTGTAGAGTCCTTGGTGTTCGAGCGTGCGTAGGCTAATGCCCAAGGCAAAAACCGAATCAATATACAAATTAACCCGTTCGCGATCGTGCTGTTGCAGTTCTAGTTGGGTAATTGTTCCAGTTGGCATGGCAATTCCTCAAACAAAAAGGCGTAGCAAACCAATGCTACGCCCGCTTGCTATTAATTGGCTAAGCTGATTATTCGTCGTCGAAAATGCCATCGCCATCGTCGGCTGGGGCAGCGCCGCCATTGGCAGCAGCAGCACCGACAATTACTTTCGCGGTTGGCGCGCCTGGTGAGGCGGCCCGAATCATCTTTTCAACTTCATCAGCTAAGGCTGGATTATCTTTGAGAAACTGTTTGGCATTTTCGCGGCCTTGGCCCAAGCGATCGTCGCCAAGGTAGAACCAAGCCCCGCTTTTGCGCAGAATTTCCATGGTTACGCCAACGTCGACAATATTACCTTCGCGCGAGATGCCTTCGTTGTACATAATATCGAATTCAGCTTGGCGGAATGGTGGTGCAACTTTATTTTTGACCACTTTGACCCGCGCGCGCGCGCCAATCACATCTTGGCCTTGCTTGATGCTCTCAATTTTGCGAATATCTAAGCGGACTGAGGCATAGAATTTCAAGGCATTACCGCCGGTTGTCGTTTCGGGGTTGCCGAACATCACGCCGATTTTCATCCGCAATTGGTTGATAAAAATCAAGGCTGTGCGTGATTTGGCAACTGCGCCAGAGAGCTTACGCAACGCTTGTGACATCAAACGAGCTTGCAAACCAACGTGTGAATCGCCCATGTCGCCTTCAATTTCGGCGCGTGGCACAAGCGCTGCTACTGAGTCAACCACAATCACGTCGATTGCGCCTGAGCGCACCAAGGTTTCACAAATTTCGAGTGCTTGTTCGCCAGTGTCAGGTTGTGAGACCAACAGATCTTCAACGTTGACACCACAATTGGCTGCATAAACGGGGTCGAAGGCGTGTTCAGCATCGATAAAGGCTGCAACACCACCCATTTTTTGGGTTTCGGCAACAATATGTTGGGTCAGGGTTGTTTTACCTGAGCTTTCTGGACCATAAATTTCAATCACCCGACCCCGTGGAATCCCGCCAACCCCAAGCGCTAAGTCAAGGGCGATCGAACCAGTTGGAATGGCTTCGATCGACAAGCGTTGATCGCTCATGCGCATAATTGCGCCTTTACCAAATTGACGGTCGATCTGACTGAGGGCGGCGGCGAGGGCCTTTTCTTTTTCGGGTGAGATTGCCATTACTCGGACTCCTTGTAGATACTCTTGCTTACGAAAAAGTGCGGCAGACTTCGCGTCGCCACTGCAAGGCAGTATAGCACACTTGTTCGTCAAGTACAAGGCTTTTTTTCCTGTCTTGGATAGTACTTTCTGTTAAAGCAGCCCTAGTAACCAAACATAATCCGTTGACTTTTAGGTCTATGGCGGTATAATCCATCACCTATAGAGATTAGTTAAATTTGTTAATTACTACTCCGTATCGTCCCCCCTAATTCACTCCTATGGGGCGATGGCGTAGTGGTATACTTGCTTGGTCTAGTTTGAAACTAAAACAAGGCGCACTCTATGTACGATTTACACTGTCATATTCTGCCTGGAATTGATGATGGCCCCACCGATTGGAGTGGTTCGTTAGCAATTGCCCGCGCCTTAGTTGCCGAAGGTGTGACATGTGTGGCTGCTACGCCACACGGGCCTGGCTCAACCCAATCGCGGCTCTATTTGCCTTCGCGCTTGCGCGATTTGGTGGTGCAGTTGCGCGAATATTTGCAACGCGCAAAATTAGGCTTGCAAGTCGTTTTAGGCACGGAAATTGTGGTTGCCAGCGATTTGAGCGAGCGTTTGCGCCAAGGCGATTTATTGGGCTATGGCACCAGTCGCGCTGTTTTGTTGGAAACGCCAGCCCATATTGTGATTGAGCATTTGCAGCGCTCAATTTTCGATTTACAACTGGCAGGCCATCGGGTGATTTTGGCTCATCCCGAGCGCACTCGCGTCTTCCAAGATAATCCTAATCTTTTGATTCCATTAATTGAGCGTGGCGTAGTGGTGCAAATTACCGCTGCCAGCTTGGTTGGTTGGCACGGCCAACGTTTGCAAGATATTACAACCCAAATGGTCTATCACAATTTGGCCCAAATTATTGCCAGCGATGCGCATGCCCCAACTGGCGCACGTGCTCCTGCAATGCACGAAGCATTTACCGTTGCTAGCAAATTAATTGGCGAGCAGCGTGCCCGTCGCATGGTCGAAGAATTACCGCATTTGTTGCTTTCTGATGCGCAAATTCCTCAGGCTGAGCCATATTTTATTCAGCCCCAAAAGCAAAGTTGGTGGCGACGACGTTAATTTAATCGATAAGCGATTCTTGCGGGTTAAGGTCACCTACGGGTGGCTTTTTTGTATTTTAGGCTCTTGGAACACATGCTGCTAGGCTGCCATCCTAGCGAGGCTGTGGCTATGGTACTAGCGGCTTGATGACTAATGAGCTATAGATATTAATCAAATTCTTATCTATTTAGCCTGAATAGGTCAATGATTAACTAAGTTTGATATGATACGATACAGCTAGATATCCAGTTTTATGAGGGGTGTGTTGATGGTTCTCTTTGCAGTGTTATTGATTCTCTTTGGTGGAATTCTCTTGGTTTCGCGCCAATTTCGTGAGCAATGGTTCTATAGCGATGCGCGGCGTGGCACTGATATGGTGTTTACCCAACGGCTGCACCAGACCTTTCGCTCTGTTGGCGGCGTATTTATGCTGATCGGGCTGATCATCGTGGTGATCAATACTATTTAATCAAATCGCGCACGCCATCACTCACCTCGATGGCGTGCGCGATTTATTTTAGGCTTTGATTAGGCCTTTGGCGACCATTAATTCTGCATTGAGCAACGAACCTCCAGCGGCTCCCCGCAAGGTATTGTGGCCCAACAAGACTAATTTATAATCGAGAATTGGGCAGCGGCGGACGCGGCCAACGGTTGTCGCCATGCCGCGTTCTGCATCGCGATCGCGGCGAGGCTGTGGGCCATCGGCCAAATCGGTGACCAAAATGGGGTGCGCAGGAGCACTCGGTAAATTGAGGGTTTGCGGTTCGGCCTTGAATTCGCGCAAGGCTGCAATTAATTCTGCTTCGTCTGCTGGTGGGCGCTCGAAGGCCAATGATAAACATTCGGTATGGCCATCGATAACGGCCACCCGATTACAGTGGGCGCTGATAGTGATTTGGGCTTCTTCGATGCCCTGCGCGCCAAGTGTGCCCAACAATTTGCGTGGCTCCCACTCAACTTTCTCTTCTTCACCTTTGATTAGCGGCACAACATTATCAATAATATCAAGGCTTGGCACGCCTGGGTAGCCAGCACCTGAGATTGCTTGCATACTGACTAACAAGACTTTGCTTAGGCCAAAGGCATCGTGCAAAGCCCGCATTGGCAACACCGCGTGAGTGGTGGTGCAGTTGGGGTTGGTCAAAATGCCGCCGCTCCAACCATAATGTTGGCGTTGCAGCTCCAACAAATTAACATGGTCGGGGTTGACTTCGGGAACTAACAGCGGCACGAGTGGATCGCGGCGATGAGCGCCAGCATTCGAGAACACCAAGGCTCCAGCCTTGGCCCAAGCAATTTCGGTCGGGCCAGCAGCATCACTGGGCAAGGCACTGAACACTAGGCCAACATCACCAACCTGATCAACTGGCTGGACGGTCATCTTGGCAAATTGGCTAGGCATTTCGCCACCGATCATCCAGCGGCCAGCTTCGGCCAAGGTCTTACCAGCCGAACGCTCCGAAGCTGCAACGACCGTTACTTCAAAATAGGGGTGATCGATCAACAAGCTCAAAAAGCGTTGTCCAACCATCCCTGTTGCGCCTAGCACACCAACAGGAATCTTCTTCATACCAAAAGCCTCCGCAGTGGGAATGTTAAATAGCACCATTGCTCATCAGCTTCGTTGCTGCGCGCATTATAGCAACTCCACGCCTCCATGCAACGTACCGTAGTCTGATGGTATTAGATTTGGAGATTTAATATGTCTGATTTGTATTTTCATAAACGGATCGCAAGTTTAGAAGAAGAAGTTCAGGCTTTACGCAGTGAAATTCGTTCGCTGCGCGCTGATTTACATCCAATGATCAATCCACGGCCAACGCCAAAGCATCAGCCAACGCCAGAGCGTAATTTAGTACCTGAACGTGAGCCAGAAGCCTTGGCTGATGTGGCGCAACAGCTTTCTGAGCAGGTTTCGATGGATGAAATCGGAGCCTATTTGAAACGTGATCGCGTCAAAGCCAGCGATATTCAATTAACCGAGCAAGATATTAAGCGCAACCAGCCTCGCAACCGCAGAGCGCATGAAGGCTATCTCAGCAGGGAGGCTAGGCTAGAGTTCTTGTGGAACAACAGCTCATTATTTATTCTTTTATTTTTTTTGATTGGCATGTTGATTTTCTTTTTGGTTATTCTTTAGGCGCTTGCCAACGTGGCCACACCAGCCAAATAGCTGCGCACTGCAAAATCAAAGGCTGCGCTTAAATCGCCGCCGCGTTGAAGTTGTTGATTGAGTTCAAGCAAGATAAAGCCATGAATTAGCCCCAGCATGCCGCGCAAAGCGCTCAGCGAATGCTCTTGGCCACTAATTTGGGCCATGATGGCCTGCACTGGCAGCACCATTGCGACCAAGCTTGCTGGATCGGCGCGTTGTTCGGCGCTGGCAGCAGTAAAGGCCAGAGCATAATTTTTGGGCTGGGCATGGGCAAATTGGCGATGGCCATGGCAAATTGCGAGCATTTGGTTTTGTGGATCGTCAGCACTGGTATTCAAGGCCTGACTATAGGTCTCAAACAATTGCTGAATCGTGATTGTCACAATGCCTTTGAGCAAAGCGGTTTTATTGGTAACATAGCGATATAACGATGGTGCTTTGATGCCCAACTCGCTTGCCAAGCTGGCTAATGCCAATTGCTCAACTCCATCACGTTCGATTAATCGTTGAGCAGTAGCAATAATTGTTGGGTAATCGGTTTGGGCAGGATAGGCCATACAAATTCCTCTTAAACGCGCCCCAAATGGGTATCTTTAAACTGAGTTGGGTATTTTAGCCCATAGCCGAGCATACGATCAAGCCCAATATGCGCCAACCAGATCAAGCCAATTTGCAGCCCCACGCTCCAATCGTTGACCACCCAAAGTGCCAAAAAGCTCAATGGCACAAGCGTAACATGAGCAAGATTGTAGCAAATGCTGCCGACTTTTGGCCCCCACAGATAGCCCAGCATCGCCAGATCGGGCGCAAACAAGGCGAGGCCAAATTGCCACCAACTAAAACCTTGCCAGGCATAGCCCAAAATCGCAATCAATAATAAACCCAAGCCTTCAACATGTAATAATTGCTTCGCCAAACTTGCTGTTTTCATAACCAACCTCAAGACTAATTCAATTAGTTTATAAGCCTAATGATAGTAGTCTTTGGATTGTTTGTAAAGACTAAATTGATTAGTTTTTGAATTATTGGTTTTGATACTTGCGTCGCCATTCGGCCACAGTCAGAATTTCTTCGCGCAGTTCGTGGGTGGGCTGAGCCAAGCAGGCATCAAATTGGGCAGTTAATTGGGCTGAATCAAAGCTCTGGCTGCGACCAATGACCACAATTTTGCTGTGCGGCGGGGTTGCACCCCAAGGCTCGCCGAGTTGCAAACTCGCCCGTTTGCCTGCTAACTGAACAATTGCTTGGCGCTCAGGCGCTTCGGCCAAATAGACAATGCCTTTAGCACGAAAAATTGAGTTTGGCAGCTGTTGAAAGGCGTGTTGTAGGCTGCTCATGCTAAACGGATTCGCAGTTTGGTAATGCCAGGTTTGCCAATCTTGGTCGTGCTGATGCGCAAATTCATGGCGATCAGCGAGTAAATCAATCTGATATTGGCCAATGCCAAGCAGCAGATCGATTGGCACAACGCCATATTCAGCAGTCAAGATGCGGGCGCGTGGCACGATTGCTTGAATCCAATTGATCACTCGTTGCTGTTGGGCAGGATCAATTAAATCGATTTTGTTGACCACTATAATATCGGCGGCGGCAATTTGATCGCCGACTTGGACGATTTGCTGGCGCTGTTCCTGAATGCGCTCTGCATCGACGACCGCCACGATTGCAGCGAGGCTAATTAATGAGCGCAAGGCTGGCAAGCGGAAGGTTAAGGCAACTGAAACTGGGTCGGAAACCCCGCTGGCCTCGACGATAATATAATCTGGACGATCGGGGCGTTCGAGCAATTCGAGGGTAGTGCTCAGCAAATCCTCGCGAATTGTGCAGCAAATACAGCCATTCGCCAGATTCACAATTTCGTTAGCCTCAACCCCAACGACTAATTGGGCATCGATATTGATTGCGCCAAAATCGTTGACCAGCACCGCGATTTTGAGGCCATGCTGGGCTGTGAGCAAACGGTTGAGCACGGTGGTTTTGCCTGCGCCCAAAAAGCCAGTCAAAATCGTTATCGGAATCGGCGTTGCTTTGCTCATCATACACTCCTCCTAATTGCTTGTTAACCGCGAAGATCGCAAAGAATCGCTAAATTGATCTTCGTGGTGCTTCGTGTTCTTCGTGGTTAAAAAACAAAAACCCCTCGTTCCGCTGAGAACAAGGGGCTGAGCCAAAGCCCAATTTAGCTGACAGTTACTTTGGTCATGCTATCGCCTTGGCGAATGGCGTTGACCACATCTTGACCTTCGGTGACCTTACCAAACACGGTATGGCGGCCATCGAGGTGAGGTTGTGGGCCGTGGGTGATGAAGAATTGTGAGCCATTGGTGCCTGGGCCTGCATTGGCCATTGAAAGCACGCCGGTTTCGTGCTTGAGTGGATTACCTTTGAACTCATCTTCGAAGCGATAGCCTGGGCCACCGGTGCCGGTGCCAGTTGGATCGCCACCTTGAACCATAAAGTTTGAGATCACGCGGTGAAAGACCACGCCATCATAGAACCCTTCGTTGATCAAAAACACAAAATTATTGACCGTTTTGGGTGCATATTCTGGATACAACTCGATGGTGATGTTCCCTTTGGTTGTTTCCATAGTGACGACATAGTGTTTCGTGGTGTCAATCGACATCGCTGGCGCTGACTTCCATTGTTTTGCGGCCACGTGAGACCCCTTTCGACTAAAGAATCGTGAAAACATTATCACCCTAGGGTTATAACACAAGAAAGCGACCGCAAGCAATTGGCGGTCGCTCAAAGCAACATCGGCTACGCTGTGAGCTACTCAGACTTGCCTTGGCGAACCAACAGTTTCAAGCTATTACTGGCCGAAAAGCCAGGCGTTTTTGTAGCTTCGATTGTCATCCGTTCGCGCGTTTTTGGGTTGACCCCTTGGCGAGCTTGGCGCTCGCGAACTTCAAAGGTACCGAACCCAGTCAGGACAACTTTTTCGCCAGCTTGCAAGCGCTCGCTGACCACATCCAACATAGCATCGACAACGCGGCGTGCCTCTTTTTTAGAAATGCCGGTGCGTTCAGCGACCTCAGCAATGAACTCGATTTTTTGCATTGCACGCTCCTTAATCCTAGCGAAGCTACAATCGTTACCCCCGATTATACCATAAGCAGTATGCGCTGTGGAACATTTTAGCCCATTAGATAGGCCAATTTACTCATTATGGTTGCTTGCCCTGAATACCGCAGCATGCTATACTTGCGTACATTCATCGACGCTACGATGACCGATTATGCACCCGGAGGAAACCGTATGCCACAGACACGCATTGTCATCGCCGATGACGAATCGCTGATTCGCATGAATCTGCGTGAAACGTTAGTTGGCCTCGGCTATCTTGTCGTTGGGGAAGCTGGTGATGGCGTGAGCGTTATCAACCTTGCCCGCGAACTACGCCCAGACGTAGTGGTGATGGACATCAAAATGCCCAAACTGGATGGTATCCAGGCAGCCAAAGTGCTGACTGAAGAGAAAATTGCCCCGGTCTTGCTCTTGACTGCCCACAGCGACAAAGAGTTGGTCGAGCGCGCCCGCGACGCTGGTGTTGTGGGGTATCTCAGCAAGCCCTTTCGCGATAGCGATTTGATGCCAGCACTCGAAATTGCCCGCGCCCGTTTTGAAGAGTTCCTGACCCTCGAACAACAAGTCGGCGACCTGAAGGAAACGCTCGAAACTCGCAAGATTATCGAACGTGCCAAGGGCATGTTGATGGATTCTCAAGGGCTGAAAGAATCTGAGGCTTTCCGCAAGATTCAGCAATTGAGCATGAATACCCGCAAGTCGATGCGCGAAGTTGCCTCGGCCTTGCTGTTGGCCAACCAGATGGAGCAACAAAAGTAAGTTATGTTACGTCGCCCCTCTCAGCAACAACTTGTCGCTGTGTTGCGGGCGACGTTGCCTTTGCTGCTGGCCGCCTTCCTAGGCGGTTTAGTTGCGCTCGCCCTGCAACCAGATCCTCCCGCCCAACAACCTGTCATTCAAATTGTTACCCCAACGGTGCTCAAGGCCGCTGCCACCGAGGTGCTGCCCGCCCCTGCGCCGTCCCCAATGCCCGCCACTCCAACGATTATCGTCTTTCCCGAGGATACAATTTCTTTGGAATTGGTAACTCTGCGCCGCGATTTGGAGTTTACTGCTGGTAGTTTGCATTTGCTGCGCGCCACTATCCGCATTCAAAATGCCCGCATCGCCCATAGAAACCTGCAAACTGGCAATGTCGAAGCCCAACTCGATTTGGCCCAAGCCGATTTGGATGCAGCCTTTCCACTGGTCAGCGATGAAGTCCGCGCCGCAATCCAAGGTCTCAACGATCAAATTAATTATCTGCGCGATGATCTCACTATTCGCCCAGAAACGATCGACTCGCGGCTTGCCGATTTGACCGAGCAGTTGTTGGTGCTGGCGAATCGCGATTTACCCTAGACCAAGAACATAGAACATAGAGCATAGAACATAGGGAGCTGAGGAGGAAGAACATAGAACATAGAGCATAGAACATAGGGAGCTGAGATCGAAGAGCGCGTTTTTTAGCCACGAATTGCACAGATTTTTGGGATAATGTTTCTCCTGATCCCTCACCCCCCAGCCCCTCTCCCACTGGACGCGGGCGAGGGGGGCATCTGTCGTTAACCAACGAATTGCGCAAGAACCACGGGATTAAAGCCCCTCGCCCGCGCCACGGGAGAGGGGTTGGGGTGAGGGGATGCCTCTCGTTGCCCATCCAATGAACTATTACATTTATATTCTTTGCCTTCAGCCTTCATCCTTCATCCCTCATCCTTGCAAAGCTTCCCCCATGAATTCACCTTGACAAGACCATGATAGTTTAATACTCTAGAAGTAGATTATTCTACTTCTAGGATATATGTGCTATGAAAAAGTTGACTCAGGCTGAAGCGGCGATTTTAAGCTTGTTGGCGGAGCAGCCACGCTATGGCTATGAGCTCGAACAAATTATTCAGGCGCGGGGGATGCGCTTATGGACGGAAATAGCGTTTTCGTCGATTTATTATTTGCTCAAAAAGCTTGAGCAAGCTCAATTGGTGGCGGGCGAAACCTCGCAAGGCGATGGGCGGCCTTCGCGAATGGTTTATAACATTCTACCAAGTGGTAGGGCTGCATTGCAAGAGAGTTTGCAAGCGATGTTGAGCATGCCCCAACAACGCTATTCATCGTTGCTCTTAGCCATGGCCAATTTTCCATTGCTTGAGCTTAACGATATTATCAACGCCTTAGAGCACTATTGCGCTGAATTACGCGCGCAAATTGAGCGCGTGCAGCAACGCCGCGCCGAAGCGCCAACCGAAGTTTGGCATATCCAAGGCCTGTTTGATTATAGCGAAACCATGATTCAGGCTGAGCACGATTGGCTCACCAAGTATCTGCTGCACATTCGCCAACAGCTTAACGAGGCTTGATCGAAGCTAATCCACGCCCATTTATCATTAAACGGGCGTGGGCGGCTAGTCAACGCTTAGAAGAGCAATTAAAGAGAGCAAGAGCAGGCTACCACGTGAGTATCAATCATGCGGGATTCGATTATTTTGACTGCATGAAACATACACTATTCTATGCAGTCAAAACAAACGGCTATTATCGGGTATACGAGCCGTCGCTCTGCCTTCCTTGGTTCGGTGTAGCCATGCCCTCGGCTGTTCGTAGCAGTGCGAGGAGATTCTATTCATCCTCTAGGACTAATAATTCTCCGACGGTACATGGGAGCCATGTACAAATTCTCCCCAAGTCATCAAGCGGCACATTCTTAATAGTGTTGTTAAGTAGTCGTTCAACAGCACTACGGCTTGCACCAGATTCTGCCGTGATAACTCGTATCCCCAACTTGCGATCTTCTTTGACTTCTTTTTGTGCCACAAGGACACGGAGGTAGCTTTTAACTTTCATAGCAACAGCTTAATATAGTATAATTTTTTGTGCAAAAATACTACATTATTGGTTTTAATACTCTATATATTGACTATTGTACGACTTAGTGGTATTGTATTGGCAAATAAGCGAAAAATATCACGACTGACGACCTTGATCACGATGTGTTACGGGAACAAGCGATCAAGCAATTGATGCGAGAGATGGAATCCAAAGCCGTCATCAGCCTGCAATATGAAGCCCGTCAAACTGGCTATGAAGCAGGATACGCTGCTGCACTCGCCAGTATCCAATCCACCTTTACCGCATTCAATTCCTAATTGATTATCGGTTGATTGTTTTCGTCACGCCAGCGACAAACACACTGGCGTGATGGAGCGTGCCAACCAAAAGGAAGCCTAATCATGCGAACGCTGACCCGTTGCTTTAAGTATCGACTGTATCCTACCACTGACCAACAAACCACCTTGGTACAGTGGGCGGGTTGCCGACGCTTCGTCTGGAATTGGGCGCTGCACTGCAAGCAAACTCACTACCAAGCAACGGGTCAAAGACTGAGCTATCAACGGCTTGCGGCGATGTTGGTTGATCTGAAACGTCAGCCCAAAACGGCATTTTTGCGTGATTGCCATTCGCAACCCTTGCAGCAAGCGCTGATGGATTTAGAAACCTCCTTCACTCACTTTTTTGCCAAACGGGCGAAGTATCCGCGCTTCAAATCTCGCAAAATCACACCGCACAGTCTCCGCTTCCCGCAAGGTGTGGCAGTAGTCGATGAACGCACCATTAGCGTCCCAAAAATCGGGCATATGCAGGCAATCATTCATCGCCCACTGATGGGGATAGCGAAGGGTGCAACAATCAAACAGGATGCCACAGGCGCGTGGTGGGTCATTTTCGTCTGTCATATCGACCTCCCTGATGTGCAACCAACAGCTGATCGACTTGTGGGCATTGATGTCGGGCTTGAATCCTTCACCACGCTGTCAACGGGCGAGAAAACAGCACCCCCCAAGTTCTACCGCCGCAACCAGAAGAACCTTGCCCGCGCTCAGCGGAAACTCTCACGCGCCCAAAAGGGCAGCAACAACCGCTTGAAAGCAAAAAAGCGCGTTGCCCGACTTCATAAGAAAATCAGTAACCAACGCGCCGATTGGCTGCATAAGCATGCGTTGCGGATCGTTCGACAATTCGACGTGGTGTGCATCGAAGATCTGAATATCAAAGGCCTTGCGAGAACCAAGCTGGCCAAATCATTCAGCGATGCCGCCCTGAGTACCTTCATGCAAATGCTGCACGATAAAGCGGAATGGCACGGACGACGAGTTGTTAAGGTTGGGCGGTTCTACGCCTCATCGAAAACGTGCCACTTCTGTCATTCCAAGAATGCCTTGAAGCTGGCTGACCGCGTGTGGACATGTCCCACGTGTAGCATGACTCATGATCGCGATATCAACGCCGCGATCAACATCTTGTATGAAGGAATACGCCTGCTTGCCGTTGGGACGACGGAAAGCCAAAACGCTGCTCGAGATGGTGTAAATCCAGCGAAACGCTGGTAGCTGTCGTTGAAGGCAGAAGCCACGCCCCTTGTGGGCGTGGTAGTTCACTTGCTTGCTTGGGGAATAAATTGGCGATAGCTTGGGCTAGCAGGAACGTCATTAATTGCAAAGCTGGCAATGCCTAATGATGGGGTTGCACCAACGTGGGTAAAGCTGCCTGCAATATGCACATTCTCGGCGGTTGCTGCTAGTTCATAAATTGAGCCATTCGGTACATGCTCAAAGCCTTGCCAGTTGGTACCATCCCAGCGGGCAATCGGGCCGACTGTTTGCCCATCGACGGCGCTAAATTCGCCTGCGACATACAAATAGTCGTCATCAACACTACGCAAGACTCTGGGCACATCGTTGAAGGTTGCCAGCGTAACTAGCTCTTGGCTGGCAAAATCGAAGCGGCGTAATTCGTTGTTGTAGAGCAAATACAGGCCATCACGCCAAGCCACAATTTCAAAACTAGGGCGATTATCAAATTGCTGCCACGCAGTCACTTCTTGCCACGTTGTGCCATTCCACTCGGAAATATATACCAGCCACGAACCACGATCGGCTTCAGAGCGTACAGTATACAATTTTTGATTGGCAGCATAAATTGGGCCAAAATTATACTGATCGGTAAGTTGCTGCCAGTGGTTGCCATCAATCGCGACCGCGCCAGTAATTGGTTGGCTATTGATCGTGCCTGAGTACATGCTGGCCAAAACTTGCGTGCCTGAGATCGACCAGGTAACTGATTGCGGCTTGAGAACGACTGGCGCAGTGAGGCTGCCATTTGGGGCATATTGCCAAATCGCACTGGCAACGCTCGAGGTCGTGGTAAATGGACTACTGGCAACCAAGTAGGTATGCTGGGCATCGGTGGTTAACAAGCGGGCATCATAGGGTGCATTACCCAAGGTTTGCCAGGCTGTACCATTCCAGAATTGCAGATTGGTTTTGGTTATTTGCCCAAAACCCACCAATGGCGAGCCTTGAAGATTGCCAAGATCATTAACCCAGCGATGGCTCGTGGTGGTGGCTAAATTGGTGAGATTCGCGCCATCCCAAAAGACCAATTGGCTTGCTTGGCCGTTGAGCGTGAAATCGCCAGCAAGGTAGATGCCATTGCTACTGGCTTCAATCGCATTAATAGCGCCAATTTGCATGGGCAGATTGACACTGTTCCAGCCAGCATTGCTGCGTTGCCAAAGTTGGCTATTAGTTGCTGCATAGGCTTGGCTATTCCATTCCACTAAATCAAGCGCCGAACCAGTGATCAATGATGGATCAGCAAGCCAATTGTTGGCTGCCCAATGGTAGATTTTGGTTTTGACCCCTTGATCGTAGATTGGCTGGCGAATATAGAAGGTATTGCTCAAAACATGGGTTTCTTGGGCGGGATAAATGTACTGAGGCATTGGGAGATTGTGCCAAACGCCTTGTTGCCAGCGGGCAAAATAATCAATTGCCGTGTTATCAATCGACAGCACTTCGCCAGAAACCACAACCGCCTCATCAGTCGCCGCAAATTGATAGAGCGAGCTATCGATATTGGCAACGTTGCGATAGCCAGTTGGTTGCCATGCCAGCAATGAATTAACCACTAAATCGTTAAAGCCTGAAAAATTGCCGCTAACATACAAGGTATCGCTGACCACATCAAGATCATGCACTTTGGCGATATTCGAATAATCATAGAAATCGCTGGTGCCACTAAAGCCCGTGCCAAACGCTTCAAAGGCTGTGCCATTCCAGCGAGCGATGCCATTCATGGTCTGGCCGCTAAATTGGCGAAAGCCACCCCCAACAATTAATTGATCGTGGTAGGTCGTCATGGCGCGAATGGCCCCAGCATCATTGGGCTGCAAGCCATAGCCTTGCCATGCAGTGCCATTCCACGAGGCAAGGCCATTGAATTGCTGACCATTCAGATATTTGAAACCACCAGTTACATACAGCCGATCATGTTCATCGACATATAATTTGCTGATCGTTCCTGGAATCTCAAGATTGTTCTGAAGAGTGGGATTCCATGTGCCAGTAATCACGCTGCTGGTCGTTAATGGGGCTGGATGCAGCTTGGCGAGATTGTGACTAAGCGTTGGATTGGGGGCGCTCAAGCTGCTGCTTGCAAGGCTGGGGCGCTGGGCTTGGGCGGTTGCAAGATTGAGTAATAACCCAATTAAGATTAAACAAAAGCCGATGTTTCTGCCGACGATCCGTTTGCGTACCATTGTGAACTCCAATAGGCATTAATCAATGCCACTAGCTATTGCTAGCCAGGTGTAGCGGACTATAACGTAAACTACAACTACTACCTCGCCTCGTAAACTAGTATAAAAAGCTTGTCAATGATTTTATTAAAGGCGCTCAATTTTTTTGACATAATCCTAATAAAATAGCTGGCTCCTAAATTGATTATGTTTGGTTGATTTAAATAAAAACAGCCTATTGCATTGAACAGGCTGCTTGAATATGCTTGGCTGAAAATAATTAATCGAGGCGCACTTTGGCACCGAAGTTTTTGGCTTCTTTGCTGACAAAGTAGGTTCCACAGGCAGCATCGATCAAATCGGGATTGAAGGTCACTTGTTCCATATTATATTTGGCGATGCTAATCATCTGATCGAGAATATCGCGTGGTTGGCACATGCGGAAGGGGCGTTCTTCGGGCTTGTACCATTTTTCGACCAAATAATCTAAGCCCTTGGGATCAAGGTTGATCTTACGGCCTTTACAGACCAACGACCAAATTTGCCGCCATTGGGCTTCATCGGGGTCACGGACCTCGATTTTAAATTTAATCCGGCGCAAGAAGGCTTCGTCAGCAACTTGGCTGGGGTCAAGGTTGGTCGAAAAGATCAGCAACTCATCAAATGGAACTTCGATTTTTTGGCCAGTGATTGTGGTCAAATAATCGTAGCGTTTTTCGAGCGGCACAATCCAGCGGTTGAGCAAGTCCATCGGGCGACATTGTTGGCGACCAAAGTCGTCGATCAAGAAAATGCCACCGTTGGCCTTCATTTGGAACGGCGCTTCGTAAAAGCGACCAGTTTCGTTGAAGGTCAAATCGAGTGCTTCGAGGGTCAATTCGCCCCCAACCACCACCACCGGGCGTTTGATTTTGGCCCAGCGCAAATCATAATCTGATGTGCCGACGTTGACATCTTTATCGACCAAAGTATGCACGATGCTATCGTAAACCTTGATAATTTGGCCATCGGCATCAATCGCATAGGGCACGAAAATATCATCGCCCATCAAGCGGGTAATGCGCTCGGCGATACTGGTTTTGCCATTGCCGGGGTAGCCAAACAAGAAGATCGACGCGCCAGAGTTGACCGCAGGCCCAACTTCATTCAACACTTGGTCGGTGATAATCAAATCGCTGAAGGCTTTGCGAATATTGCGCCGCGTAATGACCATATTTTTGATCGTTTGAGCTTTGACCGATTCGAGAAACTGCTCAAATGGCACAGGAGCAGGGCCGCTATAATTGCTTTTCTTCATGGCATCTTCAGCGGCCTGTGAGCCACGTGGAGTCAAAACATATTCATAGTTGGTATCGCCAAAGCCGCGTTGGCCAGCAATATCGATATATTCCGAGTTGCGCATTTGGGTAATCACCGGATCGAGCACGCTATAGAATAAGCGTACTTCTTGGGCCAACTCCATGCCGGTGACCCGTGAGCGATTATAAATGACCCGCAGCAATTGGTCCTGAATTTGCGTTCGATTCAGGCCAGTTTCTTCGATGGTGGTTGGTACTTTGGGGTGATAGCTATTCCCCGATGGGGCTGAGCCATCGTCGTTGGGTATATCCCCCCCTAAAACCCGCGCGCCGCTCAATTTGCCATTAGCTTGGGCCTCGGCGACCAAGGCATCGAGCTGTTGTTTGTGCATATTTAAGTGGCGGGTAGCTTCGTAATCATTTTGCTCGCGCGCTTCCTTCAAGCAATCGTAGAGCGCCCGTGCGACGGCATACTTGATGCCATCGACATACATATGATGCAAATATTCGCCCGGACGCACGTAGCAGTCGGGTGTATGATCATTTCGAGCTTTCATTTCGTCATACGAACGCGCATCCAGTAAAAATCGCATGCCTCACATCCCTTCGTATATTGCCGTTGCAACAAGTATTGCTAAATTCACAAAATCATCTAGCTTAATTATAGGGGCCAAAAATCACCCCACGCAAGCACGACTTTGGGGGGAAATGGTTAAAGTACCTTAATCCCCTCTAAACTGCCTACTATGGCCGATACCGATCACAGACCAATGTTTGCTGAATCGCTCGGCTATGCAAGCCAACAACCCGCTCGCCGCAATATGCTATCGTATAGCCAGTATTGTACTACTACATCATATCGTATTTAGTCGAAATTCTGAGTTGCAGCAAACTCGGGTAGGATGGCAAGGAGCGCCAATATGTTAAGAGCAACGCCTCAGAGCGCCCAAATCGTAATCATTGAAGATAGTGCGACGGTGCGCGATATGCTTGCGCATATCATTCGCGATGAAGGCTACCACGTGGCAACCTATACAACTGCCGTGGATGGGTTAAAATACCTACAATCCAGCCCACCGCCGCGCCTGATATTGCTTGATCGTGTGTTGCCCTACATGTCGTCAGATGAATTTCTGCAAGCATTGCAAACCGAGCCAAGCCTCAGCGCGATTCCGGTGGTGATGATTTCGACCTATGTATACGAAGAGCTTGCGCCGCTCCCCTATACGGTTGGCTACCTCGAAAAGCCAATCGCGATCGACGATTTGATGCAGGTGGTGCGGCGCTATTGTGATTAGGCTGCGGCCAGCGTGCCGCTATGGTTTGGAGTGTGGCGATGTATACACCTGAAACCGACCGCACGCCGCTTTCTATGCTAATCCATTCCTTGGGGAATGTGCTTGGCGATGTGATTGTGGCCCAAGATGGGGTGTCAGCGTTTGAGCTTGAAGAAGATGTGCGCCAACGCACCAAGCAACGCCGAAGCGATGGCAAACTGCATGAGACTCATGCGCTCACCGAGTTGGTTGGCCAATTGCCAGTCGCCCAACTCATGGGGCTAATCAAAGCCTTTACCCATTATTTTGGCTTAGTAAACTTGGCCGAAAGTGTCGAACGCCTGCGCGTGCTGGCCGAACGCGACCGCCAAAACGGCGATTCGCCGCGCTCAGAATCGGTCGAGTTGGCCTTGCAAGAGCTGCGCGATCGTGGCATTACCGCCCAGCAAGTCCAAGATTTGCTTGATCATGCCGAGATTCGGCCAGTCTTTACGGCGCATCCAACCGAAGCCAAACGCCGCACGACGCTTAAAAAGCATCATCGCATCGCCGAAGCAGCGCGCCAATTAACTGCTGAAACTACGTTTCAACGCCAACGCGAACGCTTGCTCGAATCGATTCGCGAGGAGATTGTAGCGCTGTGGCAAAGCGATGAAGTGCGAATTATCAAGCCAACTGTGATCGACGAAGTGAAGAATAATCTCTATTACTTTGAAGAATCATTGTTTGATATGATTCCGCAGCTCTATCGCGACACCGAAGCATCGTTACGCCGCATCTACCCTGAGCACGATTGGCACTTGCCAGCATTTTTGCGTTTTGGCTCGTGGGTTGGCGGCGATCGCGATGGCAATCCGTTTGTGATTCCATCGGTCACGGTTGAAACGCTTAAATTATTGATGGGCCGTTCGTTGCGCGAGCATATTCACGCGGTCGAGCGCTTGAGCCATCGTTTAAGCCAATCGTCGCGCCAAGTGCCAATCAGCGAAGAATTGGCTCAAGCCTTAGTTCACGACGCACCATTATTCCCCGAATTGGCGCAAGTGCTGGAGCGGCGCAATCCGCACGAGCCATATCGCCAAAAATGCTCCTATATTCACGCCAAACTGCACGCCACGCTGGCCTATGTTGAGCGCTACGAGCCAGATTGGGCACGCGGCGGTCATCGCCCAACAGAGGGCACTTGGTATGCCAACGCCAACGAATATCTCAACGATTTGGCGACCATGGAATATAGTTTGCGCACCAATGGCGCGGCTTCGGTCGCCGATGGCTTTTTGCGCGATGTGCAGTGCGCGGCCAAAGTGTTTGGTTTGCACACCGCCACGCTCGATATTCGCCAACATAGCAGCCGCCACACCAGCGCCCTGAGCGAAATTTTTGAATATGCAGGCATTTGCGACGATTATGCCAGCCTCAGCCAAGCTGAACGCACTGCGATTTTGGAGCGTGAGCTAGCCAATAATCGGCCTTTGATTCCAACTCACTTGTATTACAGCCCCGAAACCGTAGAGATTATCGAAACCTTCCGCACAATTCGGGCGGTGCTCTCCGATTTGAATGCAGAGGCGATCGAAACTTACATTATTTCGATGACCGAAGGCCCAAGCGATATTTTGGCGGTGCTGTTGCTGGCCCGTGAAGCTGGTATTTATCAGCCAGGCGAGCATAGTTGGCTGAATATCGTGCCCTTATTTGAAACCGGAGCCGATTTGATCGCTGCGCCGGAGATTATGCACACATTACTTTCGAGCGAAGCCTATCGCCAACATTTGGTGTTGCGCAACGATGTGCAAGAAATTATGTTGGGCTACAGCGATTCCAACAAAGATGGCGGCTTTGCCGATGCGCACTGGGCGCTGTATCTGGCCCAAGTTGCCTTGGCCGAAACCTGTTTCCGCCATCGGGTAGCAATGCGTTTGTTCCATGGTCGCGGCGGCGCGGTTGGGCGTGGCGGCGGGCCAGCCAATCGGGCAATTTTGGGCCAACCACCAGGCACCGTTGGCGGGCGCATCAAAATCACTGAACAAGGCGAGGTCATTAGCGACCGCTACGCCGAGCCAGAAACCGCCTATCGCCATCAGGAGCAGATTATCAACGCCGTTTTGCGCTCGTCGCTGGGCGTGAGCATTGCCCATATCAGCCCAGAATGGCAAGCAGCCATGAGCAGCTTGGCGCAGGTTTCGCGCAAAGTCTATCGTGGCTTGGTCTATGATCATCCACATTTCTTGGAATATTTTCGCAATGCTACGCCGATTACCGAAATTAGTCGCCTGAATATTGGCTCACGGCCAGCCAGCCGCAAAGCCAGCGATCGGATTGAAGATTTGCGGGCGATTCCGTGGGTTTTCAGTTGGATGCAAAGTCGGCATACCTTGCCTGGTTGGTACGGCTTGGGTAGTGCCTTGGAGCATTTAATTCAGGCAGATGCCAATGGTTTGATCACGCTGCAAGGCATGTATAACGATTGGCCATTCTTTCGCACGATGCTTGATAACGCCCAAATGATTTTATCCAAGGCCGATATGGATATTGCAGCCCAATATGCTTTGCTTGTGCCCGACCAAGCCCTCGCCACCGAGATCTTTGGCCTGATCAAAGCCGAGTATGATCGCACGGTTAAATGGATTTGTGAGGTTGCCCAAATTAGCGAGTTGCTGGATACCAACCCAATTTTGCAGCACTCAATTAAACAGCGCAACCCGTATGTTGATCCATTAAGTTTCGTCCAAATCGAACTGCTGCGGCGGTTGCGCACCGATCCCGACGGGCTTGAACATGGCGACCTTGAGGATGCAATTCTGCTCAGCATCAACGGGATTGCTGCGGGCTTGAAAAATACAGGCTAGGAAGAGCATAGAACATAGAACATAGAGCATAGGAGTAGGGATCAGGGGTTGGGGATCGGAGTTTGGGCTTTGAGAAATTACCTGAGCCAATCTGTGGCAATCTGTGGCTAAAACGTCCTTCGCGATCTTCGCGTTCTTCGCGGTTCCAATCCTTCGTGCGCTTCGTGTCCTTCGTGGATCAAAAGCCGATAGCCTCAATACAACAAATCCCCATGCTGCCCGAAAACAGCATGGGGATTGTTGATTTTATCTATTAGGCGGTTTTGGCCAATTGGCGCAGAACGGTGTGGAGAATCCCACCATTCTTGTAGTATTCAACTTCAACTGGCGTATCGATCCGCACCACTGCTTGGAAGCTGAGTTCGCTGCCATCTGGGCGAACGGCGCGCACGGTCAACTCTGAGCGAGCTTGCAAATCGTCGTTGATGCCTTCGACTGAGAAGGTTTCGTTGCCCTTCAAGCCAAGGCTCGTAGCCGATTCGCCAGCGCGGTATTGCAATGGCAACACGCCCATGCCGACCAAGTTCGAGCGGTGAATCCGTTCGTAGCTTTCGGCAATGACCACTTTTACGCCCAAGAGATACGTGCCTTTGGCGGCCCAATCGCGTGAGCTACCAGTGCCGTATTCCTTGCCAGCCAAAATCACCAACGGCGTGCCACTGGCTTGATAAGCCATCGAGGCATCGTAGATTGATTGCTGTTCGCCGGTTGGGAAGTAGAGCGTATAGCCGCCTTCAACCCCATTCAACAACAAGTTTTTCAGGCGGATGTTAGCAAATGTGCCGCGCATCATCACTTCGTGGTTGCCACGACGTGCGCCATACGAGTTGAAATCTTGGGGATCAACGCCATTTTCAATCAAATATTTAGCAGCTGGGCTGTTTTTGGCGATTGAACCTGCTGGCGAGATGTGGTCGGTGGTTACGGAATCGCCCAACAAGGCCAAAACCCGTGCGCCATTGATGTCGCCGATTGGCGCTGGCTCTGGCTGCAAATCTTGGAAGAATGGTGGGTGTTGGATGTAGGTTGAGTCGTTGCTCCAAGCATAGATGTCGCCAGTTGGCGCTTGCACCCGCTTCCAAGCATCGCTGCCAGCAAAGACATTGCCATATTGTTGGGTAAACATTTCTGGCTTGATGGCTTTGCGCACGGTTTCTTGAATTTCGCTTTGGCTTGGCCAAATATCGCGCAAGTAGACCGGATTGCCTTCTTTGTCGTTGCCCAATGGCTCGGTGGCCAAATCGAGGTTCATTGTGCCAGCCAAAGCGTAGGCGACAACCAATGGTGGCGAGGCCAAGTAGGCGGCCTTGACCAAGGGATTGATCCGACCTTCGAAGTTGCGGTTACCGCTCAACACGGCGGCGGCAACCAATTCGCCTTCTTGCACGGCGGCGGCAACTGGCTCTGGCAGTGGCCCGCTGTTTCCGATACAAGTTGTACAGCCGTAGCCAACGATGTGGAAGCCAAGCGCTTCGAGCGGCTCGATCAATTCTGCTTGTTCGAGGTAGCTTGAAACTACGCGTGAGCCAGGGGCCAAACTGGTTTTGACGTATGGGGCAACGGTCAAGCCTTTTTCAACAGCTTTTTTGGCCAACAAGCCAGCACCCAACATCACCGAAGGGTTCGAGGTGTTGGTACAGCTAGTGATCGAAGCGATAACGACTGCGCCGTGACCAATTTTGGCCGAGTGGCCATTATTTTGCACGGTAGCGGTGCTTTCAGCCTTCTCAGTTGACAAGGCAAAACCACGCTCGGCAATTGGCGCGGTCAACGATTTTTGGAACGAAGCCTTGGTATTTGGCAATTCGACCCGATCTTGCGGGCGCTTGGGGCCAGCGACGCTTGGCACAATCGTCGAAAGATCCAAATGCACGGTGTCGGTGTATTCTGCTTCTGGTGAGTTGGCATCGAGGAACAAGCCTTGGGCTTTGCTGTAGGCTTCGACCAAATTGGCCAATTCATCAGAGCGGCCCGTGTTGCGCAAGAAGTGAATTGTTTCTTGGTCGACGGGGAAGAAGCCCATGGTTGCGCCATATTCTGGAGCCATGTTGGCAATCGTTGCACGGTCTGACAAGGCCATATTCGCCACACCAGGGCCGTAGAATTCGACGAATTTGCCGACCACACCTTTTTTGCGCAGCAATTCAGTCACGGTCAAGGCCAAGTCGGTTGCGGTCGCGCCTTCAGGCAATTGGCCAGTCACTTTGAAGCCAATAACTTCTGGCAGCAACATGTAGATTGGCTGACCAAGCATAACTGCTTCGGCTTCGATCCCGCCAACGCCCCAACCAACCACACCAAGGCCGTTGATCATCGTGGTATGCGAGTCGGTACCGACCAATGAATCGGGCAAGGCGACCAATTCGCCTTCTTCAGTAAATACTTGAACCACTTTTGCCAAATATTCAAGGTTGACTTGGTGCACAATCCCAGTTTCTGGTGGCACGACGCTGAAGTTATCGAAGGCTTGTTGGCCCCATTTCAAAAACTCATAGCGTTCAGCGTTGCGTTCAAATTCGCGCTCTGCATTGAAGAACAAGGCCATTTTCGAGCCGAATTGATCGATTTGCACCGAGTGGTCGATGACCAAATCGACTGGCACCAGTGGATTAATCCGTTGTGGATCGCCACCTTGTTGAGCCATTGCAGCGCGCATTGCAGCCAAGTCGACCACGGCTGGAACGCCGGTGAAGTCTTGCAAAATTACGCGGGCTGGCTTAAACGGAACTTCAATTTTTTCGGGGCTGGCGGCGTTCCAGCGCGCCATATTCTCAACATCTTGTTTGGTTACGGCAAAACCATCGTTGTTGCGCAGCATAGCTTCCAACAACACTTTAATTGAGAATGGCAGTTTGGATACGGCGGCAATTCCATCTTCTTCGAGTTTGTTGAGCCGATAGTAGACCAACGACCGATCACCGACGGTCAATGTGGCTTTGGCTCCGAAATCATCTTGGCGTTTGTGCGTCATCGCAACCTCTCTAGGCACTAATTCGTTAATACCCAAGCATCAGGACATGCTGGTTCTAGAACAATTTCTCGTTTCTAGCTCTGCCTACTATGGTACTCGCCGCCTGCTGTTCCTGCAACTAGAGAGACCCTTGGTTTAACATAGGCATTATCTATACTTAATCAAGGTTGTGATAGATATTTCTTGTAGCTTTTAAGAATTGTTGGGTAGAGTCTCCTCACCCCAACCCCTCTCCCATCCGCTGGGCGAGGGGCTTTAAGACGGTGGTTCTCCCCAATTTTTTGGTGAAAAACAGTTGGCTCCCCGTCGCCCGCGTGCAGTGGGAGAGGGGGCTGGGGGGTGAGGGAATCTCAGAGCTGCTGCACAATTGCAATTGCAAAGCCATCGTAGCCTTTGCTGCCAACGGTTTGCAGTGCAGTAGCGGTGAGCTTGGGATTTGAGGCCAAATCAGCAAATAATTGGCGTGTGCCTTGAATTGCTGGATCAGGATCGCTTGAATTAGTGACTGCCCCATTGCGCACTACGTTATCGCCAATAATTACTGTGCCAACATGGGCAAATTTGAGCGCCCAAGCCAAATAATGGGGATTATTCGGCTTATCTGCATCAATAAAAATCAGGTCGAATGGCTCAATACCCTCATCAGCCAATTGAGCCAAGCTAGCTAAGGCCGCGCCAACCCGTACCTCGACCTTATCGCTCAAGCCAGCCTTGGCAAGATTGGCCTTGGCAACCTCGGCGTGATGCGGCTCATATTCCAGCGTAATCAATTTGCCATCGGCAGGTAGCGCCCGCGCCAACCAAATTGAGCTATAGCCGCCCAGCGTGCCAATTTCTAAAATGCGTTTCGCACCACACATCATGGCAAACATGTGTAGCAATTTGCCTTGGTTGGGCGCAACATTGATTGGCGGCAAGCCTGCCTCAGCGCTCGCTTGCAAGGCTGATTCCAAAACCGGATCAGCCTGAACTAATGAATCGGAAATATAGTTATCAACCGCATCCCATGTTGCTTGATTCATCGCATCCTCCTAGACTCGTTCGAGTTTGGCGAAGGCAGCTAACAGTTTTTTCACGCCTTTGCCAGGAAAGGCCACTGTGACTTCTTCGTCGTCGCCAACCATTTTACTGCTGACGACAACGCCCTCGCCAAAATTGGCATGGCGCACTTTATCGCCAGCGCTATAACTGGCGGCGCTTGGCTCTCGTTCTGGGCGTTTGGGGCGGGCTGGCCCACTTGCGCCACTCCACATGCTGCTTGAGCTTGGTTGTGCTCCCCGCGTGCGTTGCGGCGTGTTGCTTTGCCATTGAGTCGCAGCATGCACTGGCATTTGCTTAACTTCACGGGTTGGCGTACGTTGCAGCAAATCTTTGGGAATATCGCCCAAAAAGCGCGAAGGAATGGTCAGATCGGTGCGGCCCCACGTGGCGCGTTTGAAGGCATAGAGCATATACAGCCGTTGTTTGGCCCGAGTCGTGCCAACATACAACAAGCGGCGTTCTTCTTCGATGCTCTCAGGGTCGTCAATCGAGCGTCCGTGCGGCAACAAGCCTTCTTCTAGCCCAGCCAAAAAGACCACCGGATACTCAAGACCTTTGGCTTGGTGCAAGGTAATCAAGGTTACGCCTGGTTCGCGAGCTTTGCTGGTGTCAAGGCTATCAACATCGCTGACCAAGGCCACTTCTTCTAAAAAGCGCGGCAATTGATCTTCGGTTGGCAAGGCCAAATATTCCATACTGACGTTTTGCAATTCGAGAATATTTTCCCAGCGTTCAGCGCCTTCTTCCTCGCCATACTCGGCCACCAACAACTCTTGGAATGGCACACGCTCAAGCAAACGTTGAATCAATTCGCCAAGCATTAAATCGTGGCGCAAATCGCGTAGCCCAGCTACCAATTTTTGAAATTGCTCGACGGCGTTGCGCGCCCGGCCACCGATTGGTGGATTTTGGGCCTCGTTGGTAACTAACAACTCAAGCGCATCCCAAATTGAAATATCGAGATTGCGCGCCCATTGCAGCAACTCTTGCTGAGTGCGATCACCAATGCTACGGCCTGGCACGTTAATCACCCGCAACAAACTAACCTCATCATGCGGGTTATGGATAATCCGCAGATAGGCCACAATATCTTTAATTTCTTTGCGCTCGTAGAAGCGCGTGCCGCCGACCAATTTATAGCGCAAGCTGCGGCTAATCATGGCTTCTTCAAAGGCCCGCGATTGGGCATTGGTGCGATACATCACGGCAAAATCGTCGAGCGAACGACCATCGCGCCCGCGAATGCGCATAATTTCGTCGGCAACCCAGCGGGCTTCTTCGTTGTGATCGTAGGCCTCAACCAGCGAAACCAGCTCGCCATCCTGCTGATCGGTCCAGATTTTGGTGGTATGACGGCGATCGTGGGCTGCATCGATGATCGATTGGGCCACATCGAGAATTGGTTGGGTGGAGCGGTAATTTTGCTCAAGGGGAATAATTTGCACATCGGGATGCGCTTCTTCAAATTCGCGCACATTGGCCAAGCGCGCGCCGCGCCAAGCGTAAATTGATTGCTGAATATCGCCAATTAAAAAGTAGTTGTTATGGCCAGCGCCAACGTGATTGACCAACGAAAATTGCACTCGATTGGTATCTTGCACTTCGTCGACCATCACATGAACGTAGCGCTCAGCATAACGGGCCAGCACCTCGGGATGATATTCAAACAAATTAACCGTTTTGAGCAGCAAATCATCAAAATCGAGCGCATTATTGGCGAATAATTGTTTTTCGTAGCGCTCATAACAACGCAACACAATTTCATCGAAATAGCTACTGACGCTACGGGCAAATTCGGCTACCCCAATTAATTCGTTTTTGGCGGCAGAAATGCGGGCGTGGATCGAACGCGGATTATATTGCTTCTCGCTTAAATCCAATTCGCGCAAAATTTGCTTCATCACCCGTTGCTGATCGTCTGCATCGTAGACCACGAAATCGTTGGCGCGTTGCAAGTGCTGAATATCGCGCCGCAGCCAACGGGCACAAATCGAGTGGAACGTGCCCATCATCACATCGTGGGCGCGGCTTTCGCCAATTAAATTGCTAAGCCGTTCGCGCATTTCGCGGGCAGCCTTGTTGGTAAAGGTCACCGCCAAAATGTTATAGGGGCGCACGCCAACTTCATTAATCAAATAGGCAATACGATGAGTGAGCACGCGGGTCTTGCCTGAGCCTGGGCCAGCCAGCACCAACACTGGCCCATGAATCGCTTGGACTGCGCGTTGTTGTTGAGCATTCAGCCCAATCAGCAGCGGGTGAGTCATTGATCTAGTCCTTACATGACGGTCAAAAACCGTGATTGATGTCAATCTTGCTGGCTCTATTGTACCCGTTCCGGCGCTGTGTTGGAACAGGTGAGCGACAGCAAAAAATGATTGGCGATAGCAAAGCTCTAGGCTGTTTGATTGAGCTTGGTTTTGTTGGGTTTGCTTGGTTTGCGCTGAAACAGGCCGCGCCAATTCCAACGCCGAGGCCGCGTAATATCCAACTGGCGGCGCAAGCCTTCGCTGGTGAGCGTAAAGCCAATCAACAGCAACACCATCAAAATGCCAGCAAACACCGAGACCCATGGCGAGCGGCTATATTGGCCAAAGAAATCCGAAAGCATCTGGCCTAGTTCGGGCTGGCTGGCTTTTTGTTTGACAATATCGGGCAAGGGAACATCTTTAGTAAAATCGCTATAGACATAACTACCGCCGATGAAATAGCCCAAATAGCCAAGCTCGGCCACAATCAAGGTAACAGCGGTTAATTCGCTGGCCAGCAACATTGGCAAGAGTGGCAGCATTTGGGGCAAAATATAACGATAGGCAATTTGCCAGCGGTTAAGGCCAATCGCAAGCGCGCTTTCTAAATACTGGGCCTGCAAAACCTTCTGGACATGGCCTTGAATGACACTTGCGCTATTGACCCAACCAGTTAAACATAAGGCAATCAGAAAGGCGCTGATGCCAGCTTTATTAGCAACCATCGGCGTAGTGCCTTGATAAATCACCAGCGCTGTACCGTTCGTCCAGATCAAATAGCCCAAGGCAATAATCAAAATTGGAATGGCGCTGGTAATGCTCATAAGCGTATCGAGCAACCATGCGACCCGTTGGCCAAAAAAACCGGTAATGCCACCAATTGCCATGCCAAGCACCAAGCGCACACTCGCAATAATCACACATAAAATCAAGGTTGGCCGCACCGCCCACAATAAGCGGCTCAGCAAATCGCGGCTAATATCGTCGAAGCCCAAGGGGTGTTCAGGGTGCACAAACGGCGGCAAGGTTTCGCGTGGCGGGCCACCATAAAATTTGCCTTCATAGCGAAACGAACGATTTTCGGCCAGCGGATCATGCGGTGCTAGGCTGGGGCCAAAAATAGCGATCAGCAGCATAAATCCAGTAATCAACAAACCCAAGGTTAATGGCAGATTTTTCATTTAGCCTCTCCCCACACTAGCATGCCGCCCAATTGGATTGATCCAAAGGCTCAACACCGAGGCCAACAAATCAACTGCAATTAATACAGCGCCCATCATCGCCAACAACAAGCCCAAAATCAGCGGATTAAAGAAGGTTATTGCTTTTTCATTGGTCAGCGTATTGAACAACATCCAGCCAATACCGCGCCAATCGAACAAGGCTTCGACCAACACCAAACTCCCAACCGCCATTTGCAAGCCACGGCCTAAGCTAGCAAAAACCGCAGGCGCAACATTCGGAATCGCATGGCGACGCACAATTGTGCGCCAGCGCAAGCCTTTACTTTTGGCAAAGCGCACATAATCTTGTTGAAATTCGTTTTCGAGCAAGCTTGCGCCAATCGAGGCAATATAAAAAGCTGGGCGCAACGCCAAAATGAGCGCTGGCAAAATCATATGTTTCGCTGTGCTATAGCCCTGAACTGGCAGCAATAATTGATTCGTCCAGCCTATGCGTTTGACATACAACAAAGCTAGAATCAAGAGTGAGCCTAAGAAAAAACCAGGAATTGCATTGCCAAGCGTAAACACGCTAACCATACCTGGTGAGATGCGTCCAGTGCGAGGCGAAATCGCCAGCAAACACATGCCTAAACCTAAAACAATCGTCATAAGAAATGCCAAACCCAACAATTTGGCCGAACGAATAACAAAATCATCCATATAGGCGCTGATTTTAGTTCGATCACGATCAATTCGGCCAAGATCGCCATTAGCCATTGCGCCGAGTGTTTCGCGATAACGGGTCATAAATGGTTGCGTATCGTACTCATAATCTTCGCTATAGCCATTTTCAAACGTAGTAATAACTAATTTTGGTGGGTTAAAATAACCTATATACTTATAGGCATACCACGCCCCGAACAAATGCAATACCGGCACTAACACGATCAACAACCCAAGTTTGCGTAGGATAAGTCGGCTCATAGGTCTGGTCTCCAATTGGCCCTGAGGATGAGCGTTGAGGTATTGTGTATAGTACTCATCCATTTAATAAAAGGTTCAGCCTTAGGGCCGAATTAGCCGCAATTAACCAATAATCTCGCTAGATCGAATTAATCTTCAGCGTTGAAAATTCCCTCACCCCCAACCCCCTCGCCCACGAAAACGCGGGCGAGGGGGAGCATCTGTGGTTCACTAAGGAATTGGGAGAGAACCAGAGCTTTAAAGCCCCTCGCCTGTCCACGGGAGCAGGGTTGGGATGAGGGCATAAAATCTAATCCCCGACCCCTAACACCCAACCCCCGATCCCCACGAAAACGTTTGACGCATGATGTCATGCGTGCTAAACTCGGCATATCCTCTTTTGTAATACAATAGACCCACACCGTGTTCAACCAGTTCGATGAGGAACGCCCATGCACGAAATCTTATTCAACAGCCAAGTTATCGCCGTTCGCGAGATTTACTGGAACTTACCGCATGCGGTTGAGTATGTGTTGTACTTGTTTGCGATCGCTGCCATTGGCACGATGTTCTACAAGATGTATCAAGACATTCTGTTGTGGCGACGCGGCCATGCAACAGTGCGCTCGACCAATTTTGCCAGTCGCTTGTGGTCAACGACAACCGAGGTTTTTGGGCAGAAGCGCGTCTTACGCGATCGCACACCAGGCATCATGCACACCTTTATCTTCTACGGCTTTTTGGCGCTGTTTATCGGCACCGATATTATTGCCGCTGAAGCCGACTTCACCATTCCGATTGCAGGTGAAGAGCAAGGCAAGATTTTAACTGGTGGCTTTTATCAGTATTACGAGCTGATTCTCGATGTCATGGGTGTGGTCTTTTTTGCTGGTTTGCTCTGGGCGTTGTGGCGACGCTATAAAACCAAACCAACCCGCTTGGATAATCGCGGTACCGATGCATGGGTGCTTTGGTCGATGATTTTCATCGTGGTTGGCGGTTATTTGATTGAAATTCTGCGCTTGGCCAACCAAACGATGACTGTTGGCGAAGGCGCAAACGCCGTCACCGCGATTGTCTACGAGCAAGGTTGGGCCAAATGGGCAATCTTCGGCTATCCTGGCGCATCAGTTGCCCGCGCTATTGGCCTCGGGGTCGAACGCGCCGCCGATGGTACGATCATTCATAGCCAAGTTGCCTTGTGGATTCACCGCGTGCTCTGGCTGAGCCATATGGCGGTGGTTTTTGCCTTCGTTGGCTCGATTCCCTTTACCAAATTCCGCCACATTTTCTATACTCCGCTCAACACCTTGTTCCGCGATCGCGACCCCAAAGGTGCGCTCGATCGCATTCCAAACATGGAAGAGGAACTGGAAAAAGATGAGCCAAAATTGGGCATTACCAGCCTCAGCGACTTCTCATGGAAGCGCCGCATGGACTTCGATGCCTGTATGCGCTGTGGCCGCTGCCAAGATAATTGTCCGGCCTTCGCCTCTGGCTCCGATCTTTCGCCCAAATGGCTGATTACCAAGATGAGCGATTTGATGCACGGCGGCCCTGTGCTCAAACGCGATGGCACGGTGATGATGCTCCAGCCGGCTGGCGCAACCGCCGCCGCGCCAACCGTTAGCAATGGCGTAAAAATCGAATTGCTCGAAGGCACGCCCGAAACCTTGCCATTGTATGAGCAAGGCATCGTTACCGAAAACGAACTCTGGGCTTGTACCACCTGTCGCGCTTGTATGACCGAGTGCCCTGCGACGATTGAGCATGTCGATGACATTATCGATTTCCGCCGCAACTTGACCATGGTGATGGGCGAAATTCCATCAGGGGTCAAAACGGTGCTGCAAGGCATCGAGCGCAACGGCAACCCATGGAAATTGCCTCAGCGCCAGCGTACCGCTTGGGCCGATGGCCTCGAAGTGCCAACCTTGGCCGAAAAAGAAGAAGCCGAGGTCTTGTATTGGGTTGGTTGTGCGCCATCGTATGATGATCGCTCGAAGAAAACCGCCCGCGCAATGGTGCAGTTGATGCAAAAAGCAGGCGTTGATTTTGCCATCCTTGGCGATGAAGAAACCTGTACTGGCGACCCAGCCCGCCGCATGGGCGAGGAATTGTTGTACGAACAACAAGCCAACACCAACATCGAAACCATGGGCCAATACAAATTCAAGAAGATCGTCACCACCTGCGCCCACTGCTACAACACTGTCAAAAATGAGTATCCGCAATTTGGCGGCAAAGCAGGCGTGGATTACGAAGTGGTGCACCATACCGAATTCTTGAACGATTTGGTCGAAGCTGGCAAGCTCAATCCAACCGTACCAGTCAATGAAAAAGTCGTCTATCACGACCCATGTTACATTGGCCGCTACAACGATATTTACGAAGAGCCACGCAATGTGCTTACCAGCATTCCTGGCTTGGAGTTGGTCGAGGCTGGCCCACGCAATCGCGAAAAGGCGATGTGCTGTGGTGGCGGTGGCGGTAACGCCTGGCTCGAAGGATGGGGCGATAAACACGTCAATGTGATTCGGCTTGAACAATTGCAAACCGAAAAGCCCGATACCGTGGCAATGGGCTGCCCCTTCTGTATGGTGATGTTCGAGGACGCTGCCAAGAACACCAACCAATCAGAAACCCTTGGCCGCAAAGACGTAGCCGAAATTCTCTTGCAATCGGTTGGCGATCAACCACCAGCCGCCTAAATTTAGCGCGCATAACCAAAAACCCCCGCCATTGTAAAAATGGCGGGGGTTTTGTTTACTCTTGAAACAGACGATAATCGGTCGGATCAAATTTGGCAGCCAGCAAAAACGTGCGGGCCTGAGCCAAATCATGCTCGTTAAATTGCATAATCTCTGAAGCAGTATCGTGATCGGGATTATCGGTCAAGGCCCAAATTGCCAATTGTTTGCCTACAAATTCTTCGCTGCTTTGCATGGACAAATGGTCAACGAGGCGTTGCAATTCCGCATCAACAAAACCATCAAACGCATAGGTATCAGTTTCAGCGCCTGGCTCAGCATACAATTCAAGGCTGTAGGCTTCGATAACGCCATAGCGAGCGGTAGCCTGTTTTGTAATCAGCGACTTTGCTTGGATATACGTATCTTCGGGGGTATCAAGCCGACCTTCATAGGCAATCAAGACCATATCTTCGTGATAATCGGTTTGATTGTCCAAAATTTGGCCAGCAGGAATCGTGATCCGAATCGAGCGATCAGTTTTGCCAGTGACTATCATCATCAGGACTCCACCAGCAGTCCCGGAGTTTTTAAATTCCAAATCGATTAAGCCTTGATCGTAGGCTTCTTGGATTGACAGTGGTTCGGCATTGAGCGAACAGCCAGCAAGCACGATTAATAACAGCCCCAATCCAATGGTGCGCAGCAGATACATATTCAACTTCCCTCAACTTGTAGATTAAACGCAGCATACGCGCGCTGTTTCGCCACGCCTAGCGACTAAAGACCGATTTTCTAGAGTTCACGCAGGCCAATATCGTTGCGATAAGTCGATGATGGGATTCGTAGGCGTTTGAGATTGCGATAGGCTTTGGCATGCGCTTCCGCCAAATTCGCTGCTTGCGCCGTCACCGTTACAATGCGGCCAGCCTTTGAAGAAAGGTGATTGCCGCCCATTGAACGGACTAACATCGCATCGCTCAGCGCACTGCTAACCCCGCTCAACAAGCTGCGCTTTTCGGGCATATGCATTTCTTCGGAAACATAACGCAAGCCATTGGGATTGGCAGTTTCATTTTGAAACGCCACAATGCCAGGCTCCAGCTCGGCGATGCCATCAATTGCCATGCCGGTGCTAAAACTATGGGGATAGCCGCTTGCCACGATGGTCACGCCAACGCTGGCTTCTGGTCGCCAACGCAGCGCTGGCACATTGAGCAAACTGCGATTATTGGCCGCAACCAGGAGCGGAAACAAATCGTCTTCGAGCAAGGGCAAAAGCACTTGGGCCTCGGGATCGCTCAGCGTTGTGCGAATGCGCAAGACTTGTGGCCCGCGTGCGGTAATTGCACAATCGACACCCAAAATACCCCACCACGGCAGTTTATCGCGCAGCAACGCCGCCCGAATTGGCTCCAAAATGGTGGCACTCAGATAATCGCCAATTTGCTTGAGGATACCGCTGGGCGTGGTATGCGCGCCCATGCCTTCAGCAGCCCAGCCTTGATCGTTATCATCAAGCCGATCGTAGATTCGCACCGCTTGCATTGGAATCAAGGTTGTGCCATCGGTTAGGGCTGAAAGCGCGACGGTTGGGCCAAGTGCTGGTTGCTCAATGACCACGCCGCGATAATGACCTGGGCGTGGCGGCAAGGCAAAAATCCCAGCCAAGGCAGCCAGTGCTTCAGCGCGATCAGTGTATGCCCCATCGTATTCGGAAGGATAATCGCCCCAGAGCACAATCGGCAGTGGTTGCGAGGCAACGTAACGCTCAGCAGTTGCTAAATCACCCAAGGCGCGGCCAGTTGAGGTTGGAATTTGATGCCGATTGAGAAATTCTTTGAGCCACAAACGTGAGCGTTCAAGCACTGCCGCTTGTTTGGGCGGCCCACAGACCGGAATTTTATACATGAGCGCTGCATCGGCCACGCCATTGCTCAGATAACTGCCCTCTGCTGGCACAATGACCTGAAAATGCTCATCGTAGGCCCACTTTGCCAGCTCGGTCATACTTTCAAATGGCTCTGCATTTGGCACAAGCAAACTTGTACCACCATTGCCAGGTATGGTGGCCAAACTATCAATTCGCTGGCTATTGAACAACTTCCAAACGTAGGCATGGGCTGCGCCATTGTTGCCAAGCACAAGTACTTTCATAGGCCTAAATTACTAATAGAATCGCCAAATCAAAGCTGATTCAGCGATTCAAAAAGAGTTGATTGCGGGGCAAAACCCATGGCGTAGCGATTAAACCCCGCCATGGGTTTGCGGGTTTAGGCGACCAAACCCTCGCGAGCAGCAAACACATGATAATCAATCGTTGGGAATGGATTATCAAGGTCGTTGAAACTGGCGGTGAGTTCGCGCATTAAGCCAAGATCATTAGCCTCAATTGCATCAGCCAATTGGCTAAACCGATCGACATGCTCGTTAAAGCGCTTGGTGGCGTAATCTTGGGCTTGACCAGTTGTGACCAAGAAAGGCCAATCGCTCGATTGCAACAGCAGCAATTCGCGGGCTGTTTGGGCCAAGGCCTCAGCCAAATCGCCATCAGTTTGGGGATAGGCTGCGACTAAACCCTCCATGCGTTTTTCTGCCGCATGAATAATTGGCCACATCCACTCGGTTTCGGGATTGAGCCAGGTTTGATGCGTGCCATTGGAACCCCACGAGCTTTCGGGCAGGTTCAACGATTCACGCGGTGGATTATTGGCAATATATTCTGAAGCCGTGGTCAGATCAATATCGGGATTGGCAGCCAAGCGCCGCAGCACTTCGCGCATCCAATCGACCCCTTCAAACCACCAGTGGCCGAACAATTCGGTGTCGTAGTTTGATGAAATCAGGCCATAGCGCCCAGTTTGGCCACGATATTCGCTGATGACCTGATGCACCAAATTGGTGAAGTGATCGGCGTGGGCATGAATTTTGTCGTTAATCCAATCGGGATGATAGTAATCTTTAAAGCCAAGATCGACTTTTGGCCCAGTGATGCGCCAATATTGCATGCCGCTTTCGCTATCTTTGCGATGGAACTCGCGATAGTTGGCATCGCCTGGGTAGCCCCATTCTGCCGACCACACCTGCAAGCCAGTTTTGTGATGGCGACCAATCGCAGCAACTTTATCGCTCAAGCCAACCAAATAGGGCTGAAGCGTGCTATTGCCAGTTGGCGGCACTTCGCGGGTAACTGGCACAACATATTTGCGCAGCGTATCGCCATATGGGCCAAGAATTTTGCCCTCGGCTTTATCCAATGGTGCGCCACCCTCGATGGTGGTGGTTTCGACGAAGAAGCACTCGATGCCTTGAGCTTCGAGAAATTCTTCGACCCCTGGTTTGCGCTCGGTTTCGCTGCGATCTTCAGGGTAGTAGGCTGGGCGATAGGCGCACTCTGGCAGCCAAATCGCCTTGGGTTTGCGGCCATAATGGCGCTCGTAGCTTTGCACTGCAACCGCAATTTGGGCATAAATCGTTGAATCGCGGCTCACCAACGGCAAGTAGCCATGGGTTGCGCCACAAGTGATAATTTCGATATAGCCAGCATCTTGCAATTGGCGGAAGGCTCCGACAATATCGCGGTTGTAGCGTTCGATAAACGAGCGCTTGATCATGCTATACCAATCGCGATACCACTGAGCCAAATAGGCCTTGTGGGGATCTGGTTGCTCTAGGGCAGCAGGTTCTTCAGGCTCTGGCTCAATGTCAAGTTCTGCCTCAACATCAGCATCAACAACTTCATCAATTTCCGCAACGTCGGCGCTAGCAACAGTGGTGGCGCTCAACAAGCCTGCATGGAGAGGGGCTGGCGAATCACCAGCAGTTGAAGAAAGCAGGGCATCGTTTTTGGTAATTAAGCTTTCAAGCTCTTCGCTCGAAAGCAGTGGCGTTGACTCCGGCTCTGGCTCTGGCTCTGTTTCAGCACGTTGGGCGGCTTCCCAAACGGCCTGCACATCGGCCAGCCGATCAATATCAGCTTGAGCTGCAACAATCTTTTCGTCGAGATACTCTTCGAAATTGTGCAAAATCGTTGGGTCGGCCAATTGTTCGGTCAGAATTGGCGTAATCCCAATCGTCAAGCGAGGAGTAACCCCATCGTTGATCAGATCAGTCAGCGCATTGAGCAGTGGAATATACGTCTCGGAAGCGGCCTCGTGAAGCCATTCTTCACCGTGAGGCCAGCGGCCAGCTTTGCGACAATAGGGCAAGTGGCTATGTAAGACAAACGTAAATGCACCTTGTTTTGGCATAGATGCTCCTTCTGTGCGGAACATGCGGGACATGTTGCAGAGGTCGGTTCCCATTATAGCAGGTGTTCGCAAGCCAGAAGTGTGCCGCGAGGCTTGTAGAGAGGTGGTTTATGGGCAAGCGTGGTTCCCTCACCCCTCGCCCGATCCCGTGGCGCGGGCGAGGGGCTTTAACCCTGTGGTTTTGCATGATTGATGGTGAAAACGGGTGCTCCCCCTCGCCCGCGTTTTCGTGGTCGAGGGGGTGAGGAAATCAATGACTAGTAGCGTGTGCCAACCGCAGCATCGATTGGCAACACCGCATCAATGGCGGCCAGCTCGGCGGCGCTAAGTTCAACATTCAAGGCAGCCATATTTTCTTCGAGGTAGCGGCGACGCTTGGTGCCTGGAATCGGCACAATATCATCGCCTTTGGCCAAGACCCAAGCCAAGGCCAATTGCGCTGGTGTGATGCCTTTTTGGCTGGCCAGTTGCTCAATATGTTCTACTAAGCTCAAGTTACGTTGAAAATTTTCGCCTTGGAAGCGTGGTGAGTAGCGACGATAATCATCGGCGGCAAAATCATCGACGCTGCGAAATTGGCCGGTTAGGAAGCCACGCCCAAGCGGGCTATAGGCCACAAAGCCAATGCCCAACTCGCGCGTTGTCGCCAAAATTTCAATTTCTGGCTCGCGCGACCAGAGCGAATATTCGGTTTGCAAGGCGCTAATGGGGTGAACTTGGTGTGCGCGGCGAATCGTTGGGGCATCGGCTTCGGATAAACCGATGTAGCGCACTTTGCCAGCTTGTACCAACTCGGCCATTGCCCCAACCGTTTCCTCGATAGGCACATTGGCATCAACCCGATGCTGATAATAGAGATCAATATGATCAACGCCCAAGCGTTGCAGCGAAGCATCGCAGGCGGCTTTAACATATTCAGGGCGGCCATTGATTGAGCGTTGGTTATCGGGGCCGCGTTGAATACCAAATTTGGTTGCGAGAATAACCTGATCGCGGCGACCTTTGAACGCCTTGCCAACCAGCTGCTCATTGGTAAAAGGCCCATACATATCGGCGGTATCGAAGAAATTCACGCCCAATTCCAAGGCCAGATCGATGGTTGCCAGCGATTCGGCCTCGTCGGTTGGGCCATAAAACTCCGACATACCCATACAACCTAAGCCAATTGGATTAACTGTGAGTCCTTGGCTGCCTAGTGACCGTTGTTTCATTCCTGCCTCCAGCAATAGATCATAAACCAATGCAGGCAGTCTACACCTTTGAGTGCGCTCAAAGTCAAGTAGTGGAATGTGCCCGAGCCTAGCCAGCTAGGTCAGCTTGTCAGTAACGCCTGAGCATGGTATACTTTTGATGATTCGTTGGCGTTTTATGCCTTTATAATCAGATAAAACGCAATTAACGAAAGAACGGGATACACCCATGAGGGCAGTATGGCGGTATTTTAGCCTTTTGATGATTGGGATTTTCATTGTTGGTTGTAGCGCAACAAGCTATGATAACACGTTGTTAACCCCGGGGGCTACCGCTAATCCTCTGACCCGCACGCAACTGGTAATTTGGCATGGAGCAGATGGCCAACGGAGTGAACTTTTCACGCGATTGCTGTTAGAATACCAACGGGCACATCCAAACGTTGTGATTCAAATTGTCAATCGTGGGCCAAACCTTCTGCACGATTATCGGGCGGCACTGCTTGAAGGCACACCACCAGACCTAATCTGGCTTAACGAAAATCGTTGGGTAGGCGAACTAGCAGATCAACAACTGATTATTGATCTGACGGAACGGCTGCGTAAGGTTAACCTTGAGCCAATCGTGCCAGCGGCGCTCGATGGTGCCCGTTATGGCGAAAAATTATATGGCTTGCCATTGACGCTTAATCTACCTGTGCTGTACTATAATCGGGCAAACTTTGTAAGCACACCGCCACAAAGCACCGCTGAATGGCTTGAAATCGCTCGCGGGTTTAGCGATGATCAAGGACAGTACGGATTAGCGTATAATTTATCGCTATACTTTACCCAACCCTACCTTCCAGCCTTCGGGGGCGCAATCTTCGATGAGACTGGGGCGGTGGTTCTGGGGACACAAAGCTATACCCCAACATTACAGTGGCTAACCTGGGTCGACGCATTAGCCCAAGATCCAAGCTTGTTAGCCCGTGATGATCATCGACTGATAGCTCGCAGTGTGAGCCAAAACAGTGCGATCATGACGATTGACTGGGCCGATCAAATCAGCACCTATCGTCAATTGTGGGGGGAGAACGTTGGCGTGCAACCATTGCCACGCCTGAGCCAAACCGGCCAAGAACCGCAACCCTTTGTTCGGAGCAGTGTGCTTGTGATCAGCCCACGCAGCACCGAGCAACAGCAAAACGCCGCGCTTGACGTGATGCGGTTTCTTGTGGAGATGAAAGCGCAAACGGCTTTTCAAGCCGCTGATATCCCAAGTGTGCGTAACGACTTAGCCAGTAGCGACCCACTCTACCCACAACTTCAGCTGGCAGTTAGTCGCGCAAGCGCTTGGCCCACCACCCTCCGCTTCAACAACGGATGGGACATCCTGATCGCTTTGGTGCGTAATAGCTTAAATGGCGCACCCTTGGAAGAAAGTATCGCGAACGCCGATCGCCTGCTACGGAGCGAGTAGCCAACCCAGCATATTACAGCGAACCGCTTGACAAGCAAGGGCTAAATTAGCCCGTTATAGTGGGATCTGTAGTTGATATTTGGCAAAAGATGTAGTAGAATGGCGCAGACGGCCAACCCGCTGAAGGCTGATCGTTCCAAGCAAGTCATTCATTATAGATTCCACGCCGGCCTACGGCCTAAGGAGGAGTTGCATGGCAACCAGAACCGAAGAGATGGTGCGGCATCTCAAGGCACTGCAGATGAATACGCCTGACATCGAAGCCTCGGCGGTCGTCAGCGTTGATGGTCTCATCATGGCCTCGAATCTTCCGAACGATGTGGAAGAAGATCGTGTGTCTGCTATGAGTGCCGCGATGTTGTCTCTGGGCGAACGAATCGCTGGCGAGCTTCGGCGTGGCGCACTTAACCTCGTCTTCGTACAAGGTGAAGAAGGCTACGTTATTCTGATTTCAATCGGTGAAGATGCAGTGCTAACCGCCTTGGCGCAAAGCCGGGCAAAGCTTGGCCTGATCTTCTTAGACATGAAGCGTACCGCTAACGAGTTGGCCCATTTCGTATAAGGCTGCCGACCTCCGAACGACCGTTCGCGGGCCAGAATCGGTTCTGGCCCCCTTTTTTTGCTCTTGGGTAACGCTAGTGTGCCATGTGCAGGTGGCCTGCTGGCGCTTTTTTTATTTTAGCCACCTGTCGCTCTGTTACAATTGTGCAATAATTGGCCATTAGGCTTGGCAGCGCACCACGATCTATGGTAGCGTAGCAGAATAGAGAACAGAGAAAAGGATGAAGGATGAAGGATGAAGGATGAGGGATGAAGGAAAGTCAAAAAGTTATAACGCAGAGGCGCAGAGAAAGCATGGCTATGGACTATTGGCTATCGGAAAGTAGGTGGAAACAAAACATCAATAGCCTATAGCCTATATGTACTGGTTCATTGGCTTGGCAACCAAGGACATGCCCTCACCCCCAGCCCCTCTCCCACTGAACGCGGGCGAGGGGAGCGCTGGTTTTTACCGACGTATTGCGGTAGAACCACGGCGTTAAAGCCCCTCGCCCGCCACGTGGGAGAGGGGTTGGGGTGAGGGGATGAGGCGGTGGTTAACCGCATGTACCATTACACCTATAGCCTATAGCCTGTTCATTCTTCGTGCTCTTCGTGTCCTTCGTGGATCAAAACTACCCCATTTATAAAAGGTATTACTGGCATGTTTGCAGCATTCGATCAGCATCGACGACGTGAGCTTGGTTTGATTTTCGGCGGTACGCTGCTTGGCGTTGGCCTAGGCGCGATTGCCGCGTTTGTGCCAGGCTTTTTGGTTGTCGCAGGCGTACTCGGCTTGCTGGTTGGGGCATGGTTTGCTCGTTCGGTGCATTCGATTCTGACAGCGACTGTTTTGGTTGCCACGCTGTTGCCCTTTGGTACCTTGCCCTTCAAAGTTGGCTTAACTCCTGCCTTGCTTGAACTAGGTTTGTTGGCGCTCTATGCAATGCTGGTCGTGCGCAATTTGGTTGATCCCGAACGCAGCTGGCGCTGGGGTAGCCTCGCCCCATGGGTTATTTTGCTGCTTGGTAGCTCGTTTTTCTCGTTTATCATTGGCTCGAATGCTGCGCCCGATAGCCTGCTGCTGCATAATTATTTCAAATTGCTGCTTGGCATTTGTTTGTTTTGGGGTGTGCAAAATGCCCTCGATTCGCTTGAACAAGCTCGTTGGTGGCTGCGCTTGCTGATTCTGGCTGGGTGGGCGGCGGCGCTTCTTGGCATCGGCCTGCGCTTCGCCCCCGATGGCTTAGCACTGCGCTTTTTGACCGCGCTTGCGCCAATTGGCTACCCTGCAAGTGGTCGCGTCTTGCGCTATGTCGAAGACGAGCCGAATGGATTTGAGCGGGCGATTGGGACTTCGATCGACCCCAACGGCTTTGGCGGGATGATGGCCTTGCTAGGGGCAATTGCGCTTGGTCAAGCTTTGGCTCAGCGCCCTGTTTTGGGCCGCAAATGGTTATGGCTGATTACCGCAAGTTTTGGTTTAGCGGTCTTTTTAACCTCGTCACGGGCGGCGCTCGGCGGTTTTGCGATTGCAGGGCTGTTTCTGGCAACTGTGCGCTATCGCCAATTGTGGTGGCTGATTGGTGCTGGGGGCATTGCTGGCGCAATCGCCATTGTGGGCTTGGGCAAGGGCGGCGATTTTGTCGAGCGGATTGTTGAAGGCATTCAGTTTAAAGATCAAGCCAACCAAATGCGCTTGGCCGAGTTTCGCAATGCAATCGCGATTATGCGCGAGTATCCTGTGTTTGGGGTGGGCTTTGGCCGTGCCCCAAATATCGACCTGACGACTGGCGTGAGTAGCGTGTATTTGGCGCTTGGCTCGCGCATGGGCTTGGTTGGTTTAGGTTTATACATTTTGACGGCAATTGCCTTTATGGTGCTCACAACCCAAGCCATCCGCCGCAGCGAGCGTTCGGTTGGCGATGCAATTATTGGCTTGCAGGCAGCGATTTTGGCAGCGCTCGCGGTTGGTGTGCTCGATCACTATTTCTTCAATATCGAGTTTCCGCATATGGGCACGCTGTTTTGGGGCGTGGTTGGCTTGGCAATGGTTTTTATGCGCGAGACACAAGCTGATCCGGCATTTAGTCGTTAATATAAAGCAGCAAGAATCAATGATTTGCTTTTTGGCTTGCGCTTGAATCACACGATATGCAGAGATCGCCACCCTTCCGACCCTCCCCAGGAGGGAAACGCCGGGGGTTTTCAGCCCCCAGCACACCCAAATATTTATTTTGTGGATTGTTGTATTTCCTCAGACCCAAAGCTTGCCCTCATCATAGCCAAACTATCACCTTTCCGCGTTCGTTGACAAGCAAAACGCACGATTAAAAAGCCCCTCTCCCATACTCAAAGTGGGAGAGGGGTTATTGTGCTGCTATTTTAACCTTCGTGTTCTTCGCGTCCTTCGTGGTTACAGTTTCCGATCCCCAAGCCCCAAAAACTGATCCCCAACTTATCGATCAAAATCTGGATTGTAAATATGCTCAGTTGTGTTGCTCCACTGCTGGCCAGTTTCGTTGCTCGAGAAGCTCGCATTATTGATAATTTGGGTATAGGTTCCGCGAATCGATTCTTTGACGATCACTTGGAAGGTTACATTAATTCGTTGGTTTGGTTGCAAGAGCGGAATTTGCCAGCCAATCGGGCCTGAGCCATTGGGGCTTGGCTGAATTTGTGGCGCTGGCCAACTTAGCCCACTAAAACTGGTAGCGCTTGAGAAGGGATCGACGATTTGAACATTGCTCAAGGGCATGTTGCCAGTATTTTGGATGGCGAGGGTATACGAAATGGTATCGCCAGGCCGTACAAACCCATCAAAATTATGCAGCTGATCGCCACGATTCGCATCCCAAATCACCAGTGAATTGAGCACAATCCGCGCCCGATAGACCGGCACTGGCGTGGGAGTTGGTGATGGCGTAGGCGTTGGCAACGGTGCACTCGCGACCTTAAATTGAATCGTTTTGCTATCGCAGCGGATACCTTGGTTGGCCATATACGAGGCTTTCAGCGTGTAATCGCCAGCAGGCACTGTGCTTAAATTCCACGTATTGCCCGTGAACAGATACGGATCGATCTGCTCGATGTGGGTTTTGGTCATTGGGCCGGTCAGGCGAAATTCAATTTGCCATGGTGGCGCGCCAGTGATTTTCATGCCGATTCTGGCTGAATGTTGTAAGACTGCGTTTTGGCTTACACCAACCCAACCAAGCAAACGGCCCGAATCGCAGTTGCGCAAACAATAATTGGTGCCGCCATAATGATTGGATGCTAACAAGCGTTCGTGGTAGCGCTGGTTCATCAGGTTTGGCAAAACTTGCCCGAAGAAGGCGCTCATTTGGCCAGCGCAGGTGGTTAATGTTTGACGATACGTGCGTTGGGTATTGGGGGGCAATTGGTCGCTTTGCGAGGCAAAGAGCACCTGATGATCGGTTACGGCATCGAATTTTTGATACACAGCCGTGCCAACTTCATAGGTACAAACACTCGAACGATTGATAATAACAACTTCGTTTTCGGCGCTGAACCAAGCACCAAGATCGCCTAAGCCAGGGCAATCGGGAGGCGAACCTTCGCTATCCTGAGCGAAACTAGCGTGCGGTTGACGAGCCATGAGCGCAAATAAACCAGCGATCATGAACGTCAATAGAGCAGGAATGCAGAGCGAACGTAGCCGCATGCTCCATTGCATAAAACACCATCCTGCGATGATTGGTTGGTATGTCGGTAGAACTATTATGACTCAGGCCTTAAGTCATGTCAATGTGTAGCTAGCTATTTAAGCAACTCACAAGCTGATCGAATAACTAGCAAGCATTAATCTGAGCCTAAACTCAATCATGGAATATATCTTGATAAGGCATACCAACCAGCCAAACGCAACCTAACTGGCCACAAGCCAGCAACGAATCCAAAAAGAATACTAGCTAGTATAGCAACACTTGGGGTTGTTGGGCAGTCGTATAAACAAGCGTCAGTCCCGTTCGTTAAGACGACTTCTATCTCACCCCTAGAGGTGATGCTATTGCAGATTGCTTGCCTAAGGTTTTAGCTCATGAGGATGGGATAAACGATTGTTAAGAAAGGAGGAGTTGTTGTCAAATAGATAACGCAAGGCTATAATAGCCAAGGTTTTGCCGTTTGCGATCGACCGATTGTTGGCATATGCCAACGCTACCATAGATAATAAGGGATGCTTGTGAGACGTTTAATTCGAGCTTTGTTGATTGTTGCCACCATTGGCGCACTCGTGGTCGCTTGTGTTGCAACATTGTTCCTGCGTGAGTTAACCACGCCTGCTGGCGATAGCGATGTCGCCAAAAATTTTACGATTGCTCCAAACGAAAGTTTGGCTGTCATTAGCAGCAATCTAGAATCTGAAGGCTTGGTTCGCCGTGCAATTGTCTTCCGCGTTTTCGCCGATATACGCAACGCTGAAACAGAGTTGTACCCGGGCACTTACAAAATCAGCCCCAACATGACCATCAACCAAATTTTGGAAATGTTTCGGGTTGCGCCTGAAGTGCGCACGGCGGTGCGCTTTACCGTGCCCGAAGGCTTGCGGATTGAAGAAATTGCCAACGTCATCGAATCGACTGGCGTGGTTAGCGCCGATGATTTCTTGAGCGTGGCCCGCAATGGCGCGCAATTCAAGGCCGATTATAGCTTTTTGGCAAGTTTGCCCGATAGCGCCAGCTTAGAAGGCTATCTCTTCCCCGATACCTATGACATTTTCTCCGATGCAAGCAGCGAAGATATTGTGCGCAAAATGCTCGATACGTTCGCAATTCGCTGGGCCGATTCGCCATTGAGCAGCGCCACAACTGGCCGCTCTGTCCACGAAGTGGTAACAATGGCTTCAATTGTGCAGCGCGAAGCGAGCAACAACGAAGAAATGCCGCGGATTGCCGCCGCCTTCTGGAATCGGCTGAAGCCAGAGTTTGCCGGCAACCAACTTGGCGCAGATCCCACGGTTCAATATATCTTGGGCGAGCCGGGCAACTGGTGGCCAAAACTCGATCAGCTGACAGTGCAGCAAATTAATAGTGCCGAAGGCCCCTACAACACGCGGGTCAATCCTGGCTTACCACCAGGCCCAATTAGCACACCTGGTTTGTTTGCCTTGCAAGCAGCTGCTGCGCCAGCAGATGAGGATGTGACCTATTTTGTAACCAAATGTGTTGCTGCTGGCGAACGGCCAACCCACAATTTCACCAACGACTATAGCGAATTTTTGCAATTTCAAGAAGAGTTTTTGGCGTGTCCCAAATAGCTGCCCTTGGCATCATTGGCGATCCGGTCGCCCATAGCCTTTCGCCTGCAATGCACAATGCTGCATTGCAGGCGCTTGCTATTAATCAACAGTATGTACGTTGGCACACGCCAGCCGCCGAGTTGCCCGCCCGCGTGCAAAGCCTGCGTGCCGAGGGTATGCTGGGCGCAAATGTAACCTTGCCGCATAAAGTCGCAATTGCCCCCTTACTTGATCGCACGCTCGCTATCGCCCAAGAACTTGGTGCAGTGAATACCATCGTGCGCGAAGCCGATGGCAGTTTGACTGGCCACAACACCGATGCGCCCGCGCTCCAAGCCTCGCTCCAAGCTGCTGGAATCGATTTAGCTAGCCAACGGGCGGTGATTTTGGGCGCTGGTGGGGCGGCACGGGCAGCACTTTGGGCCTTGCGCAACGCTGGTTGCCAACAGATTAGCCTGATCAACCGCACGCTCAGCAGTGCCCAAGCCTTGGTTTTGCCCCACGAACAAGCGCTAGCAGCCACTGATCCTCACGTTGCAGATTGTTTAGCCAAGGCGAGCCTGTTGATCAATGTAACCTCGCTTGGTTGGAAGGATACTGATCCTGCACCGCTTGATTTAGGCCTATTACACGCCAAGCTTTTGGTGTACGATACGGTCTATCGCCAAACGCCCTTGCTAAAAGGGGCAGCAGCAATTGGCGCGGCCCATTGCGATGGGCTTGATATGTTGGTACGCCAAGCTGGCTTAGCATTTAGCCTCTGGTTTAATCAGCCTGCACCGCTAGCAGTGATGCGTACCGCTGCCCTAGCGGCCCTACAAGGATAATCAGCCTATGTTGTTAGCACTTGTGATTGTGGTTGGGATTGCGATTGGCTTTGGATTAAACCCTTGGATTACCCAAATCGCCACTGACCCCAAAGCTGCCAACCCGTTGCCGACCCCGCGCCATCCCTTGCTTGGCGGGCCAACATGGGTTGGGTTGCTGGTTGCGGCGATGAGTGGGCTGATGGCATGGATTTGTTATCGCGATTATGGGCTTTCGTTGCGGGGCATCTATTGGTATGCAATGAGCCTGGTTTTTATTGTCATTGGAGCCGTCGATTGGAAAGTGCGCCTAATTGATGTGCTATTGGTGCTGATTGCAACGATTGTCGCATTAATTGGCTCGGCGTTTCTAACCATTAGCTTCAAAGCTTCGCTGATTGGGGCCTTGATTGCTGGGCTTTTGTTTTTGCTCTTTTTTGCTGGCTCGATTCTGCTTTATCCCGATGCTGATGCGCCGTTTGGTTTGGGCGATGTGTATTTAGCTTTTTTGATTGGCGCAGCGGTTGGTTGGGGCTATCTTGGCACAGTGCTTATGTATGGCATGGGCTTGGCGGGGCTTGCCTCGCTTGGGATTTTGGTGGTGCGCCAAATCCGCGGCGAAGGCACGCTCTATATCGCCTATGGCACCTATTTATGCCTTGGTGTGTTGCTGTATATGATCAAGTTTGGGCCACTTTAGGCGGCTACGCATGGTGCAGCAAACAACCGCACAGCTGCCGAGATGTGGTACGATCAGCATGAACTTGATTCAACACCAAGGAGGTCGTTATGACCCTATTACAGGTGCCAATCACCGAATTTTTGGATCAGCTTGCAACCAAAGAGCCAGTGCCTGGCGGCGGGAGCGTTGCAGCCGTGTCTGGGGCAATGGCCGCAGGCTTGATTTCAATGGTTTGTTCACTGACGCTTGGTAAGAAGAAATACGCCGAGGTCGAGGATGAAATTCGGGCCTTGATGGATCGCTCAGAATCGTTGCGCCGCGAGTTGCAAGAATTGGCCGAGGCTGATGTTGAGGCATTTCGTCGCTTGAGTGTGGCCTATAAATTGCCGCGCGAAACCAGCGCCGATATTGCAATTCGCCGCGATGCGATTCAAGCAGCAACCAGAATTGCCACCGATGTGCCATTGCGCACGGCCCAAGCTGCCGCTGCAATTTTGCCGCTGTGTAGCCCAGCCGCCCAAAAAGGCAATTCGGCTGCGGTCAGCGATGTTGGCGTGGCAGTGCTTTTGGCCCAAGCTGCGGTGCGGAGCGCCTTGCTCAACGTCGAAATCAACCTGAATTCGCTTGAAGATCAGTTTTATGTGCGCGAAACGCGGGCCGAGGTTGCTAAACTCACCGCTACCTTGCACGAGGATACCGAGGCAATAATGGCCTTGGTCAACCAACAACTGCAAGCCTAAAATTTGTTTTCTAACTTTGGCGGAGCATAAGCTCCGCTTTTTTACGTAAAGGATGTTATGACAGCGCTTTTGCTTGATGGTCGCGTATTAGCGAAAGAATTGAAGGCTCAAATCAGCCAGCAAGCGGCTGAATTCAAGGCTCGCACTGGCTATGCGCCCCAATTGGTCGTGGTTCAGGTGGCGGGCAATGCTGCTTCCGATTGGTATGTGCGTTCAATTCGCCGCTCGTGTGAAGGAGTTGGCTTTGGCTTTGCACTGCAACTTCTGCCCGAAACCTGTGATCAAGCGACCTTAGAAGCAGCAATTCAGCAAGCCAGCAACGATTCCAGCATTCACGGCATTATTATTCAAATGCCGTTGCCCAGCCAGCTCTCTGCTGATGGAGCAGTTGCCGCGCTTAATCCACAAAAGGATGTTGATGGCTTGCACCCAACCAATGCTGGCCGTTTAGCTCAAGGCTTGCCTGCCTTGGTGCCAAACACGCCTGCTGGTGGCATGGCCTTGCTTGATCGCTATCAAATTAGTTTGGCTGGCAAGCATGCAGTAGTGGTTGGGCGCTCGAATGTGGTGGGCAAACCGCTTGCCCAATTGTTGCTGGCGCGCCATGCCACCGTGACGATTTGCCACTCGCGGACTGCCAATTTGGCCGAAGTTATTCGTCAAGGCGATCTTGTGGCGGCAGCGGTTGGCAAGGCTGGCTTGGTAACAGGCGCAATGCTCAAACCAGGTGCGGTGGTGCTCGATTTTGGCATCAACGAAGTGGCCGAAGGTCAAGTGGTTGGTGATGTCGATTGGGCCAGCGCCAGCGAAGTTGCCAGCGCAATCACCCCAGTGCCAGGTGGCACCGGCCCAGTTACCAATATGATGTTATTGCAAAATACTTTACAAGCAGCCCAATGGTTAGCCGAACAAGCCTAAGCTAGCACTGGGCTTGACGTTGCTTGGCTGGCAACAATTAACTCGTGGAGTTGTTGCCAGCGCTCAGCCATCTCGTGGGCGGGCAAAGCGCGTTTGTTCCAATCGGTGAGGCAATTCTGGCGATAATTTAATCCAGCATGGGCAATGACCCATTGCTCATAGCTTGCAATCCACGTGCAGCAATGACAAAGCAGGCTGGTCATGCGTAGCCATTCGTTCAAATTGGCGGGCATGCGCACTGGCGGCACTGCACTCAGCGACCAAACATTGCACAGCGGTGCGACCCGATCGATCAAGCCAATTTGCAGCTTGTCGCGGCGCAAAAACAGGCTTCCTGCATAGCCATCGCCATACCACAAGCCCCACCCCCATAAATCAAGCGTTGCCCCGTTGCCAAGTTGAAAGCGATAATTACTACTGCCACGCTGCTCAGCAGGCATGCGGCTGCGCTCCGCCCCATATTCCAGCAGCAAATTGCCTGCACCGCGCCGCACATCGTGGCCCCAACACCAACATTGTTGCTCGAATAATGGTCGTCCTGCGTGCTGCACAGGCTTTGGTAAAGCATAATTTGGCGTTATCTTTGGCATATTGATACTATATATCATTATAAAATAGGCAAAAAAGTGGCCGCGCACAGCACGACCATATATTGATATAATGTATCATTATTGCGATGAAATGTCAATCTGATGGCAACCAAACCGTCGTGCCAACCCAGATGCCTTGGTCGGCCATGGTGGTTTCATTGCTCAGCTCGACCTTGGCGGGCTTGTTTGGGTCAAATGTATAGGTCCCAAGATCAGCCCATTCGTTGGCAAAAACATACTGATTGACCACCACATCGCTGCGGCCCTCTGCGTGCTCGACCACATAATGCGCCGTTACTGCATCGTCGTGGCCGTTGTAGTAGTAGGGAATGTAGGTTAGCACGCGGTAGCGGCCAGCACTCGGCAGGCTGGTTTGCCAAGTTGCCGTGCTTGGCGGTTGGTTCGGCGTGGGCTGCGGGGTGGCAACGCCAGTTAAATCCGAAATCGTGTCGGTCAGCGTATCGGTATTGATCACCGGAATCTGCGAGGTAATCCAGAGCGTTTCTGCGCCAGCGCCAATTGGCGCGGTTTGCCAATTGCCCTCAGTGCGGCTAAAGCCTGCGTCGGTTGGCCGAACCGCAATCGTTTGGCCCAAATCGCAAGGATTCGGACGATCGGCCCACAGCCAGCGCGACGCTGTGCCAACTGGATAGCTGCTCCAGGGATCGGGTTCGCTTGAGCACCAACCATAGGGGTCGGTATTGCGGCCAAGATATTGGGTTTGGAAGTGCAAGTGCGGGCCAATTGCACAGCCGGTTGAGCCAACGATGCCCAATTGTTCACCACTTTTAATGGCTTGGCCAACTTCGACCGAAATTTCGCTGAGATGCCAATAGAGCGTGCGATAGCCATTGCCATGATCGATGACCACGCCTTTGGCAGGCACACCACAGCCATCATCGGAATTGCTGGCCCAGACGATTGTGCCATCGGCGGCAGCAACCACAGCCTCTGGCGGTCGTGCACCATAATCCCAGCCATCGTGGCCATCGTAGGAAATTTGGGTTTCACGCCGACCCCACCAACTGACCAACGATTGGTTGGGCGTTAAAAAGGGATACTCGTGATCGAAAAACGAGGTGATATAGGTGACGTTGCGCAGCGGCCAGCGCAAAAATGGCGTGGCTGGCGCAGGCACTTGGCCCAAAGTTTGGCGTGGATCTTCAAAAAACTTGCTATAGGTTGCGACAAAACTGCCATCGCTCAGCACTTTGGCTAATTCTTCGGGAGTCATGGTTTGGGCCAGCAAACGCACAACCGCATACGAACTGGGGTTTAAGCCAGCGGGAATTGGGCCTTTGACATCTTTATCGCGATATTGTAATTCGGTCACATAGGCAAAATCGCGCACCCCACGGCGTAACTCACGCGCAGCCCAGCGAATTTGGCCATGCAAACCACGCCAGTTTTCATTTTCGCCCTGATATTTCATGGCCCAATCGAGTTGATCGGGGTTGGGCGTTGGGTTGGTCAATAAGCCTTGTTGAAACTCCAGCAACGCCAATAACAATTTGGGATTCAAACTATAGAGGTACGATTGGCCAACCACAACCTCAGCCAACGATAAATTGCGATCGCCAACTGTCAGCAGCGCAGCTTTGAGCGTACCTGGCTGCGCATCCAAGAGCGTCTGAATATTCTCAACAGTCAGATTTTGCTCGGATGTAAAGCGAATATCATCGATTAAAGTTGGCGGCTCGGCGGCACGTGGCAAAATCGAACTGGCTTCGACTGCATTTTGTGGCTCGACGGCTGGAGGCAAGGTTGGTGGCGGTTGTTCTGCTTGGTTGAGGTCGTCCTCGGAGACCGAATCAACAGGCCGAAAAATCAGCTGGCCGGTTTTCGTGGGCGACGGAGCAATCCGGAGCACCAACGTGGTTAGGCACAAACTGACGATTAATGTGCTGAACAAAGCCCAGAGGCGTTGCTGATCGCTTTGCAGGCGATTGCGTAAATCAAAATAGCGTTTGGGGTTAAAGCGTTGCATAATCCTCACCAAGCATTCGCCTTGTCAGTATAGCAGATGTGGAATGGTTGGGGTGCAACATGAGTGCAATAAGATGGGTAATCGGCAGATCCCCTCACCCCAACCCCTCGCCCGTCGGACGGGCGAGGGGCTATAATGCCGTGATTCTGCGGCAATTCCTTGGTAAAAACGGGTTCTCCCCCTCGCCCGCGTTTTCGTGGGAGCGGGGGCTGGGGGGTGAGGGAACATGGTTGACAATCCAATGAACCACTACAGCTATCGGAATTATGAGATACCTCCAAATCTTCCGATAGCCCATAGCCAAAAGCCTCATTTTCGTGCAATTCGTAGCTAAAAAATGTTCTTCGCGATCTTCGCGGTTTCCAGCCTTCGTGCCCTTCGTGGCTCACATTTAGCGTTGCAAAATTCTATCGATTTGCTGCATTTGGCTGGCGGTTAATGGCCCAAATTGCAGTGCTTTGGCGTTTTCGCTGGCTTGGGCCACGGTGCGAAAACCTGGAATCGGCAAGGTTTGGCTACTGCGACCCCACAACCACGCCAACGCGCCTTGGGTTAGCGTGCGGCCTTCGCTGGTGAGCACTTCGCGCAGGGCTTCGAGCTTTTTGAGCCATTCTGGGTTTGGTTTGCCGGCCTGAAAACCTTCAAACCATTCGACTTTGCTACGCACATCGTCGCTGCTAAAGCTGGTGCTTGGGGTAAATTTGCCAGTCAACAAGCCCATGGCCAATGGTGCACGATTGATGCTGGCCAAGTTGTGAGCTTCGCAAAAAGCAATAATTGCATCGCTCTCACCAGTGCTATGGCCATGCAACAAATTCAATTGTTGCTGCACGGCGATACAATTTGGGCCTTCGGCAAAAAGCTGAACCGCCTCAAGCCGATCGGTGCTCCAGCCATAGCCACGAATCTTGCCCTCGCTGACCAAGCTTTCGAGCGTATCGCGCACTGCGGCAGCATCTTCGATCGGATAGCCCCACAAGTGCAGTTGCAACAAATCGACATAATCGGTGTTGAGCCGTTTGAGGCTCGCTTCAAGTTGTTGGCGAATTTCTGTAGCGCTAATCGGTATTTGCTCAAAGGCATCGTTGCTGCCCTCGGCCCAGCTATTGCCGAATTTGGTTGCCAAAACAAGCTGATCGCGACGGCCTGCGATGGCTTGGGCAATCACTTCTTCGCTGTGGCCACAGCCATAGACGTTTGCTGTGTCAAGAAAATTGACTCCCAGCTCAAGCGCTGCATGAATTGCCCGAATTGATTCTGCATCGTCGACTTGGCCCCAGCCCGCAGGATTGCCATTATGGTTGAAGGGGCCACCGATTGCCCAACAGCCCAAGCCCAAAGCGCTAACTTCGATGCCACTTTTGCCGATAGTTCGCTTTAACATGCGGGTATCTCCTAGCTAAATATTCTCGTTGCTAGGATTCTAAACATTTGCGCGCACTCTAAGTCAAGAGCCAATTTTGGGCCATTCAAAAGCCCCTGTTTTTGAATTCAACAGGGGCTGGAGCAAGCATTATTTTGAAAATTAGTTTAATCGTTGGCGGTTAAACTTTCGCGTGAAAAACCGCCGGGCAACAGCTCGCGTGGCGTGGTAGGCTGAGTTTGATCGGCCAAGTTTGCCAACAGCACTGGCATATCGGGAGCTAGCTCGAACATAAATTGGCGGCACATGCCACAGGGCGCGACTGGTCCAGGCGTATCGGCTACCACGGCTATGGCTACAAATTCAGTTTCGCCAGCGCTCCAAGCGGCAGCAAGCGCCGAGCGTTCAGCGCACAAACAAACAGGGTATGCAGCATTTTCGATATTACAGCCATGGAAGATGCGTCCGCTGGCTGTCAGCACTGCCGCGCCAACTTTGAAACGTGAGTATGGAGTATAAGCTCGTTCGCGGGCGCTCTTGGCGTTCTCCAAGAGCATTTGGTAGTCAACCATCATCGGTATTGCTCCCAACCTCGGCTACTTCGGGTTCGGCAGTGGCTAAGCTTAAGTGGAGGCGTTGCGGGCGCAAACCTTGAATCGTCACAACTTCAATCGTTGTGTCATCGACATGCACCACATCGCCGACATTGGGCATCGAGCCAAGCAGGGCCAAAACGAAGCCACCGAGGCTATCTACATCGTCATTGATTAGGGTTAAGCCTGTAGCATCGTTGACTTCATCAATCGAGACCCGACTATCGAACAGCCATTCCGTGGGGCTAAGCTGTTGAATTGGCGCTTCTTCGCTATCGAACTCATCCTGAATTTCGCCAACGATCTCTTCCAGCAAATCCTCGATTGTCACCAAGCCCGCAGTGCTGCCATATTCATCGACAATAATGGCCATATGCACTTTGCGGCTTTGCAAAGCCCGCATCAAATCGTCAACCTTCAGTGATTCGGGCACAAAATAGGGCTGGCGTACCAATGAGCGCAAGGGCACATCACGTAGCCCATCGCGCAACAGCGGAAACAGATCTTTAGCGTACAACACTCCGAGCACTTGGTCAATTGAATCGTCGTAGATTGGCAAGCGCGAATGGCCAGCGCTAATAAACAAATTGAGCGCTTCTTCCATGCTGGCGCTGGCGGCCAAGCCCACAATATCGATCCGTGGCACCATCACTTCGCGCACGGCGGTATCGCTAAATTCAAAAATACCCGCAATCATATCGCGTTCTTCAGCTTCGATCACGCCCTCTTCTTCGCCGACGTTGACCATTAATTTAAGTTCTTCTTCGGTGACGAGGTTGGCGTTTTGGCCAGTGACGAGGCCAATTGGGCGGGCGATTTGGCGCAGCAGCCATTGCATGGGTGCGACGAGCCAGAGCAAAATTCGCAGTGGACGAACCGTCCAAAGCACCATGCTATCGGGGTAGGCGGTGGCGAGGGTTTTGGGCAAGGTTGTGCCAATTGTGAGCCAGACCAACAGAAAGCCCAAGAGAAACGTGGCTTGCTGCCAGCCAGTGCGATTGGCAACAAACGTCAAGAGCAACGCGGTTGCGCCAATTGTGCCAACCGTGCTCAGCAAGAGTGTGCCGATGCGTAGATGATAGGGGTCTTCCAACAGGCGCATAGCCACGTTGGCCCGGCGTTCGCCGTTTTCCAACAGCGTATTCATTCGATGGCGTGAGATAGTAGAGAGCGCTGCTTCGGCTGCTGAGGCGACACTCACAATAATGAGACACATCGCCAGCCCAAGCAGCTCCAAACTAGATGCAGGGTCCATGGGTTCTATCGGCTTCAATCGGGCCTTGCGGCGCTACTATTGCAGGCTGGTGATCGACGCAGCAGCAATAATCCAAATTGTCGCCTTCGTCCTCCTCGAACTAGAGTAGATTGATATTTCGGTACTATGCAGTATGCGGCATATCGCAGGTGATTGCAAGAGGCCAAGCGTTAACGTTTTCAGGCGTTTAATCACGAAGCATGCGAACGTTTGATCCACGAAGGACACGAAAGGGAAATGGCTATTGGCTGCGGGCTATGGGCTAGCGGGGATTGGTTGGGGTTGCCGAAGCTAAGCGTTTAACCACAGATTAATTGTTCCGAGAGCAAAAAGCCTATAGCCTATAGTCTATAGCCTCGTCCCTTCATCCTTCATCCTTTGCTTCAGGGGTTGACAAGGCGTGTATGATGCGTTCGTCAACTTTGCACCAGTAGCGCAATTGATGTGCCTTAACAACCAAAAACAGTGTGCCAAGCAATTGGACTAACTTTTAAGGAACGGTTTGCAAAATTGATACGTCATCATGGCGTAACAATAAACACTTACTAGGAGGATGGTCGAATGCAACGGTTTTTTGGGTATGTATTACTCGTCGTATTGATGGTTAGCTTAGTTGGCTGTGGTGGTGGTGTTAGCGATACAACCATTCCTGCGCCGCCAAGCAGCAGCGAATATCAAAAAGGCCAAGATCCAACGCTTGATATTATGGTTGATAGCTTCAGCCAAAGCATGGCAAGCAGCGGAACGAGCACAACCAACAAATTCTATATGTCAACCGCAAGCGCGGAAGAAATCAAGAATTTCTATACCACTGAGATGACCAATCGTGGTTGGAAAACCATCGAATCACCATCGATTCCAGATACCACATCAGTCAATTTTCAAGCAGATAACAATGTAGCTGCGATTAATATGATTGATATGAGTATGGCAGGCGGCACTGGGATTCTGGTTATCACGACTGGCACGACCGTCAAATAAGGTTCCAAAGCTGCGAGGTTTACGCTGGCCCTCAGTGTTGAGCAATTGCTTAGGCTGAGGGCTTTGTGTCGCAGATTGCCAGATTTTGGCTTGGTTGTAACCTTTGTAGTGATAGCAGCGTATCAAAGCTTGTGATTATTACCACACAGTTTTTGGTAGAGCACGTTTGTGATTTGAGAGTTTGGAGAATGGGTGGCGCGATCATTGCTAAGTAGGAACCCTCTTGGCAGTAGGAATGCCGACAACAGATTTTATTTAGGAGGATTGACCCTCATGTCAAAACGGACGATTAGCGCAATTTTAATTGCCCTAGCATTAAGCGCTTGTGGCAGCACTGCCGCTCCAACCGCAACCACGGCTCCAACTGCAACCACAGCTCCAACCGCAACCACGGCTCCAACCGCAACAGCTGAAGCTATGGTTGAACCAACCCGCGATACTGGCAGCCCTTCAATGGATGCAGCTGAAATTCCAGCTCCACCCCAAAGCGAGCCATACGTCAAAGGTGAAAACACCATTATTGATGCAGCTATTGGTGGTATGGAAGGTGAATTCGAAAACCAAGAAAAACAAACTGGCTTGGATCTCGAACCATTGACCTACTACATCACCGAAGAAGTTCCTCAAACCATGGTGGATTTCTACGAAGGTGAAATGGCAAACTACGGTTGGGGCAAGGGCCAAGTTCAAGACCAAAACTTTGGTAAAGTGTTGGTTTACCCAAGCGCAAGCTCACCAACCACGGTTGCGATGATTGGCGTGTTGGATCTTTCAACCGTTGATAGCAGCATGAACCAATCAATCATCTTCACCACTGTTGGTCGTTTGGGTGGCGGTGGCAGCACCATGCCTGACGCTACTGCTGAAACCGGCGGCAGCGACCCACTTCCAGCTGGCGACTTGAGCGATATTCCAGCTCCACCAAGCAGCGAAGAATACAAAGCTGGTGACGATGCTTTGACCGATACCTTCATGGAAAGCTTTGAAAAAGGTTTTGCTGGCAGCGCTGGCGATACCAATGTCTTGGGCAAAGCAGCATACATTTCAACTGCTACCCCCGCAGAAATCAAAAGCTTCTATGATAGCGAATTGGAAGCAGCTGGTTGGATGGCTATGCCTGCTGGCGATAGCACCGGCATGGCTGGTTCACAAACCTTGACCTACACCAACATGAGCGCTGGCGAAGCCTTGGTCGTGATGACTCTCGACCGCGCGAGCATGAGCATGGGCGATGGCATTTTGGTCATCGTGATCAAAGCCGCTGCTCAATAAGCGTTTGATTGGCTCGCCCAATCATTTCCCCCTGGATTGCTGCGGCGATTCAGGGGGATGTTTTTTTGCAAAATGGCTGTGGTATCATAGACCAGCAAGCCAAATCAAGCAGCCAAGGAGGCAGCCATGACGCGTGAGCGACTTTCTGCAAGGGTGCAGAGCGTTCCACCATCAGGGATACGGCGGTTTTTTGATATTGCTGCCACAATGGAGAATGTGATTTCGCTCGGAATCGGCGAGCCAGATTTTGTCACGCCCTACACGATTACCCAAGCGGGGATTCGTTCGTTGCAGCAAGGCAAAACTGCGTATACCTCAAACTCGGGGACGATTGAGCTGCGCCAAGAATTGCAAAAACATCTCAATCAGCTCTATGGAATCAATTATGATCCTGAGAATGAGTTGTTGATTACGGTTGGGGTTAGCGAAGCCTTGCAAAATGCTATGCTGGCAACCATCGATCCTGGCGATGAAGTGATTATTCCTGAGCCATGTTTTGTGGCCTATGGCCCAAGTGTGGTCTTTGCTGGCGGGTTTCCGGTGTATGTCAGCACTTCGGTTGAGCAAGAGTTTCAAGTAACTCGCGAGGCAATCGAGGCGGCAATTACGCCCAAAACCAAAGCGATTTTAATTGGCTATCCCAATAATCCAACTGGTGCGGTAATGAGCCGCGAACGCTTGTTGGATATTGCTGCATTGGCCGAACAATACGATCTTTTGGTATTTTCCGATGAGATTTACGATCGTTTGGTGTATGGAGTTGAGCACACCAGTTTTGCTCAATTGCCTGGCATGCGCGAGCGCACAATTTTGCTTGGTGGCTTCTCGAAGGCCTATGCCATGACTGGCTGGCGCTTGGGTTGGTTGGCGGCCTCAGCAGAGATTGCCAATGCCGTGCGCAAAATCCATCAATACGCTATTATGTCTGCGCCAACGGTTGCCCAATATGCTGGTTTGGCAGCCTTGCAAACTGGCGAAGAAGATGTGCAACGCATGGTCAGCGAATACGATCGCCGTCGCCAAGTGATTGTGGCTGGGTTGCGCCAAATTGGCCTGCCAACCTTCGAACCACAAGGCGCGTTTTACGTTTTCCCCCAAGTTAGCAGTTTGGGGCTAACCAGTGAAGCCTTTGTTGAAGGCTTACTTTATAATGAAAAAGTTGCGGTTGTTCCAGGCGATGCCTTTGGGCCAAGCGGCGCGGGCTTCGTGCGTATGTGCTACGCAACCAGCATGGATAATATTGAAACCGCTTTAGAACGAATCGAGCGCTACGTTCGTTCATTGTAAATTGTAAAGGATGCGCCATGAGTGCCGAATCACCTGTTGTATGTACCCGCTGTCAACGACAGCTTACGCCCGATGACGTGCGCATGGCGCAACCTTTGATTACCTTCAAAGAGTTGGTGCAAGCAGCTTTTAAAACCCCTTCCCTGTTAAGTGCAACCTTGCCCGATGTACCCTACTGCCCAGAATGTCGCGTGATTATTGCCAAACAACGCCAAACCGAACAACTTAAATTCTTGGGAGCGGCAATTGCCATTTTGGCTATTTTGATTGTAATTGTGTTGTTTGTGTTCTAGTTGCATTGCTGCTTGGGGATTTTTAGGAAAAAATGATGCTTTTATCTGTGTTAATTCCTTGCTACAATGAAGCAGCAACGATTGCAAAAATGCTAGAGCGCTTGGCGCAAATTACCATTCCAATGCAATGGATCGCCGTCGACGATTGTTCGCAAGACGCTACCTATGAGGTCTTACAACAATTAACGACCATCTACCCACACATGCAAGTTGTGCGGCATAGCCACAATCGCGGTAAGGGCGCTGCCATTCGCACAGCCCTTACCCACGCAACTGGCGAGATTGTTGTAATTCAAGATGCCGACCTCGAATATGACCCCCAAGATTTTTATGAATTGATCAAACCAATTGAAGCTGGGTTGGTGAATGTTGCGTTTGGTTCGCGCTTTATGGGTCGGCATACCGGCATGTATTTTTGGAATGCTATTGGCAACAAAGGTCTCACCTTTTTAACCAATTTGCTGTTCAACTGTTGGATCTCCGATATGGAAACCTGCTACAAGGTCATGCGCACCGATATTATGCGCTCGATGAACTTGGTTTCTAGCGATTTTCGGATTGAGGCAGAAATAACGGCGAAGGTTCTGATGCAGGGTGAGCGAATTTTTGAAGTGCCAATTACATACTTGGGGCGTACCTATGAAGAGGGCAAGAAAATGCACCCCAAATATGGCTTTTTGACGGTTTGGGCGTTATTCCGTTTGCGTTTGCTCGGTCGCCCATAACCACGGTATTTGCTCCTCTTACAGAAAAGGTGATACATATGCCAGTCGTTGCAGTTCTTGGCGCTCAATGGGGCGACGAGGGCAAAGGTCGTGTTGTCGATTTATTGGCAACCAAAGCCAAATTGGTTATTCGCGCTGCCGGTGGCTCGAACGCCGGCCATACCGTGATCAACCATCTTGGCACATTTAAATTGCACCTCACGCCCGCCGGAATTTTCGATGCCAATGTGGTCAATATTATCGGCGCAGGCACGGTGATCGATCCTGCGGTCTTGTTGAAGGAACTTCAAGCCTTGCGCGAGGCCAATGTTTCGCTTGATCAATTGTATATCAGCGATCGCGCTCATGTCGTGATGCCCTATCACGTTTCGCTCGATGCGCTCGAAGAAAAAGATCGTGGCGCAAACGAAATTGGCACTACCAAACGCGGCATTGGCCCTGCCTATGTTGATAAAGCTTCGCGGATGGGCATTCGCATGGGCGATTTGTTGCACGAAGAAACCTTGCTCAGCCGCCTAACCAGCGTCTTAGAATACAAAGGTCGCGTGCTGAACAAAATGTATAGCGCTCAGCCAAGCGCCTCGTTGCACGATATGTATTTGCAATATTTGGAGTTTGGCCGCCAACTCGAATCCCATATCGTGCCAATCCATGGCATGGTGCAAGATGCCTTGCGCCGCGATATTCCAATTTTGATCGAGGGCAATCAGGGTGCCTTGTTGGATGTTGATTATGGCACATTCCCCTATGTGACTTCAACCGCAACTGGCTCAGCAGGCGCTTGCCAAGGCGCTGGAATTCCGCCAATGCGCTTGAATGGCGTGGTGGGAATTTACAAAGCCTATACAACTCGCGTTGGTGGTGGCCCCTTCCCAACCGAATTAACCGACGATCTTGGCGAGCATATTCGTCAAGCTGGCCAAGAATTTGGCACAACCACCGGTCGGCCTCGGCGGGTTGGTTGGTTCGATGCAGTGGCTGCTCGCTACGCTGCCGAAATCAACGGCATTAGCTCAATCGCGCTGACCAAGCTCGATGTGCTTGATGATGTTGAGACGCTGAAGATTTGTATTGGCTATCGCTGGAACGACACCGAGCTTGATTCGTTCCCATCGTCGATTTCGGTGCTGAGCCAAGTCGAACCAATTTACGAAGAATATCCAGGCTGGAAAACCAATACCAGCGATGCTCGCACCCTTGATGAGTTGCCCGAAGCTGCCCAACGCTATGTGCGCCGTTTAAGCCAATTGGTTGGCGTGCGCTTGGGCATGATTTCGGTCGGCCCATCGCGCGAGCAAATGGTGGCCTTGCAGGAAATTTTCTAGTTTAGGTTCCCTCAACCCCCCAACCCCCCAACCCCCTCGCCCACTGAACGCGGGCGAGGGGGAGTATCCGTGTTTCACCAAGGAATTGGAAGAGAACCACGAGATAAAAGCCCCTCGCACCCCGTGTGGGAGAGGGGTTGGGGTGAGGGGTCTATTTTTTTAGCTCACAACTTGGCTAATTGCATCGCCCAAGCGGGTAACTAATTCCTCGGCATCGTTGTGGCCGAGCACCAACGGCGGAATAACCCGCACCACATCGTTGCCAGAACCAACCAACAACAAGCCTTGGTCGAAGGCGGCATCGGTAATTTGGGCAGCGGTTGGGCCTTTGAATTCTACGCCCCAAATCAAGCCCCGCCCACGCACAGCACTAATCACATCGAACCGTTCGCCCAAATCGCGCAGGCCAGCGCCCAATTCGGCCCCCACCGAGCGCACATGATCAAGCATGGTTGGATGGGTCAGCTTTTGCAAAACCACATTGGCAACGGCACAAATAAAGGGATTGCCACCAAAGGTCGTGCCATGATCACCATAATTTAACGCTTTGGCGACCCGTTCGTTGACCAAAACCGCGCCAATTGGTAAGCCACCACCAAGCGGCTTGGCCAGCGCCATAATATCGGGAGCCATGCCCAAGGCTTCGTGCGCCCAAACATCGCCAGTGCGACCCATGCCACATTGAATCTCATCGAAAATCAAAATTGCATCGACCTGATCGCAACGGCGGCGCAGGGCTTGCGCAAACTCAGGGCTGATTGGCCGAATGCCGCCTTCGCCTTGAATTGGCTCAACAATCACGGCGGCAACGCTGCTATCAATCGTTGCTTCGAGCGTCGCTTGGTCGCATTCAAGGCCGATAAAACGCACGCCTGGAATCAAGGGATTAAACGGTGTGCGGTAGGCCTCGCGTGAGGTGACCGACAACGCGCCCATCGAACGGCCATGAAACGAATCGTGAAAGGCCACAAAACCAGTTTGTTGCTCAGGCCGTTGATTATGGGTATAGCGGCGGGCAAATTTCAGGCTGGCTTCGATGGCTTCAGTGCCAGAATTACAGAAAAAAGCTTTGCTGGCCCACGGAGTCAAATCGACTAGGCGTTGAGCCAATTCGGCGACCGAGGCCGTGTAATAGAGGTTCGATGTGTGCAACAAACCAGTTGCTGCCTGCTGAATCGCCGCCACAACTTCGGCATCGCCATAACCCAAGGCATTGACCGCAATTCCAGCGGTGCCATCCAACAAACGCCGTCCATCGGCGGCATGCAACCATGCGCCTTCGCCACCGACTAAAGCGAGTTTGGCTCGTTTGTAGAGCGGCAACAAAAATGTATCACTCTGGGCAATAATCGCTTCTTGTTCGCTTTGTGTCATGGCCTCGATTCCATCCCTGTTAGCAAAAAATCAATTGGCGTGCATTGTAGCACTTTCTAGAAAGGATGAATTATGAAGGATGAATTATGAGGAATGAAAAAAAGGATGAAGGATGAATTATGAATTATGAGGAATGAAGACCAAAAGCGCATAGTCAAGAGCCTCATTCCCCTTCGTGTTCTTCGTGGTTTCTATAGCCAAAAGCCTGTAGCCTAGAGCCAAATTTGATTTTAAGCTTTTGCCCTTTGCTTTTCCTTCATCCTTTTCAATTTGCTTTTATTTCATCCTTCATCCTTTCAATGTTGGTGTTGCTCAGTCAGCGTGCAATAGAGTTGGGTTGTGTTGCACGAACATTCAAGTTGCAGGGTGGCATGGCCAATGTTGTAGCTATGGCAAAGTAGCTCATTGATTGCGTTAATCAATTGTGGGCTGCGCTGTGGATCTTGTTGGTTGGTCACAACGTGAGCCGAGAGCGCGCGCATGCTGGCAGTGATGCTCCAAATATGCAAATCGTGAATCGCCTGTACCCCAGGAATGGTTTGCAAATCGCTAACCACTTTGTCGACATCAATATCGCGTGGCGTTGCTTCCAACAACACATCAATCGAATCGCGCAGAATTTGCCAAGCATGCCAGATGATAAAGCCTGCAATCAACACCGAAACTAGCGGATCAAGCCAGCGCCAATTGGTAAAGAAGATGATTGCTCCGGCAATCGTTGCGCCAATCGTTGAGAGCACATCGCCCATCAAGTGCACAAAAGCGCTGCGCAGATTGAGGTCGTTTTCGCTGCCCCGATACACCAGCCACGCTGTGCCAGCATTGACCAACACCGCAATCAACGAAACCCCAATCATAATCGGCGCATCAACTTCTAGCGGGTTTTGCAAGCGCTCGATCGCCTCCCAGCCAATACCCAAGGCGATGCCAACCAAGGTCAACGAATTGACGAAGGCTGCCAAAATGCCAGCGCGATGGTAGCCAAACGTTTTGCGGGCGTGAGCAGGACGGCGCGTGAGCCACAGCGCAATCCAGCTAAGCAGCAAGGCCAGCACATCGCTGGCGTTGTGGGCAGCGTCGGTGAGCAGTGCCAAACTATTGGCCCACAAACCAGCCACAATTTCAACCCCAACAAAGCCAAAGGTAATGACTAAGGCCAAAATCAGGCGGCCACCAGCATCGGCGGGCACGCTATGATGGTGATGATGTCCGTGGTCGTGATGTCCGCTCATCGTTCTTCCTCCAACACAGCTAAAATTGGCGCAACCGATGGATCTGTGGTTGAGCCATGGCGAATATGATTCAGACAAACCAGCACCAGCACCCGCACATGGTCGTCGTCGAGGCTATAAAAAACCAATTTGCCCTCGCGGCGTTGCTTGACCAAGCGTAATTGGCGGAGCACGCGCAAATGTTGCGAAACCGCCGACTCGGAATAATTTAGAATCGCCGCCAGATCAGCGGTACACAGCTCTTGTTCCAGCAAACAACCAACAATTTTTACTCGCGTCGAATCAGCCAAGGCCCGAAAGGTTTCGGCCATCAAAAAATAGCTCTCGTCGTCGTGGAGCATTTGCCGCCCACGCTCAACCATGGCCGGATTAATTCCGTCGTGATTATGGTCATGCATAATCGAGGCCTCACATAAACGATTGCACAATTGCTAAATTATCAAATCGTTTGCGCTTCGTCAAGTAGTTTGCAACCTTTTGTTTTAGACCACGTATCATATTCAATCAGTTCAGTATTGACTGAACTTACTGAACGTGCTAGATTCTATTCAATCAGTACTGAACAGAATCGAGTAGCGCTATGGATAATGTACAAGCACGTTTGGCCTATGCAGAACGGATTGCGGTTTTTTACGAAAAAGCTGGGGGTATTCCGCGCATGGCTGGTCGAATTATGGGCTGGTTATTGGTTTGCGATCCGCCGCAGCAAAATGCAACTGAGCTGGCGCAGGTGTTGAACGCTAGCAAAGGCTCGATTAGCACCATGACCCGCTGGTTGCTGCACATTGGCCTGATCAACAAAACTACAATTCCAGGCGAACGACGCGATTATTTTGAGATTCGCGAAGGCACATGGGCCGATTTGCTGGCCCAACAATTTCAAGCGGTTGGGGCGTTTCGCGAGCTGGCAAACCAAGGCTTGGCGTTATTAAGCGATCCTGAGGGTCACGAGGGCGCACGGCTGCGCGAAATGCACGATCTGTATGCTTTTTTTGAGCGTGAATTACCGTTGCTGATTGAAAAATGGCGCAACGAACGAAAGGAATGACCATGACCACGGTTGTTCAAACCACGAACCTTTGCAAAACCTATGGCAAAAATCGCGGCATTGATGACTTAAATTTGCAGGTGGTGCAAGGGGAAGTATTTGGCTATTTGGGGCCAAACGGTGCAGGCAAAACCACGACCATTCGAACGATTTTGGATTTTATTCGGCCAACCAGCGGCAGTGCACAGATTTTTGGCCTTGATTCGCAGCGCGATTCGCTGGCGATTCACCAAAAAATTAGCTATTTGCCTGGCGAATTGGTGATGTATGAGAAAATGACGGGCCGAGAAATGCTGGAGTATTTTGCCCAGCTGCGTGGTAATGTCAGCCAAATGGCAATCAAACAACTGGCCGAGCGCCTTGAGCTGGATTTAAAACGGCCAATTCGCAGCTTATCCAAGGGCAATAAGCAAAAAGTTGGTTTGGTGCAAGCATTTATGGGCCAGCCAGAGCTGTTAATTCTCGATGAACCGACGAGCGGGCTTGATCCGTTGGTGCAACAAACCTTTTATCAATTGGTGCTCGAAGCCAAAAATTCTGGGCGCACGGTTTTTCTCTCGTCGCATGTGATGTCGGAAGTTGAGCATATTTGCGATCGGGTCGGAATTATTCGCGCTGGTAAATTATTGGCAATTGATACCGTCAAAGCGCTCAAGGCGCGGGCACGGCGCACACTTGATCTCTATTTTGCTCAGCCAGTTGAGCCTAGTGCGTTTGCCCATATTCCGAATATCGACGATTTGCAAGTGCTTGGTAACCAGGTGCATTGCGCGGTAACTGGCTCGATTGACCAGTTGATCAAAACCGCAGCCCAATTTGAATTGCGCGATTTAGTCAGCCAAGCCACCGATTTGGAAGATATTTTCTTGGCTTACTACAAAGGCGAGGTGAGCGATGTTGCGTAATATTTTTAGCAAAACCATCTACGAACGGCGGCGCTCGCTGCTGTGGTGGGGCTTGGGCATTATCATGTTAGTGGCTGTGTTGATTGGCTTTTACCCAGCGATGAACAACCCAGAAACCAGCCAGCAGCTTGCCAAAGCTATGGAAGCCATGCCCAAGGAGATGTTGGCGGCGTTTGGGGTAACCGATGTTGCCAATTTGACCACGCCAGCAGGCTATATTCAAGGCCGCTTATTTGGCTTTATGCTGCCGCTGATCGTCATGATTTTTACAATCGGGCTTGGCTCGCGGGTGATTGCTGGCGAGGAAGAAGCCCGCACGCTCGACCTGATTTTGGCCCATCCTATTCGGCGTTCAACGATTGTTTGGCAAAGCTTTGCTGCTCTGTGCGTACTCTCGTTGGCGATGGGCCTGATTACGTGGCTCAGCTTGTGGCTTGGTGTGCTGCTGCTGGATATGCAAATTGGCGCTAGCGAACTTGGCGCAGCCTCATTCAACATGAGCTTGATGGCGCTGTGCTTTGGGGCAATCGCCTTGCTGATTGGCGCGGCAACAGGCAAGCGGGCCTTGAGCATGGCGGTGGCCACGATTTTGGCAGTAATTGGCTATTTTGCGAATTCGCTGGCCAGCGTGATCGATTGGCTCGTGCCGTTGCAAAAACTTTCGCCATTCTATTATGCCGATTACAACCAACCGCTCAAACATGGCTTTCACTATTTGCCATTTTTGGTCTTGGGCAGCGTGATTGTGCTCTGTGGTTTTGCTGCGGTCAAACTGTTTGAGCGCCGCGATGTAGCTGTCTAAACTTAAATCCGCCGTTGGATCGGGTTGGGCTGATCCAACGGCGGGCTTGGCTGGAAATTAGGGCTGGCAATAGGCCTCGTTCTGGGTAACACTCTCCACTTTGACGGTTGTTTTGGCCCAAACAACAAACTCGCTCAACCCAACCTCACTCTCTGGATTGCCCCAATCATAGGTATAGCCAAGGCGGGTCCAAGGATAGCCATTTTTGGCATCATACGAGAGGCTGCGCTGAAGATTGAACCAATCGCGGCTAAATTCATAATCTTGTTGCGATGGAAATGCACTTGCTTCAGGCATTTCTAGTTGAGCAACGCTATCAGTAATTTCTGGGTCAGGGCTTGGGCGAAAGAGATCTTCGGTCGGAACCCACAAGTGAACAATCCGATTTTTGCCATTATTGGCGGGCAAGCCGAGCAATTGCTCCAAGCGCAGGGTCAATGGCACATCAGCGGTTGCGGTATAGGCTTTGCAGAAATTTTGCATTTCGGGCACGACGCTGACCCATGTTTCGCGGGTCGTTGTGGTTTCTTGGCCGACCAAGCCATCATAGCCATTCCACGAGGTCCAGGTTGCAACCAACACCCGACCTGTGGCTTCATCGCGCACAAGGTTGCTATTATTGGCATCGATAATTGTCAGTTGATCGGAAATTTCGCTGGCTTCGGCAATTTCTGCATCGCTAACCGCCGCCCGAAAGCGGCGTTCGAGTTCGGCTTGTTCTGGGGTAAAGGTTGGGCTTGGAGTTGGCTCGACGGTTATGGTTTTGGGTGGCACGCTGGGCACGCTGGTTGCAGCGGCGGTTGTGGCGGTTGCAGGCACATCGGTTGGTGCGGTTGTGGCGGTTGCAGTTGGTGGAACAGTTGCGAGGGCAATTGTGCGATCTTCGGGTGTGCTCGTACCACAGGCGGCTAAGATTGCGGCGGACAAGCCGAGTGCTTGGAATTTTGCCCAGCGGCGGAGCCATACGCGTTGAGGCATAGTCATACTCCTTGGTAAAAAGAATTCTACATTAAAGACCCAAGTGCTCAAAAGCGCAGTGGGTCAATGAATCAAGCACGAATTAATCTGCTAAGTAGCCTCAAGCAATGGTCTAACAGTCCACAGCAGCTTACATTAATCAGCCTAGCGCAGCGTCACGATGATTGACGTTGTTTGATCAGCTCAATCATTGCCGATGCCGTGGGTTCGTTGCTGGCCTCTAAGCCTGCAATCACGCTTTGTTGATTGGCATGAGGCTGATTTTGGCTAACCTTCCATTTGCCCAGCAAGCGGCTGATTGGAATCGCGATGCCAACAATCGCCTTGAGCAAGGCTTCGGTATATTCGTGCGGCGCATCGTCAACTTGCCATTGATGTTCAAATGAAGCTTCATTGTGCTTGGTCAGCTGTTCGAGTTGTTGGCGCAGCCATTGTGGATCGTCGATGACTTGTAAAGGGCCATAGGCATGGGCCACAGCATAATTCCAAGTTGGCACAACCTTGCCAGTTTGGGCTTTGCTAGCATACCAACTTGGCGTGATGTAGCTATCGGTGCCATGGAAAATTGCCAAGATTTCGTGTTGCGAAGTATGTTCCTGCCAGATGCTATTAGCACGCGCCACATGGCCGTAGAGCGTGCCAAACTCGCCAGCCTGCGGGTCGAGATAGAGCGGAATGTGATTGGCGTTGATGCCGTTTTGATTGAGGGTAATAATTGTTGCCAAGGGTTGGCGCTGGATTAATTCGTGCAATACTTCGCGGCGTGGCTCGGCAAAATGTTTGGGGATGTACATGGTCAATCCTCTTTTAATGTTTGGAGCATATTCGCATCGCGCAGCAAGAGCCAACCATGGGCATGCTTTTGCCACAACGAAAAGCTATCGCCTGCCCGAATGATTGGCGCTTGACCATTGGCTGGCTGAATCTGCACCCGCAGTTGGTTCCAGCAGGTGGCCCATTTGCCATTAAGTTTAATCTCTTGAATTTCAAACGAGATCTTGAGTTTGAATTGGCTTAAGCCTGCTGAAGCGGCGGCGAAGGCCTGTTTGCCGCGCATTGGGGCTTGGCCTGCGACCAAAAAAATCACCTCATCATCCAACAAAGGCAAGATTTTGCTTACGTCGCCGGCTTCGGTTGCTTCGATCCATGTTGTTACCAATTGGCGAATCTGTGTTTGATCGTCGAGCATTACTTCCTCCTTGATCGCTCCAATTATGCCAATTAATCCAAGTTGATTGTACCGCCTCATGACTGAATTAAGCGCACAAGAGGGGATGTGGCTATAGGCTCTAGTCTATTGGCTATGGGAATAATTAGCGTATTTCAAACAAAACTCCGCTAGCCCAAAGCCTACAGCCATCGTTGCTCTGCGCCTCTGCGTTAAGCACGTGATCCACGAAAGACGAAACCGCGAAGAACGCGAAGAGCGCGAAGAATGTTTTTTAGCCACGAATTCCACGAATTTCACGAATAATCATCTTTTAGCCACAGATTGCCACAGATTTGCTTGATGATGTTCCAATAGCTAAAAGCCCAATCCCTAATCTCTCTGTTCTTACAGCCTGATCCCTAGCCCCTGACAACTGACTCCTGATCACTTTTTGACTTCTGACTTTTGACTTTTGACTTTTGTTTTCATCCCTCATAATTCATCCTTCATCCTTAATTAAATTTGGGCTAGCAAGGATGTGCTATGATAGATTTGCGCTGTTTTGTGTGAAGGAAGCAAGCCCACTGCTATGTATGCCCACGTTGCTCTCAATGCCTATTTGCCCGATAATCCTGAGGCGATTTTGACCTATGCTGTGCCGCCGCAACTCCGACCGTTGAGCGTTGGAGCGTTGGTGTGGGTTCCGCTTGGGCCGCGGCGGGTGCAGGGTGTCGTTTTAGAATTTATGACCCAACGGCCCCAAGGCTTTGTGGTACGCGATATTCTTGAACACGCCGACCCCGAAGCGATTGCCGCGCCCGCTCAATTGGCCTTGGCTCAATGGTTTAGCCAAACCCAAGCGGTGCGCCTGTGGGAGGCGGTGCAATTGACTATGCCGCCTGGCGTGAAGCAAGAAATTGAGCGCACGTGGCGGCCAACCGAGCAAGGCCAGAAGATTGAGCTTGGCGTGCTCGATGAGCGCGAACGGGCGATTTTGTTTCATCTGCGGCGAGTTGGCGAGCAAAGCGAACGCCAGCTGCGAGTCGATTTGCGTGGCTCGGACGCTGATCTGCGTCGCAGTTATACCGAACTCCATGAACGAGGCTTGATTGCGCTGGGCAGTTTGGTTTCGCGGCCAGCGGCCAAACCAAAACGCGAATGGAGCGTGCAATCAACCAGCATCAACCCCGCTGAAGCCTTGGCCGAATTGAGCAAAGCACCCCGTTTGGCGGCAATTTATCAAGCAATTTTGGAGCAAGCGCTTGATGGCGAAACGGTGCTGTTGCCAGAGTTACGTGATGTTGGCGCAACCTTGAGCCATCTACGCAGCTTGGCCTTGCGTAATTTGATTCAGCTTGAGCAAGTTGAAGTGCGGCGCGACCCGCTGCTTGGCCGCATTCCACCGTTGGAGTTTCCGCCAGAACTGACGCTTGAGCAAGAACGGGGTTGGCGGCAAATTGTCGAAGCTCAAGATTTGGCGGCGCGAACTGGTAAGGCCAAACCAATCTTGTTGCATGGCGTAACTGGCAGCGGCAAAACCGAGCTCTATTTGCGGGCGATTGGCCGTGCCTTGCGCAATGGTGGCCAAGCTTTGGTGTTGGTGCCAGAAATTGCCCTAACCACGCAATTGGTGCGGCGGTTTGCGGCGCGCTTTCCCGAGCAATTGGCGGTGCTGCACTCGGAACTGAGCGTTGGCGAGCGCTACGACGAATGGCGGCGCTTGCGACGTGGCGCTGCCCAAGTGGCGATTGGCTCGCGTTCGGCAATTTGGTCGCCGCTGGGTAAATTGCAATTAATTATTGTTGACGAAGAGCACGAGCATTCGTTTAAACACGAAGCCACGCCCTATTATCACGCCCGCGATTTGGCGGTGAAGTTGGCAGAATTGGCTGGCGCTGTGCTGATTTTGGGCAGCGCCACTCCATCATTAGAAAGTGCCTACGCCGTGCAAATCAACAAATACGAAGTGCTGGAATTGCACGAACGGGTTGGGCGCAAAACCGTAGCGGGTGTAACCAAAGCTGATCCGATTCCCATGCCGCCAGTGCAGATCGTCGATATGCGCAGCGAACTCAAGGCCGGCGTGAGGTCGATGTTTAGCCGCCCGTTGCAAAGCGCGATTCAGCGCACGCTGGAAAAACGCGAACAAACCATTTTATTTTTGAATCGGCGCGGCATCGCTTCGTTTGTAATGTGCCGTGATTGTGGCACGACGATTCAGTGCCCGCGTTGCGCCGTAGCGTTGGCGGTGCACGGAACCGAGGGCGAGCCGAATGCGCCGCCGACGTTGCGCTGCCATTATTGTGGCCACGTCGATTGGGTTCCGCGCAACTGCCCAAGCTGTTTTAGCACCCGCATTCGCGATTTTGGGGTTGGCACGCAACGAGTGGTCGAAGAAGTCAAATTGCTCTATCCTGAAGCGAGGGTAATGCGCTGGGATCGCGATGTGACTGGGCGCAAAGGCTCGCACGAAGCCTTGCTCAACCAATTTACCCAGCACGAAGCCGATATTTTGGTGGGAACCCAGATGGTTGCCAAAGGTTTTGATTTGCCGTTGGTGACCTTGGTTGGGGTCATTACCGCCGATACGGCCTTGAATTTGCCCGATTTTCGCTCGGGCGAGCGCACCTTTCAATTATTGGCCCAAGTGGCTGGGCGGGCTGGACGGCGGGCTGGTGGTGGACAGGTAATTATCCAAAGTTATAATCCTGAACATTATGCAATTCAGGCAGCGGCGCAGCACGATTATCGCCAATTTTATCGCGAAGAAATTGCCTTTCGCCGCACAGCCCACTACCCGCCATTTAGCCGCCTGATTCGCTTTATGACCCAATCGCCATCGAGCAAAACCGTTGAGCGGGTGGTGCGCGAATTCGATACGCAGCTACGCGAGGAGCTAGAGCGACGGCGCATCCGCGATTGGGCGATTATTGGGCCGTCGCCTGCCTTTTTGCAAAAAGTGCGCGATTTGTATCGCTGGCATATTTTGGTGCGTTTGCCCGACCCAACCGATTTATTACACGCTTTGAAAATTCCCGCCGGCTGGACGATCGATGTCGATCCGGTCAGTTTATTGTGATCCACGAAGCGCACGAAGAATGAAACCACGAAGGGCACGAAGATCGCGAAGCTGTTTTAGCCACCCATGGATCAAGTTCATCCTTCATCCCTCATCCTTCATCCTTTGGTGCTCTGGGCCGCTGCGTTAAATTTTCCTCTATGCTCTATGTTCTATGCTCTTTGTTCGTCGCTAACTAAAACGGCTTTGCGGCGGGTAAAGAGCTTGGCAGCTTGCAGCACGAGCCAAATCAACAACGCCAATACGGCAACTAAGGCATATTCAATCACTGGAATACGCACAATTTCATCGATTTTGTTCCAGCCGCGCCACGTGTAAATGCCGATAACTAAGGCGAGATAAGCGCCACCAAGCAGCCAGCGCCAAGCTTTGCTCAAGCCCAAGCCATGCATTTGGGTAATGACGAAAATGCCGAAGAAGCCAAAGAAGAACATTGGCCAGAAGCCAGTTGGGCCAGCTTGCACGAAGGCCACCATCGCGCCGTGAAACAACACCATCACCTCTTGAGTCAACATCCACCAGCGATTGACGTGAATGCGGGTCAGAAACAGGCTGCCTTGGAGCAACAGGAAGAACATATACACGAAGCCCACCAAGTGGCCACTGCTGGTTTCCATTGGGTGATACCAGAAGGTGTAAATAGCTGCCCACGAGAAGACATAGCCATGATATTGACGGGCAGCACGGCCAATTTCTTTGCTAATTGGCGCACGTTTGCCCATAAACAAGCCGCGGCGGCTATTTTCCATCAACAAAATCCAGACCAGCATGACAATTACTGAGCCTTGCGAGCTGAAGATCGAAACATCTTGGGCTAGGCCATCATACCAAAAATGGGTCTGAATAAAGTGCAACACAATAAACAGCGCATTTGCGCCAAGGGCAAACCAATTGATTGCTTGCAAGCCGTTGGTATATTTTTTAACCCGGGTTTGGGCATAATAAATTGCGGCCCAAATCGTCACTTGATGCAATAAATAGCCGCCCCACGCGGTAACCCGCGACCACAGCGTTGGATTGGGCAATTGCCAATAATACCAGCTTGCGCCTTGGTCTGGCAGCTTTTCGATGGCGTGCAAGCGCTGGCCTGCCCACCAAATTAGCGCCGTAAAAGCAAAACTAAACACAATCCCAAGCCAGAGCGCGGTTTGGGCCGAGCGCGGCTGCGAACGATCAAGCGACGATTCCATGCGAAAACCCCTTTGTAAAAGTCAGAAAGCAAAAGTCAAAAATCAAAAAATATCAGAAGTCCAAAATTTAACGCAGAGGCGCAGAGGGAAAGATGGCTATGGGCTTTGGGCTATAGGTCATAAAAATCCTAAAAATCGTTCCGCTAGGCAATAGCTGTAATGGTTCATTGGATTGGCAACCGCGTTCCCTCACCCCCCCAGCCCCCTCTCCCACGAAAACGCGGGCGAGGGGGAGCACCCGTTTTCACCACACCGTGTGGCAGACCCACGGGATTAAAGCCCCTCGCCCGCCACGTGGGAGAGGGGTTGGGGTGAGGGGATCAGGCGGTGGTTAACCTGATGTACCATTACAAATAGTCATCATCCTATAGCTTCCCATTTCTGCGCCTCTGCGTTAAAAAAATGTAGCTCGTCTATGCTCTATGTTCTATGTTCTTTGTTCTAACCCATCCCTACGAAAATGCTTGCTATTTGGATTGAACAATGCCATGATACCCCTGAAATCAATTAGCACCGAAATAGTCGCTTCTTGGTATAATGGGGCGCACCAAGGCCGAGGCACATATGCGAAAATCGTCAACCAATCGGCTACTCCTGTGGGTAGCAATCGCAATTGTTTTGTGGGTTGTAATCCGGCGAACTTCAATCGTCATTGTCGTTCCAGTAAGTGGGCTAGGTTTTCTGGGGTTTCTGGTGGCGAGTGTGATCTTGGTCTGGTGGATTTTACGAAAAGTGTTTTGAACTGCATGGCAAGGCTGCCATCGACGGCAATGTCGCCGCTTCAAGCATAATAACTTCAATGAGGTTTGATCATGCATCGCATTGCCGTTTTAACCAGTGGTGGCGACTCCCCAGGAATGAATCCCGCAATCCGTGCTGTAACGCGGACTGCGCTCCATGCAGGCTGTGAAGTGTTTGGCGTGTATCGAGGCTATGCTGGCCTGATTCAAAATGATATGCGGCGACTTGAATATAAAGATGTGGGCGGGATTATTCAACGTGGCGGCACGATGCTGCTCACCGCTCGCTCGCCCGAATTTATGACTCCCGCAGGTCGCGAAAAAGCAATTGAGAATTTACGTTGGCATGGGATCGAAGGCTTGGTGGTGATTGGCGGCGATGGTTCGTTGCGCGGGGCCGCTGCTCTGACCGCCGAACATGGCTTGCCAACCATCTGCTTGCCAGGCACGATCGATAACGATATGTATGGCACCGATATGAGCATCGGCGCAGATACGGCGCTCAACACGGTGCTTGAAGCGATCGATAAAATTAAAGATACTGCTTCATCGCACCAACGCGCTTTTATCATCGAAACTATGGGTCGCCACTCTGGCTATTTGGCCTTGATGGGCGGCTTGGCTGGCGGCGCTGAGGCGATCTTAATTCCCGAAATTCCCGATACAACGATTGAAGATGTGGTCGAAGTGATCAAGCGTTCGTTTCGCAAAGGCAAAACCAACTGTGTGATTGTGGCTGCTGAAGGCGCGCACCTAAACGCCCAAACCATCCAAGACCAAATTAACCAGATCGATGCAGAGGAAAGCGGCTTTAGCTTTAGCTTCCGCACGCGGGCCACAATTTTGGGCCATATTCAGCGCGGCGGCTCGCCATCGGCCTTTGATCGTACCTTGGCGACGCGGCTTGGGTCGGGCGCGGTCGAGTTTTTGCTATCTGGCAAGAACGGCGGTTTGGTTGGCGTGCAATCACGCAAATTAACCGTCACGCCCTATGATGAAGTGCTGGCAAATCCCAAAGTGCTTGATGCCAAGCTCTACGAACTTTCAAAAATTCTTGATCGTTATTAGAAGAACAAAGAGCATAGAACATAGAACATAGCGATCAGAGGATTGATTATTGATCCGCCGAGCAAAAAGAGCATAGCCAAACGTTGTTCTATGCTCTTTGTTCTATGTTCTTATGCAAAAAGGTACTGGCTATGCAACGCCCAACCTTTATTCCGCCCAGCCCGACGGAGCCACCAAGCATGCGTGGCCCACGGGTTACCACAGCCGCACCAATGCCCCGTGCGCCGCTGCCGATTACCCGACCACTCACGCCAAACGAATTTAACACCGCCTTGGTTCACTTGTATCGCGGCGAATTGTCGCGTGCCAACACCTGGCGGGTGCGGCTCGATGGCACGACCAATTGGGCAGTGCTGACAACTGGGGCGACGCTTTCGTTTGCCTTCAGCAGCGCCAGCAATACCCCGGTGATGATTCTGCTTAATTCGCTGTTGATTATGTTTTTCTTGTTTATCGAGGCGCGGCGCTATCGCTTTTACGATTTGTGGCGTACGCGGGTGCGGGTGATGGAAACCGAATTCTTCGCCGATATGCTTGCGCCCGAGCCAGATAGCGATAGCGGCGGGCCGCATTGGCGCGAACTCTTGGCCCAAGATTTAATGGAGCCGCACTTTAACATCAGCGTCATCGAAGCCATGAGTCGGCGCTTGCGGCGCAATTATGTGTGGATTTTTGCCCTCTTGGCTTTGAGTTGGGTCACCAAAGTTGGCATCCATCCGACAATTGCCCGATCGTTTGCTGAGGTGTATGATCGGGCTGCCGTCGGGCCATTGCCAAGTTGGTTTATGCTCTTGTTTGGGCTAGCCTTCAATGGTGGCTTGGTCTGGCTTGGCTGGCTAGGCGAAAAATCGCAAGAATCAAGTGGCGAAATTCTAAGTCGCAACGAGGCCCGCGATAAAATGGGCAGCGGTACGCCAAACGAATAAGCGCCCAATCAGTGGAGTTCTACATGTCACGGATTGTGATCAAAAACGGCTGTATCATCGATCCAGCCCGCAAAACTGCGACCGTCGGGGATTTGGTGCTGGAAAACAATCGGGTGCGCGAGGTCATCGAGTTGGCCATGGCTCCCGATTCGTATGGCGATGATGTTGAGTTTATCGATGCCTCTGGCTGTTTTGTGACCCCTGGCTTTATCGATATTCACACCCACTTGCGCGAACCAGGCTTCGAGGGCAAAGAAACGATTGCCACCGGCATGGATGCGGCGGTGCGTGGCGGCTATACGACGATTTGCCCAATGCCCAACACCAATCCTGCGCTCGATTCGGCTCCGCTGATTCGCCAACAATTTGATATTGCCGCCCGCCATGGGCCAATTCATGTGCTGCCAATCGGCGCGGTAACCCTTGGCCGCGAAGGCAAGGTGCTTGCACCACTGATCGAGTTGGCCGAAGCTGGCGCACATGGCTTTAGTGATGATGGTTCGCCAGTTTGGGATGCTCACATCATGCGCCAAGCATTGCTGTATAGCAAAATGACTGGCCGCCCGGTGATGAACCACTGCGAAGATTTGAGCATTGTGCGCGGCGCGCCGATGAACGAGGGCGCGGTTGCAACTCGTTTGGGCTTGAGCGGTTGGCCTGCTGCTGGCGAAGAAGTGATGATCGCCCGTGATATTGCCTTGGCCGAAGAAACTGGCGGACGCTTGCATATTTGCCACGTTAGCACTGCCGGCGGCGTAGAATTGATTCGGGCTGCCAAGGCGCGCGGCGTGCGCGTAACCGCCGAAGTCACGCCGCACCACCTGACCATGACCGATCGCTGGGTGCTCGGCAATATGGAGCCATGGGATGGCAAAGGCCCTTACGATCCGTCGCAATTAGCGCCCTACGACACCCGCACCCGCGTTAGCCCACCGTTGCGCGCCAGCGAAGACGTGGCCGCCTTGATTGCAGGCTTGCGCGATGGAACAATCGATGCCGTCGCAACCGACCACGCCCCGCATACCCACGTTGATAAAGAATGCGAATATGGCTTTGCCGCCCCAGGCTACACAGGCTTGGAACTGGCCTTGCCGATGGTGTTGACCTTGGTGCAAACCATGCAGATCGATATTGTCGAATTGATTGCACGCATGACGATTGGCCCAGCGGCGATTATCGATGTGCTGCCAATTTCGTTGGGGCCAGACGATCCTGCAACGCTGACGATTTTTGATCCTGCGGCGCTTTGGAGGGTTACGCCAGAGTCGTTGGCTTCAAAGGGCAAAAATACTCCCTTGATGGGCCAAGAAATGCGTGGCCAAGTAATGTTGACCATGCTCGAAGGCCAAATCGTCTTTCGGCGCGAGCAATTTGGCGAGGCCAGCCGCCGCGAACATGGCGGGGCCGTCGGCAAACTCAGCGGCGTATTCGACGAGGAAGAGTAACCCAAGAACATAGAGCATAGAACATTAGGGATGAAGGATGAATTATGAAGGATGAATTATGAGGGATGAAGAGTAACTAAGAATAGAGAGTAGAGAACACAAGGATTCCGGTTGAAGGTATAAACGCAGAGGCGCAGAGCGGACGAGGCTATAGGCTTTTGACAATCGGGGATTCGTTGAAAATTTCATCAATCGTTTCGATAGCCAAAAGCCCATAGCCTCGTCCTTCGTGTTCTTCGCGCTCTTCGCGGTTAACAATAAACCAATCCCCGACCCTAACAACCAACCCCCAACTGCTAATAAATTGGCAGGTAGCGGTCAAGCTCCCATTGCGAGACGTGGCGGCGGTAGGCATCCCATTCTTGGGTTTTGGCCTCGATATAGCGCTCATAAATGTGCTCGCCCAAGGCTTCTTGAATCACACTATCGCGCTTTAATTCTTCCAAGGCCTCGCCCAGCGAGACGGGCAAGGTTTTCAAGCCCCGCGCTATCGGGTCAACATGATACAGATCTTCTTCGGCTGAGGGTGGTGGCATGAGCTTGCGTTTAATCCCATCTAAACCTGCCGCCAACATGACCGAGAAGGCCAAATAGGGGTTGGCCGATGGATCTGGGCAGCGCAATTCGATGCGGGTTGCTTGGTTCGAGCGGCCTGCGCTGATGCGTGGAATGCGCACAAGCGCCGAGCGATTGGTGCGGCCCCAGCTGACATAAATTGGCGCTTCGTAGCCAGGCACCAACCGCTTGTACGAATTAACCAACGGCGCAAGCACGGCGGTCATGCCCAAAGCGTGGTCGAGCAAGCCAGCGGTAAAATGCTGCGCCAACACCGATAAATTGTTGGTTTCATGATCATGGAACTCGTTGCGCCCCGTCACGATCGATGACAAACTCTGGTGCACGTGCATGCCCGACCCGTTGATACCAGCAATTGGTTTGGGCATAAAAGTGGCATGCAGGCCGTTCAATTGGGCAATTGCCTTCAACACCGTGCGAAATGTCACCGTATGGTCGGCCATAGTTAAGGCATCGCCATACTCAAAATCAATTTCATGCTGGCCAATTGCCACCTCGTGATGGCTGGCCTCAACTTTAATCCCAAAGGTTTGCAACGAAGCAACCATCTGGCGGCGAATGTGGGTTGCATAATCGGTTGAAACATCAAAATAACCAGCAGCATCGTGCGGAATTGGCACTAACTCGCCGTTTGGCCCAGGCTTAAACAAGAAAAACTCTAATTCTGGCCCAGTGTTGTAGATAAAGCCCAATTCTGCTGCTTGAGCTAAGGTTCGTTTGAGCACATGGCGCGGGTCGCCAGCAAATGGTTGGTCATCGGGCGTAAACACATCGCAAATAAAGCGCGCCGTAATATAATCGCCGGTGCTTTCCCACGGAATCACCGCGTAGGTGTTGAGGTCGGGCACCAAATACATATCGCTTTCAGCAATGCGGGCAAAGCCTTCGATCGACGAACCATCGAACCACACGCCGTGGTCGAGGGCTTGGTGAATTTGCGAAACAGGAATCGTCACATTTTTAATAATCCCAACAATGTCAGTAAATTGGAGATTAATAAACTGGACTCGTTGTTCAGCAATTTTTTCTAAAATTTCTTCTTTTGTGACTGGCATAGCCTGAATGCTCCTTCACTGACACCTAGCCACTGTGCATGATAGCCCAGTTGAGTTTGTTCATTATAGGGCAAAATGGCCAAAAATTCGCGTTGCTCAATTGGGCAAGTTGCCCGAAATTGGATTCCAGCAGTTGCCCAGCGGGGAAGTTCGTTTGGTTATTCCTGGCTCTCTGGTTCGAACCAGTGCATGGTTGGTTCATCAATGGATGCCTACTTGCCAAATCACGTCCTTTAGGGGGTACAGGGGGATGAAAACCCCCTGTGTCTCCCGCCTTGAGGCGGGACGGAAGGGTGGTGATCATCAACCCCTTGGCCGAAAGCTATGCCATAATCGAACGTCTCAGCCTGAGGTGACCATGCTATAATCAAACAACGTTTTGATCTACTCCTGCTCTTTTTCTTTTTTTCAGCGTGAGCACAGCCGAACTATGCTTAGCAACCAAGCAATTGCCCAAGTCTTTGCCGATATTGCCGATGCGTTGGAAGTGATCGGCGAAAATCGTTTTCGGTTGGCGGCCTATCGCCGCGCCAGCGATACACTTGCCGCCCAAACCACCAGCCTTGCCAGCCTGCGCGAACAAGGCTCGTTAACCAGCCTGCCGAATATTGGCGAGGCTAGCGCCGCAATCATTGGCGAATTGCTCGATCATGGCCATTCAGCCTTGGCCGATCAGCTCTTGGAGAAAGTGCCGCCTGGCTTGTTGCAGATTTTGCGCGTGCCCGAAATTGGCCCCAAAACCGCTGCCCGCCTCTTTCGCGATGAAGGGATTCAGGATCTTGAGGCCTTGTTCTCGGCAGCCCAAGATGGGCGCTTGGCCAAAATCAAGGGCTTTGGGGCCAAAAGCGCGGCCAAGGTGCTAAGTGCCCTTGAAGCATTGCAAAACCAAGTGCTGCGCTTACGTTTGGTCGATGCCGTGCCAGTCGCCGAAGAATTGAGCGCTGCTTTGGCCGAATTGCCGAGCGTTAGCGCTGCCCAAGTCGTTGGCTCAACCCGCCGCTATCAGGCCAGCGTTGGCGATTTGAATTTTGTGGTGGCAACACTTGATGCGGCTGCAACCTACGCCGCAATTGGCGCATTGCCCCAAGTTGCCCAAGCCACGCCCAGCGCCCATGGTATCCAACTCTTGCTGCACAATGGCATGAATGCATGGGTTGTGGCGGTTGAGCCAAACCAATGGGGCAGTGCCTTGGTCTATTGGACTGGCTCAGCCAACCATGTTGCCGACCTGAACCAATTGGCTGAGGCGCAGAATTGGCAACTTGACCCAAGCAATTTGCCAGCTTTTGCCGATGAAGCGGCACTCTATCAAGCATTAGGTTTGGATTGGATCACGCCTGAATTGCGCGAAGGCTGGGGCGAAATTGCGCTTGCTCAAGCCAAGCAATTGCCAACGCTGCTGGAACAAAGCGCGATCATCAGCGATGTCCATTGGCATACAACTTGGAGCGATGGCGGCGCAAGCCTGCGTGAAATGGTGCTGGCGGGCATTGCCAAAGGCTATCGCTATATGGCGGTCGCTGATCATAGCGCCTATTTGGGCGTAACTGGCGGGCTTGATGGCGAGCGCTTGCTGGCCCAACGGGCCGAAATCGATGAGCTGAACCAGCAATTAGCCGCCGAAGGCCATGATTTTCGCTTGTTGCAAAGCTGCGAAGTCGATATTTTGCCCGATGGTAGCTTGGCCTTGCCCGACGAGGTGCTTGCCAAATTAGATTTAGTCGTGGCCTCGCCGCATGTGGCGTTGCGCCAAGCCCGCGCCGAATCGACCGCCCGCATGCTGCGCGCAATCAATAATCCTTATGTGACGATCATTGGCCACCCAACTGGCCGCATTTTGAATGGCCGCGCTGGAGCCGATTACGATATGGCGCAAATTATTGCGGCGGCAGCAGCAACCGGCACGGTCTTGGAAGTGAATGCAGGCCCAGAGCGGCTTGATCTCGATGCGGTGCATGTGCGGGCAGCGCTGGCAGCAGGCTGTAACATCAGCATCAATACCGATGCCCACGCCACGGCTGGCTTCAACAATCTTTTTTATGGAGTTGTAACTGCACGCCGGGGCGGGGTCAGCAACCAGCAAGTCATCAACACCTGGGATGTTGAGGCAGTGCTCGGCTTGCGCCAACAAAAATTAGCAAAACTAGGAATCAAGAATGAAGCGTAGTTTTGGAGGCTGATTGGATGGATGACGTATTTAGCAAAATCGTGCGTGGCGAGTTGCCCTGCCATAAAGTGGCCGAAGATGATCGAACGTTGGCATTTTTAGATATTAATCCTGCCTCGCAAGGCCATACCTTGGTTATTCCCAAGCGCTTTGGCACCGATATTTTCGATACTACGCCAGAAGATGTGGCAGCCGTGGCGCGAATGGTGCAAACTGTTGCTCAATTATTGTTGCAAACGCTCAATCCTGCTGGCATCAATGTGTTGCAAAATTCGCGTCCAGCCTCTGGGCAAGAAGTGTTTTACTATCATGTCCATGTGATTCCACGCTGGGAAGGCGATGGAATTGTGAAATTATGGCGACCAAACCCAACCGATCACGCAGCATTTGCCGATTTAGCCGAGCGTTTGCGGGCTAAACATCAAGCATGAGGAATTGCCCATGAGCGACCGCACTCCCCCAACCGATGTGCTGGAATTTGAGAACGATCTTGAGCCAGATCCCGAACCGGAAGAGGTGCCTTCGGCGATTATTCAAGAGGACGAGGCGGTTGCTCCCCAAGGCATGACCGCGCAAGCCTTGGGCTTTGGGGTGGCAATTATCTTAATTATTTTCTTGGTTTTATTGCTGGCAAGCGGCAATAACATCAATCTGTTTAATCTTTTTGGCGGCAATAATAACGCTCAACCAACCTTGCAACCCTTGCTCAACAGCGTGCAATTGCAATCCAATCGTTCGTTGGATAATGAAGCGGCAGCGCTCGAAGGCCAACGTTTTTATGGGGTTGATGGATTAAATTCCTTGCCAAGTTATGCCGCTGAGATCGACCCGCTCTTTTTGCCATATTGGGTTAAAAACGGCGGCGAGCCAATTTTTGGGCGGCCAATTAGTGGCTTGCTTGAGGAGAATGGCCGTCAGTTCCAATGGTTTGAGCGCGCGCGGCTTGAATGGTGGCCTGAGCATCAAGGGACCAAATACGAGGTGCAGCCTGGGCGGGTTGGGGTTGAGTTTACCAAAAATCGCGATTTTCCCAACCAACAATTTTTCGCCAATCGGCCTGGCTTGCGTTATAGCGAAGCGACCCAGCAAGGCTTGCGTGGCTTGTTCCTTGAATTTTGGGAAGCCAATGGCGGCATCGATTTGCTTGGCTGGCCAATTAGCGAAGAATTGCAAGAAGTGTTGCCCGAAGATCGCACGGTGCACACGGTGCAATATTTCGAGCGCGGGCGGCTTGAGTTACACCCCAACGATCCCAATCAAACGGTCAAAATTGGCTTGTTAGGCCGCGCCCTCTACTTCCAAGATAGCGAGCCAAACTATATCGAGCCAGTTGCGCCGACCGCTGTTCCGGTTATTCCTTTGCGCTGAGAAAACTATGAAACCTGAAACATTGTTGATTCATGCTGGTCGTAGCGTTGATGCTGCGACCAGTGCTGTAACGCCGCCAATTCATCTGGCCAGCACCTTCGAACGAGCGGCTGATGGTAGTTTGCCGCATGGTTTTTTATACACTCGTTTTGGCAACCCTACCCGCCAAGCCTTGGAGCAAGCGTTGGCTGCGCTTGAAGGTGGCGTTGAAGCAGCGGCCTTTGCCTCTGGCTCGGCAGCCACAGCGGCGGTGTTGCAACATTTGGCTCCTGGCCAGCGCTTGTTGCTGCCCCGCGATTGCTACAACGGCACTGCCAACTTGGCGCGTCAAGTTTTTGCCCACCTCGATACTCAATTTGTTGATATGACCGACTTGGCGGCGGTGCAAGCAGCGCTGGAGCCAGCTCCGGCTTTGGTTTGGCTCGAAACGCCATCCAACCCAAGCTTGCGGCTCACCGATTTAGCGGCGGTCAGCAGTTTGGCCCACGCTGCTGGAGCCTTGGTAGTTTGCGATAATACGTGGGCCACGCCACTTGGCCAGCGGCCCTTCGATTTGGGCGTGGATTTGGTGCTACATTCAACCACCAAATATCTTGGCGGCCATAGCGATGTGCTGGGCGGGGCATTAATTACCAAAATTGCCACGTCATGGTGGCAAAAAATTAAGCAAATTCATGTGCTGGCCGGAGCCGTGCCCTCGCCATTTGAGTGTTGGCTGATTTTGCGCGGCATGCAAAGCTTGGCCTATCGGTTGCAAGGCCATTGTGCCAATGCTTTGGCCGTGGCCGAGTGGTTGGAGCAGCATCCGAAGGTGCAGGTTGTGCATTATCCTGGCTTGAAGAGTCATCCCCAATTTGAATTGGCCCAACGCCAAATGCTCTTGATGGGCGGCATGGTCTCGTTCGAGGTGATTGGCGGGGCTGCTGAAGCGCTTGCGGTGGCGGCTCAAGTGCAATTATGGACGCGTGCGACTAGCCTTGGCGGCCCCGAAAGCTTAATCGAACATCGCGCCACGCTCGAAGGCCCCGACTCGCCAACCTCGCCAGCCTTGTTGCGGCTCTCAGTCGGCTTGGAACACCGCGACGATTTGATTGCCGATTTGGCCCAAGCCTTGGCAGTGTTGTAGCTACCAGACCAAACCAATAACCAGATCGTTAACGTTGGTCAGGGTTGGCCCAATGTCGATTGCGCTGCCTAGCGCTTGCCAAAAGCCATAGCTATCGTGGTTGGCCAAAAAAGCTTGTGGCTCAAGCCCCAATCTGCGCGCTTGGGCGATGCTTTGACCATTGGCAATTGCTCCGGCGGCTGGGCTTGAGCCATCGCCGCCATCGGTTGCCAAGGCAATTAGTTGGCAATTTGGGCAGCCGTCGAGCGCTAAGGCTGCTGCGAGCGCTAATTCGGCGTTGCGCCCGCCGCGTGCGTGGGCTTGAATGCCAGCCAAATTAACTGTGGTTTCGCCGCCAGCAAGGTAGAGTGTTGGTTGTTGGGCCGATGCAGCTAGGTGGCGCAAGCGTTGGCCCAGCGCTGCCCCAACCTCTTGGGCTTCGTCAATAATCGGCTGCTGATCGTGAATGACCTGCCAGCCTTGAGCTTGAGCCAATTGCTTGACCGCCGCTTGGGCCGTTTCGTTGCGCGCCACAATCGAGGTTTGCACCCTTGGCCACCATGGCTCGCTGCCATTGGGATGAGCTGGAACCACCCCGCGAATGCCAGCTTGCAGATAGTCGCGAATGCTCGCCGCCACATGCTGTTGCAATTGATAGTGTTCGAGCATGGCCCATGCCTCAGCAAAACTGCCGGAATCGGGCACACTCAAGCCTGAGGCAATGCTGCTCAACGGCGAGCCAACCACATCGGAAATAACCATGCTCAACAGGCTCGCCGGTTGGGCCAAGGCCGCAAATTGCCCGCCCTTCAAGCGATCGCAATGCTTGCGCACCAAATTGATGTGCTCGATTGGCGCGCCGCAAGCGAGCAATAGCTGGGTTAGCTGTTGTAAATCGGCTAGGCTAATGTTGCCTGCTGGTGCTGGCAAGAGCGCCGACGCACCGCCCGAAATCAGCGCCAGCACCAAATCATCTGCTTGGGCTTGCTTGAGCAAACGTTCGACCTGTTGCGCTGCCTTCAGCCCGCGTTGATCAGGCGTTGGGTGGCTGGATTCAAGCAGTTCGATATGATTAAGCGCAACATTACCACGATGTGCATCTTTGACCACCACCAAACCAGCAGCGATGCGATTGCCAAGCAATTGTTCGACGGCGGCGGCCATTGGCGCACCTGCCTTGCCAGCGCCCAGCACAATGATTCGGCCTGTGCCAGACCACTGCCAAGCGCCACAGCGCAGTTGCGTACCATCCCAATCCAAAGCCTTTAAAACTGCTGGCTGTGGCTCGACCGCAGCCAGCGCGCTGGCGATTAGTTGGTTGCTGAATGTGGCGATTGCAGCATCCATTATTATTGCTCAAGATACCAATGTTGCACGTTGTAGAGCCAATTGGCCGTGTTCAGGCGAATTTCGCCTTGGGTTGAACGCACATTTTTGGCCAAAGCCACGGGCATGCGATCGGCCCACAGAAACACATAGGGATATTCGCTTTGAATGATGGCATTGGTTTGTTGATAGAGTTCGCGGCGGCGCTCAGTGTCGTAGATTGCGCGCGCGGCAGTCGATAAACTATCAAAACTGGGGTTGCGAAACGCGCCATAATTGCGTAAGCCTGGCCGTCCGTCGGCAACGCCTTGATAAATTTGGCTCGAATGAAACAGCGAAAAATTATCAGGATCATAGGCGGTGTACGATGGCGCGCCCCCAACCCGACTATTGCCCCAACTCATCAAGGCCAAATCAAAATCGAAGGGCGTAACCAATTTCGAGCGAATCACGCTCTCGAAATCTGCTGGCGTAACCACCAGATTAAAGCCAATTGGGCTGGCGGCAGCGGCAATCCGTTCGGCAACCTCAATCCGGCGTTGATCGTCGCCGCGCACATACAACGCCATCGAAAGCGTAATCCCATTCGAGGCGCGAATTGTTGCGCCTTCGGGTAGCACCCAGCCAGCTTGGTCGAGCAATTCGCGGGCTTTATCGAGGTTGCGGCTGGGCAATTCGCCAGTTGGTGCAACCCATGTGCCGGGCAAATGATCGCTCAAAATTGCTTGGGCTGAAGGGCCTGCTGTTTCGACAATTGTGTTCAGATCAAGGCTTAATGCCAAGGCTTGGCGCACCCGCATGTCGCTAAAAATACGGCCTTCGCGCATATTGAAGGCCAAATAATAAAAGCCGTTTTCAGGATAATTGCCTGCGTTGACCGCCGAACCCAAGCCCTGACTTTGCTCCCATGGCAATTCCGCCGCCAGCAAATCGCCATCGCGCACAGCATCGCGGGCAACTTCGGCATCGGGCGCAACCACAAACGCCACTCGATCGAGATAGGGCACGCCATCGACATACTGATTATTGCGAATCAGGCTAATTGCCGAGCCTGCTGTGCGTTCCTCGAACATAAACGGGCCACTGCCAATTGGCTGCGTTAAAAGATTAAGTTGATCAAGCTCAACTGGGCTTAATTGGCCAAACAGGTGCTTGGGCAAAATCGGCATGCTCAAAGCCGAGAGTAACGGCGCATATGGCTCGCGCAACGTAATAACTAAGGTTGTTGTATCGGGCGCAGTTACAGCGCTCACTAAGCCCTGAAGATCGACCAACAATGGCGTGGTTGGGCTAATGCTTTGCATTGCGCTAATTGTCCACGCTGCGTCGGCGGCAGTTAATGGCGTATCGTCGTGCCAACGAATATCGCTGCGCAAGGTCATGGTCAACGTTTGACCGATGCTATCGCTTTGCCAACTGCTGGCAACATCTGGCTGCGGAGCCAAATCCTGATCGAGCTTGGTGAGGCCGCGATAGAGCAAGCCAAGCATTTGGGCCTCGGCGTGGGTTGTTGGCTTCCACGGGTGCAAAGTTGCAATATCTTGGGCCGTGCGAATCGTTAGGGTTCCACCTTGGGGAACCTGAATTGGTGGCGTGGTTGGCTCGCTGGTTGGAGTTGGTGTGGAGCCGAGGCTACATGCTGTGAGCAAAACAGCCAATAATCCTAGGGTCAATAGTCTCTTCATAGCAGTGTCGTACTCCACAAGAGCGCCGGAACGCCCAAAAATTAACTTAATAGCCCGATTGCATAGCCCAAACCCATATAGGTTATGACCCATGCGACTAAGCCGCAGCCCATGCCAAGCGCATAGCGGGGCCATGGCATGCCGAGCGCTCCAGGAATGATGGTTGTGCCTAAGCGAAAGGTTGGCAAGACCCGAATCATAATCAGCCCAAGCACTGCTCTGCGCTCAAGCCAACCAACAATCCGATCGCGGCGGCGTTGGGATAAGCCGATTTTTGGGCCAATCCGATTGAGCAAGGGCAAACCGCCGCGTCGCCCAATCCAAAACATAGTGGTTGCACCTGGCACTAAGGCCAAAATTGCCAGCGCCATCAGCAAAATTGGAATCTCGTTTTGGCGGCCAAGCAAGTAGCCACTTGCAACCAACACAAAATTGCCCGGAATCGGCAGCGGTGCGCCAAACTCGCTTAAGAACAAATAGCTCAAGGTTAGCCAATACACATTGGCCTCAAGTTGGGTAACTGCACTATTGAATGCCTGAACGATCGAATCCCACATGCTCGCTGTTCCACCTCGATAATAGGTAATCTATCATACACTGATTTGGCTGGCTCGAAGATCACTGTTTGATCCACGAAGAGCACGAAGATCACGAAGGATCGGAACCGCGAAGAGCACAAAGAGCACGAAGATGGGGCTATGGGCTATGGGCTTTTGGCTATAAGCATTATTCCCTCACCCCCTAGCCCCTCTCCCACTCAACGCGGGCGAGGGGAGCACCGGTTTTTACCGACGCATTGCACAAAAACCACAACATTAAAGCCCCTCGCCCGCCACGTGGGAGAGGGGTTGGGGTGAGGGCATGCACCTGGTTGCCAACCCAATGAGCCAGTACCCCGATAGCCTAAACCTTCATCCTTCATAATTCATCCTTCATAGTTCATCCTTCTCGTTTAGCTTATTCGTGCTCGAGAATGAGGTAATTAAGCCAAATGCTGGTATGCTTAATTTAAGCTTAAGAGTGGTGTTTATTTGGAAGGAATGAACGATGAGCCAAATTGACGATCAAGCTGAGATCACGGTGGCCAATCTCCAAGCACGGATCGCCGCTGCTTGGCAAGCATTCCAGGTATTTCTGCGTGAATTAACCCCCGAACAACTGAGCGGCCCGACCGATGCCCAAGGCTGGACGATCAAAGATCATGCAATTCACATTGCGCTGTGGGAAAACAGCCTGTTGGCCTTGTTGAATTCAGAGTCACGCGCTGCTAGCTTCGGCATCGACGAAGCGGTTTGGCAACAAGGTTCTGATGCGATTAACCGCATTCTGCAACAACGCTACCAAGATCTATCGATTGATGAAGTGTACAAAACCCTCGAAACAAACCACCAAGCAGTCGTGGCGCGAATTGCTGAATTTAGCGATCGCGATTTGCTGCGCCCCCATCATGAGTTTCAAGCTGGCTCAACCAACAATGACCCAATTATTGGCTGGATGGTTGGCAACACCTTCGAGCACTACCCTGAACATGAAGCCTGGATGCGCGATATTTTAGCCCGCTAGCTAGGCTCAAGGCGAATCCACTGCTTGGTAGATTCGCGCTAATCGCCTATAAGTGCTTTATTGGAAGGAAGGAACGATGAGCCAATCTGAGGTTCAAGCTCCGCTAACGGCGAAACAATTACAAGCCCGCATCGCTGCTAATTGGCAAGAACTGCAAACATTTTTGGCTGGTTTAAGCCCCGAGCAAATGACCGAACCAGCCGATGCAGCAGGCTGGACGATCAAAGATCATGCAATTCATATTGCGCTCTGGGAAAAAAGCATCCTAGGGTTGATAAATGCAGAATCGCGCTGGGGTAGCATCGATATTGACGAAGCAGTGTGGCAACAAGGCTTCGAGACAGTTAACCAGGTTCTGTACCAACGCCACCACGATTTACCGCTTGCCGAGGTTTATGCCACCCTCGCAGCCAACCACGAAGCCCTTGTCGCGCGGATTGCTCAGTTGAGCGATCAGGATTTGTTGCGCCCCCATCGTGAGTTTCAAGCTGGCTCAACCAACGATGCGCCAATTATTGGTTGGATTGTTGGTGATACCTGTGACCATTATGCCGAGCATCTGCCATGGATGCAGACGATTTTAAACGCTTAAATTAAAACGAAGGCCACAAAGCGTCAAGGTTTGTGGCCTTCGCTTTTTTAGCCAATAAATTCAGCGAGTGCTGCGGTGATCGCTTCTGGGCGCTCCAAGACCGACATATGGCTGGCATCGTCGATATAGCGCAATTGGGCATTCGGAATCAATTGCTGCATGATTTCGCTTTTGGCTGGCGGCGTAGACATATCCTCAACCCCAACCACAATCAGGGTTGGCACGCTAATTTGGCTGATGGTATTGGTCACATCGTCGCGCTCGATCACGGGAATAATTGCTTTATACAGCGATTCGCGGTCGGCATTTGTCCAATAGGCATGCCAATAGCTCTGCACTTGCGGGTGGCGCTCGGCCATTTTGCTGGTATAAAACACTGCATCCAAGCCCTCTTTCAAGGGTTCAATCAAGCCATAGGCGATATAGCCATCGGCCATTTGGCGATAGGCATCGAGCAATTCGGGCGCATCGCCAGCTGATGAATCGATCAGGCTCAACGAGAGAAAAAGTTCGGGATGTTTGGGATAGAGCCGCAGGCCAATCATGCCGCCCATCGAAACCCCGACCCAATGCACCTGCTTGATGCCCAAATCGCTCAACAATTGATAGGCATCATCGCCCAAACGATACATTGAATAGTCGTCGGGCGTGCCGCCGCCCTCAGTTTGCCCTTGGCCGCGCCAATCGATCGCGATACAGCGATAGCCTTTGGCGGCGAAATATTCCATTTGCGGCTCGAAAATTCGCCAGTGATACATTAAGCCATGGCCGAAGAAAATTACTTGATCGCCAGTGCCACGCTCTTCGTAGTAGTAATGAACCCCATTGACCAGATGTGAAGCCATACACACTCCTTGATCGTTACATCGATTGCTCTTGGTATTGTAGGCGAAGTATCAGCCAATTTTCAATCGATCATCAGGGTAATTTGGGCGATTTTGGCTACAATAGACGTATTACCCAACCAATTGAGGAGGAACGACCGATGCGACTACTCGCCCAAATCCTTGGGTTGGGGCTATTTCTGGCTGCTTGTGCCACCCAACCTGCGACCCAACCAAGCCCAATGCCGAGCCAAGCCCTACCCGCTAGCTCATTGCCCGAACGCCCAACCGCAACGATTGCCGATTATACTGCCGAGCCAGCAATTAGCACTGGCTCAGTTATTTTTGACCTGCCTGCTGATGGCAGTATTGGGGCCATCAGTTTGGCCGGCACCACCTATCAATTAGCTAATCCAACCCAACCCAATACCTATTTGCCATGGTCAGCTTCGCCCGATGGCAAGCAATTGGCGATTATTATCGTCAACGACAGCCAGCCCAAAACCGAGCAACTTGAGCTGGCAGAGTTGTGGCTTGTTGGGGTTGATGAGCAAAATCCGCGCCGTTTGCTTAATTTGCTGCCTGCTGTGGCAGCTGATCAAACGCCAATCTTGGGCCGCCAAAGTGCCTTGACTGATAACGCTCCAGTGTGGTCACGCGATGGCAAAACCCTGTTCTTGGCTTCGGCCCACGAAGATCAGGTTGATCTATATGCGGTTGATGTGGCAACTGGCGCAGCCCAACGCTTGACCAACACCCCTGATTTAGAAGTCTATCTGGTGTTATCGCCCAATAGCGACTATTTGGCCTTTGCTTCGGCCAGCAGCTTTGGCACTGGCGGTGGCTGGGGCAATCCAACTGTGTATGTCTATCGCTTTGCCGATGCAAGCTTCACGCCGATTACTGCCGATCCGTTGGCGGTGGGTGCGCAAGTTGTTGGCTGGCTTGACCAACAATTAATTACTCAATTTAATAGCCAGCCAGAAGGACGTGCCAGTTTCATCCTGTTTGATGCCAGCACTGGTACGCTTACGCCGCTGGCTCAGGCCATGGCGATCGATGCAGAGCTTCATGCTGGAACATTGGTTTATGCCGATCAGCCGCGTGATGGCGTGCCAACTGTTTATCGTTGGCAAGGCAGCGGCGAGGTGCAGCAAATTGAAGGCATCAATGCTAGTCGCGTTTCATTAAGCCCAACTGGCCAAGCCATGCTGCTGTGCAACAACGATCAACCAAGTTATTGGCGCAACGGCGTATTGAGTGCGCTCTCAGTCAATAGTTGCGAGCAAAGTGTTTGGGCGGCAGATGATTGGCTGGCACTCAACGGCACTGAACAGTCAAACGCCCTCATCATCAACCCAGAAGGCCAAAACCAAGTGTTGCCCCACCAAGCGCTGATGGCTGGTTGGAACGAGCAAGTGCTCTACTTTTTTGCACCCCAAGCTGATGGCTGGCAATTGTTTCAAGCTCAACGCGCCAGCAGCCAATTGCAACCAATCGGCCAACCACTTAGCAGCAAGCCAAGCAACCCGCGCCTCGTTTTAGCACCCTGAATGGGGATGATCTTTTGGCTCGGTGATTTTGACATGATTGGCTGGTTCTGAACCATTGCGACCCTCTTTTGAGCATCCTTGGTTGAATCCGTAAAGTTACAATTACCACGAAATGAATTTTAGGGGGTGCTGGGGGATTAAAGCCCCCGGCGTTTCCCTCCGGTGGAGGGACGGAAGGGAGGCGAACCATGAGCTAACTAAAAGCCTCCTCGCTCCCTTGGCCTGTCTAGCTGGGTTGGATGAGGGAATAAACCTTGTTGCATAAAATCCTGCTTGCTAAAAGCCCTACATCGGGCGATAATCGCCATACCTGTTGAAACCAGCAGGTATGGGCCTGTTTTTTATGATAGCCTATTGCTGATAGCTATCCAAGGTGTGTCTATGGCTATATCTGAAGCGCGCAGCATTGAGATTGATGCCCGTTGGGAAAACCTCGCAGCCCTCACCGATTACACCACCGAGATCGAAACCGACTTTGCCCTCACAAGCGAACAAGCCTTTGTGCTGGGCTTAGTGATTGAAGAAATTGTCACCAATATCATCAAATATAGTTATGCCGAGCAAGGTGGCCCCTTGCAATTGCACAGCACCCTCGAAAATGGCGAGCTGGCAATTCGAATTCTTGATCGCGGCCATCCCTTCGACCCTGATGATGCTGATCCGCCTGATTTGTTTGCCAACATTCACGATCGCCAAGTTGGTGGCTTGGGCGTGTTTTTGGTGCGCGAAATGGCCGATTCAATCACCTACCAGCACGATCTTGCGACTGGTTGGAACACCCTGATCGTAACCAAAAAAGCTTCAACCGAAGCGAGTATTGCACCATTGGTTGAGTTTTTGGAGCAACTGCCTTTATTTCACGAGGTCAATCAAGCCACAATTCACAATTTAGTTCAAAGCGCCGAACATGTGCGTTTAGCGCCAGGCGAAACCTTGTTTAGCGAAGGCGATAGCGGCGACGATTGCTATATTGTGATGGCTGGCGATGTTGATGTGATCAAGGCGCTGGCGACCGAAACCATTTTGCTCGAACGCTGTCGGCCTGGGGCAATTTTGGGCGAGATGGCCTTGATCGACAATAGCCCTCGTGCTGCCAGCGTGCGCGCACGCACTGCCGCAACCTTGCTGCGCATCACCGAGGCTGAGTTTGTGACCTTGATGCATGCCAACCCGACCACGGCCATGGCCTTGCTGCGCGGTGGCACTAGCCGTCTGCGCCAAGCCAACGCCCAAATGCTCGGCGGGCTAGAAAAGAAAAATATCGAGCTAGCCAGCGCCTACGAAGAACTTAAATCGGCCCAGCAAGAGCTTTTACGCCTCGAACGGATTGAGCGCGAGTTGGCGATTGCCCGCGATATTCAGCGCTTTTTCTTGCCGCCAAGCATTCCCCAACCAGAAAACTGGCAAATTGTGGCCTTCAATCAAGGAGCCTTAGAGGTTGGTGGCGATTTTTACGATGTGATCAAGCTGGGCGGCGACAAAATTGGCTTGGTAGTTGCTGATGCTTGTGGTAAGGGCGTGCCAGCAGCGCTCTTTGTGGCGCTTACCCGCTCATTATTGCACTCGAACGCTCAAGCTTTGGCCGCGCGGCCTGAGATTGCCCCCGATTCGTTGGCCTTATTGATTGCCGCAATCAACGTGACCAACAACTACATTTCGCGTGAACACGGTGCAAGCAATATGTTCACGACGCTGTTTTTTGCCTCGTTCGACCCACATACTGGCGAATTGGCTTATGTGAATGCAGGCCACAATCCGCCGATTATTATCAATCGTACCAGCCGTACGTTGCGCTATTTGGAAGGCACTGGCTTGCCCTTGGGGATTATGGAAGATCTGCCGTATAAGGCTAAAAGTACCATCCTTGCTGCCGATGAATTTTTCTTGGGCTTTACCGATGGCGCGACTGAGGCCTTTAATCTGGCGGGCGAGGTTTTTGATGATGCAGCCTTGACCAAAGTGCTTAAAACTGGCGATTTCCACGATGCTCAATCCTTGCTGACCTGTGTTTGGCAAGCAATTGAAGCCTTTGTGGGCGATGCCGAGCAAGCAGACGACATAACCTTGCTGACGGTTAGTCGTTCAGGCTAATTAGGCGGTGGTGCTCGCGATAATACTCAACTTGCTGTTCGCGATTTGGCTCTGGCTGAGTTTGGGCGAGAGCCGCGAGCAGTTCTTGGCTGGCGTTTGCGACTGCTGCTGCTTGGCTGGGCCATGGCAGGCTGGGCTTTTGAATCGGCAAGCCAATCAAATCGGGCACGTCATCGAGCAATTCGGGGGTGCTGCTCATGCTCAGGGCAAAAATGCTATGCGGCCCATCGATTTGCTCGGCGATTGCCTCAAGCATGGCGCTTTGGTTAAATTCAGCCATCACCACCAAGGTGTTTTTTTCGGGGTCGCTAATTTTTTGAATATAGGGGCGGTGTAAAAGCTGAGCCAAGGCTTGGGCCAGCGGTTTGCTTTGACTATCAAGCGCCAGTACTTGGTCGCAGCGCCAAATATGGCCTTCGGCCAGGGCTGCTGCGCGTTGCAAGGTTGTGGCAATCGCCGCGAACGACCAAGCAAATGCAGCTTGCGGCTTGATATTTAGGCCATCGTCAATGTTGCTGCCAAGGCAAATTAGGCCGTGAGTTGCATACCAAGCATCTTTTTCGTTGCTGACCATGGCAAATTCTTGATGGCGGCGGGCAACGCTGCCCAAATCTTGCAACTGCTCGATCTGCTCATCATCCTCGACTAACAGAATGGCGCGGCCAAAGCTGGCCAAGGCTGCATCATACAGCTGCAACTTAATTTGGCAACGACCGATCAGTTCGTGAAATTCCCATTCATCATTATAAATTGGCCGAACATCGAGCAATTGATCAAGCGCTTGTTGATATAAACCCTCAGCAAAATCAATATAGGCCAATTCATAGGTTACAAAGGTATCAAGCGGAAACAGATCGACGCACAAGCGCAAAATTCGCCGTGCTTCGTGATATTGTTTTAGCTCGATCAAGACCGTGGAATAATTAGTTAATCCTTCGTAATCTGGCTCGATAGCCACGACTGCATGCCAAGCATCGGCAGCTTTGGCCATTAAGCCATTGCGTAAATAATATTTTGCCAAAGCCACATGGGCAGCCCGAAGCTGCGGATTTTCTTGCAAAGCCTGTCGATATTCCTCAACAGCCTCAGCAATGCGCCCCGCATGTTCAAGTGATAATCCACGTCGATAATGTAATTCTGCTTGTCGGAATTTATCAGCCATAATGTTTAATTATGAGGGATGAAGGATGAATTATGAAATAGTAATTGCAGCGTTTCATCCCTCATAATTCATCCTTTTACAAATGTTCCACGTCGGAGTTATCACCGAGCATGAGAATTATGAATTATGAAATAGTAATTGCAGCGTTTCATCCCTCATAATTCATCCTTTTACAAATGTTCCACGTCGGAGTTATCGCCGAGCATGAGAATTATGAATTATGAAATAGTAATTGCAGCGTTTCATCCCTCATAATTCATCCTTCATCCTTTTACAAAAGTCCCACGTCGGAGTTATCGCCGAGCATGAGGCGGTAGGCTTTGGGCTTCATTGGCGAGGTATGCAGCTTGACGTTGCGCCCAATCAAGCTATCTTCGATGCGGTTGGGCAGGCGAATAATTTCGCTATTTTCCAACACAATCGAGTGCTCAATTTCGCTTTCCTCAATCGTACAATGATGATAGATCGAGGTAAACGGTCCAACGTATGAGTTTACAACTCGCGTATCTTCGCCAATAATCGCTGGCCCGCGAATGACGCTATTGATAATTTGCGCGCCTTTTTCAATCGTTACCTTGCCAACCAATTGCGAATCGCGATCGACAAAGCCTGAAACATGCGGCGTAATTTCTTCAAGGATCAAGCGATTTGCATCGAGCATATCGGCGCGCTTGCCAGTATCGATCCACCAGCCTTGATGAATGTGGGCATGAACATGGTAATTATGCTCGATCAGCCATTGAATTGCATCGGTAATTTCAAGCTCGCCGCGCCACGAAGGCTTAATCGCCTCGACCGCTTCCCAAATATGCTGGTCGAACATATAAATGCCGACCAAAGCAAGGTCTGAGCGTGGTTGGCGGGGTTTTTCAGTCAAGCGCTCAATCGAGCCATCGTGGCGCAATTCGGCCACGCCATATTGCTGTGGGTTAGCCACTTGCTTAAGCACAATTTGCGAGTTGTAATCGGCGGTTGCAAAGCCAGAAACCAACGAACTGACTCCGCCCTCGATACAGTTATCGCCCAAAAAGAGCGCAAATTTATCGTCGCCAATAAACGGACGGCTAATTTTGACCGCATGCGCCAAACCGAGCGGCGCTTCTTGGGGAATATATTCGATTTTTACGCCCCAGCGTGAGCCATTGCCCACAGCGTTGCGCACTTCATTGCCAGTATCGCCAATCACAATCCCAATTTCGTCGATATTAGCATCGCGTAAGGCTTCGATAACCCGAAAAAGCACAGGCTTGTTGGCAACCGGCACTAATTGCTTGGCGCTGGTATAGGTGATTGGGCGGAGGCGTGTGCCTTTACCACCACTCAGAACTAAACCTTTCATGAAATTCATCGCCTCCTTAGGGCGCTAAGCAGTTGGCGCAGCAGGAGCAACAGCGCTTAACCGCCATGCTACCAGCAATGCACCGAAACTTTGCAAGATAATCGCTAAAATTAAATAGCTGGCATGGCCATTGGCTACGGCAGCCTCTTGGCCAACAAAGATCCGTTCGAGGCGGGCAGCAGCAAACAAACTGAGCACATAAGTCAGCACCAACCAGCCAGCAAAAGGCCGATACAAGCGCCATTGACCAAGCAAACTGCCAAGAAAGCTGCCAAGCGGCACGGCCACCACCGCCCAAACATAGGGCTTAAGTTGCTCAGGGCTGGGTGCAAGCGCCCGCGCTTGATAGGCCATAAAGGCCCCAATTGCGCCGAGTAACGCACCCAAGGCCACCAAACCAATTAATTTGATCCGTGAATTGGCGATCATGGCGTGGCTGTAACCTCCGCTGTTGGCTCCACGGTTGGCGTTTCGCTTGGCGTGGGTGTCCAGGTTGGCGATGGCGTTGGCGTAAAGGTCGGTGTTGGTGGCGGCTGATAGCTGATTCGATAGCTGCCATTGCGCGCGTTGGTCGACTTCACGCGATATTGCAAATCGCCAACATCATTGCTCATCACAATGCCACGCTGGCTGCTGCCCTCTGCTGAAGCCACCAACGTAAATGCCACATTGGCCTGTTCACCGCTCAAGACCTCGATCACCAATTCGCCGCTATCGACTTTGGCGTTAAACGTCACATCGAGCAACATTGGCTGCGAGCCAATATCGAGCGCTTGCAGCACCGCTTCGCCGTTGGTATCGCTGCTAACAAACTCAACATTTTGCGAGCCGAGATCGGCGGTGATCGTCGCTTGCTCATTGCGTCCGGCCATCAGCAAACAGCCTGTTAGCAATGGCGCTAACAGGCCGATCAGGAGCATCTGACGAATGTGAGTCAATGTCCACTTAGGCATAGGATTCTGGTTTGCTATCAGCATTGTGGGTTGCTGATTCAGCAACTACCTCAATCTTATCAGGATTACGACTAACGATCTTGAGCACGTTATCGCAGTTGACACAGCCAACTTGTGCACCAACCCGCATTACAGGGCTGAGTTTGAGAGCTTTTTTACACGCGGGGCATAACAATTTTGCCATGTTATTCCTCCTCGAAGAGCGCATTAACGAATGATTCACCATCGAATAAGGCTAAATCGTTGATCGTTTCGCCAGTGCCAATATATTTAATTGGGCGCTCGATTTCTTGGACAATCGCGAAGGCGATGCCGCCCTTGGCCGTGCCATCAAGCTTAGTCAAGGCCAAGTGGGTCACTTGGGCTGCTTGGGTAAAGGCGCGGGCCTGAATCAAGCCGTTTTGGCCGGTCGTAGCATCGAGCACCAATAGCACCTCGTGGGGTGCATATTGCCAGCGCTTTTTGACCACGTTCGAGATTTTTTCAAGCTCTTTCATCAAGTTGTGCTTGCTTTGCAAGCGCCCAGCAGTATCGATAATCAAGACATCTGCTTGTTGATTGTAGGTTGCTTGGGTGGCATCGTAGGCAACTGCGCCTGGGTCTGCGCCTGGTTGTTGGCTAATCACCGGCACGCCAACCCGATCAGCCCAATGTTGCAATTGGTCGATTGCGGCGGCGCGGAAGGTATCGGCAGCAGCCAAAATGACATTTTTGCCCATCGCCTTGTAGCGATTCGACAACTTGGCGATCAAGGTGGTTTTACCAACCCCGTTGACCCCAACCACCAAAATCACATATGGCTTGGTTGAGCGCTCGGAGTATTGCGGCGTATCAACGTCGAGGCGGTTGACCAACTCGCTTTTGAGCAACGAACGGGCTTCGCTGGCAAACTTCAAGCCCTTCTTTTCGCAGCGTTCGCGCACGCGTTCGACGATTTTCAAGGCGTTTTCGGCCCCGACATCGCCAGCAATCAACAGTTCTTCTAGCTCATCCCACAGCTCGTCGGTAATGGGATCTTCGCTGCGGAACATAGCTGTAATACGACCAAAAAAGCCACTTTTGGTCTTTTGAACACTTTGTTCAATCTTTTTTTCTTCTTGTTTAATTTCTTGTTCGGAGCGTTCTTCACCACCGAAGAGTCGTCGAAACATATAGCACCTAACTTGTCATGTAATTGTAGGCGAAACACTGCCCACTGCACTGCCGCCAATCCTCAGGCAATAATACCATGCTTAGCCCAGAAGGGGGAATGTACACAGGTTGCCATGGCGATTTAGACGTTATCAAACGCCAATAAGTTGAGGAAGCTCCCTCACCCCAACCTCTTCGATCGAGCTGTGTGGACGATCTTTCAAGGGTAGGTTGTTAAGATCCCCTCACCCCAACCCCTCTCCCATCCAATGGGCGAGGGGCTTTTTGGTTTGGTGGTTTTCGCCGAAATCGTGATGAAAACGCGCTGCTCCCCCGCTCCCACGTTTTCGTGGGAGCGGGGGCTGGCTTACAAGGGTAGGTTGTTAAGATCCCCTCACCCCAACCCCTCGCCCGTCCAACGGGTGAGGGGCTTTAACCGCGTGGTTCTCTCCCAATTTCTTGGTGCACCACGCATGCTCCCCCTCGCCCGCGTTCAGTGGGAGAGGGGGCTGGGGGGTGAGGGGAATAGCCTAGCCCCAACCCAAATCGTTGCTGGCCGCGCCGCCAGTTTTGCCCTCACCTTCGCCGCCCATTTCTTCGTCGATCATCTGATCGACCATTTCGTTCCAATCGCCACCGAGGTCGTCGCCAAGCTCGCGGCCCATTTTCTTGGCCCAACGGGCAACTGAACGCGGGTCGTTTTCATCAAGATCGTTGAACATCGACGAGTCGGCCATTGCATCCAAACGGGCATCTTCGCTGCGCACCACTGCAACCCGTGAAATCGCCCGACTGACCGCTTTGCTCGCACAACGCGGGCATTGCAAATCGCTGGGATCGCTAAAACCCCGCACGAGGCGGGCAAAACGCCCTTGGCACTGCGAACACACATATTCATAAACTGGCATGATTAATTCCTTTATTGATGCAGCTGATTGAGCCAATGCTCCAACCAGCGCGATACATGAGCGTTATTGTTTGGTGTAAGGCCAAGCGCCGCAATCGGGCCAAATTCTTCGCTCGTTTGTTGCGGATAGAGCACCGCAGCGGCGAGCACACATGGCTGCCCAGCATAGCCAAGGCTGCCACGATAGGCATACACGTCATCGAGTGCGCTTTGCGGCACGCGCTGGTCGGGCGCACGCCGATATTTGGCATCAAGCACCAACAGCTGTTTGCCGCGCGCGGTCGTGGTTTGCAGCACCAAATCAGGAATCCGCAGGTAGCGATCAAGGCTATACAAGCCATCACGATCGGGCTGGGCAGTGAAGCGGGCTTGATAGCGCAAATGCCAAAGCTGCGGGCCAATGCGCACGCTCAACAATGGCGTAGTCGGATTCAACCCCAGCACCCAGCGTTCGCGTTGCGAATCCTCATTCAGCAATTGTTGGGCTTCAACCGTGCCAAATTGGGCCAGTAGCTGTGCGACCTGCAAGGCACACCATTGTTCATATAAACTTGGCACATCGGCCAAAGGCAGCGCCAAACTGCCAACTTCCAAGGTCAGCAAGGGTTGTTCGTGCAAGCTGTGGGCCAATTGACGAATGGGCCGATAGCGCGGATCACGATTGATCAATTGGCTTTGGACTGGCTGCTGGCGCGCTTGTAAGCCTGCCAACGGCGCTGCTTGGCGTAATTGACGCAAGCTTGTAAGCCGCTGTTCGATTGTGGTTTGCAGCGCACTCAAGTCAATTTGGCGTTGCTCGGCGGCAAGGCGGCGCAACTGACGCAAACGGCGTTCAATTTGTTCGATCAGGCCAACCAACCAGCGATGCTCTGGCAAATCGAACGAGGCGCGAGCATGCTCAGCCTGCACTTGGGCTGGCAGCGGGCCATAGGGTTCGAGCATTTGATAATTGGCGCTGGGCTGGGCCAATTGATCAAGCTTAAATTGCTGAGCCGCACCCAAATCAGTAGCCTGCTGCTGCTGATCGAGCGTCGATTTGGCGTGGCGTTGCAACTGGCGCACAATCTGGCTGGCTTGCTGGCTGCTTTGGTTAATTAAATTCAACGCTTCTAAAAATGGGCTTGAATCATGCGGCAGCAGCGGCACAATCACCGCTTGGGCAAAACTGGGGCTGCCAATCCGTAGCGCCAACGAGCGAGCGACTTTGCTGAGATCGTGCAATAAGGCTTGCCACAATTCAACATCAAGTAAATGCGGTTGCAACTCAAATTGAAATGTTTGCTGTTGAACCGAGCCATCAGCGAACTCAATCTGCAAGCTGCCATAGACTGTGCCCGCCTGCCCACGCGGCTGCCATGCCCAGCGCCAAGTTGGGTCGAATGGGCTAACATTGGGTACTCCCAAATTCTCGTTGCCAATCGCTAGCGTAGCATGGCGCACATTGGCTTGCGCCGGACACGCCAAATTAACCACCGCCCATTCGTTCCAATTGGTGGCGCTTAGCTGCACGCTGGCTTGGCTATCGATGCCATTAATTGTTAGCGGAATTAGCTCTGCCACCGCCCGATTGCTCCTGCTAAACCAGCCAAATCTTGGGGATCGAGGGTTTGGGCCACCCGCCCAACAATTTCGCGCAAAATGACCAATTGATTGCTGCTGAGTGGATCGCTGCCAGCGCCCAAAACCCCGCCCAGCATTGCCAACGCCGCAGGCCGCAAATCGCTGGGGCCAGCACTGGCAGCGAGATGATTGGCGAAGCTTTGCATGGCCTCGCGTAAACTATTCCGCGCCTTGGCCCAATCAACCACTTCGGGAATGCCTGCAATGCCAAAGGCCAAAATATGCAAGCGTCGATAGGCCGGATGCACCTCGGAGCCAAGCTCGACAGGGCTGGCGATTGGCTGGGTTACTGCTTCAACACTAACGGGAGCATTGCTTGGCGCAAGCGTTTCGCCTTGGCAATAGGCGATAATTTTGCTTAACGAAACTTTCAATTGATGCTCAAGCTCACGGCCATAAATCAGCCATGCATCAAGCGTCATGCGAAATGGATCAAGCACCTCGCGCGCCGATTCGGCCAAATCGGGCAGCGCTTGCCAACGCCCATCAGGGTATTGCAGCTCCAAGGCCCGCCCAACCCCGCGATCAACTGCCAGCAACAAATCGGCCTGCATTGCAAGTGCTGGGCTGAGCGAGCGGGCAGTGTGAGCCGGCGGTGTGGCATTGAGGTGCTCCAAGGCCATGCGGGCCTCTGGTTGCCACGTATCGCCATCGTGGCCCAAAACGCCTGCTGATTCAATTTGCCATGTTGGGTGCGTTTCCAGCAACAAACGGCGCAACAAGACAGCACCCATCGGAGCGCGCCCAGTGTCGGCTCCCCCAACCACAACAATCAACGCCATACAATGCTCCTGCTAGAAATTTAGAATGTTTGTAGCATAAGCCCAATCCCAAGCAATGTCACCACGCCAGCGCTAGCGATTGGCAACCAACGCACCCAGCGCGCTTCTGGCTGGCTCAGTTTGATCAACCGTGAGCCAAGTGTCACAAGCACAATCCCAATCCCAATTAATACTGCTGCCAAGCCTGCGCTAAACGAAATAATCATGGCAAAGCCAAGGCCAATCCGCCCAAGCGTCGCCGCTACAATCATAATTACCAAGGCTTCTGGGCACGGCACCAAACCGCCCGAAATGCCCAAGCCCAGCAATTTGCGGTTGCTCACATGGCTATGGCCTGCTGCGCCATCGGCATGGCTGTGAAAAAGCCCACCATGAGCATGGCCTTGGTTGCCAGAACGGAGGGCGTGCACCCGTTCCCAGAGCATGCGCACGCCCAAACCAGCCACTAAAACCCCAGAGATCAAGGTGAGAATTGGCACAAAGCGTTCCGGGGTAACCCAGGCACTGAACAGCAACATCAAGCCGCCCAGCGCAAAAACGCTTGCGGTATGCGTCAGCGTAACGATTGCCCCAAGCATGGTTGCTTGGCGAATTGTGCCGCGACTGCCGACCAAATAGGCGGCAACCAAGGTTTTGCCATGGCCAGGTTGCAAGGCGTGGGCCGCCCCAAAGCCAAAGGCTAGCCCAAGCGTTGCCGCGATTAAGCCAAACGAGCTATCGCCAGTTTGCAAACGAGCCACAAGGCTTGAGTTTGGTTGGGTTTGGGCTGCTGTTGGTTCGGCGCTTGGCAAGGCAATCGCGCCATCGCTCCGAAAAGCGCTCGGCCATTTAATGGGAAACTGCGCGCTGTGCAAATCCATGCTGCTGGCTTCTTGGGCCACAATTCCCGCCCGCCCCCGCGTTTTGCTCCAATCAACCACGCTAATATCGTGGTAATTATTCGATTTGAGGTTGAGTTGATGCGCGCCTGTCGTGATTGTGCCAAGCGGCGCTTGAACTGTCCAGGTCAGGTTCGTCGCATTTGAGCCAATAAAATCGGCTTTGTTAATCGGAAATTCACTTATTTCGTAAAGGCTTAATTGCAGTGGCTGTTGATCAAAACCCAGCTCCAAATTGCGATTAAATTCAGTACACCAGCGCTCAATTTCTGTTTGATCAAGCGTATGCGAATTATCAGCGTCGAGCTGTTCCCACAAGCGTGGCGTAATTAATGGGCCAGCGATTAAGTGAACAGTCAGCACAATTTGGGTTGGCTGAACCTGCACCCGCATATCTTGAAAAAGCTGATCAAGAGCGTGAGCCTGAGCCGATTGTGGTTGGCTGGCAAGCAATACAAGCAGCCAGCATGCGCATAAACAACGTTTCATACACCCATGATAACAAATTTAAGCAGGCTCATTTGAGCCATGGCATAGCCCTTGCCAACAACGAACGTAGCTTTTACTACAAGGAGATTGAATCATGGCCCGCTATCGCGTTATGGGTATTTTGACAGATCGCACCGCGCTTGATGGTCTGATGGCCCAATTGCAACAAGCCCAAGTTAAGCCCGATGATATTGGGGTGTTGTATGCCTCGGAACAAACCGTCGAAGCCGAAAAAGATCGCACTGATGTGGCTGCTGGAGCGGCTGCGGGCGTAACTGCTGGTAGCGTTGTGGGGGTTGTGGCTGGCTTAATGTCATTTGCAATTCCTGGCATCGGGCCTGCCTTGGGCGCGGGGATTCTTGGCTCGACTGTTGCTGGCGCAGCAGCTGGCGGTGTGCTTGGCGCGTTCAGCCAAATTGGCCTTGGCAACGATTTAGCCGCTTCCTATGAGCAAGCTCTCAAAGATGGCGAAACGATTTTGGCAATCGATAATGATAATGCCGACCAAGCAGGCGAAGTCGAAACGCTGCTACGCGAACGCAATATCGAGCTTGTCAACACCTTTCAGATTTAAATGTCATATAGCCCCTCACCCCAAGCCCCTCGCCCATTCGATGAGCGAGGGGCTTTTTCATGGTGGTTTTACCACAATTCATGGTGAAAAACGGTCGGCTCCCCCTCGCCCGCGTTCAGTGGGAGAGGGGGTTAGGGGTGAGGGAACTTCTAAATGCTAAAAAAGTAAATGAAATTAATAAATCCTCATCTTTGCAGCCATCCGTTGGGACCAAAACAAGCGTAGACTGAGATATGGCAAGCATTTAGTGTATGAGGATGCCCGATGAATCATTTACAACAGTATTTGGTTGATGAGTTCGTCGAAGATTATCAGGAAGGGTTGCTGACGCGGCGACAGGCCTTGAAGAAGATCGCAGGCATTACCGGGCTTGTGGTCGCCACCCAATTATTGGCTGCCTGTGGTGATCCCGCTACGCCTGCAACTGCGACGAGTGCGCCAAACCCCACCACTGCCCCAACTGCAACCGCTGCCGCTGCGCTTGAAGCTACTCCAACTACTGCTAGCACCACGGGCAGCGTGCCCAACAGCGTTGCCGAAAATGATCCGGCGGTCAAAGCGGCAATGGTCGAGTTTGCTGGCGGCGATGCCCAATTAATGGCCTATTTGGCTCAGCCAGTTGGTGCTGGCCCGTTTCCGGTCGTGTTGGTCTGCCACGAAAACCGTGGGCTTACGCCACATATTCAAGATGTCGCGCGGCGCGTCGCCAAGGCTGGCTATGTTGGCTTGGCGCTCGATTTGCTTTCGCGCGAAGGTGGCACGGCCAGCATTACCGATGCCGATAGCGTGCCCGGTTTGCTGAGCGGTGCGCCACCAGAGCGCCATGTGGCCGATTTCAAGGCTGGGGTCGAGTATCTCAAAACCCAAGCTTTTGCCGATACCAGCAAGGTTGGTATGGTTGGTTTTTGCTTTGGCGGCGGGGTTACGTGGTTGGTCGCAGCAGGCATGCCCGAATTAAAAGCCGCCGTGCCCTTCTACGGCCCGCCAGTGCCAAGCAGCGAAATTCCCAAAATCAATGCGCCAGTCTTGGCGATTTACGCCGAAGATGATGATCGCATTACCAGCACTGTGGCCGATGTTGAAGCAGCAATGCAGCAGAATAATAAAGTCTATCGCAAAGAAATCTATTCTGGCGTAAATCACGCTTTTCATAATGATACTGGTCAGCGGTATAATGCAGAGGCTGCCCAAGCAGCGTGGGCTGAAACGCTGGCTTGGTTTAAGCAATATTTGGTCTAGTCGATAGCATCCAGCAGCTTTTTCTGCGCGCACTCATCGACGACGATGGGTGCTTTTTGATCGGCTAAAATAGGTCTTTTCGGCTATACTGCCGCTAGCAATTAACCAATTGGAGTTTTAAAAATGTATACCTTTGCTCGCTTCGAGCAAGCCATTCGCGAGGCCTTGCTTGCCACCAATTTAATTAACGCTGCCGATATTGATTTAGGCGCTCCCAAAGCTGCTGGCGTGCAGGCTGATTTAGCGTTGCCATGTTTTCGTTCTGCCAAAACCCGTGGCAGCAATCCGGCTCAAGTTGCCCAAGAATTAGCCGCCGCGCTGCAATTTGCGCCCGATAGTTTGGTGGCTAGCGCAACGGTTTCTGGCCCATATGTTAATTTCAATCTCAATCCCCAAGCTTTTGCCAAAGCCGTATTGGCCGATGTTCAGGCTGGCGGCGCAACCTACGGCAGCAGCAGCAAAGGCAATCAGCGCAAAGTGATTGTCGAATATTCATCGCCCAACATCGCCAAACGCATGCACGTTGGCCATATTCGCTCAACCATCATCGGCCAAGCAATTGCCAATCTCTACCAACGGCTTGGCTACGAAGTGATTCGCGATAATCACCTGGGCGATTACGGCAAGCAATTCGGGGTTAATATTGCCGCGACGATTCGCTTTGGCAAGCCCGAAGGCGAAGGCGAAGCCGTTTTGGCGGCAATCGAAGAGCAATACAAACGTTACAATTTGCTGATGAAGGGTGCAAATCCCGATGATGCCGATTATGATCCCGATGCTGAGGTTGATTTAGACGATGAAGCGCGGGCTTGGTCGCTCAAATTAGAGCAAGGCGATCCCCAAGCGATTGAGCTGTGGCAATGGATGGTTGATCTGACCAAAACCGCCAATCAGCCCAATTATGATCGCTTGGGCGTGCAATTTGATGTGCAGCATGGCGAAAGTTTTTACAAAGATATGCTGGATGAAATCATCAGCGATGCAGGCGAGAGCGAGCTTGCTGAGCGTGATGGCAAAGCAATTATTGTCAAAGATTTGCCCGACCATCGCGGCAAAAAATTACCAACCTTTTTGATTCAGCGCTCCGATGGTGGCACGCTCTACATTACCCGCGATATTGCTACGATCAAATATCGCGAGCAAACCTATAATCCCGATGCAATGATTTATATCGTGGGCCAGCCCCAAGAATTGCATTTTCGCCAAACTTTTGCCATTAGCAAAGCCTTGGGCTATACCGATGCTGAATTAATTCATATTTCGTTTGGCACGGTCTTTGATGCGCAGGGTCAGCCACTTTCCACCCGCAAGGGCAATATGATTTACCTCGAAACCTTGCTTGATGAAGCCCGCAACCGGGCCAAGGCGCTGATTGAGCAAAAAATGAGCGAAGGTAAAACCCAACTTACCGCCGATTTGATTGATCATGTGGCTGAGCAAGTTGGGGTTGGCGCAGTGATGTACAACGATTTGTACCAAGATACCAAGCGCAATATCACCGTCGATTGGGATCGCATGTTGGCCTTTGAGGGCAATAGTTCGCCCTATTTGCAATATATGCATGCCCGCTGCTGCTCGATTTTGCGCGATTTTGGCGAGTTGCCCGCCAGCTACGATGGTAGCTTGCTAAGCCACCCTGCCGAAACTGGCTTGCTCAAAGAGTTAGCCCGTTTGCCGCAAATTATTGAAGAAGCAGCTGCACGTTATGCGCCATTTGTGGTAGCCGATTGGCTGTATGCCACCGCTCGCGCCTTCTCGGCTTTCTACGATGCATGCTCGGTGCTCAAAGCCGAAACGCCCGAATTGCGGGTTGCGCGCGGCCATATCGTGGCAGCTACGGCCCAAGCCTTACGCAACGGCCTAAGTTTGCTCTCAATCGCCGCTCCCGAACGGATGTAAAAAACCGATCCACGAAGCGCACGAAGGACACGAAGAATTGAAACCGCGAAGAACGCGAAGATCACGAAGGCTGAAGCTCTTGGCTCTTGGCTGTTGGCTATTGTACTTGGGGGAAATTGCTCAAGTTCAACGTTACGCGCTCTTCGTGCGCTTCGTGGTTAAAAAACTCTACGTTAAAAATCGGGCCTGATCCAATGGGAACTTAGCGAGATAGCCCAAAATCAATCGCGCTTCGTAGATCAATGTTCAAAGAGGGCTTTCAATGACTGATTCGAGCATAGTCTGGGTTGATGAAGCGAGCCGTTATGATCAAGCTCGTCCGACAGCACCAGTTGTCCTTGTCGATCTTTTGACGCAGCTCAGCCATACGCCTCGCCCAGCGTTGGTCGTGGATTTGGGCTGTGGTACTGGGCGCTCAACGATAATCTGGGCTGAACGTGCTGAGCGGGTGATTGGCATCGAGCCGAGTGCTGATATGCGCAACGTGGCTATCAGCAAGCTCGCAGCCGATTCCTGCATCAGCTATCAGGCTGGAGTTGGCCATCAAACAGGCATCGATTCGAGTAGTGCCGATATTGTGACCTGTGCCCAAGCCCTACATTGGATGGAACCAAACTCAACTTTGGCCGAAATTGCCCGTATTCTGCGACCCGGCGGTGTTTTTGCTGCCTACGACTATCATTGGCCGCCAACGATTCATTGGGAACTCGATCAGATTTTCCAGCAGGTCGATCAGCGTTTTGAGCAACTGATTGAACGTCGCGCCACCCCAGCAGACCATCCAGGCTGGGATAAGCAGCATCGCCAGCGGATGCAGGCAAGTGGCCTCTTTCAACATACGCTAGAACTGACGCTGCATCATTGCGAATATGGCGCTGCGCAGCGCTTTATCGACCTAATTCTGAGCAGCGGCTATCACTATCATCTTAAAAATGGCACTCTAACCGAGCAAGAGCTTGGCTTTGATCAGCTTAAACAAGCAGCCCATGATCTTATTGGCCCACAGCCAATCGCCTGGTATTTCATCTATCAAGTGTGCATTGGCATTCGCTAACTCGTTAATTGGCGCTAGGCTATATGTAATGGTTCATTCGGTTGGCAACATGTTTCATGCCCTCACCCCCAGCCCCCTTACTGCATGACATCCAGCCCAAGAACGGGCAATGGGACGACAACCCGTTCATAGTCAAGCGTCCGAAAGGCAGGGAGTTTCCACGTGAT
>NZ_JAFBCZ010000007.1 GCF_016907925.1 Herpetosiphon giganteus | reverse complement strand
TGATCATCACCCACCTCCTGACCCACCAGCCACTTCTCGTGGGACGGTTTTATCCGGAACCATGGTCACCCGTGTTAACTACCTACCCTTGAAAGGCTGGGGGGTGAGGGAATGATCAACCATTGTACCCCCTAAAATTCATTGTGTGGATTGTTATTTTTCTGCAAAATCCCCCTTCGTATGTTTCGCGTCCTTCGAGGTTCCTCGGCTCCCAATCCCCGATCCCCAACAACCAGTCCCCATCATCGTTTCACCACCCTTCCGTCCCGCCTCAAGGCGGGAAACGCAGGGGGCTTTAATCCCCCTGCACCCCCTAATATTCGTTTTGGTGATTGTTATGTTTCTTCGAAATCCCCCTTCGCGAACTTCGCGTTCTTCGTGGTTTCGTGCTCCTCACCTCCGATCCTTCTCGCTGACCCCTCGCCCCTGAATCCCGACCCCTCATCGCTACCCAAGCTTGAGCAACGCAGCCAGCGCTTGCATGCCAGCAGGATGGGCGAGCAATAGATCATGGGCCAATTGATCGTCGGGGCTTAGCTCGGCGCTGATCGTCACTTCACCTTCTGGCAAGCGTTGTTGATCTTGCATCCAATTTGGTTGCCAGTTGCCCAGCCCAGCCACATTTGGCGGAAAGACCAAGGCCGCTTCTTTGATCAGCGGCTCCAAAATTGTTGCGTTGCGGCGCAATTGCAGAATAAAGCCAGGCAACCATGGAATGAGCACCGAATCGGGCACGACGCGGAAGATATGGCTCAACAATTCAACCACAAACAAGGCAATTCGTGGGGCAAACTTCAAGGCCAAAATAAAGCCATTCAAGTAGGCTGGCAGCCCTTGCAAGCTTAGCGAGTCTTCGGTGAGATGCGCGAAAAACTCGCGCATTGATTGAATGCTGCGCCGATTGAGCAGCCACTCAGCCACCCATAACAAGCCAAGTTTATCGGGGGCAACGTCGCCCTTGCCAGCTAGCTCAACGCTAATCAGCAATTCACTACGCTGGCAGCCAACCGATAAGGCCAAGCTTTCGAGCGAGAAGATAAAGCCCAACATGCCAGCAACCGCTTCTGGGGTTGTGCCACGATCGGCGATGGCCTGCGGCAGTAGCGAGGCATAATGGCTATAACCAGTGGCCACAAACGATTCGAGCCAAACCGCCAAGCCCTGTGGCGTGGTGCGATAATATTGCACCAAATGGCGCGCGCGGTCGAAAATATCCGGCGCATCTTGCACGCCAGTTTCTTGGATGAGCAAGGCGCGGCTGTGAAAGCCCAGTTCTTCGGTGAAGCGCGGGCTGCGCAAATACATTAGGCTGGCTTCGGCGGTGTGCAAGGCTTTGGCGGCGGTCGCATCATCGCCAAAGGCACGTTGGCGCATGCGCTGCTCAAGCACTTGCTCCAAGGTAATGCCCTCGTATCCAAGTTGAATCACGTCGCGTTGGTATTTGCCAATCCGAATCTCCCACGATTCCTGCACTGGCTTGCTGCCAAGTTTGCGCTCGCCAATAATTGGCTGAACCACATAATCGCCCAACAAATAATTTAAGCGCCACAATAACTCTGAGCTATCGAGCAAATCGGGGCTTTGGCTAAAATCCATCAAGGCTCGTTGGTTGGTTTTGGCATACAGGTTGATATTCAACGGAGCCAAGCGGTCATAAATATTTTTGGCCAATGGCGGCAGCGATTCATAGCCAACTGTGCCAACCCGATCGCCGCCCAACAACACGCGGCACAATTGGCTGATGTTGCGTTTGCGCGGCGTGCGATCTTTCTCCAAACAGGTAATCGCCGCATCTTGAAAATCGTAGGGCGAAGGCTGATAGCGATTACGAATATTGGCCAACAAATACGAGGTTTCGTAAATTGCAATCGAATCGGCGGTGCTGGCCAAATAGCCATTTTCGCGTGCCAACGCGACGATGCGAGCACACCAATCGAGCAATTGCTCGTGGTCGGCTTCGGCAACGTCGGGCGGCTGTTGCAAAAAGTTGGCCAAAGCCTGCGGATTGTGGGGTTGGGTTGCGCCAACTGGCGCTTTGGCCCGGCTTGGCTTGGCAGCTTTTTGATCTTTGCTCAGCTGGAATGCCTTAACTTGGCCAGCTTTGAGGCTTTTGCGCCATGTGGCTTCGGCCAAAGCAATCGTGCCAACTGGATGATTGAATTGTTGCTCAATCGCCACAAAGCTTGATGGAATCAGGCCAAAGAGCCATTGGGTAGCGCTTTTAGCGGGCATGTCGGCCCATTGCTCAGCATTGTTGGTGCCAAATTCGGCCACATCGCTGGCCAAGTGGGCCGCCCCACAAATGTACAACGCATCGGCAGGATCGATCGCATGCTCAGCCAAATGTTGCTTGATCCGCGTCCACATATAGCGTTCACGCAAACGATCGTTGATCACATCCTGCGGTTTGCGGCCAAGTTGGTGAATTAAGCTGCCAACCAAGGTCATTACTTGGCGATAGGTTGAATAATCAGCGTGCAAAATCACCCGCTCGACATATTGCTCCCACCATTCGGTAAAATGGCGCGAATTGGAGTTTTGCAGCAAATAATGCAAAAAGTCGTCGAAGGTTGGCTCCAGCGTGCCAATCGTCACGCCAATTGATTTGCCATGAAGCTGAGCGGCCTCATCATCGTCGTCCGATTCATCTTCGTTGATAATCGGCACTGGTTGCCATTGAAACACATAATCAACTGGACGATCGACAAAAACCAACTGCGTTTCGGGATGGGTCAAGGCATAGGCAATCGCTTGATATTCTGCTGACGATTCAGTCAAGGGCGCAATCACGCTAATTGGCAGCGCCTCTGCTGGCACCAACTCGCTTTCAGCGGCAAAAGCCTGAAACGCGACGGGCAATTTACAATCGCGCAAATGGCCAACCAGTTCGAGCATATCTTCGCACAGCTCAATATAAATCACTTTGGGCTGCTTTTGGTGCAAACGCCGCACCAGTTGCAAGGCCGAAGCAGGCGAGTGATGCGCCACAGGAAAGAGATCAAGCGCTTCGTCTTCGGCGCGCTCAACATCGTGGGCCATGCGCTGAAGCAAGCGTTGCAAGGCGGCTGCATCCTCGGTAAAGGCCGCCGCCGTAGCATTTAATTGCTGGGTAAGTGAATCAAGCATTGGGTTACCCCTCGATGACCTTCATTGCATCCTGACCGCCAGCCATGAAATCGCGCCATTCGCCTTGATGTTTTTCGCTGTGTTTGGCCACCACACTATGCCAGAATTTGTTCATCACCGAAATATCTTCTGGGCGGCGGCGAATCAGCGTGCCAACCAACGAGCGGCCAAGAATTTCGGGCGTTAGGCGTTGTTCGCCAAAGTAGGTCGAATAGAGCACCGCATCTTCGAGCACGCCAATTTGTTCAGCGGTCGAGAGCGCCGATTCAAGCTTGGCATCGTCGGAGCTAGCACTAGCGCTGGCTTCGCGCAAATCGGCAAAGGTTTGCAACAGAACATCGATCAAGGTTGGTGGCACATCAACCCGCACTTGTTGGCGCTCCAAAACCTCGGCGGTGCGGAACAGAATAATTTCGCGCTCTTGCTTTTTGTTGGTAACAACTGGAATATGCACAAAATTGAAACGTCGTTTGAGCGCCGATGACAAATCGTTGACACCACGGTCGCGGCTGTTGGCGGTGGCAATAATGTTGAAGCCTTGTTGGGCAAAGACCACATTTTGCTCGCGCAACTCAGGAATTGAAATATATTTTTCGCTCAAAATCGAAATTAGCGCATCTTGCACGTCGCTGGTACAGCGGGTCAATTCTTCAAAGCGCCCCATCGCTCCAAGCTGCATACTGGTCATAATTGGCGAGGCAATCATCGAATCACGCGATTGGCCTGCGGCAATGACCATGGCAATATTCCACGAATATTTAATTTGATCTTCGGTTGTGCCCGCCGTGCCTTGCACCACGTAGGTTGAATTGCCGCTGACTGCCGCCGCCAACAATTCGGCCAGCCAGCTTTTGCCTGTGCCTGGATCGCCAATCAAGAGCAAACCACGATCTGAGGCGAGGGTGACAATTGCCCGTTCGGCAATGCTGGGGTCGCCATACCATTTTTGGGCAATCTCGCGATCGAGCTTTTGGCCGGGCGTGCTGCCCAAGACGAAGGTGCGCACCATTTGCGGCGAAAGCAACCAGCGCGCCGGGCGTTGGCCAGTATCGCGTTCGGCCAAATAGCGCAATTCGTCGGCATATTTGAGTTCGGCAGGCAAGCGCAATAATGTATCTGACATGAGCAAAACTCCTTAGCTAAAGCGTAATAAAATGCTTAATTTGTTCGATTAGCTTTTTGGGGCTGCCAGCAAAAATTGGCCGACCCATCTCTTTGAGCTTGGTGCGGAACCAATCGTTGACGCTGAAATAGCCAGAACTAGTGACCGCGCCAACCGGAATAAAATGCACGCCCGATTCGATCATGGCTTTGATTGAATCCAGCAGCACTTGTTGCGAGCCGCCTTCATAAAAGTCGGTAATCAAGACCACCGCCGTTTTGCGTGGCTCAAGAATTTTCTCGCTGGCAAATTGCAAGGCTTCGTTGATACTCGTTCCGCCGCCAAGCTGAGTGCGCAGCAAGACCTCAAACGGATCGTGCACCCACGGCGTGAGGTCGAGCATGCGGGTGTCGAAGGCAATCAAATGCATATCGACATGCGGCAAGCCAGCAAAAATCGAGGCCAAAATCGTACATTGCACCATCGCATCGACCATCGAACCAGATTGATCGACGACGACGATCATGCGCATTGGGGTGCGTTTTTTGGCAGTTTGGCGATAATACAGCCGATCGACGTACAAGCGGCCTTCGTTGGGATTCCAATTGGTCAGATTGCGCCAAATTGTGCGTTTCAAATCGAGGTTGCGAAACACCCGTTTGGGTGGCACCGAACGATCGATTTTGGCCGAAACTGCCTGCATCACTTGCAAGCGCAACACATCGGCCAATTCATCGACATATTGCTTGATCAAGCGTTTGGCGTTATTCAAGGCATTGCCCGAAAGATGGCTTTTATCGCGCAGCAATTGCTCGACGACCGCCATCGATGGCGTAATTTGGGCGGCAAGCCGATTATCTTGCAGCACTTCGCGCAAGGCCATGCGCTTGATCAAATCTTTTTCCAAGCCTTGGATAACTTGGCGCAAATCTTCTTCGGAAAAATTGAAGCCTGAGCCAATGCCTTGGCCGCCTTGCAGCCCACCAAGTTGGCTAGCTTGGCCTTGACCAGGCTGGCTTTGGCGCAACGCTCCAGGCTGAAAGCCCAAACAGCGCTCAAGATGGGCAACATCCTTAAGCCATTGGGCAAACTCAGCAGCGCTGATCGAGCGCTTTTGGGTTTGCGGCCCAAAGACATTCAACATCAATTTCGAGACGATCAGCGAGCGGCGCAACGTTGTTTCATCGTGGCGATCATCGAGATCGGTCAGATCGAACTCCGGCTCAAGCTCAGGATAGCGTTGAAACAGCTGATCCAGCGAAAGCGTTGGGTGCAAAATCGACTCGGGCAACTCCAAATCGCTGGCAATGTGCTGGCTCATGCCCTCAAGATTTTCAGCTTGTTGGTCGTAGCCAAACATGGTGCTGAGCATGCGCCAATAGAGCACTTGGCGACGATTTAATAGCTCGGATTGGTTCATGATTTCTCCCTGAGCAAACGGCTGGCGCGTTCTTTGAGAACGCCAACAGCATTATTTTTGGGCGCTTTCTTGAAGACTTTGCCGTTTTCAAGCCCAATAAACAATGGTTTGCCTTTTTTGAGGCTGGTTGCCAATGGCCGCACAAACCATTCGCCAGCGTCGAAGCGCAGCAAACCAAACAAGCGTTGGGCCGATTCGAGTACGTCAACATCGATTTCAGTTCCGCTAATTGCCCCCAAATCGAGCTTAAAACGCTGTTCGCCAACGCTCAAACTGGAACCTTCAGCAGTTTGCGCCAATTGATAGTTGCTCAGCACAATCGGCTCGGCCAAATGGACTGGGTGGCGTTGTTCGGGCGCAAGTTGGGCTTGGGCAAGTGGCTGCTTGGCATTCAGGCCAAAATGGTGCTCGGCAACTGCAAGCAGATCATATTTATCGCCCAACGTAGCCGCCGCCGCATCCCACAGCAATTGCCCGCCCTCCAATAACTGCTGATTATTCAAAACCAAAGCCTTGCCGGTGCTCAGGCTTTCGAACAACACGCTAGCCTCGGGAAAGAGCAACCACAGCTGATCATCCTGAATGGCCGCGACTTTATAGGCCGATTGGGTAATTGTGACCATGCGCGCCGCTGCTTCAGATTCCAGCACTGCGTAGAGCACCCAACTGACCAGCGTGGAATGCTGCCGCCATTCGAAGCCCAAAGGATACAGCGTGCCGCTGATAGCTTGGGTTGCAGGAGTTACGCTGATGCTGAGGGTCGAAAGCATTGCCCGCGTCCACAAATCGGCCCAACGAAAGAGCGGCAATTGCTCTGGTTGCAGCACCAGTTCGTGCATCCAGCCCGCCAAAAGTGCTGCCGTGCGTAGATAGTCTGGGTTGGCTTGGAGTTGGGCAAGCGTTGGGGTAAAGGCGTTGATCATCGCTTGGTCAAGCCGCGCAAAGCCCATCACCGCCAAATCGCTCAGCCAATGCTGAACGCTGCTCAACAAGGGCGGGGTCGATTCAAGCGCTGCGGTATTAGGCACAGGCTGATCAAGATTTGGGCGGCCAAGTTGCGCCCGCAGTTGCTGGGAAAGTTGATCGTATTGGGCGGTTTGGAGCGCCGCCCGCGCAACCGCAAGCAGCCTAAACGCGGCTGGTTGCAACACGCCATTGCTCAGATCAGTTACGCTGCTGAGCATTGCTGCTTCGAGCGGCGTGCCCTGATAAACTTGAGCCAGCCGTTGTAAGCTGGTTTGATGGCTATGATTAAGATTGGTAAAGCCCGTCAGCAACAGCTGATCGATGGCTTGAATTAATTCATTGCTGGCATGAAATTCCGCTGCAAGCATCACACGCCCCCTGCAAACCAATCCATCTCTGGCAATGGCAATGCACTGAGCGGAAGTTCAAGCAACTGGAGCGAGCCAAGAAAGCGGCTGAAAATTGCGCCATGCGCTTGGTGGGTTATATGGCCAGCGATCTTGAGAAAATCGCCAATCGTGGTGATGGTAGTTGGGTCGTGGGCAGATTGCAGATATTTCAAAATGCCAGGGATGCCAAATTGCTTGATGCCCTCGCCAAGCAAATTGATCAGATGGTTGCATGGGCTGCCCCGCAAGCCACCACACGGGCGATTGTTGTTGGTGCTACAGTAGAAGTTGAGGCTGCGAGCCTCGAAGTAGGCCACATAGACCCGCTGAATATCCGAGCCGCTGGAAATAACGCCTTGCAACCGACCATCGGCTAGCTCGACAAACGGCACTTCCTTGACATCGCGCTTCGCGGATTTTTGGAAAACTTGGGGTGAGTTAAGCGATGATGGAATCATCAAGCCTCCTTTGCGCTATGAAACACTCGCTTAATACTGTATCAACTCTTAATTCAAGCGCAAGCCTAGCATAGCAAGCGCCTGTGACATTCGCAGTCACAGCTAAAACAGCCCAAACTGATGCTTTTCATTTGCCATACCTGGGTTAAAATAAAACGCATCAGCGAGTTGAGGTTGATTGAATGAACTCTGATAGCGCCCTAAATCGTGCTCAAATTGCGCTCGAAGGTTTATCGGTAGGCGATGCATTGGGTGGTTTTTTTGAATTTGCCCATACGAAAGTGCCTGCACGCGTGCATTTGCGCCAAGTGCCCCAAAGCCCATGGCATTGGACTGATGACAGCCAAATGGCGGCTTCGGTTTTTTCGGTGCTACGCCAAACCGCAACCATCGATCAAGATTTGTTGGCCCAAAGTTTTGCCCTGCACTATGAACGTTCGCGCGGCTATGGCCCAGCTACCAGAGCGATTTTGGGGCGTATTCAGCGCGGCAAAAATTGGCGCGAGGAAGCCCTAAGTTTGCATCAAGGCCAAGGCTCGTTTGGCAATGGCGGGGCAATGCGAGTTGCGCCAATTGGCGCATTTTGGGCGGCTGATCTGTCAAGCGTTGTCCAGCAAGCAGCCGCTTCAGCCGAAATTACTCATGCACATCCTGAAGCAATTGCCGGAGCGATTGCGGTGGCGATTGCAGCGGCGTTGGCATGGCAAGCGCGCCAAACCACGCTACCAAGCCCAAACAGATTTTTACAATTGATTCAGCCATGGGTTCCAGCAAGCCAAGTAGCCGAGGGCTTGGTCATGGCAATTCAACTTGATTCGACTATGCCAATTGCCACAGTTGCCACACATTTGGGCAATGGCAGCAAAATTTCGGCCCAAGATACCGTGCCATTTGCTTTGTGGTGTGCCGCCCAACGCCTAAGCAATTTTGAGCAAGCAATTTGGCTGACGTTGGAAGGCTTGGGCGATTGCGATACAACTTGCGCAATCGTTGGGGGAATCGTGGCCAGTTATGTGGGCCTTGAGGGCATCCCTAGCGCGTGGCGCGCAGCCAGAGAACCCTTGCCAGCCTGGGCATTTGCTGAAGAATTAGCCAAACCCATTGGTTAAATGCCTCAAATCGATTATCATGAGGATGCAGCTAGTTTCAACGTGAATGAGCAACAAGCGTGGCATGGAGCGTTGCTGATCATCTAAGGGGGCATATTTGAGAACCAATTTCGTGCTGATCGACTACGAAAATGTGCAACCAGCCACGATCGAAATGCTTAATCTCGAGCATGTTAGACTGCTGATCTTCGTGGGCGCGAATCAGACAAAAGTGCCGATTGAAATTGCGGTGGCGTTACAGCAGCTCGGCGAACGTGCCAGCTACGTAAAAATATCGAGCAACGGCAACAATGCGCTTGATTTTCATATTGCCTTTTATATTGGTCAATTAGCTGCTCAAGAGCCGAACGCCTATTTTCATATTGTTTCTAAAGATACTGGCTTCGACCCTTTGATTCAGCACCTCAAAACGAAAAAGATTATAGCCAAGCGGGTTCGAGCTGTTAGCGAGATTGCCACCGTAAAAGTAGCTCAAGAGCCAACCCCACCGAAACAGCAGGCATCCCCAACGCCAACCTCGCCGAAACAGATTGAGCTTAGCGACATTCCGACTGTAAAAGCATCCCCAGCGCTAAACCCGCCAAAACAGAAGCAAGCTCAGCCAACAGCCGCGCCGAAAAAGATTGAGGTGATTATTAAATACCTTCAAGCTGATAACCATACCAAGCCGCGAACGATTAAAACGCTGAGTAACACAATCAAGACAATCTTTGCCAATAAGCTATCCGAGCCAGAACTAGCAGCGCTGATTAACCAGCTAAAAAATCGTGGAATTATTCAGGTCGAGAATACAAAAGTTACGTACAAACTGCCAAATTAAAGCAAAAGCATGGGCAAAAATCACCCATGCTTTTTTTGAATTAAATGGATTGCTGCTGCATTTGTTGATTTGCGGCGAAAGCGAGGAACGTGGCGAATGGTGGAGTGTGTAGCAACTGCCACCATTCAAGCAATCAATCGGTTTCAATCCCAAGGCTGGCCAAAAACCAGTGAGGCAAAGGTTCGCGGGCGCGCAACCAAGGCGGCGGAATACAATCGCGGCCTAAAGTTCCGGCCAAAAGCCCGCCAACAATTGCCGCCATTGAGGTAAAGTTGCCGCCAGCAGCACACACTTGCTCGATCGCCGCCGCATAATCATCACGATAATGCACAGCACACCACAAACACCATGGCACAATTGCTTGGGCGCTATGTTGGTAGCCATTACTCAAACGCAAGGCAATATGATGCCACATTTGGCGATCGTTCATGGCGGCAGCTAAAGCCACGCGATGCTCAAGGCTGCTGCTTGGCAGATACTGCACAATTTCATTTAAGATTGCCGAGGGCTGGCGCAACGGTTGATCACGCTCGCGCCAAAGAATTGCCCCAGCCACTGCCACCGCCACCGCGCCCGCCACTGCTTCTGGATTGGTGTGGGTGGTCAGGGCCGAAAGTTGCGCTTGTTGGGCAACTTGGCTAAGCGGCGCTTCGGCAAAAAACAGGCCCAACGGAGCCGCCCGCATCGCCGCGCCTACGCCAAACGAGCCTTGGCCATCAAACAAATTTTGGGCATCGCTCATTACCGCCGCACCATCGCGCGGTTTGGCCAAAAGATTGTGCATGGCGGTGCCATAATCGCGAATTGGCGTGTAGCGCAGGGCAAAATCGGCAGCCAAGGCCGCGCTATGCACTGTGCCATAATGCCACAAGTGATCAACCAACGAACAAGCCATCAGGGTTGCATCTGTCCACAGCCATGGTGCTGGCAAAAGGCTTGGTTGCTCGGCGACGGCAAGGCCGGTTTGCACCTGTTGCCAAAGTTGCTGGCCATAGGCTTCACCAACCGATAAGCCTTTGAGTGCCGCCAGCATGCGCTGTTGTGCTGCTGTCATGATCATCCTTATACCAATGCTGTCTCAACCGAATAACGAATAAAGGTCTGATAGACGTTGGCATGAATTTGTTGGCATTGTTGTTGAATGCTCGCCAAATAGCCGCTCAGTCCATCAGCCATCATCTCAGCGATCGCAGTGATTCGGCATTCAACAACAAGAACTCAGCAATTCGTTCTGGCCGAATATCAGCAGTGTATACATTACAATAGGCTTCGAATGCTGTACAGGACTTTAATTGGATTAGGCAATCGATTATGAGCTAACGCATCGGGCGGCAACTCGCGCAAGCGTTGCGCAAGCAAGCGATAGTATGGGCGCGGCCTGTTTGGGCTAAGCAACAACCCAGCGTAAGCAGTTTCGAGCTGATCCTGACGAAAAAGGGCGACAGCGGGCATAGTGTGCTCCTTGCAGATAGTACCGAATCTCGCGTTATTTCGTCAAGCAGCGAGCCAGCTAGGGCCTTGGTTAAGCGGGTTGCTGAAGCCTTATGCAACGAAGATTAAAACTTGCATAGATAGCCTGATCGGTGTAAGGTACAGGCGCGATGTCCAGCACGAGTGGGAGGCTGGCAGTTTCGAGGGTATGATCGTGCCAAGCTTCCAGCAGATTTGGGAACGTGTTTCTTTCTTAGCTGTACTCGATATTCTGCTTGTTGCTGCCTTGATTTTTTGGCTGCTCGGGGTGATTCGAGGCACACGGGCGGTGCAATTGTTGCGCGGGGTTGGCATTTTGGTGGTGGTTGCCCTGCTTGCAGGCTCGACTTTACCGCTCACCACCTTGCGTTGGATTATTCGCGAAGCCCTCAGCCCCGCTCTTTTTGTGGCAATTCCAATTTTATTCCAACCTGAATTACGCCGCGCTTTAGAATCATTAGGCCGCACTGGCGAATGGTTTAATCGCTTTGGCAGCACCAATCGCTCCGAAGTCGAGGAGATGATCAACACGATTTCGCGTGCAGCCAAGCAATTATCCCAACAGGGCATTGGCGCATTGATGGTGATTGAGCGCGACACGGGCTTGCAAGAATACGCCGACCGGGGCGTGATCGTCGATTCGCGGATTTCGGTGCCCTTGCTGGTCAATATTTTCTTTCCCAACGCGCCGCTCCACGATATGGCGGTGCTCTTTCGTCGCAACCGAATTTTGGCCGCCAACTGTGTGTTGCCGCTAAGCGAAAATGTGGTTGGTAGCACCCGCTATGGCACGCGCCACCGCGCCGCCTTGGGCATCAGCGAACAATCCGATGCCATTTCGGTGATCGTTTCAGAAGAGACCGGCAGCATTTCGATTACCCACGATGGCCGTATGGTGCGCCATTTAACCGAAGGCCGCTTACGCAAACTGCTAGCTGGCTTATTGCGCGTCGAACTAAGCGAGGAGGAAGAGGCATGAATAAGCTTGCAGGCAGTCCATTACGCGCCTTCGTGGCCGCAGTGTTGGCCAGCATTATTTGGGTTTTCGTGAGTTTCACCGAGAATCCGCAACAGGTTACGCCATTTACCAATTTGCCAATTCGCGCCGAGGGCCTGAGCAGCGCCTTAACCTTGGTCGATGGCGAAGGCAGGCCAGTTCCTGTGCCCGATGCTGTGGTCAATTTGAGTGTTTCAGGGCCGCAAGATACGATTACCCGCATTACCAAGCAAAATGTGCAGCCCTTTATTAATGTTGCAGGCCTAGAGCCTGGCTCGCATGAAGTTGCCGTCCAAGCGCGCAGCATTCCCAGCCGCTCCGATCTCGATTTCCAAAGCTTTCAGCCGGCGACGGTATTGGTGCAAATCGAGCAAATTATTACTGCCTCGCTGCCGCTCACGATTACCACCGAGGGCCAGCCGCCAACCAGCTACGAGGCCAGTTTGCCCATTGCCAGCGTCAATGGCGAGATGATCAAGCAAGTCACCATTACTGGGCCAGCCAGCCAAGTGAATAAGGTCGTTGGTGGCGAAATTACGCTTGATCTTTCATCGCAAACCAGCAATTTGCGCACGCGGCGCAATATTACGGCGGTGGATATTGCTGGGCGCGATGTTGAAGGCGTGACGGTTAGCCCTGAACTTGCAGATATTGAAGTGCGGATTTTATCGAGCAGCGGCATCAAACGGGTGCCAATTATCTATACAACGCTGAATGGGCCACCAGCAGGCTATCGCGCCGATGTGGTGCTTGAGCCAGCTTTCGTCACATTAATTGGCAGTGCTCAGCGCTTAACTGAGGTCGAATTTGTCGAAACCCAACCGCTTAACCTGCCAAATGCAACCCAAAGTTACACCGCAACCATCAAATTGCGCTTTCCAATTGGGGTTACACCGCGCGATGCCCAAGCCGCCGATAGCACCATTGCGACGGTGCGCTTCGTGCCAATTAATACCGAAATTGTGTTGACGCTGCCGTTAGTGCCGCGCAATCTGGCTGGTGGCTTAGAATTAAGTTACCAACCACGCCAACTTGAGGTAACGTTGCGGGGCAATGCCCAAAATTTACAAAACCTCACCGATTTGGCCTTAGTGCTTGATCTGGCTGGGCGGACTGCTGGCAGCTATAGCATTCAACCAAGCCTCAATCTCCCAAGCGGCGTAAGTTTGGCCAAACCGCTGAGCGTGATTCAGGTCACGCTGAGCACGATTAGCATTCCAACCAACGAGCCAGCTAGCCCAACCAACCCGATCAATCCAACCGAGCCAAGTGCACCAGAAGCAACGCCAGTCAGCACGCCAACCGTGACCGAGCCAATCAGCCCGACCGAGCCAATTAGCCCGACCGAGCCGATTTCGCCAACATTAACTCCTTAGTCCAAAGCGCGTTTTTGTAAGGCTTGCAACTCAGCCGAGGGATCAATGCCATATTGATCATCTAATTCTTTGCGATAATCGGCATAGAGTTTCAGCGCATCAGTACGCCGACCTTGCTTAATTGCCAAGTTCATGGCCAAGGCAACCGCCCGTTCATTGAGAGGTTCAAGTTGAAGCGCCCGATCGAAAGCCTGTTGAGCACGATCAAACAATTCTTGGTCGTAGGCTTGAATACCGGTTGCCACCCATAACTCCGCGCCACGCTTGATCAAAACTTGGCGCTCATGTTCGATCCACGGTGCATCACAGCCGGGCAAAAACCCTTGACTGGCATAATCGGCAGCAAGTTGTAAGCGCTCGAGCGTTGCCTCTGAGCCTTGTAAGTGGGTATTTTTAATGACTAAGATGTCGGCATCAATCAGCGCCAAGGGAATTCCCAAGCGATAGATCGAACCATCGTAGACCACACATTCAGGAATAACTTTGCGAGTGCGCTCCAGCATTTTGCGCCAGCCAGCAGCCTTGCCATCAATCCCCCACAGATTTTCGCGCAATTCCTCAGAAGTCATGCCGCTGGGGTTCAACAACAATAAAGCAATCAGCAAAATCCCTTGGCGTGGGATGCGTTGCAGTTTGCCATCAATTTCTACCCGCAACTGGCCCATCAAACGCACCACCAAGGTTGGGGCTTGCGCTGCAGGCAAATTATCGTGCAACACCCGCGCCGCAAAAGGCGAATTCCATTCGGTATAGGCTTCGTGCACCAACTCTGGCAAATGGCTGGTAAGTGCCGAAAGCAAAATTGGCAGGCCGCTGCGACCCTCAATAATCAATTCATCAAGCGATTTCCAAGCCTGACGAGCCTCGCCAAGTTCGTGGCGCTGCCAAAATGCTTCACTCAATAACAGATAGAGCAAGCCTTTGGCTAATGATCCTTCGTTATCCAGCCCTGCCAAGGCCCGTTGCAACAGCGGAATTGTGCCATCGATTTTGAGGCTTAAGTTGGCCGCACTGCGCGCCACCGCCAACCATGCCTGATCAAGCGGATTTTGGGCAGTCGTGGTATCGATTTCAAGCAACAAGCGCTGCAATTGATCCCGCGAACTATGGCCATGACGAGTTGCTTGTGATTCTAAGGCCAAGGCATAGGTCAAAATATGATAATCGACCATATTGCTATTGCGTAATTGCTCACGCGCCAAGCGATAGTGACCAATCGCACTCGTCCAATTGCGCTCAGCCAGCGCCACATCGCCAAGCGTGACCATTGCGCCATTTGCCGCCCGTTGATCAGCGATCATGCCGTTGTCATAGGCTTGTTGGGCATAGCGCGCTGCATCCGTAATTTGGCCTTGATGCAGTGCCACCAGCGCCCGCAAATTGAGCGTTTGCGATAAACCTGCTGGCGCAGCCATTGCATCCCATAATGAGGTTGCTTGGCGCAAAAGCCGATCAGCCAATGAATAGCGTCCGGCGCGGGCCGCAGCATTGGCATAATCGCCCAAAATTAAGCCTAGCAAACGGTTGATGCCCGATCCTTCAATATAGTGGTAGGCCCGCTCAAAGTTGTCAATTGCTGCATCATCTTGGCCCAACGAGGCCAAATAAATTGCATGGGTGCGCAAAACCCGCGCTTGGTCGTCGGGAGCCAAATCAGGATCGTTCAGATAGGGCTGAATTAAGCTATCAGCTTCACGAATCGCCCCTTGCGCCCGCAACATATCGGCCTTGAGCAAGCGCAACATGCGTTGATCATCTGGCTGTTGATGAATACCCAAAAGCTGATTGACCAAGATCAAGGCTTTTTCGGCGTTGCGCTCGCCAAGGTGGTAACTCCGCACCAGCAACCAGCCAACTTTTGGCGCAAGTTGCTGCACAGGAACCGCTTGCAACGCACTCACCAGCTCGCCAAAAAAGCGCTGGTTGTTAATCAACGGCAATTGTTGGATCAGCGTATGGTTGATCACATCCCAGCGTTGCAAGCGGTGCATCTGGTGCACAAATGGCAGTAATTGCTGCTGCGAAAGATACCATTCACCAGCCTGTTCAAATAACGGGGTCAAATAGCCAGCCGAAGCATGCGAGCGCTTGCGCAAACCAAGCTCAGCCAAGGGTTGCAAACGCAGGTTGGCTTCAAACACCAAGCCCGCCGCTTCCCAGCTCAGCAATAAACGCGCTAAATCGTCGTTGGGCAACAAACGTTGCAGCAACTCCAGTGAATCGCTGGCGAGCCAAAGCCATGCTTCGAGCAGATTGCGCAATTGCGCTGGCAGCCGCCCCATCACATCTTGCATCACCCATTCAAGCGACGCAGGCTGAAGCGTGCCCGAGCGATTGAGCGCAAAAATACAGGGCGCAACCCAACCCTCAGTTAAGCCAATCAGCTGATCAGCTTGGGCTTGATTGAGGCTGAGTTGGCGTTTTTGGGCCAATTCGATTAATTCAGCGCTGCTGAATGCCAGCTCTTTCATGCCAATCACCAGCAGTTGCTGCCGAATGATCCATTGTTGGATCATGGGGTGTTGGGGAATTGCCAGCGATGTGGCGACGACATGCAGTGCCGGATTTTCCAACAAGTCGGTCAGCCATGCATACTCAGGCAAAAACGCGCCCCAAGCATCCAAAAGCTGGTCAAGGTCGTCGATCAAAATCCAGGTTGGCTGGCGGATAGCTAAAAGTTGCTCAAGCTGCTGCTCGCTGGCTAAGCCCAGTTGCTGGCCAATTGCTTGCAGCATTGCCTGGGAATCGTTGGGCGCTGACGCAAGCCGAAGCATAGCATAGGGGGCATTGATGGAATGCTTAAGTGCCTCTAATACGGTCGACTTGCCACTACTCGGCAAGCCAATGATTAAAATTACCCGTGGCTCATGTTGGGTCAAGCGAAGTAAACGTGGGCGTTCAACATAGGTCGGATAAAAACTCATAGCAGTTTCCTCAAGATGTTTGGTACGATGCTACCCCACCAACCATTAAGCAGCACAGCGCCATTGTGCTCAAGCGTTGAGAGGCTAGGTTGTGCCAATTCGTTACCTATGTTCAATAGGATATACCGAGCTATAGAGCACATCTATGCACGTCCTAGGCTATTTCTAGATTGATTCTTGCTGTATCCACTGTATCATAGCAAAAGAATCATTCTGTAGTGGAGCGGTTATGCAACTTATCGCACTTGACCACATCCAACTGGCAATGCCGGCCGAGCAAGAAGCCCAAGCGCGTTGGTTTTATAGCACAATCCTTGGCCTTGACGAAGTTGCCAAGCCAGCGCCGTTGCAAGCCCGCGGCGGCTGCTGGTTTCGTGGCTCCAACATCGAACTCCACCTCGGAGTCGAAGCCGATTTTCGGCCAGCGCGCAAAGCCCATCCAGCTTTTCGGGTCGCCGACCTTGCGCAAGCCCGTGCTGAGTTGCAGGCCGCCGGAATTACAATTGTTGAAGATAGCAGCTTGCCCCATGTGCGGCGCTTTTACGCTGCCGACCCGTTTGGTAATCGGCTAGAGTTTGTGCAACTTGGCGACGTTTATTAAGAAGTTTTAGGATTACCCAAAGTATACGCGATCCAGCCATACTGGATCGCGTTAATTGCCAAACTTCACTGCTAGGGATTCCTAGCTCTTTTTTAGGGTGCAACTACTGGCACAACTTATGCAAACCAAAAGCCGACTGATCAGCCTAAGTTGATCAGCATTGACCACAGCTACACATCCGTGCAGCGATGCCCCAAAGCACTCCAATTCTGCCAGGTTCTTCTGGTATACTGAACAACGGCGCGGCCCTCGAATGCCCGTGCTGGCCACCGCGCTGAGTGCTGCATTGTTGACACTGCGAGGGTTGCAGACCATGAAAGCAGTTTTAATGGCTGGGGGTGAAGGCTCTCGGCTCCGTCCACTCACGATTAGTCGGCCAAAACCAATGGTTCCCCTGGTTGATCGACCAGTGATGGGGCATATTATTGAGCTGCTAAAACGCCACGGCATTACCGATATTATTATTACTGTCCAGTATCTGGCCAATATTATTCAAGATTTTTATGGCGATGGCTCGGCGTTTGATGTTGATATTTCGTATTCGGTCGAGGAAGTGCCACTTGGCACAGCAGGAGCCGTCAAATATGCCTCGCGCCTGATCGATGATGATAGCGAGCCTATCATCGTGATTTCTGGCGATGCCTTGACCGATTTCGACCTGACAGCGTTGATCGAGGCCCATAAACGCTCGAATGCCAAAGCCACAATTACCCTGACCCGCGTGCCCAACCCGCTTGAATATGGGGTTGTGATCACCGATGATGCAGGCCGAATCCGCCAATTCCTCGAAAAACCCAGCTGGGGCGAGGTCTTTTCGGATACCGTCAACACTGGCATTTATGTGATCGATCCCAGTGTGCTCGATGATATTCCGCTGGGCGATGCCTTCGATTTCTCCAAAGATTTGTTTCCAGCCTTGTTGCGCCGCGGCGAATTGCTCTATGGCTATATTGCTGAGGGCTATTGGACTGATGTCGGCACGATCGATGCCTATATGCGAGCTTGCTCGGATTATTTGATGGGCATGGTTAATTTGCCGCGCCTAGGCCATGATCGCGGCGATAATGTTTGGATCGAAGGCGAAGTTGAAATTGCTCCCGATGCCCAAATTCATGGCCCAGTCTTTTTTGGCCATGGGGTCAAAATCAAAGGCGGGGCGATGGTCTTCGGCCCATCGGTCATCCGCGATTACACAATTATTGATTCGCGAGCGACAATCGATCGCTCGGTGATGTGGCGCAACTCGTATGTTGGCGAGCGGGCCGAGCTGCGTGGGGCGATTGTCTGCAAGCAGTGCAACATCAAAAGTCGCTCGTTGCTCTTCGAGGGTGTGGTCGTCGCCGATAGCACGATTATCAACGCTGGCGCAGTCATTCAGCCAAACGTCAAAATTTGGCCCTCAAAAGAAGTCGAAGAAGGTGCGACCGTCAGTGCTTCAATTATTTGGGGCGCGCAAGGGCGGCGGGTTTTATTTGGGCGCTACGGCATTACCGGCTTGGTCAATATCGACCTTACGCCAGAATTTTGCGCGAAATTAGGCGCTGCCTATGGCGCAATTTTGCCCAAAAATACCATGGTTACAATGAATCGCGATGCGCATTATACGCCGCGCATGCTCAAACGCGGCTTGATTGCTGGCATTCCATCGGCGGGTATCGATGTGCTTGATTTGCATTCGGTGCCAATTCCAACCGCACGCTATTTGACCTATGCCCTGAAAGCAGCTGGCGGCATGCATGTGCGGCTTTCGCCATTCGATAATCGGGTTGTTGATATTAAATTCTTCGATCATCGTGGGCTGGATCTTGGCAGCGATATGGAACGCAAGATCGAAAATACCTACTTCCGCGAAGATTATCGCCGCGTTTATCTCGATGAAATTGGCAGGATCACTGAAAACAGCGATTACAACTCGGTCTATATCGATAAATTTATGGAATCGCTCGACCCCAAGATTTTGCCAGAGCTAGAGCAACCATGGAGCATTGTGATCGATTATGCTTCGTCGAATGCGGCCCAAATTCTTGGCGCGATTATGCGACGCTTGAATGTTGATTTAGTTGAGCTGAATGCCCAAATCGATGAAGATCGCTTGTTCCAAACCGCTGATCAATTCAATGCTGGCATGCAACGGCTCGCAGCAATTGTGCCAGTGATGAACGCCGATATTGGCGTGCGGCTCGATTCTGGCGGCGAACGAATGTATGTTGTTGATGATACCGGCCATCGCTTGAGCGATATTGAGTTGCTGGCTGCCGTGACCGCACTCACCATGGAAGCCAACAGTGGCGGTACGGTGGCCGTGCCAGTTACTGCACCGCGCCTCTTCGATAAATTGGCCGAGCGCTACGGCGGGCGGATTCAGCGCACCAAAACTGCCTTGGGCGCGCTGATGCAGCAAGCAGCCAAATGCAACGAATTATGTGTGTTGGGCGATGGTGCTGGCAGCCTGATTTTCCCATCGTTCTTTCCGGTGGCCGACGGCCTGTTTGCCATCGTAAAATTGATGGAATTGTTGGCGCGGGCCAATATTCCGCTCTCGGAAATTCGGCGCTCGTTGCCGCGCTCGGCCATGGCCAACCACAAAGTACCATGTCGCTGGGAATCCAAAGGCAAAGTTATGCGGATTCTCAACGAACAATATGCTGAACGCTCGCAAGAAAATATCGACGGCATCAAGATTGAGCTTGGGCCAGAATGGGTGCTGATTCTGCCCGACCCTGATGGCCCGTTTATTCACGTAATTGCCGAGGGAGTCAACGAAGATCAAGCGCACGTCTTGACCGAAAAGTATGCAGGTTTAGTCATGGGGCTTCAGTAGAACATAGAACATAGAGCATAGAACATAGAAGTACTGATACATTGGGTTAACCACGACTTGATCCCCTCACCCCAACCCCTCTCCTACGTGGCGGGCGAGGGGCTTTAACACCCTGGTTTTACCGCAATTCTTCATTCAAAACGGCGGCTCCCCCTCGCCCGCGTTCAGTGGGAGAGGGGGCTGGGGGGTGAGGGAACATGGGTGTCAATCCAATGTATCAGTACACATAGAACATATGCAAGCACTATGCTTGTGGTTTTTGCCAAAGTAGGCATCAATTACGGCTACTATGCTCTATGTTCTTTGCTCTTTGCTCTTATTTTCGTTTTCTTGACGGAGACGGTATAATGCGCGATATGGAAGAGCGCATCACGTTAAAAGGCAGCCGTGACGGGCTGCGCTTGATTTTACACCCCACCGCAGCGTGGGAAGAAGTCCTTGCAGCCCTGCGCAAGCAGCTAGCCCAAGGATCATCGTTTTATCATGGCGCAAAATTAATGATCGATGTTGGCGAACGGTCGATCACCGATGTAGAGCTACAGGCAATCTTGGCAATCATGGCCGAACATGATATTGAGCCAGCTGCATTAATCACCATCGCACCAACCAATCGAACTACTGGTCGGCAAGCTGGCGTGGAAACCCGCCACCCCGATAGCCTACGGTCTACTCCTCCACCCGTCGTGCAAGGCGAAGGCTTGTTTTTATGGCGCACCGTGCGTTCTGGCCAAGCAATTAAGCATCAAGGCCATGTTGTTGTGGTCGGCGATGTCAATGCTGGGGCCGAAATTAGCGCGCACGGCAGCATCATCATTTGGGGGCGCTTACGCGGCTCCGTCCATGCAGGAGTTGGCGGCAATCAACAAGCGATTGTCTGTGCGCTCGAATTGAGCCCAACCCTCTTGCGGATTGCCGAGAACCTTGCCCGCACACCCGATAATCATCGCCCAACTGGCCCTGAACAAGCCAGCCTTGATGGCGACAACATTGTAGTAGTACCATGGGATGCCCCACGCCGCTAGTGGGCCTTTGAGGATCATGTATGGCACAAGTAATTACAATCACCTCTGGTAAAGGGGGGGTTGGCAAAACCACCACCACCGCTAATCTCGCGACCTCGTTAGCCATGCAAGGCCAACGCGTTGTTGCTATCGATGCAGATATTGGCTTGCGGAATCTCGATGTTGTAATGGGCCTCGAAAATCGCATCGTCTACGATTTGGTCGATGTGGTCGAAGGCCGCTGTCGGACACGCCAAGCGCTGATTAAAGACAAGCGCTTTCCTGATAATTTATTCTTGTTGCCAGCAGCCCAAACCCGCGATAAAGATGCGGTAACGCCTGATGATATGATTGCCCTCTGCAACGAGCTACGCCGCGAATTCGATTTTATCCTGATCGATTCGCCAGCAGGCATTGAGGGCGGCTTTAAAAATGCCATTGCACCCGCAGACCACATTTTGATCGTCACAACTCCTGAAATGTCAGCCGTCCGCGATGCCGACCGGATTGTCGGCTTGGTCGAAGCGTATGAAAAAAGCAATCCAAAGCTCATTATCAATCGGATCAAGGCGCGCATGGTTGCTCGCGGCGACATGATGGATACGCCCGATGTGGTAGAAATTTTGGCAATCGACTTGGTTGGGATTGTGCCCGACGACGAGAGCATTGTGATCTCGACCAACCGTGGCGAGGTAGCGGTGCTAGATCGCGACTCAATGGCCGGAAAAGCCTATAATAATATCGCCAATCGTTTACTTGGCCACGATATTCCCTTCCTTGTGCTCGATGAAAAACAAGGCTTATGGGCCCAATTGGTCAATATGTTTCGGACACGCCGCTAAAATGGCGCTACCTAGCCAACCTTATCTTCCACATGGAGCGGATCTATGGGTTTTTTAGATAATCTTTTTGGTCGCAAGCAACCGACCAGTTCGTCGGTTGCCAAAGAGCGTTTGTTGACGGTTTTAGTCCATGATCGGGTTCATCTCTCGCCCCACGATATGGATGAGATGAAACGTGAGATCATTGCAGTAATCGAGCGTTACGTTGAAGTAACCAACCCAGAGGCCATTGAAGTAACCTTGACCCGTGGCGAAGCTACCGACCACCTCAAGGCCGATATTCCCCTTGGTCGCTCGCGTCAACAATAACGCTATGGCCATGTGGAGGAGATTTTATGCACGTTCAGCCTACTAGCCCGATTCGTTTTTCGCCGCGCGCAAAGTTTGTAACAGTCCTTTCGATTGTTATTATTAGCCTGTACTTGGTCAACCAAGCCTGGCATATTATGATTCCCTTCATCTGGGCAATCATCACAGCCTATATTTTTAACCCAGTTGTTACATGGATGCAACGGCGGACCAAAACCCCACGTTTTTGGTGGGTGATTGTGCTCTATATCATCGGGTCTACGCTGCTAACGTTGTTGGTGAGTAATGTCGTCCCGATCATTACAACCCAAATTAACGATCTCGCCAAGGCCATTCCCGAATGGCTTGAGGATGCAAGTAATTATGTCGAGAAACATGAATCATTTACGATTCGTGGGGTCGAAATTATTAATTTGCGCGAGGCTGAACGTGAAATCTCTGGCGCAATCGCTGCTTTTGCCAAAGATTTGCCAAGTGCTGCACCCAAGTTTTTGTTTGGCATTGCCGAAGGTTTTATTTTAACCTTGGTCTATTTTGTGGTCACGTTCTATTTGCTCCTGCAAGCAGAAACCATTCCCAACAATTTCTATCGCTTGATTCCCGAACGCCATCGCGATGAAATTCGCCAATTGGTTAGCTCAATCGATCGCGTGCTCTCGGCCTACATTCGCGGTCAGTTTTTGCTGATCATCATTATGTCGGTGCTCAGCTATATTGCGCTCTCGATTTTGCAAGTCAAATATGCCTTGATCATCGCAATTGCAACTGGGGTGTTGGAAATTATTCCAATCATCGGGCCATACTTGGCCACCGCAATCGCGGCCTTGGTTGGTTTGTTCCAAGGCACAACCCCATTTGGCTGGGAGCCATGGTTGCTAGCCTTGGTCATTGTCATTACCTACTTTGCCCTGCGCCAATTCGAAGATCACTTTATCATTCCCAACTTGGTCGGCCACATCGTCAATGTGCACCCAGTCTTTGTGATCTTTGCAATTCTGGCAGGGGGAGCGGTAGCTGGCGGCTTGGGCCTCCTCTTATCAATTCCAATGGCGGCGGTAGCAAGGATCATCCTATCATATCTGCATGGCAAGCTGGTCGATTCGCCGAATCCTCAAGCAGATTTAGTCGAGCAAGAGGAGAAGCTGCTTGAGAAACCAGCAGCTACCGAGCGCCGCGAAGGCCGTCGCAACCGCCGCGAAGCCAAAAAACGCATCGAAGGCGGCGATATTCAACCATAACTAGCCGATTAAAAACAACCGATTTAGCCACAGGCCGAAAACCTGTGGCTTTTTGCTGCTTGACACATTGAAACATTTGTTCTATATTTTTTATGTATATTGATTGGATACGGGCCAGCAATGGCTATGGGTAACCGAGTTCACGAAAGGAATAGCACAATGTTTCAGTCGCTCGAACAACTTGAAACAGGCAGTTTATTTATATTAACCGGCCAATCTGGCGCAGGGAAATCGCATTTAGCCGCCAGCACTCGCCGCAGCGGCACGGTCTGGATTTTGGATACCGAGGGCGCTGCCAAGAATCTTTTGGGCAAGCCAGGCGTGCATAAATCGATCCAAGCGGTTCAAACGCTTTCACTCCAACAAATTTTGGCCGCCATGCAAGAGATTTTGCGCATTGGCAAGGCTGGCGATACCGTTGTGCTCGACTCAGTTTCCAAAGTGCTGCAAGCGATGCGCGCTCATGCTCAGCAACGGGCTGGCGCAGAAACCGATCGCAAAACCCAAATTGAGTTTGATGAATATGCCTCTTTCAATCGCAACCTACAAGCGATTTATACTGGCCTGACCGAGCTAAAACAACATGGTTTCCATGTGATTATCATCGGCCACTTGGCCAAACAATATAGCGAACAAAGCGAAGATCGCAACCATACCGATGTGGGCTTGCGCGTGCTGGCCGACGAGCACATTACCTACGAGGCCGATGCAATTATTCTGGTTGAGCGCGATGGCGAGCAACGCCAGATGCGGCCAATCATCAAGCCACCACGGCCATTGCACCTCAAATTGGGCGCAAATTATCCCGCTAAACTTGGCACACTCTACCCTGAGCTTGCGCTTGACGAAGCGTTTGGTAACAGCCCTGAGCGCACAGGCCGCCCCGTTGATGCCAATGAAGCAGAACGCCGCTTCTTTGCGCGCTATTCCTCGGTCGTTGGTGGCAACAATTGGAACGCCGTACAACGCTACCTTGGGCGCAAGGATAAAAAACCCAGCACTATCGAAGGCTGGATCAGCGCCGCCGAACAAGTTCGCCAAGCACCAAACGATCAAGCAATGGCCGCCTAAAATGAGGCTAAGCAAAATCCCTCGTCCAGCACGCAACGAGACGAGGGATTTGAACTATTGTTTTCGCTACATTGTCTATGTTCTATGTACTTTGCTCTCTGATCTTATTGAGCACTTGGCATTTGCACTGGCACTTTAACCGTGATCTTGCCAGCCTTTTCAAAGGTCAAGGTGAGATCAAGCGTATCGCCAACTTTGAGATCCTGTTTGATTTCCAGCAACATAATATGGAAGCCACCTGGTTTTAATACTGCTTCACCATTGGCTGGCACTTCGATCTTCTCGACTTGCTCCATCTTCATCACCTCGCCATCAGCAGTAACCGTATGCAACTCGACTTTGCCAGCAACATCGGTTGAAGCAGCAATCAAGGTATCGGCAGCGCCAGTATTGCGAATCGTCATATACGCGGCGCTATTGCTGCCCATCATCGCACCGCCACCCATGCCACCGCCCACCGTCGGGCTAATTGGCGTAGTTTCCATGGTTGGAGTTTGCATAAGCGTTGCCGCAGCAAAAGCAGGCCGCGCAAATGAACCTTCGATCGTTAATGAACCAAGCGTATTCGCTGCACTATTGCTTGTATTTGGCACAGTGGTTGGGGTTGTTTCCGAGCCACAAGCGGCTAAGACCAGAAGCAAGACGGCAAAGATTAAACGTTTCATTGAAAGCTACTCCACTTATTCAACAGCGATGTATTTCAACATCGTTTTAAGATCAGTCGCTAAAAGAGTTGGATCAACATCGTGGTTGGCCATGGCAAACCAGCGCCCTTGTTGATCGATAATATACAAGCCAGCAGTATGATCGATGGTGTATTGCAAGGCCGAGTCGGGCAATTCGCGCCGCTGAGCATGCACACCATACTCTTTTTTCACCGCTTCGACCGCCGCCGTTTCGCCGTTTAAGCCCAAAATCGTTGAATCAAACAACGAAACGTAGCGATCGATCGTCGCCGGATTATCGCGTTCAGGATCGACCGTCACAAAGGCAATTTGCACCTTGTCGCCATCAGCGCCAAGCTGTTTGCGAGCCTGTGATGAAAGCCCCAAAGCCAAGGGGCAAACATCAGGGCAAGCAGTAAAACCAAAAAAGAGAATCACAATTTTGCCGCGTTGCTCAGCCAAATGAAATTCAGCGCCATGCTGATCAATCAAGCTAAAATCGGGCGCAGCGGTTGGGTTTTCAATTGGACGAATAATCTGATAGCTAGCCGTGCCACAACCGCTTAAACTCAAACCAAGCCCAAGCAGCACACAGGCCAAAAGCCAATGAGCGTATTTCATAGCACCCATCCTTCGGATTTTAGAAAGTTAACATTGCAGGGATACAGTTATCAACCAAGTACGAGGATTCTTGGCGGGGGCGTGATAATTTGTGGATGATAGTTTGGCCAAACGCGCTGCGCTTGCAGCAAGCGTCGCCATACACGCGGCGCAAGCATCCAGCTCGCAAGCAGCAACAACACCATTGGATAAACTGCTGCCAAGCCGTCAGGTAGCGGGGGTATTGGCTGCGGTGCAGAATCGCTATGCTGTGCGTGCAAATCGCAAACCAACATCGTCGCATGATCCGCAGCAGCGCTAGTTTGGCTTTGCATGCCCCACCACCAGCAATGGGCAATACAGGCAATCGGGCAAAACAAAGCCAGTTGAATCAGAATGATCCAACTGACTGTTTGAATATGCCGAGGCCAATGCCGCGCGTGCTGTTGCTTCAATGCGTTCATGATAGGGCTACTATAGCATAGCCTGCATGGCGCTCAATCAGGCATTAAACCGATTATTAATCCGTGCGGAGCTGACGTTTAAACGTTACGAGGAGTCGTGAACTCTGGCCTTGGCCATGGTTGAGATCAACGAGATTGACCAATTCCCAGCCATCTTTGCCAGCTTTATTCAGCATCAAACTAATTGCCGCTGGGTCAACATTGGGTCCCCAGAAGCCACTAACATCGACAAGTTCAATATGATATTCCCATTGTTGCATGATGTAGTTCCTCAAAACAAGTTTATTCAAGGGCTTGTACGCAGCAAGCTAGCTCGATGTTCCAGCCTGTGCCAGCAAGCGTTTGGCCTGCTGCACCACTTGGTGCACCGCAATTGCGGTCATACATTCGCTAGGCTTGGTTTGGCGCGGGCAATGGGTTAACACGCCGCATGGCGAGCACGCTATTGCTGCATCAAGCACAACATGGCGCTGCGGATCGCCCCAAGGCCCAAAACGCCGCTTATCGCCAGGCCCAAAGAGGTGGATCGTGAGCGTGGCTTGGCTTACCGCCAAATGCAATGGGCCGTTATCAACTCCCAACACCACAGCGCAGCGCCCAAATAAAGCCGCCAATTGGCCTAAATTGGCCTGCCCAACTGCATTCAGATGCGGAATCGTCAGCTGCTGGCTAATTGCTGCCACATCAGCAGCATCGGCAGGCCCGCCAGTCAACACAATTTGCGCCTGATCAGCCAATTGTTCAGCAACCTGCGCCCAGCGTTCAGCTGGCCATAATTTCGCCGCGCCACCGCTGCCCGCCTGAATCGCCACCAATGGTTTTTGAATCTGATGCTGGGCCAGCCAAGCAGCTGCCCAAGCATGTTCTTCGTCACTTGGCACAAAGCGCAACCTATGCTTTTGCGTGTCAACAGAGCCAAGTGCAGCAACCAGATCCAAGGCTTGTTGGGTTACATGGGCATTTGGGTTCCAAGCCAAGGCCGTGGTTAAGCTTGGTGCAACCAAGGGATGCGCAAACCCAATCCGGCGGCCACAGCCAGCTCCCACAGCCAACAAGCCACCCCACCAATGGTCATCGCGCATAACCAAGGCTGTATCAAACTTCATTTGGCGCAAACGAGCAGCTTCCTGCCAGAGCAAGCGATAGGGAGCCAAAGCCGAGGGCTGAGCACCACGCACAAAGCCAGGAAATTCGCAAATTTCAATTGCATCAAGATCGGGGTTATCGGCCAAGAGCCGCTTGGCCCACGAACCAACCAACACGCTGATATGGGCTTGCGGTTGGCTTTGGCGCAAAGCACGTAAGGCGGGGGTCAACAATAAAACATCGCCCAAATGGTCGGGCTTAATCACCAAAATGCGCTGCGGTTGAGCTGGCGCTGGCTGGGTAAAAACACCCAAGGTCAACGCCAAACTGCGCACGATTGTCGAACGAAGCAAAGCTTTCATAGAAGGATGAAGGATGAAGGATGAGGGATGAAAGCCGCCATCACAGCATCATAAAGCTCCCAACATAGGCCACTTTTATGCAGAAATGTGAAGGATGAGCGATGATCATATTCATACTTCATCCCTCATCCTTCATTCCTTAAAACAGGAGGCTTGCCGATTCGCGGGCGACTTGGCGCAAGCGATCAACGACTTCTTTGCGACCTGCTTTTTCCATTTGTTCGGCCAATTCGTTGACTTCTTTGACGAAATCGCCGTTGACCAAGGCCATGTTTTTGCGCAGCAACTTGGTAGCATCGCCAGCAGTTTCAGCACTCAACAATTGATTGATCAAGCGTTCTTGGGGAGTCATGGCCTCTTGCAGCACTTCGGCAGCGGTTTGGCGCAACAGAATCAATTGCTCGGCAATAATTTGCTGATTGGTGCGCATCGCTGCATTCAAGTTGGCATCGATCACAACAAAGAAGGCTTCGCTTAGCTCTTTATTCCGCTCGCTCAACAAGGCCCGTGGATCTTCGGCTTGCAAGGCATCGCGCAACAGGCCATTAGCTTTTTCAAAAATAGCTTGCGCTTCAGCATCCATGCGTTCGAGGGTGCTGTAAATATGCTCGCGGCGAGCTTGCGCAGCAGCTTGCTCTGCCTCAGGCAAGGCAGCAATTTGCGCATCCCACGCTTCGAAGGTTTCATCATCAATCAAGGGTCGATAATTGCTAATCACATCTTCGAGGTTTGCATCATCTGCATCGCGCAAGGCAGCAACCACATCTTCGACCGCTGGCTCTTGTAAGCCTGCGGCAACCGGATCAAAGCCACTTAATTGCATCACTCGTTGGCTTAATTCGCCAATCATTTCGGCGCTATCTTCGCGACCTTGTTGCAAGGCTGCTTCGATGTAGGAATTGAGCGTCAAGAAGAATTCGCCATCAAGTGCAGCTTTGTTATCGGCCACCACTTGGGCCAATTTACCTTCGGCTGAATCGAGCAAATTCTCGGCCCGATCGGCTTCGAGCGCTTCGGCCAGTTGGCTCAGCAACTCGACCCGTTGGCGTTGAGCTTGCATCGCTTCTTTGGTAATGCCTTCGCTTTCCAACAGCGTTTCAATCAGCGTTTGCATCGTCATAAAGCGCCGTGGCGTGAGCAAATAGCCGCGGGGAGCATCTGGTGGCAACAATTGCATGGCCACTTTGGAAGCCTCGCCAACGAAGCGTTCTTGTTCTTCTGGTGGCAAGTTTAATTCTTGCGGAAAGAGCGTCCAGAAAAATTTCTTTTCAGGATCATGGTAAATCAAGGGTGAGGCCAACATGCCGCCAGCGCCACAATTGGGGCAGACAGCGACATTTAATTGACCAGAAAGCATCGCACCTTTTAATTCGGGCTGCACCCCAACATCAACGTATGTCCAAAGTGCCACCACAAACGGCGTTTGGCAATTTTGACAGCGAATCTGAACCCGCTGTGGCGGCACAACAGGCCGCTGCGGGCCACCTTGGGTGGTTTCGTCCAGCCCTTGTGGTGGATTGGTCATTGAGTGATTCCTTTCAACGAACACGATTAAAAGCCACTATGCATTATACGCGAGGTTGCAGCAGAATACTATTCGTAGGCTGTTAGATTCAATTAACCAAAAAACCCCACGCTTGCGTTACCAAGCGTGGGGAATTCACTCTATACAGCTAATTACTTATTTGGATGTGATTGGAAGATAAACTCGGGCTTGCTCAACGCTAATTCGCGTCGCATACAGATTGCGATAACCATCGGCTACTGTACCCCCACGGAACACCACAAACGAGCTATCAGCGCTGATTCGAAACGGTACAGGGCCGCTTAGCGCATCAAAATCTGGATGGCCAGAAACAAATGGCACGAGGCCGTTCAATGCCAAGGGTCGCGCTGATCCATCAATTGGAGTGCTAAGCAATGCATGTTGCATATTATTGCCACTCCAAGCCCGATACACAACTTTTGAGCTATCGGGAGTAATTTCAATCGAAGGAATGTTAACGCGCCCATAGCTATAATTGTTAATTTGAACTTCTGGTTGCGAACCATCAACTGGAACGCTGAATAAGTTATTGGTGACAAACACCACTCGACTGCTATCAGGGCTAATGAAAAATCGCAAATCAACAGGATAATCTGGGTGTGGATTATCCAAGCGGATTCCAGTTCCACCTGCGCTTGGAATACTCCATAAACCCGTAAAGCCTGTATAGGTCGCAGCATATGTATAGATCACTTTTTGGCCATCGGGCGTGATCTGAAAACTCCGCACTTGGCCTTCAGGATCAGTATATTGGCTGCTCAAATTCGTCACAAGGCCATCACTCAAGCGCACTGAATGCAGCCGATGATCAGCAGTAAATGCTGCCATTGTGTCGCCTAGATAAAAAGAATTCATCGCGTTTGAGGCAAAAATCAAGGTTGGAGTAACACTAGTATGGGCTACTGCATATAAACCAGCAGGGTGGCCGGTTTCTGAAAAGGTAGTCGTGTAGAGAATATGCGTCTGATTGATTTGAGCATATTGATAGATACTGGAGTTCAGAGCGTATTGATCAAGCGCTACTTTAGCCCCAGTTAGCGGATTAACGCGATAGATGATGCGATCAGCCTCATTGGTAGCTTGAATCTCAATTAAGAAAGCTGAACCATCGCTCGCGAAGTAGCCACCATTGACACTATGCACATTTTCAAACAGCGTTTGATGGTTGCTGCCATCAAGATTCACCGAATAGACCGAATAGACTGCCATATTCTGGGCATTTCTGCTGCTTACATGGTAGATGAGTGTGGCAAACTGGGGATTGCGGCTAAACCCGGTAATTTGACTATTTGCAGGCAAATTGAGGCTGAGCAAGCGAGGAGTGCCACCAGTAATTGGCACTGTATACAATTGGCGTTGGCTATCGTTGCTATGGCGAGCAATATAGACCACATTTTTGCCATCAGCACTAATATTCATCGCGTAGTCAAGCCGTAAATCTTCGCTTGATAAGGCTGGGTTAAGCTTGATGCGATCAGTTCCATCAGCATTAATACTATACAGGCTTTGATTGTTATAGCCTGGCTTAATCCCGCTCACATAGACGATCCGGCCAAATTGCGAACTCAATTCCATAGTTAAAACGGTTTCAGTCTCGGGATTAAGCTGTTGCAGGCCGTTTGGTTGGGGTTGTTGGGCCGCAACACCCCTTAAAAGCCAACTAAGCATTGCCATAACGGCAATCACTCGCAAAGACCAACGTCGCATAGTTCACCTCACTCAAATAAAAACCTTGAGTGGTGCAGGCAGGAGCTTGTTTAAATTAACAGCTAGGATTTATAGGCGAGGAAATCCCTTGCTCATCCCATCTGTGCAACGCCATGCACGCTCATCGAGAGTGAGTCTATCACAGAGCTTTAGGATGTCAACCCCGCTAGTAAGCGTCACTTTTGCCATTTAGGCCATCCTTAGGTACCATAGCGAGCATCACACCGATGGGAACCCAAAATCCCCTCTTGACAATGAAACATTACCCTTGCTCAGCGCGTACCGAGTATAGTGGTGCGAGGTAGAACCGCGTGACAGAGATCAATAGTGAAGAATTGACGCTGGTGCGGGCGACAATTCGTGGCGACCAAATTGCATTTCAACGGATTGTCGAATTGTACCAGGGGCCAATTTTCAACTTGGCCTACCGGATGTTGCACGATGGCCATGAGGCCGAAGATGCAGCCCAAGAAATTTTCATCCGGGCCTATACCAAGCTTGAAACGTTCGATCAAAGCCGCAAATTTTCTACATGGCTCTTTTCAGTCGCATCGAACTACTGCATTGATCGCTTACGGCGACGGCGACCGATAGTGCCACTTGATGATTTGGCATTTGCCCTACCAAGTACCGATGATGGCCCTGAACGCTCAGCATTGCGTGGTGAGTTGCGCGATGCCGTCCAGCGTGCCTTAGCCACTCTGCCCGATCATTATCGGCTGGTGGCAGTGCTACGCTACTGGAACGATCTCTCCTATCAAGAGATCGAAAATATTACGGGGCTATCAGAAAGTGCGGTTAAAACCCGGCTCCATCGTGCTCGCAACATGGTGGCCGCTGCGTTGGATAAACAAGGAGCAGAGCTATGACATGCCGTTCGATTCGCGAGCTACGCGCTCAGCAACCAGATGACCCTGACGACCAACAACTGATTTCTCGCCATGTACAGGAGTGCCCAATGTGCCTCGATGAACTTGGGCAATTGCCCGCCGCCTTAGCCGCTCCCAAATCGGCTATTCCACCGCCAAATTTTGCCGCCAGCTTAATGGCAAAATTACCAGCGACTCCTGCGCTTGCAGCAACTCAAGCCCGTAGCCGTGCCTTACGTCAACGTGTGCTGTGGGGTGTGGTTCTGGGCTTCGTCACATTAATCGTCCTCTGGGGCGGTTATGGGGTCTTGTTCGATAGTTCTTTGCCTGCCGCCACCTTTGGCGGGGTTGATTCAAGCGCAGGCCGTGGGGTTATGGCCTTGACCTTAGCAGGCAAGCCGATGGCGGCAACCCTTGGATTAATTGGCATCCCCTTGCTCCTTGGGGTGCTTGTGCTTGCAGGTGCAGCACTGATGATCTGGCGACGTTTGTTGACCCCTTCACCGGCGCTGCTTGTGGAGGTAGAACAATGAAACGCAATCCACGAGCTTTCTTATTTGGCTGGATCATTCTAGCCCTGATTATTATTGCCTCACCAACCTTTGTGTTTGCGCAAGCACTGCGAACCGATGGTGATGCGTTGGTAGTTCGCGCTGGCTCAACCGAAGGTGGCGACATCGCAACCATCAGCCAACCAATCGTGATCGATGGCGTGGTTGAAGGCGATGTAACTTCAGTCACTGGATCGATTATCGTCCGTGGCTCAGTCGAAGGCGATGTAGTCAGTTTGTTTGGCAATGTTACCTTCGAAGCAGATTCGATTGCCCAAGGCAACGTGATGGCCGCAACGGGCGAAGTTCAGATGCAATCGGGCGCTGATGTTGCCCAAGCTGGAGCCGTTTTCAATGGCAATCTCAGCGACAGCGGCGCAGCAGCGCTCTTACCAGTCGAAGGCAATCAAACGCTTAACACGTCAACGCGGGTCATTCTGGCAGTTGTTTTGGCAATTTTGGCCACAATTATCGCCAGCTTGTTGAGCTTGATTTGGCCACGCTCATTTGCCAGCGGCGCGCAAATTATTCGCTTGGCAACCCAACGCGCTTTGGGCTTGGGATTGGTGTGGTCGGTGCTTTCGGTGGTGGTGGTTGGCGGCATTGCCTTGCTCTTGATCTTCTCGTTGGTTGGCTTAGCGGTCTTGCCAGTGCTGTTGCTGATTGCCCAAGTCCCCTATTTGATTGGGCTGGCAGCAATCGCCATGGTGATTGGCCAACGGCTCAACTTACATGGCCCAGCAGCAGTTTTGGTTGGCAGCCTAGCAATTGTGCTCCCAGCAATTGGCTTGGCAGCAATCAGTTTGCCCGCCGCGTTTGTTTGGTTCTATCTTAGTTCTGGGGTCGGCATTGGCGGCATGTTCTTGCTACGCTCGACAGTCGTTCAACGCCATAGCCTCCAGTTCTGAATACAGCAACAACCGATTATCATTTGAGAGGGTTGGTTTGTACCAACTCTCTCTTTTGGCTTAAATGGAGTTGTTATGGTGATTGTGGTTATGGGCGTGAGCGGAGTTGGAAAAACAACGATTGGTCAGCAATTGGCAGCAGCCCAAGCTTGGCAATTTATCGATGCAGACGATCTGCATCCCGAGGCGAATCGCCAAAAAATGGCCAGCGGCCAGCCATTAACCGATGCTGATCGTTGGCCATGGCTGGCTTTAGTGCGCCAACAAATTGAGGCTGCTTGTAGCCAAAACCAGAGTTTGGTGTTGGCATGCTCAGCCTTACGCGCCGAATATCGGGCCTATTTGCAGATTAATCAACAGGTGCATTTTGTACATTTGGTTGGCGACCCAAGCTTGATTCAGGCGCGGTTACAACAACGCAGCAATCATTTTATGCCCAGCAGCCTGTTAACCAGCCAATTGGCAACCTTGGAAATGCCGAGCAATGCCTTAACCGTCAACGTCGATGCTGAACCAAACACGCTGGTTGGGAGTATTCAGCAATGGATTCTCGGGTTAGAATAAGTTAGCCGCATAACACGAGGTATGTATGGAGTTTCCAGTGGTTTCTGAGGCGCAGATTCAGGCAAGCGCAGGCGTAGTGAACTTTGCACAGGGCTTGGAATATTTCGAGCACGGCATGGTCGAAGCTGTCCAAGCCCATGGCGCAAGCGTTCAGGCCTCGGTTGGTGATCGTAATAATCGCCATTATTTGGTTAGTATCCAAACTCATTCTGCTCAGCAGATTACAATTCAATGCACATGCGATGCCCAGCCCAGTGAGTTTTGCGCTCATGGCGTGGCGGCACTGCTCTTTTTGAGCTATTGCTCCGACCAAGTTCTGCCAGAAGCAACAACATCCAAGGTTACGCTCGATGAACTTGAGGCAGGCCAATTGCGCACCTTGTTGCGCGATGTTGCTGAGCAACACCCAGAAGTGAGCAGTTTGGTTAACGATCGGATTGAACGGCTCGGCTTTTAGAACATTTAACGCAGAGGCGCAGAGACATTGAGGCTCTAGGCTAAGTGTAGAAGTTCATTGGGTTAAAGACGATTTTCCCCTCACCCCCTAGCCCGTTCGACGGGCTAGGGGGTGAGGGGAGTCGGTACTCCCCTCGCCCGCGTGCAGTGGGAGAGGGGCTGGGGGTGAGGGCATGCACCTGTTTACCAACCCAATGTACCTCTACACCTATAGCTCAAAGCCTATAGCCAAGCTCCTATAGCCCAAGCTCCTACAATATCAAATTATCGATCAGTCGAGTTTTGCCAATGCGCACGGCCAACGAAACCAACGCGCCACGCTGATCGATGGTCGTCAATTCCTGCAAGCTTTGCGGATCGGCAATGCTCACATAATCGACTTGAGCCAATGGTTCTTGGTTGAGAGTTGCAAGCATTAATTGGCGCACTGCTTCTGCATCGGTTTGGCCTTCTGCATAGGCGGTTTGGGCTGCGCTCAAGGCGCGATAGAGCACTGGAGCTGCTGCCCGTTGCTCAGGTGTGAGATAACTATTGCGGCTGCTCAGCGCCAAGCCATCAGCCTCACGAACGGTTGGCGCAATCACCACTTCAACTGGCAAGGCCAAATCGCGCACAAATTGGCGAATAACCACAGTTTGTTGGGCATCTTTTTGGCCAAAATAAGCCTTGGTTGGTTGCACAACATTAAATAATTTGGTTACAACCGTGGCCACGCCGCGAAAATGGCCAGGTCGGTGCGCACCTTCGAGCGGCGCAGTCACGCCTTCAACATCGACATAGCTGCTAAATCCAGCAGGATACATTTCTTCAACACTTGGCATCCAAACCAAATCGCAGCCAGCTTCGGTTAATAAATCAAGGTCGCGCTGGGTATCCCGCGGGTAGCTCGCAAAATCTTCGTTGGGACCAAATTGGGTTGGATTAACGAAAATCGAGACAATCGCCACGCCATTTTCAGCCTTGGCTTGTTGCACCAAGCTCAGATGCCCAGCATGCAAAAAACCCATGGTTGGCACAAAACCAACAGTATTCCATTGGCGACGAGCTGCCCGAACTTGCTCAATTGTGGTTACAACCTGCATACATCATTCCTCATAGCTAGAACATGTGCTAGCAATTATCTTAATTCAATCGCTTATAAAGTGCCAAATAGAATATTTTTAACAGAAAATAACCTATCAATTCAATAAATTCAAGCCAACATATAGGCTGCATTTTGCGATAATAGCATGTTAAATATGATATAAATTTAGTCATTTTATTAAAGAAATCTAAAAAATTAAGTTGCTTTAATTATCTGAATATGCTAGTATCATGATCATATGAACAATTTTGCATGTTTGCAGATATATTCCATTGTTTGAAGTAATTTTCCATGCATGTGATTTGTTTAATCATGCACGAACAACAATTGAATATTTAGCCTGCTTATATGTTTAATTGAGCCTAGTCTTAATTAAATTTTATCGAGCTGTGCTTATTTACATTCGGGTAATTCGATTGAATAGTTTATGCATGATTATAGCCTAATCAGATTGAGACCGATCCCATAGACTGAAATGTACTAAACCTGTATATTTTTAGCTGCTGTAATTCAGAATAGCACTACAGTATTGCGTAGCGGCAAGCTTATACTATCGGCTCTTTTTTTAGGCGTTGTTTTTAATCTTTATTAAGGATTCACCGATGAATCAATTTAATCGCCGTGATTTTTTACGACGTTTAGGCTTCGTTGCCATCGGCATTGCTGCCAGCCAATTGGATCTTGCGCCCGTCGCCGGGCAAACCACAAGCATCGTTGTTGCCAAAGATGGTAGCGGCGCACATACCACTGTCCAAGCAGCAATCAACGCTGTGCCAACCAACAACCCCAATCGGGTGGTGATTTTCATCAAAAACGGCACCTACAAAGAAGTCATCACGATTCCCAACAACAAACCGAAAATTACGCTGTATGGCCAAAGCCGCGATGGCACTGTTTTGACGTATGACAACTATGCCAGCAAAACCAAGCCCGATGGCACAACCTATGGCACAAGTGGCAGCGCCAGTTGCTATTTCTACGCCAACGATTGCAACGCCACCAACCTAACGATTCAAAATAGTTCTGGCAATGTTGGCCAAGCTGTAGCCCTGTATGCCAGCGGCGACCGCCTAAATTTTCGCAATGTGCGCCTGTTAGGCTATCAAGATACGCTCTATTCAAATGCAGGGCGGCAGTATTACAACAACTGCTTAATTCAAGGTGCGGTTGATTTTATTTTTGGCAATGCCACGGCAGTGTTTGATACATGCCAAATTGTGAGCAACGGTCAAGGCTATATCACCGCCCACTCGCGTACCGCCAGCAACCAAACGACAGGCTATGTGTTTACCAACTGCACGGTTAGTGGCTCCAGCAATACATTAACCTACCTTGGCCGACCGTGGCGGCCTTATGCGCGCGTGATTTTCCTCAACAGCAATCTTGGCTCGCATGTTCGGCCAGCAGGTTGGGATAATTGGGGCAATAGCGCCAACGAAGCAACCGCCTATTACGGCGAGCAAGGCAATACTGGCGGTGGCGCAAGCCTCAACAATCGGGTTGGTTGGATGAAAAAACTCACTAGCCAACAAGCCCAAAGCTTCAGCACCGCCACATTTCTGAATAACGATGGCTGGCTAACCACCTCTGAGCAATATCTGAGTGGCTTGATTCAAACTGGCTTTCCTGGCACAACCCCAAATCCAACTCCAGCCCCAACCGGCTATTTCAAGCTAATCAATCGCCAAAGCGGCAAGGCGCTCGATGTGGCCGCCAAATCAACCAGCAATGGAGGCAATGTGCAGCAATGGGCCGATAACGGTGGCGCAAATCAACAATGGCAAATCGTTGATGTTGGGAGCGGTTTCAAAAAAATCATTAATCGCCATAGTGGTTTGGCACTAGAAGTTGCAGCTGGCTCAAAAGCTAGTGGCGCAAACGTGCAGCAATGGAGTTATGGCGGCACGGCGCATCAGCAATGGCAGGTGCTCGATGCAGGTGGCGGCTATATCTATGTCGTCAATCGCAATAGCCAACAAGCGCTTGATGTAGCGGCTGGCTCGGGCGCAGATGGAGCGAACGTGCAGCAATGGGGCTATGCAGGCGGCGCGTGGCAGCAATGGCAATTGATTGCGATTTAAGAGCATAGAACATATAAGTAGGGGCTAGGGATCAGGGGTCAGAGGGCAGAACATAGAACAAAGAGCATAGAACATATTAAGTAGGGGCTAGGGGTCAGGGGTCAGAGGGCAGAGCATAGAACAAAGAGCATAGAACATACGGATCGAGACCAAGAGCTAGGATTCAGGGATGAGGTACATAGGAATAATGCACTGAACCCTGATCCCTGACAACTCATCCCGCAACAAGGAGTTTGACCAATGAAATTAACCACAGCCCGACGTTGGATGCTTGCAACTGGATTAGTGACGGCTCTGATTGGTGCAATCAAAAGCCCAATTACCAATGCCCAAGCTGGCCTCAGCTGCCAAGTTAATTATGCAATTACCAATCAATGGGGCAGCGGTTTTCAAGCAGATGTGGTGGTGCGCAACACTGGAACCAGCGCAATAAATGGCTGGACATTGGCTTGGAGCGCACCCAGCGGCCAGCAAATTGGCCAAAGCTGGAATGCGACCGTGAGCCAAAATGGCAGCCAAGTCAGCGCCAAAAATGTCGATTGGAATGCCAGCATTGCCGCTGGTGGCAACCAAAGCTTTGGTTTTACCGCCACAACCACTGGCAGTTTGGCCGTGCCAAGCAGTTTTACGGTGAATGGCGTAGTCTGTGGGGGCGGGGTTAGCCCAACCGCGACTGTGCCAGTTGCCACTGCAACCCGCACTCCAGGCCCAACCGCCACGCGGACTCCAGCGCCAACCGCCACTCGTACCCCTGTCGCCACGGCGACGGTTGTTCCAACCAATCCGCCAGTCAGCAATGGCCTGATTGGCTGGGCAACGGTTTCGGGGGCTGGCTTGAGCACAACGACTGGTGGCGCAGGCGGCAGCACGGTCACGGCAGCTAACTTCAGCGAATTGCAAAATTACGCCAAATCAAGCTCACCGATGATTATTAAATTCTCTGGCACGCTGCAAGGCACGCTCACGGTGGCCTCGAATAAGACCATCATTGGCAGTAACAAGGCGTTGATTCAAGGCAATGTAAAAGTTTCAAATGCGCAAAACATCATTTTGCAAAACTTCACCATCAACGGCAATAGCTGTGCTAGCTACGACGAATGCCGCGCTGGCAACGATGCCTTGGGGATTAGCAATTCGCACCACGTTTGGGTCGATCATCTGACCATCACCAACGGCCAAGATGGCAACTTCGACATCAATAATGGCTCGGATTTCATCACGGTTTCGTGGAGCAAATTCGGTTATACGACCAACAAAGAACATCGCTTCTCGAATTTGATTGGCAGCTCTGATGATTCTGGCTCAACTGATAGCGGCAAATTGAACGTAACCTTCCATCATAACTGGTGGTTTGCAGGCGCAATGCAACGGATGCCACGCACGCGCTTTGGCAAAATTCACGTCTTCAATAATTTATATACCGCCACTGGCAACGATTATTGTGTTAGCTCAGGCTATCAATCCAAATTGTTGCTCGAAAAGAATGCCTTTATCGGGGTCAACACGCCACACCGATTGCACGAAGGCGATCTCAAGGCTGTCGATAACCTCTACCAAAATACGACTGGCGATCGGATCAGCACGGGCGTAGCGTTCACCCCGCCATACAGCTATAACGCCGAATCGGCTAGCTCGGTTAATAGTTCGGTGCAAGCTGGAGCAGGGGCCAAATAGGCACTAGGGTTCAGCGGCTAGGATTCAGGGGTCGGTAGTTAGCGCATAGAACAAAGAGCATAGAACATATATTCATTCTTCGTGCTCTTCGTGTTCTTCGTGGTTTCAATCATCCCGATCCCCGATTCCCCAAATTACAAGGATGAGGGTTCAGCGGATAGGATTCAGAGGTCGGTAGTTAGAGCATAGAACAAAGAGCATAGAACATATATTCATTCTTCGTGCTCTTCGCGTTCTTCGTGGTTTCCATCGCACCTAACCGCTGGCCCCTGTCCCCTCATCCCTGAACACTCAAAAAGGAGTAGCAAACCATGAACAAGCGTTGGCGAATTTGTCTGTTATTAATTGCAATTTTGGTAAGTACGTTTAGCTACACCAACACCAAAGCCCAAGCTAGCCTGAGCTGCCAAGTCAATTATGCAATTACCAATCAGTGGAGCGGCGGTTTTCAAGCAGATGTGCTGATCAACAACACCGGAACCAGTGCGATCACCGGCTGGACAGTGGCTTGGAGCGCGCCCAGCGGCCAGCAAATTGGCCAAATCTGGAATGCGACTGTGAGCCAAAATGGCAGCCAAGTAAGTGCGACAAACGTCGATTGGAACGCCAGCATCGCCGCTGGTGGCAGCCAAGGCTTTGGTTTTACCGCTACGACGACTGGCAGTTTGGCTGTGCCAAGCAGTTTTACGGTGAATGGCGTAGTCTGTGGGGGCGGGGTTAGCCCAACCGCGACTGTGCCAGTTGCCACAGCCACGAACCAACCAACAATAATCGCAACTGCAACCAACGGCCCAACCAATGTGCCAACGGCTACGCGCGTGCCGACGAGTGTGCCAACCGCCACCCGTATGCCAACCAGCGTGCCAACCGCCACGCCTGGCCCAACCACAGGCCGCCAAATGGAAAAACTCAATCGCGGCATTATCAGCGTGCGCCAAGGAAACAACAATTTTGTGAGCTGGCGCATGCTCGGCACCGACCCAAACTCGATTGGCTTTAATCTCTATCGCGGCACAACCAAAGTTAATGCTAGCCCAATTACCAACGCCACCAGCTATCTCGATAGCGGCGCGGCGGCCAACAGCGTCTACAGCGTGCGGCCTGTGCTCGATGGCGTTGAGCAAACCGCCTCGGAAAACTCGCTCAATTTTGCCAACGGCTACCTTGATGTGCCGTTGCAAATTCCTGCTGGTGGCACAACCCCCGATGGCGTGGCCTACACCTACAACGCCAACGATGCCAGCGTGGGCGACCTCGACGGCGATGGCCAATATGAAATTGTGCTCAAGTGGGACCCAAGCAACGCCAAAGATAATTCGCAATCTGGCTATACTGGCAATGTCTATCTTGATGGCTACAAATTGAACGGCACGCGCTTGTGGCGCATCGATTTGGGCCGCAATATTCGGGCTGGCGCACATTATACCCAATTTATGGTCTACGATTTGGATGGCGATGGCAAGGCCGAAGTGGCTGCCAAAACCGCCGATGGCACGCGCGATAATGCTGGCACGGTGATTGGCAACGCCAGCGCCGACCATCGCAATTCGGGCGGCTATATTCTTTCCGGCCCCGAATATCTGACCGTCTTCAATGGCCAAACTGGCGCGATTCGCTCAACCGTTAATTATGATCCACCACGCGGCACGGTTTCAAGCTGGGGCGATAATTATGGCAATCGGGTTGATCGCTTTTTGGGCGGGATTGCCTACCTCGATGGCCAACGCCCAAGCTTGATTATGAGCCGTGGCTACTACACCCGCAGCGTGATTGCGGCGTGGGATTTTCGCAATGGCAGCCTGACCAAGCGTTGGACCTTCGATAGCAACGTTGCAGGCGGCCAATATGCTGGCCAAGGCAATCATGGCCTCTCGGTTGCCGATGTTGACCAAGATGGTAAAGATGAGATTATCTTTGGTTCCATGACGATCAATGATAATGGCCAACCGCTGTGGAACACCCGCAACGGCCACGGCGATGCTATGCACGTTGGCGATCTCAATCCAAATCGGCCTGGCTTGGAAATTTTCAAAGTCAGCGAAGATTCATCGAAGCCTGGCTCGTGGTTTGCCGATGCCCGCACTGGCCAAATCTTGTGGCAAACAGCTGCTGGTGGCGATAATGGGCGCGGCGTTTCGAGCGATATTTGGGCTGGCAGCCCAGGCGCTGAATCGTGGTCAGCGATGGATGGCAACTTGCGCAGCGTCAGCGGGGCGACGCTTGGCCGCAAGCCATCATCGATTAACTTCTTGATTTGGTGGGATGGCGACCCAGTGCGCGAATTGCTCGATGGCACGCGCATCGACAAATATGGTTCATCGGGCGATTCGCGCTTGCTGACTGGCAGCAACGTCAGTTCCAACAACAGCACCAAATCAACTCCTGCGTTGAGTGGCGATATTTTGGGCGATTGGCGCGAAGAAGTGATTTGGCGCACCAGCGATAATCGGGCGCTACGAATTTATTCAACCAGCACCTCAACCAACCGCCGGCTCTTTACGCTGATGCACGATGCCCAATATCGGGTTGCGATTGCCTGGCAAAACACCGCCTACAATCAGCCACCACATCCAAGCTTTTTCTTGGGCGATGGCATGAGCAATCCACCGCAACCAAATATCTACCTGCGCTAAATTGTTTTGGCTTCGAAATTGCCAAGGCCGAGGAAATTCCTCGGCCTTGGCAATTTTAAGAGGTCGTTCCCTCAACCCTAGCCCCTTTCAAGGGTAGGTTTTTTAAAAAGCATGGTGATCAAACATTCCCTCACCCCCCAGCCCCCGCTCCCACGAAAACGCGGGCGAGGGGGAGCACGATTGGAGAACCGAAAATCATCGATCAACCACCATTCATGCCAAATCCATCCAACCAAAAGCCCCTCGCCCGCACCACGGGAGAGGGGTTGGGGTGATGGGATCTTAACTACCTACCCTTGTAAGCCAGCCCCCGCTCCCACGAAAACGCGGGCGAGAGGTTGGGGTGAGGGGATCACTCTTCATATTTTTGGCCCAACTTGACAGCGCGCAGGCTTAGCCGCACAATTGCAAGCGCTTGCAGAAATTTAATAACCCGATCAACCGAATCAAAAATCGAAACTTGATTCAAAAAACATCCCCAGCTAAAAATCCAACCTGCATGGGCGGCAATGGCCGATTCTAGGCTGTCGAATGGTGATTGCCAACTTGACTATGACAGTCAGCGTGCTCAATGAGGACAAACAGATATGCAGTATGAGCAACAAATCGAAGCCTTGTTGGCCCAAATGACGCTAGCCGAAAAAATTGGCCAAATGCGCCAACTCCATGGTACTGGCGAGAACCAAAAAACTCTCGTGCGTGAAGGCAACTTAGGCTCAGTATTGAACGTGATCGATGCAGAGGCCCACGAAATTCAGCGCATCGCAGTCGAAGAATCGCGCTTGGGCATTCCACTGTTAATTGGCCGCGACGTAATCCACGGCTTTCGCACAATTTTCCCAATTCCGCTTGGCCAAGCAGCATCGTTTAACCCAGATTTAGTGCGCGAAGCCGCTCGGGTTGCCGCCCGCGAGGCCTCAGGCGCTGGCATCAACTGGACATTCGCGCCGATGATCGATATTGCACGCGACCCACGTTGGGGCCGAATTGCCGAAAGCTGTGGCGAAGATGCTTATCTTGCCAGCTTGATGGGCGTGGCGATGGTCGAAGGTTTTCAGGGCGACGATTTGACTGCTCCCGAGGCGATTGCCGCCTGCGCCAAGCATTATGTTGGCTATGGCGCGAGCGAAAATGGCCGCGATTACAACACCGCTTGGATTCCTGAGGTCTTGTTGCGTGATGTCTATTTAGCGCCATTCCATGCTGCTGCTGAAGCTGGCGCAGCCACCTTTATGAGCGCCTTCAACGATTTGAATGGCGTGCCAACCTCGGGCAACGAATTTACTTTGCGCCAGATTTTGAAAGGCGAATGGGCCTACGATGGCATGGTCGTGAGCGATTGGGCTTCGATTGTCGAAATGATTGCCCATGGCTATGCCGCCGATGCCCGTGATGCTGCCTTGAAGGGCGTACAAGCTGGGGTTGATATGGAAATGGCCAGCACCAGCTACGCCGAATATCTGGCTGAATTAGTCGAAAGTAGCACGCTCAGCCTCGATTTAATTGATGATGCAGTGCGGCGGGTGCTACGGATTAAGTTTCGCTTGGGCTTATTCAATCAACCCTACGCCAATGCTGCCGCTGCTGAAAGCTTGCTTGCCGCCGAGCATTTGGATTTAGCGCGCCAAATTGCCAAAGAAAGCTGCGTGCTACTGAGCAATAAACAAACCTTGCCGCTTAGCCAAAACCAAACCAAGGTTGCCATCGTTGGCCCATTGGCCAATCATGCCGCTTATCAACTTGGCTGTTGGGTATTTGATGGCAAGCCAGAAGATAGCCAAACCCCGTTGCAAGCGATTCGTGCGTTGCTTGGCGACGCACAGGTTGTGTTTGCCCAAGGTTTGGCTGAGGCTCGCAGCACCGATCACAGCTTGTTTGACGAAGCGGTTGCTGCCGCTCAAGCAGCCGATGTGGTGCTGGCCTTTTTGGGTGAAGATGCAGGCCTGAGTGGCGAAGCCCACAGCCGTGCTTTTATCGATTTGCCTGGCGCACAATTGGCCTTGATCGATGCCTTGGTGGCAACTGGCAAGCCTGTAGTCGCCGTGGTAATGGCTGGGCGTTCGTTGGTGTTGGGCGAATTGCAGGATAAAGTGCAAGCCATGTTGTATGCTTGGCATCCTGGTACAATGGCAGGCCCAGCGATTGCCGATTTATTGTTTGGCTTGGATAATCCCTCGGGTCGCTTGCCGATTAGCTTCCCGCGCACGGTTGGCCAAGTGCCAGTCTACTACAACCGCAAAAACACTGGCCGCCCGCCAAGCGAAGATGCGCCCAGCATTCCAACTGGCACACCGCTTGACCCCAGCGGCTTTACGTCAAGTTACCTTGATGTTGATCATCGGCCCTTGTTTGCATTCGGCTATGGCCTGAGCTACACAACATTCGAGTATAGCAACCTACGCTTATCCAGCCCAAAAATAGGCTTTGATGAAACCCTCAGCATCAGCGCCACCATTACCAACACCGGCAAGTATGCTGGCTCGGAAGTTGTGCAACTGTATATTCGCGATTTGGTCGGCAGCATGACGCGCCCAATCAAAGAACTCAAAGGTTTTCAACGAATAGCATTAGAGCCTGGCCAAAGCCAAGAAGTGACGTTTGAGCTACGCAGTGCCGACCTCAGTTTCCACAATAACGCCATGCAAAAAATCGTTGAGCCAGGCGAGTTTCATGTTTGGGTTGCACCAAGCAGCATTGGCGGTTTGCAAGCAACATTTGAATTGACTAGGTAGAACATAGAGCAAAGAACATAGAACATGGAGCATAAATGTAATGGTTCATTGGATTGGCAACCAGGTGCATGCCCTCACCCCCAGCCCCGCTCCCACTGAACGCGGGCGAGGGGAGCACTTGTCTCGTGGTTCCCCCTCGCCCGTTCGACGGGAGAGGGGGCTAGGGGGTGAGGGGGCAAACCGTCGTTAACGCAATAAACCATTACATCTATTGGCTATCGGAACATGATTTGGAATTTCAAACCAATCTCCGATAGCCCACAGCCAATAGCCTATAGCCTCTCTCTCTCTGCGCCTCTGCGTTAAACCTCTCCAACTAATTATTCTTCGTGGCTCTTCGTGTCCTTCGTGGTTAAATAAGCACTTTTGGATTAAAATAGATTCGTCCAGTGTTTACTTCATCCACAAGGAACAGAACTATGTCGCTTGCTCTCAATGTGATTAATCAGAATCAGCCGAGTTGTGCTGGTTGTGGTGGTTTGTGTTGTCGCTCGTTTATTTTGCCAATTGATACCCCCGAAACCCGCGAAGATTTTGATGTGTTGCGCTGGCTGGTGCTGCATCGCGGCGTAAAATGCTTGGTCAAACAATCGGTTTGGGAAATAGAAATTGGCCTGCCATGCGAGCATTTGCAGGACGATAGCCGCTGTGGCATTTATATGCAGCGCCCAAATGTCTGTGTTGAGTATGAAGTTGCCACCTGCGAGCGCCATCAGCCGCCACATTATGAGGCAGTGATTGATAACGAACATGCCTTGAAAGCTTGGGTTTTCTCGCGCTATGGCATGTATCCCGACGACCCGGATTTTCCCTATGGCGAGCAAACAATTCGGGTTGGTTTGTTTTAAGCGCAATCATCGGTATCATGTTCGCAGCGAACGTCTAGTGATAAGGAACGATCAATGTCGATCATTCAGAGTACGCTCGATATTCATAGCCCTGAATTTCGCCAAAACGCCGATTTTCATCGCCAATTGGCGGCAGAATTACGTCAACAAACCAAGCAGATTGCCCAAGGTGGCAGTGCTGAGGCCCGCGCCCGTCACGAAAGTCGCGGCAAATTGCTTGTCCGCGATCGGATTGAGCGGTTGCTTGACCCGGGTAGCGCTTGGCTCGAAATTGGCACTTTGGCTGCTTGGCAAGTCTACGCAGACGATGTGCCAGCGGCAGGCGTAATTACGGGAATTGGGCGCGTATCGGGCGTTGAGGTGCTGATTGTTGCCAACGATGCAACGGTCAAAGGCGGCACCTACTATCCACTCACGGTCAAAAAACACTTGCGCGCCCAAGAAATTGCGCTGCAAAATCATTTACCCTGTATTTATTTGGTTGATAGCGGCGGGGCATTTTTGCCGTTGCAAGCAGAAGTTTTTCCCGACCGCGAGCATTTCGGGCGTATCTTCTACAATCAAGCCCAAATGTCGGCCTTGGGCATTCCGCAAATTGCAGTCGTGATGGGCAGTTGTACCGCTGGCGGCGCGTATGTACCAGCCATGAGCGACGAAGTGGTGATTGTGCGCGAGCAAGGCACGATTTTCCTTGGTGGCCCGCCCTTGGTCAAAGCAGCAACCGGCGAGATTGTCAGCGCCGAGGATTTAGGCGGAGCCGATGTGCATACCCGCCTTTCGGGCGTTGCCGACCATTTTGCCGAAGACGATGAGCATGCCTTGGCGATCACACGCTCGATTGTGGCCAATTTGCAGCATCGCAAAGCCAACCCATGGCCGCTACGCACACCAGAAGCGCCGCGCTACGATCCCCAAGAATTGTATGGAATTATTCCCGCTGATACTCGCAAGCAATTTGATGTGCGCGAAATTATTGCCCGCATTGTCGATGGCTCGCGCTTGGATGAATTCAAGGCGCGCTATGGCACAACCTTGGTGACGGGATTCTCGCATATCTATGGCCACCCAGTCGGCATTTTGGCCAACAACGGCATTTTATTCTCCGAAAGTGCCTTGAAGGCAGCCCATTTTATTGAATTATGCAACGAACGGGCGATTCCGTTGCTGTTTTTGCAAAATATCACTGGCTTTATGGTTGGCCGCGAATACGAGCAACGCGGGATTGCCAAAGACGGAGCCAAAATGGTGATGGCGGTTTCGAATGCCCGCGTGCCAAAGTTTACGGTGGTGATTGGTGGCTCGTTTGGGGCTGGCAACTATGGCATGTGTGGCCGTGCCTATAGCCCGCGCCAACTTTGGATGTGGCCAAATAGCCGAATTTCGGTGATGGGTGGCTCGCAGGCGGCCAATGTATTGCTGACCGTGCGCCGCGACGGGTTGCAAGCCAAAGGCCAAGATTTGAGTTTGGCCGAGCAACAAGCCTTTATGCAGCCAATTCTCGATAAATACGAAGCCGAGGGCAATCCGTATTATTCCAGCGCTCGCTTGTGGGATGATGGGATTATCGATCCAGTTGATACGCGCATGAGTTTGGCGCTGGGTTTATCGGCAGCAGCCAACGCACCATTAGCCGATGTAAAATATGGTGTATTCCGAATGTAATCTTCTCGATCCACGAAGAGCACGAAGATACACGAAGGGTGCTGTGGCTATTGGCTCTAGGCTATAGGTTTGGGGTTGTAGCCCGCATCCTTCGGAATTCACCTTACTCTCTGCGCCTCTGCGTTAAGTGCTGATCCACGAAGGACATGAAGCGCACGAAGCGACGAAACCGCGAAGAACGCGAAGAGCGCCAAGGTTAAGTTTTTTCGCCACAGATTCCACAGATTGATTTGATCATGTTTCCAATAGCCTAGAGCCATCAGCCATAGCCAATAGCCCCATTTCTTCGTGCTCTTCGTGCTCTTCGTGGTTAAAACAGCTTTTTGCCTTCTGATTTTTGACTTCATCCCTCATAATTCATCCTTCGGTTATACGGTACACTAAGCAGCAATTAACTGAAGGAAACAACCAATGCAACTCGAAATTCTCTACCGCGACGAGCAGATCGTGGTGATTAATAAACCAACTGGCGTGGCAACCCACGCGCCCCAAGGCGATTTGGCATTAACTGATGTTGAACGGGCATTACGCGCTCAGTTGCAACTTGACTATTTGGCAATTCATCAACGACTTGATCGCGATACCTCTGGCGTGATGCTGTTCGCGATTGATCCCGCCGCCAATGCCAATTTGGCCCTAGCTTTTGCTGAACACACGATTGAAAAAACCTATCAAGCTATAGTGTATGGCGTACCAAACCCAGCCCAAGGCGTTATCGATGCGGCGATTGCGCCTGCTGGCGATGGCCTGATGCAGGTCGCGCCAGCCCATGATCGGCGGGGCCAAACAGCAATCACCCATTATCGCGTTGTGGCGAGCAGCCCTGATCGGCGGTTTAGTGTGCTCGAATTGCACCCCAAAACTGGCCGCACCCATCAACTGCGGGTGCATTGCGAAGCATTGGGCCATCCGATTGTTGGCGACCCGCTGTATGATGTGGCGCGGGCTGCTCCACGGCTGATGTTGCACGCAAGCGATTTGCGTTTCACCCACCCAATTAGCCAAGCAACACTGCACATTCAAGCGCCAGTGCCAGCCTTATTTGCCCGCGTTGCCCAAGGCTTGCCCGAATTACAGCACAGCAACGAGCCAGCAGCGCTCAATGGCTTAATCGAATTGGCTGCTGAACGGCGAGCACCATTAGTTGCCGACCCTACCACTACCATTTTTCGGGTCTTTCACGGCCCCAGCGATGGGGTAACCCATCCATGGTTGAAAGATTGGACGATTGATAAACTTGATCAGGTGTTGATTGCGTCGTGCTACAACGAGCAGGTGCGCCAAGTACCCCAGAGCTTAATCAATGCCTTGGTTGCACAATGGCAGCCGCAGGCAATCTATGCCAAATATCGCCCGCGCACTGCCGCCAATGTGGATGAGGCGGCAATGGCCGAGCTAGCCCCAACTACACCAGTTTGGGGCACGCCGATTGAGCAGGTCGTGGTTCAAGAAGCTGACTTGCGCTATGAATTACGGCCAAGCGATGGCCTGAGCGTTGGCTTGTATGCAGATATGCGCGAGACCCGCCAACGGGTGCGCAATTTGGTTGCCAACAGCCAATTGCGGGTGCTCAACACCTTTGCCTATACCTGTGGCTTTGGCGTGGCGGCGGTGGCGGCTGCGCCCCAATCAATCGTCACCAATCTCGATCTTTCGCGCCGCTCGTTGGATTGGGGCAAAATTAATTATGGTTTGAACGATTTGGCAGTTGAAGATCGCCAGTTTGTGTTTGGTGATGTGTTCGATTGGCTCAGCCGTTGGGTGCGCCAAGGTCGCCAATTTGATCTGGTGATTCTTGACCCGCCTTCGTTTGCGCGCAATCGGGGCAAGCGTTGGCGGGCCGAAGAACATTATGCCGAATTGGTAGCCTTGGCGGTGCAATTATTGCCAGCCAATGGCCATTTAATCGCCTGTTGTAACCACGTTGGCTTGTCGCGACGACAATTTCGCAGCCACGTCGAGCGTGGCATGCAGCAAGGGCGATGGCATGGCGTGATTGAAGCCAATTATCCCGCCTCACCCTTGGATTACCCCGCAGCGTATGGCGAAAGCCACCTTAAAGTTGTGTTGGCGGTTGGCAAAGCCGAGGATTAAACTTCTGGTGTATAGTACAAAGCGGAGCATTTTGCTGTTTAAGGTCGGAGCACAATGGAACGTCAATCAGTCCAAGTTCGTTTGGCCAGCCAAGCAGATTATCCGGCGGTTATTGATGTAACCTATGCCGCCTATGCCGCCCAGCGCGCCAAAAGCGAACTCTATGCCTATGTCTACACGGAAACGGTCGAGAGCCTGAAGGCATCGAAGGCCAAGCATCCCAATTGGCAAATTTTGGTCGTTGAAGAGGCAGATCAGATTGTGGCGGCGGTACGGGTTGGAACCTTCAAACCAACCGACACCGATTTGCATCTTTGGCGTTTGAGTGTCAAGCCTGAAGCTCAAGGCCGTGGCTATGGCAAGCTTTTGGTCCAAACAGTTGAACAATGGGCCAGCGCCCAAGGCTATCAAAGCATTTCGTTGGGTGCGCTCGAAGTTTCGCCCGAAAATCAGGCTATGTACGAGCGCTGGGGCTATCGCTACTACGAACGGCGCGAGATGACCAGCGCACCTGGGAATTTTTATGCCATCCTGCATAAGCCAACTGATCGCAAGGTTAATCAAACCGTTGCCACCTACGAAATAATGGCCGAGGATTATCAGCAACGCCGTGGCGCAGTTGGCCCTTGGGTTTTAGAATCGCTTGATCGATTTAAGCAGCAGCTTGCAGCACCAGCCAAAATTCTCGAAGTTGGCTGTGGGCCAGGCCGCGATGCCCGTTTATTACGAGAGACAGGCTATCAAGTGGTTGCGCTTGACCCAACGTGGGCGATGTTGCAACTGGCCAAACAAGCAGAAGTGCCATTAGTTGCTGGCGATTCGCGGAGTTTGCCAATTGCGGCGGCAAGTGTGCAAGGCGTTTGGGCGCAAGCCTCGCTGCTCCACCTGCCGCACCTCGAATTCTCGCTGGCCTTAAGCGAGATTGCGCGGGTTTTGCAGCCGCAAGGGGTTTGCTACCTGAGCCTCAAAGTTGGCGACGGCGAACAATGGCATGCTGATGGCCGCTTTTTTGCCTTTCATCAACCAGAATTGGTGAACAAAGCCTTGGCTGGAGTTGGATTAACCGTGCTTGATCAATGGGTGGTTGATGCCGATTTGCCCAATAATCCGCCGTGGGTCAGGACGATTGCCCGCAAGGAGCATGCATGAGCGAAGCAAAAATTCCGTTGACTGCCAAACTGTGGTTTGCTTGGGGCCAAAGTTGCACCTATTGGGGCAATCGCACCCTTTCCAAGCAAATCTATCGTTGGGCGTTTAATGCCTATACCCGCGCCCAAAGCTATGCACCATGGTGGGGAATGCCAGTCCTGCGCCGAGCAGTCATTCGTGGCCGCGAGCTTGATGATTATGCAGGTGCAGTCCGCGATTTCAGCGATTTAATCAAGCAAGATCCTGAGTGGGCCGAGCCATATTTGCAACGCGGCATTTTGCATAGCTTTCATGGCTTGCAATCGGCAGCACGAGCAATTGCCGATTTTGATCAATTTTTGAAGCTAGCGCCAGCAACCCATACGTGGCGCGCCGATGCCGAGCGATTGACCGAACGCCTGCGCGAAGATTTGCAAGAGCGCGGCTGGAGCGAACAACTCGATTAAGCATCAAGCTCCATTCAAGAAAGCGCGATCAATTAATTGATCGCGCTTTTGGTTAATCCATCTATGATTGATCGAACTAGGGCAGGACATTATCCAAACGCCATGACGAAGTTTGATTATTCATCGCTCCCATTCCTGGACATACTTGGGTGCAATCGATACGTAATCCGGTCCAATTGGCATGTTCGTAATGCTCAAAATCGCGGCAGTTGCTAAACGCTTTGGCCGAACTAATCTGTTTGTTCCAGCCATATTCGACGGTGGCAAACCCATAGTTATAGCCATCGCAGCCAGCAGTTTGGCTTGTCGTCCAAATTTGGCTCAGCCCACCATCGGCGATTGAATATTGCGGATCGGCCCATTGAATGCCAATAATTGTGGTCTTGGCAGCAGCAGCAGATTCAAGCATTGTTTGGTCGAGCAACTCTGGCGAACTATCAGCTGAAAGCTTCACCAACCCATCAGTCGCATGCTCAATGGCTTGTTGAAACGTAGCGAAACATATCGCCGAATTAACCTTCGAGCTTTGCCCAGCCTTGCTTGGATCGATTGGCTCGATATTAATAACGCAATGACCTATTGCTTGCTTCTCTCCAGAAATTGCATCGACGGCTGGAATAATCTCGCAACCAGAGTCGGTCACTTCTGAGCTAGTTTGATCATCGGCCATTGGCTCGATATTGGCAAAACAATTAATCACTGGCGCTTGAAAGCTCGTTTCGAGCATTGTTTGGGCTTTAGCATTGCGTTGTACAACCACAAAACCAATTAAACTTATAAGACTAATCGCTAATAAGAACAGACGTAAACGCATTTAACACTCCTTAACTAATCTCCTAGATGTGGATTAACGAAGCCATACGGTATCAGAAATTAATTAATGCTGGCGGTGCTGTTGGTGCTTCTTGCAGCGAATATTCGCGAATGATTCGGGCTTCACTTATCTGCCCCCTCAAATAATTAACAGTAAAATGAAAACAGATTATTGAAGATGGCGAGGATAGTGCTTAGTGATGTGGCGGCTTCGTTCTCTACATTGCGATGGTAGCAAATAATCAAATACTATGTCAATGATATAATTCTGATATTTCGCTTGCAAAATATAAACATAAGAATATTATTTTTCGAGCCAAAATAAACAGAGACCGATTAATCAATAGTGATTCATCAGTCTCTGTTTTTTCAGGCAATTAGTTAATTGAGTTAGCGTTGAGCCAAACAGCTAAATCGCTGTAATCACGATAATGCTGTGCTTGCCAGCCATGGCTTTGGGCCGCAACAACATTGGCCTGGGTATCATCCCAAAATGCGATGCTCACAGGCGCTAGCCCTAATTGTTGTGTAACTAGCTCGAAATAGGCAGGCTCTGGTTTGCGCGCGCCAAGGCTTGATGAAGCTAAAATGCCATCGCACCAACGCCACATGCCCAAATCGTGCCAAAGATAGTTGCTACGATGCTGCTCTTGGTTGGTCGCCAAATAGCACTTTATTCCGCGATCGCGTAGCTGTTGCATGGCATTCAATACGCGAGCATCGATTAGGCTTTCTTCGCCAAACCAATGCGCTAAAAAGCTATCGAGATCATATGGCCACGGCCATTGCTCAAGATAGGCGGGCAACACGTCGCGCAGATCGGCATTGCCATCGATACACTCCAAAAACACGCCCTGAAAAAACTCACGGGTGTGGGCGCTGGTAATCCCATGTTCGCGCTCCAAGTAGGCGGCAAACCGCAAGGTTGGCACACACAACACGCCATCAACATCAAATAACACAGCTTGGAGCGTGCTCATTATTGCGGCTCGGCAGCTAAAGTACGTTGAATTTGGTCGATATGGCCAAGGCCATGGTCGGCATAGGTTTCAACCAAATTGAGCAAGCTGACAGGGCCATTTTCTGGATGAAAGCCAGTACGCTCCCAAGCATCCTCGGGTAATTCGCGCCAAAACTGCACCCAACGGGCATGCAACGAACGCAACAATTGCAACGAAATTTCAACATCAGCTTGCTGCGCATCGCCAAAATTGGCCCATAGCTCTTGATCGTATGGTTTGAGGGTTGGATTGTGCTCGGTGGCGATTAATTTGCAGCGAATGTAGCTATTCATATGCGAATCGGCCAGATGATGAATATTTTGGGCCACGCTCCATTCATTGGCGAGAAATGGCGTGGTCAATTGATTCGAGTTGAGTGGGCGAACAAGTTCGGTTAATTGGGCTGGTAATTGCTCAATTTGGGCAATCCATTGATCACGTTGGGCGCTCATGCTTGTGCTCCTGCTAGCTTGGGGCTGGTAATGCCTAAAGTTTCTAAGACTTTGCAATAAACCTCGACAATCACATCATCGCCAGCATCGCGGGCAATATATTCGAAGCCAGGCGAGGCATTGGCCTCAATCAACCACCATTCGCCAGCGCGATCTTGGGCAATATCCAAGCCCGTCCAGCGTAACGGTAGCGCTGCAAATAATGAAGCGGCAAAATTGCTGATCGTCGTGTGTAATGCTTGATCATCAATCACCACCGCCTTGCCACCATTCCAGTGTAGCGGGCTAAGATTGCCTTCAAACAAGGCTTGGTCGATATTTTTTTCGTAGAGCAAAATTAACTGGCCATCCAAAAAAACCGCCCGATATTCGTGGGCAATGTCAATTGTGCCCTGCGCCAAGGCAATATAATCAAAATCTTTGCTTGCACCATCGAAAATTTTGCCCAAAGCACGAATAATAGCCTCGCGATCGTGACAACGAAACACATTCAGTCCGCCAGAGCCACGATTGCGTTTAATCATCACAGGCAAGGCGAATTTAGCCAACACATCATCGGCAATTGCCTCAAAGCTATCAAAGGCACGATATTTGGCAAAGCGCTCTGGCCCAAGTGGGTGAAAATACGATTCAGTTTGCGGTTGCTTAATTGATGAGTGAGTCAGCGTATAAAAATAATCTTTATCACGGCAAATTTCGCTCAGCGTGTTGTCGTTGAGCGGAGCCTTCCAATTCACAAACAGCCAATTACGGGTTGGGCCAACAATCCGCAGGATATTCTCGGTCGAATGTAAATGTTCATACGTCAAACCGAGCCGTTCACAAGCCAGCGACAGCAAACGAATATTCGGGTTCATGGATTGTCCTTAAAAATGAAGGTGGGAACCTCTGTGGTTACCTTAGCATACCGCACTCTCCGCCGCTTGCAAGTAGGATTTTAGGCCTGCGGGCACAGCAAATCCGTCTTTCCTAACATATAATTACAACCAACTTTTAATCGTAGCGGCACGAAACCTGCTAATCAACGATCGTTTGCAGAGCGTATCCACATAGCTAGCAACCCCTTTGGAGCCAAGCCGATTAAATTTAGCGCGATAGCAAGCGCTCAAGCGCTTAATTAATGAATTTTTTAAATCTTCAATTTCGTGCTTGTCAATGTTGCCGAATGATGTGATAATGGGTCAACAACCCAGCCTGCAATTTTTGGCACTTGATACTAGAAGCGGGATACTCCGCAGTTGACGTTGTAGGATTACAGCAATGAAATCGTTTGAACATACCCAACTGGGTGAGTATACATTGCAAGAAGAGATTGGCCGTGGTGGGATGGCGCAAGTCTATCGCGCGCAGCACCAAGCCTATGGTCAGGTTGCCTTCAAAGTATTACCACCCTATTTTGCTCACGACAACGATACGCTTCAGCGCTTTATGCGCGAAGCCCGCGCCAATCGCACCTTGCATCACCCACATATTGTGCAGCTCTACGAAGCGAGCGATATTGCCCAAGCCCAAAATCCCTACCAGCCAATCCATTATATTGCAATGGAATATATTGCTGGTGGGACATTAACCGATCGATTGCGCCAACAGCCGCAACAGCCGCTGAATCTGACCCTAGAAATGGGCGAGCAAATTGGCTCGGCACTCGACTACGCTCACGGCAAAGGCTTTATTCACCGCGATATTAAACCAAGTAATATTCTGTTCCGCAGCAATGGCCATGCCGTGCTCGCCGACTTTGGGATTGCTTTGGCCAATAATGAAGCACGCATGACCAAAGCTGGTGGCTTTGCTGGCACAGTTGCTTATACCGCCCCTGAAATCTTCGAGGGCGAAACTGCCGATATGCGCTCGGATATTTATGCGCTTGGCTTGATTTTGTATGAATCGTTGGCCGGGCATAATCCCTACGCTAATATCAGCACCAATGCGCAAATTGCCATGAGCAAGATTCTGACTACGCCATTGCCACCATTGCAAGATGTAGCGCCGCATGTGCCACCATTAACTGCTGAAATCTTGGCCCAAGCAACTGCCAAAGATCCAATCCGCCGCTTTGCAACCATGTCAGATTTTGTTGAGGCGTTGAAGCAGGCTAAATTCAATCGGGTCAGTGATCGCCCAGCGCAACAATTGAACGCCAGCGGTCGCCCGATGATTCCGATTACCAATCGACCTGGTGCGCCAAATCGCCCACCACAACGCAATCCGCAGGCAGGCAATAATCAAAACCAAGCCTTTGGGGCTGGAGTAGCAGCCTCAGCAGCGGCCTCGGCGTTGCCCGATGCAGGCGAAGGCACCATGATTTATACGCCGCCAGCGGCCAATCCGGTGGTCAATCAACAACCTGCTGCGCCAGTTGAGGCGACCCAAATCTACACGCCGGCCCAGCCAAATCCGGTGGTCAACCAACAACCTGCTGCGCCAGTTGAGGCGACCCAAATCTACACGCCAGCTCAGCCAAATCCGGTGGTCAATCAACAACCTGCTGCGCCGGTCGCTCAACCACCAGTTGATGCAACTCAAATTTACACGCCAGCTCAGCCAAATCCGGTGGTCAATCAACAATCAACTGCGGCTCAAACGCCATTGCGCCAAGCCCCAACCACCAAGCCAGATCAAGAAATTCCACGCGCTCCCTCGCAGGCCAATCAGCCTGTGCCAGCAGCGCCAACCGTGCCGCTTGATGATCAAAGCACGATGATGTATACGCCGCATAGCGTGCCCAATCGACCGATTCCAAGTCAAACCAATCAACCTGTCGATAATGAAAGCACCGTCATGTATCCGGCCTATCCAGTAACCGGCAATCAAGCCTATCCGCAAACGGGTAATCAGGCCTACCCACAAACGGGTAATCAGGCCTACCCACAAACGGGTAATCAAGCATATCCGCAAACGGGTAATCAGGCCTACCCACAAACCGGCAATCAGGCGTACCCACAAACGGGTAATCAGGCCTACCCACAAACGGGTAATCAAGCCTATCCAGCGATGGGTGGGGCTTCGCTATCGAATGAGCCGATGCCGAAAAAAGGTCCAGCGCGGCCAATTAATGCCCAACGGATTGAGCTAGCGCGGCCTGCTGCAGCGCCAGTTGCCCAATCGTTTGAAGCAGATTATGCTGATGCGCCACCGCCCTATGCAATGCCACCAAAAGCATCGGCTGTTGGCAAAGCCAAAGATTTCTTCCGTTCACCAAAAGTCCTTGTGGCTTTGGGTAGTGCACTTTTAGCGTTGCTCGTCATTGCATTTTTGAGCTTTGGCCGTGGCAAAGACGATCCCAATATTGCGAGCGTTGTAACCGCAACCTCGGATGCCAGCGTTGCTGGTGGCGATGTTACACCAACTGCAACGACCACAACCACTGCTGCGGCAACGCCAACTGCCGAGCAAACTAGCGATCCCCAAGAAGCCAAGCGCTTGGAATATGTGGTTGGCCAAGAAGCCTATGCCCAACAAGATTGGCCAAAAGCTGCCGCCGCCTTCGATAAAGTGCTCGCAATCGACCCAGCCTATCTTGATTTGAGCAATATTGGCTCGGCAACCTACTACAACTGGACGATCAACGAATTGACCGGCCCTGACAAAGTGGCTAGTGGGCTTGAAATTTTGAATAAAACCTTTGGCTTCAAGCCCGACCATCAACCAGGTACCAATTTGGCCAAAGTGCTGAATCTGTATCGGAATGGCCAAACCGCTGCCGAACAGCAAGATTGGCAAGCAGCGATCAACGCCTATCGCGAAGCCCAAACTGCGGGCAGCGGCGAATTTGGTGATCTGATGGGCAAGCTGCAAACCGTCAAACAGCTGTATGAAGCCTATCTTGGCCGTGGTCGCCAACTTGAAGAAGCAGGCAATATCGAGGGAGCCAATGCGATCTATCGCGAGGCTGCTGGCCTGCAAGAGCTTGATGGCAATTTGGATGTAGCCACCGCCAATAGCCGCATTCGCGCGACGGCTCCAACCGAGGTTCCAGCAACGCCAACGCGGCCAGCGCCACCAACCGCCGTGCCAGTGGCTCAACGCTTGTACTTCCAAAAGTATGCAGAAAACGCGGTTGACCCAACCTGTTTTGCAGTCCACATTCGCGGCGTGGGTACCAATGGTTGGTTTGTCGCGGTTGATGGTTTGGGTAATCGCGGCAACGTCGACGGCGCAGGCAATACCAATGTCTGTGGGCTGGCAGCTAGCCAAGAAGTGACCTTCACGGTCTACAATGCCCAAGGTAGCGCAGTCCCAGGTGGTGGCGGGATTCCAACCCGGGGCGGCGACTTGATGACGGGCTATTGGCAATAACCATCTATACCACTTTTATATAGACCAAAAGTACCTTGCAAAATCCCCTAGTGCTATGTTGATAGCCTAGGGGATTTTTGTGTCTCAAATCATCATCACAATTCATAACATGTTATTCAATAGCAAGCCAGTTCCGAATTTAGATAAATTGGCAAATTGGTATGGATAAGGCACGAAATTTCCCATTAAAATGTATCTAAACAGAAAGGTAATGCCAACATAGATTGCTATGTAATCGCAGCAAAATGAAAATCAAACTTGCGAAGCGAACAAAATAATGTGATAATACTTCAATCATTCAATCAGTCTATAGTTCAAACGAACAGGTTCTTGAGCACTTATAAGCGGCGTTAGCTGTTTTCTAGGGCTATTTGCTTGTGATGATTTCCAGTTATTCAGCGTTACGGTTAAGGGGCCAGTATGAGTAACTTAGCACATCCTCAATTTAACAACCAACAATTCGGCGAGTATTTCATTCGGCATAAAATTGGCGCAGGCGGTATGGCCGAGGTCTATTATGCGGAACATCCCGCGTTTCCACCAATTGCCCTCAAAGTATTAAATCCAGATGCAACCGATGATCAAGATAGTTTGCTGCGTTTTCAACGTGAAGCAGCAGCAATCAATAAATTGCACCATCCGCATATTGTTAAAATTTATGAGACAGGCAAGTTGTGGCTTGTTGCAACACAACAGGAAATTCCATTTATTGCCATGGAATATATTAATGGTGGCACACTTGGCGATTGCCTCAATCAGCAACAAACACTTGATTTTATGATTAAAGTTGGTGAACAAATTGGCTCGGCCCTTGATTATGCCCATGGCAAAAACATTATTCACCGTGATATTAAGCCAAGTAATATTCTCTTTCGCAACAATGGTGATGCCGTATTAGCCGATTTTGGCATTGCGCTCGTAACGAATCAATCTCGTTTAACTCAAACTGGGGGATTTGCAGGCACCATTGCTTATACAGCTCCAGAAATTTTCGAGGGCGAAACGCCCGATATTCGTGCAGATATTTATGCGCTGGGATTAATCCTTTATGAGGCTTTGGCGGGCGAACATCCCTATTACCATAAAAATGCTGGGCTTCAAAGCATTATTGGTAAGATTCTTAAGGCCAATTTGCCAGCGTTGCCCCAACTTGCGCCCCTTGTACCGGTTCGGACAGCTGAAGTGATTGCCCAAGCAACAGCACGCCAACCAGCACAACGCTTTGCAACCATGGCAGATTTTATTGAAGCACTCAAACAATCCAAATATCATCAAGCACGGTCAATTCCTAATCAGCCGCTACCAGCTGTGGTTCAGGCTGCCCATCAACCAACAATTGAAACAGCAGGCTATCCAAGCGCTTCAACTCCAGCAAAAATCAATCAGCGTACTGCTAATCAGCCAACAAGCACACCCAACTTCAACCATGGGCCACATTCAACGCCAAACCAAGCAATTCAGCAACCTTACCAGCCAGCCAGCCAGCCCAATTTCAACCATGGGCCACACTCAATGCCAAATCAAGCAATTCAGCAACCCTACCAGCAACCGAGCCAAGTCAATTTCAACCCAGATTCGCAGCCAAATTTCGCGCCACCAAGCTATGTGTCACCAAAGCCAAACTCATGGCAAAAGCTTACCCACGATCGACGCTTGCTTGGTGCTGGAGCCTTTTTCATTGTGTTATGCCTGATTTGGGCTGGTAACCGAGCTTTCGGAACCAGCACCGTCGAACCGACCGCGACTCCTGCAAATCAAAGTGCGATCATTATCACCCCATCGCTCCAAGCAACTACAACCCTAGCGCCGGCCCCAACTGGCGCTGAAGAACTAAGCGATCCACAAGAAGCCAAGCGCTTGGCATATAGTGTTGGCCAAGAAGCCTATGCCCAGCAAGATTGGCCAAAAGCAGCCAAGTCGTTTAATCGGGTCTGGGAGATTGACAAAAACTATCTTGAGCTGACAAGTATTGGATCGGCGACCTATTTTAATTGGGCACTCAGCACGTTGACGAATCCAGATGCTGTTGTCATGAGCAAGCAATATCTCGCCGAGGCCTTTCGTTTTGAGCCTAATCATGCGTTGGCCAAACAGCTTGATCAGTTGCTCGGCAGTTATCAAGCGGGCAAACAAGCGTTCAGCGATGGAGAATGGGATGCGGCAATCGATCAATTAGATCAAAGCTTAGCCCAAATCAATTCGACGCAGGAATTCGCACGATTGAAAAACGATTTAGCGGTGATCGATGCAATGCTCAAGGCCTACCTCGCGAAGGGCCAGAATTTTGAAGAAACTGGGCAACTAGCAAAAGCTCGTGAAGTGTATAGTTTGGCCTTGGAGTTAGCGCAGGATGCACCGAATATCGATGTAGGCGACTTGCGTGCGCGTTTACGCGCAATTTCGCCCACCGCAGTACCAGCCACGCCAACACGGCCAGCACCACCAACTGCCGTGCCAACTATCGCAAAAACCCAACGTTTGTACTTCCAAAAGTATGCAGAAAACGCGGTTGACCCAACCTGTTTTGCAGTGCATATTCGCGGCGTTAACACCGGCGGCTGGTTTGTTGCTGTCGATGGGCTGGGCAATCGCGGCAACGTCGACGGCGCTGGCAATACCAATGTCTGTGGGTTGGCGGCCAGCCAAGAAGTGACCTTCACGGTCTACAATGCCCAAGGTGGGGCAGTCCCAGGTGGCGGCGGGATTCCGACTCGGGGCGGCGATTTGATGGCAGGCTATTGGCAATAAGCAAACGTATCGCAGCGAGCCACAATCAAAACAGATCGTGGCTCACCGCTATTTAAGTGTGCTGAAATCGCCGTTGGGCAAGCAGTCGTACATAGCAATTGCCATCATTGGCGAGTTGCTCAAGCACAGCGCTTGGGCAACTCGGGTTTTCGGCCAAGGCAGCCCGCCCAAGCCACCATGGCGAACGAACAGCCTTGGTCAAATGCTCAATTGGCGTAGCAGGATGGCCGCATGCCAGCAGATGCAACCATGGATCAAGCGCATACAAGGCTTCGATTAATGCCCGTTGGCGAACTTGTTGGCCAATTTCTGGCGCAATGTGCTGGCTCTGAAGCACGGTTTGGCGCACAAGCGAAGCCTGATCTTGGGCCAAAAGCGCTAGAATTTCGGGAGTTGCAACCGGATTACGGGCTGCGGCCAAACGAATTGGCAACCCCGACCAGCTATGATCGCGCGCCAGCATCAACAATAATGTTGGCGTAATGCTGTGATTGCTGGCCAATGCCGCCCGAACATGCTGCGAATCATCAAGCTCCAACAGTTGATGAACAGTCCGCGGGGTTGCTTGATTCTGCGCTACGACAAGCCGAATTTTCGGCTCATCGTCTTCGGCCAAAATTGCGAGGCCTTTAACATCATTGGAATTGGCAACTAGCAGGCGTTGAGCAAATGGCGCATCAAGCAGGGTGGCATATTTTGGGCTGAAATCAAGCGTTTGTGGCTCAAATGCTGGCGTGCTGCTGGCCGCAACTTGCATAAAGAGGCGTTGATGCTGCTCAAGGCTCGATTGACGCAACCAGCCCAACATTGGCTCGCTGATCGCGTTCAAACACAGCAATTCTTGCAATAGGATAGTTGCTTCGACAGCTGGCAACGCAACCTGCTGCTGATGGCTTTGATACTGAGCATACCAATCAGCAGCCAACGCTGGATTCGAGCCAATATGCAATTCTACAGTTTGCGCAATTGCTGGGCTAATTGTGCGAATCAAGGCCAAACTAGGCGCTGGAATGTTGGCGTAGCGCAGCAACTGCAATACGCGCAGCGGTTCAATCTGATGAAACAAGTTGGGATTGGCCAAAAGCCACGAATCCAACGCGGGATTGGCGAAGAAAGCAGCAGGCACAGCGGCAGCAAATTCTAAAGCAACTGTAGCTGGCGTATTGGGGTTGGCAACCAAGGCTTCCACTACAGGCGAGGCATTGCTCCGCTCTAGGAAAATTGCCAGCGGGCCTTGCGGTGCAAGCATCGTGAGATAATGCAAGCTTGTGCTAGGTTGAATCGAATGCGATACTTGAACGAGCTTAAGCCATTCGGCGAGCGCCTGTAATTGCTCGGAAGCAGTAGCAGGATCGTGGGCAAGCGTGAGCATGGCTGGTTGATCAAGCTGGGTCAAATCGAGCATTATTGCGCCTCTCGTGCCAAATTTACGAAGAACGTGCTACAATCAGGGTTGCTGAATTACGATGGAGTATACCCCATGTTTAGCTCAAGTCGCTTGACCCTGCGCTCTGTTGGCCAAGAAGATCTGCCAATCTTTCATCAATGGTGGGGTGATCCTGAGATTATGGCCTTGCAGACCGATGGTGATATTCGTTTGCGCCATGAACCAACGAATGTGATGATGTTTGACCATTGGTTTCGCGATGGTGGCAGCGATGTTGGCTTCTCAATTGAACTAACAGCAACTGGTCAATTGATTGGCTTTACCAATGTTTGGGGCGCGCAATTAAAAAATCGCTCGGCAGAATTGGGTATTATGCTTGATCGCGCGTTTTGGGATAATGGCTATGGCACCGAGGCAATGCACTTGGTCGTCCGCTATGTCTTTGCTGAGCTTAATTTTCACCGCTTGCAATTGACGGTGCGCGATTATAACCAACGTGCCCAGCGCGTCTATAGCAAAGTTGGCTTCCAAGTGGCTGGGCGTTTGCGCCAAATCAATTTTCGCAATGGGCGTTGGCACGACGATATTGTGATGGACTTGTTGCAGGACGAATATTTGGCAGCCCATGGAGCCTATCCAGCTAGCTCAACCATGCCCTAAATAGCTATAGACCAATGGCAACTTCGTGGTATAGTGATAGACAATCGCGACATGAACCGCGCCTGATTTTTCGGCGCGGTTTTGTATTAGCTTAAAACTCAGAGGATGTTGTGGAAACGCTGCTCTCGATTATTGAAATTTGTGCCACGATTGCCTTTGCCATTTCAGGCATTATTACTGCCCGCCGCCGTTCATTCGATTTAATTGGCGTGTATACGGTGGCGTTTGTGACCACCTTTGGCGGTGGGACAGTGAGGGATATTTTGCTTGATCGTCGCCCATTCTACTGGGTGCAACAACCGATTTACCCAATGTTGATGTTGGCATTGGCAATTGGTTCGTTTTTTGTGGCCAAGGCCGATTGGGTTGCGCTGACCGAAAAGGCAATTATGATTCCCGATGCCTTTGGCTTGGGCTTGTTTACGGCGGTTGGCGTGGCCTATGGTCTCGAAGCCTCAATGCCAGCCTTCATCGCCGCCTTGATGGGCGTAATTACGGCCTCGGTTGGCGGCATGCTGCGCGATATTTTGTGCAATGAAATTCCCTTGGTGTTTCAGCGCAGCACCCAATTGTATGTGACCTGCGCTTTTGTCGGCGCATGTGGCTATCTGTTGTGTACCTATCTTAATTTTGATGCGCTGGCAGTTTTAGTGTGTACTGGCATTACCGCGGCGATGCGCTTGGGCGCGGTACGCTACGATTGGACGCTACCGATCTAGCCGCTGCAACGCGGCCAATGCACTTTCCTGAATCATGGTGTGATAGGGGCTAGCTTCCAAGCCAATGAGGCTCGCCAAGCACAATCGATAATGCTCCACAGCGAGGGCACACTGATCAGTTTGTTCATACGACCAAGCCAAATTCAAATACAGCGATGGCAGAAAATCGCTGATTGCTGCGTGCTCAACCAATTGGGCCTGTTCAAGCGCAATTCGGTTCCATTCGAGCATCGTTGTTGGGGGTTGATGGCGGGCACAATAATGGGCCGCGATGCAGCCATCCAAGGCAGTTTGGCGCATAACCCAAGCTTGTTGATAGGCGGCTTGGGCAGCAGCAATCTGATCGTGCATTTCGGCCTGCACCCCGCGAATACACAATTGCACGACTGGATTATTTTGGTCAAGCAAAATACTACTCATAGCGAAAACGTTTGGCGGCTAAACGTCGCCAACGCCGCTGCCGGTGGCGATAAAAAACTTGAGCAAAGAGCCAGATAATTGGGGTTAGCCAGCCCGCCTCAACCACCACATGGTCACGATAGCGCGTGCTTGTGCCTTCAACCGCCACCTCAATCGTATGATCCCAGCGTTTAATCAAACGGCTATAACCATTATCGCGCAACGTAAAAGGATGCTGCTGCGGGTGCGAAATCACAATGGCTTGTTTGCCGCAGGGAATCAGGCCAAATAAGCGTAACTCGACCCAATACGTGCCATCGTGCCAAATCGTTGGCAGCTGGCTTGGGTGTTTGGGCACAAACGTAACCAATGGTTTGGCCACATATTCTAAAAGGCGTGATGTCGTGACATGCTCAATCGCGGTGCTGGCAGCACAATCCAAGCGCGTAGAAAGATCAACAATCATACCAACAACCCTTAGCTAGTGGAGCAGCATCGCTCCTAAGCTCTACCTTACAACCTTGAATGCTACGCAGCAAGCCCCAAATGCCGCCTTTGTCAATATTGTTCAAACATTCTCCACAACTTTTTCATAGCCAGTTGCTAGAATACAGCTCAAGCAAGCCCAAATCGCCAGTGGATGTTGCGCTATGCCTCGAAGCGTTGGGCTTGCTCCCTGCAATTTACATGAAACGAGAATGTATATGTTGTATCCTGTTTGGTTCAGCTGGCCGTGGAGCCGCAATATCGTTGGACAACTGCGCCGCATTTACCATTTTTGCGAGCCACTATGAGCTTATTGCAGGAGTTTTTGGGTTATCTCAGCGGATTTTGCTAATCCTATCTCATGATAAATTTCCAGCAATTCAGAATAAGTTGTTGGCTCGCCAATTAACGACCAAAACTCCTGACCAATGAGCACAGCATTGGTAAAATCGGTATATTTTTCGTAATACTTGAGCGATAGCTAGTCCGATTAATCCCCCAAGGATTGTAGGCCATTGCATAAAAAGCCTTGATTGGCACAGCGGATTGCTGTTTGATTGCATAAATGCGGAGTAACCGTTGCATAACCTCAAGGCATTGGCCTTTATTAGGTTTGGGTGATTTTATTTCAAAGAATAATTCGCTGCCATCATGGCGTTGAATGTATAAATCTGCGCGCACAACATGATTTTCTGTAATACCGGTTAATTGTATTGATTGAAGTTGATCAAGCATCGCATAAAGTGTTGGGATTTGGCGCTGCTGGCTACGATCAAGCGTAGCAATTAATTGATCGATTGCAGCCCATTGGGCTTGATCAAGCGAGGCCTGTAGATCATAGCTACGGAGCGCAATTGCATGATGATTAAGCGCAATTAAGCGTGCACATTCCTCAAAGGTTGAGCCAAGCCCGGTACTTAAGCTGCGTTCAAACCGATTTAAGCGCATAATTGCTGCTGGAATAAGCGATGCGTGAAACGGCTTCAGATCACCATCTGCTGATAGAGAAGCTAAATAACTATCAACATCGTGAAATTCACGCACGTTTCGTTGCGTATACACTGCTAATTGCTGTTCAATGAAACTATTGAGATAAGCTTTAATTTTATCGCGAGTCATTGGATTAATTGCCATAGCCTAAACCTCGCACAATTATGGCTCAAATAATTTTATACTTTGCAAAGCTTTACCAAGAGCAACAATAACTGGTGGAGCGACACTATTACCAATCAAGCGAAAATTTGCCGATTGGTTGGAGTGAAATTGGAATGATCCAGGAAAGCCTTGTAAACGAGCAGCTTCGCTTACGGTAATTTTCCGATAGCGTTTTGGGATTAACACTTGCTGAATAAAATTATGTTTATATTCCTCAGCATTAGCACCACTAACACTAATTTCAGCAATTTCATCGTGCATTCCACGTGCGGTTAATGTACCAAAAAAGCGCGCATTTGGTAAAAAAATTCGGTATGTTCCATCGATCCCACCAGATAAACGCCGATTAAAAAATTCATACTTACCATCAGCATATTGACGTAAAATTCGTTTTTCTACTAAGGTTTGTAATTCTTTTTCTGCTAAACCAGCAACCAATTCAGCTATATCCTGATAGCTCATCGGGTTGCCATCGCAGTCGCCATAACGAGAATTACGTCGATTACGCATAATAATCATACAAATCTGTTTTTCGCGCTCGGTTGTGGGGTATATTTCCCAGCTATGAATACTTGTTGGCCCATTGCGAATATCGTTAAGAATAAAAAAATCATTAAATGCACCACGAGGAGTTAATTTATTATAGCCAACATCAATTCGCTCACCAAATAAATTGCGCTGAATTGGAATTGATTCAAGTTTAGTTTCTGGTACTTCAAGATTATCTAAAATATGGTAAAGCCGTTGTTCAGATTCAGCATATTCTGGAAACGAAAAACTGATCAGATCAAGTTTTTGTTGAATACCAATTATAAAAACCCGATCACGATTCTGAGTAACTCCATAATCAAATGAATTTAATAATTTGTAGTAAACGTTGTAACCCAGATCTTTAAAACTATCAAGAATACTTTCTAAACATAAGCGATTACGTGGATCGACTAAGCCTTTGACATTTTCAAAGATAAAAGCTTTTGGTTGATTAATTCGCACTAAACGAATAACATCAGTCCACAATTGCCCACGTGGGTCATCAAATGCTTGATTTTTACCTGCAATCGACCACGGCTGACACGGTACGCCGCCGACTAATATATCGTGTGCAGGCAATTGCGCAAGGGTTGTAATATCGCCTAAATTGTGGTCTGCGCTATCAGCAGGCCAGTTTTGGCGATACACCTTCAGTGCCTGTTGATCGATCTCAGCCGAGGCAACACACATACCACCAACTGCCTCAAGCCCAAGTCGAAACCCACCAATCCCGGCAAATAAATCTATAAAGCGAAATTGTTGCATAGCGTTCTTTCATGGTTGTACTGTCTGTTCGATATTTTAGAACAGCTTGCCAATCTGTCAAAGTTAGGCGGTGCTTAGAAATTAATTAAATTATTTTCGTGCTTGATATGCTAGATTAAACAACCAACGGAGAGCCGAAGCTCCCCGCTGAAATCAAAAGCTCGCAGCAAATTTACAATTTAAGCGCTTCAGCAACATCGTTAACCAGAATTGTATATTCGCCTGGTTGGAGCTGCGCATCAACTTGAATCGTGGTGCTAAATGGTGAGATTTCTTGGGTACACATTGCATCTTTTGGCCGAATTGTGGTTACTTCAATTTTAATCGTGTTGCCTTCAACCACTTGCTTCGCTTCGTGGAATGCGGTGCAACCATCGTTGAGCATGCCGTTAATTTCAACCATTACTTGGGGCGGCATCGATTCTTTGACCGTAACTGACACACTCTCAATCATCATCAGGCCAATTTCGCTTTGGGCCAAATCAGGAGTTGGATAGCTCGCGCTATCGGTTGTGGGGGTTACCGCAACTGTCGCAGTTGGCGCAGTCGTTGGTGTGCTTTGTGCGGTGCCGCATGCTGCTAAAACGGAGGTCAATACGAGCAGCAAAATTCCCTTACGCATTCGATAAAACTCCTTAATTAAAATTGGCGTTGTGCCAACCTCACTGCGAGATCAACGTTAGGATAGCAGATTTTGTTCCTACCCTTGGTTGATGCACGAAGCACATGAAGTGTGTTTTTTGATCCACGAAGCACACGAAGATTATTTTTAACCACGAAGGACACAAAGAACACGAAGGTTAAGTTTTTAGCCACAGATTGGCACAGATTTCCCTGATGATACTTCCGATAGCCCATAACTTAGATCAGGCAGCCTAATCTCTGACACCTAGCCCCTGAACCCTAACCCCAACTCCTATGCTCTATGTTCTCTGTTCTATGTTCATCCTTCTCATTATGCATGCTCGCTGGCTTGCTCGGCTTTGATCAGGGCATCGGCGGCTTTGAGCATGTGCTCGCGGCGCGTAGTGCTGATGTTGCTGCTCTCAAGGTAGATTTCAAGCGCGCGGCGGGGCGTAAGCCCTTCGTTCAATTCGCTGGCCACAGCTGCATAGCGCGTGCGTTCGCTGCGTTTGGCATCAATCGCGATGCTGGCAATCACATGGGTTTCGGCGGCTTCAAGCAACCGCCGCAGCTCTGCTTCATCAAGTTGCGGGCGTTGCTCAGCGGCAGCACTAATCAAAAGGCGCACCACAGCACCTTCCAAATCGCGTTTGCTCATTGCTTGGGCCACCCGCTCCATAGGGTCGCTGCTGCCAGTTACATCAACTTTAATCGTAACGAATGGGCGTGGATGGACCGGAATTGGCTGGAAGGTCGCATCTTCCCAATTATTTTCAATTTCAACAATCACCACCTGTTTTTGCTCAGTTTCCTCGCTAAAATCGATCCGTTCAATCGAGCCTGGGTAGATCATCGGGGGATTTTGGCTGAGCACTTGATAGCGATGAATATGGCCCAACGCCACATATTGAATGCCTGGCTGAGCCAAAAGCGATGGTGGTAAAATCAGATCATTGCCCAACATCACCGAGCGTTCAGCGCCATAAGTGGCATTGGAAACCGTGCCATGAAAGGTTAAAATGGCTGGTAAATCGCCGCGCAAACGCTCAGGCACTTGTTCGAGCCAAGCCCCAACTCGGCGCAGCAATTCGGCTTCGAGTTCGGCAAATGGCAATTCACGAATATCATCTTTGGTTAAAATGGCGTGGCGGCTAATCCAAGGCACGGCAACAATTTGAATACTGCCAGCGCGGGTTTCGATCGTATGAATCCCAAGCCGATCGGCAATCGTCACGCCTTCAATCGCCAGCGTATCGAAAATTTCCACCGAGTGGGCCTTGCCAGCAGCGGCAGAAACATCGTGATTGCCAACCAAAATAAACACCGGAATTCCCCGATCCAAAACGCTACGGAGGCGGCGGGCAAATTCGCGTTGATGGGTTGGGTTGGGTGTGCGGTTTTTATAAATATCGCCAGCAATCAGCACCAAATCAACATCCTGCTCGATGCCAATCTGCAAGGCTTCTGCAAAGCGATCAAGATAATCGATTAAACGGGTGTTGAGGCCGGTTACATTATCGAGGCGACCATAATTTTCCATGCCAATGTGAATATCTGCGAGGTGGAGAATTTTCATTGCCCAATCCCTTTAATAGCTCATGTGTTTGGTTAGTCTACCACAATCGGCGGCTCGTGGTAGACTGAAAAGGCCGCTCGTTAATCCAAGTTTACGATTGCTTGCGGCTATTCTTGCGCGGAAAGGAAAGCTAGTATGTCAGTTAGCGTTGATGTATGGTCAGATTTTGTTTGCCCCTTTTGTTTTCTCGTTTCAACCAGCTTAAAACGTTTGGAAGAAACTCACGATATTGAATTGACGTGGCACGCCTTTGAGTTGCGACCATTTGGCTCGCCGCCACCAGATGCGCAATATCGCCAATTTATTGCCGAAAAAACGCCAGCCATGGTGGCAATGGCCAAAGCCCAATATGGGGTTGATATTCAACAAGGGCCATTTGGCATTGATAGCCGTTGGGCGCATCGGGCGACCAAATGGGCCGAACAACAAGGCGCTGGCAATGGTTTTGCCAAAGCTGTCTTGGCCGCCTATTGGTTGCAAGGCCAAGATATTAGCCAAATCGAAGTTTTGGCCGCGTGCGCCGAATCGGTTGGGCTTGATGCCAGCAATTTGCAAGCAAGTTTGGCCGAGCCGCTTTACGATGAAGCAGTTGAAGAAGATATTGCCTTGGCCCAGCAACTTCGCTTGAGTGGCGTGCCCGCCAGTGTTTTTGCTAAACGCTACTTGGTTGTGGGCGCACAACCCTACGAAGTGTTTGCCGATGTTTTGCAACAAGCCCTTGACCCACAACAACCAAGCAACTAGAGGAGGTCGTTGGTTATGAATGAACAGGCGTATCGAGCTGCCAGCGAGCAAGCAGTCTATCTGGATCGCTCGTCGGCTGGGTGTGTGGAAATTACAGGCCGTGACCGTTTGGTGTTGATTAATCGGCTTTCGACTAATGCTGTGCTCAATTTGGCTCCTGGCACTGGCCAAATTACCGTGCTGACCACCAACATTGGGCGAATTATCGATTTAATCACGATCTTATCGATCGATGATGATACGATTTGGGCGATTACCAGTGCTAATCGTGGCGCACAATTAACCACCTATTTTGGCCGCAATAAGTTTTATGGCGATCAATTTAAGGTGCGCGATGTCACCGAGAGCGTGCATCAGATGCGGGTGTATGGCAGCCAAGCCACCGCAATCTTAGAACAATTGACCAACCAAGCCTTGGAGCAGGTTGGATTGTGGCAGCATGTCAGCGCGGAAATTGATGGCTGTCCGGTGCGCTTGGCCCGCATTCGCCCAATGCGCGGCGCTGGCTGGGCGATTTTTGCTGATCTGGCAGCAGCCGATGCTTTATGTGAAGCCTTTGACGATGCCAAAGCTAGCTTGCTTGACCGCGAAACCTATCATACTTTGCGGGTTGAAGCTGGCTACCCAGCTTTGAATGAACTCAACGAAGAATTCATTCCGCTAGAAGCCAATTTGTGGGATGCAGTCAGCTTCAACAAAGGTTGCTACATTGGCCAAGAAATTATTGCTCGCATGGATAGTCGCGGACGCTTGGCCAAAAAGCTCCAAGGCTTGCAACTAAGCGGCGCAGTTGAGGTGCCTGCTCAATTGATGAGCAATGGCAAAGATGCTGGCACATTGACCAGCGTGGTTTGGTCGCCAGACTTGAATCAGCACATTGGCTTGGGCTATGTGCGCACCGGCCACGAACTTGGCAGCCAACTCAGTGTTGGTGAGCAGCAAGCAACCGTGGTCGAGTTGCCATTTATCGCCCAAACTGAGCCAACCGTCGTCGAATAATAATTCCACAACCGCCGAAGTTGCAGCCAATTTCGGCGGTTGGCGCGTTATTGTTGGGCGCTGGTAGTTTCGCCCAAACCAACGGTTGGCCCCAAAAAGGTTGGTTGCGGCTGGCTGATATGTACTTCAAACAAGGCTTTGCAACGTGCCAACCATTCGCGAGTGGTGTAGCGCACTTGGGTCATTGGCGGATAGTAGGTTGTGGCCTGTTCTGGCTGATGGCTCCAATCGGGGATGCTCAGGCCAATTGCATTAATACCCAACTCGCGACAGGTGTAGATTGCGCGCGGCAAATGATACTCTTGGGTCACGAGGATGGCTTGTTCAAGGCCAAAAATTGCCTTGGCCCGATAGCAGGTTTCGTAGGTGCTGAAACCAGCATAATCGCGGGTAATTGCGCTAGCAGGCACGCCGTGGGCCAGCGCATACTCGCGCATCACGCTTACTTCATCATAATTAACTTGGCTATTATCGCCACTCATCAACAAGTGTTGCACTTTGCCTGCTTGATATAAACGAATTGCCCCATCAAGCCGCTCGCGCAGCGCCGCGCTTGGTTGATTGTTGCGAATACCAGCCCCAAATACAATTGCAACCTGCTGGCTTGGAATGCTCACCACATCATCAAAACGATAAGCGGCAGTTGCCCAACGCACCCAACTATTGACCAGCAATAACGCAATTGCCAGCGCAAGCATTAAACGCACGCTCCAGCGCAGCAATTTACGTGGTTGTAGGCGGTTGCTCCACCCGCCGCCGAACTTGCTCGCGAACCAAGGCCAAAATCTCTTCACGCCGCACATTCCCCTTACTAACCACGCGTTCAACGGTTGCTTCGAGCTGCTGCCGTTCTTCCTCGGTTAGCTCTTTGGCCGAAACCACAATAATTGGCAAATCGCGGAATTGCTCAAGCTCTTGCAAAGCAGCAATCGTTTCAAAGCCATCCATTTCGGGCATCATCAAATCGAGAATCATGGCCCCAAATGGGCGGCTATGCAATGCGCCCAAGGCTTCGCGGCCATTGGCGGCCTCGTAAACTTTCCAGCCAGCGCCTTCGAGCATGCGCCGCAACATTGCCCGACTATCCTGATCGTCATCAACAACCAGCACTAATTGGGTTTTATCGTTTTGCGGGTCGATACAACTACGCAGGGTTCGCAATAATTGGCCGCGATCAACGGGCTTGATCAAATAATCGTACACCCCAAATGAAACGCCTTGATTCGGCTCGGCCACAATCGTATGCATAATCACCGGAATTTCGGCAATCGCTGGATCAGCCTTGATTTCGGCCAGAATTTCCCAGCCGTTGATATGGCCTGGCAGCAACACATCAAGCAAAATTGCGGTCGGATGATAGCTGCGCACCATCGACAAGCCGTCTTCGCCATTGAGCGCGCTCAAAACGCTCCAGCCTTCACGCTTGAGGGTGCGCGAAAGCATGTGGTGCACGTTACGATCGTCGTCGATAATCAGCACTTTTGGTTGGTTATTGTTGGCTTCGCTAATAATCACTGGCGCTTCATCAAGCAACGAAACCGGAGTCATATCGATGACCGATTGCGGCAGATGCACGCTGAAGGTCGAGCCAACGCCCAACTCACTTTGAACGCGAATATCCCCGCCAAGCAGTTGCGCCAAACGCCGACTTAAGGCCAAGCCAAGCCCAGTACCGCCATATTTGCGCGTCGTTGAAGCATCGGCTTGGGTAAATGGCTGAAATAAGCGGGCTAATTGGGCGTTGCTCATGCCAATACCATTATCGTGCACGCTGAAATTGATCCAGCCAGCTTCCTCGATGGGCTGCACTCGCAGCGTAATGCGGCCATGCTCGGTGAATTTGGCAGCGTTGCTCAGCAAATTGACCAAAATCTGGCGCAAGCGGGTTTCATCGCTAATCATCGTCAGCAAGCCCGCCGCCGATTCGATCACCAAGCGATTTTCATTTTTGATGATCATTGGATCGACGGTGGAGCGCACATCGTGCAACAATTGAGGTAGCGAAATTTCCTCAGGCAAAATTTCAACCTTGCCCGATTCAATCTTGGCCAAATCCAAAATATCGTTGATCAAGGTCAGCAAATGCCGACCTGAAAGCCGAATCCGGTCGAGATCTTCGATCATGGCGGTTTGGCCGAGGTCTTCGCATTCTTCTTGCAGAATTTCGCTATAGCCGATAATTGCGTTGAGTGGCGTGCGCAGTTCGTGGCTCATATTAGCCAAGAAATTGCTTTTGGCGCGATTGGCTTCTTCGGCCACAAATTGCAGGCGTTGCGCGTGATCCTTAGCTTGCTCAAGCCGCTCGATTTGGCCACGAATTGTTTGGGCCATAGTGTTGAAACTAGCGGCAAGCTGGCCAACTTCATCGTAGCGTCGAATCGGAATATCGCTGGAGAAATCACCATCGGAAAAGCGTTGCGCCCCATCGCGCACAAGGTTAAATTGACTACCAACCCGCCCCAGCAGATAGTAAACAAATAAAATGAGCAGCACAAATATCGCCATGCTGCGCCCAGTTAAGGCCACAATCATGCGGCCATTTTGCTTGGTAATCGAGGCTTCGAGTGCTTCAGATTGATCGTCAATAATATCGGATAAAACTTGGCTGGCAGCGTCGAGTTGGTCGGCACGCTCATCGAGAATTTCCCAAGCAGCGAGTTCAGCTGCAGAGCGGGTTGGCGCTGCTTCTTGGATGCGCAAATCGATTTGGGCAAGATAAGCAACGCCTGCATCTTGGTAATCGGCGCTGAGCTTTTGCACCTGATCGAAGGCGGCTTTGGTCTCGGGGCTTGGCTGCATTTGTTGAAAAAATTGTTCAAGTTCGAGGCGTTTATCATCGAAGGCTTGGCGATAACGGGTATAGTGTTCGCGCTCATCTGCATAGCCCAAGGCATAGGCATCGAGCGCATGAGCTTGATATTGGGTATAGAGGCTAATTTCGCGGGCTAAGCGTTCTGCATCTTCGAGATCAATCACATATTCAATATCATCATTCAGCCAATTACGCTCAATAACCCCAACGATATTTAACCCAGTCATTAGGCTCAAAAGCACGGTTGCAATGATGATCATTGTCCGGCGTACCGACCCTCGTTTCATGCAACCTTCCTTCGCCAAGCCAACGGATTCCAATTGCTATTATACTCCATTCTGTCTAGTTATCACCATTCGCTGCCTTGGTCGCGGAAGCGCTCCAACAGGCCAAAACTCACAAAGGTAACCAGCATTAACAGGCTGCTCATCGCCAAGGCTTGGCCATAGTTGCTTGCGCCAGGTTGGCCCAAAAAGCGAAAAATTACCACGGGCATGGTGGCAGTATCGGGGCTAGTGACGCTCACAACCAGCGCCGCTCCAAAATCGCCTAACGAAACAGTAAATGCAAAGAGTGCCGAAGCCATGATACTTGGCAGGAGCAAACCCAAATCAACTTCGCGCCAAGCCTGCCATGGTTTTGCACCCAACATGCGGGCAGCCTCACGTAAACGTGGGTTTAAACGCCGCAAGGCTGGCAACATTGTGCGAATCACAAATGGCAAGGCCAGCAAGGTATGAGCTAATGGCAACAAGCCCGACCAACGCCGCAGATCAGGGGTTTCCCAGCCCCAAAGTTCATACGAACGAAAAGCGATAATATAGCCCAAACCGATAGTTACCGCCGATGTGCCCAAGGGCAGCATCAGCACGCCATCGAGCAGCTTGGTGAGGCGACCTTGGGGCTGAGCCAGCAAATAGGCACAGGGTAAGCCAAACGCCAAGGCCAAAACAGTCGTAATGGCTGCATAACGCAGCGAGTTGAGCATAGCTTGGGTTGGCGGCACATAGGCATAACTCCCGCGCTGATTGATGCCTAGCATGCGAAAATATTCAAGGCTCCACTGGCCATCAATGCGCAATGCGCCAAGCAACAAACTACCCAACGGCAAAACGATCAAACTCCCTACCAGCAGCAGCATTATGCCGATTACCAAGCGGGTTGACCAACGCTGAGCACGGCGCAACGGCAATTGCTGGGCTTCTTGGGCCACGCTGCTCCGCCGCACAAGCCGCGTATAAGCCAAGGTCAAGCCCAAACTGGTGAGCATTTGCAACAGCGAGAGGGTTGCTGCAACAGGCAAATTAAATTGGCGAATTGCTTGATCATAAATTTCGACCTCGATGGTACGTTGTTGGCTGCTGCCCAATAACAGCACCGTGCCAAAGGCCGAAAAGGTAAAAGTAAAGACCAACAATGCTGCTGCTAACAAGGCTGGCATTGCCAAGGGCAAGGTCACTTCGAGCCAAACTCGCCAGCGTGGCGAACCCAGCACATTGGCCGAAGCCTCCAAACGCGGGTCGTGGTTGCTCCAATAGGCGCTGAGCAAACGCACGACAACCGTCAGATTGAAAAAAACATGCGCCAGCAAAATCATGCCAAGGCTTTGTTCAAGCTGCAACGGCGCGTGCGTAAGCTCAAACCACTCCATCAACCAGCGATTGACCAAGCCACGCTCGCCAAGCAAGGCGCGAAAAGCCAAGGCCACAACCACGGTTGGCAACACAAATGGCACTGCAATCAACGAGCGAATTAATGCCCTCCCGGGAAAGCGATAGTGCGCCAGAATATAGGCGGTTGGCACGCCGAGCAGCAGCGTAAAAAAAGTTGAAAGGCTGGCTTGCCAAGCGCTCCAAGCCACAACATGCAGCAAGCTGCGGTTGCTCACTACTGCTTGGATGGCAACCAACAAGCCCTTTTCTGCAAAGGCGCGTTGCATAATGGCCCAGAGTGGCACTCCAAAAAAGAGCATAAAAAAAGCGAGCGCTGGCAAGGCCAAAAGCCAATAGAGCCATTGAATGCGCCGCTGGTTACTGTTTGACATAGCTATTTCTCGGCTAGCAAGCGGGGAACGACCCTAGCGCCATTCGATGCGCTCGGCAACTTGGGCACGAAGTTCTGGCGTAAACCAGGTTTCTAGCAAGGCGAGTGCCAAATCAATGCCTGCCGAAACGCCTGCTGAGCTGGCAATTGGCGGCGCAATGATATAGCGTTGTTCGCGCTCGACCGTAATCTGGCTATTTTCCGCCAAGAGATCAAAGGCGGTGTAGTGGGTTGTGGCGCGTTGGCCATCGAGCAAGCCAGCAGCCGAAAGCACCAAGGCCCCAGTGCAAACCGACACAACCCAGCCCCGATCGCGCTGTTGGCGCAAATAATCGAGAATGAGGTTGTTGTGACGGGCATGCGTCCGTGCGCCAAGCCCGCCTGGCACCAACACCACATCAAAAGCTGGCGCATCGGCAAAGCCATAATCGGGCTGAATTTTTAGGCCATAGCGGGCTTTGACAGTTTGAGCTTGCTCAGCAACCGTGTTGACCGTGAGATCGACCCAATTGCTAGCCATACCAAATACTTCCAGTGGCCCGATAAAATCCAATTCCTCTGCATCGTTGAACAGCAAGATGCCAATTGATTTAATTGTCATTGTTGATTACCACGCAATATCAAAAGTTGGCTCGCGATGGGTTGGTTCTTGCCACGTAACTTCAACGTGTTGCACTTTGGCATGCACTGGGCCGCTATAGCACCAGCTAATCATGCGCTGCACGCCTGCTTGGCTGCCCTCGAAGATTGCTTCGACGCTGCCGTCGGGCAGGTTTTTGACCCAACCGCCAACCTTGGCCAAACGGGCTTGGTCGCGACAATTAGCGCGAAAATTTACCCCTTGCACGGTTCCGGTCACAATCACATGGGCGCGGGTTGTTTCCACACAATCCCCCTTATGCTTAGGTTGAACGAAGTTCTAAGGCTGCCGCCAAAGTTGGTGCCGAAAGCACGTTTTGGCGGTTGAGCTTTAACTGTACCATCATTGGCGCGACTTCTGGTTGCAATCCAGCCAAAATCACGCGTGCGCCCAACAAGCGGGTGCCTTGGATAATCCGTTCGAGCATCGTCAACAAGGTTTCCGAGGCTGCTGGCACGCTCGTCAGATCAAGAATCAAGGTGTTGGCGCGTTGTTCGTGCAAATAGCTAAGCAAGGACGCTTCCACCGCTTTGGCGCGTTGGGCATCGAAGCCACCAACTAATGGCAGCACCACCACATCGTCGCCAACCGGCAAAGCAGCCACCGTCAACGCATCAACGGTTTGGCGCAAGGTGGTTTCGGTTGAAACCAATTGTTGATTTGCGGTTTCTAGCCGAATTGCCAAGCTGGCTAGCTCATCGGAGCGTTGCTGCATCGCTTGACGTGATTCTTCTAAGGCTTGTTCACGCTGATTAATCACATGCATCAGGGCAGCAATAATCACTCCAGTGCCAATCAGCAAAATCGTTTGCGAAACCATGGCTAGATATTTGTAATTATCACTGACACTCATCATCAGTAACGAATCGCCATCGTTAAAGCCCCACGTGCGATTCATTTCGATACTGATGGCAATCAGATGAGTAAAAACACTAATTGCCACCGCTGCGAAAATCCAACGCCCACGCGCCAAAATAAAGCCCGCGCCAACCAATTCAATACAAATTGTAGCGAAATGATACGAGACAAATCCGCCAACATTATGATTGATCATGGCGACTGTAATTGAGCTGGCAAAGTGCAACAATAACGTTAATGGATAGAGATTATTGGGCTTGACCAGAAAAATATAGCCAACGATGAGCAAACCATGCACAATCGCCACATAAAAATTAATCTGCGAATGCACATTCTCCCAATCGATAATCGGAATTGGCATAAACAGCGCTGTAATGCCGAGCATAATTCGAGCGTAAAGTTTGGCGCGTTCGACGGGTAGCTGCTTTGAATCTAGCACGGGCTTGCTCCTTGCGGGTTAGGCAGTTATTTGCCAATACAGAAGCGACTAAAGATCATATTTAATAAATCATGCTCGACCGTTTCGCCTGTAATTTCGCCAAGGCTGGTAATTGCCTCATGCAAATCGATCGCAATCAGATCGACTGGGCGACCTTCTTGAAAGCCTTGGATCGCTTGCTCAAGGGCGGCATTGGCACGACGCAGGGCATCACGATGGCGTGGATTGGTCACTAAGCGGGCATCGCTGAGCGGCAAACCACCAAGCAATTGCTCAGCTACCATTGTACCTAAATAATCCAGGCCCGTGCCAGCCTGCGATGAGATTGCGATGCTACCACGGAGCGCAGGATGGGCTTGACTAAGCGGGCTTAAATCGGTGTTCTGGCCTAAATCGGCTTTGGTCGCAATCAGAATTGTTGGCCGTTCGTGGGTTAATTGGGCAATCGCCAGATCCTCGGCGCTCAACGGCTGCGAACCATCAATCAACAGCAGCACCAAATCGGCCTTGCTCAACGCTGCTCGCGAGCGTTCGACTCCAATTCGCTCAACCACATCGTCGGTTTCGGTAATTCCCGCGGTGTCGATCAGCACCACCGGTATGCCGCCAAGATTGGCGGTTTCTTCCAAGGTATCGCGGGTTGTGCCTGGAATTGCGGTGACGATCGCGCGTTCGGTGCGCAACAAGGCATTCATCAAACTTGATTTACCAGCATTTGGCCGACCAACCAGCGCCGCCCGCGCTCCTTCGCGCACAACCACACCTTGATCGGCTCCGGCCAATAATTGGCTGAGCAAGCTGTGGGCTTGACGCAACGGCGGCAGCAATTCCTCACTTGGCACATCATCTTCGGGAAAATCGGTTAGGGCCGTGACATAGGCCAGCGGATACATCAACTGCTCGCGCAGGCTGCGCAAATCGCGCGAAAGCCCGCCGCCAAGCTGATCGAGCGCCAAGCTCAGACCCAAATTGGTTTGAGCTTCGATCACGTCGAGGGTTGCTTCTGCTTGAGCCAAATCAATCCGGCCATTGGCAAAGGCGCGTAAGCTAAATTCGCCTGGGTTCGCCAAACGCGCGCCATGAGCCAAAGCCAAGCTGAGGGTTCGGCGCAACGGCAGCGGGCCGCCATGGCAATGAATCTCAAGAATATCCTCGCCAGTGAACGACCGTGGGCCTTTGAAAAAAACTGCCAACACTTCATCGACAACCTGACCTTGTTCGTCGAGCACATGGCCATAGCGCATTTGGTAGGAGCGCCAAACGCCTTTGCGGCGTGGCTTGATTATGGTTTGGGCAATTGTCAGGCTTTGCGGGCCGCTGACCCGAATAATGCCAACCCCACCAACCCCGGGCGGCGTAGCCAAGGCAGCAATCGTATCGGCATAGAGCATTAGCGCAACCTCGATGTGCTGGTTAATGGCGTGGTTGGCGGCATGCCCTGTACATGGCAAAAGCCACAGGTTGGCGCAAAGCTATGGTTAAAACTGGGCGCGGTTGGCAAGCCAGCGTTATGACACGTCTTACATTCAGCAACCGCCACCGTAACATCGTGGCCGGGCAATTCTTTAACATCGGGGCCATAGGCAGCACCAAAGGCAAAAACCCAAGTTGCAACAATTACCAAGCCAGTCATGGCAAACATCAAACGCATAGGCCAACTGCGCATCATGGCGCGGTAGCGGGCGCGGGCAGCTTCTTTATCGAACACTGGCGCAGCATCTGGCTGCTCGTCTGGCAGCATTTCAGGTGCATCGCTCATAGGGCAACATCCTTACTAAAATCAAGCTCATAGCAGTATCCGCTAGATCATATCATACTTGCAGGTCAGGGTTCAGGAGCGAGGGATGAAGTCAGAAGTCAGAAGTCAGAAGGCAGAAGGCAAAAGGCAAAAGGCAAAAGGCAAAAGGCAAAAGGCAGAAGTCAGGGATAGGCAGCGAAGAATAATCAAGCAAATCTGGGCAATCGGTGGCAAAAAAAATCAGTCTTCGTGGAATTCGTGGAATTCGTGGCAAAAATCAGCCTTCGCGATCTTCGCGTCCTTCGCGGTTTCAGCCTTCGTGCAATTCGTGGATCAAACCGTTAACGCAGCGGCACAGAGGAATGAGGGCTATAGGCTCTGGACTATCGGAACGTTTGGCAGGATAACACGGGTTCCAATAGCCAAAAGCCAATAGCCCATCTTCGCGATCTTCGCGCCCTTCGTGGTTTCGTTCTTCGTGCTCTTCGTGGATCAATCTTAGTCGTTTGACCAGACCAATTTTTTCGGGTACAGTGCTTGCTCAGAGGGTCATGCCCAAAGTGAATACTGTCTCGTCGCCGAGACAACCATGGTGGAGTCAGTCGCAGCAATGCGGCTTTTTTAGTTTAGTTTTGGTTGCATTTGCTGGCACTAGCCCCAAATTAACCAAAAAGGAGATGCGCATGTCGCTGATCGTGGTTCACGCCAATGCTGCCCCAGCGCCAGCCGCCGCTGCTGGTGATGGCATGTCGCCGTTGTTGCAGTTGGTGCTAGCGTTGGCAGTGTTGATCGCCGCTGCCAAAATTGGCGGGCTTATCAGCACCAAGCTCAAACAGCCAGCAGTTTTAGGTGAGCTTTTAGTGGGAATTTTGCTTGGCCCTAGTGTGCTCAATTTTCTGCAACTGGGCTTTTTTACCAGCCCACACTTACAAACAACCGTCTTTGAAATTGCCGAAATTGGCGTGATTTTCTTGATGTTTGTGGCTGGACTTGAGGTCAAATTGCCCGATCTCTTGGCGGCGGGCAAAGTTTCGACGATCGCAGGCGTGTTGGGCGTAATCATCCCATTGCTTGGTGGTTTTGCGCTGGCGTGGTTCTGGCCCAACAACTACTCATTTACCAAAAGCCTATTTATTGGTATTTTGCTGACTGCAACCAGCGTTTCAATTTCGGCGCAAACCTTGCTGGAGCTTGGCAAATTGCGTTCGCGCGTTGGTTTATCGCTGCTTGGCGCGGCAATTGTCGATGATGTTTTGGTGATTGTGCTGCTCTCGACCTTTGTGGCCTTGACTGCCAGCAGTGGCGGCGGCATTATGACGGTGCTGAGCATCGTGGGTGTAATGCTGCTCTACTTTGTGGTGATGAGTATTTTTGGGCTACGCGCGTTGCCTTGGCTTATCCGCAAAGCTGCCAAATTGCCCATTAGCCAACCGCTGGTGAGCAGCGCAATTGTCTTGGTGCTACTTGCTGCTTGGAGTGCTGAAGCTTTGGGTGGCGTTGCCGCTATTACTGGGGCATTTCTGATTGGTGTATTTATTGGCCGCACGCCCTATCACAACCGCATTGAGGATGGCATGCAAACCTTGACCTACGCCTTCTTTGTGCCGATCTTCTTTGCTAGCATCGGCCTGCACGCCAATATTTTTGCTTTACCAAGCGATTTGGTGCTCTTTGCAGTCTTGCTCTGCCTGATTGCGATTGTGAGCAAAATTGTTGGTTGTGGCTTGGGCGCAAAACTTGGCGGCATGAATAATAAAGAATCGTTGCAGGTTGGCTTGGGGATGATTTCGCGCGGCGAAGTTGGCTTAATTGTCGCCAGCGTCGGTATTCGCCAAGGGATTATTGGCGAAGATGTGTTTGCTATGACCGTATTGATGGTTTTGGTAACAACTTTGGTCACGCCATTAGTTTTACGTTGGTCGTTTGGCAACGATCAAACGCCGAAAGCCGAAACGCCAAGCCCACAACCCAACTAAAATTCTCGTCAGTCAGTGTTGTATCAAAGGAGCAATTGCTATGAATCAAGGCCAATTAGAAACGCTGATCTTTATTTTAAATGATGTTGATCTCTTAAACGAGGTGCTGCGGGCGTGGGAGGAGCAAGGTGTGCGCGGCGTGACGGTGCTGCGCAGCACAGGCCTTGGCCGAATTGGCAATGCGTTGTATCGCGATGATGCACCATTGTTTCCTTCATTGCGCGAATTGCTTGAGGACGATGAGATGCACCATTTTACGCTGCTCAGCGTGGTGCAAAGCAGCCAAGTTGAGCATTTGGTCGCAGTCACTGAGCAAATTACTGGCTCGCTGAATAATCCGAATACAGGCTTTATTGTGACAATGCCGGTTGGGCGGGTCTTTGGCGGCACGCGCAATTTTGAGTAGGCCGAGAGATCAGGGGTCAGGGGTCAGGGGCTAGAAGTCAGGAAGTTTCGAAACCGCGAAGGGCACGAAGAACACGAAGGGCTACAGGCTGAAGGCTTTTGGCTACCGGAACATGGGTTGGAATTGCAAACCAATCCCCGATAGCCCATAGCTGTACTGGTTCATTGCGTTAACCACCGCCTGATCCCCTCACCCCAACCCCTCTCCCGTGGCGCGGGCGAGGGGCTTTCATGCCATGGTTCTTGCGCAATTGGTCAGTAAAACGGGGACTCCCCTCGCCCGCGTTCAGTGGGAGAGGGGCTGGGGGTGAGGGCCTGCCCGCGTTGCCAACCCATGGCCGATAGCCCAAAGCCCATAGCCATTTTGCCTCTGCGTCTCTGTGTTAAATTAAACTTCATATGTTCTATGCTCTCTGTTCTATGTTCTTTCTGCCTTTTGATTTCATCCCTCATCTCCTTCGGCCAATCCGTCCTTGCGTTCTACGCTTCTCTGTCGTATGATTTTGGCGAGAATCTCCTTGTTGAGCATTGTAGAACGGCGAGCCTATGGCAAGTGGTCAAGAAACGATTCTAGTAATCGACGATAGTGAAGCAATTCGGGTGAAACTTCAGGCTCAATTGCGTTCGCTGGGCTATCAGGTCGTGTTGGCTGAAACTGGGCGAAATGGGCTGAACGCAATCAGCCAGCATCATCCCCACCTCATTTTGCTCGATTATCAACTGCCTGATACCACAGGGTTGGATTTACTGCGCAAGCTGCGCACCGATGGCAACACTGTGCCAATTTTGCTCATGACCGCTGAAGGCTCCGAACGGATTGCCGTGACGGCCTTCAAAATGGGCGTGCGCGATTATTTGATCAAGCCTTTCGAGCCGCAAGATGTTGCTCAGGCGATTGATCGGGCGCTGCGCGAGTGGCGTTTGCAACGTGAAAAAGAAATTTTGCTTGGTCAATTACAAGGCCAAGTGCGCCAATTAACCGTGTTGCATCGCGTGGGTAAGGCTGTGACCGCCCAACTCGATGCCAGCAATTTATTGGAACGAATTGTTGAGGCCTCGGTTTTTCTTTCGAATGCAGACGAAGGTTTTGTCCAATTAATTGATGATAATCAGTTGGTTGTGCGGGCTTCGCATAATATTAATCCCTTGCATTTGCGCGAGCTGAGCAAACATACCGATTATGAGTTGGCAAACCGCACAATCAAAACCAACAAGCCAATTCGGATTAACTCTGAGCGCGATGGCATTCGCGTGCAAGCCAATTATTTGGCCCAAGCTGTGCTGATGGTGCCGTTGTTGGTTGGCACCGAAGCCTTGGGCGTATTGACTGTCGCCGCAACTACCCATCGGCGCAATTTCGACGAAGGCGATGAGCGTTTGATGCAAATGCTCGCCGACTATGCCTCGATTGCCTTGCATAACGCCCGCACCTACAGCACACTGCGCGAAACCCAAGGCCGCTTGGTCGAGGCCGAAAAATTGTCGGGCATGGGCCGCATGGCGGCTTCGCTAGCCCACGAAATCAACAATCCGCTGGCGATTATTCGCTCGGGCTTGGAGTTGGTGGCGCAGCAACACACGCCTGGCAGCGCGCTTGGCGATTTGGTGCAAGGGCTGGATGAAGAAGTAGCGCGGATTGCGCGCTTGCTCTATACCCTGGTTAATTTTTATCAGCCCAATAATGATGGTGTGCCGCCTGATCTCAATCATTTGATTATTTCATTGATGCACATTACCAAGCCGCAACTTGATAAAGCCAATGTTAAACTCTATCAAGAATTGGCAACCGATTTACCAGCGCCAAATATTAGCAGCGATGCCTGTAAGCAAGTGCTGATCAACTTGGTGCGTAATGCAATTGATGCGATGCCCGATGGCGGCAAATTGACCATTCGCTCGGCACATCAAAAAGGCCAAATTTTCATCAATGTTGAAGATACAGGCATTGGGATTCCGCCTGAACATCGCGAACGTATTTTTGAGCCATTCTTTAGCACTAAAGGTGTGACGGGAACTGGGCTTGGGCTTTCAGTTGTGTATGGGATTTTGCAACAAGTTGGCGGCGCAATTTCGGTCGAAAGCACCGTGGATAAAGGCTCGAACTTTACCTTGCGCATTCCAGTTGCCGCCCAGCGCAGCCAATCGCCCGATCTTGATTCCGATGAATTGTTGATTGGTTAATCCGATGAATGAGTTGCCATTACAGATCTTGGTGGTCGATGACGAGCCACGTTTAAGTGGCCAGTTGCGGTTGTTATTGGAAGGGCAAGGCTACAGCGTTACCACTGCGGTTGGGGGTGCTGCCGGAATTGCCACGCTCCAAGCAAGCGACGTTGATGTCGTGCTGACTGATGTCACCATGCCTGATGTTGATGGCTATACGGTGTTGCAATGGGTGCGCGAAAATCGCCCAGACATGCCGATTATCGTCATGACTGGTTATGGTTCGCTGGAAAGTGCCACTCGGGCGCTGCGCCTTGGGGCTTACGATTATATTTTAAAGCCCTTTTCGTTGCCAACCGTGCAGGCTGCTTTAAACCGCGCTTCGGCAGCAGTTGCCAAACGCCGGGCCGATGGCCAACGCACCGCTGAGCTTTCAGCGATTGCCGCGATTGCCCGCCAAATGGGCCGCTCGTTGGAGCCGGTCGCGATGGCCGATGCAACGCTCAGCGCTATTGCCGAATCGACAGGTGCACAAGTTGCCTTGCTCTACACCGCTGCCGAAAATGGCATGCGCTGGCATTTATGGCGACACGTTGGCCTGAATGAGCAACTTATTCAACAATTAGCCGAATTGTTTCCCCCCAGCCCATTGAGCAAAGCCACGATTGTGTGGGAAGATCGCCCACCTTGGCTGGCCGAGATGCCCTACGAATTATTGCAAGGCATTTGTAGCAGCGTCGGCGGCAAAGTTGCTTGGGGCGCATTGCCGCTCGATGCAGGCCCACAAGCGCTGATGTCGCTGGTGCTGGTTGGTTCGAGCCGCAAAACCCAAGCTTGGTCGCCGCCATTTTTAATTTCCTTGGGCAATGCCTTGAGCATGGCCTTGGTCAATACGCGGCTGTTTAATGCAGTGCGAGAAGAGCGCGACCGTTTGCGCTTGCTGTATGGTATTAGTCGTGAATTGGCTAGCTCGCTCGACCCCGACCAATTGCTTTCGCGGATTATTCAACACACGGTGGCCGCAGTTAATGCAGAGCGTGGCAGCATCATCATTTCATCGCAAGATGGCCGCACCACTCAGCGCATCGTCGCCCGCTATGGCATGGATCAATCGGTGACTGAATCGGTGGCGGCAGCCTTGTTGCAAGCGGGGCTTTCGGGCTGGGTGTTTCGCCAGCGCGAAGCCGCGCGCATCGCCGATGTGCGGGTTGATAAACGCTGGGTTGAATTGCCCTCAACTCGTGGCCGCGTGCGTTCGGCTTTGGCGGTTCCGCTGTTGCGCGAAGATCAAGTGCTCGGCGTGATGACCTTGACCCACCCACGGATCGATCATTTCAGTGCTGCCGATTTGGAGTTGGTGCGCTCGGTTTCGGCTCAGGCAGCGGTGGCAATTGAAAATGCCAATTTGTTTGCCGAGCTTGAGCAACGGGTGTTTGATTTAGAGGGCTTGAATTCGACCAGCCGCGAATTGGCTAGCTCGCTTGATCCGCTGGAAGTGGCGCGCAAAGTGGCCTATCGCTGTGCAGAAATGCTGGCCGCGCCGATGGTTGCGCTGTTGCATGTTGATGATAAAGGCGGAACCTTGCCCTTGGTTTCGTTAATCAATGGCCAAGAGCAACCGCTGTTGAAGCTTGGGCCAATTAGCGCCGCGCTGAACGATCAGGAGCCTGTGCTGTTGACCTCTGCTGGCAGCCAAATTGAGCTTTTGGTCAATAACGAAGAGCCATTGGGCGAAAGCTGGATTGGCGTGCCGCTGATGCTTGGCGATGGGATTAACGGCTTGTTGATTGCCGCCGATGAGCGCCGCGATGCCTTCGATGCCTACGAACGCCAACTCTTGACGGCCTTGGCGGGCCAAGCAGCAGTTGCCATGGAAAGTGCGCGGCTGTATGTGACAGCTTCCGAGGAGCGCACGCTCTTGGCAGCGGTAATTGAATCGGTCAGTGACGGAATTTTGCTGACTGATGAAGGCCAAATTGTGGTTGCCAACCCAGCTGCTGGCGCAATTGCTGGGGTTTCTAATAATCGTTTGGTCAACCAACCATTGCTCACCTTCTTCCCAATGTTGGCAATTTTGGCTCGCCGCGAAGATCAGGAAAGCAAAGAAATCGCGATCAACAATCGCTACTATGCGGTGAACACCGCGCCCTTGCAAAACAGCTCGTTAGGCGGCCAAGTGATTGTGCTGCAAGATATTACCCATTTCAAAGAGCTAGACCAAATCAAGAGCCGCTTTGTTTCGATGGTTTCGCACGACCTTAAATCGCCATTGACCGCAATTCAAGGCTATGCCCAATTGGTCGCCGATGGCCATATGGGCACGGTCAACGAGATGCAGCGCGATGCCTTGCAAGCAGTTGTTCGCAACACTGGCGCAATGACCGCCTTGATTAGCGATTTGCTCGATTTGGGCAAAATCGAGGCAGGCATCGGCATTTCGCCGCAAGAAACTGATTTGTCGGTGGTGCTGCGCGAAGTAATCGATGAATTGAAACTGCGCGCCAAGCAAGGCCAAATCAGCGTCCAGCCAGAAATTCCGCCAAGCTTGCCGTTGCTGGCCGATCCATCGCGGATGCGCCAAGTTTTTACCAACATTCTCTCGAATGCGATCAAATACACGCCAGCAGGCGGCAAGGTGTTGGTCAAAGCGAGCAATGGCGATACCAAAGTGCATGTGCAAATTCAAGATAGCGGCTTGGGTATTCCCGAAGATTCATTGCCGCATATTTTCGAGCGCTTCTATCGCGTCAAGCGCGATATTGATTCGCCGGTTGAGGGCACGGGCCTTGGGCTAGCAATTACCAAAAGCATTGTCGATGAGCATGGCGGCACAATCGAGGTGCAAAGCGCAATTGGCCAAGGCACAACCTTCAACGTCTACCTTCCCCAACACAAATAAATTCAAACAGGGCAGCCCAACCTGCCCTGTTTTTTTATGAGCATCGCCCTTTGATGCTCGCTTAAACCTTACGGCAGCCCAATTGTGGGGTGCTTAGTCTAAGGAGAAAGCTAGCAATGCGCCAATTTTTTGGATGCGCCTGCATCCTAATCGTGATGCTAAGTTTCAGTTTTCCCTCTCGTCAGCCTGCCCAAGCAGCCCCCATGGTCGAATATCGCGATCCAGCGCCATCTGCCAAGACGGTCAACCCAAGCACGACGATTGCAATTCGGCTCGGGCCGCGCTTAAGCAAAGCCGCAGCAGCAACGCTTGATTTTCAGGTGTTCGGCTCGCAGAGCGGATTGCATCAAGGCAAAGTCGTACTCGCCGAAGATCAACGCACCATCATTTTTCAACCAACCACAGCTTTTGCATTTGGCGAAACGGTGCGGGTCAGCATCACTAGCCCGACAATCGCGGCCCTTGATCAACAACAATGGTCGTTTAGCATCGTTGAGCGTGTGGTCGCACAACCAAAGCCTAGCCAACAACTCCGCGCCGAACAAGCTAGCAAACCAACTAGCTCAGCCCAGCCAACAGGCGGCATGCAAATGCTGCGCACCGTGCCCTTCAATATTCCGCCAGTAACCGTCACTTTAGCCATCAGCAACACACCTGGCTATATTTTCGTTAGCCCATTCGATTGGGTCAGCGATGTTACGCCCAATCGCTATTTGCTGATGCTGGATAACGCTGGCGCGCCGATTTATCATCATGGAGCAGGGGCTGGCGATTTCTTGCTCGATTTTCGCAAAATTGCCCCCAATTTGCTTACCTATTACGATAGCTCAACTCTCAAATATCATGTGCTCAATCAACACTATCAAGAAGTTGCAAGCTATCAAGCTGGCAATGGCTATCAAATCGATTACCATGAATTGTTATTGACCCCAGATAATCATGCCATTTTTATGATTTACGCCAATATTCCTTATGATTTAAGCCCGTATGGTGGCGAACAAAATGCCATTCTGACTGAATTAGTTCTGCAGGAGTTGGATGCGGCGGGCAATGTCGTTTTTCAGTGGCGCTCATCTGAGCATATTCCAGTTGGCGATAGTAGCCATAGTTTGGCGGGCAGCGCGCCGGTTGATTATATTCATGGCAATGCGATTGAAGTTGATACTGATGGCCATTGGTTGATCTCCAGCCGCCATACTGATGAAATTACCAAAATCAATCGCCAAACGGGAGCGGTTATTTGGCGTTTTGGGGGCGAGGGCAATCAATTTCAATTTCTCGATAACAGCCCACGCTTCTTTCATCAGCACGATATTCGGCGCTTAGCCAATGGCAATATTATGCTCTACAACAATTGGAATAGCTTGCCACCAAGCGCCAATGCCTTCTCAATGGCCATGGAATATAAGCTCGATGAAATCAACAAAACTGCTCGTTTGGTCAAGAGTTTTCGCACCAATCCCGATCGCTATGGCGTGGCCATGGGTAGTGCCCAACGGCTTGATAACGGTAATACAGGTGTTGGCTGGGGCAGCACAAGTACGCTCTATACCGAGTTTAATGCGCTTGGCCAGCCAGTTTTCGAGTTAACCACGGTCGAGCCAATCGTCAGCTATCGAGCCAAACGCTACGAATGGCAGGGCCAGCCGACGTGGCCGCCAACTCTCGTGGCCGAAAGCCATGGCAACAGCACAAGCTTGTACTACAGCTGGAATGGCGCGACCGAGGTCGCCGATTATCAGGTTTATACTGGGCCAACCAGTGCAAGCTTGAGTTTGCAAAATACCACTCCCAAAACCAGCTTTGAAACCAGCACGAGTGTGGTTAATAATGCCCACTGCTTTGTCCAAGTGCGGGCGCGAAATAGCCAAGGCACGGTTTTAGGCTTATCGGCAATCGCCTTTTTAGCCAGCGATAGCTGTACGCCAAATCGCGTGTACTTGCCAAGCATCAGTATCCAATAACGCTTGCAGCGCGGCACTCGTTTAAACAGTGCCGCGCTGCTATTCACAACGCGCTGGAATCGCTTGCTCACGATCAATGTGTTGGCAAATATACCAAAGCCCATCGATTTTTTGCAGCAGCAACTGGCTCGTCTGCGAGACAGTGTTACTAAGATCAAAAAAATAATGAACTTCGATCGCGGCATAATCGGCCTGTATATAGCGAGGTGCTTCATGAGTCATTGAATAAATTGGCCCATGGACTCGAAATGGCCCGCCATAGCCAGCAGCAAAAGATTGTTGATTATTGATCGTAAAGCCAGTCCGTGCTTTGGGCGTATACAATGGCTCAATTTCAGCATAGCGTTGCTTAACGCTCAACTCGCCCAACAATTGCACCACTGTTTCAGGTGCTTGTTGGGCGGTTTGATGGGTTGCATTCGCAACCACTACGGTTTGACTATTGCCACCACAAGCACTCAACCAGAGCCAACAGCCGAAAATAACTAAAATTCGTTGCATTGCATAGTCCTCCCTAAATCCTCAGTAATTAAGCAGCTAGCATACAGTGTGACAGCATTTGACACAAGCATGTGGTATAGCTAGGTCGATTGATTTAGTGAGAGCAACGACCTATGCCTGAATATCCCACTCTGCGCTTAAACCAGCAAAGTTTACGCAATCATTTTCAGCAAATCGCAGCGAAAGCTACGCATCAACTTGCAACATATGAGCACGTTGGCCTAGCCCGAAGCGCGTACTATTTGCGAAAGGCGAACATGCTTTCAAACGCTGCCAACCAAGCCCAGCAATGTAAGTCAGTGGGAGCAAACAACCTATGAGCATCGATGGCCCATTGCTTGAACCAAGCGCCAATCCCGCCCAACGCTTACTCACGCTATTGCAAGCTCACCAGATTGTCGCGATCGAATGGTCAATCTACAACAACAACGATGAGGCCGACGAGGGTTTCTGTAACTATCACTTTGCTGATGGCAGCAGCACGCCGTTTCATCAAGGCCTCGCCAACCAAGAATTAGAGCGCTTGGTTTGGGATGTAGTCAATGAGGATTGGTCTAACGCTTTTGCGGGCCAGCAACCATATGGAGTGTATCGGCTTGATGTGCAAACCGCCCAAATCAGCTATTTAGGCATGCTTTGGAGCAGCTACGAGTATGAAGATTTACGGGCTTTTGCTGAATTTGAGCCAAGTGCAATTCCCCATCCCGTCATTCAACACCCAGTTAACCAAGATTTGTATGTGATGTATTTGCCCGATGAGCTGCGCCAAGCGGTCGATCTGGCGCATTGGAATGGCACACAGCAGAGTTATTAGCTTTGAGTGGAGAACCTATGCAATTAGCATATCCGACCCTGCGCTTAAATCGCCAACGCTTGCTCGATACTGCGCAACGAATATACAAGCAATCCCAAGCCGAGAGCGAAATTTATGGCTTGAACCGACCAGATTTTGCTCGCTGTTTATATTATTTGCGTAAACCGCAGGCCGCTGATTATTTGCGCCAAGTCGCGCAGAAACAGCCTAATCTGCTAAATTATGAAGCAGCGCGGATCAATTGGTATCGGCTAGCAGGCGATCAGGCAGCGATGCAAACTCTCTATCAGCAATTATTACACAAAGCAGCCAAAGCAGACCGCCGCGCTTATGCTGATTATCAAGTGCAAATCTTCGAAGCCCACTTTTGGCTCAGCAACGATCGCGAATGTATCCAGCTCTATCAACGCGAAGCAAGCCTTCAAGAATGGCCATTATTAAGTTTAATCGCCCAAATTGCTGAAGCCCGCTTAACTCGTAACCAACACCTAGCCTTGGCAATGGCACAGCGCTTCGCCCAAGAAATTCGTACCGAATTACTTGAACCATGGGATGATTGGCTGCTCAATTATTGGGATTTATATGAAATTTGCTGTAGCTTGCTCGACCCGCCGCTCCAACTCGATACAGCCTTGATTGCGCCAGCCAGCAACCCGAGCCAACGCTTGCTTGAGCTATGCCATGCCGAACAGGTTGTTGCCGTTGAATGGGCAACCTACAATAATGAAGATGAGGGCGAAATTGGCTATCAAAGCTATACCCTTGCCGATGGCACAACCAAATCGTTTGGGGCAGGCTTTGTCAACCAAGAATTAGAGCGCTTGGTGTGGGACATCATGAATTTTGATTAGTTTCAGGCAATCTCCCAATATCAACAATATGGGATTTATCGGCTGGATGTTGCGAAGGCAGTTGTCAACCATATAGGCGAGATTTGGACGAGCTACGATTACGACGAAATGGAAGCCCAAGGCTTGCTTAATGACAATTATGCGCTCACGCCGCATCCTACCGATCCTGACTTGTATGTAATGTCTTTGCCTGAAGCACAACATCAAACCATTGATGTGGCCTTTTGGCAGGGCCAACGGCGGAGTTATTGATGTCGCATCCCTATTATCACGCGCGCAGCGCAGCCCAGCGCTGGGGCGGCATTTGGCAAGATTATTGGCCAATTGAACATTGGTTTGATAGTAGCAAAAGCTATTGTATCGATCCGCGCCATCGCATGTTGTTGCATCAAGCCTATGGCATTGAATTATGTCTAGCAATCTTTGGCGAGGTTTGGCAGCGAGCATCCGATCAACAAACTGTGCCAACCGAGTTAATCGCCATCCAGCATATTCAAGAGGATTTTGCTGGCATAGTGCCAAGCCTTGAGCAATGGTTTGCCAGCACAAGCACGCCTGCATGGCTGCGACCCAAAGCTGGAATTACTGAAATTTGCCTGCAACGCTTTGGCGGCCACGAAACCGATTATGCAGATTTTGAAACATGGTTCAATCGGCCAAGTCGTTATGGAGCTGATCCGCATTATCAATTATTGGTGTTGAACACATTCGCAGCCTTTTTATGCGAGCAAACTTTAGGCGTGCTGTGGCAACGTCCATCGGATGCCAAGCAATTTCCAACCCGCATTATTGCCGAAGCGATTATCAATCGTCTGTGTGGCGGCTATATTCCTGCGCCGTTGGAGGTGCTCAAGTTCACGCCGGTTAAGCCATGGATGAGCCAAGGAGCCAAAGCACTTTCACGCCAATTTGATTAACTCATCCCTCACTCCAACCCCTCTCCCACGGCGCGGGCGAGGGGCTTTTGCATTTTATGGTTCTTGGGCATAATGCTGGCTGACCCATTCGTGCAATACCTGATGGAGCGCCGCCGCTGCAGGCGAAGGCTGGCGTTGACTATGGCGAATCAGCCGCAAGGTGCGGTGCAAGCCGCCATCAGCAATCGTCAAGGCATGCAAGCCGATGCGTTGATCGATAGCTAATTGCGGGACGACCGCCACACCCAAGCCTGCCGCCACCAAGCTGACCACCGTATCCATCTCGCCGCCATCGAGCACAATCCGCGGCGCAAAGCCAGCTTGCTCGCAGAGTTGCAAGGTATAATTGCGCAATTCGTAGCCCTGCGGAAACAAGATAAAGCCTTCATCACGTAACTCGCTAGCAAGCACACTCTGACGCTGAGCAAAGCGATGCTGCTGACTAACTGCCACGACCAGCGGCTCGCTCAGCAAGGTGGTCGATTCTACGCCATGCACAAGCGCTGAAACAATCGCCAGATCAACCACGCCTGCATTGAGCAATTCGACCAACTCGCTGGCTCCAGCCTCGTGCAATTCGAGTTGAATGCCTTGGTAGCGCCGATTGAAAGCCGCCAAGGCCTGCGGAATTAGCCGCGTGCCGACCGTTGGCGTAACGCCCAACGAAACATGGCCAACCGTCAGATCGGCGCGGGCTTGCAAAGCTTGGCGCGCTGCCTGAATTTCGGCCAAGATTCGCCGCGCATAGGGTAGTAGCACATGGCCAGCATCGCTCAATTCAACCCCACGCCCAACCCGATCAAACAACTGCACCCCAACTTCCTGCTCCAACGCTTGCAACGCTTTGCTCATCGAAGGCTGGGCAATATGCTGTTCGTGGGCAGCTTTGGTCACGTTGCCCAACCGCGCCACCGCTTCAAAATAGCGTAATTGACTAAATTCCATCGTTGCTCCTTGATTAATATGTGATAGCCTCAGGCTATGATTTATAGAGCAATCATATCTTAGACGTAGCGATTTGTTAACGGTAGAGTAAGCAACAACAACTATATGCCTTGGCGCAATACGGGGCAATCGTTGATTGATTGCGCTGAGGCTTCATGCTACACAACGAGGTATGTTATGCGGCAGCGTTACACAAGCGATGTTTTGGTGATTGGCACAGGCGGGGCTGGTTTACGGGCAGCAATTGAGTTGCACGATCAAGGCTTGAAGGTGTTGTTGGTTGGTAAGCGGCCAAAAGCCGATGCCCACACGGTTTTAGCTGCTGGCGGCATTAATGCAGCCTTGGCGACGGTCGATCCTGAAGATACGTGGGCGATTCATGCCGCCGATACCTTGCAAGAGGGCAGAATGCTCGGCGACCCACGCATGGTCGAATTGCTCTGCCAACAAGCACCGCAAGCAATTGCTGAATTAGAAGCCTGGGGCATGCCATTTGCGCGCACAAGCACTGGATTGATCGATCAGCGCTATTTTGGGGCGCATCGCTATCGACGCACATGCTTTGTTGGCGATTACACTGGGCTTGAGATTATTAATGCCTTGATGCGCGAAGTTGAGCGCCGCCAAATTCCAATTCTCGAACGAGCATATATCAGCGATTTGCTGCACACTGGCAATCGGGTCAATGGCGCATATGGCTTTTGGCTGGCAGATCAACGCCAATTTGTGATTGAAAGCAACGCCGTTATTTTGGCAACGGGCGGCCATATTCACATCTATCAACGCTCCTCGTCGCGGCGACGCGAAAATACTGGCGATGGCATGGCCTTGGGCTTGCACGTTGGCGCACACTTGGCTGATATGGAATTAGTGCAATTCCACCCATCGGGCATGATTTTCCCACACGAATTGGCCGGAACCTTGGTAACTGAAGCAGTGCGCGGCGAAGGCGGGCAACTTTACAATCGCCATGGCGAGCGGTTTATGCAGCGCTACGATGCTGAACGCATGGAATTATCGACCCGCGACCGCGTGGCCTTGGCCAATTACACTGAAATTATGGCAGGTCGCGGCAGCGAACATGGCGGGGTTTGGCTCGATATTAGCCATATGCCAGCAAGCTTGATTCGCGAACGCTTGCCACGGATGGTCGAGCAATTTCAAGCTGTGGGCGTTGATATTACCCGCGAGGCCATGCAAATTGCGCCCACCGCCCATTATTCCATGGGTGGCTTGAAAGTCGATCCCTTCAGTCACGCGACTAATGTTGCTGGCTTGTATGCTGCTGGCGAGGTAACCGCTGGCGTGCATGGAGCCAATCGCTTGGGCGGCAATAGTTTGGCCGAAATTTTGGTCTTTGGGCGGATTGCGGGCCAGCATGCTGCCGAATATGTGCGCCAACACAGCGAGCAGCCAGTCCAAGCGGCGCAAATTCAGCAAGCAGCTGAACGCTTGGCGTGGGCTAGCCAGCAAGCAGGCGATTTCCAGCGCAGCCTGATCGATCAATTGCAGCAGCTGGTTTGGCACGGCGCGGGGGTGGTACGCAACGAACAAACGCTCGAAGCCAGCCTTGATCAACTGCATACACTGCGTTCTCAGTCGCAACAACGCTCGGTTGGCCCAGCCGATTTGGCCGCCAGCTTAGATTTACAATCGATGTTGTTGACCGCAGAAGCCACGATTTTGGCAGCCTTGATGCGGCCCGAAAGCCGTGGCGCACACCAACGCAGCGATTTTCCGGCAACTGATCCATTATGGCAACGCACAATCGTGATCAAGCCGTATCGCGATCAAACTGAACAGCTACGGCTTGAGCTTACAACCGAGTTAATTCCAACCGCCAGCGAGGACGTGCAAGCAGCCTTCAACCAACAAGAATACAGTGTGGCTGGAAGGCTCGTTGAATAACTATTTTTAATCCACGAAGGGCACGAAGGCTATATAATTTATGTCCTTCGTGTCCTTCGTGGATCAACATAAATCCCAATCTCCTAATCCCCCATCCCTATGCTCTATGTGTAATAGTTCATTGGATTGGCAACCGTGTCCCCTCACCCCCCAGCCCCCTCGCCCACGAAAACGCGGGTGAGGGGGAGCACGCATTTTCGCCACGCAGTGCGGCAGAACCACGCGATTAAAGCCCCTCGCCCGCCACGTGGGAGAGGGGTTGGGGTGAGAGGATCAAGCCGTGGTTAACCTGATGTACCAGTACATCTATGCTCTATGTTCTATGTTCTACCTTCTGCATTCCTATGTTAAACTAGCCGCATCGTATGCTCAACCAGAATAACAACGCCGTTGTTGTGCCAAACTGAGGAAACAATGACACAGAATGAAGCAATTGTGGTGCTTGATTATGGCTCACAATATAGTCAGTTGATTGTGCGGCGGGTTCGTGAGGCGGGCGTTTATAGCGAATTAGTGCGCTTCGATGCCGATGAGGCGACGATTGCCGCGCTCAAGCCCAAGGGCGTGATTCTTTCGGGCGGGCCAAATAGCGTTTATGCTGAAGGCGCACCGCATCTGCCAGACTGGGTTTTGGCCAGCAATTTGCCAGTTTTGGGCATTTGCTATGGGTTGCAGTTGCAGGCTCATCATCTGGGCGGCAAAGTTGCGCCATCCAACGACCGCGAATTTGGCCATGCCGTAATTACGATTACTGCTGAATCGCCGCTCTTGGCCGATATTCCCAGCGAACATTCGGTTTGGATGAGCCACGGCGATCGCTTGGAAACCCTGCCTGCTGGCTGGCATCCGATTGCGGTTAGCCCCAATTCGCCCTATGCAGCGGCTGCCGATGAAGCGCGGCGCTGGTATGGGCTGCAATTTCACCCCGAGGTCGTGCATTCACCGTATGGCAAGCAAGTGCTGCACAATTTTATCTATCGCATTTGCGAATGCGCTGGGATCTGGCAGCCAAGCCAGTTTATCCAAGAAGCAGTTGCACGCATTCAGCAGCAAGCACCAAGCGGCCAAGTGATTTGTGCGCTGAGTGGCGGGGTCGATTCGGCGGTTGCAGCCTTGTTGGCCCATCAAGCCATCGGCGAGCGCTTGACCTGCATTTTTGTGGATAACGGCTTGTTGCGGCGTGGCGAGGCCGAGCAAGTTTCGCGCACCTTCCGCGATCACTTCCAAATTGAATTGATCACGGTTGACGCTGCCGACGAATTTTTGGGCGCGCTGGCTGGCGTGACCGACCCAGAACAAAAGCGCAAAATCATCGGCGAAAAATTTATTCGCATTTTCGAGCGCGAAGCCCGCAACCTCGACGATGCCGCCTACTTGGTGCAAGGCACGCTCTATCCCGATGTGATCGAATCAACAGCGCCCGATCGCAACGTGGCGGTTAAGATCAAAACCCATCATAACGTGGGCGGCTTGCCCGCTGATATGAAATTGAAGGTCATCGAGCCATTGCGCATGTTGTTTAAGGATGAAGTGCGAGCAGCAGGCTTGGCATTGGGCTTGCCCGAAGATTGGGTTTGGCGGCATCCCTTCCCTGGCCCTGGTTTGGCCGTGCGTTTGCTGGGCGCAATTAGCTTTGAGCGCTTGGAAACCTTGCGCCATGCCGATGCGATTTTCCTTGAAGAATTGCGCGCAGCGGGCTTGTATCGCGCTACCCAACAGGCCTTTGCGGTCTTGTTGCCAGTTCAGAGCGTTGGCGTGATGGGCGATTATCGCACTTACGCCGATACAATTGCGATTCGCGCAGTCAGCACCGAGGACTTTATGACCGCCGATTGGGCGCGTTTGCCCTACGAACTGTTAGCGAAAGTCTCTAGTCGGATCGTTAACGAAGTCACTGGAGTCAATCGGGTGGTCTATGATATTTCCTCGAAACCACCAGCCACCATCGAATGGGAATAACCTTCTGACCGAATCAAACCCATTCTAGCAGGAGCATAGACCACCAAATTACGGTGGTCTATGTTGCCAAATGAGCACTATGAGCGATTTGCATCAATTAGTTTTGTTGACCAAATTGGCAGCTCCGCACACCCCAAGTACGCTGGTTGAGCGCCAGCATGTGCTTGAACGCCTAGCCGTTCGCGGGCGCGTAACCCTGATTACCGCGAGCGCTGGCAGCGGCAAAACCACCTTGCTGAGTGCAATGGCTGCTGAGCGCCAGCGCGTTGCTTGGCTCACCTTAGATAGTAACGACAATGATGCAATTCGCTTTGCCCGCTATCTGATTGCCGCCCTGCAAACGCTTGAACCAGCCTTAGGCCGCAATGCCATGGCCTTGTTGAATGGCTTGCAGCAACCAGCAATCGAAGCAGTCTTAACCTTATTGATCAACGAAATTAGCGTCGCTCAGCTCGCGCCAATCGTGCTGGTGCTCGATGATTATCATTGGATCGATACGCCAGTGGTGCATACGGCGCTGGCGTGGTTTATCGATCAACTCCCAGCCCAATTGCACCTGATTATCGCCAGCCGCACTGTGCCACCCTTGCCGTTGGGGCGCTGGCGCGGACGCGGCTACCTCAGCGAAATCGATGCCAACGTGCTGCGATTTAATTCTGCTGAAACTGCCCAATTGCTGCGCCAAACCCTCAGCGATTTGCCCGATCAAGCAACGATCGATTGGCTGACCGAGCGCACTGAAGGCTGGGTTGCTGGGCTACAATTGGCAGCGCTTTCGGCCAAAGATCGGGCCAATGTCCAACAATTATTAAGTGGGTTTAGCGGCAGTCATCGCTATATTTTCGATTACTTGGCCGAAGAAGTGCTCGATCGGCTTGACCCAGCGACGGTTGAATTTTTGCTTGCCACCAGCGTCGCCGAGCGCTTGACCGGAGCTTTATGCGACCAGCTTTTGGATTGGCAGCCAGGCACAGGCGCGCAAATGCTAGTGCAATTGGAGGCAGCCCAACTCTTTTTGGTCGCGCTCGATGATGAACGACGCTGGTATCGCTATCATCATTTATTTGCCGAATTTTTGCGTTTTCGGCTTCAACAGCTCGATCCGCAAGCCCCAACCGAGTATTTGCAACGGGCCAGCGCTTGGCATGCAGCCAACAACGATTTGAATACGGCGATTAGCTATAGTTTAGCAGCCAACGATCATCAACAAGCCACCAATTTGATTGCCCAATTTGGCCGCGATGCCTTGATGCGTGGCGAGGCTTTGAGCGTGCGTAATTGGTTGGCGCGCTTGCCAGCCAGCCAACTCAGCCAATCCAGCCATTTGGCCTTAATTGCAGCCTGGTCGCAATTGCTGACCGTCGATATTTTGGGCATCGAAGAGCATCTTAACCAAGCCAGTGCCCAGCTTGCAGCCTTGCCTCAAGCCGAGCAAGCCCGCGCCAAAGCAGAAATTGCCACAATAGAGGCAGTGTTGTTGCGCTTTGGCGATAATATCGAGCATTCAATGCGCCATTCGCAGGCAGCGCTTGAACTCGTCGAACACGATGATTTGGTGCTACGCGGCATTTTGCTGGGCAATTTAACCGTTTCGGCGCGCTTAACTGGCAATTTAACCATTGCGGTGGCGGCGGCCAGCGATGCAGTGACGATCAATCAACGCAGCGGCAACACCTTTGCCATGCTCTTGGCAATTGCCGATCTTGGCCAGATTCAAGCGCAACAAGGCGATTTGCGCAAAGCCGCCGCAACCTATCGCCGTGGCATCGAGCTAGCCAGCGAGCGTGGTTGGCATCAAGTGCCAGCCTTGGGCTTAATTCACGTTGGCTTAGGCGAAGTCTGTTACGAATGGAACCAGCTTGAGCAAGCCCAAACGCACGCCGAGCAAGCGATTGCAATTGCCCAAATTAATGGCTATTTGGATATTGCCACCGATGGCTATCGTTTGCGGGCACGAGTTGAGCATGCCAACAACGAGCGGCGCAATAGCCAAGCCTCAATCGAGCAAGCGCTGCATTTTGCCCAACGCAATAATGTTGGGCGCTTTGTCAACGAAGTGCAAGCCACTCAAGCCCGCATGGCCTTGATTCTCGGCGATCTGGCTACGGTGCGGCGCTGGGCGCAAAGCGTGCAGCAAACAGTTTGGCAATGGCAGCAGGTTGGCGCGGCCAATACCTATGCCCGCTGGCTGATTGCCAATAACGAGCCAGCCCAAGCGATTCAACTGATACAACCATTACTCCAACAAACGATCAAATATGGCGGCAATCGGTTGGAGTGGCTGTTGAGCTTAGCCTTAGCCTATGCCGCCCAAAATAACTCCAAGCCAGCCCAAGCCCAGCTCGAACAAGCTTTAGCAATCAGTGAGCATGAAGGAGCGTTGCGCGGCTTGCTTGATGCAGGCCCAGTGCTAGCCCAATTGCTACGCGAAGGCACGAGCTATGCCGCCCAGCGAGCGGCGATTGTGGCTGCAATGCTGCAACACAGCAGCACCGCCAGCGCTGCCCAAAGCCTCAACGAGCCACTGAGCGAACGCGAAATCGAAGTGCTGAAATTATTGGCGTTGGGCCATAGCAACGCCGAAATTGCTGAACGTTTAATCATTGCGATCGGTACAGTTAAACGCCATGTCAATAATTTGCTCGGCAAGTTAAATGCGCGCAGCCGCACCGAAGCCGTGGCAATCGCCCGCGACGAAGGCTTATTGCATTAACCAACCAAAATAATGAGTTCAGGGAGAACACTATGGGGCATCGCGCCAATTTAGTTATCGTGACCGAAACCGGCTATGAGCTGTATTACGATCATTGGATCGCCAATACTTTGCCGTTTCAGGTTTTTTGGGGGCTGGAACACGCCCTCAAACTTATTCGCCTGCAAGCCCAACGCGAGCCAGATCAATGGACTAATCCGGTCTATGCAGAAGGTGGCGTTTTGATTGATCCGTTTGAGCAGGTGGTATTGCTCTTTGGCGGCAATTATATTTCATCGAATCTCTCATTCCAAGCAGTTTTTATCGAATGTATGGGCTATCAATGGCCTGGCTGGAAGATTCAATGGGCCTATAGTGAGCTATACGATTTTGCTGCGTATCTTGGAATTTTGCACGATTTTTGTCAACACTTTTCTTTATCAGAAGCTCGAAAAGAGTGCTTCGCTTATGGAGTAGTCGCAAACCTTGATTTGGCTACGCCGACTACACCGTTATCGACATTGCTCAGTATCCGTTTTAATGATGGCCAAGTGTATTTCTTTCCTTTACAAGAAGATATATTTAATTTGCTCTATGCACCGCTGCAAGCTTTTGATGGTTTACAGCAGCATTTAATCTATCAAACATTTGATTTGAGTTTGATGCATAAAGAGTTAGTTGATTGTTTGCATCTTGATCTGCAACAGCAGGTTGTGCATGTCTGGAGTGCTGAGCTTAACGCAAACCTGCAATTGTTGCCGCATCCTTGGCCTGGCTGGCGCTTGTACCACTATGGCTATGATTTTAGCCACTATCAGCAAATCGTTGATCAGCAAGTAATCTTACCCAGCGTAGACTATGCAGCTGCTTGGGAAGTAATCAAAACTCAATTACTCGGCGATCATCAGAATCAAGCATTTGATTTTTTGGCTAAGATTCTCGACAAAAGCCAGGCCCAAGTAATTCAAATCCCCGCCGACACACTAAAACACCACGAATATCACTTGCCCTTGGAGCAGCGCGAGGCATTATTGGCGGCGACTGAGGCGGCATTTCGCCAAGCACATGGTCTATAATACCAAGGTGATTCAGCGGAGGGCACGGCCATGCGCGCGGCGGTATTAACTGGCTTTTTGGGAACAGGCAAAACAACCTTGCTCTTGGCGGTCGCCAATGCTTTGGCTGATCGGGGCGAGTATGTGGCGATTATCGAAAACGAGCGCGGGAGCGTCGGCATCGATGGCCGCTATTTGCAATCGCAGGGCATGACCGTGCGCGAATTGCGGGCTGGCTGTGTGTGTTGCGATTTGGCCTTGCCTTTGCAAATTACAGTGCAGCGCTTGAGCGAGCATTATGAGCCAGATTGGCTGCTGCTCGAAGCCAGTGGGATTGCCAAGCCTGAATTGCTCAAAGCCAGTTTGCAACACCCAATGATCAGCCAAATCAATTGGCGCTTTATTGCCTTGGTCGATCCGGTGCGCTTTGGCAAAATGTGGCACGATAGCTATGGCTTAGGTGATTTATTGCGTGGCCAAATTAATATTGCCGATGTGATTGTATTGCCCAAAAGCGATTTAGTAGAGCCAAGCGTACTGGAGCATGTCGCTGCCGAGATTCGCAGTTTGCGCCCCGATGTACCAGTGATTCCGTTTACTGCCGATGACCCAGCGGCAACCACCTTGATGCTACGGGCATTTAGTGAGCCATTGCGCTAAAGGAGCAACCACATGCTAGAAATTGGCGCAGCAACGATTGTTGAACAACTCGAACTTGCAGCAACCAACCAGATGCAAGCGCTGTTTGAAGCTGCCTTGCAAGCCGCCGACGAGTGCATTTGCACCGCCGCGCCTGAGTGGCTTGGCCATTGTAAATTAATGATGGATACAGGCGATCAGGTGGGTTATGTTTCGCGCACCGAGGCCAACGGTCATAATTCGTGGAGCAATGCACCCAAGCCATTGGCTGCTGCAACCAAGGCCGAGATTACAATCTATATTGCAGTCTATGGAATTGATGATCGCCATGCGCAGCTTGCGGCTCAAGTAGCCCAAACCATGCTCAAGCAATTAATGTGATTCGCGGCTAACGTAGCGTTTTTCATATTCTTGAGTGGTGCAGAGGCTATGCAAATCGGGGTTGCGATCGAGCCACACAAAGCCATCAAGATGATCCATTTCGTGCTGGATAATTCGCGAGAGGCTGCCTGTAGCTTCGATCCGTTGCTCTTCACCAGCCAGGGTATAGGCGACAACGGTTACGCCAAGCGGGCGTTGCACCAGCCCCCAAATGCCAGGAAAACTAAAACACGATTCATAGCGCTCGTCTTCCTCGCGGCTCCAGCGCTCAAAACGTGGGTTGACCAAAACCAAATTTGTTTCAGGAGTATCGATTAGAATCAGGCGTTTGAGCACACCAATTTGCGGGGCAGCAATACCTCGGCCATAGCCAATGCGTTGGCGCATATTGGTCAAGGTATCGCGCATATCATTCAAAATCCGCGCCACTTCAGGGCTAGTTGGGTCGGCGAAGGGAGTTGCTGGCTGGCGTAACAATGGGTTTCCAAGCTCGATCAATGATACAACCGCCATAGCAGGCTCCTTGATAGGTTTAGAATAGCTTGAAACGGCTAAATGCCCAACCTTGGAACAGAAAAATCGCGCCAACAATTGCAAAAACCGTTGGATAGGCAATTTTAACAATATCGAGCATAATCACGATCCCTGCCCAAACTAAAAACGCCGCTCCAATGCCAAGGCTCATCTGGCTAAATAATTTGCGCAGGTCGGCCACCCGACCAGAACGATTGGCGAAAAACGTAGTTGCTGCGGCCATCCAAATGATGCCGCAGCACATGATAACTGCTGGAAGTGTAAGAATCAATGCTCGCATTATTTTAGTTTATCCAATATAGCTTTTAATTCGGATTGATCATTATACGATACCGAATCGATTCCATCTTCGAGCACTTTGCGCGCCTCTTCGATATTGCCTTTGCCTTGGTAGCAATAGGCTTTGCCGATATAGGCGTTTTTAAGCGAGGAATCGTATTCGAGTGCGGTACTATATTGATCAATTGCCGCATCGTAATCTTTCCTATTGTACAAGACATTGGCTTTGCCGAGGTAGGCGGTCGCAAAATCGGGCTTGAGGTCAATTGTTTGTTCGTAGAGCTTCAAGGCCTCATCATAATAGCGGGTTTCATAGTAGGTATCAGCTAGCCCAGCAATCGCATTTGGGTAATCGGGATCGCGCTCTAAGGCCTTTTTGAAGGTTGCAAGCGCTTTATCGGTATCTTTGGTGTCGTAAAGATAGACATAGCCCAAATCAACATAGACCGAAAGCCACGATGGTGCGCCTGCCAAAGCAGCCTCATAATCGCGAATCGCAGCCTCATAATCGCTCTGCGGGTCGCTCGAATTGTTGCGGCCAAGCCACCAATTGGTCAACGCGCGGCCATTCAATGCATTAGCATCTTTGGGATTACGCTCAAGCGCCTGATCGAAAAATTGCTGCGCTTCTTCATATTTGCGTTCGTAAATTTGCGTCCAGCCCTTGCCTGCAAAGGCCAAGCCATAATTCGGGTCGAGCGCTAAAGCATCGTCGAATGATTGATAGGCTTTGGCAAAACGCTGCTCAGCGGTATCCGATTCGCCCAAGTAGAGCGCAACTCGCCCTTGTTCTGCATAAAAATAGCCAATATTATTGCGCAGCAACGGCAATTGTTCTTGCAAACCAATCGCCCGATTGAAATTATCAATCCCATCGACGACATATTCTTTGCCAGCTCCCGCGTCGCGGCTGGTTTCGTCTTGATAGACGACCCACTGCACATAGCCTTTGGCGCTATAGGCCATGGCTTGTTCAAAGCGCGACCGATTGGCGGCCAGCTCAATCGATTTATCGGCATCGGCCAAGGCTTGCTTGAGCAAATCGCTATCGCCAAGTTCGTTGCCAACATCAGAGCGAGCAGTGGCCCGCGCTACATAGGCCAACGGATTATTGCCATCCAAGCGTACTGATTCTTCGGCCTCGGCCAAAGCATCATTATGCTGGCGATTATCTGAATGCACTTGGCTGAGCCACGCATGACCACTCGCTTGATTCGCATCAAGCGCAATTGCTTTGCGAATAGCCTCATTTGCATCAGGTGTTTGGCCCCGCATCAGATAAGCAATCGCCAGTTTTTCGTGCGCTTCGAAGCTCTCATCATCAGCAGCGGTTGCTTCTTTGTAGAGATTAATCGCTTCGATCAAGCCGCCACGCCGTTCAAATGCTGCATCGCCTTGGGCAATAATATCTTCGGCATCGCTGCTATTGGCCAAAATAATGCCTACGACTGCCGCAATTAACAACAAAACGCCTACACCAATCCAGATCGTCATTTTTTGCTTGTTGGGCTGGGCCGAAGCGGGTGGCGCATAGGCCGCCAGGCTTGGTTGGCTAATTGGCTGCTGATGATACTGCACGGTTTGGCCGGTTACCGGCATAATCGCTGGCTTGGTAGCTTGGGTATTAGCCGCCACATAGCCATCATACGGCGATTGGTTGTACATTGGCACTTGTTGATTGCTTGGATTGCTTGGGTAGCTAGGCCGAATTTGCTGATTGCTCAGCGGCGTTGGCTGATAGGGTGGCACAGCCGCCTGTTGGTTACTCATCGGAGTTGCTGGGTAACTTGGCGTTGGCGCATACTGTGGTTGTTGGTTTGGCACAAAGGCTGGCGTTGCAGGAATGTTTGGCTGCGCCCCATTGTTGGCTTGGCGCAAGGCCTCAAAAAAATCAGCAGCGGTTGCATAACGTGCTTCGGGCGTGCGTGCCAAAGCTTTCATCAACACATCTTCAACCGCCGAACGCATCGTTGGCACCAAATCGCTTGGTGCTCGCGGTGCCCGAATAACCCGCGCCAACAGCACTGCTTGGGGATTATTGGCCACAAATGGCATTTGCTTGGTCAGCATTTCATAGGCCATAATTGCCAACGAATACAAATCGCTGGCCGCACCCACTGCCAAGCCTTGCGCCTGCTCCGGCGACATATATTCAGGCGTGCCCATCACCGTACCAATTTGGGTTAGCCCAGAGTCGCTGCTGCCACCACGTGCCAAACCAAAGTCGGTCAAATAGACCCAACCTTCTGGCGTGAGCATCACATTCGAGGGCTTGATGTCACGGTGAATGACACCCTTTCTATGGGCATAATCGAGCGCCTTGCCAATTGGCTCAAGCAACTCCAGCACGCGATTGACCGACATGGGGGCTTCTTGCTCAATATTTTCCTTGAGCGTGTTGCCCTCAATGTATTTCATCACGATATAGTAAAAGCCTTCAGCTTGGCCTGTTTCGTAGATTGGCACAATATGGGTATGTTCAAGCCCAGCTGCTGCCCGAGCCTCTTGCTGAAAGCGTGCAATATAACTTTGGTCAAAGGTCATCTCTGGCGGCAACAATTTGAGTGCCACTGTGCGATTGAGGTTTTCTTGGTAGGCGCGATAGACCATCGCCATCCCACCCTGACCAAGTTTATCAACAATTTTGAAATGATTGAGCATGCGCCCAATCAACTGGGGATCTTGCATATAAAAAGACCTCACAATAATTCATTGTGTCGGCTCAGTCTAGACGATCTCAGGGCTTTTGTGAATAGTTGCAGGGGCGAGTAAGCTGAGATTCTGCTGAGAGTATGTTGGCGCTTCTACGCACTTGGTTGGAGTGGTGTTTCAAGCGCTGCAATTAATGGTGATTGTTAGCACAATCTCTGCCAGCGTTCGCCTATTTGTGCCAGCGCAACGTGAGCAAACGCGGGGGTTGATTCAGATCATCGGTATGCCAATGTTCGTGCAATTGGCTCAACTGCAAGCCAGCCTTGGCCGCCGCCAGCAAAAAATCGCTGATATGATGGGTAAAAGCCGGAACCTGAATGATACCTTCTTGGCCTTGGAAGCGAGCTTGCGAGCCTTGATACTGGCGAAACGGGTGTAATTCAGAAACGACTAATTGCCCGTTGACACTCATAGCTTGGCTGGCTTGAGCGAAAAAATGATCGAGATCGGCCAAATGCTCAAGCACCAAATTCGTCACCACCAAATCGAAATGGCCGCTAGCAACTGGCCATGCTTGAGTTAAATCGGCCTGCTGAAAGTGCACATGGCTTGCGTTGATTTTGCTGCGGGCTTGTGCAAGCATGCCTGCTGAAAAATCGAGCGCCACTACTTCAGCGCCAAGCGTGCTAAAAAACTGCGTATTTTTGCCCGTGCCACAGCCCAACTCCAAAATTGCTTGATACTCTTGGCCCTGCAACAGCTCACGCATCAATTGCTGATCAAGGTCGCGGGTTCGGTTATGGTCGCTATCATAGCTCGTGGCCCATTGATTGTAGGCATTTTGAATCGACATTGGCTGCTCCTGTAATCTATCAAGCTGTGAGCATATCCAACAGTCGCCAATTCAACATCGGCCATTTGATGCAATTTAACGCCCAATCGCAGACCAAGTGGCCTGCGATTGAAAACCCGAATTGATGGCGATTTAGACGAAGGCGGCCACACCAGTAATTTCGCGTCCAACGACGAGCGTATTGATCTCGTTGCTGCCCTCGTAGGTATACACCGCTTCCATATCAGCAAAATGGCGGGCAATATGGTTTTCGAGCAACAGGCCGTTGCCGCCAAAGATTTCGCGGCCCAGCGCCACAATTTGACGGGCCTTGGCCGAATTGTTCATCTTGGCCAGCGACGATTGACCATCGGTCATCAAACCTTGGTCGCGCAGCACGCTCAAGCGCCAGGTGGTCAATTCCATGGCTACAACTTCGGCCAACATCTTGACCAATTTTTCTTGAATGAGTTGATAGCCAGCAATTGGCTTGCCAAATTGCTTGCGTTCTTGACTGTAACGCAAAGCCATTTCGTAGGCAGCTTGGGCATGGCCAACGCCTTCCCAGGCAACACCAAAGCGAGTGTTGGCCAACACAACCGCAGTATCTTTGAAGGAGCGGGCTTTTTCAAGCCGATTGCTAGCGGGAATGCGACAATTATCGAGTTTGATTTCGGCATTCCACAGCGCGCGCTTGGCAATTTTGCCGTGCATCACGGTCGCTTCAAAACCAGGTGTATCTTTTTCGACCAAAAAGCCACTAACTTGGTTGGTTGCTTCATCGCGTGCCCAAACAATAATCACATCGGCAAACGAGGCATTACCAATCCAGCGTTTTTCGCCGTTGAGCACATAGTGGTCGCCTTCAAGCCGCGCTGTAGTTTGAATATGCGAAGCATCTGAGCCGTTATTTGGCTCGGTGAGGGCGAATGCGCCAATTTTTTCCATCGAGGCCAATTTGGGCAACCAATATTCTTTTTGGGCTTCCGAGCCACAATAATAGATACTCGACATGGCCAAGCCACTGGTTACGCCAAAAAAGGTACAGACCGAGCCATCGACCTTGGCCATTTCGGCAGCAACCAAGCCGGTTGCCACGCTCGATAAACCTGGGCAGCCATAGCCCTGAATCGTGCCGCCACAGACCTTGAGTTCAGCCAATTTGGGAATCAATTCGAACGGAAATTCGCCCTTCTCCCAATATTCGTTGATGATTGGCTTAACTTCACGCTGCATAAAGCTGCGCACCCGATCACGGACTTCGCGCTCTTCAGGCGTTAACAGCAAATCAAATTGGTAGAAGTCCAAGGCGGGATCGTTGGTATGCTCTTGCATCGTCATTGATGGATCTCCTTCTATGATTTTGCGTCGGATCGAGGATGACGCACTGCGTTATTACTATACCACAGTTTTGGAAAGGATGAAGGATGAAGGATGAGGGATGAAGGGAAAATCAAAAGGCAAAGGCAAAAGTCAGAAGGCAAAAATCAAAAAGCTGTTTTTAACCACGAAGAACACGAAGAAAGGCTTTAACGCAGAGGCGCAGAGGGAATGAGGCTATTGGCTATTGGCTTTGATCATGTGGATTCCAAGCAATTTCCGCAAGCCTATAGCCTAGGGCCTTTCGTGCAATTCGTGGCGAAAAATCTAAACCTTCGTGCCCTTCGTGCGCTTCGTGGATCATTGCCCCAAATCGCGTAGCAGTTCCGCTGCTCTAAAAATAATCAAGAGTTTATTCAAATTTATGCATACTTTTTGCCCATTCTTGATGTATTCTCAACGCATTTCTTGATATACGAACACGATTCCTAATAGGATCAATTACTTGAAATTGGTGCATTTGGTTATACTCAGATTTATACAGTTCGATAGCAATATGGACTTTTAAACTCTCATAATCGATATAAATATAACCTTGATCGAAGAGGTTATGTATATCTGATCTTAACAATAAACCATTTGATAAAATATTAGTATGAATTCCTTTGTAAGGTAAAATATGCGCAGCTTCAAGAATAGGTAGAAATTTACATTCCGTAATAACACACTTGCCATCAAATACTTCTATTAACTTTTTTCTAAATTCGGGCTGTCCTTGTCTAATAGTTATATTTTTGATAGCCTTCTTGCGTAGATCGATTTGATAATTTTGTAGTATGAAATCGTCTTCATTTTTTAGTTGCATTTCCTCAATAGGAGAGAAATTCATCTTATCATCTTTGTTTTCATATAAACTATAATTTTCATCAATAAAATAAAACAAATTACTTTGTTTATTAAAATCTGAAAATCTATTTTGAAATAATATAAATAAAGATTCATAATATTCATCACCTAATGGATATTTTCTTATAGACCTCAATATCCAATTGTCATTATTATTTATTTTCTTATATTTATAAAAATATCTAATAAAATTCTTTTCAAGCATATTTTGAATATTTGGTAATATATATTTATGAAAAACAACTTTTGCTGTACTAGTATCAACCTTGATTGCAGACCTAATCATTGTGATAAAAAAATCGTAATTTACAATATCTTCAAAAAATATATCAAGGAATAATGCTTCTCTAATTTCTTTATCTTTTATTAACATAATAAAAACCTTATTAATAAAATCTCATTAATCCTATTCTGAATAACTTTATAATCTGGGTCTAAACCAATGAGCATTCGTGCTCTTCGTGTCCTTCGTGAATCAATCCTTTAACACAGCGGCGCAAAGGAAGTGAGGCTATAGGCGTTAGGCGTTGGGCTAGCAGAACACCATCAAGAAAATCTGTGGCATCTGTGACGAAAATAACGATAATTCGTGCAATTCGTGGCGAAAAATCTAAACCTTCGCGCTCTTCGCGTCCTCCGCGGTTCCGTGCTTCGTGCGATTCGTGCGCTTCGTGGCTAAAAACGAAACCTTCGTGACCTTCGTGCGCTTCGTGGATCAACTATTGGCCCAAATCGCGTAGCCGTTCTTCTGCTTGCAAGCGCCAGCGATCATCGGGGCTGGCTTGTTGGCTAATCAGCTTATAGGCCTCGCGCGCCAGATCAAGCTGGTTGGATTCTTCGGCGGTCAAGCCTTGATAATAACGGGCTTCGTGGAAATTGCCATTAACCGCTAATGCCCGTTCAAAGGCCTTAATCGCATCGTTGGTGCGATTTTGGGCGCGATAGGTTCGACCAAGCCAATATAAGGCCATCGGGTCGTTTTGATTGCGCCGCACCGATTGATCAAGCGCCTCTTCTGCTGCTTGCAAATTGTTTTGGCTCAAATAGAGTTTGCCTTGCAAATAGAGCGCTTCGCTATTTTGGGTATCGATTTGCGCTGCCCGCCCATAATCGCTAATCGCCGCCGCTAGTTGATTTTGGCGCTCGTTAAGTTTGCCACGCTCAAATAAGGCGCGACCATCGTTGGGCCGATAGCTCAAGGCCCGATCAAGCAAGCGTCGTGCTTCAGCATCATATTTAGCAGCTTGATCTGGATCATAGGCATAATTATTAATCGCCATATTGCTATAGGCGCGCCCAGCCCCAAACAACGCCTCGACATTATTCTGGTCGGTTGCGAGCACAAGATTAAATTCATCAAGCGCTCGCTCGTAGAAACCTTGCTCAACCAAGGCTTGGCCAAGCCAAAAATGGGCATTTGTGCTATTTGGCTCGCGGGCAAGGGCTTGATTGTAGTAGCCAATCGCCCCTTGCCATTCGCCGCGATCGGCGGCGGTGCGGCCTAAGCCAATATAGGCAGGAATAATCGTCGAATCGTTATCCAGAATTTCGTTATAAGCACTAATGGCCTCGTCGAAGCGGCGTTCGCGGCGAAAACTCTCGGCAATGCCAAGTTGGGCCTCGATATATACGCCGTCGGCATCGCGGGCAATCGCTGCCCGTTCCTGCTCGCGGGCAGCCTCAAAGCGGCCTTGCTCAAGGTAGGCTTGGGCCAAATAATGGCGCGATTCGGGCACATTCGGATTTAAGCGCACCGATTGCTCCAAGGCATCAGCGGCCTCGCTATACCGCCCAATCTCTATAAATTCGCGGCCCATATCCTCGAAGTTGCGTGGATCTTCGCCGCCAGCATCAATTGCCCGCTGATAGGCAGCGACCGCATTATCGGGCTGGTCGAGATAGCGAGCATAGAGCTGGCCCAAAGCCAAATGCGCTTCAACATAGCCGGTATTGATTTGGGTCGCAACCTGATAGGCTTTTTCGGCTCCAGCATAATCGCCACGATTTTGGCGCAAACGCCCAATTTCATAGGCAGCACTGGCATTGTTAGCATCAACGTTCAAGGCCCGCAAGAAAATATCTTCAGCAGCTTGATCTTGGCCAGCTTGGGCGTAAACCTTGCCTAATTCGACCAAGGCCGTGCTGTTATTGGCATTGGCCAAGGGCAATAAAGTGACTTCGGCCTCTGCCAAAGCCCCAAGCTCACGTTGGGTTGTGCCAAGCGTAATCCGCGCCCCAAGATTATCTGGGCGATTGGCAACAATCCATTGCAGATAGGGTAAAGCTGCGGCCCATTGTTTATCGCGCGTTTCCAAGCGTGCAGCCAAAATATAGCCTGGCGTGAAGTTTGGCGCGGCAGCCAAGGTTTTTTGCAAATAATCGCGTACCGCCTGATTGCGCTCAGGGCTTGGGCCTTCGGTGTTGAAACGGGTAATCGCCAAGCCATACCAACCCTCAGGCCGATTGGCGTTCAAGGTCGTGGCTTGGGTGTAATAATCCATCGCAGTTTTTGGCTCACCCAAAATCCGGTGTACGCGGCCTGCTTGAATCAAAATTGCATAATTCTGGTCTTGGGTTTTAGCGAGTGGATCAATCACTGCTTGGGCAAGCTCAAGTGGTGGATCATCGCCAAACATGCCATCCCACATGCCACGCAAACGGCCTTTTGGCTCAACCGAGGCCGAAATGCCTTCTTCGGTCATGGCCACTGCCTGCCAATAGCGTACTTGGTTGAGCAATTCAAAGGCTTGGCGCGAATGCGCTTCATGCACCCGCCCCGATTCAGGCAAGCCTGCGGCATCATCGCGGGCAGCAATTTGGCGTTGTTGAGTCGAAATCGTTTCAAGGGTAACGACCGCAGCATCGAGCCGTTGGCGCACAATCGTCAAGGTTTCGCGCGATAAAGGCGGCACAATTTCCAATTCCCACAACGGCTGATCACCATTGTTGACCAATTGGGCCATCTGAACCCGCGCGGTCATCAATTGCACCAACGGATCGTCGCTGGCATAGCCATTAAGATTATTGATGGTTTCGATCGCCTCGGCCAGTTGATTGGCCTGCAATTGGGCCTCAACCAAGGCCAATTTATTACTAATGCCGTTGGGATTCAGCTTGACTGCCAAGGCTAATTCGCCGACCGCCACTGCCGGATCAACGCCACGCAAGGCCAAAATACCACGATTCAGATGCAGCGCGGTAAGGTCGCTATTGGTGCCTTTCAGCCGATCTTGCGCATTATTAAAGGCTTGAGTGGCCTCGGAAAAACGGCCTTGCTCAAGCAACGTCACCCCAAGATTATTCCAGTATTCTGCTTTATCGGCGGTTTCCAATGCGCGGCGAAAATCGCCCTCGGCAAGGCTCCATTGCTCTTGCAAAGCAGCAATCGAGCCACGAATACCCAAGAGCAAATCAGGCCGCAGCGGCCCATCGACAGCATAGCGATCAAGCAAACTGTTGATTGCTTGCACTGTTTGATCGTAATCGCCAACTTGATAGAGATCGAGTACAACCAAAATTTCGCCAAGCAGGGCTTGGGCATTAAACGGCTGATCAGCCAAACTATAGACAAGCGGCAAAATCAGGCGTTCGCGCAGGCCCAAAGCGCGATCGTGGGGCAAAGGTTGACGCGGAGTCCAAAGCAATTGCGGCTCGATGCTGGCGCTATTGGCATCGCCACCAGCCACAATTGAACCCCAAATCACCACATCGTATTGGGGGCGATCGGGCAAACTCCAAGCACTTTGGGCATCGGCAATTGGCGTTTTGAGCACAGCAAATTGTAAATTGGCTGAACGCGCCTGCCACGCTTGAGCCATCGTGGTTGCGGCAGCAAAGCCTTCTTGGGCGGGCTGGCCAGCATTATTGGTAAATGGCGAGAGAATCACCCGCGCCCGACTGCTTGCAACTGGCTGGCTGCCAAAAAAGCCCAACAGATTTAAGCTACCAAAAAAAGCAACCAAGATAATCAGGAAGAAAATAACAACGCCCATACGACCACGAGATTGGACTTCATCGCGAACACGCACCGCCCACGAACGTTGGGTACGCAAATCGCGGGCACGTAGCGTTGGAGCCATAGCACCACTAGGCCGCGGCGTTTGGCGGCGTTGACGAATTGCAATCAAGCGTTGCACATGGCCAGTTCGATAGAGGTTATAGGCAAAAAGCCCGCATAACAACAGAACGAAAATCCATCCGATCATCGAGCCTCCAGCCGCACCAAGTGCAAAGCCAACGAAAGATACTCGTGAATAGGAATGGTCGGCTTCAAATTGGTCTGAATTTGAAGCTGGGCAAAGCGTTGCTCATCGTGTGATTGCTCAATTTTCAGGCTAATTTGTGGCAAGCCTTGCCAATGTTTAGGGACTTTCGGCAAGCGATCGCGATAGCCAAGCACGATTGCATCTGGCATAAACTCGCTTTCAGCGGTAACCACAAATAACGATTGTTGCTGAAGCAGATCGCTCAGCATATCAACCAAGCTCGCATCTTGGGCCAGCAAGCCAATGGTTGGGCCACGTTTGCGCCGATCTTGATCTTGCTCAATGCTCTGTGCGTTTGAGCGCCGATCAACCACATACACGCTGCCGGTTTGTTGTTTGGCGACCCGTTTCATTTCGGCAGCAATCCGGCTGAGATCGTGATAGCTTTGTGGCACATCGCCCCGATGCAAAACCACTCCAACCGAAAGAGTCTGGATTGGCACCGGTTTATTGCTGTTACTTGGGTCGTACAACGTCAAAATCCGTTGATCAAAGCGCCGAATTACATCTTCGCAGAGGGCATTAACCTGATCTGCAAGCGTAATAATTGCAAAATCATCGCCACCAATATGGCCAATAAACAAGCCCTCGTCGTTGTGCTCGGCTTTGATTTCGCTCAAAATGGTGGCCAGCAGTTTAATCACCAAATCGCCACGGGCAAAGCCATAGCTATCGTTATAGGCCTTGAAATTATCCAAATCAAGGTACAACAGGGCAAAAGCTTGGCCTTGGCGCAAACGATGGTTCACTTCTTCTTCGATTAAAATATTGCCAGGCAAGCCGGTTAGTGGATTGAGCACTGGCCGCCGCGTCGCCCGCAGCAATTGGGCACGCACCCGCGCCAGCAATTCGGGCATTTGAAACGGCTTGACGATATAATCATCAGCGCCCAATTCAAAGCCCGTCACCACATCTTCAATTGCCGTGCGCGCCGTCAAAACAATAATCGGAATATGCGCCAGCCGCGTATCGTTGCGCAATTGGCGAATCGCCTCGTAACCATCGATCCGGGGCATCAAAATATCAACGATCATCAAATCGGGAATATGCAGTTGGGCCTTGGCTAACAGGTCGCTGCCATCGTTGGCCAGAGTAACCTCATAGCCATGCTCAACTAAAATAAGTTCGAGCAATTGGCTTAGCGCTTCATTATCGTCAGCAACGAGAATACGTTCAGGCATACTGTTCCCAAGGCAGCACCTAGCAAAAACGCTAGGCTCAGATTAACAACTGGGCGTACAAGCTCTCTAGGCTCAGGTCGCGGCGCACGGTATCGGGCGAGGCAACTGTTAGCGCTGCGGCACTGGCTCCCAAGCGCACAGCCTCATCCAAGGGCAATTCGTTCATCAGACCAAACAAGACCGCCGCTGCCAAGGCATCGCCTGCTCCGGTTGCATCGACAAGATCGCGCACCAAGGTCGGAATATGGCCATGGCCATCGACCGTAGCATAGACTAAGCCTTCGCGGGCTAAGGTGATGATCGCAATTTCCACGCCAAGCCGCACCAACTCTTTGGCCGCAGCGGTCGCTTCTGCTGGCGAGGTTACTGGCAAGCCGGTTAAGGCCTCGGCTTCACGCTCGTTGGGCGTAATCAGATACATGCCACGCAAACGATCGCGGTAGCGGCCCGCCAAGCCATAGGCCACTGGCTCGAAGCAGACCGGAATATCTTCTTCGGCACAGATTTGCAGAATCACATCGGCGGTAGCCCGCGATAAGTTGGCATCAATAAACACCGCATCAGCAGAACGCAAAAGCTGAATATTATCCTGAATATATTCTGGCGTAACGGCGCGGGCACAATGGCTATCGTCAAGCGCCGTATACAACAAGCCATTGCGATCAAGCAGCGCCAAATAGGCTGCCGAATGCTGATCTTCCAAAATCATCATGGCATCGGTATCGACCCCAGCATCTTCAGTTTGCTGAATGATCAAGCGCCCAAATTCATCGTTGCCCACAGCGGCAATCAGGCTGCTGTGCGCCCCCAAACGGGCGATATTTTCGGCAATATTGCGTGCCACACCGCCAACACTAATCGTCAGCCGACCTGGATTTGAGGTTTTTTCGAGCATTGGCTCAAGCAAGCGCCCTTTAATATCCAGCCCAGCCCCGCCAATAACTACCACGCGCCAATCTGTATCAAAATGTTGCATGCCAGCCAACTCCCTGTTATAGCATTATTCTTGGTCAATCAGATTGTGTTCGCGGTAGACCTTGCGTTTTTCGTGCTCATCGAGCGCCAAGGTGAGCAAGTGTTTCAAATCATCTGGTTTCATATCTGGATTATCAGCAATAATTGTATTCATCCAATCTTGCAACATTTGCAAGCTGGCGGCATTTTCTATTTCGTTACGTTGGCGTTGAATTTCCAGCTCGGTTTCGGCAAATTTCTTGCGTTGATAGGCTTCAGCATCGGCCAAGGCCATCGTGCGCTTAATTTCTTGCTCAGCCAGGCGATTGGCGGCCTGAATTTCGAGATCAGCGGTAATAGTGCGATAAAAGGCCTTAATTCGATCAGCATTCAAGATAACTTGAGTAATCCCAATATCGAGCACTTCGATGCCCCACTGCTGCACTTTTTCTTGCAAGCGATTTTTTAATTGGGCAGCAATTTCAGCCCGCCGTGCAGAAATATCAGCAGGCCCAAGCTTGCCATAACTGCGTTTCTCAGGGTTATAAAAGGTGTTATCGTGGATAATTGCCCGTAAATCTTCCTCAACATCGCGGCGCAATTGCGATTGAATCGCTTCGATCCAAAAATCGGCACTCATACGCACTTGCATTACATCGATATTGCGGCGGTCGGCAATTTCTTTAAAAATATGGTCACGGTTGGGATAGTTGTAGGGTAATTTCAAAAAGCCTTCATAACGCATTTCTACGGGCATGCTTTCACCCTCATCGGGAAAGCGCTGAATAATGCGCGATTGGGTATCGACAATAATTTTATCGACTTTATGCAGCGACGCAGTATCAACCATATCAACTTCAACGTCAGTCTGAATATTGTAGGTTGGCATTATCGCCACCCCAACTTCGAGGGCGGGCACAATTGGCGAATGCAAGCCAGGCGGGCGAATAATATGTTGATGATCCATGCGGCGTTGAATCAGCAGCACTTCGCCTTCTTCAACGTGTTGGCCAATTCGCGCAGTCATGGCCAAAAAGACCATATACACGCCAGCAAGCAGCACCGGAGCACACATCAACCCCAACAAATTGCCATTCAAGGCTTGTTGGCCAAGCAACGCAGCACACGAAACTGCCGCAATGCCAGTTAAGGTGCCTAGCATATTGCGCGCTGATTCACGTTGGGCGATCGTGCCACGACTAAACGCCAAAAAAAGCCCAATTAGGACAATCAAGAGCAGAATGATCCCAACCAGACCTTGATTTGCTTGCGATTGAGCTGGCCCAATATAAATAAATAAACAGCTTACCAGCAGGATAATCACGAGGACAGAGGGCGATAACCGGCTCATCGTTGGCCTCCCATGCAGTTAAGCCGCAAGCCAGCAGCAAGGCTCAAAAAACCATTAACAAGTACTGCGGCCTATTATACACGATGCTTGCAAGCAGGCGGTATTGCGAGGGGTCAGGTGTCAGTAGTTAGGGGCAAAAATTGATCCACGAAGGACACGAAGAACATTTTTAGCCACGAATTACACGAATTGCACGAATTAGCGTTATTTTGGCCACAGATTGCACAGATATATTGTGATGATGTTTCGCTAGCCTTCAGCCAAGAGCCATCATTCCTCTGCGCCTCTGCGTTGAAAATATAATCTTATCCAGCACACAAAGGCTTTTATTCTTTAGCCACAGATTGGCACAGATGTTTAGGATTATGTTTTGCAAGGCTATAGGCTATTGATTTTTGATTTTTGACTTCTGACTTCGATGCTATCTCTGTTCTATGCTCTTTTCTGATTTTTGACTTCATCCCTCATCCTTCATCCCTCATACTTTCGGCTTCGTCCTGCATACTTTCGGTTAAGCGTTCGCCGAAGCGTGAGCCGCGCGAGAGATTGATCAAATCGAACAGTTCGTCTTGTTCAACATTGATAATTTCGCGTTTGGCAAGCTCCAACACCGTCCACAGGGCAACAATCACTTCGCTGCGGGTCGTGGCAAGGCTCAGCAAATCATCAAATGCCACATAGCGTTGGCGCTGCAAGCGCTCGCCAATCAATTCGGCCATTTCGGCAATCGTAATAACTTTGGCCTTGGGAATTGGAATTGGTGGTGTTTCGCGCTCAATCAAGCTTAAACGGCGCGATAAGGCATTGACCAAGGCGCTTAATTTATGCGCTGCCAGCTGAGGCGCAGGCAAATCGGGCTGCGGCGGTAGCGTCACTCGTTCCCAAACTCGCAAACCAGCGCTTTCCCATTCGCGCAATTTGCTTGCTGCTTGCTTAAATTGCTGATATTCGCGCAAGCGTTGGGCCAATTGTTCGGCCACATCTTCTTCTGGTGGTGCTGGCGGTGGCTCGCGGCGGGGCAACAAAGCGCGCGATTTAATCAACAACAATTGGGCTGCCAAGGCCAAAAAATCGGCAACCGTCAGCGGGTCGGGGTCGCTCATCGCCCGCACATGGGCCAGATATTGGTCGGCTACCGTCGCCAACGAAATCGCCGTGATCGCCAATTCTTCGCGCTCAATCAAGCGCAACAGCAGATCCAACGGGCCAGCAAATTCGGGTAGTTGCAATGTATAAGGGTGGTGGCTTGCTAATGGCATCGTTGTAAGGATGAGCGATGAGGGATGAATTCATTACTTATCGCTCATGATAGAACAGAGAACAGAGATCTAATTGTTGAGTAGCTTGGAAAATAGTGGCATTCCCTCACCCCCCAGCCCCCTCTCCCACTGAACGAGGGCGAGGGGGAGCACCCGTAGAATGCTCACGAATTATGAGAAAACCACCGTTAAAGTCCCTCGCTCGCGCCACGGGAGAGGGGTTGGGGTGAGTGGACTTTAACAGCATTTCCTTGAAAGCTCCCTGAACCCTAACAATTATGGATAAATCCCACGCATGGCCATCGCGCGCACGACGCGATCAACGGCGAGCAAGTAGGCAGCCGTGCGCAAGGGCACAAAGCGCTCTTGGGCGACCGTGTAGACCTCATTAAAGGCTCGTTCCATGGTTTTGGCCAACTCGCCATGGACTTCGCGCTCAGTCCAGAAAAACTCTTGCAAGCCTTGGACCCACTCAAAGTACGAAACGACAATCCCGCCTGCGTTGGCCAGAATATCGGGGACGACAATAATATTTTTATTGGCCAGAATCGAGTCGCCTGTTGGCGTAATTGGGCCATTAGCCAGCTCGACCACAATCTTGGCTTGAACACGGCTAGCATTGGCCCCGCTAATATCATTTTGGCCTGCTGCCAACACCAAAATATCGCATGGCAATTCGAGCAATTCGCTGTGGCTAATTGGCTTTGTGCCAGCCAAATTGGCCACACCATCGGTCTGAACCCGATGCTCAATCAAGGCTGCAACATCAATTCCAGCCTCAGTTTCGGCAACTACGCCGGTGTTATCATCGCTGGCGGCGATAATCTGGCAGCCCATTTCAGCCAAAAATTGCAAGACCAAGCGCCCAGTTGTGCCAGAACCTTGCATCACCACCCGCGCGCCTGCCAAATCGAGGCCAATTTTGCTGGCTGCTTGGCGCACGCTATAGCACAAACCACGGGCGGTTCCTTGGCCATGGCCTTGCGAGCCACCAACTTGAACCGGCTTGCCCGTTGCTACTGAGGGCATGGTATAGCCATGATGCATCGAATAGGTATCCATCACCCAAGCCATAGTTTGCTCGTTGGTGTTGAGATCAGGCATCATCACATCGCGTTCAGCGCCAATCAAGGGGGTAATTTCGGTCACATAGCGCCGAATAATGCGCTCTAATTCGCCGCTGCTCAGTTCGCGATGGTCACAAACAATCGCCCCTTTGGCTCCGCCATAGGGAATTTGGACAATTGCACAGCTCCACGTCATCCACATGGCGAGGGCTTGCATTTCTTCGAGCGTCGCTGCCGATTGCAAGCGCAAGCCACCAAGCGTTGGGCCACGCGTAATATTGTGGTGCACGCGATAGCCAGTCAAATTGCGCACCCGACCGTTATCCAACTTCACCGGAAAATGGACGATCAACTCACGCCGCGGCGAGCGCAACAAATCCCGAACTTCCGGTTCCAAGTCCAGCAATTCAGCGGCAATATCAAATTGGCGCTGGGCGGTTGCCATTGTGGTTTCAATCATCGTAAAACTCCTCGGCAGTGAGTGTAAGCAGCATTGCTTTAGCCAGAATAGTTAATATCATCTATCTTAACATACTCCGTCTGCTTCATGGGCGCTTGGGCTAAGCGAAAACGCCGCACTTCGTGCCACATATGGCCAAAACGTTCTTCAAACAATACGACTTCAGTTACCTGCCAGGTTTGGGGTTGCCAGCTTTCGGCTACCCACGCTTGCGCACTCTCCAAACTACTATATTGGAGCAATTTGCCAAGCGTCAGCGCTGGCCATGGCCGGCGTTCGATTGGTCTCGTTGTGGGCAACATGGCTTGAAGTTGTTCAAGTGCTGCTTGACCGCGGCTGGGCGTAACCACCAAGCGATGCTGAATTGGGGCAATTTGCAGCTGATCAAGCGTTACTTCAAACGCAGGATACTGCTGAAGCGCTGTCACAATCTGCGCTTCAAATGCATCGCGATCAAGCGGCAGGCTACTTGGCACCAACACAATATGCGGCGGCAAACCATGGCGATAACTTGGATCGTAGCGTAGCCGATAGTGATTAAGCTCGCTGATAACCGCTGCTGGTGGCACAATCGCCAAGCGAATTAATCGATGCTTGCGATAATAGCGCGCACGATAATCCTTCAAACGTTGAATTTGCTGATTCAGGGTGCGCAACGAACGGAGGCCAAAGCGTCCGACCCAAGCCAGCAGCCGATTGCGCCGCGTTGCCAGCCAACGTAAAAAACGTTTATACAACACGCGTGTCAGCCGAATCAAGCGATGGCGTGGGCCAATCAGCGCCGAGCCAAGCACCAAGAAAATCAAGCCTTGCAGAATGGGCAAAATGATACCCAAAATGCCAATGAAAATAAAAAACCAGCCCAAAATTGGCCGCAAACGGGGCCAAATACGCAAAAACCACCCCCAGAGAATTTGGCGTTCTTGGGGGCGGAAGCTACACCAGACCAGGTTTAATAGCACAATGCCAATTAATAAGCGCATAGATTTAGCTTAATCCACGTTGATTGTCATTTGTTCAGTTCCATTGATTAAGCATAATTCACGCCGTTAGCGTTGCCAAGCACTCAAGTTCCAGGTAATTGGAGCCAAAGGCTGGGGCTGAACACCGCGAATTGCAGGCGCAAGCAGCACCGTGGTTTGGCGCGTAATTACTGGCAACACTGGCAATTCGCGGGTAAAAATTTCCTGCTGTTGGCTATAAGCTGCCTTGCGCACTGCGGGATCAAGCGAACTGGTGGCGGTACGAATTGCCTTATCAGCAGTATCCATACACCAGCCAGTAAAGTTGTCGCCGGAGTAACCATTAATTTGGTTGGGAATTGCAGCGCAACTCCACAACACCGCACCATCGGGATCGACGCTGCGCAACCAGCCAAACAGGGCCAGCTCAAAGCGTCGCCCAAACAACGGCCCTTGCTGGCTATACAGGTCGGTCGTCGACAAAGCTTCAAGCTTTATATCAATCCCAATCGCTCGCATATCGCTGACAAATTGCTCGCTCAGCCGTTGGCGAATTGGGGTTTGAGTCGATGTCGTCAAGGTTAATTGGAATGGCGAGCCATCAGGGCGCTCGCGCAAGCCATCGCTATTGGTATCAAGATAATTCATCTGATCAAGCAATTCGCGCGAGTAGTCGGGATCAAAGGTATAGCTGACGGCGGTGGTTGGATCAAAGGCCCACGATTCAGCAGCCAACCAGCTATGCAAAACAGCCTTGGGCGAGCCATACAAGGTGGTGCTAATTGCCTCACGGTCAAAGCCATGGGCAATTGCTTGGCGCATGCGAATATCTTGCAAAGCCACAACCGCCAAGTTCATATCAATATGTTCCCAAATTGGGTTGGGCGCTTGCAAGAGTTGCAGGGTTTTGGATTGCACGTCGGTTTTAAGCTCAGATGCTAATTGTTCCAACGAGCCTTCAGTCCAAGCCACGTCAACCCGCCCGCTCAGCACATCATCGCGCATCATGGCAATATCGGGGTATAGGCGGGCAACAATCGTGCTTGGCAATTGTTCAGCTTGGCCTTCGCGGCGCACAAACTCCAATTGCGTGCCAGCAGTCCAAGCTTTGAGCTTATACGGGCCATAGCCAACCGGCGATTGACCTAAACGATCGCTCACTTGTTTGGCGCTTGGCTCGCCTTCAAAAAGATGGGCTGGCAACGGAGTCCAAACCGTAATCAAATAATTCGGATCATCGCGCTCTGGCGGCAAATAAGCGCGTGTCGTATATTCGTCAAGTGCCACATAATCGGCGGTTAGGTCGCTTTGGGTGGCCAATTGAGCCGTCGAGGCGCTGCCACGTAGCAACTTATAGGCAAAGACCGAATCAGCAGCGGTTAATGGCTGACCATCATCCCACTGCAGATTTTTATTCCAGCGATACGTAACCGTCAACTGGCGCACGCTGGTAATGGTTTCGGTTTGGGTCGTGGTAATCACGCCATTCGAATCAAGATTAACTGTGGTTGTAATATATTGCACATCGCCATTTTCAAACGATGGCACGCGCTCCAAAACCCCAGTTGTGGTATAGGCTTCGTTCACCACCGTCAATGGAGCTGGGTAGAGCAATTCAATCAAGGGCGCAGCGCCCCGAAACGCATAACTATAGGGATAGAGATCGACTGGTTCTTCAGTCAGACCCAATGTCCACAGATTGCTTGTGGCGGGATTAGTTGTTGGCAGGGGAGTCTGAACCTGCACCGTTGGCTGACCAACTGGCGCACCACCCTCAACACTACAGCCAACCAAACTAAAACACAGCAAAAGCGCAAGGCTAAAACGCAATTTCATCAGCATCAATCCAAGGCGAACCATCGTGCAAGCCCAAAAAACTTGCCGATCGTTGACGCTCTAATTTATTCAAACCGCAACGTTCGATCACTTTTAAGCAACAGGCAGTGTAGCGCAGCCATGCATTTTTGTCGAATGCAGCCAAGCCATATTTAGGGCACAAATGGGGTTTCTCATCAGATCTTTAGCTGGTTAAACAACGAACCGAGGTAGCAAAGCCGCCTCGGTTCTGATGCGTAATCCCAACAAGCTGTTTAACCCTGAGCAAAGTGACAAGCAACAAAGTGGCCTGGCTCTTTTTCCTCAAAGGCGGGGTCATCGTGTTTACAAATATCTTGCGCCAGCCAGCAGCGTGGGTGGAAGCGACAGCCGCTTGGTGGATTAACTGGGCTTGGCACATCGCCTTCCAAGATAATCCGGTCGCGCTTGATAGTTGGGTCGGGCAAGGGAATTGCCGACATCAAGGCTTTGGTATACGGGTGCATTGGCTTGCGGAACAATTGGTCACGGCTTGAAAGCTCGACCATGCGCCCTAAGTACATCACGCCTACCCGATTGCTAATATGCTCAACAACGCTTAAGTTGTGGGCGATAAACAGATAGGTCAGGCCCAAATCTTTTTGCAAGTCGTTCAACAAGTTAAGCACTTGGGCTTGAATCGACACGTCCAAGGCTGAAACTGGCTCATCGCAGACGATCAATTTTGGCTGCATCACCAAGGCGCGAGCAATCCCGATCCGTTGGCGTTGGCCGCCAGAAAACTCGTGGGGGAAACGACGCATGTGGCTTGAATTCAAGCCGACCCGTTCCAGCACCTGGGCAACTTGGTCAAGCCGCTCCTTGGGCGTGCCAATATTGTGAATTTTCAAACCCTCGGCAATACTTTGGCCTACGGGAATCCGTGGGTTGAGCGAGGCATAAGGGTCTTGAAACACAATTTGCATATTACGCCGCAGGACGCGCATTTGGCCAGCGCTTGCCTTGAGCACATCTTGGCCTTCAAACAACACTTGACCACCAGAAGGTGGAATCAAGCGCAGAACTGTGCGGCCAGTGGTCGTTTTGCCACAGCCCGATTCACCGACTAAACCAAGCGTTTCGCCCTTCTTGATGCTAAAACTAACGCCATCAAGTGCCTTAACTTCGGCGACTGTGCGGCGCATCAAGCCACCTTTAATCGGGAAATATTTCTTGAGATTGCGTACCTCAAGCAAATGCTCACTGGTACTGTTGGAAACAGTCATGTAAAACCTCTTCTAGTACAACCAGCAACGTACCAGTCGATCACCTTCGAGCTTGATCAACGGGGGTTCTTCTTGGGTACATTGATCCATCCGATGGGCGCAGCGTGAAGCAAAACGACAACCAGCAGGCGGGTTCAACAAGCTTGGAACCTGGCCAGGGATTGTTTCTAGTTCATCACGTACATTGCCCAAAACCGGAGTTGAAGCGATCAAGCCTTGGGTATAGGGGTGTTTGGGTGCTTCAAACAGCGCATGGACAGGGGCGTATTCGACGGCCCTGCCTGCATACATAACCATCACATTTTCGGCCATTTCGGCCACAACCCCTAAATCGTGGGTAATCAAAATAATTGCAGTATTGACTTTTTCGCGCAACTCGCGCATCAGATCCAAGATTTGAGCTTGAATCGTTACGTCAAGTGCGGTGGTTGGTTCGTCAGCAATCAACAATTCTGGGTTACATGCCAACGCCATTGCGATCATCACCCGTTGGGCCTGACCACCAGAAATTTCGTGGGGGAACGAGCGCATCCGACGCACGGGGTCGGGCAAACCGACTAAGGTCAAAAGCTCAATCGTGCGTTTATTGGCTTCCTCGCCCGAAAGCCCTTGGTGAATTTGCAAGGCCTCGATAATCTGTTCGCCAATGCGGAAAACAGGATTCAGACAGGTCGTTGGCTGTTGAAAAATCATTGAAATCCGATTACCACGGATTTTGCGCATTTCTTCTTCACTCAAGTCGAGCAAATTTTCGCCATCGAACATGATTTCGCCTTCGATGACTTTACCAGTTTTGCCCAGCAAGCGTAAAATCGACATGGAGGTTACGCTTTTGCCACAGCCTGATTCACCGACAATCCCTAAGGTTTCGCCACGACGCACCTGGAAATCGAGGCCATCGACGGCATGGACAGTGCCTTCATCGGTGAAAAAGTAGGTTTTGACACCCTTGAGTTTCAACAAAACATCGGATTGAGCCACAAGCATGCCCCTATCTAGCAAGAATTACAGGTTAGCGTTTGGCGCGTGGGTCAAGAGCGTCGCGCAAGCCATCGCCAATAAAATTGAAGCACAATGAACAAATAAAGATCGCCAGCCCCGGGAAGAAGGCTTGCCACGTATATTTTTCCAGAATCGTGGTGTTGACACCTTTAAGCATATTGCCCCATGAAGCAGATGGCAACTTGACCCCGAAGCCTAAGAAGCTCAAGGCTGCTTCGGTAATCATCACACCGCTCAAGGCCAACGAGGCATTAACGATGTTCGGAGCCAAGGCGTTTGGCACAAGGTGGCGGAACATAATCCGCAAGTTGGAAGCACCCAAGGCCCGCGATGCAGAAACATATTCTTGCTCGCGTAAGCTCAAGATTTGGCCGCGCATCAAGCGTGCGCCACCAGTCCAACTAAAGAACACCAAGATCAAAATTAGCAGATTAACCGTTGGCTCAAGAATTGTCGAGATAATCAGCAGAATTGGCAGCAACGGCAAGGTGTTGAGGAAGTCGACAAAGCGCATTGCAAAGGCATCGACAAGACCGCCAAAGTAGCCACTCATCACACCAATGATAATCCCGATCAATTCGCTGAGCAAGGTAACCGCAACCGCAATATACAGCGACACGCGGCCTGCATACAACAAACGGGTCAGCAAATCGCGGCCAATGCCATCTGAGCCAAGCCAGAAGGTCAGGGTCGTGCCGGCGGCAGTTCGCACATCGCCACCAATACTATTATAGTAAAGATTTTTGGGGACAACATATTCGGTGCCTGGTGGTTGATCCTTTTTGGTAACTGCGGTATCAGTTTCGCCAAAGGGCATAAACAATGGCCCAAAGGTAACCGCCACAATCATCAAAAACAAAACCACTACGCTTGCAACCGCAAAGCGGTGGCGTGAAAAGCGTTTGAGAATCTCAAGCCACGGGCGCTCATATTCTTCTTTTTTCGCCTCACGAGCCTCGACTTGAGTTGTTGAAACAGCCATGGATTTTCCTTTCACACGGGTCGCTAAACCAATCGAAAACGTACGAGCCTCAACTAGTCAAGTCGAATTCGTGGGTCAACAATGGTATAGAGCACATCAGCCAGCAAGGTAGCAAACACCAGCAAGATCGATGAGATCAGCAAGAAGGCCATTGCTAAGGGATAATCTTTGAGGTTGAGGGCACTAATAAAGGTAAAACCAAGCGCCTTGTAGTTGAACACCGTTTCGGTAAACAACGCACCGCCAAAAACCCCAGGAATCGCAAATACGATGATTGTAATCAAGGGAATCAACGCATTGCGGAAGGCGTGCTTGTAGATCACGACCCGTTCCTTGACCCCTTTAGCGCGGGCAGTCCGCACATAATCTTGGCTGAGCACTTCGAGCATACTGGCGCGCATAAAGCGGCTCCAGTTGGCCAAGTTGAGCATCGAAAGCACGGTAACCGGCATTACCAAGTGCATGACCCGATCGAGGAACGAGCCAGCGACAACCGTACCGAGGACTGGCACTTCGTAATTGCGCAAGGCCAAAATATCGCCAGCAGGGAAATAGAACCAGCCATTGCGTTTAAACCACAGCGATACCGCAATAATCAAAAGCCCAAACCAGAAGGAGGGCAATGATAAGCCGATAAAGCTAAATGTGGTCAAAATATAATCGAAGAATGAATATTGGCGCACTGCCGAGAAAACGCCAAGCGGAATCCCCAAGACCAACGAAATAATCGTTGAGGTAATCATCAGCCAGAGCGTATCGGGCAGCTTATCTTTAATAATATCTAAGACGGGAGCATTGCGCTGGAACTTCCATGAGGTACCCCAATCCCAGCGTAAAATACCTTTGCGCTCGCCGACATATTGTTCAAGCCCAACTTTATCGAGCCACGTATCACCAGCAAGCCATGTGGGATACCACAAGTACCACGGTTTATCAGCCCCGAGCAATTTTGCTTGACGCTGAATATCCGCCTCACTCGGACGGCTCTTAGGGTCAGTATTTTGGCGTAACTCATCAAGGGGGCCACCAGGAGCCAAGGCAAACAGCGAGTAGATCACTGCCGATGAGAACAGGAGAACGAGAATCGCTTGAAACAAGCGCCGAATGAGATATACAGTCATGCGGTACCTCTAAAGATGCTTGAAATGGTTAATTGCCGATAAGATAAATGGTTCTTAACTAGTACACTCTGTTACGGCAAATTACGTTCAAAAAAAGAGCATTGAATTTTATCGGTTTGGAAAACTGGCCTATTGTACCATTTATCTCGCATTACAAAAAAAACCACACAAGCACGACAATCACTGTCTGGTGGTTAAGATCCGGGCGTGACAACATTGTCTTGATTTAACTGTTTATGGTGCGCTCACAAAAAGCTGTGGGAAGGCGAGGGATACAACTACGGAGCTACGTGCAAGCACGCAGCTCCGTAGCGAGGAGCTTACCAATTACTTGGTAATGTCCCAGGTTTCGATGTTCCAGAAGTCAACTTGGCTGGTTGGATTCAAGTCCAAGCCGCTAACCTTGACGTTATATGCACCAACATTGACGCGTTGGTACAATGGGAAGGTTGGCAATTCGGCATTGAATACTTTTTGAGCTTCGATGACCAAAGGAATACGCTTGGCGCGGTCGGTTTCAGCTTGTGAAGCCAACGCAGCTGCATCGTATTCAGGGCTACACCAGCCAGTGTTGTTCTGACCGCCGTAGCTGTTTTCTTCGGTTGGAATTTGATCACAGAGGTACAGAGCGGTCGATGGCTCTGGGCCACTGACCCAAGCGTACAAGCCCAAGTCGAAGCGGCGGCCAGCCAAGATACCTTCTGCGCCGTTCTTGAACAAGACATCGGTTGCTGGTACGAAGTTCAATTGAACATCGATACCGACAGCTTTCAAGTCTTCTTGGATCAATTGAGCAACGGCTTCGCGGGTTTGGTTGTTTTCGGTGGTGAAGAATTGGATCGTGAGCTTAGCACCATCTTTTTCAAGGATGCCATCAGCGCCAGCGGTCCAACCAGCTTCGGTCAAGAGAGCCTTAGCTTTTTCAACATCGTATTCGTATGCTTCCAAGCCTTCGCCGTTTGGTGGGTAAGCCCAGTGATCGGCTGGCAAGAAGGTGTTCATCACAACGGTCTTGCCGAACAAGACGTTATCGATGATTTGCTTGCGGTTGATTGCATAAGCAACAGCTTGGCGCAATTTCACATCGGCGAAGATTGATGGTTGACCATCATTGCGTTCTACGCCAAAGTCCATGTGTTCCCACACGGTTGCTGGAACATATTGACCTTTGAGCGTGCCAGCAGCTTCGAGTTCGTCGAGCTTAGGAGCGTTCGCCAAGGTCAAACCAATTGAACCAACGACGTCAATTTCGCCGCTTTCCAATTGTTGCAAGACTTGATCTTCACTGGTCAGATACTTGAAGGTAACATTACCAATGATTGGGTAGCCTTTTTTCCAGTAGGTTTCGTTAGCAACCAACTTGGTGCTTTCTTGTGGGGTGTTTTCTGCAATCTTGTATGGGCCATATGCCAATGGCTTAGCAGCGTAGTCGCTACCACCAATGGTTGCTGGGTCTTCACCTTCCAAAACGTGCTTTGGTTCAGGACCAAAGGTGTTCAAGAAGTAGGTTGCATCGGTGTAACCAGGAGCTGCGTACCATACCAAGGTTTTTTCGTCCTTGGCTTCGTATTTTTGGGTACGATCAAGTACAAAGCGGCTAGCGTTCTTGATGCCTGGATCTTGGTACAATTCAGCAGCAAACACGAAGTCAGCAGCGGTGATGGCGGTGCCATCTTCCCAAGTCAAACCATCGATCAAGGTCCAAGTTACAACAACTTGTTCCATGTCCATAGCTTCGGTCAAGCTAGCGGTGTCGGTGATCAACTCGTCGTTGATGACGATGTTGCCTTCGTAGCTGCTGTCAACCGAAACGGTTTGGGTCACTGCATCGCCATCTTCGAAGCTTGGCAATTTGGTGAAACAAACTGGTTGGTATTCATAGTCCAAGGTGGTGAAACAGGCTGGCTGAATCGCTGACAACACTTGGGTGGTGGCGCTTGATTGTGATTCAATGCCGAACAAGGTGTCTGGCGATTGGGTCATACCAATGATGATGGTTTTTTCTGGGTCGGTGCCAGGGCCTTCGCCCGTGGTGCCGGTACCAGCGGTTGGTTCTGCGGTTGCTTCAGCTTCAGCAGTTGGTTCAACAGTTGCATCCGTTTCGGTTGCGGCAGCGGTTGGTTCAGTCGTAGCTGCTGCTGCGCTATCTGTAGTTGCGGTTGCAGGGACTGTTGTTGCTGGAGCCGTGGTTGGAGTTGCATCGCCACCACAAGCAGCCAAGATCGGAACAACAAGGACCAACATGAGCGCAAAGCTCATCAATTGGCGCTTTGATCGAAGCATTCTTGCCTCCTAAATCAATGAGTCCAAAACCCGATTCGTAGAATCGAACATTCCTGCATCAGAGGGACACAGGGCCAACAAGGTTGGTACACAACCACATCCATCTATGGATTTTGGGGTATTCTCATAGGTAGCACGGATGTGATTGGTATTCAGAGCTTCATTATAACGATTAAAAAGCTGATGTCAAAATTTGTAGTACTTTTTGCCTAAGCTTTGGGCAGTTTGCCCAACGACCTAAGTAGTTATCAAAAAATATTCACGCTCAATTTGGGCAGTTTGCTCGCTCCAGCGGGGTAGTACCACCGCGCTGGAGCGAGCAAACTTGGTTATTTTCGGCGTTCGCGGTTGCGCAAGAATGGTGGAATATCTAAATCATCATTGCTACCAAACGTGGTTGGTGGCGTAGGCCGTTGCGGTTGTTGCGGTTGTTGCGGTTGAGCCGCTGGCCGTACTGGTTGTTGGGTTGATGGCTGATAGTTTGATTGTGGTTGGCTTGGTTGGCTTTGCGCCGATGGATACGAACGTGAGCGATTGTTGCCTTGAGGCCGTGTTTGGTCAAAGCCGGTCGCAATAATCGTAATTTTCACTTCATCAGCTGGCAAGTTGGGGTCAATTCGTGCCCCGAAGATGATGTTGGCATCAGGATCAGCAGCCTTCGAAATAATCTCAGCAGCTTCGTTGACTTCCAACAAGCCCAAATCTTCGCCACCAGTGACGTTGAACAGCACACCCTTGGCCCCGTCGATCGAAATTTCGAGCAACGGTGATGAAATTGCCATATTGGCTGCATCGACCATGCGATTATCCCCAATGCCATGGCCAATTGCCATCAACGCCGTGCCTTGTTGCGACATAATCGTTTTTACGTCGGCAAAGTCGAGGTTAATCAAACCGCGGCTGGTAATCAAATCGGAGATCCCTTGAATACCTTGGCGCAGCACATCGTCGGCCATGCGGAAGGCTTCGTTCATTTTGGTGTTTTTCGAAGCGATTTGCAGCAAGCGATCGTTTGGCACCACAATCAAAGCATCAACGGTTGGCTTCAGTTGGTCAATCCCCGATTCGGCAACTTTGCGCCGATGGTTGCCTTCAAACAAGAAGGGCCGCGTGACAACCCCAACTGTCAAAGCGCCAATTTCTTGGGCAATTGCTGCAATCACTGGCGAAGCGCCAGTGCCAGTGCCGCCGCCCATGCCAGCGGTGATAAACACCATGTCCGAGCCACGCAATACATCGTGCAGCTCGTCGTGGGTTTCTTCAGCAGCTTTTTGGCCAATCACTGGGTTGCCGCCAGAGCCAAGCCCACGGGTCAATTTATCGCCAATCCGCACCCGAATCGTCGCAGGCGAGTGGATCAAGGCTTGCGCATCGGTGTTGACCGTAATAAATTCAACCCCTTGCAGTCCCGATTCGACCATGCGATCAACTGCATTCGAGCCGCCGCCACCAACCCCAATCACTTTGATTTGGGCGAAATTTTCAATTAAGTTGTTATTGAAATCCATAGTTAAGTTGCCTCCAGATCAGCACCAAAGCTCAGCAATGGCGTGGATCGACTGTAGCCAGATGCCGGTTTAGGGTAAAAACTCCCGTAACCACATTTTGAAGCGGTCGTAGGTTTGTTTCCAGTTGGTTGTTGCTGGTTGACTTGCAGTGTGGCCGCCAACGCTGCCCATTCCATGACGCAAGCCCCAACGGACAAGCCCCACAGCCGTGGCATAGGGTGGTGCATCAATTGCTTCAGCTAATCCAGTCAAATTCGTTGGGATGCCAATGCGCACTGGCATGCCTAAAAGTTGGCGAGCCATCTCATCTAAGCCAGGCAATTGGGCCGAGCCACCTGTCAGAACAATTCCCGCAGGCAGCAGGCCTTCATAGCCAGAACGACGGATTTCATTGCCAATCATGTCGATCAGTTGTTCGGCGCGAGCTTGCAGAATTTCGTTAAGTTCAAGCCGCGAAACTTGTTGATGTTCACCTGGTGAGAAGCCATCGGTATCAATCAAATCCTCTTCAGGATCATGGCTTTCAATATCGCTCACTTTACCATAGCGCAGTTTAAGATATTCAGCGGTGTTATGCGGGGTGTGCAAGACATACACCAAATCGTTGGTGAAATGTGCGCCACCAATCGGCAACACAACGGTGTGCCAAATGCCACCACCAATAAAAATTGCAATGTCGGTCGTGCCGCCGCCAATATCGACCAAAACAACCCCACGGCTTTTATCTTCTTCGCTGAGCACGGCCTCGCCCGAAGCCAAGGGTTGCAGCACAAGGTCGTCGATGCCAACCCCAGCCCGTTCAACGCTCTTGATTAAGTTTTGAATCGCCATCACTTCGCCAGTGACAATATGCGTTTCAACTTCAAGCCGATAGCCAGCCATGCCAACTGGGTCGCGAATGCCTTCGTGGCCATCGACAATATAAGCTCGTGGAATCACGTGGATGACTTCGCGTTGGGTGGGAATGGCAATTGCTTGGGCTGCTTCAACGGCTCGGGCCACGTCAGTGCGCGAAATTTCATGGTCGGGCCGTGAAATTGCGACAACCCCGCGACTGTTGACCGAGGAAATATGCCGCCCAGCAATCCCCACGAAGGCTGTACCAATGCGATAGCCCGAAAGCCGCTCGGCCTTTTCGACCGAGGTTGCAATCGCGCTGACTGCTTCATCGATATTGACAACAACCCCGCGATCAAGCCCTTTGGAAGGCGTGAGGCCAACCCCTAAAATATTGACTTTGCCTGTATCGTGAACTTCAGCAACCAAAGTACAGATTTTGGTTGTACCGACATCAATACCGACAATGGTGCGATTCATGGAAAACCCCTTGTGTTAGGCTAAAATGTTGCCTGTCAAGCAGGGTTGCTGGCGATTATACGAGATAGCAGATCGCTTTGCAACCACGCTGCATTGCGTCAACAACCTACACTAGGTCGCAGAAGAAGCTGGTTTATCAAGGCGGGAACAATGATCAATGTCGGGTTGCTCGAAATAACGAATGATGAGAGCGCGACATTGCAAAAAAGTGCATCCATCAAGCGTAGCTTCGCCTTGGTTTCGCTCTTTGCGCCTAGCCAACCAGATGTTGGCGAATGCGACTGGCATTTTCAAACAAACGGACACCAAAGGCCACCACTGCCGCCAAATAGAGGTCGATGCCTAAGCGCTCGCCAAGAAACGCCAGCACAACCGCCAACACAGTGTTGCCAATTAATCCCGAGATAAAAATCCGATTCCGATAGCGTTTTTCGATCGTGGCTCGCGTTGCGCCAACAATCGAATCAAGCGCCGATAAAACTGCTACCGCTGTGTAACGGGCAAATTGCGAGGGAATCGTTAGGCCGGAAACAAGCCCAATCGCCACCCCAACTCCAAGCCCCGCCAGCGGAATCCACATAGCTTGTCGCTGCTCCACCCATGTGCTCCTTATTGCGACCCTTCAGGTGGCGTTGGAGTCGCCTGCGGTCGATAGTAGGGTTTTTCCGGTCGTAAATCAATAAATATCCAAGCTGCATCGCTGGTTTGGACTTGTTGCAAGGTTGCAAGTTTGCGATCAAGGCTAATCGGTTCGCCTGCCAAACGCCCAAACACAGCTTGTTTGGTGTCATTGTAAACCGAAAGCCCGTAGTATGGGTCCCACTCGTAGCGCGTCGGTTGCCAACCAAGCTCTTTGGGTATACGCAAATATAAGGTTTGGGCCAAATTCAAGGCATCGGTGTCAATATAGCTGCCCGCCGAAATTGGAATCGTGCGGGTATCGTAAATAATCAAGGTTGCGGTGGTTATCGAGGTGGCCAAGCCCAACACTTCGCCGCCAGCAGTCACTTCGTAATTTGTACCGCCAACATTCCACACAACCGCTGCCTGCCGCTCTTGCACCCGCACCAAAACCCGTGCCGGAATGCGCAATTGCACCGTGGCGGTGGCAACATAGGGATTTTGGCCAATCCGCGCCGCCACCGCCGCCGGATCAATATCCCAAATCGAGCGGCCTTGCAGGTTGGCCAATTGGCTAATTGTGGTCGCATCGACTGAGCGATTGCCTTCGATCTCTAAGTTGCCAACCACAAAGGCTGGCGAACGAAAGACAAAAATCAAGCAGCCAATGCTCGCCAACAATAAAACCAAAGCCAGCAATTTGCCGTTCATGAGCATGCTGCGCAAAATCGTGCGCGCGGTTGGCCGCACCATGGGCGTGCTGGTACGCACCCCAAGCGCAGTCCGCCCGCGTGGCTTGCGGCTGATTATGCGGCCTGTCCGACGTGGATTACTCATCGTCCTCGCTCGTGATAGCGCTCAATTGCCAAGTCGATCAAACGATCAAGCAATTCGCTATAGCTGACTCCCGTGGCTTCCCATAATTTGGGATATTGGCTCATCGCCGTAAAGCCGGGGAAAGTGTTAATTTCGTTGATATAGATCGCGCCAGTTTCGCGCTCGACAAAGAAATCGACCCGCGCCAAGCCAGCACCATCAATTGCTTTGAAAGCGGTCACGGCCATCGCCCGCAATTGCTCGCTAGTCGCCGCTTCAAGCTCCGCCGGAATTGCAAATTGGGTTTGGCCTTCAAGATATTTGTCGGCGTAATCGTAAAAATCGTTGGCTGGCAGCACTTCGCCTGGCACTGAAGGCGATGGATCATCGTTGCCCAAAATCGCGACTTCGATTTCGCGGGCATTGATGCCTTGCTCAACCACAATCCGGCGGTCGTAGCCAGCAGCCTCGGCCATGCCAGCAGCCAATTCAGCCCGATTGCTGACTTTGCTAATGCCAACGCTGCTGCCAAGGTTGGCTGGCTTGACGAACATTGGATAGTTCAAAGCAGCTTCAAGCCGCTCGTAGACTGCTTCGGGCTGTTGTTGCCAATCGCGACGCAACACCAATTGCCACGGCACTTGGGGCAAGCCAGCAGCCGCAAAGGCCGATTTCATCAAGCCTTTATCCATGCCCACCGAGGCCGCCAACACGCCACAGCCAACGTAGGGCAGATTGGCCAATTCAAACACCCCTTGAATCGTGCCATCCTCGCCAAACGGGCCGTGTAAGACCGGAATAATCACATCGAGCGCGGCCATATTGGTGTGTTCTGGCAAGCTGCCAGCACTTTGCACAATGGCAGTTTCGCTGACCAAACCAGCTTGGGGTGCACGCCCAAGCATCTTTTGGTCGGCCTGTTGCTCTAAAGCCAACAATGGATCGCCACCGCTGAGCCATTGGCCGTTGCGGCTGATGCCAATTGGCACAACCGTATATTTTGCAGGATCAAGCGCATTCATCACCGCTCGCGCCGATTTTAACGAGACTTCGTGCTCGCCCGATTTCCCGCCAAAGACAATTCCAACTCGCCGTTTTGTCATAACGATTGATCCTCACTGGAGATCACGCGAACTTCTAATTCAAGTTCGATGCCAAATTGTTTTAAGACTTCAGTTTGAGCATATTCGGCCACTCGCAAAATATCGCTTGCGGTTGCGCCGCCAAGATTCAAAATATAATTGGCATGTTTTTCGGCAATTTGGGCCGCGCCCATGCGAAAACCTTTCAAGCCAGCAGCATCGATCAAGCGGCCTGCGGTGGTATTGGCTGGGTTTTTAAACACCGAGCCACACGAGGAACCAGCAGGCGTGCGTTGCTTGCGGCCTTCGGCAATCTCGGCCATTGTGCCAGCAATCCGCACCGGATCATCGCGCCAGGCAGTTAATACCGCATCGAGCACATATGGAATGCGCATGGTTGGCCGATTCGCTGCCAGTCGTTTGAGTTGGCTGGTGCGATAATCGAACTGAAAATCAGCCGCCGACCACTCGACAATTTGATTATCGGGCATTAAGAGCCGCGCCGATTGCAGGTGTTTGGCCGTTTCGCCGCCGTAGCAGCCAGCATTGCCATAGATTGCCCCGCCGATTGTGCCAGGCAAACCTTCGGCCCATTCAAGCCCAGCAATGCCCTGCGCCGCCAAACGCCGCACCGTACCAGCAGTTGGCGCGCCAGCTTGCACATGAATCGTCAGCTGCTCGCCATGCTCCTGCACTTCAAAGCCCGTCGCCCGATTGCGAATCACCAAGCCATTCCAGCCTGCATCGCTCATCAGCAAATTCGAGCCGCCGCCAAGCATAAAAATTGGCACTTGCTGAAGTTCGGCCCATTGCACAGCCTCAATTTGTTGCTCAGGGCTGCTGACATTAACAAAATACCGCGCTGGGCCACCAATCCGCCAAGCGGTATATGGCGCAAGTGGCTCGTTTTCGCGAAGGTCGATCATGCTTAAACCTGCATTCCTAAACTGCGCAAGCGTTCGCGCAAGCGCTTTTGTTCATCGTAGTGGCCAAGCCCTTGGCGCAACAAAAATGCTGTATGCCAATGTTTGCCCGCGTCATGGCGATCATTCCATTCGTAGGCCAAATCGCCCAAACGCTCGCTGGCCAAGGCAATCCCAACCGTATCGCCCAATTGCTGAGCATTGGTCAGCGCAACATTGTAGCTGGTGCTCGCCGAGCCATAATCTGCTTGCGCGCGATAGGCATCGCCCAAACGATTGTGCAACATAATTTGGCCAACGCCCTGCGAACGCCGATCTTCGTATTGCAAGGCCTTCAAAAACGAGTCAACTGCGGTCTGATAATCGCCACGCGCATGGTGAATCACGCCCATCACGGTGTAGGCGCGGGCCGTACCCACCGCATCATGCAATTTTTCGCGCAACATCAGACTTTCTGCTTGGCAACGCAGCGCTTGATCCAAATCGTTTAATTCGAGATACGAAAGTGCTAATTTTTCGTGCACAATCGCCACGCCCAACGTGCCAGGCAAATGCTCCTCGATTTCCAAGGCGCGGGTGTAATAATCGGCGGCCTGTTGGCCCGAGCCAATCAAGCGATAAACATCGCCGATACTTGTGATAATTTTAGCGATTGTTAGCCGATCGTCAATCACCGCTCCGCGTGCTTGGGCGGCGTTATACAGGTGAATTGCCTCGGTATGGCGGCCTTGCAGTTGCTCAGTTTTGCCAAGGTGCAACAAGGCTTCTGCTTCAAGTGGCAGATTGTTGGTCGTGCGGGCCAAATCGAGCGCGCGCTTGAGCGTTTGCTCGGCGTTGGCAAAATCGCGCATAGCTCGTTGCGAGCGACCCAACGCTACCAACGAACCACCTTCAATCTGCACCGATTGGGCGGCGCGGGCCAAGGTTAATAGCTGCTGCGCATAATACAAAGCATCGTCGTGATTGCCCGCCCAATCGAGCACCGTCCATGCCAAACTGTAGGCGCGCAGGGCAAAATTGGCGCGTTGCTCCTCAGCCAAGCGGCTCAGATAATCCAAGGCCCGCTCGCACCAAACCCGCGCATCGGCAATATTATGTTGCGCAATCACGCTTTCTGCCTGATCAAGGGCGGCGTTGATTGCGTCGGGCCATTCACAGGCCAATGCTAAATGCCATGCCATAATTCCATCCAAGCCTTCAGGCCGACCAATTTGCTCGGCGTAAAGTTGACGCAACCGATCTGCTGCATCACGATGAAATTGGCGATACGCAGCATCAGCAATCATCGAATCACCTCAGCGCCGCCACCAACCGCTCGCCAACCGAAACTCCATCGCCAGCTCCCAAGGTCAATACCACATCGCCAGCCTGCACATCGTGTAACAATTGTTCAAAAGCTTGGTTCAAATCGCCAACCGCCAAAGCATTTGGATGTTGCATCCCAGCCACAATTTGCGCCGTTGGGTCGCCCTTGCTGGTTTCGCGTGCGCCATACACTGCGCCAATGCGCACCACATCTGCTTGTTCAAAAGCTGTCTGAAATTCAGCCAAAAACGCTTCCAAACGACTGAAGGTATGCGGCTGAAAATAGGCCACAATCCGTTGCTCAGGGAAGCGTGCGCGGGCTGCGGCAAGCGTGGCCCGAATTTCGGCAGGATGATGCGCGTAATCATCAAACACCCGCACATTGCCAACCTTGCCTTTTGGCTCGAAGCGCCGCGCTGCCCCTTGATAATGGGTAATTGCTGCTGCTGCTACTGCCAAATCAACACCATAAGCGTGGGCCGCAGCCAAGGCCAACAGGGCATTTTGCACATTGTGCAAGCCAGCAACAGCTAGTTGAACAGCAATTGGCTCGGCCACAGGGCTAATCAATTCAAATAGCATGCCATCGGGCGTAGCCTGAATCGCCGTTGCGCGCCAAGCGTTATGTTCAGCCAAGCCGCAGCGAATCGCCGCAACATCGGCCAACACTCGTTGCGTGCCAGCATCATCGCCGCAAAGCACCAAGGCTTGCAGGCTGGGCTTGCTAGCAAACTCAAGAAAGGCCGCATCGTACTCAGCTTGGCTGGGATAAATATCAACATGATCCCAATCGAGGTTGGTGATAATGCCAATCGTTGGGTCAAGCGCCAAAAAGGTGCGCGCATATTCATCGGCTTCAAGCACCAACGGCCCTTGGCCCCACGCGGCGCTCGCTCCCAAGGCAGGCACTTCGGCTCCAATCAAAAAGCCCGGGGTATAACCAGCATGCTTGAAAATAACTGCCAACATTGCAGTAGTGGTGGTTTTGCCATGCGTTCCAGTAATCGCCAGCGTCGGGCGCTCGGCACTCCATGCGCGCCAAAGATCGTGGCGCGTTAGCACCGGAATCGCTGCTTGGTGGGCGGCCACCAACTCAACGTGGTCGAGTGGCAAGGCCGAAGTAACCAACAGGCGATCGATGCCGTCGATATGGATTGGATCATGGCCAATTTCAATCTGCACGCCGTGGTCGGCAAGCCGCTTGGTTGCGGCATTGGCAGCCCGATCGCAGCCTGAAACCTGATCGCCACGCTCCACTAGGATCGTTGCAATCGAACTCATCCCTGAACCACCAATTCCAACAATGTGCGTATGCACCAGCGACTCCTTAAAAAAGCCAGATAAAAACAGCAGAAACGCTGAGATCGACGATTCCCAGCGTCCCCAAGCATTTTTCAGAACATAGAGCATAGAGCATAGAGCATAATCGATGAATATACATTGCTATGTTCTATGTTCTTTGCTCTATGCTCTCCTTGCTACTCCCGCATTCGGGGTAGTCGGAAGAATGTGACAATCAACACGACCAAAAAGAGCAAGGCAAAGATCGTTGGCAAATTGTCCTTCAAGGCATTTTGCTGCGAAATTGACGAGACGGTGATGCCAACGCCCTCATCAAAGGGCAAATTAGCGCCCTCTTTGTCGTAGGCAATCCAAAAATCGAGCAAGCGTGAAAGCACAAGATACGAATTCAACACGCCCACGCCAACCCCAATCACCCGCCCACCGCGACTGACCTCATCGCGACTGCCAATCGCCGAGCCAATCACATACGAAAGAAGCACCCCGATGATAAACGAAATTGCCCGAAAATTCTCAAAATTATCGCTATCGATAAAGGGGGAACGTTCGCCGCTTTCGCTACCAAACAGGGCATTAATAAACACCGCAAAGGCATTGATAATCCGATTCAGCAGCCCAGCCATGTTTTCAGCAACCGTTGGGTTGGCAAACAACACCAATGAGAAAATGAGCCCGACCGTGGTAATCGCCTCTTCCTTCCAGCCGCGTCGCCAGCCAAAGAAGCCTGCGATTGGAAAAATCACAAGCATCAAAAGCTGCAAAAAGCTAAACTGGATCGATTGTTGCAAGAGGATCACTCGAAACGACATACGCTTTAGCCTCCTCGGGCAAGCGCCAGCCATTCGCTGGCAAGCCGCGCCCCTGCGTCTGGTTGGGCAAGGCTGGCACTGCGTTGCGCCATCGTTTGTAAACGCTCAGGGCTACTCAGCACTGCTGAGAGTTCGCGCCACAAACGGCCTTGGGTTGGCTCTCCAGAGCCTAGCATTGCCTCATCGGGAATGCTAATTGCTGCGCCACGGTCGGCCAGGGCAGCAGCGTTGTATTCTTGCTTCACCATCGTCAAAGGCACCAAAATCGAACCAATGCCTGCGGCGGGGAGTTCGGCCATCGTCGAAGCACCAGCCCGACTTAACGCAAAATCTGCTGCGCCAAATGCCGCGCTCATCGAGCGTTCAGCATCGGCATGCAGATAGGGGTAAAGATGATAACGGCTGGCCTGTTCAGGGCTGAGCTTGGCCTGCGCCTCACGCAACCATGGTTCATCGCCATTCCGTCCGCAAACATGCACGACCTGCGCTAATTCTAACAGATCGCTTAAGAGCGCGGCAACAGCCTGATTGATCGAGCGTGCGCCTCGGCTGCCACCATACACCAACAGCACTGGCAATTGATCATTCAGCCCAAACAACGCCCGACAGGCGGCTTTATCTTGATTAAACACCTCGCCACGCACCGGATAGCCAGTTTCGACCACCTTGTGCGCTGGCAAATAGCGCTTAGAATCATCAAAGGTTACGGCAATACGGGTGGCTAAACGGGCCAAAACTCGCCCCGCCCAACCAGGGACAATATCGGGCAAATAGAGCAAGGTTGGTACTCGTTCGAGCGCCGCCGCCACAAACAGCGGCACACAAACATAGCCACCAGTGCCCAAAATTGCTGCTGGGCGTTCGCGCCGCAATAAGCTACGGGCAGCAAGCACACCTTTGATCAACACGCCAGCATTTTTCAGCATCTGAATTGGGTTGCGCCCACGCATGGCAGCAGCAGGCAAGCCAACAAACGGAATTGCGCTCTCGCGCTTGACCAAATCGCCTTCCATGCCATCAACCGAGCCAATATAGCGCAGTTGCGGTTTAACGTTGGCGTTGATTGCGCCGCCGCTGCTCGATCCGTTCGCGGGCGGTGCTGCCGTTGATTGGCTGGCTGACCAAGGTTTTGCGCTGTTTGGGCTTGCGCCACGCGATGAGCCGCTTGGATTCGTCTGCTGGTTTGCGCCATGTGCCGCCGAGGGAGTTGCCGATGGCGAAGCTGCTTGCTCGCTGAGCTTCTTCAGAGCGCTGGCTACGGCCAAAGCCGGGTACACGTGGCCGCCCGTGCCACCGCCGCACAGCATCAGCAGCGGCGACCACTCGTGGTCGGAGTTGGCCAATTGTGGGGATGGAGCGTTCATTGGTTTGTTCCTCAGCCCGTTTCAACGGCGCATAACGGGTAACACTCAGCAGCAAGCCCGCCGCAATCATGGTCATCATCAACGATGAGCCACCATAGGAAATAAATGGCAATGTAATCCCGGTAAACGGAATCACGGTGGTTACCACCGCAATATTAATCAGCGCTTGCACGACGAGCCATGTCGTCACGCCAACTGCAATCAGTGCGCCAAATGGGTCGAGCGAGCGCGAAGCAATCCGGAAGCCACGGATAGCCAGCATAATAAAGGCTGCCAGCACCAAGCCTGCGCCAATCATGCCCAATTCTTCACCAATCACCGCATAAATTGCATCGGTATGGGCGAAGGGCAACCAGAAAAATTTCTGGCGGCTTTGGCCCAAGCCAACCCCAGTCCAGCCGCCAGAGCCAAGCGCATACAAAGCATGAATTGGTTGGTAGCCACCGTCGCGTGGGTAGCTAAATGGATCTTGCCAAACCAACACCCGCAACGCACGATAACCCGCCGATTGAATTGCTGTCCAACCAACCAGCGTGGTGATGCTGGCGGCAATTCCCAAGTGGGTCAAGCTTGCGCCAGAGGTAAACAAAATCGCGGCACTGATCACCACAATCACAATCGTGGTACTCATATTTGGTTGCAAGAGCACCAAGCCCGCCAACAGCCCAAGCATAATCCCAAATGGCAACAGCCCAGTGACAAATTGGCGAATTTTTGAGCCACGCCGCGAAAGCCAGTCGGCAAAATAAATAATTGCCGCAAACTTAGCAACCTCGCTTGGCTGCATCCCGATTGGCCCAATGTTAATCCAGCGGCTGGCTCCATTGACCTTGGTAATATGTTCGGGCAACAGCAATACCAGCAACAGCAAAAAGAGCGTCAGCGCCATCAAGGGCAAGGAAAACCGCCGTAACTTGCGATAATCGAACTGCATTGTGATAAACATTGCCACAACGCCAGCAATCGCCCACATGGTTTGGCGCAACACCCAATAGACCGAAGAATCGTACTCGGCATAGGCCACATAGAACGATGAGCTATAGACCATCACTAGCCCAAACGCAACTAGGCCAACCACGAGGGCTAGCAACATTCCATCAGGTTTTCGCGGAACTCGATCGTTCATGCCGACCTCCAACCGTCTAACGGGCACTTTGGATCCATGCTTGATAGAAATTTTCGAGCAACGCTCTGCTGCTTGCATCAGCCATGCGCTGGGTATGCACAAACCAGGTTGCGCCAACCACAAAGACTAAGGCCGCAACCACGCTCAGCCAACGAATTGGCGCAGGCGCTCGGGCCTCAATGCGCGGCTTAAACCAATCGGCAATATAGGCCAAACGTGGGGCCAATGCAAAGCCCAGCGCCAAACCCATCACCATGCCACCAATGTGGGCATAGTTATCAATCACCGATGAGAGCGATAAGCCAATAATCAGGTTAATTGCCGCCGTGCCAACCATTTGGCGCAAGTTCTGGCGCGCAAAATCACCCAGCACACTGCGGGCGGTCAGGAAGAAGCCAATCAAACAGCCAATCAGGCCGAAGATTGCGCCCGAAGCGCCAATCGAAGGGCTGCGCGGATCGCCAAATGCATACGAAGCCCAAGCCCCGCCAATGCCGGCAATTAGGTAAATTACGCTAAAGCTCAGGCTGCCATAAAAGCGCTCAACAGTTGGGCCAAGCGCATACAGGGCATACATATTGAAGCCAATATGTACCAGCCCGCCATGGAGCACGGTTGCGGTCAGCAAGCGCCACCATTCGCCGCCAATATCCATCAACGGTGACCATTTGGCTCCCAATTCGATCAGTACCAGCGCATCACCTTCGCTGCTGCCCATCACGTTCATGCCCTTGAGGATACAAACCACAAACATGATGACGTTGATCGCCATAAACACCCACGTAGCCCGTACTGGCGCATTCGGGAGTTGCACCATCACAGGCTGGCTGGGAGAATATTCAACACGCTCAGGCTCATAACCTGAATAGGGATCTTGCATAGTTTGCCAATTTCTGAGCCAATTGTAGCAATCAAGCTCAATAGCGACGAAACAAGAACTTAGGCCTTTGGCAATAACCATAATTGCAGAACCTTCACTATCGTGGCTGGTTTCACCAATTTTGGCTATAGCCCAATCTTCCTAAATAATTTTTAATCTTCCGCCAGTAGGCCGACAATCCGTCGGAATTCTTCGCCCCGATGAAATTCGTTGCGAAACATACCAAAGCTCGCCGCTCCAGGCGAGAGCAAAATTGTATCGCCAGCTTCAGCCAAGCTAAAAGCGGCGCGAATTGCTTGCTCAAACGATTGATAGCGCTCTTGCTCAGTGCCAAGCGCCGCAGTCAGCGCAGGCGAACCAGTGCCATCCAAGATAATGAGCTGTTTTAATTGGCTCGATTGTTGAATTGCCTCAACCAACGGAGTCCAAGCTAGCTTTTTATCAGCACCGCCAGCAATTAAAATCACTGGGCTACTCATCGAATTGAGCGCAGCGGCGGCAGCGGTTGGCGTAGTTGCTGCCGTATCGTTGACGAAACGCACGCCATTGATTTCGCGCACCAACTCCATGCGATGTTCAACCCCAGCAAAGTGCTCGATGGCATTGCGAATCGCTGCATCGGGAATGCCATAGGCTTGGGCCAAGGCCGCAGCAGCAGCGATATTCAAAGCATTATGTTGGCCTTGCAATTGGCCCAGCGGCCAGCCTTCGTTGCCATCAAACCAAATCACCCGCCCAGGTGCTTCGTTCGCCCAGGTCTTGACAATCAAATCGTGCTTGGGCAGCACCACCACATCATCAGGGTTTTGATACAGAAAAATTTGTTGCTTGGCTAATCCATAATCGGCCATCGAGCCATAGCGGTCGAGATGGTCAGGTGACAAATTGGTGACACAAGCATACTCTGGGCTTAACCCAGCCTCGCCCAAGCCTTCCAACTGCCACGATGATAGCTCCAGCACCACCGGCGTTTGGGCGCTGATGCGCGGCAATTGCTCCAATGCCGAAACCCGCAAGTTGCCAGCAACCACCGTATCGGGGTAAACCTCACGCAACATCGCCCCAGTCAACGTGGTGGTGGTGGTTTTGCCCTTGGTTCCAGTAATGCCAATAATCGGCGCTGGGCAAAGCCGGAAAAACAGCGTCATCTCCATTTCAATTGCTACGCCAGCGGCGCGAGCCAATTGCAAATAGCGCGATTCACGCGGCACACCTGGGTTGCGAATCACCATATCAACCAGCTCAAAATCTTGGTCGCGATGTTCGCCAAGCACAAACTCAACGGGCAAGCCTGCCAAAGCTGCTAAAGAAGGCTGCAACACTTCAGCACTGCGCAGATCGGTCACAATTACGTGTGCGCCTTGCTCCAGCAAAAAGCGGGTAACGCCTAAGCCGCCACCATGAACACCCAAGCCCATCACGGTTATTCGTTTGTTGCGTAAATCGAGCATGCCATGCCTTACTTTGCTAAATGCCTTGCGAGTACATCAAACCAAATCAATCAGCCGTGGCCTAATTTTCCAATGGCGATGGATACGGCGTGGCGGTCGGATCGTCGGTCGTGGTAAAAGGATTATCAGGAATCGTCGGCTGGGTTGAGCTTGTGCTGACTTGCTGGGGCAAGGCTGGATTCAAGGCCAGCGAAATGCCGATCATCGCCGCAATAATCCCAATCATCACAAAACGCTGAACAACTTGCATCTCCGACCAGCCAGTCAACTCGAAGTGATGGTGGATTGGGGTCATTTTGAAGACCCGCTTGCCAGTGCCAGTCGTGATCCGCGTATATTTGAAATAGTAGCGCTGAATCACCACCGAAGCGGCTTCGAGCACATAAATAATCCCGACAATTGGCAGCAACAACCATGCTTTGGAAATCAGCGCCACAATCGCCAAGGTTGCGCCCAAGGCCAACGAGCCAGTATCGCCCATAAAAACTTGGGCCGGATGAGCGTTGAACCACAAGAAGGCCACGCACGCGCCCGAAACCGTAAACGAGTAGGTCACCAAGTAATCGAAGCGATAGACGAAGGCAATTACGCCGAAGGCGGCAAAGGCAATCGCCGATGTCCAGCCCGCCAAGCCATCCATGCCATCGGAGAAATTAACGGCATTAGCCATCGCCACAATCAAAAATGTCGCAACCGGAATGTACCAGTAGCCAATATCGATGACACCAACAAACGGCACAACCACATCGCCGCCGTTAGCCAAGCCAAACGGCTTGGGCAGATACAAGGCCAGCGAAGCCAAAAAGGCAATCATGACCAGCCAAACCATTTTGAAGCGTTCGGTCAGGCCAAAGGTTTTCGAGCGCACTTTGGTCAGCGAAAGATAATCATCGAACGCGCCAAGAATGCCATAGCCAACCAAAGCCGCCAACGGTAAGAGCATCGACCAGCGATTAACCAGATTGAAAATCACCGTGATGATTACAACTGAGGCAATGATCATGACCCCGCCCATGGTTGGCGTGCCAATTTTGATCATATGGCTTTGCGGGCCGTCAACCCGAATTGCTTTGCCAATATTATGTGCCTTGAGCCAGCGAATCCACCAGCGGCCAAGAACTAACGTCAAAACAAAAGCGGCTCCAGCTAATAACAACGCTTCAGCCAGCTTGAGCACAAGCGCTCGCTGAAGTTCGACGACGACCTGTTCGTTATTCACGCCTTAGCCTCCGGCCTAACTTGCAAAGCATTCGCAACATCTTCCATAGCGGCAGCACGCGATCCTTTGACAAGGACGTAATCGTTCGCTTGGAGGGTCGATTGCAACGCCGCAATCACCGTAGCTTTGTCGGGTAGCACATGCACATGTTCTGCTGCCAGCCCTGATTCAATGGCTCCTTTGCCAATCCAATGGGCTTTTTCGCCCACAACATATAATTCATCGACCACATCGGCGGCCCGCACGCCAACCGAACGATGGCCAATTTCATCTTGCGGGCCAAGCTCGGCCATATCGCCAAACACGGCGATGCGGCGACCTTGCAGCTCGGCCAAGAGATTCAGCGCGGCAATACACGAAACTGGCGAAGCATTGTAGGTGTCGTCAATCAGGGTTGCGCCGCCAACCGCCGGATACGAGAGCAAGCGCAATTGAGCGCTGCTGCGCAACCCTTGAATTAGCGAATCCCATGAAAGCCCGAGCACAATCCCCACCGCTGCCGCCGCTAAGGCCGTATGCACGCTGTGCAAGCCAATCAAGGGCAATTTGATATGCCATTTTTCGCCACGATAATGCGCATCAAAGCCAATGCCATCTAAGCCACGGCTTTCGATGTTATCGGCCCACAAATCAGCCTGCGGGTCGAGGCCATAGGTAAAGACTTGGGCTTTGGTACGATTGCGCATCGCCAACACCCGCTGATCGTCGTAGTTGAGAATCGCCCAACCATCTTCTGGCAAGGCTTGCACCAATTCACTTTTGGCCTCGGCCACATTTTCGATGGTGTGCATGCGCTCCAAGTGCGATAAACCGACGTTGGTCACGATGCCAATTTGGGGCTGAGCAATCGTCGTGAGCAAGGCCAAATCGCCTTTGTTGTAGATGCCCATTTCGAGCACTGCAATCTGATGGTTTGGCTCAATCCCGAGCACGACCAAGGGCAAGGTATTTTCGCTATTGTAGGAGCGTGGGCTTTTATGGGTGCGCATGGTTGGTGCAAGCATGGCCGCCAACACCTCTTTGGTAGAGGTTTTGCCAACGCTGCCGGTAATTCCAACCACCACCAAATCGCGTTGCTGACGATGGCGAGTAGCCAAGCGTTGCAGCGCCAGCAACGGCTGATCAACGCTAATCAAAAAAAAGGCATTGGCTGGCGCAGTTTCAGGAATTTGGCCCAAATCGGGATCAAGCTCAACAAAAGGCCGATCCAAGCCCAATTGGCTTGGATCGGTCAAACGCCCGCGTTGCACCAAAGCTGCGCGAACGCCGCGCGCTACCACCGCAGCAATAAACTCGTGACCATCGACCCGTTCACCTTGCAAGGCCACAAACAAACCATCATCGACAGCTTCGCGCGAATCGATGCAAGCACTCGTTATTGGTAAATTGGCCAACGCTGCGGGCAATTGCAAGCTTGGTTCGCTGGCAATTCGCACTCCATCAACCACCGTTTGTAAGCTTAGCATAGGCACTATCTCAAAGCCATGAACACCATGGCGCTAGTAGATTTCGTTATTGTTCAATTTGGCATTCGTGCACCAACTCTGGGTTGGGCGGAACTTGATAATGGGTCAGCAAGCGCTTGAACACCGCAGCATACACCGGAATCGCCTTTGTGCCCCAAATTTCTTGGGTGCGATCAAGCTTAACTAAGACCGTAAAGCGCGAATCTTCGATTGGGCCAAAGCCCATCACCGAGCCAATCGTGGCGTTTTCGTAGCCACCACGACCATCAGGAATTGAGCTAGTACCAGTTTTGGCCGCAATGTTGTAGCCAGGCACCAAGGGCACGCCGCCATTCCCCTGGCGATCATAATAGGCGCTACATTGCTTCCACCACATATCTTCTTGAAAAGCGTAATTGTTGTTGGCAGCGCGTACCATCATCTTGGCCACATCCATAGCCACATTATCATCAATTATGGTACGCAATACCTTTGGCTCAACCTTGTGGCACTCGCCGCGCTCACACCATTCTTGAATGATGTAGGGCTGCATCAAGTTGCCGCCATTGGCAATCGCCGACATCGCCCGCAAGTGTTGCAGCGGCGTTACCGCGATGCCTTGGCCGTAGCCATTGGTCGAAAGCACAATTGGCCGCCAATCGGCGGTGGTATCAGGCCATTGCACAATCCCAGCCTCTTCGCCACCCAACTCAATTCCGGTTGGCTGGCCATAGCCAAAATCGCGCAAGCCTTGATAGAAACCTTCTTCGCCCGCCATTTCGGCGTATTGCAAAGCGCCAACATTCGATGAATAGAGAATCACATTTTCGGGGGTCATCGGCGAGTGGCCGTTGGAATCGAAGTTGGCGCAACAGCCAGGTGCGCGGGCAATAAAGCCTGGGTCATCGACCACGCTATTGACCGTAAAGGCTTTGGCTTGCAAGCCTATTGCCAAGTTGATTGGCTTGAAGGTTGAGCCTGGCTCATACTGGTCGGTAATTGCGCCATTTTTGTTGTAGATTTCTGGCTGATATTCGGTATAGCGATTGGGATCAAATTTGTTGGACGTTGCCATGGCCAGAATCGCGCCAGTTTTGGAATCCATCACCGTAATTGAGCCACCGCTTGCGCCATGGTTGATCAACGCATTTTGCAATTCTTCTTCGGCAATATGCTGAGCGGTTGGGTCGATCGTTAAGGTAATATCTGCGCCATCGCGTGGCTCTTGCACGGTTGGTGGATCGATCCAAATCGAGTTGGCAGCAGAGTCGATTTCGGCTTCGAGCGAGCCAGCAACCCCAGCCAACAGCGAGTTGTTATAGCCCTCAACCCCGCTAATGCCCACATTTTCGTAATTGGCTACGCCAACGATATTGGCGGCAAACATGCCTTTGGGATAAACCCGCACTGGCTCCGGTGTGAGCGAAAGCGCCGTATTTTTGAGCGCCCGAATTTGCTCGCTCACTTCAGGCGTTAAGCGCCGCGCCAGCACCACATACTCGCGATCTTTGGTTTGCAACAATTGTTTGATTTCGCTGGGAGCTTTGCCGATCAATGGCGAAAGCAACAAGGCCAAACGATCAGATTCATTTGGATCGGCTACATCATCATCAATCAACGGTGGAGCCACGCCCAGCACATCGCGATCAACATTCATCGCCAAAACCCCGCCAGTACTATCGCGAATAATGCCGCGGGCTGGCTGAATTGTGCGATTTTGGCGAAACTCACTTTGCGCCAAGCCCGAAAGCTGATCATGGCGCTGAACTTGAACTTCAAACAATTTATGGGCATTTGCCAAAGCAAAGACCACACAGATCAACAAAATGGCGTTGATGCGCCAGCGTGAGAGCAAGGGTTGATGCTGGGGAGTTGGAGCGGTACGCGCGGCCATGCAAGTTCCTCCAAAGCGCAAGAGCGGGAACGGGCGCTAACGAGCCTGAACCGTCCAACGATGGTGTGGTAGTTCAATAATCAGATATTCTGCTTGGCTGGATGCAATGGGGGCAAAGCCCAAGGCGGTTGCTCGTTGGCGAATCACCTCAAGCGATTGCGATTGTTCAATCTCATACAGCAACTGGTTATTGGCGCGCACCAATTTAGTTTGCTGCACTTCAAGTTGCTCTAGCCGAAAACCAAGCGCGGCAATTCGGCCAGTTTGGGCCAAATACAGCATACACATCAAGGCCACCACAACCGCGAGTGCAATTAACACGCTGGCGCGGCGTTGGCTGGTTGGTTGGCTGGTGCTGCGATTACGGATGGCACTCAGGCCACCAATTGGTTGAGATTGAACCGCCATCAAGAATCCTCCGACAGGTGTATCTATGCTTCGGGCGCAAGCGCCGTCGTTAAGCGTCGTTCGGCAACCCGCAATTTGGCTGAGCGGGCGCGTGGGTTGGCTTTGAGTTCTTCTGCTGTGGCCTCGATTGGCTTACGGCTCAACACCTCAAGCGTTGGCACATAATCGCAATCGCGCCCAACTGGGTAAATGCATGCCCGTGGGCCGCTTTTCGCAGCACAACTATGCGGGCAGGCCAAAATTTCGAGCTTGGCAGGAATCAAACATTCGCTTGCTTGATCGCGCATCCATTCCTTGACGATCCGATCTTCTAAGGAATGAAAGGTGATGACCGCTAAACGCCCGCCTGGTGCTAAGAGTTTGGTCGCGGCGGCTAAACCTTCGCGCAATGCCCCCAATTCATCGTTGACCGCAATCCGCAAGGCTTGAAAGGTGCGCGTTGCTGGATGGGTCTTGCCTGCTTGGCCACCCACGGCGCTGCGCACCAAGCTTGCCAATTGCGCGGTGCTGGTAATTGGGCTTTTGGCCCGTTGCTCAACGATTCGGCGGGCAATCCGGCGCGAAAGCCGTTCCTCGCCATATTCATAAATCACATTCGCCAAATCAGTTTCATTCAGCCGCGCAATCAAATCGGCGGCGCTTTCGCCCTGAGTTGGATTCATACGCATATCAAGCGGCGCGTCGTACTGAAACGAAAAGCCCCGTTCAGGCAGATCGAGCTGCGGCGATGAAACCCCAATATCGAGTAGAATGCCATCGACTTGCTGCCAGCCGTGTTGGGCTGCAAGGCTCGCCATCTGGCGATAATTGCCATGCATCAAGCTTACACGGTCGCCATAACTGGCGAGGCGTTCGCGAGCGGCAGCCAAAGCCATCGGGTCTTGATCGATGGCGAGTAATTGGCCGGAAGGGCCGCTGCCAGCAAGGATGCCGCTGCTATGGCCGCCCCAACCGAGGGTGCCATCGATATAGCGTCCAGCAGGGCGTAAATTAAGCGCTGCCAGCGTGGCATCATACAAAACTGGAATATGCATTACTCACCATACTAGATCCCAAAGGCCGCGACGTGCTCGGCCAAGAGCGGCGCTTCGTCGGCAAAACTATCGAGCACCGTTTGCCAGCGCTCAGCCGACCAAATTTCAATAAAACTATCCATACCGGTAATGAGCGCTTGGCTCGTAATTGTGGCATACTGGCGTAAGTTGGGTGGCAACACGATGCGGCCCTGTTTATCGAGGCCCAGATCGCTTGCGCCAGCAAACATCAAACGGCGTAAATTACGCGCTGAAGGTTGACTAATCGGCAGAGCATTGATCCGAGCAGCCAATTCACGCCAGACAGGCATTGGGTAAAGCAGCAAGTTTTGGTCGAAACCACGGGTCAACACCAGACCATCGGCTAAGCCAGCCCGAAATTTGGCTGGAATCGCCAAGCGCCCTTTATCGTCAACCGTATGTTCATATTCGCCCAAAAACATGGCTTGCTCCCACTGTCAAGGCTTTTACGCTCAGATGTTCGCCTGGCAACTGCCCCACATTTCCCCACTTTGCCCCACTTCCATCGCCATTATAGGCCATGGATTATGTTTTTTCAACCGCAGGCCATGGCGCAACATGACAAAACGCTAACAAAAACCAAGCCAAAAGGCTTGACGAAGCATAGCCAAATCTGCGCTAAAATAGAGGTAAAGCAGCAAGCCAAAGCCCGATTTTGCGCTTGACGCTACCATGCTCATCGCTATAGAATGAGGGAGCATCTTCCTGAGACGAGGCTCACCATGACCAGGCCGCTCTTGCTGAGTTTTTGCAGTGCGACCATAACCGCGCTCTTGTTTGGATTGGGTTGGCTGGCCCAGCTTCCGATGCCTTGGATTTTGGCCTTAGGGGTTGTGCAAGCAGGCATTATGTGGTGGCAGCTTCCATGGGCTGTTGGCAGTGCCATCAGCATGGCGCTCATTGCATGGTTTGCTGGCATTAATCAGGTTGGGTGGCTAGCCCTGTTGGTTGGTGGGTGGGTGGCTCAAGGCGGCTTACCAGCCCTCATTTTTCGCCTGTATCGGTATCCCTACGATATGTCGCGCGAATCGGCCCTGAATGGTTTTTTGGCCAGCGGGGTGCTGTTTAACACTGCGATTAGCGCCTTTTGTATGAGCGCCGTTGGTTGGCAAGTCGGTTGGATCGAAGAACATGCAGTATTGGTCACAACGGCCTTGATTTGGCTGACCAATAGTTTGGGTTCGTTGATCATCACGCTGCCAATGTTGCGTTTAGGCACGCCGTGGCTTTCGACGCGCGGTCTTTTTGGCACGCCTGCCGCTTTGCAACGCAGTATTCATCGCACAACCATCACCCGCAGCGATGTCTTACAATTAATCTTTATGCTGGCAATTGTCGGCCTGATCGGCTGGGGCATCGATCGGGTGGCCTATATTCCGGTGCAATTTTTAAATGTCTTGTTCCTCTTGCCAATTGTGGCCTTCACCGCCCGCCATGGCTTCGATGGCGCGTTGCTCTCGGCCACAGGCAGTATGTTAATCGCACTCTCATTTTTCCTTGACGAAACTAGCCGCATGCGCCGAGTTGGCACGCTGGGCAACGATCGGGTCGCCTTTGCCAGCATCGTCTTTGAACTGGGCGTGTATTACCTGATCAGCATGATCGGCGGTTTATTAATTGATATTCAACGCGCCGAAAAACAGCGCCTCGCTATGTTGAGCCATGTCAATCGGATTTTCAATCAAGCCCAACAAGAAGATTTGCTTGATCAATTGGTGCAAACGGTCTGCGAAGCGCTGCAAACCAACGTTGGCATTATGTTTCATTATGATGCCCACAGCCAAACCCTCAAGCCGCTCGCTTGGCAAATGCCCAAAAATTGCTCGATTGAGGTTATTTCGCAAGCGCTGCTAACTTACTTCCCCGGTTTGCAGCATATGGCCCAAACCAGCGCTAGCGCCTATCATCATAACGATCGCGATGCAGCCACGACCACCAGCGCTTTTTGGCTCGAAACTGGTCTAGTCGCAGCGCTCTTAGTGCCATTGGTCGGGCGCAACGGCACGTTGGGCTTGATGGCCTTGTTTGATCAACGGCCTGAGCGCCATTTTGGCCGCAGCAATATCAACTTTGCCGAGGCGATTTGTTCGCAAGCGGCGATTGCGCTCGAACAACGCGACCTGATTACGACCTTGCAACAACAAACCGAGCAACTGAGCGCTGTCTCGAATATCACCGCCACGCTCAACGCCACCCTCAATCTCGAAGTCGTCTGCCATCGCATCGCCCAGCAAATCGAGCGGGTCGTGCCCTACGATTGGGCGTGTGTGGCCTTGGCAACCGAGCAAACTCGTTTCTTTAGCGTGCTGATGAAAACTGGCCGCGCCGAAGTTGACCTGCTCGATAAAACCTTGGTGCTTTCGCCAGAAATTTGGCAGGATTTTGGGCCAATCGATGCACCGCCCTATCGCATGATTATGAACAGCTCGCCAATTAGCCGCGCTGCTGAGCTACGCCAAATTGGCTTGGCGGTGGCCTTGCTCGTGCCATTGCGCCGCGATGATCGCTGGCTCGGCGTGCTGGTGCTTTCCAGCTTCGATCCTGATGCTTTTCCACCAGCTCACCAACATTTGTTGCAAATTCTAGCGCGCCACATGGCTTTGGCAATCTCCAACGCCCAGTTGTATCAAGAGCTTGAGCAAGCCTACCGCGCCAAACAAGAGGCCCAAGATGTGTTGCTGCAAACCGAGCGGTTGCGGGCTTTGGGCGAATTGTCGAGCGGCATCGCCCACGATTTCAACAATTTGATTGCTGGGATTTTGGGCCACACCCAATTATTGCTGATCGAAGCGCCAGAAGAGCAACGCGAAGGCTTGGTTGTGATTGAGCAAGCCGCCCGTGATGGTCGGCATATGGTTGAGCGAATTCAGCAATTTACCCGCGCTCAGCAGCCAGAAGATCACGAAATGGTCGATTTGAACACGATTATCAATGATGTGATTAAGCTGATTCGGCCACGTTGGCGCAGCCGCCCTGCCAGCACCATGATTCAAACCAGAATTGAAAAAAGCCAAATTCCGTTGATCTATGGTTCGCCGTTTGCCTTGCGTGAAGTGCTGACCAACGTGGTGCTGAATGCCACCGATGCCATGCCCAAAGGCGGCATTTTGACGATTCGCACCGAGCAAGTTGACGACGACGTGATTATGGAAATCAGCGATACAGGCATTGGCATGAATGAAGAAACCCAAGTACGCATGTGGGAGCCATTTTTCAGTACCAAAGGCGAGCATGGCACTGGGCTTGGGCTTTCGATGACCCACGCAATCGTGGTGCAACATCACGGTGGGCGGGTTGCGGTGCAAAGCGAGGTCGGCGTTGGCAGCACCATTTCGCTGGTCTTTCCAATTCCGCGCCCTGAAACATCGAACGACCCAATGCAAGTTGGTGGGGCGCAAGCCTTGCAACGCGGCACAATTCTGGTGGTCGAAAGCGATACGCGGGTGCAATCGGCCTTGGCAGGCTTGCTCGAAAGTTTGGGGCATACGGTGGTTTGCGCCGATAGCGGCACGCTGGCCTTGGATTTAGCCTATGCCCGCGATTTTGATGCCTTGATTGCCGATAGCGGCCTGACCGACATCAATGCTTGGGATTTGACCGAATTGCTTAAAACTCGTGACCCGTTGTTGGTAGCAATGTTGCTGACCGTCTGGAATGCGCCAGATCTTGATACGCGCCGCCATGTGTTCGATGCAGTGCTGCCAAAACCATTTGAATCGCAAGTTTTGGGCGAAACAATCGGCTTTTTGCTGAATAATCGCACCAAATTGGCCAATAATATGGAGAACTAAGCATGAGTTTGCATCCTCAAGCAGTTCATTTTCCCATTGCACTCTTGCTGGTTAGCTCAATTTTAACCTTGTGGAACGAGCGCCATCCGCATCACGAGCTAGCAATTACCGCCCGTTGGTGCTTAAAAATCGGCTGGTGGAGCAGCTTGCTGGCGGTGATGACTGGCATTTTAGCCGTAGCCTTGGCCTTCGACCAAATTCGCCAGCAATTAACTTGGATCAATAGTCATGCGGTGGTTAGCCTGAGTTTGGTGGCAGTTTATTGGCGTTTGGTGTTGGGCAAGCCATTGCCTGCCGAAGCCCAAAAACGCCGGCATCTGGTTGGCATTGGGTTAATTGTGCTAGCTGGCTGGCTGGGCGGCCAATTGAGCGAGCGAATCTGATCCACGAAACGAACGAAGAGCACGAAGGTTCGAAACCGCGAAGGACACGAAGGGACACGAAGGGCTATAGGCTTTGGGCTTTTGGCTTTCGGGAATTCTTGACGTACCACAAAACGTTCCGCTAGCCTTCAGCCTTCACCCTCTGCGTTAAATTCGATCCACGAAGCGCACGAAGAGCACGAAGGTGAGAAACCGCGAAGGACACGAAGAATTATTTTAGCCACAGATTGACACAGATTCCACGGATTATTTTCCCATAGCCTATAGCCCTCAGCCCATAGCCATCGGTTCTATGCTCTATGTTCTCTGTTCTTTTTGACTTTTGACTTCTGCCTTTTGATGTTATTTTCATCCCTCATCCTTCATCCTTCCGCACGCATCGCCTGATAATAGCCAATATATTCATCGACCGAATAGCGTTGAATAACCTCGGCAACCACCGCGAGCGGCAGATCGTCGAGCTTGCGGAAGCGCAAACACGATTTGCCCATATCGAATTTCTTGCCTGCTTGGCTAAATTGCTCCTGGAGCCAAGCGACCACCGGCTCGTCGTAGGCAACGCACATCAAATACAAGCTATAGTGCTTTTTCTGGGCCGCCAAAGCCGCATAACTCAAAGGCTGCTGATTGTAGGTCTTGGGAAAACGGGCGAGTGGCACTTCATAGCTCAGCATGCCCCAAGCAAGGGTTTCTACAAAGCCCGCTGGCAAATGCTGGAGAATCGTTTGGCGCACTGGCTCGATCACGCTACGCTGTTCGGGCGTGAGTTCGGCCAGGTATACTTCAACCGTCGTGGCATTACTTTTCATCAACTACCTCCATTGATTGATGGTCTGTTGAGCTAAATCCAAATAACGCTGATAATTGGCTTGGGCGGTGGTCAGCCACGCTGGAGGGCGCTCGACCAGCCGTGCGTCAAGGCCGCGTGGCACTTCATACAGATAGCGCTGCCAACGTACCACCCACCAAATCAGCATCAAGGTATGATAAACCTCAATCCGCTGAGCAGCACTCGGATCGTCGCCAAAGCCGCAATAGGCCTGCACAAACGCTTGCCACTGTTCCGCCGTGACTTCAGCATAGGCCGGATGAGTCATCAAATCGACAATTTCAAAGGCAGGATCGCCCCAGCCAGCATTTTCCCAATCGACTGAAACAAATCCGGTTGGCGTTTGCAGGAAATTGCGCCAATTGCTATCGACCCGACACAAACTCAGTGGCACGCTTGAAAACTCAGGCGCAACCCACGTTTCGAGCCAAACCAATAAGGCTTCAAGCTCAGCGGGCAGTTGGGCGGCGGGCAATTTCGCGCAATGCTCGGCAATCAACTGCTTGCCAACAGCGACGCTGTGCATATTTAATGTTGCCATGGGCAATTCAAGCCTGCTTGAAGCTTGGCTGATTTGGCGCACGGCCCAATAATGTTCAACCAAGCCTTGCCATTGGGCAGCAGCCTGCGGCACGTTGGTTAATGCAGGATAATCGAGCCACGTTTGCACAACGACTGGCTGCGCAAAACTGGCTTCGTCGAGCAAAACTTCCTGCGGTGCCAGCACCCGATCAGCGTGGGTTAAGGCCTGAAGTGCTTGATATTCACGCCACGCCCGCCGACGTTCATCGCGAATTGTCCATTTAATTGCATAATCGCTGTCGCCCAATTGAGCACGATAAACCCGATTATTTGCTCCGCCAGCAATTGGAGTTAATCGCCAGCTCTGCCATTGATTTGGGGCAATTAACGATTCAGTTGCCAAATATTCAAGCACTGCACTCAAAGGCTGCTGCATAGCCACACTTTCTGCTTGTTACTCATTTGTTACCTTCCACATATAAAGTTTATGCTTTAATTGAAGAGGAAATATATAGTATTGTGAGGTTCAATGTATCAAGCACCACCAACATATCACAAAAATCGATCATTAATCAAGCAGTTGTGGTTAAAAATAATATTAGTAGCACTTATTAATGGATCAATTGCCAATATCGCACTTTGGGTAAAGCATCACGAAGGTATTTTCTGGAGTTTAAGCTATCAACGAATTGGTTTAATTTATGCAATAATAATCGTGTTTGGCAATAGTTTATTTTTCGTTAATTTGATTATACTTAGCCTGCTTAGGCCAACATCACAACGCTATCGTTTGTATAGCGCAAGCTATTTGATTTTGATTCTTGTTGGTAATGATCGGCTGTTTTGGTTTATTTTTGGTGCAGATTTTGCCCAATTGTATTTATCGCGAGTTCCTATAACCCTCTTCACGTTGCATTTATTATGGCGTTGGCGACAGTTCATCAAACATTAGCGTTTGCTGCGTGGTACAGCCAACGCCTGAGCGAGTTTCACAATATTCAATTCGCCATAGCTTTGTTGCACAAATGTGGTTAATTGCTGGGTATGGTTGAGCAATTGGGCATAGCGGGAATCTCGTAGCCAGATTGCATCAAAAAATTGCGAGGTTTTATCATAGAGTTTAAATAACTTGGTCAAATCGCTGCGTTGCCAAATCTCGCGCATTTCATGATCAAAGCTATCGAAGGTCATTTCTTGCACCAATTGGCGCACTTGTTGCGGCGTGTTTTCCAGCAAATCGGCGCTAGTATCCTCAAGCAAATCGTGCCAAAGCAACACAATCGAGCCAACCCGCCGCGTCGTTTCGGGCAGCAATGGCTCGGCCAAAATTGTCATAGCACACCAAATTGGGTGCATGGCATAGGGCGTGCGGCCATCCCACAAGCGCACTTGGTTTTGGGGCGTGCGCGCTTGAAAGGTATGCGCATGGATAGTGTGGGCAATGGCTGCGCCTAATTCAGTTGCCCAGGCTTCAGTTTCGGCGTTGATAAGCCACCTCGCTTAGGCTAAACGGCGATTCAACGCCCGTTCAATCCCGCTTTGCAAATTACTCAAGGTCACAACATCGTTCAGGTTGATGCCCAAGCTGACCAAGGTCTGGGCAATTTCTGGGCGAATGCCGGTCAGCACGACCTCGGCTCCGAGCAAGCGCACCGCCCGCGCCGCTTGTAGCAAGGCTCCAGCCACTTGCGTATCGACCACAGGCACGCCGGTGAGATCCAAAATAACGACTCCAGCGTTCATTTGGCTCACGCCTTGCAGCAGCGATTCGACGATCTGGCTGGCGCGCGCCGAATCGATTGAGCCAATTAGCGGCATAATCACTGTGCGCTCGTTGATTGGAATTAACGGGGTTGAAAGCTCACGCAAGGCAGCTGCTTGGGCCTCGATAATTTGACCCTGCATTTGGTCACGCATCACTTCTGCCTGTTTACGCTCAGTCATATCCTGGACCAAACCCAACATGCGCACCGCAACGCCCTCTTTGTTTGGAATAAAGAAGCCGCGATCCAAGAGCCAAATGTAATGGCCAGCATGGTGCAAAAAGCGATATTCAACCGCGTAGCTGCTACAGGCATTCTGGGCAACGTCGAGCAAACGCAAAGCTTCGGGAGCATCTTCTGGATGAATGCCAGCCGCCCACGCATCGACGCTCACGCTAAATTCGGCCTTGGGATAACCCAAAATCTTGGTAACCGAATCGCTCCATTCGATGCGATTGTTGAGCACATCGTAATCGTACATCACCAATTCAACCGTCGACATGATCAAATCGAAGCGTTGTTGCCAATCTAAAAGCTCTTGGGCAATCTTACGGCGCTCGGTAATATCGAAAAAGGTCGCAATTGCATATTCAATTTCGTTGTTGGTGTCGTAGATCGGGCGCGCAAAGACTTCAATCGAAATGGCAGGCTTGCCAGTATAGCGAAATTCCAAATCATCAAGGTGCACCATTTCGCCCCTGAGCGCACGTTGGGTTGGCAATTCCTCGCGGGGATAGATTGTTTCGCTGCCAACTTTATAGGTGCGATAGGTTTCAGTTTGTTCGCTGACTGGAAGCATGACATTTTGGCCAAGCAACTCTTGGGCTTTGGCATTGGCATAATAGGGCTTGCCGACAGGATCGATCACATACAAGCCAACTGGCGTTGCATCGAGAAACTGTTGCAAGCGATTTTGCAAGCGGCGCAAGGCAGCTTCGTTTTCACGTTGCGCCGTAATATCCATCAACACGCCATCCCACAGAATATCGCCAGCCTCGGTGCGAGTTGGCCGCGAAGCCCCGCGCACCCAACGCACCACCCCATCGTAGACCACACGGCCTTCCCATTGCCAAGCTTCGAGCAATTGGCCCGATTCGACAAACGAGCGAATAAATTCTGGCTGATCCTCGGGGTGAACCCAATTGTAGAGCGCATCGCGCTCCGAGGTGAGGCGTTCTGGCGCGATGCCAAAAGCTTGGCGAATGCCTTCGCTCACATAGGGAAATTCGCTCGAGCCATCGGGATGCAGCACAAACTGAAAGACCATACCTGGCACATTCGAAATAATCCGCGAAAGCCGAGCTTGGGTTTCGGAGAGCGAGCGTGAGGCTTGGGCAGCGCTGGTTACATCGCGCAAAACGGCCACCAAACCGATCACTTGGTTGGCATCACGAACTGGTTGCTTGATGCTGCGGGTGGTGATCAACGAGCCATCGGGAGCATTCGAGCGTTCTTCAAACTCGCTGCCAAGGCCACTGCGCAACACTTGGCGGTCGTGGCTTTGATATTCCGCGGCATAAACATCATCACTCGACCGATCCTCGGCAACCCGAAACTGCTCAAGCGGCAGGCCAAACCATTCGCGAAAGGCCCGATTGGCATACTCAATCGTCAGATCAGCGTTTTTATATACAATCGCATCAGGCACCGTATCGAGCATAGCCTGCAAAATACGATTTTCTTGTTCAAGCTGAGCAACCCGAGCAGCTAAATCGACAGGTGAAGATGGATCGTGTGCCATAGCTGCACTCCTAAAATCCTTTGGCGATGGGCGAAAACGTGGAAGTAGCTTAATTTTACCATAGACGTTTGGGCTAGGGAATAGTCGAAAGGATGAAAGATGAAGGATGAAGGACGAAGAAAACTATCAAGGATGCAGTTATTTTATGAATTATGCAGGATTTCATCCCTCATAATTCATCCTTTCCAAAGGGTAATTCATCCCTCATAATTCATAATTCATCCTTCTAAAAGATTTTGACGAGAATTTATGATCTATGGTAAGATAACGTGCAGCCCCAAATTTGGGGCTATTCTCATGGTATGCTCCCTCACATGATGAGGGTTGTAAATACAAGCCCGCAGATGTGGCGGGCACCAGCACCGCTAAACTAAAGGAGCTATTCCGTGAAGGTTCTGTTGATTCAAGATGTCGAACACCTTGGTACTGCGGGCGACATCAAAGAAGTATCTGGTGGCTACGGTCGCAACTATTTATTGCCCAAGAAGCTGGCTGTGTTTGCAACACCTGGTTTGATCAAGCAAGCTGAAGAACGCTTGGCCAAACAACGCAAACTTGAAGCTAAACAACGCGAAGAATTACGCGGTTTGGCCGACAGCATCAATGGCGTGACCTTGAAGTTTGTTACCAAAGTTGGCGAACAAGATCGCTTGTACGGTTCAGTAACCAGCTCAGACATTGCTGAAAAATTGCAAGCAGCCATCGGTCAAGAAGTTGATCGCCGCAAAATTCAACTCGACGAGCCAATCAAGCGCACTGGTGTGTATTCAATCGGCGTGCGTTTGCTCGCTGGGCTTGAGCCACACATCAATGTCGTGGTCGAAGGTGAAAATGGTGAAGGTAGTGTTCAGCCCGCAGCCGAAGCTGCCGAAGTTGCGAGCACCGAAGCCTAGTTCATTCGTTTGGTCCAACCGCTGATGCCGCGCCAATGAGCGCGGCATCAGTGCTTTAGCCGCTGGTATCCACAGCTTTTCGACTGTGAATCCACCCGTTATCCCAACATTTTCCACATCGAGGTCGCTATGGATAAGTCGTTACCCGCCGATATTAATGCCGAACGTGCCACGCTTGGTTCGATTTTGCTTGATCGTGATGCAATTATTCCGGTTGCGCCTTGGCTCGCTAGCGACTATTTTTATCTTGAAAAACACGGTTTGATTTTTAATGCCCAAGTAGCCTGCTACAATCGCCGTGTGCCCCCCGATTTGGTTAATGTTACCGATGAATTGCGCCGCAAAGATGAATTAGATGCTGTCGGCGGCGTGCCCTATTTGCTTGAGCTTTCGAATAGCGTGCCTACCTCGGTGCACGTCGAATACTATGCCCGCATCGTCGAACGTACCGCCCTGTTGCGGCGTTTGATCATCGCTGGCGGTAAGATTGCAGCCCTCGGCTACGACGAAACTCAAGAGCTTGAAGCAGCGCTCGATCAGGCCGAATCGGAGTTGTTCGCGGTTTCGCAGCGGCGCACCACCGATGGCTTTATTCACATCGGCGCGGTCGTTGATAGTTTCTTCGACCAAATTAGCCAGATGCAAGAGCGCGGCGGCGAAGTTGTTGGCCTCAAAACTGGCTTTAACGATTTTGATAAATTAACTGGTGGCTTGCAACGCTCCGACTTGTTGATTTTGGCGGCGCGGCCTGCAACCGGCAAAACCAGTTTGGCCTTGAATATTGCCTACAACGCTGCCAAAGAATCGGAAGCCTGCGTAGCAATTTTTAGCCTCGAAATGAGCCGCGACCAGTTGATGCAGCGGATTTTGGCCACCGAAACTGGCGTAGATATGCAAAAGCTGCGCACCGGCCAAATTCGCGATAGTGATTTGCAATTGCTCACCGAGGCGCTTGGCAAGCTCTCCACTATGTCAATTTATATCGACGATTCGCCTGGAGCCAGCATTATGGATGTGCGCTCCAAATGTCGGCGCTTGCAAGCAGAAGCAGGCATCGATCTGATTATCATCGATTATTTGCAGTTGATGCAGGGCGGCGGCAAGCGCGATGGCAACCGTGTGCAGGAAATTAGCGAAATTAGCCGTGGCCTTAAAGCCTTGGCGCGTGAAATCAACGTGCCAGTGATTGCCCTATCGCAGCTTTCGCGGGCCGTCGAAAGCCGTACCACCCACGTCCCCATGCTCTCCGACTTGAGAGAATCGGGCTGTCTCACAGGCGATACCCAAATCTATTTGCCAGATCAAGGTCATTATGTGCGAATTGATCAATTGGTAGGCCAACAAGGCTTTAATGTTCTAGCGCTCAATCAAGCAACATGGAAGCTCGAATCACGGCCTGTTACCAATGCCTTTACGACGGGCACAAAGCCTGTTTTCAAACTTCTTACCAAGCTAGGCCGCAGCATTCGCGCCACAGCTAACCATAAATTCTTAACCATTGATGGCTGGAAGCGCCTTGATGAACTCCATCATACCAGCCAAATTGCAATCCCGCAGGAACTTACTCTAGAACTTGGCAGCAACAATCCCCAAACAACAATTGAATGGGAAACAATCGTTAGCATTGAACCAGATGGGGTGGAGCCAGTGTATGATTTGACAGTCGATACGCTGCATAATTTTGTCGCGAATAACATTATTGTGCATAACAGCATTGAGCAAGATGCGGATATTGTGATGTTCATTTATCGCGAAGAATTGTATGATCCCGAAACTGATAAGAAAGGGATCGCCGAAATTCACCTTGCCAAGCATCGTAACGGCCCAACTGGGATTGTACCCTTGCGCTTTTTCCGCTCAACAACCAAATTCGCCAATTTAGAGACCTATCGCCAACCAGAAGGCTACTAAGCATCGAGAAATTCTCTCACACCCCTGATCACAGCACTGGCGCGAAGGGCTTAATTGCTGTTTAAAAATAAAAGCTGGTATGAGCTGCGATGGATGACCAGCCTATTTCACGGAGATTAATCGCAACTAGGCCTATTGGTGAGCCATTTAATACCAATCGAGCTATATACCAACATACCAATAGTTTGCTATAATCCGCCGCACTGAGTTGAATTGAGGTTCCCCTTCCATTTTGTCCAGCATTGTAGCCCGAAGCTTCCTCCCCGTTGCGAGGATTCAGGCGATGCCTGCTCCATTTGTGCAGATCAAGTACGAAGCGGTAGACACAATCATCAAACGCTTTCAAAAACTCCACGATCAAAGCCAAAGTATTCAAGCAACGCTCTGTCAAACGATGGCTGCGCTCCAAGCAGGCCAATGGCAAGGGCAGGCTGCCGACAGCTGTTTTCAAGAATTTACCCATGAGGTCAAACCTGCCTTTCAGCGCTTGTTACAGGTCTTACAAAGCAGTGTTGAAACCACCAAAGCCATTCGGCAGACCATGGCTGCTGCTGAAGCCGAAGCCGCCGCGCTATTTCGCGACGATTTTGCAACAATCGGTTTAGGTGGCAATAAACTGCTGTTTAGCCAAGAAAATGGTGAAAAACCGCCCTTAACTCCGCCAGAACCACCCTTGAAACTGCCATTCTTCCAGCAACTGATCGAGTGGGCACTAAAATTATTTGCTGAGTGGCACGAAAATTTTGGCTCCAAGGTCAATCCGTATGCTGATGGGTCGGTGAGCGAGGCCGAAGCAGCAATTATTTTTAACGATATGGCCAACGAATCAGATATTCCCTTTAAATATGCTGATGATGGTTGTTATGCGAGGGCACACATCATGACTAATCGAATTTATAAACGGTATGGTATACCGCTTGAATCATTGGATAAGGCTTATATCCAAGCCTCTGGAACAGCGCCTGATACCCATCTTACTGTACCTACTGAGTATCGTTATTCTGCTCAAAAGTATGATGATGTAAGCTCATATGATGGGATTGTGGACTGGGGATGGCATGTCGCACCAACAGTTAAGGTTAGAAATAATGCTGGTTCAATTACACAAATGGTTATTGATCCATCTCTTTTTAGTCAGCCTGTTTCATTAGAAACATGGCATGCCAAAATGAATGATAACGATGCGATATTAAACCTAGTACCTTATAATTGGTATAGTCCAAGAAAAGGTTTTAAGTCTAATGAATCTTCAGCAATTCCTCATCCAAATGAATTTCTAGTAAATTATACCCATACGAAAGAGGAATTGGATATTTCTGCTGAATTAACGATGATAGAGTATATGAAACGATGTGAAGATTCAGGCTATTGTAATTAGAGGTTTATGATGAAAAAATATATGCATTTACTAATCATAATACTATTTTCAATCTCTTGTACTAATGAGGAAACTGTCATGAATAATAGTCAATTTACAATTTATATCTTTACGAATGAAGATATAAATCATGAAATAGATGATAACCCGCACATTACACATCCAAACATCCTCTTAGCAACGATTGATTTGGATCGTGCGGCCTATGTCATTCCTGAATCAGCGATTATTGCCTATGATTGGCCAGAACAAACCTTCAACATTACGAATCCTTGGCATGATAGATTGCGAGAAACTCCTTTTTTTATGCATGAAGGCAGTAAGGCCATCGTGGTGTTTCAACAGCAACGCATTATAATTGGATCACTGCTTTCGGAAGATACAGCACGATTTATCGCTCCTGAAGAAGCGGCTATGTATTCCAGTTTTCGCCAAGATCACATCTTCTATAGTTTTCGCTATGGTTCAGTGCTTCAAACTGACCAAGCATATCCATTTCTCAACCCCGATCCCACGATTGCCGAGGCGGTCAAAACCCATTTGCGCCAACTGGGCAAACTAATTGAGTGAAGGAGGTTGGCGATGCGTTGGATAAGTTTTTGCTGGCTGTTCGCATTGCTAGTTGGCTGTACCTCAATCGATCAGCCAAAGCCACCATCTAACCAATTTGCGGTCTACATCTTCGATCAAGATGCCGTGCCAGGGCTTGGCCCAACTGCCGAGACCGCCTGGCAGATTTTGCAGGCCGTGCCTTTAGCCCAAAGCGCCTTTACCGTGACCGAGCAGTTATTGCTCAGCTATCATTGGTCAACTCAAACGATTACCTTTACCAATCCTTGGGGCCAAAATATTCGAGATGCACCTTTTTATATGGTCGGTGGTGATGGCGCATTCATCGTAGTTTATCAAGGACAGCGTTTATTTGGGGGTAAAGTTGTAGCCGCCGAAAGCCCACGCCGTTTTGACTACCCTGCCATGGCTTTATCGCAAGAGTTTATTCTGATGGAAAATCCCGAACTCCAAGGCAAATTCGTCTATTCGTTTCATCCCCGCTCAGCCGTGATGTATCGACCGCAATCCCAGTTTTTGGCTGCTGATCCGGCGATTGCTGAAGCGGTCAAAGCCCATCTGCGGCAACTGGGCAAGCTAGTTGAGTGAAGGAGCAGCGCCATGCGTTGGATAGGTTTTTGCTGGCTGTTCGCATTGCTAGTTGGCTGTACCTCAATCGATCAGCCAAAGCCACCATCTAACCAATTTGCGGTCTACATCTTCGATCAAGATGCCGTGCCAGGGCTTGGACCTACAGCCGATACGGCGTGGCAAATTTTGCAGGCTGTGCCATTAGCGCAGGCTGCTTTCACCGTGACCGAGGATCTGTTGCTCAGCTATCATTGGCCAACCCAAACCATCACCTTTACAAACCCTTGGGGCCAAGATATTCGAGATGCACCCTTTTATATGGTCGGTGGTCATGGCGCATTTATCGTGGTTTTTCAAGAGCAGCGTTTGTTTGGGGGCAAGGTTGTGGCAGCGGAAAGCCCACGCCGTTTTGATTATCCCGCTATGGCCTTATCACAAGATTTTATTCTGATGGAAAACCCCGCACTCCAAGGCAAATTAGTCTATTCGTTCCATCCACGCTCAGCAGTGATGTATCCACCGCAATCGCAGTTCTTAGCCACCGATCCATCAATCACCGAGGCGGTCAAAAACCATTTGCGCCAGCTGGGCAAGCTGATTGAGTAACGGAGGTTGACCATGCGCTGGAGCTATTATTGTTGGCTCTTGGTATTGCTCGTTGGTTGTACCCAAACTAAGCAACCACCACCCACAGCCAACCAGTTTGCGGTTTATATCTTCGATCAAGATGCTGTGCCAGGGCTTGGCCCCACGGCTGATACGGCGTGGCAGATTTTGCAGGCTGTACCATTAGCGCAGGCTGCTTTCACCGTGACCGAGGATCTCTTGCTCAGCTATCATTGGTCCACCCAAACCATCACCTTTACCAATCCTTGGGGTCAAACCGATCTTGATGCGCCTAGCTATATGTGGGGCGGTGATGGCGCATTTATTGTGGTTTTTCAAGAACAACGTTTATTTGGCGGCAAGGTCGTTTCAGCAATTAGCCCTCGCCGTTTTGATTATCCAGCTATGGCCTTATCGCAAGATTTTATTCTGATGGAAAATCCCGAACTCCAAGGCAAACTCGTCTATTCGTTTCATCCACGCTCAGGCGGGATGTATCCACCCCAATCGCAGTTCTTAGCCACCGATCCTACAATCGCCGAGGCGGTCAAAAACCATTTGCGCCAACTTGGCAAGTTGATTGAGTAAATGAAGTGATTCCCTCACCCCAACCCCTCGCCCGTGGCGCGGGCGAGGGGCTTTTGGTTTGGTGGCAGCACCGCGAATCGCGGCAAACCCATGGTCTCTAGGTGGACTGCTACCTCACGCGCGGGCGAGGCGCTAGACTACAACCAAATCATACACTCAACACAACGCTGGATTATTGAAGCGGCATTTTGGTCTGAGTTTGTTTAATTGGTTTGGGCGCGGCTCGTTCTAGATCGCTAGGTTCTGGCAAATCATCAGCAAGCAACAACGGCGAATTCAGTACATGCTCAAGCAGTTCAGCGAGTTGAGGTTGTAGATCAATTGTGTGATCAAGCAGCCACAGCAGTTCTAGCAATTCATCATCAAATTCCCAGCGTTCGGGCAAGATTTTGTCAAGCGGCGATGAACTACGCCCAGCTGGCTCGGCCATCCGATAGCCCAACCACGATTGTACAACTTTCAAGCCCGAAACGCTGAAATTAAATACCTCGGGCCGAACATGGCTAAATACACCGCTTGTGCCAATGGTAAGTTGTTGCTGTTGTTCATCGTAATGATAGACATTAGGATATTCGCTTTGGCTTGTGCCAGCATCGCATCGCACCTGCCCTCGTGGCACGATACCCTTTGGTTGATCGCTTGGCACACAGCGTTGACCATAGCTGTGCAGCCAAATCAGGCGTTTACCCAAACTTACTGCTGTGCGAAAAAGTTCGCCATCGCTGGTGATTGGAATACGCGGCCCCGGCGTGCGTAGCTCGCTTTCAAAACGTGCAGTATAGGTTGGGCTTGCCAATAGGGTATAGCAATAGGCCATGAGATCAAGCGCATTCAGCTCGAAGCCAAGCTCACTAGCAAGGTGGTCTAATAAACCTGCTGGCACGTTGGCTTGGCTCGCCGCCGCATCACGCCATAAGGGAATAACATCTTTGCCCCCGCGATTGCGGAAATAATGCATGTCTGGGATTAGATGGCTAATAACTGCTGCACTACCTGAACCAAGTACATCTGTAAGTAGACTGGTAAAATAGATTTGATGTTCGCTATTGGCGGTATGCAAATCGGGCCGTAAAAAATCGCCAACCCGATTATCAACAATTGCCCATTGGCGATCAAAACTGCGATAGCCAATTTGTTCAATTGTAATAGGTATTTTAGGATCGGTTAAGCGTCTGAGCGCTGGCAAGCGGGTTGTTTTATCGGTTAATGTACCATACAGCTTATCAACCTTGCGATCACGGGTTTCGCTAAATAGTTCTGCTTTATTTTCTGCTTTAATAAAATACTCCCAACGGCGCTGTATGGTTGATTGATTTGCCGCAATTGGCCATGTCCGTTTATATTGCATGCCACTAATTTGCCATGGAAACAAATCGGTTATTTTAGGCCATGTTGCATAAGCTCCGCTTGCTGCAGGAATAAATGGATCAAACCATCCAGTGCCACAAGCTTCCCAGACGAGGTCGCTAAATTGTTTGACCTTGGCTATTTGGGCTAATTTTTCTTCTGTTGTACCTTCTATACAACAATAGTGGACAGTTGCAGGTTGAGTTGGTTTTGGTGAAGTGTAGCGTACACCTACTGCAATGACCACTGGTGTTTCAATTGCAAACACATTTTCTGTTTTACGTGCGCCTATATTATCGCCTCCTAGATCGATTAGCCACAACTCATCGAAGATTTGGCGCATGTGTTGGCGCATCCCTGCAAAACCTGGGCCACGCAAATACGATGAGGCCGTGATAAAACTAATCACTCCACCTTGTTGCGATTGGGGTTGTTCAAAAACCTTCCACATTGCCCAACGCCAAAAATACACATAATCGTTATAGATATTTTTAAGATGCCCACCTTTTCCTGCATCTATAACTGGCTGAGTGAAGCTATTAAAAATTGGAGGTTCGTGTTTGCTTCCAAACCGTACCCAGCCACCCTTACGTTCAACCTTATCTTGTTGCTCTTCATCAATGATTTGGCGATTGTAGGGTGGATTGCCAATACATACCAATACTTCGGTTGATTGCTTTACCTTTGACTACACGTTTTTGTTCCTGGCTCAGGCTTTTTAGCACTAAAGTTAATTGCTGGGGCGGGGCATTATTAGGTGAATCAAGGGTATCGGACAAATACACATGCACCCCATCGGCAGGCAATTGAGCCTTTTCGGCGGCAATTGCCTGCGAAAACCGCAAATGGGCAACCGCATATGGTCCAACCAGTAATTCAAAGGCATGCATATTTTGGGCAGCAAAACTAGCATACTGGGTGCGTAAACCCTTGCCGCGATCACGATCAACCAGATTGAGGCTTTCTTGCAAGGCAGTTAAGAGATAGGTTCCAGTACCAGTGGCTGGGTCAAGCGTGACGACCTTAGGATCAACCATTCCGTAAGGTGCTTTGAAATACTGAGTCAACAACTGATTAACTAAGCCAACTTGGGCCTGAATAATCTCAATCGGGGTGTAGTAAACCCCACGCTGTTTGCGCAAATTGTTATCATAGGCAGCCAAAAACTCTTCATAAAAATAGAGCCATGGATCACCGCCACTAGCAAAAATCGACGAATCAACTGCCTGAATAATTCGTTCAATCACATCAATCGAGGTAGCAATTACCTCACGGGCATCCAAATCTCCTAATAGCTTGAGCGTATCGGACAGCAAGCGATGGCCCGTACGCAAATTACTAACCGCCTGATCGATCGTGATTGATGCCAAGCCATTTTGCCGCGCTAACAATAAGGCATAAACCATAGTTTGGGCATAGGCATCAGCAAATTCAAAGTCACTGGCATCAGCGAACAGATATGTTTGCCAATTTTTGAACAAAATGCTTAAAGGAGATTCGGGGTCTGGTAAAGCTTCTAAAACATCGCTGCGCAACAAAAGGCACAGCGGTGCTAATAGTTGGGCCAATTCTTTAGGGTTACGCGGTACAGTGGGCTGCCACAACATAAAATCACGAATAAGCTCGATCAAGTTATCAACATTCGCCTTGTTGATTGCCCTTGCACCGTCGCTCGTAACATCACCAATGAAACTAACTCGTCGATTCTCAACAAGAACGCCAGAACGAAACAACAACCAATCGTTGCCATTGGTATAAATCAGATTTGGCAATTGTTGGAATTTTTGCCATTGTTTGGCATCGGCACTTTTAGCGGCAAATTTGCGCGGGTCAGCCTTTTTATCAGGCGCTTTTAATTCAATATGGCCAATAATTAAGCCCGCCTGAGAAACGCCCATATCCGGCCTACCAGCGATGGATCGCTCTTGAACTTCAGTCACAACATTAATTTGCGAATTGCCAAGCATAGTTTGGCAGATCTCTTTAATAATCTTTTCAACACTTGACTTCAATTGATCTTCAGGATTAAATTGGGCTACGGTTTGCCATTTTTGAGTTAAATCACTCGCAATCGCCTGTAGTTTTTTGAGCAAAATCGACCTCCCAGCAAATATCCATTTTTACAAATACCCAAGCATTGTTATACCCTGAAAAAGTTAGATCTGCAATAACTAAGAAAGGGTTTTAAGCGTTTCTAACTCATAACTTTCCTTTAGCCAATTGATCGGACAAAGAACCAAGCCCTATGCTATAATTGCAGCCCTATTGAATGTTTGGGGTTGTGTATGCTTGAACAGTTACTTGAAAACGGCGAAAGTGAGATGCTAGCCTGCTTCCGCGAACGCTTTCGGCCTGAAGATTTGGCTGAAACGTTGGTGGCTTTTGCGAATGGCAACGGCGGTAGCGCAGTCATTGGCATCAGTGGGCGGGTTAGGCCCAAAGTCGAGGGTGTTCAAGATATTCAGGCAGCAGAAGAAGCAGCGCTAGAGGCAGCATTGGCCTGTACGCCGCCGCTAGTGCTCCCATTGCCCCAACAACTTACCAGCAATCAACAAACGGTGTTGCTGATTGAAGTTCCGCCAGGCTTACCGAATGTGTATAGTTTGCATGGCAAATATTTGCGCCGTGAAGGCCCAAGCAATGCTCCCATTCCACCCAATGCCCTGCGCCAATTGCTGATTGAGCGAGGCGAGGTTGGCTGGGAACGGGTTCGCCCAGAAAATGTGAGCATGGGCGATTTAAGCGAGATGAAAATTCAATCGTATGTGGCGCGCATCGGCCCGCCCGCCGATGGCGATCCCTTGGGTTGGCTGTATCGCCGCGGTTGCCTTACCCGCGATAATCAAGCAGTTTATCAACCAACCAATGCTGGAATGTTACTGTTCAGCATCACCACCGAGCGCGATTACCCGCAATGCGAGTTGACGTTGGTGCGTTACACTGGCAACGAAATGAGCGATGAATTCGAGCGGGTTGATATTCGAACCACCTTGCCCGACCAAGTGCGGCGGGCAGAGCTTTGGCTTGGCGAGCATATGCGCCGTGGCTCGCGCATGGTTGGCCTTGAACGCGAAGATTGGACAGAATATCCACCTGCTGCTGTGCGTGAAGCCTTGGTTAATGCTGTAGCCCACCGCGATTACACCGTGCGCGGCGAGGGCATTCGAATCGCAATGTTTGTCGATCGGCTGGAAGTGTATAGCCCAGGCCGCTTGCCGGGCCACGTCACGATCGATAATATTGCCGCCGAACGTTTTAGCCGCAACGAAACGCTGGTGCAAGTGCTCGCCGATTTGGGCTTGATCGAACGGCTTGGCTATGGCATCGACCGCATGCAGCGCCAAATGGCCGACGCAGGCTTGCCGCCACCAGAATTTCGCGAAACTGCCGCTGGCTTTTTGGTAACGCTGCGCAACAAAGGCATGAATGTCGCCAACACGTCGATCATCGATACCGCTAAATGGGAAGCCTTGGGCTTGAACGAACGCCAAATCGGAGCCTTGGTCTTTTTAACTGAGAATCGTCGAATTACCAATCGCGATCTGCAAGACCTTAGCCCCGATGTTTCGCCCGAAACGATTCGCCGCGATCTCTCGGATCTGGTTGATCGGGGTTTGATTTTGAAGATTGGCCAAAAACGAGCAACCTATTATATTTTGCGCTAAACGGCTAGGGCTTGACCAACGCTTTGCTCGGTCAAACGCCGGTCGTCGCCTTCCCAACGTTCTTGGCAATTGAACCAATACAGCCATTGGCTGGGGTTTTCGCTAATAATTGAGGCCATCCACTCGTTGAGTTCGTCGGTGGCCTCGCGGCGTTGTTTGCGGCCAAAGCTGCGACCCAAATGCAACGGCTCTTGGCAAATCAGCCGATGGCGCTTGCCTTCTCGCACACTGTAACACGGCACAATCGGCACATTATCTTCGAGGGCAAAGGTTGCTGCGCCTTGGGGCGTGCGCGATTGCAAGCCAAAAAAGCTGGCCTCAGGGAAATTCGGTCGCCAAAAATCACCCAACAAAAACACCACGCCATTGGCTTGTAAATGCTGGCGCAACCCCCGAATTAACTCGCGCGGCGAGGTCGCATCGTAATCAAAGCCAGCACAGCCAAGCTGATGAAACTGCTCGTAAAGTGGCCGCAACTCAGGGCTGCCCGCAGTACCAACCGTCAAGCAATTGTAGCGCTACGCCAAACGCCAGTAGCTATAGAAGAAATTTCCTTGATGAGGCGTGTAGAGAATCACGCCACGTCCTTGAGCCAGCGCCACTTCAATATGCTCGGTTCCTTCCAGCAGCACATGCTCGCAATTCAAACGCTCAATCCCAATCAGCACTTCATACAGCAACAGCAGCATATGTTGAAGATAGCGCAGGCCAATCCTAGTCCGCTCTAACCACGAGCTATCAAGCAGCACATAGGCCAGGTTAGCATGCAAATGGCGGCGCAAGCGCGGCACAAACCAATACAAACCAACGGCCAACATCCAGCTGAGGCCAATAACCAAGCGGTGCGGCAACCAGCCGCCAATGTGCCGAACGCGCGCCAAACGCTGCGGATTGGTGGTCAATTGAGCAAGCAGTTGATACATTGTCGCCTCAGGCCGTTGCTTGATACGAGCTGGCAAAATGGCGTTGGTAGCGCTTGGTCATTTGGTTAGTTTCAAAAACCACAAAGAAATCGGTGGTGTGAAATAAGGGATCGTAGGCTGGGTCGCCCGCCAATTCAGCACCCATCCAACGATAGCCTTTAATCAATGGCGGCAAGCGGCGCACCATTTCGCGCTCGCTACAGGTCATCGGCAAGCAGCGCAAATCGGCCATTCGATGGCTAGCTAATGGCTGAATGTTATAGCGCTCAGTAATCACGTTATGTTGACGCAGCATGCTATACAAGGCACTAACATCGGGCAATTCGTCGTGGTTCATGCTGGCGCAGCCAATCAAATGGCTATGTGGCCGCTCAGCCAGATAATTGGCAATTCCGCCCCAGAGCATTTGAATTGCTCGCGTGCCGCGATAGTCGGCGGCAATGCAGCTGCGGCCAAGCTCCAAGGCGTTGCGCAAGTGGGCAAAGCGCGTAAGATCAAATTCGGTTTGCGAATAAAAGCCTTGCTGGGCCAAGGCTCGTTCGCCAGGCAGCAAACGATAGGTGCCAACAACTTGCTCAGAATTTTGGTCGATCACCAACAAATGGTCGCACCATTGGTCGAAAACATCGAATTCAAGCCCATGTTCGTTCCAAAGCCGCGAGTTATTCGCTTCTTCAACAAAAACGCGGTAGCGCAAGCGCAAGGCTTGCTCAATTTCGGCGCTCGTCGTGGCACACTTAACCGTCAGGCGTGGGGTCGTGCTACTGATCGTTGCAAGCGTCATAGCGTTGGCTCCTTTGTGATGATGGGTCACAGCGCTAGCCTAGGCTGCTTGCTTTAATCAATTGCGATTGAATTGTTAACAATTATGTTAAATTAAGTAAAATTTCTGCATGCGCAGCTATTGCTAACGTGGCGCAAGCGCCAAACAAGCACGCACAAAAGCTAAACTTTCATCCACCAAGGCTGGGTCAGCAGCTGTACGATATTTGAGGCTGGGATTTGGCCGATTGGCCCATGCTGCTTCAATTAAAGGATGCCATTTGGGGGCAAGCTTGGCGAGCGCCCATGCAACCCCAGCCCGTTTTGAGTGAATCCGACCTGTTGCTAAGCTCTGCAACATGCGACAATAACTAATCACGGTAAATGCTTGCGCCCATTGGTTCGTTATTGAATACTGCCCATCACGCATCTCGGCGGCCCAATCGTGCATTGTGTTGCGAATTTCTTGGCGCAGCTCAGCTGGATCAATCGGCTCAATCAAGCTGGTTGCTGGCGGCCCAAACAAGGCAATGCCATATTCGCGCACCGTCCAGCGCATCACCAATTCATTATCATGGGTCGATAGGCTTAACTGCGAACTGCCATTATCCAAATACCACAACTGGGTTTTGTTGGGGTCGGCGCGGCGCACCAAGACTTGGGAAATATACGAGCCTTCGAGATGTTGCGCCCAAACCGAGGGCAATGCATAAATCGCGGCATGCAGCGCTTGTAATCCAGCAAGTTGGGCCAAATCAAGCTCATCTTTTAATACAACCATAAAATCTACGTCACTCGCGTCATCCCAATCGCCGAGCGCAATCGAGCCGCTCAAATAGACCGCTAGCAGCTGATCGTCAAGCAGGTTTTGTAACTCTGCAACCAAACTCGCCAAAACAGCTTCAAGTTCAGGGTGATTAATCCGGTTAGGCTGCATTTGAGCCTCCTTTCAAAACGAGAGCCTAGCGATTGTGGCGCAAAACGGGCAAGCGCACATCAGCAACAAGCCCGATCAAGGAGCAGCTATGCAACAACATTCCAATAAACGGATCATCAAATTATTGGTTGGATTTTGTAGCGTGTTTGTGGCGCTATTACTGATTCCCGCCTTGCTGATGCAGCAATTCTATTTTGAGCGCATTTGCACTGTGCATGCCCAAGCAAACCAGCTTGGCGACAGCTGGTATAGCCCCGCCAGCCGCTATAGCCCAGAAAGCTGTATTTTTGCCAATCAAGGCTCGATTCCAGTTAATCAGCTTGTTGGTTGGGAACACAACGTTGTGCTAGCGATCTGGTTAATCTATCGACCGCTAGGCGCTTTTGGGTTAACATTGTTCGTTTTTATGCAGCCTTGGCAGAAACTGAAACGCTTCAAAAATATATGGCTATGACGCACTGCGTGCTATGCTATAATCCCACTACGGCTCAACAATGACCGTGGAGGTTCATGATTTGAAAGATTTTTTTCGGCGTGCGCCGTTACCCTTCACGTCTTCGCGGCGTGAGCAACAGATACCAGATAATGTCTGGACCAAATGTGCCAACTGTGGCGAATTGACTTATCAAAAACAATTCAATGATGCATTAAAAGTTTGTCCAAAATGTGGCTATCACTCGCGGATTAGCTCACGCGAATGGATCGATATTTTGGCCGATGCTGATTCGTTCGTTGAGCATGATGCAGATTTGCAAGGCATCGATATTTTGGGCTTTGTTAGCCCCAAAGATAACTACGAAGCCAAATTAGCCGCTACCAGCGAACGCACCGGCACCAACGACGTGGTGATGAGCGGCAGCGCCAGCATTGAAGGCTTGCCCTTTGAAATTGCAGCCTGTAACTTCGATTTCATGGGCGGTTCGATGGGCAGCGTCTTTGGCGAAAAAGTCGCTCGCGCCGTTGAACGTGCCGCCGATCGCGGCGTACCAGTCTTGACGATCAACGCTTCAGGCGGGGCGCGCATGCACGAAGGCATTTTTGCGTTAATGCAAATGGCCAAAGTTTCGGTGGCGCTGACTCGTTTGGCCCGCGTCCGCCAACCCCATATCTCGTTGTTGGTTGACCCATGCTATGGTGGCGTTTCGGCCTCGTATGCCTCGGTTGCCGATATTATTTTGGCTGAGCCAGGCGCAAATATTGGCTTTGCAGGGCGACGGGTCATCGAGCAAACCATTCGCCAGAAATTACCACCACACTTCCAAACCGCAGAATTTTTCCTTGAACATGGCATGATCGATGCAGTCGTGCCACGCTCGGACATGCGGGCCACCATTGGGCGCTTGCTGCGCTTGTATGAACGACCCACATCATCGGCTGATCATCGCGAACATGTCGTAGCGGGCCACCAATAAGCCCCACGCAGAGGTCAAAACGTGACAACGTTAACTGAATTATTGCCTTGGGATAAGGTGCAAATTGCCCGTAATCCCCAACGCCCACGCACACTTGATTATATTCGGGTGCTGTGTGAAGATTTTTTTGAACTCCGTGGCGATCGCCATCATGGCGACGATCAAGCGCTGGTCTGTGGTATTAGCAAAATCGATGGTCGCAGCGTTGCGATTATCGGCCATCAAAAGGGCAGCGATACCAAAGAAAACGTGCGCCGCAACTTCGGCTCGCCGCATCCAGAGGGCTATCGCAAGGCCTTGCGGGTGATGGAGCATGCCAAAAAATTCAATATGCCGATCTTGACCCTAATTGATACTGCTGGCGCGCACCCAAGCATGGCCGCCGAAGAGCGCGGCCAAGCAGAAGCTATCGCCCGTAATTTGTTGGTTATGGCCGATTTGCCAGTGCCAATTATTGCGACGGTCATCGGCGAAGGCGGCTCTGGGGGAGCTTTGGCAATCGGGGTTGCCGACCGTTTGTTGATGCTGGAGCATGCTGTTTATTCAGTTGCCTCGCCTGAAGCGAGCGCGGCAATTCTCTGGCGCGATTCGAGCAAAGCCTCGGAAGCAGCCAAAGCCATGAAAATCACCGCCCAAGATTTGCACAGCTTTGGCATTGCCGATCTGATTATTCCTGAGCCAGAGGGCGGCGCGCATATGGATGTAGCAGCAATTGTGCATGCGGTTGGCAATGCCCTGCGTGAGCAACTTAGCACGCTGAGCACACTCACGCTCGATCAATTGCTCGATCAACGCTATGCCAAATATCGGGCGATTGGGCGTTTTCGCCAAGCCCAAAGCGAAATTGTCGAGGCTTAAAAAAAGTCTGGCCAGCACCTTGTCTACGAGGTGCTGGCCTTTTTGGCTTAAGGAGCTTGTTGGTTTAGCAGGGAACCCCAACCTCGATGCGTTGTAAGGCATAGGTTTCGTGCATTTCGCGCACAATTTCGGCGGCACGAGCTGGCTTGATGCAACGTTCAGCAATCAAACGCTCAGCCACTTCTTCGACCAAGGCTGGTGGTGCACCAGCACTCATTGCAATCTGGCGTGCGTGCAAACTCATATGGCCGCGTTGAATGCCTTCAGTTGCCAAAGCCCGCATTGCAGCCAAATTCGAAGCCAAACCAGCACACACACAGACCTCAGCCAATTCGCGGGCCGAGCTAACATTCAATAACTTCAAGGCAGCTGCCGCCGTTGGATGCACCTTGACTGCGCCCCCAACAATCCCAACCGCCAATGGCATGGTCAAGGTGCCAACCAAATTACCTTCAGCATCTTGCTCCCACGTGGTCAACGAAGTATAACGGCCATCGCGGGCGGCATAGGCATGCGCTCCCGACTCGATTGCGCGCCAATCTTGGCCAGTTGCCAACAACACTGGGTCAATGCCGTTCAAAATGCCTTTGTTGTGGGTCGTCGCACGATAGGGATCGACGGCGGCGAAGGCATAGGCCCACAAAATCCCTTCGATCACATCTTCGCCACGCAGATCCGAACGATCCAAGGCGCGGGCTGGAATCACACAGCGCGCAGTTGCCAAGCGCCGATCGCTCAAGTTGGAGAGAATTCGCAAATAAGCACGACCACCAGTTAAGGCCTCTAAGCGCGGCGCAACAGCTTCAGCCATCGCATTAATCGCGTTAGCACCCATGGCATCCAAACAATCGACGATCAGGTGCACCACCAACATTGGCCCCATTGGGCTAGCAGGGAACGAATGAACTTCGACATCTTTGGCCCCGCCACCTAAGCCAACCAGCGAGGTGCTTTGCCGATTGGCAATTGCCAGCAAATCGGCCTTGTGTTGCAAAATAATTTCGCTAGCGGCAGCATGATCGGCGATATGCACCAATTGAATTTGCCCAATCATCAACGATTCGGTGCTGCTGGTCGTAAAACCGCCGCCTTCGCGGGCCAGTTTGGCCGCAAATGAAGCGCCAGCCACAATCGATGGTTCCTCGACAACCATTGGAACTAAGGTATCTTTGCCATTAATTTGAAAGTTGGTCGCAATGCCCAAAGGCAAGCTATAAGTACCAACTACATTTTCAATCATCTTATCGGCGCGTTCAATCGTTAAGCTGCCAGCGCCATGCAGCGCCCGCAAATCATCGTTGTTCAAGCCATCAAAAGCCCCTACGGCTTGCAAACGATCAAGCGGCGAAAGTTGGTAAAATCCTTGTAAACGGCTATTTTTTGCTTTCATCAGAACGAAGCTCCTCTGTCGCCAAAAATTGGGTCAGCATGATGTAGACGGCTGAAGTGTAGCATGTGACGCATGGCAAACCTAGTCAAAAAGCTGTCAAAACCTCTCATTCCGCTGTCGATTTAGCTACCGCTAGCCGTTCTACGCAGATTACAGGCCGAAGGATGGTAACCCAATGCTTGAAAAATTGATAGCACTCACGTGGCAAAATGTGCTAGGTGTGGTTGAGTAGCTTTAGGCCGTAGCCGATAGCCTAGCAGCAACGAGCCTCGAATGCTAGCCTACCTTAGTACTACGCAGCCTAATAAAAAAAGCTCCACAGCTACCGAAAGCTGTGGAGCTTTTTGAGGCTAGGAAGTCAGATTATGGCAGAACCGTGAAATAGACATCAGCAATATGCTTGCTGGTTTTGCCTTCCAACGAGATCAACCACAGCCCAGTTTCTGAGCCATCGGTTGGCCACTCGGCGTTTTCAAGCGAGCCGGTTTCGCCAATCGTACTACCTTCATCGAATTTATAGGTTTCGCCTGCTGGATCAGTAATCCACAAAATAACTTCTTCGTTTGGTTGGAAACCATAAAAATCAAAGAATAAGACCGTGCCAGCTTGAACACATTTGCTAGGCCGAATATTGGCTGATCGTGGATCAGGCGTGTTTTCACATTGTTGTTCTGGTGTCACTGGCTGCGACCATTCATCAATGATTTCTTTGCCGAGCAATCCCAAAAGTACCTTGAACTCGTCAGGGTTGCTTGGGTGCCATTCGAGACGAGCACGCTCGAACCATTGGGTTACCACGGTATCGCCGTTGGCATTGGTTTCCGTTTGGGCGCTGGTCAAGGGCAAGCCAAACAATTGCAACGAACGCGCGTAGGTATCCAAGCCATCGATCTTCAAGCCATGTGATTGCCAGTAGCTCTTGAAGCCCAAATTGCCTGCTTGATTACAGACGTTGTGGCCAGTTTCTTCAAACCACAAACAACCATCAACCGGGCCAGCTTCGCGTGGCTCAGCGTCGCGGCCAAGTTGGCTAAGTCGTTCTTTGCCCAACAAACCTAGCAAGACTTCGTAGGGCGTGCCCGCATTTTCTGGGTGCAACTCAAAGCGATTGCGTTCGAGCCATTGAGTCCAATAATTAGCGTCGCTATCGACATTATATTCATCACCTGCTTCAGCGATGGGATAGCCGAACACTGGCAAACCACCATTGTTCTTCCAATAGGCCAAGAAATCATCGGCCAAACATGCGGTAATGCCAGGCACATCGAAACATTGGGTTTCAAGCACGATTGGTTCGGCGGCGGCGGTTGGGCGGGGCTGAACAGCCAAGGCTGCTACTGCGAGGGTTGCAGTCGCCAAACCAAACATTCGACGGAGTACACTCACAAATTCCTCCAAACATGCTGCGAACAGCATCTAGACTGATGGGATTGTCTCATCATAACAAAATCCCAGCCAATTGCTACAAGCAATTAGCTGGGATTCTAAACCAACCAGGCAGTTCAATCAACTAAACTTATTGGGTAATCGTAAAGTAAACGACTGCAGCATGGCCACTCGATACACCTTGCATGGTGAATTGCCATGTGCCAGGGTAGAGACCACGGGTGTTGAAATTAAGTCCATTGATTGCACCTTGTGGTCCAATATTCGTAGTGTCTGCCGTTCCAACGTTAATCCCGTCTGGATCAGTAAACCAGAAACCAACATCTTCGTTTGCTTGGAAACCATACAAATCGAAGCTGAAGACGGTTCCAACAGGGCCACATTTGGCTGGCCGAATCCGAGCTGAAACTGGCTCAGGCGTGCTGGCACAAGGATCAGTTGGGGTTGGGCTTGGCGCTGGAGTTGGGGTTGGGCTTGGGATGGGCGCTGGGGTTGGGGTCGGAATTGGTTGGCTGCGGCCATCAATGATTTCTTTGCCCAACAAGCCCAAAAGCACCTTGAACTCATCAGGGTTGCTTGGGTGCCATTCGAGACGAGCGCGCTCGAACCATTGGGTTACCACGGTATCGCCGTTGGCATTGGTTTCCGTTTGGGCGCTGGTCAAGGGCAAACCAAACAATTGCAACGAACGCGCGTAGGTATCCAAGCCATCGATCTTCAAGCCATGTGATTGCCAGTAGCTCTTGAAGCCCAAATCGCCTGCTTGATTACAGACGTTATGGCCAGTTTGCTCAAACCACAAACAACCATCAACCGGGCCAGCTTCGCGTGGCTCGACTTGGCGATTCAATTGGGCCAACCGTTCTTTGCCCAACAAGCCCAACAACACTTCGTAGGGCGTGCCCGCATTTTCTGGGTGCAACTCAAAGCGATTGCGTTCGAGCCATTGGGTCAAATAGCTTTGCTGCGTATCAGGATTAACTTCATTAGCAGCAGCGGTGATTGGATAGCCAAATACTGGCAAGCCACCATTGCCATTCCAATAGGTCAAAAATTTGTCATCGAGACAGTTGGTGATGCCGGGTACATCAAAGCATTGGGTATCAAGCTTGATTGGTTCGGCAGCGGTGGTTGAGCGAGGTTGAACAGAGAGGGTAACCACTGCAAGGGCTGCAGTCACGATTCCTAAAATCCGACGTAAAACCACAAAGTCCTCCAAATATGCTGCTCTCGGCAGCCTAAAACCTACTTAACGCAACTCTTCATCAAGTTGGATGCCATTGGCGGTTGTTCTCTCACAACCGAATCGAGCAGCGTTTCCCATGTATGAGATGCTGAAGCCAGCCCAAGAGATCTGCTGGCTTCAGCCATTATAAACTACTTTAGCGCCAATTACGATTGTTGGCATATTCCTTGGCCAACAACCCAAGCAGCACACCGCTACCTTCGTGATATTCGAAGCGCCCGCGTTCAAACCATTGAGTAGTGACGGTTGCGCCATCGCGGTTGGTTTCGGTGGTTGGCTCTGATAATGGCAAGCCAAACAATTGCAGGCTACGATCATATTTGCTCAAGGCAGGATCATTCAGCCCATTGTTTTCCCAATATTTGCGGAACTCGCCACAAACTTTGTGTTGGGTTTGCTCGAAATAGAGACAGCCAGCTTCTGGTTGGCCTTTGGGGAAAGTGAACCAATCATCGCCCCGATCGCGCAAGACTGAATCACCTAAGCGACCCAACAATACGTTGTATGGGGCAGCTTTTTCAGGGTGAAATTCAAAGCGTTGGCGCTCGAAATATTGCACTGTAAACGAGCCTTCGGGCGTTTGTTCAACAAATTCTTCGCTGATTGGGTAGCCGAATACGGCCAAACCGCCGTTACGATCCCAATAGTTTTTGAATTCGCCGCGCAAATTGTGGCCGGTTTCAGGGAAGTATACTTCGCCGACTGGAGCAGGCAATGGTGGCGCACCAACAGGCACAAACGCAGGATTGCCTGGCTGTGGCTCTGGGGTTGGCGGCTGAGGAGCTGGCGGGGTTGGTGGCTGTGGTTGTGGTTCACCAGGAATGGTGCGCAACACAGCATTTTGTACGGTCTTGTAGGTATCAAGCCGTCCATACCCGCTATAAACATCCTTGCCAGGAGTCAGAATATCAACTGCGCTGCCAGTAATCAATTTTTCAATTTGATCAACAGTCAATTCAGGCCAAACGCTCAAGGCGAGCGCAGCCGTACCAGCTACAAACGGACAGGCAGGCGAGGTGCCGCTACCAAGCTCATAGCCATCACGATCCAAGGCAGTACTGGCAATATTTACCCCTGGAGCGGCAATATCAACATAATTGCCATACGAGGAGAAACTTGCAACTTTATCTTGGGTGTTGGTTGCCCCAACCGCAATCACATGATCAAAAGCAGCAGGATAGATCGTTGGGTTGCCTTTATTGCCTGAGTTGCCAGCTGAGGCAAACAGCGGAATATTTTTGTTATAAATATAATTGACAGCATCTTGTTCGGCTTGCGTAGCTCGTGGGCCGCCCAAGCTCATGCTAATGATTCGCGCCCCATTATCGGCAGCCCAATACATGCCTTCGATAATATCGGCTGCGGTACCTTCGCCTTCGCTGTTGAGCACTTTCACTGGCAAGATTTGGCAGTTCCAGCAGAGACCAGCCACGCCTTGACCGTTATTGGTCACGGCGGCGGCAATCCCAGCCATGGCCGTACCGTGGCCTTCATCATCGTGGCTATTGCCATTATTTTCTAAGGCGTTATAGCCAGGCAATACGTGCCCTGCTAAGTCGGGGTGGGTGATTGAAACCCCAGTATCAATAATTGCAATCACCAAGCCATTGCCTTGGGTCATATCCCAAGCGCCATTGGCTCCAATTTTGGGTAAGCCCCATTGCTCTGCATAATATTCATCGTTAGGGTCGACAAGCGTTTTGCGCACTGCGTTGTATTCAGCATAGCGCACAGCTGGATTTTTGAGCAATTGAGCAATTTTTGCATCGCCATTGCTGCCAGCAGGTAGTTTTAGCATCGCAACTTGGCCAACGCCATCAAGCTGATTGGTTGCCAACAATGGGCCAATGCCTAGCCCATTTTTTAAAGCCTTCGAACCTTCAAAGAATGCACCATTCGCACTGACGCGATAGCCATTATTAAACGTTACCAGAATCTCATCGGCAATAATCTGATCATCGAAGGATGCTGCTTGAGCTGGGCGTTGAATCAAGGGCATGAATCCAAACGCTAACAGCAACAGCAACCCCATGCGAACGGTTCGTTGCATACGGTGCCTCACTCATTTCAGTTAAAAGTGGGGAGAGTCGGTTCTCCTCTACAAGGGTCTATTATACCAGCAGGCCTACTAAATCGACAATATGCCAAATTTATAGACTCTACTAGTACCGCGCTCATCCCAATTGCTGAGAGCCTTACGCGCTACGTGGCCGAAGGTTGCAGCAATTGTTAGCAATTGTGACGTGTCGTTAATTGCGTGTTTTGTCAACTAGACACTCAAGCAGCTTTTAGATACAATACCAGTGATAGATTTTCAATGGTAGATTTGGTAGATTTTATAGATTCATGACAGAATTAAGTATCGACATCGATCCAGAATGGATCTCACTGAGCGAGGCCAGCGATTTGCTGGGGGTTGCGCCTTCAACGGTTCGCCGTTGGGGCGATGCTGGTTTAGTGCCAACCAAACGCACGCTTGGCGGCCATCGCCGCTTTCAGCGGGCAGCAGTTGAACGCATGGTCAATCAGCAACAGCCTGATCATCAGCCAGTGCCCGAATTGGGCCAAACCCGCCATTGGCATCTTGATACACGCGAGTTGATGGGCCAAGGCTGGCATGCCCGCTTTGACACCAACCCAACCACCGAGCGCATGCGTGGCTTAGGCCAGCGCTTATTTGGGATGTTGATGCAATATGTCAACAGCAATGAGCTTGATGAACGGATTTTGGCTGAAGCCAAGGCGGTCGGGGCCACCTATGGGCGCGAAGCCCGCGAAATGGGGGTCTCGATGCACGATACGGTTGAGGCCTTTCTGTTTTTTCGGCGGGCGTTTGCCCAGTTGGCCAAGCCACAATCGACCCGTCCAATCGATGTGGCAACCGTCGTAGAACTGCGGACACGCCTCGATTTGTTTATGGATGCAACGCTGCTCGGAACAATCGAAGGTTTTGAACAAGCAGGCTCGTAAGTGCAAACCTCAATTGGCATCGATCAAACGTTAAAGTTTCATGATGATTGCGCTCGATGCAAATAGCGCTTTGCTTTTTACTGGGAGTTTACTGTGCAACTGGTGGTTGTGGGGGCACATCAACGCACGGCCCCAATTTCAATTCGCGAGCGAATCGCCTTTGCCGAGGCTGAGTTAGCTCAAGCTCTGAATAATCTTGGCCAGATTGCCGTTGAGGGCTTTATCCTCTCAACCTGCAATCGGGTGGAATTGTATGCGCTGGTGGCTGAGGCTGATGGCGGGCGTTCGTTGCGCCAATTTTTAGCCCAGCAACGCTTCATCGATCTTGATGAATTGATGCCCCATTTGTATACCTATATCGATGACGATGCAGTGCGTCACCTGTTTCGGGTGGCTTCGGGCTTAGATTCAATGGCATTGGGCGAGGCTCAAATTTTAAGCCAAATCAAAACTGCCTATAACGCCGCCCAACAAACCGAGCTGTTGGGCACAACCATGCATCGTTTGATTCAGGCAGCGCTGACAACGGGCAAGCTAGTACGCACCGAAACCCAATTGGCCCATGCTCAATTATCTGTGGTTTCGGTTGGCCTTAGCCTGGCCCGCCAACACATCGAGCTTAGCAATCGTTCGGTGGTGATTATTGGGGCGGGCCGCACTGGCGAGTTGGCACTCAAACACTATCTCGAACATACCAGCAACATCACCGTGCTGAGCCGCACCTTTGAACGGGCTGCCCGTTTGGCCGAGCATCACAAGGTTGTTGCCAAGCCGATGAGCGAATTGCTGCCAACCTTACAAGCCAGCGATGTGGTAATTAGCTGTACCTCGTCGCCTGAGTTGATGCTTGATTTGGAACAGGCCCAAGCCTTGCAAGCGCAACGCCAACGCCCATGGGTACTGCTCGATTTGGCAGTGCCCCGCGATATTGATCGCCATATTGGGGCGCTGGCCGATGTTTGGCTCTACGATGTCGATGATATGCAGGCAATCTGTGAGCGCAATCGCGCCAGCAAAGCAGCCGAAGTGGCCGGAGCCGAAACGATCGTCGAACGCGAATTGTTCAAATGGCAAGAGTGGTGGTCAACCCAAGCTGTCTTGCCAACGATTCGCGCCTTACGCGCCCATGCCGAAGCAATTCGGTTGGCTGAGCTTGAACGCGCCTTGGCACGCTTGGATCTTTCCGAGCAAGAACAGGCTGCGGTTTCAGCTTTGACCAGCGCGATTATCAATAAATTATTACATCAGCCGATGCGGGCGATTAAAGATACTGCTGCCAGCCCACAGCTGGCGCACGCCGCACAGCAATTGTTTCGCCTCGATTTTGAGGCAATCGCATAAGCTCAGATGGTTAGGGCCATCACTGTTATAAAGGAATTAAACTTCCATGGAAGACGTTAAATTGCCAAATTCAACCGAAGGCCAATTGTTTGTTCAATATACCACCTTCAAGGCTGCACCCGAATGGCGACGCTTGCCAGCAGCAGCCCGCGAAGACTTGCGCGAACAGTTTGCCCAAGTGGTCGAAGAGGCCTATCCTTCGATCGTGACCTATTCGTATAGCACGATTGGCTTTAAGCTCAATTCCGATTTGTTGCTGTGGCGCAAAGGCACCTCGCCAGTTGCTATGCAAGAGATGACCAGCCGCTTACTGCAAACTGGCATCGGAGCCTATTTTGAGCAAACCAACCTTTACTATGGCTTTACCCGTACTTCCAATTACACCAAGCGCCCAACCACCCAAGAGCAAGCGATCGACCTCGAAGATCGTGAACCATATTTGATTGTTTATCCCTTCAGCAAAACCAAAGAATGGTATTTGATGAGCCGCGATGCCCGCCAAGGCATGATGAATGAGCACATTCGGGTTGGCCATGAGTATGCAGATGTACGCCAAGTGTTGCTCTACACCACCGGTATCGATGACCATGAATTTATTGTGGCCTACGAAACCGATAGCTTGCCCCGCTTTGAAGAATTGGTGATTGCGCTGCGCTCGACCGAAGCCCGCCGCTATACGCTCAACGACACGCCAATTATCACCGGGGTCAATCGACCAATTCGCGAAGCCTTGGCAATGATTTAGTTTGTCAGCCGAGCCAGATTTGGCGCGCAATGCCCAATGCTGGCTCGGCTTTTTGATCGCAACGATTCATCAACCATCAAAGGATAGAACAATCACTATGCAAGATCGATTTTTACGGGCTTGTCGCCGTGAAGCTGTGGATACGACCCCAGTTTGGTTTATGCGACAGGCAGGCCGTGCGCTGCCCGAATATCGCGCCATCCGCGAGCAATATGGCTTTATGGATATTTGCTATCAGCCAGAATTGTGTGCTGAAGTAACCTTGCAGCCAGTGCGCCGCTTGGGCGTTGATGCAGCAATTATGTTTGCCGACATTATGACTCCGCTGATTGCCACCGGCGTGGGCGTTGATTTGGTCGAAAGCATCGGCCCCGTGGTTGCCAACCCAATTCGCACCATGGCTGATGTCAGCAGAATTCGGCCAATCGAGCCAGAAGTTGACGTGCCCTACATTAGCAAATCGATTCATTTGCTCAAAGCAGAATTGGGCCAAACTCCGTTGATTGGCTTTGCTGGCGCACCATTTACCTTGGCGGCCTACTTGGTCGAAGGCAAAGGCTCGAAGAATTTTCTGAATACCAAAGCCATGATGTATGGCAGCCCCAATGTGTGGCATGCCCTGATGGAGCGCTTGGCCGACCTAACGATTAGCTATTTGCGGGTGAAACTTACGGCTGGCGTTGATGCCTTGCAGCTGTTCGATAGCTGGGTTGGTTGTTTAAGCCCCCACGATTATGCAACCTTTGTGCAGCCCTACACCGCCCGCATTCTCAAAACCTTGCGTGAAGAAACCAGCATTCCATTGATTCACTTTGGCACCAACACAACCAATTTGTTGCCATTGATGCGCAACGATGGTGGCTCGGTGCTCGGGGCCGATTGGCGGATTCCGATCGACGAAGCATGGCAATTAATTGGCAACGATAAAGCCATCCAAGGCAATCTTGACCCTGCGGTATTGCTCGGGCCGTGGGAATATGTGCGCGAACAAGCAGCCGATATTTTGCGCCGAATCGATGGTCGCCCAGGCCATATTTTCAACCTTGGCCATGGCATTCACCCGCAAACTCCGGTTGCCAATCTCGAACGGTTAGTGGCGTTTGTTCACGAGCATAAAGCATAGAACATAGGGGTCGGGGGATAGGGGCTAGGGGTCAGGAAATTGGAGAACAGAGAGCAGAGAGCATAGAACATAGATAATTCTTCGTGCTCTTCGCGTTCTTCGCGGTTTCAAGCCTTCGTGTCCTTCGTGCACTTCGTGGATCATAACTAAGAATGAGGAACATTATGTCAGCAAAAACAGCGGTCTTGCTGATGGCCTATGGCACACCCAACGCTATCGATGAAGTTGAGCAATACTACATCAATGTGCGTGGTGGGCGCATGCCAACGCCTGAGCAAGTCGAAAATCTTTCAGCTCGCTATCGGGCAGTTGGGGGCCATACGCCACTCACCACCCTAACCAAATCGGTAACCGACCAACTACAAGTCCAACTTGATGCCGAATTTCCTGACCAATATCAGGTGTATTTTGGCATGAAATATTGGCATCCATTGATTCCCGATGTAGTCAAGCAAATTAATGCTGATGGCATTAGCAAAGTGGTTGGGCTGGCGCTGGCCCCGCATTATTCCAAAATCAGCATTGGCGGCTATCAAAAACAAGTTGATCGCGCCAACGAAGAATTTAACACCAACATCGAATTGCAAATGATCAATAGCTGGCAGGAACAGCCAAAATTCCGCAATTTGATTGCCAGCCGCATCAGCGAAGCCCTATCGTTATTTCCTGCCGAGGTGCGCGATCAAGTAACAGTGTTGTTTAGCGCTCACAGCTTGCCGCAACGAGTGCTGGCGTGGGGCGATCCTTATCCAGAGGAGTTGCTGGGCAGCGCCAAAGGCATTGCCGAAATGCTCGAATTGCATGATTGGCGCTTTACCTACCAAAGCCAAGGCGAAACCGGCGAGCCATGGCTGGGGCCTGATGTGCTCGATACCTTGGCCGAACTGGCTGCTGAAGGCAAAAAATATGTGCTGCAAGTGCCGTTTGGCTTTGTCTGCGACCACCTCGAAATTCTGTACGATATTGATATTGAGGGCAAACACAAAGCCAATGAACTAGGCTTGCAACTTGAGCGCATTCGTTTGCTCAACGATGATCCGGCCTTTGTCGATTTGCTCAAAACCGTCGTGACTGGCCAATAAACAGGGGCCAGCGGTCAGGAATTAGGGTTCAGGAATCGCGAAGATTGCGAAGGATCAGTTGCGGCTGAAAACCTCTGATTCTCAGGTTCATCGGGAGTATCCTACCAAGCCCAAATTGTCCTTGAGGGGGTGCAGGGGGATTAAAGCCCCCTGCGTCATCCCGCTGGCGGGACGGAAGGGTGGAGAACCGAGGGGCCAGCGGTCAGGGGTCAGGGATCAGGCTCCGGCAACCGCTGATCAACAAACAGGCTTCAAGGCCTACATTAAGTATTCGCTTACGCTAGCAAGAATGAACAGCATGAATAGATTAACCATTGGAACCCGCAAAAGCCAATTGGCCTTGGTGCAAACTCACGCCATGCGCGATGCGTTATTGGCAGCGCATCCACATTTGACGATTGAGCTTAAGCATATCACCACCAAAGGCGATGCGATTTTGGATCGCCCATTGGCGGCGATAGGCGATAAAGGCCTGTTTGTCAGCGAAATTGAAGATGCCATGCGCAGTGGCAAAGTCGATTTGGCAGTGCACAGCGCCAAAGATCTGCCTTCAATTTTGGCTCCCGACATGACAATTGCGGCCTACCCTGAACGGGCTGACCCGCGCGATGTCTTGGTTGGAGCAGAAGGCCGCACGTTGGCCGATTTAGCCCATGGGGCAAAAGTTGGCACCAGCAGCCCACGCCGCGCCGCGCAGTTGCGCAACTTACGCCCAGATCTCACAATTATCGATATTCGCGGCAATGTTGATACGCGGCTACGCAAGCTCGATGAAGGCCAATACGACGCGATTGTGTTGGCAGCAGCAGGCTTGCAACGCTTAGGATTATTGGATCGGGTGAGCCAATTTTTCGATCCCTACGAAATGACTCCGGCTGTTTCTCAGGGCATTTTGGGCATCGAAGCCAGAGCGGGCGATCAACGGGTGGCTGAGTTGCTCAAGGTGCTCGATCACGCTGAATCGCGGGCCACTGCCGAAGCCGAAAAAGCCTTTTTGGCCACGATTGGCGGCGGTTGCCAAGTGGCAGTTGGCGCGTTTGCCACCTATCAAGCAGGTCAATTGCACTTAATCGGTATGATTGGTGCGCTTGATGGCCGCTTAGTCCGTGGCGAATTAACTGGCGCTGCGAGCGAAGCCCAAACACTTGGAGCCAATTTAGCCCAGCAATTACTTGAGCAAGGTGGGCGCGAATTGCTCTAAATCGGTTGCGGTTTACAGCGCTTTTGGCATAGCCGATGACGCTTGAATCTCGGCCATGCAAGCCATAATCTTGTATACTACCAAGGCCGACAATTGATTAATTGCAGATTGAATAGCCGCCCATAGCCATGTGCTAGCAACAGATTGTGGATTGCAACGATGACGATGCGCACACCTTTAGCGGGCAAGCGAATTGTGTTGACCCGCGCCCGTGAACAGATGACCGAGTTCGCCCAACTCTTGGAAGCCAACGGAGCTGACGTTCTGTATTGTTCGGCAATTCAAACCCTGCCACCAGACGATTGGCAAGCGTTTGATCGGGCGCTAAGCCAAATCGAACGCTTTGATTGGCTGCTTGCCACCAGTACCAATGCAGTTCGCGCCGTGTTCGAGCGCTATGGCGTTTTGGGCTTGCCATGCAACGCCTTAGATCAATTAAAAATTGCGGCAATTGGCAAAGCGACGGCCAAACTGTTGACCGATTTTGGCCATGCGCCCGATTTTGTGCCGCATGCCTATGTTGCCGAACAATTTTTGGCCGAATTTCAAGACGTTGCAGGCCAACGGATCTTTTTGCCACAGGCCGATATTGCCCGCCCCCTGTTGCGCGAGGCATTAACTGCACGTGGCGCTGAGGTCACGGCGCTGGTCGCCTATCGAACAGTGCCTGATCCACAGGTGGTTGAATTGGCTGAGCTACTGCGTCAACAACACGTTGATGTTGTAACATTCAGCTCAAGCTCAACCGTGCGCTACACCATCGAGGCGTTGCATGCGGCAGGTATGCGCAATTCGCAAGAATTTTTGAACCAAACGATTATTGCAAGCATCGGCCCAATTACCAGCCAAACTGCGCTTGATTTGGGCTTGCATGTTGATATTGAGGCAGCGGAACATTCAACTCAAGGCTTAGTCGAAGCTCTGGTTGAGTGGGCCAACGCCGAAAAGGAACTGGCATGAGTCTATTTGAAGCTGGGCCAATCCCCAATCGGCGGTTACGCCGCGGGCGACGCAATGCCACATTACGGCGCATGGTGCGCGAAACCCAATTGACTGTCGATAACTTAATTGCGCCGTTGTTTATTGTTGAAGGCCAGAATATTCGCAAGCCAATTAGCTCGATGCCTGGTCAATTTCAGCTTTCGCTCGATCAGCTTGGCGCTGAAATTGATGAATTGGTTGCCGCACAAATTCCTTCGGTGCTGCTGTTTGGCATTCCCTTGCACAAAGATGCCCAAGGCAGCGCAGCGTGGGATGCGAACGGCCCTGTGCCCAGCGCGATTCGAGCAATCAAGCAACAAGCGCCGCATTTGGTGGTGATTGCCGATGTGTGTATGTGCGAATATACCGACCACGGCCATTGTGGCATTTTGACCAGCGGCGAGCCAGAAACAATCACGGTTGATAATGACCCAACCTTGGAATTATTAGCCCGCGCTTCAGTTGCCTATGCAGCAGCAGGAGCCGATGTGGTTGCACCAAGCGCCATGATGGATGGCCAAATTGCCGCGATTCGCCATGGCCTTGACCAAGCAGGCTATCACGACACAATTATTCTGTCGTATGCTGCCAAATTTGCCTCGGCTTTTTATGGCCCCTTCCGCGAAGCAGCAGAATCAACGCCTCAATTTGGCGACCGCCGCTCGTACCAAATGGATGCGGCCAATGCGCGCGAAGCTCTCGCCGAAGTTGCGCTCGATGTGGCCGAGGGTGCCGATTGGCTGATGGTCAAGCCAGCAGGAGCCTATTTGGATATTATTCGCGCAGTCTACGATGAATTTAATCTGCCCTTGGCTGCCTACCAAGTCAGCGGCGAATACGCCATGATCAAAGCTGCCGCCGCCAATGGCTGGATCGACGAGCAACGAGTGGCACTCGAAAGCTTGTTAGCAATTCGCCGCGCTGGCGCAACAATGATCATCACCTACTATGCCAAAGATGCAGCGAAGTGGTTAAATAGCTAGGGATGCAGAGCATAGAACATAGAGCATAGAACATAAGATTGGGGATCGGCTGTTGGGGATTAGGGATTGGATTGAGCGCAGCAGGTAGACCATAGAACATAGAGCATAGAACATACAAACATCCTTCGTGCTCTTCGTGTTCTTCGTGGTTACAACCTCGTGGCTTCGTGATTTCAAAACCGATCCCCAGCCCCGATCCCCGATCCCCAAGACATATGGAGATACAAAACGTGATCAACGATGCTTCCAGCGCGGCTTTTGAACGTGCCCAAGCACTTTTACCAGGCGGAGTTAATAGCCCAGTGCGGGCTTTTCGCGGTGTTGGCGGCGTGCCACGCTTTATCGATCGAGGCGCAGGAGCCTATCTCTACGACATTGATGGCAATCAATATATCGATTATGTCTTGTCGTGGGGACCGTTGATTCTTGGTCATGCCTATCCAGCGGTGGTCGAGGCAATTTGTGCTCAAGCCCAACGTGGCACCAGCTTTGGCGCACCAACCGAGCTTGAAAGCGAATTAGCCGAGTTGGTTATCGCCGCCGTGCCAAGCGTCGAAATGGTGCGCTTTGTTTCGTCGGGCACAGAGGCCACGATGAGTGCAATTCGCTTGGCCCGCGCCTACACCCAACGCGAGAAAATTATCAAATTCGAGGGTTGCTATCACGGCCATGCCGATCCATTTTTGGTTCAAGCTGGCTCTGGTGTGGCGACGCTGGGCTTGCCCGATAGCCCAGGCGTGTTGAAAAGTGCCACCAGCAACACATTAACTGCGCCATTCAACGATCTTGATGCAGTCGAAGCCTTATTTAAATCCAACGCTGGTCAAGTTGCAGCCTTAGTCATCGAGCCAGTCGCAGGCAATATGGGCTTTGTGCTGCCACGCGAAGGCTATCTTGCAGGCTTGCGCCAACTTTGCGATCAGCATGGCGCGCTATTAATTTTTGACGAAGTGATGACAGGCTTTCGTGTAGCCTACGGTGGCGCTCAAGCCTATTTCAACGTCATGCCCGATTTGACCTGTTTGGGCAAGGTGGTTGGTGGTGGTTTGCCAGCGGCGGCCTATGGTGGGCGACGTGAAATTATGCAAATGGTCGCTCCAGCAGGCAACATGTATCAAGCTGGCACGCTTTCGGGCAACCCATTGGCGATGGTTGCAGGCATTCAAACGCTGCGTGAAATTGCCAAGCCCGAAGTTTTCGAGCGCTTGACTGGCGTAACCTCGACGCTCTGCCAAGGCTTTTGGAAAGCTGCCTTCAAAAATGGCATTCCCTTCCAAGCGCATAAAGCTGGCAGCATGTGGGGCTTCTTTTTCGCTGGCGATGAAGTTTACGATTTCACATCGGCGAAACGGGCCGATACCGTCATGTTTGGCAAATTCTTTCATGCCATGCTTGAGCAAGGTGTATATCTCGCGCCATCGCAATTCGAGGCTGCTTTTGTCTCAACTGCGCATAGCGATGAGCTTGTAGCCCAAACCATCAACGCGGCTCAAGCGGCCTTTGCCAGCATTCGCAGCTAAAATAAGCAGCAGCGCCAGTTTAAATGAAGCTGGCGCTGCATTCCCTCAATTGGTCAAATACCAATAAATCCAGCCAAGCACAGCCAGCAAAATTAATGAAACGAGGGCAAACGGCAAACGATAGGGTTGTGCTGATGTTACAGTTGGCACAAACATCTGATCGTGTTGTTCACGCTGATTATGCTCAATTGCTCGTAAGTTTTGCGGAAACTGGGCAAATAGTAAATGTAACCAACCCAAGACAAGCATTGCAAATGATAGAACTACCAGAATTATTATATCCTTGTCAGTCGACTTTACCCATTCAAGCCGTTTACTAATAAAAGCAGTAATTAACATAAATATAATCCACACACTGTATTTCCATACTTTCGTTTTTTCATGTAATGGAGGTGAAAAGTATCCAATATTTGATAATATATTAGGCTTATACTGATAATACATTGATTTAAAGTATGGAATATCATGATTAAAGGGAATTCGATATTGTTTAGTTTTTTGATTCACATAATTTGCAATATTAACTATATCTTGACCTTTTAACATTGAAACTGGAATTTCAAACATTTGGTCTTTATTAATTACACGCAGCAGGTACATCCCGTTATCATATTTCATATCCTCAGCCGCAATAACCTCATTCCAATGAATCTTTTTTCCAAGTACAATCGAATCAATCTGCATATAATCATCAGCTGTAACAAAACGCCATTTATACGATAACCCTATAAAAGCAATCGGAATCAACGCAAGGATAAAACAAATCGTTGCATTAAAAATCTCGCGCTCATTAATGGAGACAATTGTTGCCGCAATTAAAATAAACACAAACGGAATTGCATACTTTGTAGCAGCAGATTTATAAACCGTCATACCCTGTACTCCTCAAACTATTCAATGAGTCAAATACCACATAAATCCACCAATTGCTATCACCAAAGCCACTGAAACTAGCACAAATGGCAATCGATATGTTTGTGATGATGCTACAGTTGGCACAAATATCTGATCGTGCTGTTTGCGCTGATTATGCTCAATTGCTCGTAAGTTTTGCGGGAATTGGGCAAACAGCAAATGCACCCAGCCATATATTAGGATCAGAATCACAGTCAATAACAATAAATCTAGATCAGCATTAGTCGAAACAGGTTCTTTGATTTGTTTTAATAGCATTCCAAAACTAATCATCCATACGGTAAAAACACCGAAAATCGGTATTGTCGTTTTTGGCAATAGTGTTGGCAAAAAATTGCTTATTTTTGTAATCGATCTTGGGTTATAGTGATAGTACATCGATTTCAAATATGGAATATTATGATTAAATGGAATTTGATATTGCACGGATTTGCGATTGAGATATTGCATGATTTCTAGAATATCACGACGTTTAAACATCAAGATTGGAATGTTAAACATTTGATTTTTATTAATTGCGCGTAGCAGATACATTCCACTTTCATACTTCATAGCTTCAATAGCTATAATATCCGTCCAATTAATTTTTTTATCCAATCCAAATCTATCAACCTGCATATAATCAGCGGCAGTAACAAAGCGTAACTTATACGATAATCCTATCAATCCAAGAAAGATCAAAGCAAACACACAAGAAATCCCTGCCCAAAAAAATCTTCCCTGATTGATCAGGACAATTGTTGCAGCAACGAATATAACTACAAACGGAACTAAATATTTTGCGGCAGGCGATTTATAAACTATCATACTTCTTACCCCTCAAACTATTGGCGCAAACGCTGCAAATCGGCGATAACAAAACCATGATCCGACAAATTAGCCGTGCCAGTCCATGCTCGCAAAGGCTGCCAATGCAGGTTAGGCATAATATAATCCAAACGCACTGCCTTGGGAATAGTATCGTTGCTTGGAAAGGTATAGCCCAAACCCCAGCCTTTTTGCTGGTAGGCATCGCCAAGCTGTTGGCGCAAACGCAAATAATTAGGCTGGCGTTCGGTCGTATTCAAATCGCCTGCCAAAATTAAGGGCTGGCTCTGGTCGGCAATCAATTTTAGTAACTGATCAAAAGTTGGGTCTTGTTGGGTTTTGGTATAAACGCCTTTGAAACTGGCCAACGGAATATGCGGATGGGTGTTGATCAAGCGCGTTGGGCCGCTTGGCGTGGCAATTTCCAAATATTGGCAGCCACAACTATCAACGCCACGCGCCACCGGAGCCAATTCGGTCACTGGCCAACGGCTCAGCGTCGCCAAACCACCAGCCCCCGAATGCGGATTAAGCGCCGCGTAGGGATACAAATCGGCCAAAGCTTCAGGCAGTTGCGGATCAAGCTGAAAATTATATTCCTGCAACACAACAATATCTGCTTGTTGCTGGCGAATTGTAGCCACCAAGCCACCAATATCGCGAGTATCGTAATACACATTCCAAGTCATAATTCGCACATCTTGCGGAGCTGAATTAGTAGGTTGGGGCCACCAACGCCCACCATAAATTCCCAAAACTACCAGCAAATTCAAGCCAACCACCAGCAATAAACGACCACGGCGGGCAAGGCTTGCGAAAAGCGCAACAGGCAGCAAACTGGCATAAACCCAAGCATCAAAGACTAACAACAGCATGCCTTGCGGCGTAGTTGCTAATTCTGTCCAGCGCAATAGCGACCACAAACTACATGGCAATACCCCAAGCCACGCCAAAGCCACCAAGCCACGTTTGATCATCGCAGAAACTCCCTTACTCTACCAATTGAAGCAATGTGATTTGAGCAGCTCAAAATCAACGCCAAACCATAGCATGGCGAGCAGCAATTTGCCAAACACACAGGTGCATAACCAAGCTTTTTGCTCTATACAACGGGGTTAAAACGTCAACCAGCCAGCAAATTCAGCTAATTAATCGTCACTGCCAATTAAAAATTCTTCGCGCTCGAAGCTAAATTGATTTCTGCCAACATGTTTATAATATTGTTTGCATAATTTAATATTATATTGTTGACAGTATTGATACAACTTTTGCTCAACCGCAATGCAATAAGCTTGGGGAAAGAGCATCCCAGAGATTCCTGCTTCAATAATCGAGCCATTATTGTAGATAAATTTAAATTTCAAATAATTTGCAGCTTGAGGTATTGATTGCTCATGATAATTGTACGATTCAATCGTCACTAATCGTACCCATTGCCATTGGATCGTCACTATTTTCACTAATGAACGAAACCGAATATATTCAGCATCAATCGTGATAAATGATTGTTTTTGCATATAAAATAGATACAAACATATGATTGTAATAAATCCTATAAATATTGCAAAACTTGATATTCCATTAATCAATAGAGTTAGCGTAATGCTAAGTAAAGCCACAGCAACGATCAATGGAAAATAGATAGTTTTTCGATGCTTATACATTATTAAATACCTAAAAATTGGTAGTAAATTGAGATACCTATTAGAATCACCAAATAAAAGACGAACAATCGCCCAAAGATCATTTTATTAACCAGCTTGGGTACATATAACTGTTGCTCATGCGGGTGAATCAATACTTCAGGTTGGTTGATGGCATTGGGTAACAGCGTTAAGCTCAATTTGAACGCTTGATAGAATGCAAAAGCTGCCAACGCAAACACAAAAGGTAATTGTGCGAAAGCCAGATAGCCAAGCGTCACGATTAAAAGCAGCAAGCCGAGCCGACACAAAGCAGCGGGAATTTTAGTTAATGGTGGCTGATGCAAGCGAAGGATTTTTTGCCACAGGCTTAATCGCTCAGGGTAAATCGTTGGATAAAGCACAGTTTCAATCGTTTTGGTAGGAATTGCATACTGCTGGCTATAATGAGCTAGCTTGGTTTTAAATACCTGTCTCTGTTGCTCAGTAAAGCGCGTATGCACAATCATTGATTGCGTGGCATCAGAAAAGCGGATTTGATATTTGCCAGCTAGATAACGGAGATCGCGATCCATAAACTTTGGCTCTGCTGGCTCCGTAACATATTCAATTGCCTGAATTGTAGCCCAAGCAAACGTGTAATCAGCGCGATAGGTTTGAATACGAATGCCTTGATCATTCAAATAAACATGTTGCCAGGTTAATAAACCAAAACGCACAAATATCAACAAATACCAGCCAAGAAAACAGAGCTTTGCCCAAAACGCAAAATGACTCAAAGCCCCCAGCCCAAATATTAAGCCCAGTGGCCAAACCAAGCTAACCAAAATTAATAAGCGCCGCGAAACGCGCAAGTGAATAATTGATGCATCCATGGAAGGTCTCGTTTCTCTCAGTGATCGAGGATTTCAGCAGTTAAAGATCGTTAGAGTGCAGATTTCTCCCTATCGAGCCAATGAAATGATTGTACTGCCAAGCTTGGGGCTTGGCAACGCGCGTGTTACTCAGGGCCAAATCGTGTACAATAGCGCTAGCTACAAACCGACATCACACCCAAAAACGCACCCAAAACCCACCAAAATTTCAGCCGATTCAGCCGAGGAGTACCGATAATGACTGAACTTCCACTGCGACGATTGATTTTGTACAAGCATGGCGTTGGCTATTTCGAGCGGCGGGGTCAGTTTGAAGGCACGAAGCTCACCCTGGCCTTCAGTCGCGAAGCCATGGACGATGTGCTGAAAAGTTTGGTCGTGTTGGAAAAAGGCGAGGGCCATGTCAAGGGCATCGATTACGAACGGCCTGAATCATGGAGCAATCGGCGGATTGAGCTTGGCGCTGGCCGCCCGCTACGCGATTTATTAACCGAACTGCGCGGGCGACGAATTCGGCTCGCCTTGCGCGATGAAGCCGCCGCCGAAGGCTTGATCGTCGGCATCGACGAGCCACCACCAGAAGAGCCAATCTCGCAGGCTTTGGTGACAATTTACCGCAGCGATGTACGTCAAATCACCTTGCACCGTTTGAATGATATTCGCGGCGTGCAATTGCTCGATGCAGCCGCCGATGAGGTGCTTTGGTCGTTACGCGCCAACAGCGACAAACAAGATTCGCGTACCGCCACGATTCAGCTCGACGAGGGCAAGCACGATTTGCTGGTAGCTTACCTTGCACCAGCCCCAAGTTGGCGGGTTTCATATCGCATTATTGTCGATAATATTGAAACCGAAGTACCTGATGTGCTGCTCCAAGGCTGGGGCTTGTTCGATAACGTGCTCGACGAAGATCTCGAAGATGTACGAATCTCGTTGGTTGCAGGCCGACCAGTTTCGTTCCGCTATCCGCTCTACGAGCCACAACAACCAGAACGGCCCTTGATTGAAGATACGATTCGGCCAGCAGCACCGCCAGCCTATACCTTGGCCGCGCCTGCTCCAGCAGCGGCTCCACGTGGCAAAATGATGCGCGCCATGGCAATGCAAGAAGAAGCATTTGGTGGCGCAGATTTTGATGCCTTAAGTTTAGGAATCGATGAGATGGCAGCAATTGCCCCAGTTGCCGAAGGTGCATCGCAAGGCGCATTGTTTCGCTACGATGTACGCGAGCCGGTTAGCGTTGGGCGCGGGCGCTCGGCGTTAGTACCGTTGCTCAATTTGCGCACATCCTGTCGCCGCGAGTTAATCTATCGCGGCGCTGCTGGCGAGCAAAACCCAATGGTTACGGTACGCTTTGAAAATAGTAGCGGCCTAACCTTGGAGCGTGGCCCAATCACGATTATGGAAAGTCGCTCCTATGGCGGCGAAGCTGTGCTGAATTGGACAGCCGAAGGCGGATCAGTGACGATTCGCTATGCCCAAGCTTTAGAAGTTTCAGTCAAAGAAAATCAAAGCTCGGCCCATCAAACACGGCGTTTGCGGCTTGGACGCGATGTCTTGATTCACGAAGTTGAGGAATCGCTGACCACGATTTACACCGCCACCAACACTGCTGGCGAGGCCCGCGTAATCAAAATTGAGCATCCATTGCGCCACCCCTACGAGCTGTTTGATACCGTGCAGCCAGCAGAAACCAACAGTCAATTGGCAAGTTGGCTCTTGCCGATTCCGGCGCGTGGCGAGGCAGCTTTACGAGTGCGCGAACGGCGCTTAATCGAACGCCGCGAACATATTCGCTCGATCAATTTCGATCAATTACGCCGCTATTTGCATGATCGAATGCTCGATCAAAACACAGTTAGCGAATTGCGCGAAGTGCTTACCCTCTATGCGCGGCTCGATAGCATTGCCCAGCGCTTCAACGAAATTGAGGCCGCACGCCAGAAGATCTACAATCAACAAACCCAAATTCGCGGCAACCTCGATGTGCTCAAAAACGAAGGTGGCGAGGGCGAATTGCGCACCCGCTATATCACCACGCTTGCAGAAACCGAAGACCAATTGAATGCGTTGCGCGAGGAAGAAACGACGCTGCGGAGCGAAGAAGCCGCCTGCCACGTCAAGCTCGAAGAACATCTGAGCCGCTTCCCAGGCTAAAATTCCCCTCACCCCAACCCCTCTCCCGCCTAGCAGGAGAGGGGCTTTTTATTGGGTGGTTAGCAATTCATAGTGATAGAAATGCTGGCGTTGGCTGAGCGGCACAGCGCAAGCTAGCAATGCATCTTCCAAGCCTCCCCCTGCCATTTGAGAAGTGATTTTGTTGGTGAGAGAAGCAACATTTCGTTATTCAACCAATTTCCCAAGCTGGCGAAAATGGTTTTTGACCGCCTCAGCAATCGCTGGATCGTCACTGACAATCGCAGCTGGCGAAGTTGCATTTGCTTGGATCAAACGATATTTAAGCGTTGTATCAGCCACATTTGCTTGCAGTTCGTGATACATCACGGCAGTTTCGGGCGCAATATATTTGTTGCTAATGCTTAGCTCACGCTGATAGGCTCGAATAATCTGCCCATTGAATACAACTAAGGTTGTGCCTTCGGAGACAAAGAATGGAGTTTTTTGATTGGCTTCAGCCCAAGGATTGCGCACAATCAGCGTTTGGTGTGGCCAGTTGTATTCAACGATAGCAGTAGCAGAAATCACATAACTAGCTTGCGCAAGCTCAGGATCGCGCAAGAGATTCCATTCCTGATTGGTCGCAATCCGATCAGCTCGCTGCTGGCTGAGCACGTTTTTTTCAAAAAAATATAATTCATAGTTTGCAACCTGCTTCGTTGCTGGTGGTGTTTGATCTGTTTGCGTGCAGCCAAACATTATGATCAGCAGCCAGCAATAGATCAACCAACGCATTGCAAACCTCCGTTACTCAACCAACTTGCCAAGTTGGCGCAAATGGTTTTTGACCGCCTCTGCAACTGCCGGATCAGCATTGGGAAACGCATGGGGTTCGGCACTTCGAATCATTGTGCTATTTGCGCGTAGCTGATAAACCGAAATCGCCTCTTGATTGCTATACGATTCGATTGTATCCAGCAACAATGGATAATCAGCGGTCAGCGCGGTTGAGTTTGAACGAACACGGCCCATCACAATCTGTTGTTGATTAAAAACAATCACAAAAAAGCCTTCAATATCCATCTCCGCTGGACGATCCTTGGCACTCAGCCCGTGAGGATTGCGAATGCGCAGTTGTTGTTGCGGCCAATCATAAGCAAGCAGATCAGTTTCAGTAATCACGATCGATGCTGCGGCTAAATCAATTGTTTGCAGTGCTGCTGTTGGATTATGATTTGGCCCCTCAAACTGATGAATTGCAGTCCGATCAAAAATATAGATCGCAAATTGCTGCGCTGTGGGTGGCGTATGATCTGCTTGCGCACAGCCAAACATTATGATGAGCACCCAGCAATACATCAACCAACGCATCGCCACCCTCCGTTACTCAACCAACTTGCCAAGTTGGCGCAAATGGTTTTTGACCGCCTCTGCAATTACCGGATCATCCGCTAAAAACTGCGCTTGTGGCGGATACATAACTGCCGATTTCGGATGAAACGAATAGACCAACTTGCCTTGTAATTCAGGACTCTCCATCAGAATATAGTCATTTGATAAGGCCATCGCTGGATATTCAAAGCGGCGAGGGCTGATTGCGGCCACGACCTTGCCGCCAAACAAGCGCTGGCCAGCATAGACCACCACAAATGCACCATCACCGCCAACCATATAAAAAGGTGCATCTATACTGGTTTGGCCCCATGGATTCGTAAAGGTAATCGTTTGGGTGGGCCAATGATAGCTGAGCAATAGCTCTTCGGTTACGGTAAATGCTGCCTGTTCTAACGGCACGACTTGTAAGATCTGCCATGCAGTTTCGGCGGTTGGCCCAAGCCCTGGCACAGCATCTTGATTAAAAATATAGATCGCAAATTGCTGCGCTGTGGGTGGCGTTTGATCTGCTTGCGTGCAGCTAAATAGCACGATCAGCGCCCAACAATAGCTCAACCAACGCATTGCACACCTCCGTTACTCAACCAACTTACCAAGTTGACGCAAATGGTTTTTAACTGCCTCAGCAATTACAGGATCAGCATTGAGAAATGGGTATGGCGCTTGATTTACCCCTAAGCTATTATTCCGCAAGGCATATTGAATTGGCTGATTTGGTTGATATGAATTAGCCAGAATTGATAAAACGGGATATGCATATGAGATTGGGGAAAATTCCAGAATTCGTTTGCCAGCAATAATCGGTTGTTGATTAAACACAACCACAAAATAGGCATCGCTTAATAAGCGTTTTTGATCTGAATCACTTACGGTTGTTTTGTCAATATTAATCTGTTGATTAGTCCAATCATAGGATAGAAGATTATTTTCATTAATTATGAATGAAGCATCAGATAATGCTATATTCAATAAATCCTGATGATGCATCTGACGAAGTTCTTTGGTTTCACTAAAAATGAATATTTGAAACATAGAATCCTCCTGAATAGTACTAGAGTTTCTAGATTGACAGCTAGTTATAGCCAATATTGAAATAATAATCAATGGATAAAGGTATTTCATTGGCAATGCCCTTCTTCTTTACAGACATCCATATAAGTTTGCATTCGATCTTGGGTGATTGCATCAGTTTGTGCTTGATTTTCTGGAGTAACCTCCCAATTCGGGGCATACCATGAAAAACCACGAATATCAATAGTAGCATTGGGGAAGTTCATACTTTGTTTCCATTCTTCAATTGTTACGGGATGATCAAATAATGATGGATCGATGATCATAGGTTGTAGATTTCCTTGTGAATCACGAACCATAATGCTTGGTGCGACATGATAATCCCATTCAACAGGGCCAAAACCATCATATTGAAATTGCTGATCGATACGTAATTCGTTCAATTCATCACCAAGAACAGTATCAAAGATAAAGACTTTTGAAATATGTTCTTGATTCAATGGATAGCGCTCCACCATCCTATTTCCCATAAGATAAGCGCGGGCATAGCAACCATCATATGGAAATTGGAAGGGGATGTCGGTTTCATCGGCCATATCCTCAAAAATCAAGGTGGCATCGGCATAACTGACCGATCCATCAGCATTGACTTGCACCCCATCAGCCCGATCGTTGCGCCAAATCTCTGTAGCTTTGAGTATAAAATCAATCAATTTTTGCAAGAATGGTAGTTTCAAAGGTGGTTCTGGCGGAGTTGGAGTTGGGGTTGCGCCACCACCTTCTTGAACAAACATCGCCCGATTACCACCTAAAGCAACTGCGCCAAAATCGTCGCGAAACAGGGCAGCGGCTTCAGCCTCAGCATCGGCCATGATTTGCCGAATGGCCTTGGTAGTTTCAACACTACCTTGCAACGCATGCAACAAGCGCTGAAAAGCCGGATTAACCACATGCTCAAATTCTTGAAAACAGGCGTTGGCAGCACTGCCTTGCCATTGACCAGCTTGTAACGAGTTTATCGTTTGGCATACACTGGCTTGAATGGTTTGGCTCTGCTCATGCAGTTTTTGGAAACGAACGATAATCGCATCAACAACATCGTACTTGATCTGCACAATGGAAGCGGGCATGGCATGAAACCTCATAACGAGGAGGGGAACTTTGGCTAAAATGCAGGGGGAAATTCGGAGTGTCGCCCTCAATTCTACTCAATCTGCTTGATTATAAGCGCATAGCTCGTTATTGCAAGGGTGATTTTTGAGCATCCGAATATGATTGCCCGATTGACAGGTTTGCATAAGCTATGATAGAGTTGCAGCCACAAAGTTGATAGCAAACGTTGATGGGGATTAGTAGCGCAGCAATAGCCAACCAGCGATTCGAGGATGGTGCAAGCTCGAAATGGACTAGGCTACGCAAACCCACCCCAGAGTTACCGCCGAACCAAGTGTGCATGCCACACCCAAACAAGGTTGGTCGGGTTTGTCGCCGAGATCACGACACGTCAATTCACTGGTTGACGACCAAGGGGAGGCTCATCTGAGCTTCAACTAGGGTGGTACCGCGGTTTTTTAGCCGTCCCTAGATGCAACAGCATCTAGGGACGGTTTTTTTTATTGCTCCAAGGAGGTCGGTTATGCGAATGAGTAGTAGTTTCGGGCGCACATTGCGCGAGGCTCCAAGCGAAGCTGAATTAACGGCCCATCAATTAATTTTGCGTGCTGGCTTGGCCCGTCAATTATTAGCTGGTGGCATGGCGCTGTTGCCACTCGGCATGCGGGTTTTTCGCCGCATCGAAGCGCTGATGCACGCCGAATTGGCAGCAATTGGCGCTGGCGAATTTCGCACGCCAGTCGTGCATGCCGCCAGTTTATGGCAACAAACCGGACGTTATGCCCAATATGGCGAGGCGATGTTGCGCTTCGAGAATCGGAATCAGCAAGCGTTGTTGTTTGCGCCAACTCATGAAGAAGCTGTGGCCGAACTAGCTCGCCGCGAGGTCGATTCGTATCGCCAATTGCCAAGCTTGCTTTATCAAATTCACACCAAATATCGCGACGAATTACGGGTGCGCGGCGGTTTGTTGCGGCTGCGCGAATTCACTATGCTCGATGCCTACTCGCTCGATGCAGATTGGGCTGGCTTGGACGCAGTGTATGATCGGGTTGCCTTGGCCTTCGAAACGATCTTCGAACGCTGCGGCGTGCGCTTCACCGCAGTTGAAGCCGATGGCGGCGAGATGGGCGGACGCGAACCACGCGAATATATGGCCTTTTCGGGCAGCGGCGAAGATACGCTGGTAGTTTGCCAAAACTGCAATTACGCCGCCAATAGCGAGGTCGCGGTGCGCGGCCAAGCTGCTGCAACCAACGAAATTGTGCCAGCCATGAGCGAAATTGCTACGCCAGCCTGCACCACGATTGCAGAATTAGCGACATTTTTGCAGATTAGCGAAGCCCAAACTGCCAAAGCGGTCTTTTTCAACTCAGAAAAAGGCTTGATCTTCGTCGTTGTGCGTGGCGATCGCGAAGTCAACGAAATTAAATTGCGAGCGGCGGCAGGCGTTTCGGCATTGGAAGCAGCCACCCTTGAGCAAATTAGCGCCGTTGGCGCGGTCGCAGGATACGCCTCACCAGTCGGCCTAACCAACGTCACTGTGATCGCCGATCATTCGGTCGTTGGAGTTGGTGGCTTGGTTGCGGGCGCAAATCGTAGCGGCTATCATCTGCAAAACGTAGTGTATGGCCGCGATTGGCAAGCAACAATCGTCGCCGATATTGCCAATGTTGAGGCTGGCGATGCCTGTCCAAGCTGTGGCGCAAGCCTAAGTTTGGAGCGCGGGATCGAAATTGGCCATATTTTCAAATTAGGCACGCGCTACACCGAAGCGCTTGGCGCAACCTATCTTGATCCACAAGGCCAAGCCCAGCCAATCGTCATGGGTTCGTATGGCATTGGTCTCGAACGCTTGTTGCAGGTGATTATCGAGCAACATCACGACGAAAAAGGTATCGTTTGGCCAGCCAGCGTTGCGCCGTTTGATCTGCATTTGGTGCAACTTGGGGCAAGTGCCACGGTCAGCGATGCCGCCAATCAGCTGTATGAACAATTGAATGCTGCTGGCGTGAGCGTGCTCTACGACGACCGCAACGAATCGGCGGGCGTGAAATTTAACGACGCAGATTTACTTGGCATGCCATGGCGGCTCACGGTTGGCGAACGCGGCCTCAAACAACAGGTGGTTGAGCTGCGCAACCGCGCAACGGGTGTGGTCGATACGATTGGGCTTGATGAGGTGGTAACGACGGTTAAGAACATAGAACATAGAGCATAGAACAAAGGATGAGGGATGAAGTCAAAAGGCAGAAGTCAAAAATCAAAAGCAGGCTTCAGGGGCCAGTTTTAACGCAGAGGTGCAGAGGAATAATGGCTATGGGCTGGAGGCTTTGGGCTATCGGAACATCATTCGTGCAATTCGGGCAATTCGTGGCTAAAAATGTTCAAGGCTTTGGGCTAGCAAGAACCTAATTCTAAAAATCTGTGCCAATCTGTGGCCAAAAAACTTAACCTTCGTGGCCTTCGCGTTCTTCGCGGTTTTCGAATCCTTCTTGGATCAATTTTTAACGCAGCGGCGCAGAGTTGAAAAGGATGAAGGATGAGGGATGAGGGATGAAGGGGCTAGGGTTCAGGGGCTAGGCTCTAGGCTTTGGGCTAGCAAGAATCCAATCCTAAAAATCTGTGGCCAAAAAACTTAACCTTCGTGGCCTTCGTGGCCTTCGCGTTCTTCGCGGTTTCCATCCTTCGTCCACTTCGGGAATCAAAACGAACATTGCCGCAGTGTGGCGGCTAGGCAATGCAGCCTGTGAACAATCAACTACTCATGGAGAATAACCGACCATGTTAACCAACCTCAATATTGCAGTTATTGGCACAGGCACAATGGGCGAGGCCGTTATCGGTGGTTTATTGCAAGCAGAATTAGTACAACCAACCCAAGTTTTAGCTGCCACGCCACGCCCTGAGCGACGGCGCGAATTATCGCAACGCTGGGGTATTGCCACCACTGGCGATAACCGCGAGGCCGCAACTTGGGGCAACGTCGTGATTTTGGGCATCAAGCCTCAAATGACCGAGCAAGTGCTGCCCCAACTCAATGGCGCGTTTCAAAGCGATGATCTGATTGTTTCGGTACTGGCGGGCGTGAAAATGCGCCAAATTGCCGAAGCCACCGGCCATAGCGCCATTGCCCGTTCGATGCCCAACACTCCAGCCCAAATTGCTGAAGGGATTACGGTTTGGACCGCCAGCAAAGGCCTTGATCAGGCTCGCCGGGGCTGGGCCAAAATTGTGCTCAGTGCAATTGGCGAGGAAGTTGAGGTCGAAGATGAAAAATTTATGGATATGGCCACAGCCTTATCTGGCACAGGCCCAGCCTATGTTTTTATGGTGATGGAAGCCTTGATCGATGCAGGGGTGCATATGGGTTTTCCTCGCCGCATCGCCGCCCAACTGGTCGAGCAAACGGTGATCGGCGCGGTGCGCTACTCGGCGCAATCGGGCAAGCACGTTGCCGAGTTGCGTAATATGGTCACCTCGCCTGGTGGCACAACCGCCGCCGCGCTCTACGAGCTTGAAAAAGGTCGGTTGCGCACCGTCTTGGCCGATGGGGTTTGGGCGGCCTATCGGCGGGCGCGCGAGCTTGGCGGCGAGTAACGGGCGCAATTGCTTTTTTGGGCTGTCCATGTACCATTAAGCCTACATTCGTGCTGGATTAAGGTTGGTGGCCTATGCTGGAATTTCGTGATATTCGCGCCCTTGAAGGGCCAAATGGCTATGCCCATGCCCCGGTAGCTTTAGTTCGGCTTGTCGGAAATCTGGCTGAAATTCAGGTTTGGCTCGATCAGGTAGCCTATGCGCTCAGCAGTACAGACATCAAGGCTGCTGAGCCAGTCATTCAACAACACCCAAGCCTTGGTGAATTTGCCATCACGTGGGCAACCACAACGCCTGAAAGTTTGGCGCTGCTGCTTGAACAGGTCGCGGGCACTGCCGAGGCCGCCAGTACCGCCGAGATTCAGGCCATGCTTGCCAGAGAACAAGTGCCAAGTACCTTGCAACCCTTGCGTGAACAACATTTGCCAGTGTGGCGCGCTGATGATCGCTGGCTGGTTGGCTACGGCGTGCATAGCCAAAACGCCGCCCAATTCGACCAAACGACCTATCAAGCCTTGCCGATTATCGCCATTAGCGGCACCAACGGCAAAACTACCACCACTCGCTTAATCGATTTTACCCTGCGCACCGCTGGCTACCAGACCGGTCGCACCGACACTGACGGCGTGTGGATCAATAATCAGGCGATTGAGCATGGCGATTGGACAGGCTTTGGCGGGGCGCAACTGGTACTCAGTCAGCCAACAGTTGAGGTGGCGGTGCTCGAAACCGCGCGTGGTGGTTTATTGCGCCGTGGCATTGCCTTCGATCATTGTGATATTGCGGTTTTGACCAATGTTGCCGACGATCATTTGCCTGATCGCGGCTTGGCGACAGTCGCCGAAATGGCCCATTTCAAGGCCACGATTGTGCGAGCAGCCCAAAAAGCTGTCATTTTGAATGCTGATGATCAGGTATTGATAGAGGTGGTTGCGCCCCAAGCGCCTGCGCCGATTATTTGGTTTAGTTTGCAGGCCAACAATCCGTTGATTCTCCAAGCGCAGCAAGCCCAACACAGCTGTTTGTTTCTGGCAGCAGATCAATTGATGCTTGCCAGCGCAGGCCACATTCAACCATTAATTGCTGTGGCTGAATTGCCATTAAGTTTTGGCGGCGTGGCTCAGCACAATATTGCCAACGCCTTGGCAGCAGCAGCAGCCTTGCACGCATTTGGATTAAGTGCAGGCCAGATTGCGCTTGGCCTCGCTGGATTTCGACCAAATGCTGAGCACAATCCAGGCCGCTTGAATCAATTTCAGCGTGATGGCATCACCTTGTTGATCGATTACGCGCACAACAGCGATGGCCTGCGCGTGTTGTTGGCCAGTGCCGAGCCATTGAGCGCAGCCGATGGCCAAATTGCCATGGTGTTTAGTGGCACCGGCGATCGCACCGATCAGCAAATTCAAGAGCAAATGACGATTATCGCGCAACATGTCGATCGTTTGGTGATCAAACGCGATCCTTGGTTTTTGCGCGGACGCGAGCCAGGCACGTTGGAGCCATTGATGATCGCCGCTGCCAGCGCTGCGGGCCTAGATCCAAGCGCAATCACCGAGCTTGAAGGCGACGATAACGCCTTCGCCGAGTTAACGAAAGATGCCAAGCCTGGTGATGTATTGCTGTGGCTGGTGTATAAAGATCGGCTGAGCAAAATTGCGATGGCCCAAGCATGGGAGCGTGCTGAATGAGTGAACCGCAGATCGCGACAGTTGATCAAGCTGAATATCTGTGGAACTCACCGCGCGAAGCCCAAGCACCCAAACGCCCGTTGGTCGAAATTGGCTGGGTGCTGATCGGCACCTTCGAAAAAATCGACGAGGGCGCAATTCGGACAGCCCGCGAGCAAACCCGCGATTATTTGCGCCAATGCTGGCCCGAATTTTCGTGGCGTTTGCCAATCGTCGTGCGCCCCGACCCCGACCCGGGCGATGTTTTGGCCGAACCAATTCGCTTAATCGATATGGCGGTGACCGAACGCTTGACCAAAGGCTGGGATTTTGCGGTCGCCTTCACCGCCACCGATTTGCATGCCTTGAGCAAGCAATACACCTTGGGCACGCCAGCTAGCGGCCTCGATGCAGCCGCCATTTCTACAGCGCGGCTCGACCCAACCGCTCAACGGTCGATGGTGCGCAAGGCTGAGCGCGAATTGGTGCTCAGCAAGCGCATTTGGGCCTTATTTTTACATTTACTTGGCGATTTATTGGCCTTGCCGCATAGCGACGAGCCAAGTAGCCCAATGAGTGTGCCGCGCGTGCCCGAAGATCTCGATGCGGTGCAGGATTTCAGCAGCGAGGAGCGCGAATGGATGCTCGAATCGCTGACCGAAGTTGCTGATTTGCGAGTTGAAGAAACCGGCGAATCATCGCGCAATCCCTTCTTTTTTACCTTGCGGGTGCTGGCCCGTTCAGGTCGCGAAATTCTGGCGGCAGTCGTGCGTAATCGGCCATGGATTTTGGTCTGGCACCTGACCAAATTCACTGGCGCAGCCTTATCAACCTTGCTGATTTTGCTGTTTACCGCCGAGGTATGGGATGTTGGGGTGCGCTTGCCGTTCGATGAAGTTGCTGGAGCGTTGGCAATTACAATTGCCGCCACCACAACCTTCGTCGTTACCCGCCAACGCCTGCTGACGCGGCGCACCCGCTTTCGGCTAACCGAGCAAGTCGTCGTGACCGATTTTGCAATTATCCTGACGATTTTAGGCGCAATGCTTTCAATGGTGCTGCTGCTGATCAGCGCGGCAATGCTGGTGATTTGGGTTGTGCCCAATGAGCTAGCCGAGCGCTGGACCGATTTTGCCACGCTTTCGTTGGAGCATAATCTGGCCTTAGCTGGCACCGTCACCGTGATTGGCCTGATCGTCGGCGCACTCGGGGCCAGCATCGAAGACCAAACCACCTTTCGCCATGTGGCTTTTATCGATGAGGAAACCTAATTAAAAGGATGAATTATGAATTATGAAGGATGAAAGCAAAAATCAAAAGTCAGAAATCAAAAATAAGTTTGGGGATATTGTAAGAATACAAGGTTTAGAAACCTTCGTGTCCTTCGTGGTTAAATTTCATCCTTCATCCCTCATCCTTCATCCTTCTACTAACTTCTTGGTATACTACAGGGAGGCAACGAAGCCGACCAACATCATAGGAGATATGCTCGATGGATTTCCAGTTAACCCAAGAACAGCAAGAACTGCGTCAAACGGTACGTGAATTTGCTGAGCGTGAGTTATTGCCCAAAGCCAAAGAGGTTGATGAAAAAGCCCAAATTCCGGCCTCGACATGGAAAAAAATGGCCGATACTGGCCTCATGGGCTTGCCTTTTGCCGAAGAATTAGGCGGCGCAGGAGCCGACGCGATTAGTGCAGCCCTCGCCGTCGAGGAGATTGCCCGCTGCTGTGGCTCGACCGCACTTTCGTATGCGGCCCACGTTGGTTTAGGCAGCGCCCCAATTGCCATGTTTGGCAACGATCAACAAAAACAACAATTTTTGCGGCCTGCCGCCGAAGGTCGCTACCTTGGCGCGTTTGGCCTAACCGAGCCACATGCAGGCTCAGATGCAGGCTCGACCCGCACCACCGCCGTGCGCGAAGGCAACGAATGGGTGATCAACGGCGCAAAAATGTGGATCACCAACGCTGCCGAAGCTGGCCACTTAATTGTTACTGCAATCACCAATAAAGATCGTGGCAAACGTGGCATCAGCGCAATCATCATTCCCCAAGGCACGCCTGGCGTACATTTTGGCAGCCCTGAGCATAAAATGGGTTTGCGTGGCTCGAATACCCACGCCATCACCTTTGATAATGTGCGCGTGCCAGCCGAAAACTTGCTTGGAGCCGAGGGCGATGGCTTTGTGCAGTTCCTCAAAGTGCTTGATGGCGGGCGGATTTCGATTGGCGCAATGGCAATTGGCCTAGGCGTTGCGGCCATGGAAGCAGCAGTCAGCTATGCCCGTGAGCGCCAAGCCTTTGGCCATGCGATTGGCAGCTATCAATCGATTAGCAATATGCTGGCCGATATGGATACCGAGCTGGAAGCTGCTCGCTTGCTGATTTTACGCGCCGCTTGGCTCAAAGAAAACGGCAAGCCATTCACTCGCGAAGCAGCGATTGCCAAGCTCTACGCCTCAGAAGCTTCAGAACGGGCCTGCCGCAACGCGGTGCAAATCTTTGGCGGCTACGGCTATAGCAGCGAATATCCGGTTGAGCGCTACTATCGCGATACCCGTTTGCTGACGATTGGCGAAGGCACCTCGGAAATTCTGCGCATGGTCATCTCGCGAGGCCTACTTGGCGAATTAGCCTAATTACGTGCAGCATTGAGAAGCCCCTCGCCCATGCGCGGGTGAGGGGTAGTACGATTGGGCAACCAAGAAATCAGGCCAAAACCACCTAATCCAAAGCCCTTCGCCCACGTGCAGTGGATACTCGTTCTGCGCTACTGCGCGAACCAAACCCACAAGGTTTCAATTTCATCACAGACCTACTGTAACCCACCAATCCAAAGCCCCTCGCCCGCGTGCAGTGGGAGAGGGGTTGGGGTGAGGGGATTACAAATTACTTGGAATAGATTAATAATTTCCGTAAATAAAGCTAAATAGCTAACTAAATTGTGCTGCTGATTACACCATATTAATCAGCAGCACGGTAATTGCTTGACAGGCAAACTAATTTCATTATAATCGTGGGCAACAGTTGGCTGCGAGAGAAGCCCGTTGATTATTCCACATAATCATCCATCAAACTCCTTCATCATTCAATCCCTCGCCTCATTCCAAATAATTATTTGGTTTATTTTGTTATTCCCAATAATTCAGTACTTCAGAGGATACACAAACACACAAGTATTTATATCCGATTGCAATTTAAAATAGTAGTTGTTTATATACCAATTAGGTATTTATTTTGCATTTAATTCAAAATATATAATACTTTAGGGATAAATTTTTAACTCTTGACAAATAAAATAATTATTACTATCATAAATTAATGATTATCTTATCAGGAGTGAAGAATCATGGTTAAGTTTATCAGTCGAGGGATTATTGCATTAGCAATCGTTTTAGGTGCGGCTAATGCAGGAGAGGCGTTTGCAGCGGCAGTTAACCCGTCAACACACCATAGTAGCGGCTCATGGCGCGCATGGCCAGCACGAGTAGTAGGTGGAGGCAGAACTGGCGTTCAAAATTATAATTATGCTCGTGGTCTTACAGTCAATGGGCATATGAATGTTTTTGGGCCAAGTGGCGGATCATGTTCGTTTAATGATTCAACGTCAACCGCTCATGGCGAAGCCTATGATGAATGTAGTGTATGGGATGCAAATGGATTACATACAGCGGCTGTATCAGCTAGTCATACTTGGTCAAATCCTAATGAAGTAAAAAATACAAATAGTACGGTAAATCATCCATAGGAATTTAAATTGGTCGATGTATGTTTAAATCCATACATCGACCAGATAATACTATATGAAAAAATTAATTCCAACAATTCAAGGTTCATTAAGAACGATTTGGAAAAGCCGATTTATTCGAATTATGATTCCGCTCTTAATAGCTTTCGGCGGATTTCTTGATAAACGCTTTGGAGCAGAACTATTATCAATATTAATGTTTTCAACCAGTGCTTGTCTCATAGTTATATTTGCGCAGGAAAATCGATATATTCAAAAAATTGAAGAACAAATTGTTAGCACAAATTATAATACAGTTCAATTAATAACTGGACAATTAATTTCCTACCTTATCGCTACAATCTGTATTCTATTATTATGTTGGGGTGCGACCTTTCCATTTTCAGATGGTCAAAGTGCAGGATTTACGATTAATGGAGTTTACTTGCGAGTTTTCAGCCAAAATCCTTGGCCATTAATGAGTAAAGTATTTGCAGCAAATTCGATTATACTAACTGGTTTAGTATGGCTGCGAAATAAACCCAGATTAAGTATATTTATTGCTATTAGTTATTGGCTATTTTCATTCATTGGGATAGCAATACGTGGTTATTTACGTAATTTATTATTAGGAAATTCAAGTAATCCACTCAAAATATTAAATTTCATCCCAAGTTTTAATGTTCATCAATTTTACTGGGCTGCAACTCAGTATTGGCTACTACCAACCCTTGGGTTGGTACTCATATTATTTTCAAGCTATTGCTTTTGGCTCGATTATCGATATAAGAAGCGCTTACCAGTATCATTTTCTAAGCCGTTAATGCTAGGATTAGCAATCGGAGGTCTCATTTGTTTCGTTACCGGTGAGATCTTATTTAAAGATATGTTGCAGCAGTATCAATTGATAAGGTAATAATTGATGAATCTAATCCAAACTTTTTGCCTTGGTTCACTGCGGAATATCAGCCGTAATCGTTTTTTATGGGTCATCTTACCCTTATTAATCGTATTTAGTAACTTCCTTGGGTTAAATGGCGATATTATGTATACCCTATTTACTCAATCTTGTGCATGTTTAGCTATTGTGTTTGTGCACGAAAGCAAGTGTGATCTGCAAGTGCGTGAAACAGTATGGAGTACGCGCTATAATCTGGTGAATTATAGCATTGGTCGCTTATTGGCCTATAGTATTGCTACCCTGATTATTATTGGACTCTGTGAAATTGTAATGTTCTTGCATGGCAGTAATGGTTATATTGGCGCTGTTCTGCATCATAACGGTGAACATATAACTATTTCAATGCGCTTTCCATGGCAATTATGGCTCAAAACCTTCTTTAGCATGTTGCCTATCTTCGTATTGTTATTATGCGTGCGAAATTATTACAGGTTGGGTTTAATCACCGCAATTGGCTATTGGTTATACATTTTTGCCTTTGTTATTTTGCTTAGGCAAAATATTCTGATCGGAACAATTACCTCAGGCTTTTATCCGTTGCGCTGGTTGGCAATTATTCCCAGCACCAATGTGTTTTTATATGCATGGGCTGACCCGATTCCTTGGATTTTGCCCAGCCTTGGCTTGGCCGGCTTAGGTTGGTTTGGCTATCTGGCGAAGTGCATGTGGCGCAAAACCGCTGAGCCACTGCACATCAAACCAGCTTGGCTTGGGCTGGGCCTCGCGCTGAGTTGCTTGAGTTTGTATCTTGGCTATCAGCAATTTGTAGCCATGCTCCACATGTATAATCCAGCAAGCGTGTTCTAAGGAAGGTGAGCGATGAGTTTAATCCAGCTTGAGAATATCTCTAAGCATTATGGTAAATACCAAGCACTTGAGCAATTAAATGTGCAGCTTGAAGGCGGCATGATTGGCTTGCTTGGGCCAAATGGCGCAGGCAAAACGACCTTAATTCGGGTTTTGACGGGCTTTTTGCAGCCTTCGCAAGGCCGCGCCAGCCTCGCAGGTTGCGATTTAGCCCAGCCTGAACAATTGGCTCAACTGCGCCAACAACTTGGCTATGTGCCCCAACATCCTGCCTTTTACCCAACTTGGACATGCAGCGAATTTGTCGATTACATCGCCCAACTCAAGGGCATGCACGCTGCCACTGAGCGCAAAGCGGCGGTCGAACGTAGCATTCAGTATGTTGGACTCAGCGACCATGCCAATAAAGCAACCCGCCAACTCTCAGGCGGCATGCAACGGCGACTTGGCATCGCCCAAGCAATCGTGAATGATCCCAAAGTGTTGATTGTCGATGAGCCAACCGCTGGCTTAGACCCAGAGGAGCGGCTGCGCTTTCGCCATCTCTTGGCAGGGCTGGGCAACCAGCGCTTGGTGATTTTCTCGACCCACATTGTTGAGGATATTGTGCAAACCTGCCGCCAAGTGATTATGCTCAAAAAAACCATTTTATATGCAGGCGGCTTGAACGAGCTGTTGGAGCAGGCCCGCGCAGCGCAAGTAAGCTGGGAAATTACCAGCCCAACCCCGCTCTACGATCAACAATTGGCAATTGTCAGCAGCAGCAACGACGAGCAAGGCTACCATTATCGAATTGTCGGCCAGCCGCCAGCAGGCAGCAACGCCAAACCAGCCAGCAGCGTTGGCCTAGAGGAAGCCTACCTATGGATGATGCAACAAGCCAGCGCCTAAATCGTAACCCCAGCCTGCGCCAACCCTTGACGCTTTGGCGTTTACAAGCGCGAATCGTGCGTTGGCGCTGGATCAGCAGTTTAAGCATTACGACCAGCTTGGCCCTGTGGGCGCTGACCGCCAGCTATCACAATGCAATGCTTGTTGTCCAAGCAATTATGCCAACCATTATCGCCTGGCTGAGTGTTGGCTGCTTAATCGACGATCCAACTATTGAACTAAGTGCCGCGACTGGCCTTGGCATTCGGCGCTTGTGGTGGATGCGTAGCTGCCTGATCATTGGGCCAAGTTGGCTGGTTGCAATGCTCTGCACATGGCTTGTGGCCAACGATTGGTTGATTTTTGGCTATAGCAATTTGTTGATGTTTAGCGCGCTCAGCCTCGGCCATTGGATGACCCGCATCACCCGCTACAGCCTGATTGGCGCAATGTTGATTTCATTTATTCTCTTGAGCCAATGGGTTGCGCCATTTTGGTGGTTGCCAATGGTCATGAAGCAGCGCACGCGGCTTGAGCAAATTAAGCAATATCTTTTCTTCCCCTTAGATAGCCATGCTGCTTTTCAGGTATTGCTGGCTGAGCGCCATTGGAATGTGCTTATGCTTGGCAGTTTGGGGCTAATTACTGCCTTGTGGGCTTGGTGGTTGTATGGCCGCGAAGAAGCCCTGATTTTGCCCAGAACCGAGTAAACAGGAGCAGCTAATGTATACAATTCCTTCAGCATCGATTCCATTAGCTAAAATAGTTTGGTTTGGAATTAAAAAAGCTTTGTTGTATGCATTGATTGCCTTTCTCATCTACTTAAGCATATCCTTTCTAGTTTCGTTCAACAATCATACTTCAATTATTATTCGATTATTTATTGTTATTGCTATGTTTCTGAGCATACCTTCGTTAATTTATACAGCAATACTAGTGTTTCTAAAGCGTAAATTATCATCGATAAAAATATATCATTATCTCTACATGCTATTCTTTTCAATTGAAATTCATCTTATCATAATCATAGTATTTGATAATCTATTTTCAAGCTCATTTCGTACTCCGTTAATTGAACAAATTATCTCGGTTAATCAACAAACAATTGAAAATATTCTAGAACCAGCCACGATCTTATCGTTTATCAATGCGATTACCTTTATTTTACCCCCAATCATTGCAGTTTTTACACTCTATCGTTGCCAGCAGCAAAAGTGGTTTTACCAACCTACAACATAAAAGCACCTCAATCGTGATTGATTGAAGTGCTTTTTGGATTAGTTCAGCGTTACGAAACTTAGCGTTTGCCAGAAACCGAGACTGTTTGCTCTTCTTCGCGGCCTTTGAACACCAAAATAATTGGCGTGCCAATAAAGCCATATTGCTCGCGAATGCGGTTTTCGAGGTAGCGCTTGTAGCCAAAGTGCACTTGCTCAGGCGCATTCGAGAAGAATAAGAAGACTGGTGGCTCGGCCTGCGCTTGAGTCGCGTAGAACAAGCGTAAGTGTGCGCCTTTGTGCATAGCTGTTGGTGGGTGTTCACGCACCGCCGCCCGCAACAGGTTGTTAATATCCGAGGTGCTAATCCGTTTGGCGCGTTCGCTCTGGATAGTTTGGGCAATATCGAGCACTTTGGTTGCACGCTGGCCAGTTTTGGCCGAGATAAACTCAATTGGTGCGTATGGCGCAAAGTGAAATACTTCCGACATGGTGGTTTTGGCATCTTCGTAGCTAAATTTGGCTTTATCGATCAAGTCCCATTTATTGACAATAATCGCCAAGCCTTTGTTGGCCTCCAAAACCATGCCAGCCACGTGGGTATCTTGGGCGGTTGGGCCTTCTTTGGCATCGATCAACAGCAAGGCAATTTGGCAACGCTCGATCGCTTTCATCGTGCGCAACACGCTGTAGCGTTCAATCCCTTGCTCAATCGAACCCCGCCGCCGAATCCCAGCGGTATCGATCAAGGTAATTGGCGTGCCTTTATAGGTCAATTTAGTATCGATTGAATCGCGAGTTGTGCCAGGAATATTGCTGACAACGACCCGTTCTTCGCCGACCAATTTATTCAGCAAGCTTGATTTACCGACGTTTGGCCGCCCGACAATCGCAATTTTCAGCGAATTGTCGTCTTCTTCCTCTTCTTGGCCAGCAGGCAAATTGTTTACGATCTCATCAAGCAAATCGCCTGAGCCAGTGCCGTGATAGGCGCTCAACGCAATTGGGTCGCCCAAACCAAGGTTGTAGAATTCAACCGCATTTTGGCGGCGATCTTCGGTATCGGCTTTGTTTACGCCCAAAACGACGGGCTTGCTGCTGCGGCGCAACAAGGCAGCCACTTCTTCATCAGCAGCGATCAAACCTTCGCGCACGTCGACCATAAATACAATGACATCGGCTTCATCGATAGCCAGTTGCGCTTGTTGGTGGGTGCGGCGCACAATTTCGGCCAACGGCAAGTTGGGGTCGTCATCGCCAACCAACAAACCAGCAGTATCGACAATCGTAAAGACGCGGCCATTCCAAATCGTTTCGCCATATTGGCGGTCGCGGGTTGTGCCAGCTTCGTCGGCAATAATTGCCCGGCGCTCGCCAATCAGCTTATTAAACAAGGTCGATTTGCCAACATTCGGTCGGCCAACAATCGCCACAATTGGTTTTTCCATAGCTATACCTCTTTCGCCATCGCTGCCCAAGGGCAACCATCGCTACATTCTACGACGTTCAAGTTGCACAATCGTGGCAGTTTGGCCCAACACAGCGATTGGGAACGTACCACGAACTCGTAATTCAGGGGTGGCATTGATCTTTTCGCGTAGCACATCGATTTCGGCGGCTAGCGCGACGATGATGCCACCAGGCGCAACAATTCGCGCCCATTCAGCACACACCCCTGAATACAATTGATGCAATTCATCGATATTGTTGACTTGTTTACCAAAGGGCAAATTGGTGACGAGTTTGTTGATTTCGCCTGGTTGGAATGGTAAGTCAGTTGCATCTAAACGGCGAATTGCTAAATCGCCGCCGACACTTGCCAGATTTCGGCTCAAGGCTTTGACGGCTTCACGGCTTTTATCGCCAGCAATCAGCCGCTCAAACGGCCCAACTGCTGCCCGTTCAGCAATGATCGTACCTGTGCCAGCCATGGCATCTAAAAATACATCGTTTGGTTGGGGATTGGAAAGCCGAACCATCGCCGCAGCAATTGCAGGCCGCAACGCCGCAGGCCGATCGACAATTCGGTTAATGCGATGACGCATGCCGCCAGTCGAAAGCCGAATCGCTACAATGATTTCGCTGCCAAACAGCGTAACCCATACTTCAACATCAGCTTCTTCTTCGACCAATTTCCAGCGGCCTGGCCACGAATCGCGCACCGCATCGGCCACGGCGATACCCACGGCTTTACGGGCAAAATCTTGTTTGCCAGTTACCCGCGTAACCACCCGAAAGGTGGTGATTTTGGGCGTGCGCCCGCCGTTGAGGGTGAAAACCCGCAGCGCAGTTGGCACTAGCATACTATTTTTGACCGAAGCATGAATTTGCTTCAAGCCGCCTTGATCGGGAGCAATATTGAAGGCCCGCGCCGCTACCACAAATAAATCTTCGGCAGCGCGCAAATTAAACAATTCTTTGGAGTTGGTGTCGGTGTGAAACAGCAACATATCATCTTTTTGGGTGACATGGCGCTGAGCAACCAACATTGGTTTTTGCAAGGTGGCATTAATTTCAGCCAACAACAATTGGCCAACCCCTGGTTGCGTTTGCACCGCAAACAACGGGCGGCTCATATCAACGGTTGGCAGGTGCACAAAGGCACGGCGACGTGGTGCGCCGGCGGGTGTTGGCGCGCCAGTTGGGCGGCCAGCAGGATCATGGCGTGGGCCACGGCTTGGCGCACCACTTGGGCGGCCAGCGGAATCATGGCGTGGGCCACGAGCAGGCGCTTGATTGGAGCGTGCGCCAGGTCGGCCTGGCCGCGCAGGACGTGAGTTTGATTGCGGGCCGCGCTCTGGGCTACGGCGTTTTGGGCGTTGGAATGGCATATCTATTACAACTCGCGCAAAGTGCGAGTTTTCCTTTCATCAGACTAAATCTATGTCAAGCAGCAATCTGCTGACAACCAACCCCACCATTAGCCCGCGCAAATGCCCGAATGACCCAGCCTGCTCAAGCCGATGGTGTTAGGGGAGTACGAAATGGCGCGACATCGTTGATAATCCGATGCTCGCCGCTATCATCACGCAGGCGTTGCGAACGAACTCGCCCACGATTTATTGCTTGCCAGAGCGCTTCAACACAGACTGCATCAAACTCTGTGTCGGCTCCTGCGCGCAAACGCCGAAACGCTTCTTCAATTGGTAAGCCTCTGCGATACGGTCGGTCAGAGGTCATAGCATCAAAGGCATCGGCGACGGCTACAATCCGCCCGCCGAGCGAAATTTGGCCTCGGGCTAAGCCATACGGATAGCCACTGCCATCAAGCCGCTCGTGATGCTGAATGATCACTGGCAACTCAGTTTGCAACATGCGAATATGGCCGAGAATCCGTTCGCCAATTTCTGGATGCGATTTCATCTCGCCAAATTCAGCGTCGGTCAAACGTCCAGGCTTTTTCAGCACCCCATCGCTAATGCCAATTTTGCCAACATCGTGCAAAATTGCGCCAATCCGCAGATGATGAATAAAGCTTGGGTCTAGCTCCAACTCTTCAGCAATCGCCACTGCAAATTCCGAAACCCGCATGGAATGGCCTTCGGTATACGGGTCTTTGGCATCGATCGCTGCCGTCAGCGCTTGAATAACATCCAAAAACAGCTCGTTAACATCGGCATACAAATCGGCAATTTCTAGCACTGTCGCTGCTTGACGGGCCAAGGTTTGCAACAACAAGGTATCATCGGCATCAAACCGACCAGCGCGTTTGTTCAAAACCTCGATGCACCCAATCAGATGCTCCTCAGATTGTGCACGTTCGCGGCCAAAGGTAATGCAACGAGTCTGCAATGGCACTGCCAAAATCGAGCGCGTCGCAAAGCCAGTCATCTCATCGACGCTGCCATCGTGGCGTTGATCGCGTTTGACATCGCCAACGCAAATCGTCTCGCCAGTGGCAGCAACATAACCTGCGATGCCACGGCCCTTGGCCAAACGCACCGCCTGCACTCGTTCGTGCATATAGCCAGTCGAATGCTGCAAAATCAAATCGCCGCTTTCAGGCTCGGTTAAAAATAGCGAACTGGCCTCGGCATCGAGCAAAATCCGTGCATAATCGATGATTAGATTCAGCAATGTTGTACGATCGAGCGTCGAGCCAATATGGCCAACAATCTCGACCAACGCACTCAAGCGCGATTCGCGTTGCTGGCTTTTTTTCAACAAGCGCGCTTTTTCCACTTCGGCAGCCATGCGATTGCCCAGCAATTTAAGCAAGCGTGGCTCCGAGCGTTGCGGATTGAAAATCTGAATCACGCCAACGACTTGTTCTTCGAGCAAGAGCGGCAACGACAAGAGCGAGCGCAATTGCAGGCTGTTAGCCTCGCCCAAACGCCGATCCCAGCGCGGATCGTTGTTAATATCTTCGATCCAGAGTGGCTGGGTAGCGGCAATTGTTGCGCCAACCAAGCCAACATCAATCGGCAAACGCACGCCAATCAAATGTTGGCTGGCGGGATCGCCGTGGACGACCTGAAACACAATCTCGTCTGCTTCAACCAGATAGAGCGTGCCAGCTTCGCCGCCAGCGATCTCGATCAATAAATCCAACATGCGATTCAGTAATGGGTCGAGCGACATGCTACTGGCAATAGCATCGGCCCGTTCAATCACCGCCAATACGTGTTCCAACTCAAAGGCACTATCCTGCACAACCGTCTGCAATGTCATACTCATGCTCCACTGGGTTGGGTAGCACTCGCAGGTGGTTGGTGGGCTAGCGCATTGAAGCCTGAGCCATGAAACGGCGCTGCGAGCGCGGTTTTGCTTGGCGGCTAAGTTGGCGCACGACCCGCCGAATTTCATGCGGCATACGGGCCATAGTCACTTGCGCACCAAGTGCGGTTGCAATTTGTTCAACAGTCCATTCGTCAATTGTGCGAGTTCCGGAGTGATCAAACATCACTTTCGGCAGCATCACAATATCAGCCGGGCCATGCTTTTGTAACTCGGCAACCACATCGCCGCCGGTCAGCAAGCCCGAAACGGTCACCATATCGCCAAAGAATTGATTGACGACAGGGCATAATTCAACAGTCAGGTTTTCGATTCGACTAAGTTGCTCGGCGACTTGTTGCAAGACTGGAGCGGCCAAGGTGGCACACGCCATCAGCATTCTGGTTGGTTTATCGACAGCGTTTGGCAGCGATGGCACAATTTCTGCCCATTCGTCTTGGAACTGACGCACCAAACCAACGCCGTTTTCTAATTGGTCATAGCCTTCGTACAACGAGCCATCTGGCTGTTCGCGGCCAGCCAACAGATAAAACTCATCGGAAGGATAGACCAAGACCGAGCCATGTTCGGCCATGTAATATTCTTGAAACGGTTCGCAAATGTCGATCACCGCAGCGGCTTCATCGCCGCGATATGGCCGCAATTCAACTTCGGTGGCTGCGCCTAAGCGGGCGCAAAAGCCAAGATTGCCTTCTTTGGCAGCTTGAAACAGCTCGTTGGCAACAGGCGCTTCCTCTTGCCAAATTGGCTGAGCTTCCCAGTTGCTATCAATCCATTCGGCGCTTTCGTGCACGCGGATGGCGGCTTTGATGCTTTGCGGTTTCTTACCTTCAAAGCGATAGCGGGTTAGGCCAACTGGCACAATCGCGATACTTTGGACGATTGGGTACAACTGGCCCAATTCATGGATGGTTTGGGCCAAGGCTGGGCCATCGTTTAACTGTGGGCATGCCACCACTTGGGTATGCACCTCGATGCCCAAATCGCCCAAGCGCCGAATTTGCGCCAACACATCGGGAACATCAGGTTTGCCCAGCAGAATTGCCCGCAAGGTACGATCAGTCGCGTGGACTGAAATATACATTGGGCCTAGGCGCTGTTCTGCAATCCGATCCCAGTCATCCTCCTTGAGATTCGTCAATGTTACAAAGTTACCATACAAAAACGACAAGCGATAGTCATCGTCCTTAAGGTAGAGTGTTTTGCGAAATCCTTTGGGCATTTGGGTTAAAAAGCAGAACGGGCATTTATTGTTGCAGGTTCGGAGGCGATCGAAGAGTGGCTCGACAAAATCGAGGCCCAGCATATCATCGGGGTTTTTGGTGAGTTGGATGCTGCGTTCTTCGCCAGCTTGACGTACCAGCAACTCAACCTGGTCTTCAGTCATGGCAAAGCGAAAATCAATCACATCGCGCATCACCCGACCGTTGACTTGCAGAATCGCGTCGCCAGCTTGTAGCCCAAGTTGCGCACCAGTGCTGCCTGCTGCGACTGCTTGAATAACCCCGCCATTGCCTGGTCGAATATTACTAAGATTTGGTTGATATTCCATAGCACATCACTATTTACTGCGTTAAACGCGGCGGCTAATCGCACAAAAGGCGCACCTTGCATTGTGCGCCTCATCCGCATTCTATCGCGTCAAATTATCAAGGGCCGTGGCCCAACATTATGTATTATAGCAGAAAGCCTTAATTCTGCTAGCCTGCTGCCAGATTAATTGAGTTTGCTGAGCTTGATTGCTGTGCATCAAACAACCTATATTTGATTGATCCACGCTACCATTTCATCCCATTAATTGTCCTTTAGGGGGTGCAGGGGGATGAAAACCCCCTGCGTTTCCCTCCGGCGGAGGGACGGAAGGGTGGCGAAACAATATCAACTCAGCTAAAAGCCTCAACATCCAAGATCTAACGTGGCAACACAATCACTTGTTTATCTTGAATGCGGCTGGGCCGATACAAAATTGCCACATTGCCCACCAACGCCACCAATGCAGCCTCAGTATCAGCCACCAATTGATCGGTTAATTCGCGGCGTTCTTCTTTAAATTCAACAAATTTCACTTTGATCAATTCATGTGCATCAAGTGCGGAGGCGACAGCAGCTACCACCGTGCTTGAAAGCCCTTGCTTGCCAACTTGCACAATTGGCTTGAAATCGTGGGCCAAGCGGCGCAAATATTGGCGTTGATTGCTATTTAAGCTGAGCATTCTTGCCCTTTCAGTGATTAATTTACAAGAAAAAACTGCTGGTTTTCACCAGCAGTCATTCGTGGAGCGGGAAACGAGACTCGAACTCGCGACCTTCTCCTTGGCAAGGAGATGCTCTACCAACTGAGCTATTCCCGCATCGCGTTATGACGCTATTATACACGGCTTTGCGAAAATTGCAAATTTAGCCAAACCCCAACCAAAACCTGCTACCAAGCCTCGTCATTTAGCCGATTACAAGGCCCTAAAACCTTTTGTTCATCCTTTGTCGATAGTTTGTTCAAATCTTGTCGCAAGCATGGCTTTCTGCTACACTAGTTTGAACGAAAGGTGTCGATCATGCCTGCTGCGAAACCACAACGATGCCAACGATGGCAAGCCTCATGAACCGTTTCATTCGCAACGTTCGCCATTTTTTGATGGCCAGCGGCAACCTGTATGCGCTACGTACAGGGCTTTTGCCATGCATACTGGTTTGGACTGCCTGGCGACAAACTCAGTTTTTGGGCTTAGGGCTAGCTATCGCGAGCTTTGGCTATCTGGCTCAATATTTGCGTGCTGCTGGGCGCTGGCCAGTGCCCCGCTGGCCATGGCTTGATCAATGGCTAGAATTTGGGCTGGCGCTGATTATGCCCTTAATTGCGACGAGCTGGTATAGCCCATGGTTATTTGATACGTGGCTTATTTTGGCGGCTACGGCGAGCCAACTTTCGCGCCGCAGCAGTACTACCTTGGGGATAGTATGGTTGGGCTATAGTGTGGCGCTATTTACCAGCAACAAACTTGGTCAAGCCAACCCGATGTTGTTTAGTATGCTGGTGCTTGGCGTACCAAGTATTTTATTGATCAGCATTAAGCCGCGCCCCCTCGAAACCAGCAATCAACCTGCTGCGCGCATGCTCAGTAGCCTACAAACTGCCCAACGCCGCTTTGAACTCATCAGGACAATTATTGATCATGCGCAGCGCTCGGCGATGGTTGAGGCCGTCTATCATCAGGCGCATCATGGTGTTCGCGATTTAGGCTTATTAATTGATGATATTAAGCCCCAAGCCAGCCAACCAAGTTTAGTCGAGCGCTTTAAGCCAATTATTGAACGCTGGCGAGCTACGACGTTAATTGAAGTACAGCTCCAAACCACAACTATTCCCCAGCAGGTTAGTCCAGCCCTCGAAGCCTTATTCGTGCGCGCTTTGGAAGAAACCCTCAGCAATGTAGCGCGCCATGCCAAAGCCAGCCTCGTCGAAATTAGCCTGCGTGGCGACGAACAGCAGCTCTCTTTAATTGTGCGCGATAATGGAATTGGCTTGCTCAACGGCCTAATTCAAGCTGGCAGCCACGGCTTGCGCTGGCTACGTTACCGGGCGCAAGAGATGAATGGCTGTTTGGATGTCTATGATGGGGTTGATGGTGGCTTAGTGGTGCAATTGGCAGTGCCAATCAACGTCTATGTGGCCTAAAAACAACAGCCGCCATACAACTGTATGACGGCTGTTGCAAAAAGAGCGAGTGGGCCAGGCTTGCTGTGACACCCATAGAGGCAAGCGTACCGTTGCTATCTTTCAATCCTGGCGGAGTTGGCAAACATATGCCGCACAGGACCCGACCCGTTCGCCATTATAGTCTACAAGCGGCTTAAAGTCAAAAAATGTTGATCTTTTGACCTGCCATGGTATACTTGCGATTGCCAGAACAACTACAGACCGTGGTGTCCTAGAAGATAGCGATGTGTCAGAATGCAGCGATGCCAGAACAAGTGCATCGCTTTTTTATTGGATACTTAAAATTTTTTTAGGACAAAAGTCACCCTTGACACTTTTAGTGACAGAGGCCAAAGTAGAAGACGACCATTGGTAGGTAGTCCTTTCTCTTGATATGGTTAAGCTAAGGTACTATTAAAAATTTAGTACCCACGCTTTAGAATATTCTGTTGGCACACAGCCAAAGACACCGTACTATTGTAAGTAGCGCTAAGCAGGCAATTTGGGAGCTGTTCTCGGTTGCAATCCAAAGCGGCGGCAGCTTGGCAACGTGTTGTTTTTTGGTGTAGTGTGGCACATATAGCCAGAAAGTAAGCCACCATGAAGTACCTGCGTCGATCAATTATTGCGCTCGTTCTCTATCTTGCTGCGTTTTTTAACATCGAGCGGCTGGACTTCCAGGGCGAGAATGTTATTGACCTACGTTCATTTGTGTATGTTCTCGGGTTAGCATCCATCATTATCACGCTGATGCTGCCCTATTTTCGCCAACGGCGGCTTTTGGTAGCCATGACCTATTGGGGTGCGATCTACGCAATTATTCGCTTGGCATTTTTTAATAGTGTTTCGTTTGTTGGGGTCGATATTTATTTATCACTCACCGAACTGGTCTTTTTGTTGGTCGGGGTGCGCTTTGCACACCAAGTCGCGATTGATCTCTACGATTTCGAACAGGCAGTGATCAACATCACCTTGCCCCAAGTCAATCGCCAAATTCGGCCACTCAACGACTCGAACGACGAAATTCAAACCGAGATGGTGCGCAGTCGCCGTCACCGTCGCCCAATGAGTGTCTTGGTGATCAAGCCCGATCCCCAATCAGTCAATTTGGCGATTCATCGCAGCGTCGAAGAAGTGCAAAAATCAATGATGACCCGCTATGTTGTTACCAGCTTAACCCGGGTTGTTGCTGATGTGATGCGCCGTACCGACATGATTTTTGAGCAACCAAGCTCAAACCAATTTATCGTGATGAGTCCCGAAACCAATGCCGCCAATTCTGTTTCTTTCGCGGAACGCATCAAGGCTGCTGCGTCCGAGAGGCTGGGTGTAGATGTGTTGTGTGGAATTGCATCATTTCCCGACGATGCCCTAACATTTGATGAGTTGATTCGCGAGGCCGATACACGGGCATTGCGCCAACTCAAAGCGGTTAAACCACAAGACACACGCTCGACCATTCAGACTGAAGTTTAAAGGCCACCAATGCATCGTGCAGAAAGGAACCGTCATGGCTTCTTCACTCAATTATCGTGAAAATCCAGCCTATGCCTGGCTGTTTCAAGTTCAACCCAATCGCTCACCAATGGCTCGCAAGATCTATTTGATTAATAAACGAGCGATGGATTTGTTGATTTTATTGCTGGCCATGCCATTTTTGCTGCCATTTTTCCTCTTATGTGCCATTTTGATTAAAATCGATTCGCCCAACGGGCCGATCATGTTTACTCAAAAACGCACTGGCAAGGGCGGGCGCACTTTCCGTATGTATAAATTTCGCACGATGGTGCCCAACGCCGAGGAAATGAAAAAGCAGTTGATGCACCTCAACGAGCTGCAATGGCCCGATTTCAAAATTAGCAACGATCCACGCATCACCAAGGTTGGTAAGTTTTTGCGCAAAACCAGCCTCGATGAATTGCCTCAGTTGCTGAATGTGATCAAAGGCGAGATGAGCCTCGTCGGCCCACGCCCAACCTCGTTTGGCGCACACACCTACGATTTGTGGCAAACCGAACGCCTCGATGTACAACCAGGTTTGACTGGGCTTTGGCAATTGTTCGGTCGCGCTAGCACCGAATTCCATGATCGCTTGCTTTTGGATATTGCCTATATCGAACGCCGCTGCTTGTGGATCGATATTCAGATTCTGTTCCGCACCATCCCAGCCGTGTTGAAACAGCGGGGTGCGCATTAGTGCCACAACCAATTGCTTACATGATGTCACGTTTCCCACATTTGTCGGAAACGTTTATTCTGCGTGAAATGCTCGAAATGGAGCGCTTGGGCTGGGATGTGAAGCTGTTTCCGTTGATGTTGCAACAACAGGCAGTTGTCCACGATGAAGCCAAGCGCTGGATTCCGCAGGCGCAGGCGCAGCCGTTTATCTCGCCGCATGTTGCGCTAAGCTTGGCCCAACGCTTGGCCAAACAACCGCTCAAAACTGGCGGCATCGTGGCCAAAACAGTGGCCGAAAGTGCCAGCAGCCCAGGCGAATTAGTCCGCAAATTGGCATTAATTCCCAAAGCGATCACGCTCGGCAAGCATATGCAAGCGCAAAAGATTGCCCATATTCATTGCCATTATGCCACCTATCCAGCCTTTGCGGCCTGGATTATCAATCGCCTAACTGGCATTCCCTATTCGTTCACGGTGCATGGCCACGATATTTTTGTGAATCGAGCGATGCTGCCAACCAAAGCGCGCGGAGCCAGCGCAATTATTGCCATCGCTGAGTTCCACCGCGAATTTTTGGTTGAAAAACTAGGCGAATGGGTGCGCAATCGAATTCATATTGTGCATTGTGGCATTCGCCCAGAGCGCTATCAACCCCAACCCAAGCCCGCTGGCGAACGCTTCGAAATTTTGACCACAGGCAGCCTACAAGATTACAAAGGCCATCCCTTCTTGATTCAGGCATGCAGCTTCTTGCGCGACCGTGGCGTAAACTTCCGCTGCCGGATTATTGGCGGTGGCGAAGATAAAGCAATGCTTGAGCAATTGATCGCCGAAAAACAATTAACCGGCAAGGTCGAATTGCTTGGCCCACAGCCAGAAACCGCAGTCCGCGAGCTGTTAGCCACTGCTGATTGCTATGTGCAAGCAAGCATCATCACCCCAGCGGGCAAGATGGAAGGTGTTCCGGTATCGTTGATGGAAGCCTTGGCCTGCGAATTACCAGTTGTGGCCTCGCGCATGTCGGGCATTCCCGAGCTAGTGCGCCCCGACGAAACTGGCTACCTCGTGCCACCTGCCAACGCCGCTGCCTTGGCCGACCAACTGCTCTACGTGCGCGATAACCCAGAAGAAGCAGCCCGCTATGCAGCACGTGGCCGCGAACTGGTGCAAAGCGATTTCAATTTGGTAACCTGTGTCGAGAAACTTTCCGAAACCTTACTCGCCGTGAATCCCGCTTTGCAACGACCAATTCAACGCAATGCCTAAGCGTAGGAGCAGCAGGAATGCCCCAAAAGATTGCTTTTCTCAAAATTCGCGATTTTTCGTTTATTAATCCCAATCTGATCGCTCAATTCAATCGGGTGTTTCCTGAATATACGCTTGAGGTTTTCGATTTTAAAGATTGGCTTAAACATAATCCACATTTGTATCTGTTGGCGATGGCCGCCGTTTACAAAGAATATGGCCGCGAGATTTTGGCTGGCAAGAAGCAGCCCAACCCGCATTTATTTGTCACACGCTGGATTGGCACGCGAATTAAAAAGCTGGTGCAACAGCGTTTCAATCCGCGTGATTATGCCTTTGCTTTTCAGACCCAAACCTTTTTTGATGCAAGTGTGGCAGGCTTGCCGCATTTTATCTACACCGACCACACCTTGCGCGCCAACTGGCGCTACAAACTGTTTGACCCAAGCAAAATTCAATACTCGGCAGAATGGCGCGCGGCGATTGAGCCGGAGATTTATCGCAATGCCAGCAAAATCTTTTTTGCCAGCAATTTTGCCCGCAATTCAGCCATTGAAGATTACAACTATCCTGCTGAAAAAGCCGAGTGTGTCTATACAGGTATTAATGTTAAAATAGACCCACCAACCGATAAAGATTACGCCGCCAAACGAATCTTATTTGTTGGAGTAGAATGGGAGCGCAAAGGCGGGCCGGAAGTAGCCGAAGCCTTCAAGCGCATCCAAGCCCAGCATCCCGACGCAACATTAACCATCGTGGGATGCACGCCAGAGCTTGATTTGCCCAATTGCCGGATTATTGGGCGCGTGCCGCGTGAAGAGGTTGTGCAACACTTCCGTGAGGCGACGATTTTTTGCATGCCCAGCAGAATCGAGCCAGCCGGAATTGCCTTTACTGAAGCGGCAATGTATAAATTACCGATTATTTCGGCCAATAGTGGCGGCCTGCCCGACCGCGTATTGCACGGCCAAACTGGCTATCTGATTGAACCTGGCGATGTTGATAGCTTGACCAATTATTTAAGTGATTTATTGGATCACCCAGAACGCTGTCGCGAATTTGGTGAAGCTGGCTACCAACTCGCGCATCGTGAATTTACTTGGGATCGCGTTGGCGATCGCATTCGGGCTGCTATTCTTTCAACTATTCAACCAACGCAGCGCATGGCCTAGCCAGCAGTCGGCGCTGCAACAAAGGAACTGTTGCTATGGAATTTCGTCATTATCTCCGAATGTTAGGGCGCGGCTGGTGGCTGATCGCTCTGGCAGCACTAACAGGGGCAACCTTGGCGCTTGCCCGCTCTTATGTAACTGAGCCTGAGTATCGCACGCGCACGCGGCTATTGCTCAGCCCAAACTTGGCCCGCGTTGATAGCGGCCAAGAATTATATAGCGTTACCACCTTGCAAAACCGCACAATCGTCAACACGATTGCCGAAATTCTGAATAGTGGTAGCCCATTCAAGGAAACTGGCGGCGGCCTGAATTTGCCCCCAAGCGAAGTCGTGCGCTATAAAAACAATGCGGTCACGGTTCCCGAGGCTAATGTCTTGGAAGTCTATGTTGATGGGCCTGATGCGAATACCACCGCATTGTTGGCCAATAGTTTGGCGCAACGCACGATCGATTTCGTTGATCAAAAATACCCCAGCTACAGCCTAACTGTGCTTGACCCAGCTTTGCCCTCATCGGTGCCGCAAAGCCCCAAGCCAGTGCGCGACACGACCTTAGCTTTGATTTTGGGTGCAGTCGTTGGAGCAATTATCGCGATTGTCCAAGCCCAATTGAAAACACCGTTGGAAGCCTTACGCCGCCGCAGCACAATCGATGCGATTTCGACGGCCTTCACGCGTCGTCACTTCGACCAACAAGCCAAAGATGCGCTGGGTCGTAGCTCCATTGCCTCGTTGGGCTTGGTCTATCTCGATGGCATGCAAGATGTGATTGATAGTATGCCTGCGCCTGTGGTGCAGCGCGTCCTGCGCCATGCCAAAAACGTCTTGCGCAACGAATTACGTGGCAACGATATTATTGGGCGTTGGGATAACACGACCTTCTCGATTTTGCTGCCTGAAACGCCGGAAATTGCCGCCACGCGCACACTTGATCGGATTCTGAATGCGCTTGATCAGCCAGTCGAAACCGGGATTGACGATGTAGTGGTGAAACTCACGCCCTACGCTGGGGGCGCAACCCGCCGCAACAACATGGCCTATGGGCAATTAGTCGAAGAAGCCGAAGCCGCCTTGACCCGCTCCTATCGCAGCGGCGAAAAGAATGTGCTCTTCTCTGCCGTCGAACAACCGGCCTAACTTAAACCAACCTGCACGGCGTGAATTGCATGCCGTGCAGCAACGAGGTCATTATGCTGGTCAACACACCACAAGAAGAGCCAAGCAGCCAACCAGATTTTTTTAACAGCAAATGGATGAATGTCATCTTTGCATGTTTGGCGATCGCTGGTGGAGCTGGGGTTGCTGCCGCCTTGGCAGTTTTCGATAACCCGTTGAAATTGGTGCTGCTGTTTGGCGGAGCCGCCGCCGCAATGGTCACGATGCGCAACAGCGAATGGGGCTTGTTGGCGCTGGTTTTTATGAGCTACACCCGTTTTTCCGATGTGATGGTGCGCAATGGTGCTCCTTCGACTGCCCAACCATTTTTAGCGCTGCTCTTTTTAATTATTTTCATGCGCTGGATGCTCTACAACCAAAAGCCCGAACCATGGCTCAAACCAGCGGTCTGGATTTTCATCTATGGCATGGTTGGGGTGGCCACGTTTCTGTATGCAGATGATGTGCTGCGGGTCAAAAACGGCGTGGTGAGCTACTTCAAAGATGCAATTATCGTGGTGGTGGTGGTGATGATGATGCGTTCGCCCAAGATGCTGCATCGTTCGATGTGGGCACTCTTGTTTGCGGGCATTTTCATGGCTTCGATCACCACGTGGCAGCAATTAACTGGCACCTTCGATAACGATTATTTGGGCTTTGCCAAAGCTGGCAAAATGCAAATCGTCTCCGGCGTTGAGGATGATTACCGAATTGCAGGGCCAATCGGTGACCCCAACTTCTATTCGCAAGTGCTGCTCACGCTGATTCCGCTGGGCATGGATCGCTTGTGGAATGAGAAAAATAAGAAATTGCGCTGGTTTGCAATTTGGCAATTGAGCGTCTGTATGGCCTCGATTTTCTTCTCGTTCAGTCGCGGTGCGTTTCTCTCGCTGGCGTTTGCCAGCTTGCTGATGTTTATTCGACGGCCACCAAAGCTGATGTCAGTAATTATTATTGTGGCCTTGGCCATTGTAATTATTCCGACCTTGCCAGCCTCGTATATTGCGCGGCTCGAAACGATTCCCGAGGCGATTCCTGGTTTAGCCCAAGAAGATGTGCGCAACGAAGCCTCGTTTCGCGGGCGTTCGAGCGCCCAACAAGCAGGTATTCGCATGTTCTTGGCGAATCCGGTTTTTGGCTTGGGCGTGGGCAATTTTGGCAATCACTACCAAGAATATGCCCGCGATCTGGGGCTGGATAACAGTCGCTGGGACCAAGCGCCGCACAATATGTACCTCGAAATTCTGACCGAAAAAGGCTTGTTTGGGCTTTCGGTCTTTGCGGCCATGATGTGGGTGCTGTTCCGCGATATGAACAAGGCGCGCAAGAAATTCCGCGAAATCAAAATGGATGATTTTGATGGCTTGATTTTTGGCTTTCAGGCGGGCTTGGTGGGCTATATGATTGCGGGGATTTTCCTGCAACTCTCCTATCCACGCTTCTTTTGGATTCTGATTGCCATCGCCTATGCAATTCCCAATGTTGCCAACAAAGCTTACGAAGACTATCGCGAGGCGCAACCAAATGGCGAAACAGCCTGAGACGATTGTACAGAGCGCTGCTCGCAATACGTTATGGTCGTATGCCGCCACTTATGGCGGCAAAATTCTGATCTTTATCACCACGGTGATTCTGGCCTATTTTGTCACCAAAGCTGAGTATGGCTTGGTTGGCATGGGTCTGACCGTCATCGCCTTTTTAGAGGTGATGCAAGATCTGGGGATTGGCTCAGCGGTGATTTATCAGGCTGATGAGGATGCCGCCAACACCGCGTTTTGGCTTGGCTGTGGCATTGCGCTGACCCTTTTCAGCATGACATGGCTGGCAGCACCAATCGTCGCCACCTATTTTTTGCAAAATAATCCTGATGTGATTCCGATTATTCGGGCTTTGGGCTTGAGCTTCCCGCTGTTTGCCTTGCGCAATATTCACGATGCCTTGTTGCGCAAACGCATGCAATTCAAAAAGCGTTTTATCCCCGACTTGATTCAAGTCAGCAGCAAAGGCGCAATTTCGATTGGTTGTGCCTTGGCGGGTATGGGCGCGTGGAGCTTGGTTTGGGGCCAGTTGGGCGGCTCGGCATGTGGCGTAATTGCCTATTGGATGGTTAATCCATGGCGACCTAGCTTGAAACTGGATCGCGCGGTTATCAAGCCGCTGTTAGGCTTTGGCAGCAATATTGTGGCGGTCAATGGCTTGGCGGTGATGCTCGCCCAAACCGATTATTTGCTGGTTGGGCGCTACCTTGGCGATGAAAAGCTGGGCGTGTATACCAACGGTTTTCGCTTTCCCGATTTGATGGTGATGCAAATTTGTATTGCCTTGGCGAATGTGTTGTATCCCTTGTACAGCCGCTTGCGCGACGATCCGGCGGGCTTGCAACAGGGCTTTTTTATTGCTTCGCGCTATGTTGCCTTGGTTACGGTGCCACTTTCGTTGGGCATCGCGATCGCGGCTGAGCCGTTTGTGCTGACCTTGCTGAGCGTGAAGTGGGTTGAAACCGTGCCGATTATGCGCACGATTGCAATTTATACCCTGTTTCTTTCGCTGGGCTACAATGTTGGCGATGTGTATAAAGCCCAAAATCGCACCAGCATTTTGACCAAGCTTTCGATTGTGCGTTTGGTGGTGTTGGTGCCAGCCTTGTGGTTTGCCGCTGCTCAATTCAAATCGTTGCAAGCGGTCGGCATCACCCACGCCTTGGTCGCATTTTTGGGCAGCACGCTCAACTTGGTGGTTGCCGCCAAAGTGCTCAACATGCCAATCCGGCGAATTTTGAGCGCCTTCCAGCCAGCCTTTCTTGCTGGCGCAGTGATGAGTATTTGTTTGATGTTGACCCTGCTGGCGTTGCAAAACACGCCGTCGTGGTTGCAACTCTTGGCAGCGGTCGTGGTTGGCATCGGCTCCTACGGTGGAACTTTATGGTTTGGCCAGCGCGAAGTCTTGACCCAAGCAGGCCAAACCTTGCGTGGTGCGGTGGCACGGAGATAATATGCACGTTGTTCAGGTCATCGATTCGCTCTATCGTGGTGGAGCGCAACAATTGCTGGTTACCTTCGCCATCGAAGCCCAACGCCGTGGGATCAAAACCAGCGTTGTGTGCCTCAAGGATGAAGATCGCGGCAGCAACTTGGTTGAACGGCTGAATAGTTTGGGCGTTGAAGTTGTGCGTTTTGCTGCGCCCAAAATGCTGGCTCCCAAACGCATCTGGCAATTAACCCGCTGGTTACGCCGTAATCAAGTCAGCGTTGTCCACACCCATTTGACCTATGGCAATGTGGTGGGCATTTTAGCCGCCCGCTTGGCCAATATTCCGGTGGTGGCAACCATGCACTTGGCTGGCTTCGACCCTTCGATTGCCAATCGCCAGCAGCAATTTGAAGCGCAGATTGTGCGCTTTTTGGCCCAACAAATTATTGCGGTGGGCTATACCACTCGCGATGCCTACCAGCCAATTATGCCCAATCGCAAGCTACATGTGGTGCATAATGCGGTGGTTGCCGTGCCAGAAATTAGCGCTGAGCAACGCTACGCCACGCGCGAGGCAATTCTGGGCGATGCTGATTTGACGATGTTGATCAACGTTGGGCGCTTTGCTGCAATCAAAGATTTGCCAACCCTGATCGATGCTTTTGCCTTGGTGCATCCTGAACACCCCCAAGCACGCTTGGTTTTGGCTGGCGAAGGCGATCAGCGGCCTAAAATCGAGGCCAAGATTGACGAACATCACTTGCATGCGGTCGTCAATTTGCTCGGCGCACGCGATGATATTCCAGTGCTATTGCGCAGCGCTGATGTCTTTGTTAGCTCGTCGGCCAATGAAGGCTTGCCAATCGCGGTGCTCGAAGCGATGGCCGCAGGCTTGCCGATTGTCGCGACCAAGGTTGGCGATATTCCGCAGGTTGTGCGCGAACAAGCAGGCATCACCGTGCCACCACACGATCATCAAGCGCTGGCAGCGGCAATTAATCAATTGTTGAGCGAGCCAAGCCAAATGCAGCAAATGCAACAGGCAGCGCAAGCGATTATCGAGCAGTATCACAGCCCAAGCGCATGGGTCGATCAATTATTAGCGTTGTATACCGCCGCCCACGAGGGCGTTGACCAGCGTGAGGCAGTTTCCGCATGAACGATAGCTTGCACGTAGCGATGATCATCCAAGGTTATTTTCCGCGCATCGGCGGTGCTGAACGCCAACTGGCGGCTTTGGCTCCTTTTTTGGCCGCCGAAGGTGTGGCAATTAGCGTGCTAACCCGCCGTTATGCTGGATTCAAGCCCTTCGAGATGATTGAGAATGTTCCGGTACATCGTTTGCCAATTCCTGGGCCAGTGCCAACTGCGGCCTTAGTCTTTACGGCAGCGGCAATTCCCTTGCTCTGGCGCTTGAAGCCCAATTTGGTTCATGCGCACGAGATGTTTTCGCCAGCAACGACGGCGATTGCGGCCAAACAAGCCTTGGGACTGCCCTATGCCGTGACCGCGCATCGTTCAGGGCCGCTTGGCGATGTGCTGCGCATGCAACAACGCCCGTTTGGCAAAGGTCGGTTGGAGCGGATCACCAAAACCGCCGATGCCTTCTTTACCATCAGTCGCGAAATCGATCAGGAATTTGAGCAGATTTTGGGCATTGAGGCCGAACGACGACATTATGTACCCAACGGCGTTGATCCTGAGAAATATCATCCGGTGAGCGCTGAAGCTAAAGTTGCGCTCCGCCGCGAACTGAATTTGCCTAGCGAAGGCCCAATCACGCTCTACGCTGGGCGGCTCTCTGAGGAAAAACGGGTGCGCTATTTGGTCGAGGCTTGGCCTGCGGTTCGCGCTAAGCATCCCGATGCAAGCTTATTGATTTTGGGGCAAGGGCCAGAGGAAGCAGCGCTCAAAGCCAAAAGCAGCCCTGGGGTGATTTTTGGCGGCGCAGTGCATAACGTCCCACCCTATTTGCAAGCAGCTGATGTGTTTGTGTTGCCATCGATTGCCGAGGGCTTTTCGGTGGCAATGCTCGAAGCCATGGCCAGCGAATTGGCAGTTATCATTACCGATGTTGGTGGCGCACGCGATGCAATCGACGACAGCCAGAATGGCTTGATCATTCCGCCAGACGATCAGCCAGCGCTGGAACAAGCCTTGTTGCAAGTTTTGGGCGATGCAGCAGCGCGTCAACGCATGGGCCAAGCAGCGCGCCAACGGGTGCAGCAAGAATTTGCCTTGAGCGTAATCGCCAAGCGCTTGCGCAGTTTGTACGAAGGCATACGGAAAGTATGAAGTATGAGGGATGAAGGATGAAATGTGAGAACATAGAGCATAGAGCATAGAACATAGGGTATAGGAATCGGGGATCAGGGGTCGAGGATCGGGGATCGGCTTTGGACTAAAAGAATATAATCCCAATAATCTGTGGAATCTGTGGCTAAAACTTAACCTTCGCGACCTTCGCGTTCTTCGCGGTTTCAGCTTTCGTGCTCTTTGTGCTCTTCGTGGATCAATCCATTAACTGAGAGGCGCAGAGTGACCGAAGGGTGAGGGATGAGGGATGAAGGATGAAATGCGCTCGGCATTGGGCCAGTAGAACAATAATCCCAATAATCTGTGGAATCTGTGGCTAAAACTTAACCTTCGCGACCTTCGCGTTCTTCGCGGTTACAACTTTTGCGGATCAATAGTAAGGAATACTCAATGATTGCGGCGTTATTTTGGCTGTTTGCAGGCAGCGTCATCTACACATATGCAGGCTATCCGGCGCTCTTGACGTTGTTGGCGCGCTTTCGCCATGAACGCGGGCCGTATCCGCATGCCGAGCCAGCAGTTACCTTGCTGATTGCGGCCTACAACGAAGAGGCTGAAATTGCCCGCAAAATTGAAAACTCGCTCGAATTAGATTATCCACGCGAGCAATTGCAGATTTTGATTATTGCCGATGGCTCGAGCGATCGCACGCCAGAAATTGTGCAGCAATACGCCGACCAAGGCGTGGAATTGCTCTACGAAGCGCCTCGGCGCGGCAAAATGGCGGCGATCAATCGCGCGATTCCGTTTGTGCGCGGCGAGATTATTGTCTTTTCCGATGCCAATAATCGCTACGATGCCAACGTAATTCGCGAACTGGTTGCGCCATTTGCCGATGCCGATGTGGGCGCAGTGTCGGGCGCAAAAGTCATCGAAAAAGGCGACGGTGCGCTGGGCGAATCCGAAGGGCTGTATTGGCGCTACGAGTCGTTTGTTAAAAAGCAAGAGAGCAAATTGGCTGGCTGTACTGCGGTTGCTGGCGAAGTGCTGGCCGTGCGCAGCGATTTGTTCGAATCGCCGCCAGATGAAATTATCAACGACGACACCCATATGGGCATGCGCATCATCGCCCGTGGCTTTCGCATTCACTATGCGCCGCAAGCTCGCTCGCACGAACGAGTTTCGCAATCGGCGCAGGATGAAATTGCCCGCCGCGCGCGGATTTTCGCTGGGCGTTATCAAGCAATTACCTATGCCCGCAGTTTATGGCCCTTCCGCCGCCCGCTGGCCTTGTGGCAATTGCTCTCGCACCAAACCCTGCGCACCTTGGTGGCAGTGAATATGGTCGGGGCCTTGGTCATGAATATTGTGGCGGTGCTATGGCCAAGTAAGGCAAAATCGCATAAACTACTCCGTCTGGCAGCGCCATTCAATTGGCTGTTGCTGGCGTTTCAAATTGTGTTCTACACCATGGCTTGGCTTGGGGGCCAGGTTGACTCAAATAGTAAACTAGGCAAGGTGGTTTACGTGCCAACCTTCCTAGTCAATAGCAATTGGGCTGGCTTGATTGGCCTGTATCGCTTTGTCCGACGACGACAAACCACGCTATGGCAGCGAGTGGGGCGGCGCACGAACTAACTTCGACTGGTATTTGCGCATAAACTGAGGTGATCCTATGTGTGGTATTTGTGGCATTGTCTATTTTGATCAAAGTCGTACCGCTGAGCGGCCATTGCTCGAAGCGCTGTGCGAAAACATCCATCATCGCGGGCCAGATCAAAATGGCTTTTATCTCAACGGCCCGGTGGGGCTTGGCTCAGTGCGGCTGTCGATTATCGACGTTGCTGGCGGCAAAATGCCAATCGCCAACGAAGATGGCTCAATCTGGATCGTCTATAACGGCGAGGTCTACAACTTTCCTGAATTGCGCCCACGCCTAGAAAAAGCTGGCCATAAATTCGAAACCCACTCCGATACCGAAACGATCGTGCATTTGTACGAAGAAATTGGCGATGAATTTCCCAAGCATCTCAACGGCATGTTTGCCTGCGCAATTTGGGATGAGCGCCGTCAGCGCTTGGTGATTGCCCGCGATCACGTTGGCATCAAGCCTGTGTATTATGCCAATTTAGGCGATCGCTTGGTCTTTGGCTCGGAAATTAAGGCCATGCTCGATACAGGCATTAGCCGCGAAATCGACCCAATTGGCTTGCACGATTATCTTTCGTTGAATTATGTGCCTGGTCCAAATACGATTTTCAAAGCAATTAAAAAGCTTCAACCAGGCCATATGCTGACCTACGAAGCAGCAACCAACGCCGTCGAAATCAAGCAATATTGGGATATTCCGCGCGTCGTTTCGCCACACTTCAAAATTACCAACGATGTTGAAACCGACCTGCTGAATCTGTTGCGCACCGTTGTGCAGGATCAACTGGTTAGCGATGTGCCCTTGGGAGCATTCCTCAGCGGCGGGGTCGATTCAAGTTTGGTGGTGGCCTTGATGAGCGAAGTCACCAGCCAGCCCGTTAAAACCTTCTCGGTCGGTTTTGCCGAAAAATCCTACGACGAATCGCCATATGCGCGAATTGTCGCCGAGCGCTTCCGCACCGATCACCACGAAATCGTGATGAATCCTGATGCACAAGCCACGGTCGATGCCATGGTCAAATATTTTGACGAGCCATTCGCCGATTCATCGTCGGTAGCGGTGTATGCGGTCAGCGAATTGGCCAGCCAGCATGTCAAAGTAGCGCTCAGTGGCGATGGTGGCGACGAGGTATTTGGCGGCTATGCCACCTATCAAGCAGATAAAATCGCTGCGCTCTATCGGCGTTTGCCGCAAGCAATTGGCAGCGGTTTGGTGCCAAGCGTAGGCAATCGGCTACCGACATCCGATGGCAAAGTGAGCTTCGATTTCAAAGCCAAGCGCTTTGTGCAGGGCGGGATGCTTGCGCCGTTGCCAGCCCACGCCGCGTGGAAAGCCTTTATGAGCGAATCGATGAAAGAGCAGCTGTATGCAGGCTCGTCGATTTTGACCAAACAACGCCCAACCGTCGATCTGTTGCAAGGCTATTACGATGCCTACGCGCCCGACGATGTGCTCAATCGTTTGCTGTATGTCGATTCCAAAGTACAATTGGCCGACGATATGTTGGTCAAGGTTGATCGGATGAGCATGGCCCATTCGCTCGAAGTGCGCGTGCCGTTGCTCGATACGCGTTTGGTCGAGTGGATGGCCAAATTGCCAAGCCACACCAAAATCAATGGCATGAAGCTTAAATATTTGCTCAAGCGCGTGGCTGCCAAAGTGCTGCCAGCAGAAATTTTGCAACGCCGCAAAGCTGGGTTTAGCGTGCCAATTCCCCAATGGCTCAAAACCGACCTGCGGCCATTGGTCAACCAAAAACTTTCGGTTGAAGCCTTAACCGAACAAGGTTTCTTCAACCCGCAATATATTGCAACAATGCTCAGTGATCATTGGGCTGGGCGGCACGATTATAGTCGCCAAATTTGGAATTTACTTATGTTCAGCATGTGGTACGAACGCTACGGCAAATAATCACGTGCCACCAACACTGCCAGCGTAACTCGCTGTTACGCTGGCCTATTGTCTCGCAAGGAGTTCGCATGGTTCGTTTAGTGCGCGTTTTTCTGCTTTTTTCCGTGGCGCTGGGCCTTTTTGCCAGCTTGCCAATGGTTTCACAGGCTGCTCGCACCAGCCTTAATCCCATTCCTGCCAAAACTGCGGCAGCCCCGCTTAACCAAGCAACGGTTACGCCAGTGGTTACCGATAGCGATACTGTGACCTTTGCCCAGCTTGGCGCGCGCGAAGATTCGATGGAAGGGCCGTTCAACGCCCGCTATATCAACGTGCGCTTGCCTAGCACATGGCAATTGGAGCCAGGCGCAGCAATCACGCTTGATTTCGAAACCTTCGTTTCCGGCAGTTCAGTCAGCAGTGATGAAAATGTCCAATTTTTCGCTGGCTCGATGGATGTGCAATTTAATAACGTGCAGCTTGAACGAATTTTCCTCGATCGTTCAGGGCCACGCTCGGTTACCATCCCTATTTCGCAAACTGCCTACACCTCAACTCGCGTCGATGGCGCACACACCTTGGGCATTTTGCTCGATGCAGGCCTCAACTGTGGCAACGATAGCCAAACCAGCGTGATCATTCGCGCCACATCGTCGCTCAAATTGCCTCATAGCTTGGGCACACTTTCGACCGATGTCAAGCAATTGCCACGCCCAATCTTCCAAGATTCGCCGCTTGAGCCAGATGTTGCCACGATCGTTGTGCCCAGCAATGCCAGCGCCGCCGAGCTTGAAGCCGGCTTGATTGTTGCCGCCAAAGTTGGTAGCATTACGTCAAGCAGAATTCAAGTGCCGTTGATTGCAGAGAGCGTGCTTTCGCCAACGCTGCGCAGCGAATCGCACTTGATTTTCGTTGGTCAAGCAGCCAATTTCGAAAATTTAGCTGCCGTTGATTTTGCCGAGGGCAGCGGAGCCGAGGGCTTTAACCTCAGCGAAGCCCAAGCCGCCGATGGCATTATTCAAATGGCAACCTCGCCATGGAACCAACAACGGGTTGTGTTGGCGCTCAGCGGTAACGACGACGAAGGCGTTATCAAAGCAGCCAAGGCATTTAGCACCGGCAATGTGCGCGCGAGCAACGATCCCTCAATTGCTGTGGTCGCCGATGTCAATTCGCCAGATGTTTTGACCAAAACCCTGAATTTGCAAATTACTGATGTGCCAAGCACTGGCTTGACTGTCGAACGCACCTTCCGCAGCCTTGGCTTCGAAACCGCCTCGGAGTTTGGCATCGGCGGGCATACCTTCGAACTCAATGTCGATATGCCCAGCGGCTACGAAATGAGCAACGATGGCTATATCGAAGTTCATTTTGCCCACTCGGCCTTGCTCGATTATTCAGTTTCGGCGATGATGGTGCGAGTCAACGATCGGCCAGCAGGCTCGATTCGCTTCGATGATACGACCTCGCAAAATGGCGTTGGCCGCGTGCCGATTCCACGTGGCAACTTGAATGTTGGCCGCAACCGAATCACAATTAGCGCCAACTTAATTCCCAATACGCCATGTGTTGATCCCAACTTGGCAGGCATTTGGTACACGCTGCGCGCCGATTCGATGATTGGCATTCCAGTCCGCGCCACCCGTGGCCGCTCGATCGTGTTGCGCAATTTGGCGACCTTCTTGGAGCCACTCACGATCAGCAATACCTTGAAAAACGTCGCCTTTGTGGTGCCAAGCGATGATCCAGCAAGTTGGACGGTTGCTGGTCAGTTGGCAACAGCTTTGGGCGATAGCCTCGATCCAGCGTTTGTTGAGTTGCGCGCAGTCAATCCCGAACAGGTTGCCAGCGTACAGGCAAATCACGATTTGATCTTGGTTGGCCAAGCCCCAGCGCATGCCATTTTGCAAGATCCTGCTTTGCAGCCAATTATTCCTGCACCGTTTGCTCAAGGCAGCAAGCATCCAACCCTTGGCAATAGTCGGGTAGTTTATCGGATTCCGCCCGAATTGAGCCTTGGCTATTTGGAGTTTATGCGTTCGCCTTGGAACGAGCAACGCAGCATTTTGGCGGTGCTTGGCAGCACTGACCAAGGCGTGCAATGGTCGGGCAATGCCTTAACGACCTCGCGCTTGCGCACGCGGCTCAATGGCAGCTTGGCAATCGTCAACGACCAACAAATTAGCGTCGAAGATCCAACGGTCACTGGCGATACAGCTGGCATTGCCAACGATGCACTCGGCGAAAACCAAGATGATCCGATCTATCGCGAAGTGACACCACCTGAAAAACCGCAATGGATTTTGTATGCTATCGCTGGACTCTTGGTGTTGATGGTGATTATTTCGGTCATCGTGATCATTCAAGCCGCCCGCAAGCGCAAGCAACGCCTAATCTAAATTGGGGATCGGTTGTTGGGGGTCGGGGATCGGATGATCCTCGGCCCCTGCGTTTTTAAATTGATCCACGAAGGACACGAAGAGACACGAAGAATGGGAACCGCGAAGGACGCGAAGGGTAAGTTTTTAGCCACAGATTGGCACAGATTGCTCAGATTATGTTCCGATAGCCTAAAGCCCAAAGCCCTTCATCCCTCATCCCTCATCCCTCATCCTTCGGTGCTCTGCGCCGCTACGTTAAATTTTTCGCCATGAATTGCACGAATTCCACGAATAATTATTTTTAGCTACAGATTCTTCTTCCGATAGCCCAAAGCCAATAGCCCTTCATCCTTCATCCCTCATCCCTCATCTTCATCCTTCGGTGCTCTGCGCCTCTGCGTTAAACCCCCGACTCCTGACCCCTGAATCCTCGCCACTCTCTTTGTTCTCTATACAGCCATAGGCCAACGCTCAGGCTATATGCCAGCAACAGCCAGATGCTGCTAAACTTGGGGATTTCGACGGCAGCCCAAGGCAGATCGGCCAGCCATTCGGCGACGCGCACGACCCAGGTTAAGGCGGCCCAGGTAATCGGCAAAGCCAAGAAGGCCAACCAGCGCCCAAACAAGCCCAAACAGGCCAACACCGCGCCGCTCGCCATAATCAAGGGCACAACCGGCACAATCAGTACATTCGCGACTGGCGCAATTAACGAGAGATTGCCAAAGTGATACAAAATAATTGGCAAGGCCCACACTTGAGCAGCCAAGGTTGCAGTCAATGGCTCAATTATCCATTCGAGCCAGCGCCAACGTAGCCACAAACGCAATTTGGCTTCAATAGGCTTGCCCCACGCAAACAAACTGGCGGTTGCCAGAGCTGATAATTGAAAGCCTAAATCCCACAATGCCTGCGGATCAAGCAAGGTCATCAGCCAAATTGCTGCTGCCAAGGCAGCCCAAGCATCGGGTTTGCGGCCAAGCGGCTGGGCCAAAGCTACAATCGCGCCCATCAAGGCGGCTCGCACCACCGCACCACTCGCCCCTACAAAAGCCACATAGACCACAATTGCCCCAAGTGCCAAACCAGTGGCATGGCGTTGATTGAGCTTGAGTGCCTTGCCCAAGCCCAAAAGCGAGGCCACCACAATCGTAATATTCCAACCAGAGATCACCAGAATATGCGAAAGCCCTGTGCGATTGAAGGTTTCCCAAACTGGCTTGGGCACGCTGCTTTTGACCCCCAGCAACATCCCAACCAAAACTGCTGCTTGGGGCTGAGGCAGAGTTTGGTTGATGATTGTTTGAGTGCGAATTTTTAGCGCCAATAAGCGTTGATAGGCTGAGTTGGTGGCAGGCAAAGCTTGTTCAAGCAGCGCAGGCTCAAGCATGGCATAGATCGAGCGGCGACGCAGATAAGCAGCGTAATCGAAGTTTGGGCTTGAGCTTGGCGTGATGATTGTGCCACTCACCAGCAAGCGTTCGCCGTTGCTGCGTGGCGGCTCTGCTGGCAGGGTAAGCATAATTTGGCCCGAGGTTGCTACCCGTTGCCGATTGGCTTCATAGGCCTGAACTTCAAGCACAATTCGTTGTTGTTGCGGAGTCCATTGCGGCTCACCAACGATCACCCCTTCCAAACGGGTTGTCAAACCAATCTGTTGACGAATATCGTCAGAATTGACCATATTTTGACTGAGCAGCATTCGGCCTACCCCTAGCATAGTACCGGCATATATTGCTATTAGCATAATTCGCCATGATTTGCGGATATAAACAAAAATTAAAATAATTGGTATTGATGCAATAAAATATAGATACCACGCTATTTGAAGCCTATCAACCAACCACAGTCCTATAGCCCATCCCAGCGTAAAACAGCAAAATCGCATATGCAAACCTCCAAATAATGCTGGTTTTTTAGAGCCACAAACTGCTAAAAATCCCCCATGTCACTATTGCCACTGGATGGTGGTGAAAAATAGTAAAATTGTTTTTATCCCTTTGGAATGGCCTAAAAATAGTTAAAAATTAGTTGAAACAACGTATCAACAATCTTGCATATTGAAATAGGGCGTGGTATTGTTCTCCTGCGCAAATAGTACTATTCCAGCAAACCAAGATTCAGACCCTTCGATAAGCGCCATGAGCATTGATAATGCTCCAGCTTTGGCCAACCAATGACTTCTAGCATGCGCTCGCCCGATCGCATCAGAGAAGTCAGCGCCAGACCTGCCGCGGCTCTGCAATTTCGTGTTTGGCAGTCAATAACGCTCGTTAGCGATATGCCAACTGTATGACTATTTTCGTCAGTTTTTGGTGTTGTTCTGTTACAACGCTGGCTGATGGGCTGGTTATTCTCGAAATCCCTACAATTGCGGAGGTTATAATTCTTTATGGTTCGCAAACGTTTAATCACTCTTGCTGCCTTGTTCGGTGTAGTTGGGGCTGTTTTTGGTTCAGTTGCCAGTACTGGCGCTCAAGATTATGGCAAAGTTCGCGGTCAATTGATCCGCAGCTATCGTGAAGCCGAAGCCAAGGGCGTACGCCCAGATTGGGTAACCGCCGCCGTCGATACGAGTTTGAATCACTTCTCAGCCAAAGGTGCCAACAGTGGCAATTTGAAATTGCGTGGCGTTGATCAAGATGATTTGGGCACGAACGTGCGCCTCGATCAAACCTACGCTGGCTTGCCGGTTTTTGGCGGCCAAGTGATTTCGCACCTCGATACCAAGGGCAATGTAACGCAAGAAAGTGGCGAACTCTTCGTGGTTGAAGGGACTGATCTCACTGCTAAATTAAGCTCAGCTGAAGCAATCAAAATTGCTCAAAGCCAAGTGAAATATGATTTCGGCACCACCCGATCTGGTGGCGTAGAAACCAGCAGCGAACTCAAAATTCTGCCTCGCGAAGGCAAAGATTCAGTGATCGTCTTCCAAGTGAGCTTACACATCGAAGATGGCACCGACGCAACCGCCCACCACGAGTTCTTCATCAACGCCCAAACCGGCGAAACCGAGTTGTACTACAACGATATGGATGGCGTAAACGCTACTGGCACAGGCAAGAGCTTGTACAGCGGCAATGTCTCAATCACCACCGATTTGGTGAGTGGGGTCTACAATCTGCGCGATAACTCACGCGGTGGCATGTACACCACCAACATGAACAATCGCACCAGCGGTGGCAGCATCTTCACCGATGCTGATAACATTTGGGGCACAAACACCACCGCCAGCACCCAAAGTGCAGGCGTTGATGCTCACTATGGCGCACAACTGACCTGGGACTATTATCTGAATAGCTTTGGTCGTCGCGGCATCGATGGCAATGGCTTCCGCGTGTTGAGCCGCGTTCACTATGGCAATCGCTACAACAACGCCTTCTGGAACGGCTCCAACATGACCTATGGCGATGGCGATGGCAGCACCTTCCGCCCATTGGTTTCGCTCGACGTTGCAGGCCACGAAATTACCCACGGCCTGACCGAAAAAACCGCTGGCTTGATCTATAGCAATGAATCGGGCGCTTCCAACGAATCGTTCTCGGATATTTTCGGCACGATGGTGGAATATAGCAGCGGCACTGGCGATTATCTGATCGGCGAAGACATCTATACACCAGCTACCGCTGGCGATGCCTTGCGCAGTATGTCAAACCCAGCTGCCGAAGGCGACCCCGACCACTACAGCAAGCGCTACACTGGCACTGGCGATAATGGCGGTGTCCACACCAACAGCGGCATCCAAAACCATGTCTTCTATCTGTTGGCCCAAGGTGGCACCAACCGCACCTCAGGCCAAGCAGTAACCGGCATTAGCCGACCAAAAGCCGCTGCGATCTTCTATCGCGCCTTGACGGTCTACTTAACCCCAAGCTCAAACTTCAAGGCTGTACGCACCGCGACCCTCAACGCCGCCCGCGACCTCTATGGCGCAAGCAGCGCTGAATACAATGCAACCGCCCAAGCATGGACGGCCTGTGGCGTTCAATAAGCGTTAATTCTCGTTTCCAAGCACACGCTCCACATGGGGCGTGTGTTTTTTTAGCAATTAAGCGCTTGGAGCAAGCCAATTTCTACGATTGAGCCAGAGCCTTAGCTTTGCCAATGCCCAATTCAAATAATCGCCAACTCGCCCAATTGTGCTACACTGCCTAGCAGGAACCATTCTGTTTGCTAAGAGGAACTGTATGCGCCGTTTTTGGATTGCGATCATCACATTAATGATCCTGCTGAGTGGCTGCGAGGCTCAGCAATTTTTGGCAACCCCAAAGCCAACCAAGCCCAATGGCTCAAATCAACCGCAAGCCGACGTTAATCACATGGCGTTGGGCAATCCTAGTGGAGCGTTGCCCGAAACCAGCAGCAGCAACAACTATCTGATGCAGCGAGCGGAATATAGCTTGGCCTACAATCGCAAGCTCAACATTCTCAATTGGGTCAGTTGGCATTTGGATATTGCTGATTTGGGCAACACCGACCGCAGCCAATTCACCACCGATCCCGATTTGCCCGAAGGCTGGTATCGCGTCAAACCCAGCGACTACACCAACAGCGGCTATGATCGTGGCCATATGTTGCCATCAGCCGATCGCACTGCTTCGGAAAGCATCAATCGTTCGGTCTTTTATATGACCAACATCGTGCCCCAAGCACCCGACAACAACCAAGGCCCATGGAAAGAATTCGAGGATTATTGTCGCGATTTGGTGCGCGATGGCAAGCAATTGTATTTAATCGCTGGCCCCGAAGGCTCCGAAGGCAGCATTGGCGATCCCAAAATTCGCGTGCCCAAGTATGTTTGGAAGATTGCGCTGGTGCTTGATGCCAATGCCCAAGTGAGCGACATCAATGCCAAGACCGAAGTAATTGCGCTGCGCATGCCCAACCGCGATGGCATTCGCGATAAAGATTGGCGCGAGTATATCGTTTCGATCGCGACAATCGAAGAAAAAACCGGCTATAGCTTTTTCACCAATTTGAGCGCCGAACTGCAAGCCAGCTTGAAGCAAAAAGTTGCCACCCCGTAGATGTGATTTCCTCACCACCGATCCCCTCGTTCACACAAATGAACGAGGGGATTTCTCCATAGCCCAAGCATCCGCAACATTAAGGATGGGCAGCACATATGCTTCGTTGCAGCGATATTGCTGCATTCCTGCAACGATATTGCAACTCCAGCCAAGAGGCTCAAGCTATACTCTCCCTATCGTTTTGAGTATTCAATCTAGGGAGATTCATTAATGCTTCGTTCCACCATTTTCATACGCTGGATGCTTGCACTTATGCTGTTATTTTGTATCAGCGGCTGTGGTCAATCCCAATTGGAATTTACCATGGAATACTCATCCGAATTGTCAGCGCAAATGAAAGGCTATCGCTCTATCTATCAGGGTCGCGTTGTTGATCGATCATCAAAAGAGCCTATTCCGAATGCACGAGTGTACATTTTGCATGACCGAATGTATGGGTCGCGTGCTGAAGCTTTCACCGATGCCCATGGAAGCTTTACCACGACAGTGAAACTTTTTTACAATGAAATTAAAATAACCGCAGATGGCTATAAACCATATGAAGGAATATGGAATCTTTGTCCCTAGTGAATAACCCTGCATCGGCTTGTGATAGCGAGGGTTAACAGACACCACCATATGTACCAGCCATAACCTCTATCGTTTGATTATTCAATCTAGGGAGATTCATTGATGCTTCGTTCCAACATCTTCATGCGTTGGCTGCTTGCCCTCGTAGTGCTGATCAGCATTAGCGCTTGTGGCGAGCTAGCCAAACCACAATTAGCGGTAACTTCTATGGGATCAGGATTTTTAGTCGTCGATGCTGATACACAAGCACCAATTACCAATGCAAAGCTTTATATTGACCCATTGGAAACACATATCGATGACATTCACGTCATGGTAAACAAAGGAGAATCTGTTGCCCATGCACGAGTCTATCTCCAGCCATTCTTCTCAAGTAGCGATAATAAAGGCTTCGTTGCGTCTACAATCAAAATGGGAACCAACTTTATCCTTATAACTGCGCCAGGTTATGAACCAACAGAAATACTTATTATGGCTGATCCCTAATAATCCAAGCTACGGATCAAACGTGAACATAAAATGAGTTGCGGGCAAGCTCTTACGCACAACAGAACAAGGGCTTGCCTGCAACTCTTCAGTAGTCGATGCTATTAGCGGGCAAGCGGCGGCACGGCCAAGCGAATCACATAATCGTTGCCGTCAACACCCGTATCCGCAGGGTCATACCAAATGACCGCAAGCTCGCTGCCATCGGGCGACCAGACAGGCCATTGATAACTTCCTTATGGGGTCAATTGCAAGCGATCGCCAGTCTGCGAGTCGACCAACCACACAATATCGCGGCTCCCATTGAAACGGGCCACAATCACCAACCAACGCCCATTCGGCGACCATTGCAAGCCAGCGATACTATAGGCATCGGCCAGAATCATGCGCCGATTCCCGCCATCCGCATCCATCAGATACAAGTTGGCGGGTTTGGTCAGCGCCCAGGCACTGAACCACTGCCCACGCTCGGCTTGCAAAAAAAGGCAATCGTTGCACCATCAGGCGACCACGCAAAATATTGCGCAACCGCCACGCCCAGATCAAGCGGCTGCAAACCATTAGCGGCAGTCCACCAATAATACTGTGAGCCAAGATATTGTCTATCCGTAACTAAGGCCCGATCCATGGCGGACGACCAAACCACGCCACTATTTTTCATGACTTCACGCGGCAATGAGGCGGGCAGCAGCGTGGTTAATTACTCGTTCGTCGGGTCAAATTGGACGTATTGATTAGTATCTTTGAGCGGGCCATTCAGCTCGAACATATCGGTGCTATACCGCAAGCCAAGTTTTCCGTTAGGCAAGCGCTGTGCAAGCGCTAAAAGTTGATTGTACTCCACTTGAACAAAAGGAGCATGCATACCTTCTCCAATCAATGATGAGATTGATCTGTGGATGGCTCTCTCTGGCAGCATTGTGAGCAAATACGATTACTCATCCTTCAGGCTAAAGTATAGTCAAAATATCATTAATATGCTTCACCTTTATGGGAGAATATTGACGATCAAATAGCGATAAAAACCATTATCCTGCCCTTTATTTACCTAGCACTTCTTTACGCACTAAAAGAAGCCACCACGCACTTCATCCCCAGTCGAATCACCCCCGAGGCTAGGCCGATTAGGCCAATGGAAACGCTCCCACGAATTAGGAATAATATGCTATGATACTGATAGCGTGATATGCTTTATCCGTTGAATTTCCCACTCGTGTTAATCATCCAAAGGAGGCTTGGCAGACGTAACATCTATGCTGGAGAACGCTCCTATCGATAGTCGGATGATAATGGTGATATGTGCAATGTAGCGCAAGGAGATCCGCTGATGGTTCGCCGAAATATGCATCTTTCGCTGATTAGTTTATTGGTCTTGACCCTGATTTTGGCTGCCTGTGGCAGCGAGAGCACCGCAACAACCACCAGTGGCAACACTGGCTCAACCAACCCTGCAGATGTCAAAGGCGAAATTACGGTTTGGGCTTGGAACGTGGCTGCCAAAAGCCTCGAAGCCACCGTACCTTCGTTCAACCAAAAATATCCCAACGTCAAAGTTACAATCCAAGACCTTGGGCGCACAGATGTTTATGATCGGCTGACGACCGGCATGCAAGCTGGCGGCGCTGGCTTACCCGATGTCGTCGCAATCGAATCCGACCGCATGGATGTTTACACCGCGACCTTCCCCGAAGGCTTGGCCGACTTAACCAGCCGCGCAAGCAAATACGAAAAAGATTTCGATCCTTCAAAATGGGCCCAATCAAAAATCAACGACAAAATTCGCTCGATTCCCTGGGATTCAGGCCCAACTGGCTTGTGGTATCGCGTCGATATCTTCGAACAAGCTGGCGTAGACCCCAAATCGATTGAAACATGGGCCGATTTGATCGCTGCTGGCGAAAAGATTTTGGCCGCTACCGATGGCAAAACCAAGCTTATTCCCGTTGATATTGTGGCCGATGACGCTGGCTTCCGCATGATGACCAGCCAATTGGGCGTGTGCTGCTATTTCAATAGCGATGGCAAAATCAACCTGACCAACGAAAAATCAGTTCAAGCCCTGACCTTGCTCAAAGAAATCAACGATAAAGGCTTAGTTGCCAATATCAATGGTTGGGATGGCACGGTTGCCGCCACCAAAAATGGCGATGTTGCGACGGTTCCATTCGGCGTATGGTATAGCGGCACGATCATCGACCAAGCGCCTGATCTCTCGGGCAAATGGGATGTGATGTTGTTGCCAGCCTTCGAAAAAGGCGGCAATCGGGCTGCCAACCTTGGCGGTTCAACCTTGGCAATTCCCGCAGCAACCAAAAATCTCGATGCTGCATGGGCATTCGTCGAACACGCCTTGGCCACCAACGAAGGCCAAAATCTCATGATGGAAAAATTTGGGATTTGGCCAAGCTACCAGCCAGCATATAGCGCTGATCTGTATAGCAAACCAGTCGCCTTCTTCAACAACCAACCAATTTGGAAGATGTTTGCTGATGAAATCAAAAACATTCCACCAGCAACCTACACCAAAGATTATGCTAAAGGCCAAGCTGTTTTGGCTTCAGCCCAATCCAAGGTCTTGAGCCAAGGCATGGACCCCAAACAAGCCCTGCAAGAGGCAGCCGACGAATTAGCCAACCAAACTGGCCGCGAAATCGCCCAGTAGGTTCATGCGCGCATTCCCAGCCCCTCTCTCGCCTGCGGGAGAGGGGAGTTTGGCTTAATGCTGTGGGAATGCTGGTTACTCTAGTCAGTTAATGGTCATGCCTAGGAGGGTTCTATGGGGTCGCAGATGCTCACGCCAGCAGAGCGCCGCCACCAATGGCGACGGCGACTTACCCCGTACATGTTTTTGGTCCCCGCCTTGTTGGTGTTTGGCATCTTTATGCTCTACCCAATTGTTTCTTCGTTGCAATTGAGCTTCGAGAGCCAACTAAACCCCAACAGTGGCTTTAGCTTTGATAACTATCGCCGCTTATTGGGCGATAAAGTGTTTCGCAAAGCGCTGACCAACACGGTGTTTTTATTGCTGTTTCAAGTGCCATTACAACTTGGCTTGGCCATGGTTTTGGCAGTGATTCTGAATAACGCCGTTTTGAAGTTTCGCACTGTCTTTCGCCTAATTTATTTTCTGCCTGCAATTACCGCGCTCTTTGCGGTGGCCTTGATCTTTCGGCTGCTGCTGAACGATGAAAAAGGCTTGGTTAACTATGTGCTGAATGGCTTGGGCATTCAATCGGTGCCTTGGCTGAGCAATGCGTGGCCCGCCAAATTCTCGCTGATTACAGCGATTACCTGGCGCTGGACAGGCTATAACATGGTGATTTATCTCGCCAGTTTGCAGAGCATTCCCGATGAGTTGTACGAGGCTGCTGAGCTTGATGGCGCTGGGGCATGGGCCAAATTTTGGTCGATTACCGTGCCGATGATGCGCCCAACAATTCTTTTAACCACCGTGCTTTCAACCATCGGCACGCTGCAAATTTTTGATGAGCCATATCTGCTGACCCGCAGCGGGCCATCCAACGAAACCCTGAGTATGGCAACCTTGCTCTATCGCACTGCATTCCAAAGCGCCGAAATTAATTATGCGTCGGCGATTGCCTATGTGATGGTGTTGATCATTGCAGCCTTTTCGCTGCTCCAATTTCGGCTTGCTCAGCGCGGGGAGGACTAAGCGATGGCAAAAACCAAGCTTTCAGACGACTTTATGCCGAAGCCCTTGGTCAGCCGTTTCCAACGCATTCTGATCTACATCGTGTTGGTGATTGGGGCCTTCTTCTCGCTGTTTCCCTTTTATTATATGTTTGTCCAGGCTTCGCAGCCTTCAAGCGAAGTGCTGCGCTTTCCGCCCCACTTGTGGTTTGGTAGCTCAGCTTGGACCAACATCAAAGGGCTATTTGCCAATGGCTTTGGCCGCTCGCTGTTTAATTCGGCCTTTATTGCGGTGGTCTATGCCAGCCTGAGCGTGTTTATTGCCTCGCTTGCTGGCTATGCCTTTGCCAAATTCCGTTTTCGCGGGCGCTCGGTGTTGTTTGGCATGTTTTTGTTGGTCTTGATGATTCCCTATCACGTCACCGCTGTGCCCCTGTTTCAGCTGATGTCCAAAATTACCTTTTTGGGCAATCCAACCTGGATCAGCAGCTATCAGGCGGTGATTTTGCCAGCGCTGGCCAATCCGTTTGGCATTTTCTTGATGCGCCAAAGCATGCAAGCCTTGCCCGACGATTTGCTCGACGCAGCACGCATGGATGGTGCTGGCGAGTGGCGGGTATTCACCAGCGTAGCATTGCCAACAATGCGCCCAACCTTGGCAGCCTTGGCGATTTATTCGTTTATGTTTCAATGGAATAGCTTCTTCTGGCCGTTGATTGTGATGCGCGATAAAGCCATGGAAACGCTGCCCGTGCGGATCAATGCCTTGGTTGGCTTGTCGATTATCGATTATGGCCAGTTGATGATGGGCACGGCGCTCACAACCTTGCCAATTATGATGATTTTTATCGCCTTCCAACGCCAATTTATTTCCGGCGCACTCGCAGGCGCTGTCAAAGGATGAATTATGAGGGATGAATTATGAGGGATGAAATTTAACCGCTAAGAATGCGAAGGCTGATAAGGATGAAGGATGAATTATGAGGGAGGAATGTAACCGCGAAGCATAGTATGGACGCGAATATCAAAATAAATGCTTCAATGCCACGAACTATCAGTACGTGAATAAACAAAACTTCGTGCTCTTCGTGTCCTTCGTGGTTAAAAACTTAATCTTCTCGCGTTTGGTTCATCCTTCATCCCTCATCCTTCATCCTTTCACAAGAGGTTTTTTTATGCCATTAGGTGTTTGTTATTATCCCGAGCATTGGCCACAAACGTGGTGGGCCGATGATGCCCAACAAATGCGGGCCTTGGGCTTAGAATATGTGCGGATCGGCGAATTTGCTTGGGCCTTGATGGAGCCAGCAGCAGGCCAATACGATTGGGCTTGGCTTGATCAAGCAATTGAAACTTTGGCCAGCCAAGGCTTGAAAATTGTGCTGGGCACGCCCACCGCTACACCGCCAGCATGGCTGACCCATCGCCAACCAGACCTGTTGCGGATCGATGCCCAAGGTCGGCGTTTAGGCCATGGCGGTCGTCGTCAAGCCTGTTTGGTCAATCCTGATTACATCGAATATAGCCGCCAAATCGTCAGCGCCATGGCTGAGCGCTACGGCAACAATCCAGCGATAGCCGCTTGGCAAATCGATAACGAAATTGGCAATCATGGCTCGGCGCGCTGCTATTGCGAGCATTGCGCCGCAGCATTTCGCCAATGGCTCGAACAACGCTATGGCGATTTGGCAGGCTTAAACGAGGCTTGGGGCACGGCATTTTGGAGCCAAACCTACAGCGATTGGCAACAAATTCCTTTGCCAAATGTGCCAGTTGGCGGCGGCCATAATCCTTCGCTAGTGCTCGATTATCGGCGCTTTGCCTCGGATCAACAGGTGGCTTATTGTGGCATGCAAGCAGACATTTTGCGCCAGCATTCGCCAAATCGCACAATTTTGACCAACATTGCCCCTGGCGACGATGAGATCAATTGGTTTGATATGGCCAAGCAAGTTGATACGATTGCTTGGGACAACTATCCGCATGGTTTTCCGAATTGGCAAGCAGTCTCGATGTATCACGATCACATTCGAGGCCTCAAACGCCAGCCATTTTGGGTGATGGAGCAACAGCCAGGCCAAATCAACTGGACTCCCACCAATCCGCCAGTGCCGCCCAACCAAGTGCGCTTGTGGAGCTACCAAGATGCAGCTCATGGCGCGGCCAACGTGCTCTATTTCCGCTGGCGCGCCTGCTGGCTTGGGCAAGAGCAATATCATAGCGGCCTGCGCGATCATGCCAATCGGCCAGCCCGTGGCAGCGTCGAAGCCCGCATTGTTGCCGACGAATGGCAACAGCATGGACAGCCAGAAGCAGCCCCGCGCAAAGTTGCCTTGCTCGTTTCCTACGATGACCATTGGGCGCAACAGCTTGATCCGCACGCTCAAGGCTGGAGCTATTGGCAGCTACTGCGCACGATTCATCGCACGCTCACCAGCTATGGCGTTGGGGTGGATATTGTGCAGCGTGGCACGCCACTCGACGAGTATCAATTGGCAATTGCTGTAGCCCCAATGCTCGATAACCCTACTGAAACTGCTGGCTGGCGCGAGTGGGTTCAAGCAGGAGGCACGTTGATTTGCACGCCACGCAGTTTGACCAAACGCAGCGACAATCGCACAGCTCCCGCTGGCTTCCCCAGCGGTTTGACCGATTTGTTCGGTGCTGATGTGGCCGAATGGAGCGCGCTTGATCCGGCGAAGCCTTGGGCGGTGAAAGTTGGCGATGCCAGCTATACCGCGCCGCTGTGGATGGAAGTGCTGAACGTAAGCCACGCCAATACGTTGGCGACGTGGGATCAATGCTATGCCGCTGGGCAGGCTGCGATTAGCGCCGCAACTTATGGCAAGGGCTTGGCAGTTTTAATGGGCTGCTATCCAACAGAGGAAATTTTGGGCGATCTCTTGCCACGCTTGTGGCCTGCTGCTCAACGCTTGCCCGAGGATATTGAGCGAATTGAGCTAACCGATGGATTACTGTGGTGCAACCATGGCGAGCAAGCCCAAACGATCAAGCTACAAGGCACGTGGCACGATCGCTTGAGTGGCGAGGAATTCAGCAATAGCTGCGAAATTGCTAGCTTAGGCGTGCGTTGGCTGCAACAACCCTAAAACAAACAAGCCCTGTTGAGGACAATCAACGGGGCTTGTTCGTTAATCCCAATCATCGTGATCAGGGTCGTGGTAGAGCGGGCGCGGCGGGGCAATCGAGCTCATATAATCTTGCAAGATTAAAATGGCCGCCAGCTCATCGACGTGATCGCGATGTTTGCTTTTTTTGATGCCCATAGCTTCGAGCGAGCGCTCAGCCTCAACGCTGGTAAAACGCTCATCATACAAGGTAATTGGAATGCTGGTGCGTTTTTGCAGGCCGCGCATAAACGCCTGCACCGCCTTGGCCTGAGCGCCAACCTCGCCACGCAAGGTCAATGGCAGGCCAATAACCAGCTCAACCACCTCATTATCGGCAATCATTTGTAAAAGCTGGGCATAGGCTTTATCGCTCGGCTGTGCGGGCAAGGTTGGTTGGCCACTGGCAATAATCCGGTCGGGATCGCACATTGCCACGCCAATGCGTTTGTTGCCAACATCCAAAGCGATAATTCGGCCACGGCTGGGTCGCTCGCTCATTCTTGCACCTGAACATTGATCTCGGCAGGGTCGAGCGGCAAACGCTCCACTTCTGGCACAGAAACAATATCGCCAATCAAGCCACTTTCGCGCAAGGCTTGCAATTGCAGCATTGCCTCGGCTGGAGTTAGGCCTTTGATACTTTCGGCAATCTTCAGTTTGGTGCTATCGGGCAAGCCAAGATTGGTTTTTGGCGCAACTTCAACGGTTGCCAACAACAAACTTGCGCCCGAATCATCGAGCCGAACTTCGCTTTTGACGATGCTGCTGGTATCGGTGCTGAACGATGGATCTTTGATCCGCAAGGCATTTGGCAAGGCCCGATTCAATTGTTCGGCAAAATTGCCGCGCACCGCCAAGCCTTGAAAATTTGCGGTCACAATCAGCTCAAAATCGCCATCAGTGCCAGCCACAGGGCGGGTCTGCACATCATATAAACTTGGGTCTTGGGTCAAATCATCGACATTAGGCAAGAAATTCACATCCGCCAACACTTCGCCTTCTTGCAGCACAGTTTGCATTTGGGCAGGGATTGCACTGCGAAATTGGGCGACAGCTTGGGGCAACAGTGGCAGCCAATCTGCTTCAGTTGGCAATTTCAACAGGGCAGTCGTGCCGCCTTGAACTGGCTCTGAATTGATCGCAAATAGTGCGCCTTCGTAGCCTTCAATCGTCCAAATAACATCACCGCTGGCTGGCATGTTGTAGCGAGTGCCACCAGCACTAGCCACAATTTGGATCGCGCCAACGCCGTTGGTCACGCCAGTAATGCTGCTGCTTGCTTCGGGAATTGTCACCTCGCCTTGGGTCAAGAAAACAATTTCTTCACCAGCAGCGTTGAGCACCTTGACCCGCGTATTGGCTGGAATCGGATAGGCTTGGGTATTGCGATTATAGACTTCGAGCCGGCCAGCAGCTGCTTGATCTGGCTGCTCGGTTGCCGTGATGACCGTGCCACGCACAGGCACCGAAATTGGCACCGTAATCAAACGGCCTTGAATTGCCGCCGAACTTGGCTCGCTAATCGGGTCGGCTTGATAGTTGAGCCGCACATCTTGGTAGGTTTGGCCACCCAAGCTTGGCGCTGGCCGCACCAAAACCGTAACCCCACTCACACCTCTATTGCCAAACAAAAACCATAATAACGCAGCAATTGCAATCGCCGCCAGAATCAGCATGCCCCACAATGGATAATTGCGTTTTGGCGCGTTTTGTTGCTTGAGTTCGGCCTTTTCGTCGGCGCGTTTTTGCTCAGATCGTGCCCGACGGGCTTTGGCATCTTGGCGGTGCAAGTCATCACTAGTTAATTCAATATCTTCTGGGCGAATGCGCGGGCGAGCTGGTGGTGCAGTAACAGTCGCGCTATCACCGCTGAGCGTATCCGAAAAATCGTTGAATCCATCAAAATCCCAGTTGTCGTTGCCACGCGCTTGCTCGTGTTGGCGCAAGCCAGTTTCGCCAGCAGTTGAAGCGACCGAAAGGCTATCCAAGGCATCGGCCCAATCGTCGATTTCGCTACGTGGCTGCTGCGGCGCAGGCTTGGGAATCGGTTGGCTAGCAATTGGCTTGCTCACGCTAGAGCTGGTTTGCAAACGATCGGTCGTCGAAGCTGTGGGCAAACCTTCCAGCGAAGCCAAGAAATCTTCTTCGGGGCTAACAGGAGCAACTGGCGGGGCTGGAGCTGCGGCAGCTGGCGCAGGCTTGCTGCCTACTACGCTTGGCTCAATTTCTACCACCATCATCTGGCAGGTCAAAGCAGCTTTGACAACCTTGGGATCGCTGGTATAGAGCGTCAGTTCGATACCTTCGCGGTTGGCAGTTTCGCGCAATCGATCGCAGGTTTTACGGCTTTGTAACGAAATCGAACCTTCGGGCATGAAGATGTCAACATGCTCTGCTTTGGCATTACGCACCTGCTGAAGAATGCTATCGATTGAATCAGCAAGGGCAATGGTGATCAGTTCAGTTTTGCCAGTTGTCATTGGGTTGCCCCCAAAGCTTTCAGAATGAACACACGTCAAATGTTGTGGTGTTGGCAGAATCTCGGCTTTATTGTACAACGATCTGTTACCGATGAGGACAACACCACAGGTTGTTTACTCATTGGGCGATTAATGCTTATCGTTCCCCCTCTCCTCGCTCAACGGGAGAGGGGGCTAGGGGATGAGGGATTTTCAGCTAGAGCAAACTACTGGCTTCAGCCAAAGCTTGATCAAGCGCAGCTGCATCGCGACCGCCTGCCTGAGCAAAATCGGCGCGACCACCACCACCACCACCAACTTTGGCAGCCAAGGCTTTGACCAAGTTGCCAGCATGGCGACCAGCTTTAACTTGGTCGGCGGTTGCTGCGGCGAGCAACAACGGCTTGCCATCGATGACGGTGCCAAGAATGACGACACCGCTACCAAGTTTATCGCGCAGTTGCTCACCAAGTCGGCGGAAGCTATCAGCGTCGCTGGCTTCAACCCGCGCCACAACCAATGGCGTGCCTGATTGCTCAGTTTTTTGGGCCAACAAGCTATCGACTTGACCAGCAGCTAATTCGCCACGCAAGCGTTCGATTTCATCGCGGCGCGATTTTTGGTCGAGCAATAAGCTATCGAGTTTTTCTTCAACTTTGCCTGGCTGCGCACCAAGTTTCTCGCCCAAGGTACGAATCAATTGGGCTTGTTGGCTGACCCATTCGGCAGCGGCGCGACCAGTGACAGCTTCGATCCGGCGCACACCTGAGGCCACTGAGCCTTCACTGACGATTTTGAAGAAGCCAATTTCGCCAGTGCGGGCAACGTGAACGCCACCACACAGCTCGCGTGAGCAAACCGGCGCTTCGCTGTTGACGTGCACATGATCGCTGCTATCGCCACAACCGACGGTCACCACGCGCACAACATCGCCATATTTTTCGCCAAACAAGGCCATTGCGCCTAATTCGCGGGCTTGCGGCAAGGCCATTTCGGCAGCTTCAACTTTGCTATCAGCACGAATCCAAGCATTCACTTGGTCTTCGATTTGCTGAAGTTGGTCGCTGCTGAGGCCTTTTTGGTTGTTGAAGTCGAAGCGCAAGCGCTCTGGCGCAACCAACGAGCCTTTTTGCTCGGCATGGTCGCCCAAGCTGTCGCGCAATGCGCGGTGCAACAAGTGGGTGGCGGTGTGATTACGCACAATATCGCGGCGACGTGCTGCATCAACCGTGACGGTCACTTGCTCGCCAAGGCTCACGCTGCCTTCGCTGACCCGCCCACGATGGACAAACACGCCAGGTACTGGTTTTTGCACATCGTCGATCACAATTTTGCCATGCGGCCCGACCAATACACCGCTATCGCCCATTTGGCCGCCACTTTCGGCATAACACGAGGTGCGATTGAGCACAAAAGCGACTTCTTGGCCACGTTGGACGGTGCCAAGTTCTTCGCCATCGAACTCCAGCGCCAGCACATGGCCCCAGCTTTCTAGCTCGTGATAGCCAGTGAAACTGGTTGGGGCCAAATTGCGCTCGGCCCAGCGTTCGGTAACCGCGCCTTTTTTGAATTGAGCAGCACCACGGCCACGGGCGCGTTGGGCTTCAAGCTCAGCCTCATAGCCTGCCAAGTCAACCGTCAAGCCACGTTCGGCCACGATGCGTTCGGTCAGATCGAGCGGAAAGCCATAGGTATCGTAGAGTTTGAAGGCATCAGCACCACTGAAAACTGCCTCTGCTTGATTTGGCAACATTGCTTCGAGTTGGCGCAAACCGCCAGCCAAGGTTTTGTTGAAGCGTTCTTCTTCGCCAGTCACCACTTCGGCAATATAGCTTTGTTTGTTGCGCAACTCAGGGTAGGCATCGCCCATCATATCGATGACGGTGGCAATCGTTTCGGCCAAGAATGGCGCTTTGAAGCCGATGGTTTGGCCAAAATAGGCGGCGCGGCGCACCAAACGGCGCAGCACATACGAACGGCCTTCGTTGCCAGGCCGCAAGCCGTCGGCAATCATAAAAGCGATCGAGCGGCTATGGTCGGCCACCACGTGGTAGGCCGAGCTATTGGCTTGATAATGTTCGCTGCCAGTGCCCAGCAATTCCATCACCGTGTGAATAATTGGCGTGAACAAGTCGGTTTCATACGAGCGAAACACGCCTTGTTTGACAATTGCCAAGCGTTCGAGGCTCATACCAGTGTCGATTGATGGCTTGGGCAGCGGAGTCAATACGCCGTTTTCATCACGGTTGTATTGCATAAACACCAAGTTCCAAATTTCCATATAGGTGTCGTCTTCGGAGTTCACCCCTTCTGGCACTTGGTTATCGGGATCATCGCCGATGTAATAGTGAATTTCCGAGCATGGCCCGCGTGGCCCAACATCGCCGGCAGACCACAGATTATCTTTGGCATCGAAGCGCAAAATCCGCTCGGCAGGCATATAGGCTAGCCATAAATCGTGGGCTTCTTCGTCGGCGGGAATCTGCTCATCGCCTTCGTAAATGCTGACCCACATCCGTTTGGGATCAAGCCCAATTTCTTGGGTCAGAAACTCCCATGCAAAACGAATTGCATCTTTTTTGAAATAATCGCCAAACGAAAAATTGCCCAGCATTTCAAAAAAGGTATGGTGACGCGGCGATGGCCCAACATTTTCGAGGTCGTTTTGCTTGCCAGAGATGCGCAAACACTTTTGCGATGAAACGGCGCGGCTGTAGGGGCGGCTTTCGCGACCCAAAAAGACATCGTTAAACTGAACCATCCCAGCCACTGTAAACAACAGGGTGGGATTATCGGCAGGAATCAGCGAGCTACTTGGCACGACGGCGTGCCCTTGCCGCGCAAAGTAGTCTAAGAAACGCTGCCGTAGCTCTGAACCTTTCATTTGGGAACCTCAAGATATTAAGAACATAGAACAAAGAGCATAGAACAAAGCCAATTATTGTGCTCAAGCCATTAATGTTCTATGTTCTATGCTCTGTGCTCTCACGATTATACACGATGCTGATGGGCTATTTGCGCTCAGCGTAGCGCTAATTCAAACAAACTATAGGCTTCGTTGGTATCGTGCCAATTGAGTTGGGCGATTAATTGAGCTTGGCGACTATCACGCCACTGTGGAGTAAGCAACTCTTGGCATTCGGGCAGGGTGCGCGCATGAGCCAAAAGCGTGGTTTGCGCTGCCGCATCGCCTTCAATATGGGCAATAAAGCCATCCGGTTGGCAAATCATCCAGCCGCTGCGATCAGGCAGCACATATAATTCTTGGCTGGCAGCACGGCGTTCAAGCTCAGCTTGATCAAGGTTGCGCACCGTCCACTGATAGACATAGCGCCCGCCTTGATCGTGCAAATTCTGGGCTTGGCTCAGATCGATCAAGCTAGCATCGGGCACAACATTGGCAGGAGCAGCAGCAAGATCGTTCAAGCCATACCATTCAATAAAGCCAACATTGGCAAAATTGAGCTTTTCGGCCATCGAATGCATGCGATGATTGCTACGCTCGGTCATATAGCCGATCGTGTGCGCGCCCCAACTTTTGGCCCAATCGATCGAATATTCGACCAATTCGCGGCCCAAGCCTTGGCCTTGCAACTCAGGATGAATCCGTAAGCCACCAAACCAAGCTTGGGTTGGCGAAAGCACCCGCAGGCGCAGCACAACCACCGGTTCTTGCCAGCCAGCAATCTCGCCAACATACAAATGGCCTTGGGGCAACCAATAATCCCAAACATCGCCAATATAATCTGGTTGTCCGTTCCACAAAGTATTGCACCACGCCACAATTGGCTCGCGATCGTCGCTGGTGGCTGGGCGCAGGGTGAGTCTATTTGAGTTCGTCGTCGTCGTAGGCATGTAAATCATCAAACTCTATATCATCGAGATCGACAGCACTGCCGTCGCTATCGAAATCATCAAGGTCAAAGCCAATCCCAGCCAAGCCCGAATCTTCTTCGAGGCCGCTGGTGAGGGTATGCAACGCCCGTTGCAAGGTTGTCGCGTTTTCGGCGGCAAAATACGAGAGGCTATTAGCATTCAAACGGGCCTGCTGGCCATCATCAAGTGGGCTAGCGCCAAGCAACAGCACAGGCATGGAGGCGATAGTTTTACCATAGGTGCTCAAAAAGCGTTCAAGCTCGCGCTCGGCAAAAATCGATTGCTCTTCGCTTTCGAGGTCAAGCAACAGAATCACGCCATCAGTATTGTGCAAAACATGCTGGCGGTCGGCGGCAGTTGAGCCAGCAGAACGCAAGGCATGCAGCATATAGACGGGCTTAATATCACCAAGGCTAGCATTTGCAGGCCGGTAACGAGCTACGAGGGTTGGTTCGTCCGTTGGCGGGCTATCCCAGGTTACTTCGCGTTCAGCGAGCGGAATGGCTGTAACCAATTGGGCGGCTAGTTTCACTGCATTGCGGGTAGGTGGGCCAAACAGCACGACCTTGCAATGCCATTCGTTTGTCTCATGATTGAGCCGTGACATAGCTCCTCCGAAATTCCACTGCAAAAACGATGGGCAGTCGCAAGGATTATAGCATTGTCTCGCAGCTTAGCGCTAGCTTTTCATGGTAGAGCATTCCCTCACCCCCCAGCCCCCTCTCCCACTGAACGCGGGCGAGGGGGAGCACCCGTTTTACGTCTGGCTTTCTCTGGGTTGCTTGATTCACTGAACGGCCCACTGAACACGGGCGAGGGGGAGCCGACCAGTGTTTACCAAGAACTGTGTCAGAACCACAAGTCTAAAGCCCCTCGCCTGCGGGCGTTTAAGGGCGGACAGGGACGCTTAAACCGAGGATACAGAACGACCTCGGGTGGTATACTGGATGGTGCAAACCCTATCCGCTAACCAGCCGAG
>NZ_JAFBCZ010000006.1 GCF_016907925.1 Herpetosiphon giganteus | reverse complement strand
CCTCGGCTGGTTAGCGGATAGGGTTTGCACCATCCAGTATACCACCCGAGGTCGTTCTGTATCCTCGGTTTAAGCGTCCCTGTCCGCCCTTAAACGTGCGCGGGCGAGGGGCTTTAATCTTGTGGTTCATCCGCAATGCATAGGTTAAAAAGAGGTGCTCCCCCTCGCCCGCGTTCAGTGGGCGAGGGGGTTGGGGGGTGCTTACAAGGGTAGGTTTTTAATCGCGATACGCTGTGCACCAGCAATCCCATGCATGGTTCATCGCTGGATGCCTGTTGCCCATGAAATGTCCTTGAGGGGGTGCAGGGGGATTAAAGCCCCCTGCGTCTCCCGCCTGGAGGCGGGACGGAAGGGTGGTGATCAAGGATGATTATTAAAACCTACCCTTGTAAGGTTGGGGGGTGAGGGAACATCGATGCCAATTCAATGAAACACCCTAGCTACTGGCCCCTGATCCCTCTCCCACTGCCCCTCGATTTATCGAATGCCAAAGATCGTGATGATATGCGGCGTATCGATAATCACGTGCGGCGCAATTGCGTGGTAGCCCCAAGCATGCACCCAAGCATTGCCCGTGCGCAAGGTCAGCACGGTTTTGATCATACCAGCCCCAAAGTAATTGATCAGCATAAAGATGATTGAAATCAGCGCATTGGTTGGGGTGCTGAAGTTCGTCCAAGCCTCGGCCATGTGGACCAACGCATAGCACAGCCCGCCAAGCAGCACCGTAGTGATGGCCGAACCAGTAATTTTGAGCAAGCGTGGAACCAGAATTGAGTAGATCAGCACCATAGTTGGCAGCACCGTACCAATCCCATAAATCACAAAGGAAAGGGGCAAGCCCAAGGCCAATTGGCTGAAACTTAAGCGATTAAGGCTTGTACTCAAAGTTGTTAACTCGAATAATATTTCTGAAATCCCAATCACTGCGATCACCAACACATCATTGCGGCGATTGCTTGAAACTAAATTGAGCTGAACATTGCTATAGCGCCGCCGAAACCACAGATATGGCCCAACCGCATAAAACACAAAATTATAAATTGCCCAACTCCATACCTCAGCAACCGCTAAATCGCTATGCCCGCCAACCAAAGTTCCTGCCAAATGAAAACTAAAGGGTTTGAATCCCAGCAATGGCCCTAAAACCCAGCCCAAGGCTTGCCCAAACACTGCATAGCCAACTAAGCCAACAGTTTCACGCAAGGCTTGGCTGCGTTCAGGGGCGCGCGCAGCCAGATCAGGGATTATCCGTTTGCGCGTGAGCATATAGGTCAGGCCCATCAGTACAAACACTTCAATCAGCATAATGCTTGGCACAAACATCTGCATAATAAATGGAGCGCCTGCAAACGCAGGGCGATCAAATGGCAGCACGCCTTTGGTCAATAGCACAATCAGGCCATGACCCAAAATCCATAGCATGATCGTTAATTGCACTCCGCGATGACTCAAAATGGTGCTGATCCAAGTTTTTCTGGGTAATTGTTGCGCTTGCGATTGGCTGATTGGCGTTTGCATTGGATTAATCCTTATCGATTCACAGATTGATGGCTTGAGCGTAAAGCCTGACACAGTGGCAGAGTCAAGCAGCAATCTAAATCTGAAGGATGAAGGATGAGGGATGATTTTGAACATCTATGACAAAGCCTTGGCAAGCAGGCAACTCGTAGTACACTACCTAGGTGCTTGCGATGGCGGCACACCAGAATTTGCAATTAACCCTGCCAGAGAGGAAATAGCGTATGGCTTCATCAGAGGCAAACAGCGTGCCCCAACGCCGCACCCGCCCGCAACGACTTAATCGCAGCAAAATCGCCAGCATTGTGATGGCGTGGATGGCCTTGTGCTGGCTGATTATTGGCAGCGTGTTTTATAGCATCATTCCTGGGGGCTGGTTCAGCATTATCGGCTTGATGCTACTGAGTTATATCCCTTTGCTCTTCGTTGCACGCTCGTTTGGTGGGCCGGTTGCCCCATCGGCGCATCTGCGCTTATGGGGCTTTCGGCCATTTTGGTATAGCCAATTGTTGTTGCCGCTGATGGCGATGGGTGGCTTGGTTGGTTTGATCATCGGCTTGCCATTTCATAGCAGCAGCATCGTTGGGCGTAGCCTTGCTGGCGGCATCGGGTTGCTCTATTTGGCTGGCATTGGCTTGGCCTATTTTGGCTCACGCCGCTTGGCAGTGCGCGAATTGACCGCCAACTTGCCCCAGTTGCCCAACGAACTGGCAGGCTTGAAGATTGTGCAAATCTCGGATACGCACGTTGGGCCGCATACCTCGCGCCGCCATTTGCGCAATGTGGTCGAGGCGATTGAAGCCGCCAAGCCCGATTTGATTGTGATGACTGGCGATCAAGTTGATGATTATGTCGATGATATTAAGCCATTTGCTGCCGCATTCGGCAAGCTTTCAGCGCCGTTGGGCGTAGTCGCGATCGCTGGCAACCACGATGTGTACGCAGGCTGGGATGGCGTTCGCGCTGGTTTAGAGCAGATGGGCATCAAGGTTTTGGTCAATCAAGCCACAGCCTTTAACTATCGCGGCGTGCGTTGGTGGCTGGCGGGCACTGGCGATCCTGCTGGAACCTATGTGGCGGCGGGCCGCGAACCAGTAGCGCCAGATATTGCCAAAACCCTTGCCAAGATTCCAGCCAACGATTTTCATGTGGTCTTGGCCCATAATCCAGCACTCTGGCCAGCCTTGGCCGAACGCAACGTGCCATTGACCCTCAGCGGCCATACACACTATGGCCAATTTGCCATCCCCAAGCTTGGCTGGAGCATGGCCTCAGCCTTTTTGGAACACTCAATGGGCCACTATCAGGTTGCCCAATCGCTGCTCTACATCAACCCAGGCACTAACTATTGGGGCATTCCCTTCCGGCTTGGCACCAAACCAGAAGTAACCGTGATTACGCTTCAACCAAGCCCAACCGCCGCGATCAGCGAATCGAAAGCATAAACCAAACATCTTTAAACCATCAGCAGCTAGAACGCAATCGTTGGAGCTGTTGATGGTTTTTTGTTACGTGTTTGTTACAACAAAATAGCTTATTTTAATTTTATTGCTTCTATACTTAGGTTATGAAGTATCTATTCAAAAGTAATTGGCTCGCAACACTAGCCTTCACAAGCAATTTTTTAATCCAATGGATCATACTTCGTCCGTTATTACTCGGTATTTCAGCCACGTATGTCATCTTTGCTCATAACGAGCAATTCAGTCAACGTTTATTGCTCTATTTTATTATGAGTTCCAGTTTATTATTTGGTGGCTTATTTGCACGCAAACACTATCTACTATTAGCACCAATCATTGCAACCAGTAGCTACCTGCTCGGCGTTTGCTATTTGCAAAATCTGTTGGTAAATCCTGATCTCTGGAAGTTGAGCCAGCGTGGCTACACTGTCAGAATGCTCGAAATTGCCAGCCTTGGCATCGCTCTTGGTTGGCTGGTTGATCGCGTGCGACAAGCCATAATCCTCAGCCACCGCAAACGCCAAGCCCTGCATACAGCAACGCTTTATCCGAATAAGCGATAATCGTTCAGGGTGCAGGACTAAGCGAAACAGGAACCGCGAAGAACGCGAAGGGCGCGAAGATATGGAACTTGTATTGATCGAAGGCAAACGTCAAGCTGATTGCACGTTACTTACAGCGGCGTACTCACCTCAATCAAAATCGCTGAAGGCGCTTCAAAATAAAAGCCATAGCTACCACGCATTGAGTGTGGTTGCTGGAGCGTGGCAGCGTAGTCAGCCTGTAAACGCGAAAAACACGCGTCAACAGCAGCGCTCGATGCAAGCACAAAGCCCACATGAAAGCCCGCCGGATACTGCGGCAACTCGTTTTGTTGGCTCAAAACTAAACTAAACTGAGCTTGGCCCTGCAAAACTGCCAAACTGGAGCCTTTGGTTGCCAAAACCGCAAAATCAAAATAACGGCAAAAGAAATCACACGCCGCAGCCAAATCGCTAACAATTAAGTTCAGATGATTAAGCTGCATTGCTCACCTCTGCATTCTTAATTAGTTGCGCCAACACGTTGAGCGTTGTTTGATACGCTTCTGGCGTGATCTGCCGCATCAGTTGCGCCCGCTGCTCGTGCACCAAGCGCGTAACAGCAGCAAAACGCTCAAGCGCTGCCGGATTGATTGTAAGTTCACAGGCCATCAGATCAGTGTGATCGATTGGCGCGGCGAGCCAATGTTGTTCAACTAATACCGTGACGGTCATGCGCAATGTTGCTTGATCTGCTAAAACAGCGCTGATCGATTGAACTGAATCCAAACGCACTGGCTGCTGTTGCTGCACCAGATTCAATAATTGCCAAGCCAAACGCGATAAACCAAACTGGGCCACTGCCCGATCCAACCATGCGGTAATCGCCTGATCAGCCTCTTTGAGCCAAAAGCCGATTGGTTTGGGTTGCTCGTTCATTGTTGTTCCTCCATAACAGAGCAACAGCATAACGCTTGGCACAGGCTTAATCTTGTAAAAAATCGGCATTAACCTGCTGGCAAAATTGGCGCGGTGTAAGGCCAGCAAAATAGCGAAATTCATGCTGCAAATGAGCTTGATCGCTATAGCCCAAATCAACTGCGAGCGCGGCAATCGATTGTTGCGGTTGCTGCACCAAGCGATCACGCACCTGCTCAAAGCGAATCAAACGCGCCAGTTGCTTGGGCCTAACGCCAGTTATTTGGCGAAATTGGCGCTCAAATTGGCTCAGCGAGAGCTTTTGTTGCTGGGCCAATTCGCTCATGCGCAGATTGCCAAACTCTTGATAGAGCAGCAAACCGCTGTGATGCAGCCCCAGCCGAAGTTCACTCAAACGTATATGCTGGAGCAAAGCGCTATGCACTTGCTGCAAAAGGGTGGCCAAATCGGCAAAACGTGCCCAATTGCGAACCTGAGCGGCAAAGCGCTGCCAGCGCGGTTCGTTCAACGCCAAAGGTTGATTCGGCAAACAGGTTTGGCCTAATAAATCGGCAACCGCCCAGGCATAGATTTGAATGCCCACGAGTTGGCAAGCACCAGTCGCATACAAATATAATGGTTGCTGTTGCACACCCAAAATAAACGCTGCTGGCAGCTCGCAAAGCGTGCCATTGGCTTGCAGCCATTGCAGCGGCGCACCACAACAAATAATCAATTGGGCATACGAATCGGGAATAATTGCTTGGCGATTGTAGTGGGCCTGCGATTCAGCCAACGCCCACAGCCGCACAATCTGCGAACGCAGCGCTTCGTCAACGCCCAAGTTGTGGTGTTGCATCAAGCCTCCTTGCCACCAGAAGCAGTATTAAACAAAAAGACACTCGGCAAAACCGAGTGTCTTGGTGACGCATACGGGATTCGAACCCGTGATCTTCACCTTGAAAGGGTGACGTCCTAGGCCGCTAGACGAATGCGCCATGCAACGTTGTGTATTATATCCAGCAGCCGATTTTTGTCAAATTACCCAAAGCTGCTCACCATCGATTGTTTCCTCAGCCCAATTTAGGTCGAGAAACGCTAGTCATTAATGCTAACCACAGCATTGCTATTATCATTCGACGATTAATGACGAACCAATGTGCTTGAGGGGGTGCAGGGGGATTAAAGCCCCCTGCGTCTCCCGCCTTGAGGCGGGACGGAAGGGTGGTGATCAATCCTCATTCAGCACGATAACCAAGCGTTTACCATTACAATTCAACAATCGATAAGCGATCGAGCGCGAACATGCGCTGCGCATTGCGCAAGTAGCAGTAGGCGTGCAAAATGTGGCGCTTGCCTTCAACCGTCAGCCCAATTGGCAACACCCGCCGCTCAACCGGGTCGCCGCCAGCAGTCCGATATGAAATCATCAACGATTGACGGCTGGTCATAGCCGTTGAAATTTCTTGAATCAACGGGCTTTCTTCATCGCCAGGCAACAGGCCACGCTGCGCCCGCAGCAAATCGGCCAATGTATGCACGCCTTTGCGATACAAAATATCAAGCAGATGTTCAAAAACTGGCCGCAAGGCCACGACATCGCTCATGGCGCGGTGCGAAGGCGCTTTTTCGCCAAGGTTGGTTGCCAACGAAGTCAAATTGTAGCGCCGTGCAGTGATGTAGCGTCGCGCCAAAGCCAGCGTATCGATTACCGGAGTTTCCAGCGGTGGCAAATTAATACGACCTAATTCGCTGGTCAAAAACCCAATATCAAAATAGGCGTTGTGAGCAACTAAAACCGCTTCGTGAAACAATTTATTGACTTTTGGCCAAACTTCGCCAAATGATGGTGCATTTGCAATCATTTCGGCACTAATGCCATTGACTGCGAATGCAGCGGGATCAATTTCGCGTTGCGGATTTACCAAAAACTCACAACGATCAATAATCTCGCGACCTTGAATGCGCATTGCAGCCATTTCACAAATGCGATGCCCAATTTGAACATCTAAGCCAGTGCTTTCCATATCGAACAACACAAACGGAATGGTGTGCAACGGACGATCAAGGAGAGTATACATGCGTGCTTCATTTCTAGTTCCCGTGCGGGAAACATTTAACAACTTCACCCGACAGTACGTGCAAAAGGCTTGCAAGGTTTGTCGTTACTGATTGTCAGTCTAACACGCTCATGTGTCAATATTTGTCATTTTAATAATCAGGTTAGCTTTGATCGTCGCTAATATCGGCCACTTCGGCTTTGGCTGCTTGTTGTAAATGGCTGGGCGCGACCAGCATTTGCAAGCCACGTTGACCAGCACTCAAGCTAATGCGCGCATGTTGAAAGGCACTAAAATCGAGCACAACTGGCATTGCTCGCCGCGTTCCCAACGGCGAAACGCCACCTTTGAGATAGCCAGTCAAACGAGTTAATTCCTCGATCGGAGCCATTTCAACCCGTTTATCGCCAATTGCATCGGCTAATTTCTTCAGGCTTAAATGATGATCGCTGGGCACAACTGCCAGCACATAGCCTTTTTTCTCGCCTTTGACGAGCAAGGTTTTAAACAACATATTCAAGGGCAAGTTGAGCTTTGTGGCGGCTTCTTCAGCGGTAAATTCTGTTGCCTCAAAACTCAACAGCTCAAAATCGCTGGTCACACGGCACATCACATCGGTTGCACGGGTTCGAGTTCCCATTATTGGCCTCCATCACAATAAGCCTCATTATAATCATTCACTAGACCTAGTTCAAACCAGCTTTTGGCCTATTTGTAGCACGAAAATGTATGTTAAACTAGCCTTGGATGTTCGCTATATTCGATTGAGGAGAATGTATGTTCAAACCAAAACCACAACTTAAACTCTCGAAGCAGGGCATCAATGCAGTCTTGCTGATTGGCGGGATTGGCGCAAGTTTTCTGCTAATCACGACGCTGATTATCACGCTTTCGACCAAAGAACTCGATACCTTTCTCGGCTGGTTCAATTTCATTGGCTTTGTCATCCTCTTGGTCGCGATTCGGCTGGTGATGCGCCGCCCAGGTATGTATGAGTTGCCACCGCCGCCAGTAATGCCAACCAACGTTGATCCCAGCCAAGGCTATTACGTTCCGCCAGCATATGTCAATGAATCACCAGGGCCGTTTGCCCATGGCGCGGGTTCAATTCCGCCAATGCGCACAACCTTGCGTGGCAAATTCGCCTTAGCTGGCACATTTATCGTTGGTTTTGTGGTCATGATTGGCTTGATGGCAATCTTGTCGCGCACCACGAAACTTGATAATGATACATTCACCACAATTTTTGTGCTTGGAATGGTTGCGGTTGCCATAGCAGCACCCAACATTTTGCGCCTACCAGGCATGCGTAAACCGAGGCAATAAATCCGATCCACGAAGATCACGAAGGCACATAAATAAAGGACTACAATCATATTTGCAAATTATAGACTTCTAATATCTTCATACAAGGACTATATGTCAAAAAATTTTACTAAACTTAAACACAATTTCTATTCTAAACATTAGATGACAATGAGGTTAACATATGTCAAATATTAATACTTATCTACAATATGGAATAAGTACTGATATAGCCAAAGATTTGATTTCAAAAAATTTATCTATATCATCTATTAGGTCGACCAGTTTAAAAAACATGATCAATACATATCATTTTGATGAAGTTACTGCTAAATTCGTAAAAAATGCTGTTCTAAGGAAAGAAATAGATGAAAATATAATATATCAATTACTAAAAAATAGTTTATTTAAATGCTGTTGTTGTGAAGGAACTAAAAGTCCTAGTTATGTCATACATCATATTATTGAGCATCATATAAATCAAGATAACAGCTATGATAATCTTGCTGTGCTTTGTCCTGCCTGTCATGATATTGCTCATTCAAATGGATTAAGTAGAAAACTAACCCCAGAACAAATTAAAAGAAAAAAAGGTGAATGGGAGAAAGAGGTAGAAAAAAATAGGGTTTCTAGAGCATCTTTAAATCTTGAAATTCATGATATTGATTTTATTAATGCTAAAAGAATTGATATATTAGGATTTGATTTATTTAATCAGATAAACGATATCAACAAAAGAAATGAATTAATTGATAACAATATCATAGATAAAAATGGAAATTATATCCATATAAATAAAAAAATAACTAATAATCATATAATATCAGGCAATACAATAAATCACTATAAAATCATTTTTAAACATATTATATCATATTTTTTATCTAGTATAGAAAATATTGATAATTTAGTAAATAAAGAAGTTTACAACAAAATTGGATCTATGTGCTATTATGTTGGAGGTTTATATGGTAAAGCGTTAGAAGATAAATGTACTTTATTACATTTTTCTAGAAAGAAATATACATTTAATTGGATTGTAGATAATAATTATATAATATCTAATACTTCTGCTATAAGAATGAAACAAAGATCAATATATATTGTTTATGGAATAATACGAAGTGTTGAATATAATAAAGAAAAAAAACAAAATATAGTAGATTTACGTCCTTATTTTATAGGAATGCCTACAAAAACTATCAATAGAACTCCAAAAATTCGATATACACATGATTTTATAGAAGATGATCATGAAGATTTATAAATAAATCTTCATGATCATCTTCTATAATTCTCTTATTCACATCAAAATGGGTGGATCGCCAATCGGCGGTTGGGGCCTGCTCGGCGGATCGCCAATCGTGGGCGGCGCATCATTGGCTGGCTCAATTGGTGGGTCGCCAATCGGCTCGGATTCAGGTGTTGGTGGCTCAATTGGTGTTGGCTGATCGCTTTGGTCGCTCATCGCAATATCCTCATACTAAAGCTAGGCTTTGCCGTTGCGCAACGTTCGAATAAATTGAATAATCGCAACTAGCGTACCAACAATACTCATTACGACCCCCAAAACCACGCCCAAGGCCGTGCCGCCAACCGCATACGTGGCTTTTTGTTGCGAGGTAGCCAGCGCTGGAGGCAAGGCGGTCGTTGGCAAATCGGGCGGCGTGGGCAAGGCAATCGCTGGCGCTAGCTTCGCGCGGCGAGTTTGATTCCAGTCGGTATAGACCCGGCAAAATTCCGCGCCAAAAAAGATAATTTGGCTGGCGTAATAAATCCATGCCAGCAGCGCGATAAAAGCCGCCACCGTTGTCGAAGCAGTATATTTATTGCCGCCAAGAAATAGCGAAAGCACGATTTTGCCAATTTCCCACAGCGCTGCGGTCAAAATCGCGCCCGGCAAGACATCGCGCCAGCGCATTTTGGGCTTGGGCATGGCAAAAAACAGCAAAAAGAAAATTAAGACATTGACTGCAAACGCTAGGACAAAAGTAAAAATTTGCCAGCCAACCCCAACCCCAGGTAAATTAAAGCTCTTGGACAAATTTTCTAGGCCTTGCAATACCGAGGAAAGAACCAACGAGCTAATTAAAAGCAGGCCAATCACCAATACCAAGGAGAATGCTTTGCCGCGCTCAATTACGGTACTTCTAATTGTGTACAGAAAATTGCCTTGCTTAGGTTGAATATCCCAAATCACATCAAATGATTTATCGATTTGGACAAAAATCCCGCTAGCAGCAAAAAATGTTGTAATTAATGCAATTGGGGCGTTTGTGCCAGCTTGTTGGCTTAAGCTTTTCAAAATTTCAACCAATGCATTGCGAATCGAAGAATTATCAACACCAACTTGCGGGCTGGTTTGAAAAACTTGCATTATCGAGTCAACTAGCGTTTTTTCAACATCTGTACCTGTATCGCCTTGCAAGCGCAACCAATAACCTAAAACTGAAAGTAATAATAAAATCAAGGGAAAGATCGAGAATACCGCATAATACGCCAACGACGCAGCCATTCGCGAACAATCATCATCATTCCATGCTTTAACCGTGCGTTGCAGCAATGGCCAAGCGGTTTTCGTAACCCATTGTTTCATAAATTGCGCCTCATCTCACACTAGGCGATTAATTGCCCCATTAGACTTGTTCGCGATTGAGCATGCCAGCGTTGCCAAGCACGCTTTGGGTTTCATCCATCAGCTCTTCAATCTGACGAATATATGATTGATGTTGGGCCGTGGCCGCAACTTCAGCAGTAACCTCATCTTGCTGAATTGTGACCAAGCGCTCGCGCAATACTTGCAATTGATTGCGATAGGTATCAGTCAATTGGTCATCAATCGCTTTGCTAAACCACAGCTCGCGACCCAAAATTTGAATCGTCGCTGCCAAGGGTGGTGCAATCAGCATGCCCAAAATCCCCGAAGCCTGCGCCATCACCATCAATATCAAGACCACCAGCACCGGGCTAACCCGATTGGCTCCGTATAAGCGTGGCTCGACCCAAATTTGCAGCATTGCAAAAACCGCAATCGTCGATAAGCCAGCCAACAACGCCACTGGCAAACTGACCATTAAGCCCATCGCGACCGCTGGAATCAGCGCCAACAACACCCCAACCCACGGCACCAGCCAGGCAATCGCAATCCACAAGGCCAGCAAGGTTGGATACGGCATGCCAATTAATTCAAAGACAATCCCCAAGCTAATGCCCGCCAACGAGCTTTGGGCCACTTCGCTGCGAATATATGCGCCAACTTCAAGCTCAACCGCCCGCCAAATCGTGCGCGCACGCTGGCGATGTTTGGCATTAATTAATGAGAGCCACAAACGCTCAAATCGATTTTGATCAACCGCCCAATAGGTGCTCAGCGAGAGCAAAATAACCAACTGAGCCAGAAAATCAAACACGCCACTGCTAAACCCAATAATGCTATCAACAACCGCCGTGCCATCGGTGCCAGCCATATAATCAAGCAAGCCTTGACGCGACGGCAATTCGCTGGCAATCGTTTGTTGCCATTGTTGGCCTTGCGGCCATGTGATGGTGATATTGGTATAAAAACTCAGTAATTGATCGCCAGCTCGTTGCAATTCAGTCAACAAGCCGCGGCTAATCACTGCAAACAAGCTACCAAAAAAGATAAAACTGGCAAAATAGACCAAGCCATAGGCTGCGCCACGGCTGATCCCGCGATCAATCAAGCGCTGCGCAAATGGCCGAACTGCCGAGGCAATCACCAACGAAACCAAAAAGAGCAACACCGCATCGCTAAACATCCACATCAGCACCACGAGGCCAATTGTGAAGAGGATGGTTGCAGTAACCCGCGCCAGCTGTTTCATGCGGCTAGTTCCTCGCTGCTATTGATCGCCGCAAGCATGCCATCCAAATCAACCACCACATGCTCAAGTTGATCATCAAACACAATATTGGCTTCATCTTCGTTTTCATCAGCCCGATTATGCCGCTGAAGGGCTTGGAGCAATTGTTGCGATTCATAATGCAACACGCCAAAACGATCGCGGCGAGTTACATTCGCGCTTGATTCATTTTGATTAAACACCAAGCGGGTGAAGATAATTTGGACAATTGCCGCCAGTGGCACGGCCAAAATCCCGCCTGCCAAGCCCAAAGTCGCGCTAAATGCGGCAAATGCCACCAACGTCAGCACCGCATTGACCCCAACCGCGCGATCCATCACCTTGGGAACCAAGAACGTGCCTTCAATTTGTTGAATCACCACGGTTGCCACAATCACCCAAGTAAAAGCAGTCATATCGCCTTGGGCAAGCGTAATCAGCAGCGGCGGCACAGCGCCAAGCACTGGCCCCAAAATGGGGATTGTTTCTAACAAGCCTGCCAAAATGCCCAGCACAATCGCATAATCGATGCCAATCAACAGGTAGGCAGCGGTCGAAAGTAAGCCAATCGACAAATCAAGAATAAGCTGGCCGCGAATAAACGCACCCATTTTAGCTTGAATTTCAGCAATCAGCGAACGCCAATTCTCGCGTTTTTCAACCTCGACTAATTGCAACAAGGTGCGCAGCACCCGATCGCCATCGAGCGTCCAGTAGAAGCCAAGCAACAGCGTAGCAATGACCACAAACACACTAATGCCCGTATTTTCGAGCACGCTCACTAATTGAGTTACCGCCACATCAGTTTGTTGTTGGTTGGTTTCGGCGGGAGCAACGCCCGAGAGCGAAAGCGGTGCATCAAGCGGCAACCGAGCAGCCAAATTGCGAATAAAACTACTGCGCGAGGAAACCAGAAACTGGCGCGCATCGTGATAATACTCGGGAATTTTGGCGGTAATCGCGGTAATTTGCTCGGTAATCAGCGGAGCCAACAGCACCACAACCCCAATCAGCAAGCCCAATAACAGCAGGTAGGCGATAATCACCCCCAGCTGGGGCGCGATTTTGAGCCGTTGCAACAACTGCACTAGCGGGCGAATTGCCGTGCTCAGCACAAACGCAATAAACGCCACCACAAACACGCTATAAAAATTAACAATGATAAAAGCAAGGCCGATCATCGCAAGGACGACCAAAGTTGCGGTCATGACACGCCGCGTTGTCCAACGAGCGAGGGTCAACGAAAGCTCGTCCATGGCGACTCCCATACACAAATATGCTTGGCTGGATTGATACTGGCAGGATTTAAGCAACAACTATACCAAAAACATCGCTTGTAGCAAACGTAAAATTAAGCCAATCCTTAACCGATTCTTGCCAGATTTTCAGCAGAGTGTGCTATGCTAGGGGAATAATTCCGAATCCCACCACCTGAGCGGTGTTGCCTATTATTCAAGAAGGAGTGTGCTGCATGAGCCAACCGCAAGCTGCTGCACGAATTTTGGTTGTCGAGGATGAAAAAGAAATTGCTGGCTATTTGCGGCGAGGTTTGGCCTTCGAAGGGTTTACAGTCGAGGTAGCACACGATGGGCCAACCGGCATTGCCGCCGCCCGCGAACGCCCCGCCGATCTGGTGATTCTCGATATTATGTTGCCAGGCATGGATGGCTTTGAGGTTTGTCGGCGCTTGCGCGCTGGCAGCGATGTTCCGATCATTATGCTAACCGCCAAAGAAACCGTGCCCGACCGCGTAATGGGCTTGGAAAGCGGAGCCGATGATTATTTGATCAAGCCCTTTGCCTTTGAAGAATTGCTTGCCCGCATTCGGGCTTTGCTACGTCGCCATGTTGCCCGTACCGAAGGCCCGGTGGTGCTGCAAGTTAATGGCTTAGAGATGAACACTGCTTCGCGCGAGGTTACAATTGCTGGGCGTGCAGTGCAACTCACCGCCAAAGAATACGAATTGCTCGAATTATTTATGCGCCACCCGGGCCAAGTGCTAACCCGCGATGTGATTTACGATCGGGTTTGGGGCTATGATTTTGGCGGCGAATCGAATATTATTGAGGTCTATGTGCGCTATTTGCGCCAAAAACTCGAAGAATCGGGCGAAGGCCGCATGCTGCACACCGTGCGCGGTGCTGGCTATATCTTACGTGAACAACCCTACGGTGAACGATGACCCTACGCTATCGGCTAACCTTCATTTCGGTTGCTTTTATGACCCTTGGATTGTTAATCTTGGGGTTGACGCTCTATTCTGCTGAACGGGCGATTTTGCTCAATGGCGTGCGCGATGATTTGGTGCGGGCTACCAACCAAATTCAAAGCCAATATGCCCAAGCCAAAAAGCCACTTGAGCGGTATTTCAGCGGCACGAGCATCTCGTTGTTGCCTGTGCCCAACGAAGATTTTGAGGGTTCGCCGATTTCGGTTGCGGTCTTTTATCCCAACGGCGTGCGCTTGGCGGCAACGCCCGCATTTATGGGCGAAGGCCCAAGCCTCGATAGCACTGAATTGGCTTCGGCGCTCGAAAAAAATTCAGTTATGAGCACCAAGCCATCGGCTTATGGCCGCACCATGCAAGTGGTTTCGCCATTAACCTTCGATCATACGGTGGTCGGCGTGTTGGTTGCCAGCCAATCGTTGCGCACAGTTGATCGCGCCTTGGACACCTTGTCGTTGGTGTTTTTGATTGCTGGTTTGCTCACGATTGTGTTGATGTACCTTGGGATTAGCCAAATTACCAAGCGTGGCTTACGCCCAATTGATATGATTGCCAACACTGCCGAGCAAATTGTGCGCGCCGAAGATTTGAGCCGCCGGATCGCGGTGGCCAATCCCCACGATGAGCTTGGTCGGCTGGCCACTATCACCAACGATTTGCTAGCGCGCATGGAAGGTTTGTTCAACACCCAAAAACGACTCACCGCGGACGTTTCGCACGAATTACGCACCCCGCTCGCCGCCATGCGAGGCAATCTCGAAGTGCTGCGTCGCGGCGCAATGCACAACCCCGAATTGCTCAGCGAATCACTCAGCGACTTAGAACGCGAAGTTGTGCGCTTAAATCGCTTGGTCAACGACCTGTTGTTTTTGGCTCAAACCGAGGCCGGAGTACAAATGCGCAGCGAGCCAGTCGAGCTTGATACCTTGATTTTGGAAGTATTTCGCGAATTGCGCCCACTGGCCGAGCATGTCAAGCTGCAAATCGGCAGCGAAGATCAAGCAACGGTTATTGGCGATCGCGATCGGCTCAAGCAAGCAATGCTCAATCTAGCCTACAACGCAATTCAACATACGCCCGACGATGGAACAGTCACCCTCAGTTTGGAACGAGTTGGGCGTGAGGTGGCCTTGCGGGTGCAAGATACTGGCGAGGGTATTCCAGCTGATGTGTTGCCCAATATCTTCCAGCGTTTCTATCGTGCCGACAAATCGCGGGTGCGCAAAGGCGGCGGCGCTGGGATTGGCCTGGCAATCGTCAAATGGATTACCGATGCCCATCGGGGCACAATCGAAGTCCGATCAAACGTTGGCGAAGGCAGTATTTTCACCTTGTGGCTACCCTTAGCGCCAGCCACCGATCGGCTGATCACCAGCCAACTGCGCGAATCGCCATCGCAGCCATTGCCAATTGTCAGGCCGTAGCGATATTTTAACCACGAAGAGCACGAAGGACACGAAGTTATTAACCTTAGTGGTTCTTCGTGTCCTTCGTGGTTTAATTAATTGTTCTATACGATCCTACTCGGTTGGTAATTCGAGCTTTTTGAACAGCACGCTTGGCGCTGCCAACTCGCGGCCTGCTGGCAGATCGCTCCATTCCCAGCGACCAACCCATGTGCTTGGTTCGCAGGTCAGCACTGCGTGGCTATGTTGGCTTTCTTGCCGTTCCTCAAACAGCAATGGCCCAGCCAAATAGCCTTCGTTGCCCAAGAGTTCATGCAATTTTTGGCTGGTGAACGGCAAAAATGGCGTGAACAAGGTGCGCAAATTATTGATTGCTTGCAAGGCAACATACAAAATCGTGCCGCCGCGCTCACGATCAGTTTTGAGCACTTTCCATGGTTCTTGGCTGGCCAAATATTCGTTGACCGAACGTGCCGCTGCCATCGTCGCAATCAAGGCTGCTTTGAAATGAGCCAATTCCAATTCCTTGCCAACGGTTTCAAAAGCGTTGCGCACAGTTGCCAAAGCGGCTTCATCTTCGGCGGTCAAGGCTTGTGGCGTTGGCACATGGCCAAAATTCTTGTGAGTGATAGAAAGCACCCGATTGACCAGATTGCCCCACGTTGCGACCAATTCTTCGTTGTTGCGGCGAATAAATTCGCTCAGCGACCACTCGGTATCCGAGGTTTCGGGGCCAGCAATCACCAAGAAATAGCGCAATGGATCGGGATCATACTGGGCCAAAAATTCGCCAACAAACGGAATGCTATTGCCTTCGGCACGTGATGATGAGATTTTTTCGCCGCCTGCCAAGGTCAAAAATTCGCTGCTGACCACTTCGTAGGGCAATTCAAGCTCACCATGGCCAATCAGCATAGCAGGCCAAATCACGCTATGAAACACAATGTTGTCTTTGCCCATAAAGTAGTAATGCCGGGCCTCTGGGTTCAGCCACCACTCGCGCCAAGCCTCAGGCCGCCCAACCTTGGTCGCCCATTCAACCGCTGCCGAAAGATAGCCAATCACCGCATCAAACCAAACGTAAATCCGCTTGCCATCGAATTCGTCGCCCTCGACTGGAATTGGCACGCCCCAGGTCAAGTCGCGAGTAATTGCGCGGGCTGGCACTTCTTCGAGCAAGCCCAGCGAAAAGCGTTTTACATTTGGCCGCCAATGTTCTTGGCTTGAAATCCATTCGCGCAAGCGCTCAACAAAGGCTGGCAGATCCAAGAAAAAGTGTTTGGTTGGCTTAAACACTGGGGTTGCACCGCTCAAGGTCGAGCGTGGCTCAATCAAATCGACTGGATCAAGCTGCTTGCCACAGTTATCGCATTGATCGCCACGAGCCTTGGTGTAGCCACAATGTGGGCATGTGCCTTCGACGTAGCGGTCGGGCAAAAAGCGATTGTCGGCTTCGCTATAGGTGCCAATCATTTCTTTGGCAAAAATATAGCCATTTTCCTGCAAGCGGGTGAAAAACGCTTGAGTTATTTGGTAATGATTTTCGGTCGATGTGCGGGTAAATAAATCATACGACAAACCCAAATCGCGCAAGTTGTTGCGAATTTCTGCATTGTAGAAATCGGTTACTTCGCGGGGTGTTTTGCCCTCGCGATCAGCGCGCACAGTGATTGGCGTGCCATGATCGTCGGTACCGCTAACCATCAAGACATTATTGCCGACCAAGCGTTGATAGCGGGCAAAAACATCACTGGGCACGCCAAAGCCTGCAACATGGCCAAGGTGACGTGCGCCTGAGGCATACGGCCAGGCTACCGCCACTAAAATATTTTTTGACATACACACATCCTTAAAACAAACCGAGGGCAACAAAAAACCGAGCGCAAGTCGCCCGGTTGCGTGAATCAACGAGGTGGGCGCATCTTCTAGTTGGCGGGGAGGCCCGCCATGAAGCCGCCAGCGGTAAGGCGAATCCCAGCCCATAGCCAAAAATCGGCTGCTGCTTGCGCCGCTTCTGGGGAAGTTTTGGCTGTGCGTTGCAATAGTTGCATTGAGTTACCTCGCCTACGTGGCCCCATTGTACCACACTGGCTGGTTGGGCGTATAGGCCTAGGGGAGTAGAGCTATAAAGGATGAAGGATGAGGGATGAAGGTCAAAAGTCAGAAGTCAAAAATCAAAACCGAGGGATCAGAGTTATTGGTTATGGGCTATAGGAATCATGGTAAAGCTGTGGCAAAACGTGCGCTTAGTAGAAATACGCGATGAGGTTGCATTAGGCATAAAAAAAGGACGTAACGTTCATGCTACGTCCTTGGTGTTTGGTGAGCCGGGTGGGACTCGAACCCACAACCAGCTGATTAAGAGTCAGATGCTCGACCATTGAGCTACCGGCCCAAACAGCGTCTCCAAGTATACCGATTCAGGGCTTTTTTGTCAAATTGTAACCAAGGGTTCAGGGGCTAGGATTCAGGGGCAAGTTTATGAAACCAACCAAGATTGCAAACGACGTAAACCGCGAAGCGCACGAAGCTCGCGAAGCACGATTTTTAGCCACAGATTGACACAGATTTGTATGATTATGTTTTAGCAGACCCAATAGCCAATAGCCAAAGCTATCGTTCCTCTGCGCCTCTGCGTTAAAAGTTTGCTCCACGAAGATCACGAAGAATGTTTTTTGGCCACAGATTCCACAGATTAGCTCAGATTCATTGTTCCAAAAGCCAAAAGTCAACAGCCCATAGCCACACGTTTTTCGCCACGAATTCCACGAATTTCACGAAGCATGTTCCGTTAGCCAATAGCCAAAGCCATCGTTCCTCTGCGCCTCTGCGTTAAAAGTTTGCTCCACGAAGATCACGAAGAATGTTTTTTGGCCACCGATTCCACAGATTAGCTTAGATTTATAGTCCCAAAAGCCTATAGCCCATAGCCTAGAGCCATATGTTCTCTGTTCTTCTTTTTGCCTTCTGCCTTCTGCCTTTTGCCTTCTGCCTTCTGCCTTCTGACTTCTTTAAACAAATGTCTGTTGAGCCAATGGTAAATGGCCAACATCGCCATGGCGAATCAAGCGTCGCCAGCCTTGCTCGGTAATTGTTAATTCGGTTAAGCCGCAATGTTGAATATCAGCATTAATCCAATGGGTACTGGCTGCGCCAAAAATTGCCGCCACCACAGCACTAATCAAATTACCATGGCTGACGAGCAATATATGATCATCAGTTTGGGCTGGGCCAAAATAGCGTTGCCAAAGCTCAGCAAACTGGGCCGCGCCAGCTTCAATTAACGGTGGCTCGATTTGAGCAAAAAAAGCTTTGGTGGTTTCCGACAAGGCTGATTCGCTTGGAATCGATGGAATCAATTCGAGCAACAGTGGCTCTGGTTGAAGTTGCAGCTGCGGGTGCTGTTGCTGAATCCAAGTGGCAGTTTCACGGGCACGAATGCTTGGGCTATGCAAAATTTGCGTAATTGGTAACGATGCGAGGCGCGCAGCCAACGCTTGGGCTTGTTGCTGGCCCAATTCACTCAAGCTACCGTCGGGCATGGCCGATGCAAGCGCTTGATTCTGATATTGTCCATGCCGCACTAAATAAATCGTTCGCGTAGCCATCAAATCTCCTTGATCGATCAAGAAGCTAAGCATAATCAAATGCAAACTGGTGATTAATGATAATCAGCTGATACGTTGCTCAACGCAAAACCCCCGATCGCTGTACGTTCGATCGGGGGTTTGAGCCAGATTTGGGTTCTAGCGATCAGGAATCACATCAAGGAACAAGGTTGAGTAGGCACGACCCAACTCAATTGGGCCATCGAGCGCGCCTTGGGTTTGCAACATCTGATGGGTAAACGACCACAGGTCAGGCCGCATATCGCCAACTTTGGTATTCGCAGGCTTGACCAATTTAGTTAGTTCGTTCAAACGCCGCAGTTGGGCATCGCGGTTGAGCTTCGAATCGTAGCTGACCACATAATCAACAGCCTGATTAGGATTGGCAATGACATCATTCCAGCCTTTAAACGTCGCCTTAAGAAAGCGCGTAACCAGATCGGGATTTTCGGTTGCCATTTTCTCAGTCGTAATCAGCACCAATTCGTAGCTATTGATCCCATAATCGCTGAACAACATGATTGACGGTGGCGAGCCACGTTCGCTCAATTCAATTGCTTCGTTGATGTTCCAAGCAACCAAGGCATCAATCTCGCCTTTGATCAGTTGATCAATCCCCGAATCGAAGCGCGGCAAGGGCTTAGCACTCGCTAAATCAATGCCTTGAGCGGTCAGCAAGGTGTTGTAGAGTTGGGTTGCGCCGCCTTCCGAAACCAAAACTTTTTTGCCCACCAAATCTTGGGGGGTGCGAATATTGGCAGCTGGCAGCGAAAGAATCGCCAGCGGGCTATTTTGGGTTAGCACGCCAATCCCAACGACCGACTTACCATTGGCGCGAGCTTGAATCACGCTATCGGCGCTGGCCACCCCAAAATCAGCAGCGCCGCTACTGACTTGTTCAGTACCATCGATATAGCCCTGATCATTAAAACCACCAGCAATCAACTCGACATTCAAATTTTGTTCGCTAAAGCGCCCATTCTTTTCAGCTGCAAAAAAGCCTGCCGAAGAATAATCGTAGACCCAGTTGAGCTGAAGCTTAACCGAATCTTTTGGGGCTGGGGTAGGGGTTGCTTGGCCGGTGCTACAAGCAGCGAGAAGCAGCAGCAAGACGACATTGAAATAGCTTAATCGACGCAACCTAGCTCCTCGATGGGGTAAACGCTTAACCATGGGCAACCTCCATGAACAAAAGAAATAATAGCAATACGATTTCCGCGATTAGCTGATATGCCATTATCAGCACGCCAAAAGCCCTTGTCAAGGTCTATAAGTCCTAAGCAAGCGCTAGGCGTATACCCCGCTCAGCGCGCAATTTTGTACGCTCCACAAAAAAGTGTCAGATTTCGCTGCTACAGTGCTCTCTCTATCTGGCAAATTAATCTATATAGCTAGTTTAGCGTGTACACAAATAGAAAGGATTTTTTATGACTTCCGCGCAAACAATTTTAGTTACTGGTAGCAACAGTGGGTTAGGTCGGGCAATTGTTGAAACTTTGGCCCAACATGGGCATACGGTTTTCGCCTCGATGCGGGGAATTAATGCAAAAAATGCTCAAGCAGCGCAAGAATTACGCGATTTTGCCAGCCAGCGCGGCTTAACCATCGAGCCAATCGAGCTTGATGTAACCAATCAAGCCTCAGTCGATCAAGCGCTGGCCACAATTCAGGCCAAAGCTGGTCGGCTCGATTGTTTGATCAACAATGCAGGCGCTGGCTTGGCGGGCTTGGCAGAGGCCTGTACGATTGAGCAAGTGCAGCAATTATTTGAAATTAATGTTTTTGGGGCGTTTCGGGTTACCAAAGCTGTGTTGCCTTTGATGCGTCAGCAACAAGCTGGTCTCTTAATTACAATCTCTAGTACCAGTACCCAAATCGTTGTGCCCTTGTTGGCAGCCTATGGGGCAAGCAAAGCCGCTGAAGAAAATTTGGCCCACGCCATGGCCTACGAACTGACCGCGCTTGGCATCGATAGCGTGATTTTACAATTAGGTGGGTATTCGACCAATTTTGGTGCTAATATCATGACCGCCGCCAATCAAAACTTGAATGCAGCATACGGCGTGGCTGGTCAATATGCCCAAGCGATCAGCACTGGCATTGTAACGGGGCTTGAACATGCCGATAATCCGGTTGATGTTGGCAATAAAATTCACGAAATTTTGGGCTTGCCCAGCGAGCTGCGCCCACGCAAATATAGCATGGGAACAGGCTCGCAAGGCCTCAACGAGCTGAATCAACAGCTTGAGCCACTCCAAGCAGGGTTAATTAGTGTGATGAATATGGAGCCAATGCTCTTGCGCAGCCAGGCGGTTGCTAGTTAATTAAGCTTCTGCCTGCTCAATCTCAGCGAGATGCAACTCGATCCGGCGGTCTGGCAACAACCAGATCGCCGCTACTACCACATATAAAAAGCCGGCGATAGCTGGATGAATAAACGCCCCCGCAATTGCCAACGTATACAGCAATGGCGAAAGTTTGCCTTTAAGATCGCGTCCAATCAGCTTGGCAAGCGCAGAGTTGGAGCCTTGGCTGCGAATAATCGTGCGCTGCAAAATCCAGTAGGCAACCCCCGAACCCAACATCACAAACCCATAGGCCGCTGTTGGAATTGCGGCAAAGTGGTTTTCCCCCATCCAGCCAGTGGTGAACGGAATCAGCGAGAGCCAAAACAGCAAGTGTAAATTGGCCCACAACATTGCTCCAGTCGTGCGGGTGGTCACATGCAACATATGGTGATGGTTATTCCAATAAATTCCGATGTAGACGAAACTCAAGATGTAGGACAGCAAAATCGGCACTAAGGGCTTAATATCCGCCCAGGTGTCCCCATGGGGAATTTTCAACTCCAACACCATAATCGTCAAAATAATTGCGAGCACGCCGTCACTAAACGCTTCTAAGCGCTGGGTCTTCATACACACTCCTGATCTTGTTGGAACCGCTCCTATTTGACAATTTTTGGCATATTGTGTCAAGCCCCAAATCGCTATGCTAGCAATCAATTGATTGATATTGGTTTTTAGGAGGATTGACGATGATTGCACGATGGCTATTAATTGGAGCATCGATCGGTGGATTAATGTTCTTGCCACTTACACCAAGCGCTGCAAGCCCACACGATGTAGCGATTGCGCCAAGTGGCTCGATTAGTTGTGCCACCCCAAGTAGCGAACGAATCGATTGTTTTGTGCTTGGCGACGATCAGCAAGTTTGGCAGCGTTCGTGGCAAAGTAGTGCAGGCTGGGGCAATTGGCAGGGCTTAGGATTAAGCCAATTCAGCCTCGACCCAAGTGGCGGCGTAAGCGCGATTGCTCGCAATAGCACAACCCTCGATATTTTTGTCAGTGGCAAGCAAGGCAATTTCATTAATCTGTATCAACGCAGTTGGAATGGTACAAGTTGGAGTAGTTGGATGAGCCTTGGCGGGCCTGGCACAGCCGATATTTACGAAACAAGCTGTACTTCGGCTTCAGCAACCACTATGCAGTGCTTTGCCCGCACGAGTGACAACCATTTATGGCAAAGAACTTGGAATGGCACGAGTTGGGAAGCCTGGAGCGACCTTGGAGCTTTTATCAGTAGCGGTGCGTTCAAAGGCTTGGCTGCGGCCAATTATGGCGTAGATAATGTTATAGTTTATGCAATCGGCAGCAATGGCCATGCCTATCGCCGCTTCTACGAAGGCGGAACGTGGTTCGATTGGGTTGATGATGGCAATCCAAGCCCGAGTTTGTTGCATCAGACAAGCTGTCATCGCCAAGCGAGCAATGCCCTAAGCTGTGCATTTAGCGATAGCGCTGGCGCTGTTTGGGTTCGCACGTGGGATAGTGGCGGATGGAGTAGTTTTAGTCAGCTGGCAGAATTGCCTTCAGCCGCCACTGGGGTTGCGATTGCCCATTATCTTGATACTGGAACAATGGTGATTGCCAATGCAAGCAATGGCAAACTCTATCGAACGTTTCGCAATGATGCGACAAGTGCGTGGACAAGTTGGATCGACGATGGTCGCCCGCAAGATCTTCAAATCTTTATCCCCATCGCTCAAAAACCCAATTAAGCCTTAAGCAAGGCAAAATGACGCATATCGGCCACTTGTTGCTTGTTGCGTTTGAACAATTCTTGATTGTAGCCCACAATCAAGGCCAAGGCACTAGCTTCGTATTCGCTGTAGCCTGTATCAAAATACATGGCAGCAGCCTGCATGAGGCTAGTGCGATCGGTGTATTGATGGCCAATCAATTGGCGCTTGGCGGTTGCCAGCGAGATTTCGGTTACTGGCAGGCCAGTACCATAAATGACCCCAATGAGCGCCCCGACAATCCGTTGGCAGGCAATCAAATCAGCAGGATGAGTTTTGGGCACTGGGGCGTTAATCACACATTCAACCAATTTCGGGTAATCCCGTAACCATTGTTGGCATGATTGAACTGCGAGGATAATTCGTTGCTTGGGAGTACAACGACGGGCATCAAGGTCAAAATGGGCATGTTCAACAACGCGGGCTGTTGCGCGCTCGAAGACAACCATCCCCAAATTGGCGGCTGAAATATCAAGTGCAAGAATCATCGTGGTGCTCCTTTAGGTAGTACAACGGTTCAGGAGGTCGCGTGAATGCTATGACCATGCGGGAATGAACATAGCTCTGGCTTAATAGTCTCAGTGCCAACCATACGCCAAAGGGTTAATCCTTGGATGCTAACCTTTTGGGGGGATATTTGGCATATCACATCCCTAAGTACTAGTCTTGGTTGGGTTCCCGACATGTGCTAGTGTATTGGCTCAGCCTTACCAAAAGGATTACTACTAATCGATCAAATCAGGCAATTTTTCTCATCAGTTGCGGTTTGATCGATCACACAGGGGGTGCAGAGAGGCTCACCCGCAGTAACAGCAATTAAACGCCTAAAACCACAAACGGCTCGCAAAATGGAGCCGCTTGTGGGAGAGAAGAGAGAGGAGAAGGTTTGACATGACTATAGCAAAATCAGCACCATTTGTCAAGTGTTGAATCTCTTTATTGTTAGCAGGAAGCTACGCCATAGATTCAGCCAATGCATGCGGCGAGCGACTCCAAACCACGTGCAGCAATTCGGCGCAATTTAATTGAGTTCAAGCCTTTAGTGTAATCCAGCTTGGCTGAAATTGCACGCTAGCCCACGGTTGTATGGTATTATCGAATGCCACATCCTACTAAAACACTACGCTCATTACCACCAGCGATCATGTGGGTTAGGAGCAACTACTATGTCCTTCGGAAGTGTTTTTATCGCCATGGAAGAATCCATGAGCCATCAATTAGTTGATCGGGCATTAGTGGAAATTCCAGGCTATCGCAAAATTCCGCTGACGAAACAGCAATTAACCCAACGGGTGCTGATTACTGTCCACGCCTTTGGCTTAGATTTGGATGAACCAGAGCCACATTTTTACCGCACCCACCTCGAAGAAGGTGCCTATCAACGCGCCATGCAAGGCTTGCCAATCGACGATTTTGAGCAATTAGTTTTGCTTTGGCATCAACGTGGCGTTGAGATGTTGATGGAGAAATTCGATCAGCCAAGCGATAAGCTTGCCCTGTTGCGCCAAGCACTAAAAGTCATTCAATCGGGGCTGGCTGGTTTATATCGCGGCTACGATCGAGCACGAATTGGCCAACTTGACCGCCAACAAGCAATTTTGAGCGAACTGGCCTTGCCAATTATTCCCGTCTACAAACACATTTTGGCAGTTCCGCTGATTGGGGTCATTGATAGCAGCCGTGCTCAGCAGATGATCGAGCGCCTGCTTGAAGAGATTACCAATCTCAAGGCCCAGATGGTTATTCTCGATCTGACTGGCGTGCCATTGATTGATACTGGCGTGGCACATCATCTGCTTAAAACAGTTAATGCAGCCAGATTGCTTGGTGCGCAAGTGATTATTGTGGGGATTCGCAGCGAAATTGCCCAAACCATGGTGCATTTGGGCATCGATTTGAGCGAAATTATCACCCGCGCCAATCTCCAAGCAGGCCTAGAATATGCGCTGGCTTGCAGTGGCTTTGCAATTCGGTCTTTATAGCCAATCATGCAGGAAACACACGTATGGGCGACCACATGCCTGATCCCGATCAAAATGCAGCATTGAACGCACTCGCCGAACGTGAACGCGAACTAATTAAGCATTTTATCGAACACCCAACGATTAGCAAAAATACCAATCATCAATTTGAGCAAGCCCAAAGCTTTGGCGATCGGGTTGCCGATAAGGTTGCGTCCTTTGGCGGCTCATGGCCTTTTTTAATTGGCTTCTCGGCAGCCTTATTGGCTTGGATGCTAATCAACGGGCTTTTTCTGGCCAAGCCATTTGATCCCTATCCGTTTATTTTGCTTAACTTGGTGTTATCGAGCGTCGCGGCGCTGCAAGCCCCAATTATTATGATGTCGCAAAGCAGGCAGGCGGCCAAAGATCGGCTTGATGCAACCCATGATTACGAAATTAACCTCAAGGCCGAATTGGAAATTCAACGTCTGCATAATAAAATCGATGATTTACGCGACGCGCAATGGCGCGAACTGGTGCAATTACAACAGGAGCAAATTCAGTTGCTCAACCAAATTTTGCGCAAGCGCACTGAATAAGCGGGCTACTCGTTAACTTTCCGGTTATGTTGGCTTGCCATACTGCTACTATCAAGCCTAAAAGGCCACAGTTGAACCCTAGGAGCAAGCAGATGGACGCAACACTCAGAAAATCGCAACGCCAAGGGAATCTTTTGTTGGTTGGTCTGTGTATGCTTTTATTATCAATTGGCCTGCACTTAGGCCATCAATTGGCCTATGCAGCTCCCAACCATTTCAATCAAGCCTATTCAGCAGTACAATGTCATTATTTATGCAAAATAATCACGAGTGAGTAAATATTAATTATTAATAAATATTAATATCTATTTTAAAATACATTTCCCTGTCTGTTGCCACGCTGCATAGCAAAATAATAAAATTAATTGTTTGTTGCACATTTCTGCCTGTTAACTTCAGTACTTTCCGCTCAAATGTCAATTAACCATTCGGCACGTCCCAAACAATGACTAGGCCAAAGCCTAGTCTCTTTTGGTTTTCTCAAGGATAAAAGTACTTGACTAGAAGTACTAAATATCTCCTTACAGAAGTACGACAAAACGTGAACGTTTTGAGCGATTGTATTAACTGCATTGTTAATAAAGAATAAAGATCCTAAATTACTTAATTGGTTCGGTGAGCAGCAGCATTACAATCGTACACCGTAACTCGCGAACCTTCAGCGATTGCGCGAGGTTTGTATGTCAGACACCACGATCCGTTTCCCACAAAAGTTCCAAGGCATCTTCCAACGTTCTCAAGCCAGCTTCGCTCCGCACTTGCAAGGCGCGCGGCGTTTGCTCAACCAGCTCAATATCCCAGCTCCTTTGCAACATGTTTGGGATTATGTGGTCGTGGATAATCCACAGCCATCGTTTATTTTGCTGCCCTTGCTCTATTTGAGTTTGGCTGAGCAATTAGGCGGCATTACGCCAGCCCATCAACGCGCATTACCAGTGATTATGTTAACCATGGAAGCAGTGGCGGTGATGGATGATACAGTTGATATTGCCAGTCGACGTTCGGAACGGGCAACAGTTCCAGCGCGTTTTGGCGTAACTCAGGCTACGCCAATTGCCACCATCCTCACCGCCACCGTTGCTGAATTAGCAGTTCAAATCGACCCGCGCTTGGTTCAGCCAACCATGAACTTTTTGCGTGAATTAGGTGCGCTGCAAATTTGGGAAGTTGAGCATAGCTACCCTGAGCAAACAGATTGGGACGAATGGATGCACCATCGTTATCGTCAAGGCCAAATTGCGACCGAATTTGCGCTCAATTTGGCGCTAATGTACCATCGCCAACCGTTCTTTCCTACAACTCCAGCCTATTTCTTTGCCCAAATAATGCAAGATATTGATGATGTGGTGGGCCTTTTAGAACAACGAGCTCAATTTGGCGAAGGATGCGATCTCCAGCGCGGTCGGGTTATTGCTCCGCTTGCTGATGCGTGTGATAATAATCTCCAGTTAGCAAGCTTTATTAACCAGCTTTGGCGCAAAAAACAAGCCTTGTTAAACGATACCCACCAGCCAACGCTCCAGCAACTTAACCAGCATGTGCTTGAAGCAGGATTAGCCACAACCCTTGATCGCTTGAACCAGATTGCGATAGCGTGCGAAGAACAAACGCCGCCAGCCTTGCAATCGTGGATGCGTGACGTGATTTGCACATTTATGGCGCGCCTCAGTGGTATTGGCCTTGCCCAAACCCAAGTAGCCTAAGCAGCATGGCCTAACCACTGATCGCCAACAATCGGTAGCCACAGCTATCAGTGGAGCAATCATGAAGGATGTATGGGGCAACCTATTCCGATCATGGCTTAACGTCTATCAACGCATTGGCCAAGAACTTGATCCATTGCCGTGGGTTACATGGTTAATTGCCTGTTTTAGCGTTGGCGTGGGCAGTTTGGGGCTAGCTGGCCTCGATCACAATACCTCAAAGAGCTTAATTTGGATCGATTTTAGCCTGGCGCTGTATCTGTTTTGGCTTGGTTGGTTGGTCTATCGCCGCCCACAGTTGGCTTGGCCACGCTGGTTAATCGTGCTCAGCATGACCTCAACCTGTTTAATTGCGCTGAGTATTGTTGAGCTAGAAAGCGCAGCGGTTATCTTAATCACCGTGCCGATCTTGCTGACAATTATTACAACTGGGCGTTTATGGCCAATCTTCAGCTATCCGCTTTTTCTGGTGATCGCCAGCATCTTGCATCCAGCAGGCTGGAGTTTAATCAATCCAGCGGTGATTGTCTTCAACTTGCTTTTATTTTTAACGATGTGGCAATTGCGCAGCTCGGCTAGCCGTGCCACTCAAATTCAGGTGCAGGCCGAAGCCCAGCTGGAACAAGAACAACAAGCACGCCAATTTATTCGCTTTTTTCAGCACGAACTGCGCGGCTATAGCAGCGGCCTAGAAGGCTTGGTGCCAATGTTCGAGCGCTTTTTGGCCAATGCGCCCCAGCAGAATGCAGGCATTAGCAGCAGCGAAGCCTTGGCAGCATTACAAACCACAACCCACCAGCTTAAGCAATTAACCAGCCAATTATTAATCTTGACCCGCGAAGGCGTGTTGCAACCACAACAACTGCAAACGCTGAATGTAGCCGAGCTGTTGCATAAAATCGTCAATGAAGTGCGCACTGCCCATCAGTTTGATCAAAACTATTTGCAGCTAGCGGGCTGCAACCAAACGCCCATCTTGATCAAAGGCAATGATTTGTTTCTGAGCTTGGCGTTGCGCACGATTATTCAAAATTCCATCGAAGCCAGCCTGATCAGCGAGCAGCAAATTAAACTTGAATGCAGCGTTAAGCAGGCGATGGTGATTATTACGATTAGCGACCATGGCACAGGCTACCCCAAAGAACTGCTGCAACGCCTCGCCAGCAATCAAATTCCGGCGGTGCTTGGCTGGAGCGGCAAGCTCGGCGGCAACGGCTTGGGCTTAGCATTAATTATGCAAGTTGCACGCTTACATCAAGGCTCGGTCAGCTTTGAAAATCACGCCCATGGCGGCGCATGTACGAGCCTCGCCCTGCCATGCATTCAAGCAATTAACGATGACGTAGCCCATGGCACAGGCAAACCAACGCTCGTCCAGCCAGCGCCATGCAAACGTTGCTGATACATCCATTCGATCGCTTGGGCAACGTCGCGTTGGTCTAAATGCTTGCTAATAAACCCATCGAAGCCGACCGAACGAAACAGCGAATCAACATCTTCATAGGCGCTCCAGCCAAGCAGCAAGGCTTCGTGGTGTAAGGCTGGGTGCAAGCTGCGGCTGGTGCGCAGGCGATAAATAATGTGCAGCGGCGTGCGCCCAACCATCGCATAATCGACCACCATCAAACGAATACTTTGCGGCGGGTACAAGCCTAATTGGCGTTCGAGATCGCCCACCGAACCTACCCGATCGCAACTATAACTAAGGTTGCGTAATAAGCTTAGTTGTTGGTCGGCAATCGCTGCTTGCAAGCCCAAGGCTGCGGCTGGCTGATCGTCAACAATTACCACATACGGTTGATTTGGCAGTTGCATTTTGGGTTCCTTTCAGAGCTTTTTTATCAGCGTTGCAAGGTCAATCCATGCTTTTCAAGCACGATACGTAGCTACGATGTGGGTTGTTCGCTTGATTATACTGTGATTCAATTACAAAAACTACCATCAATAGTCTGAACCTTCAAACTGGCTGAAAACGCCCAAACGCTGGCAATGCAAGGCTTTGAGGCTGAGCCAAAACTCAGTCGCAAAACCGATGTTTGCGCGCCTGCAAGGCCTATAATCAATAATCACAATTGCAGCCTTGTAGAAGGGTCGTTATGAGCAGTGAAAATCCAGTTTATCCAGTCGTGACGGGCCAACAGATTTATTTTGCGACCCTGCGCCATGAGCATTTGCCGCTGTATGTGCGGTGGTTTAGCGACCTTGGCATGACCGCCAATTTGGGTGCAATCGGCTTTGCAGCCACGCTTGAAGATGAAGAAGCCTGGTATCAACAAGCTTCGAAGCAAAATGCCGAACGGCTTACCTTCGCAATTCATATCAAAGAAACCCACCAGCCGATTGGTAATATTAGTTTGTTTGAAATTAATCATCGCCGGCAAAGCGCAGCGCTGGGCATTATGATTGGCGAATCAAACCAACGCAGCAAAGGCTATGGCACCGAGGCTGTGCGCTTGATCGCCGAATATGGCTTTTTCTTCCTCAATTTATACAATATCAAGCTTTGGTATTACGGCTACAATGCGCGGGCTGGCCGCGCCTACGAACGAGCTGGCTTTCGCGAGGTCGGTCGGGTACGCGGCGCAATTCCCTTGGGCAATCAACGCTACGACGAAATTTTGATGGATATTGTGCGCGATGACATTGATCTGAGTGCCATGAGCATGCTCGTGCCTGGAGCAAACCATGGCTAAATTGTGGCAGCCCCAATCTGAGGCGCTCTATCATCTCAGCGAAGATGCCACGATTAGTCAATTTACGCCACGTCCGCATCCGCGCCAAGCTGAACATCCAGATTTAGTTTGGGCAATCCAAGGCAGTCATGTGGTCAACTATTTGTTGCCACGTGATTGCCCACGAATCTGTATTCGCTGCGATCAGCACACCAGCGCAGCCGATCAAGCCCGCTTCTTCGGGCTGAGCACTGCCGCCACAATTATTGCAGTTGAGCAGGCTTGGCTCGAACGGATTCGGGCAACCACACTGTATGCCTATCAATTTTCACAGGCTTATTTTGAGCAATCCGATGCGGCGGCTGGCTATTGGATTAGTTTAAGCACGGTTACACCTCAAGCGTTGCATTCGATTGACGATTTATTGGGGCAACTGGTGGGCTTGGGGGTTGAATTGCGCATTATGCCAAATTTATGGCGCTTGCAGCAGGCGGTAGCGCAATCGACATTGCAATTTTCAATGATTCGTATGCGCAATGCCCAGCCTAGTAGCGAATAGGTCACTATGGGTAGTGTTTCCTCACCCCAGTGGGTGCGCGCGGCATGCTATAATGGGCGCGTTGTCAGCCATAAGGAGCATTCTCAATGATTGACCGTATTGCAGCATTATTAGGCGATGAAGCATCGTCACTCTTAGAACATCAATCGAAAACGATTAGCAAAGATTTGATCCATCAACCAGGGCCAGATTTTGTTGATCGGGTCTGGACGGCCTCAGATCGCAGTATTCCAGTATTGCGCAGCTTGCAAAGCCTCTATGGCACAGGCCGCTTGGCCAACACTGGCTATCTTTCAATTTTGCCAGTCGACCAAGGCATCGAACACTCAGCTGGTGCTTCATTTGCTCCCAACCCTGCCTATTTCGACCCAGAAAATATTGTAAAACTTGGCATCGAAGGTGGCTGTAACGCCGTTGCCTCAACCTTTGGTGTATTGGGCGCAGTTGCCCGTAAATATGCTCACAAGATTCCGTTTGTGGTCAAAATCAACCACAACGAATTTTTGTCATATCCCAACAAGTTCGACCAAATCTTGTTTGGCACGATCAAAGAAGCTCACGAAATGGGCGCGGTAGCAGTTGGCGCAACGATCTACTTTGGCTCAGCAGAATCGGGCCGCCAAATTGTTGAAGTTGCTCAAGCCTTCAAAATGGCCCATGAATTGGGCATGGCCACAATTTTGTGGTGCTACTTGCGCAACAACGCCTTCAAAAACGACACCACCGACTTCCACGTTTCAGCAGACTTGACCGGCCAAGCCAACCACTTGGGTGTAACGCTCGAAGCCGACATTATCAAGCAAAAATTGCCTGAAAACAACGGCGGCTACAATGCAGTTACCTCAAAAGACAACCCATATGGCAAAACCGACAAGCGCATCTATAGCGAATTGACTAGCGATCACCCAATCGATTTGGTGCGCTATCAAGTTGCCAACTGCTATATGGGCCGCGCTAGCTTGATCAACTCAGGTGGTGCATCGAGCGGCGAAAGCGATACCGCTGAAGCAGTGCGCACCGCCGTCATCAACAAGCGTGGTGGTGGCGCAGGCTTGATCTCAGGCCGCAAAGCCTTCCAACGCCCAATCGCCGAAGGTGCAGCCTTGTTGCAAGCCATCCAAGATGTGTACTTGTGCGAAGACGTTACCATCGCCTAAGCCACGTCGAATCAGCCAAATCGAGCGAGTGCATAGCCACGCTATGCGCTCGTTTTTCAATGGAGCACACTTTATGGCATCGTATGATTATCGCATCCGGCGCGGCGTTGACCCGATTAGTTGGCAGCGGTTCGAGGAAATAACTCGCCAACTAGCCATGCAAATTGCCCCATGGGGACCAGAATTGATCTTGGGGATTGCGCGCGGCGGCTTATTTCCAGCGACCTTGCTTTCCTACGCCTTGCGCCGCGAACTCTACCCAATTCGCTTAACCAGGCGCTTTGAAGATCAAGTTGTGCGCCGCGATCCATCGTGGTTGGTCAAGCCACCAGCAAAAGTGCGCAATCGGCGGGTGCTGATTGTCGATGAGATGGCTGATTCGGGCCAAACGCTGTTGGTTGCAGGCTTGGTTGTGCGCGATATGGGTGCTGCTGATGTCAAAACTGCTGCCTTGTATGCGCATACGTGGGCTAGCCCACGGCCCGATTATGTTGGCCTACTCTCCGATCAACTAATTATGAACCCATGGGATAGCGAAATTTTGCAGGATGGGCACTTTGTGCAACACCCTGAATATACAGCGGCAATTCGCGCCCAAGATGATGATGAGCAAGCGCCTGATTCGCAGTGAAACTATAGCAAAGTAGGACTGTTGCACTATAGGCAAATGCAACAAAATCTACTACATTGCAGCATAATCGTTAACTTTTTTAAGGACACGCATCTATGCGGGCATTGGTTGTTAGTAGTTTAAGCATTTGCTTTACGATGCTGCTGGTGGTTGCGCTGTTAACTGCGCAATCGTTGGCTGGGGTAGAGCAAGCCCAAGCACAGACGATTGAGGCACACCAAGCCGCTCAGACATTCACGCTTCGCCTTCACTATACAGCGGCCAACGTCGCGTTTTATCAAATCATTGATCATGGAGCTAGCGGCATTCAGGCAGCCGCCACAAGCCAACCACTTGAAATTCCCAGCTATCTTTTGGGGCCATACCAACTGACGATGCAACGCTAAGCGTTGGCAATTCAACCCTCAATTGATTATGAAAACTGGCTGCTTCTGGCATTATTGGAAGCAGCCACTATATTGCCAAGTTCAAGCTTGCAAGCGCTCAAAATAGGCCTGCATTGCCTCGTTGTGCAACGGAAACGCCAATACTTGCGGGCGATCGATCACAACTAATTCTTCGGTTTCGCTGCGATCAAAATTAGTTGGAACCGCGGCACGACTAATCGGCTCGGCCAAACCAAAAATCAAAATCATGCCATCGGGTGTGCTGCGCGTCCACCAATCGCGAATGCTTTGCACCGCAAGCTGAATATTGGTTTCCTCGAATACCTCACGCACACCTGCTGCCTGCCAACTCTCATCGAAATTGACAAAGCCACCAGGCAAGGCTAATTGGCCTTTGCGCGGCTCGATTGCACGCCGCACCGTCAACAAGCCGCCATCAACGGGCACTAAAATAACGCTGACCGGAATTGGGTTGCGATAGGTTGAATTGCCACAAACGCTACATTTGCGCGGAAAGCCTTGCGGCTCATCGAACGCTGCCCCACACCAATGACAATGCTGAAATGCTGGCATGCAAAATCCCTCATCAGATAGTTATGCTTGGGCTAGCTTAAACGAGCCACCCTAAAAAAACAACAGCGTATCGCCATTGATACGCTGTCCAATCGCCCATCGTGTTCTATGCTTCATTACAATAAGGCTGCTCCATGGTCAACCAAAATCGACTGAATGCGCCCACGGGCGGTAGCGGGATCGTGAAGTTGGGCAACAGGCACTTCTAACCGAAAATGACAGCCATCACGAACATGTTCATCTGGATGCCAATAGATCCTAGTAATATTGAGGCTGGTGCGAATGCTCCGCATTGCTCGCCATAAAACCGGGACGGTCGCTTCCACTGGTACTACAATAAAGGCACTCGAATCAACGGCCATGCCGAACCTCCTTTGGGTAGAATCACCCATGTGGTATAGGACAGATGTTTTGGCGATTGTAACGACGCAGTGTAGCAAGCTTTGCCCAAGATTTCAAGCCCTTTGATCCTAGATTAGGGTGATCTATAGGTAGTACTTTCTCACCTCTTGGTAGTATAGCTATATATCCAGCTTCATCAAGCCTAATTTTTACTCAATTTCGCTTATGCTCATTCATTACTCGAACACATGATCAACTGATCGGCAAAATCATCTGGTTGCTGGGATTGATCGAGGCCTAAGCGCCAAATTTCTTGCACACATTGCCAGCCTTGCGCTTGATAGAAGCGTTTGGCGCGATGATTGCTCGCAGTTACATACAACTGGATGCGCTGATACCCTTGCTTGCTTGCCCATGCTTGGGCTAGCTTAAGCAAGCTTTGCGCCACGCCTTGGCTACGATACTCTTGCTCAACATACAATGCCAGTAACTCGGCCCAACGTCGGCGTTTAAATAAGGCTGAATCTTGTTGACCAGTGACGATCAATAGGCCAATTGGCACGCTGCCATGCCATGCCAGCATCGTTATGCCACTTGTATCCAGCACTTGGTTGACTAAAAAATCATGTAAGAGTTCATGCCAGTCTTCGGCTAAGCCAAAGTAGGGATCAAGCAATGTGTTATAGTGGTGTAAGGCTTCAAACAAGTGGGCAACTGCCCATTCTTCATCTGCCTGTGCCGGGCGAATTTCAAAATCAATCTTCATAGTGGGTACGATATCCTTTATGCCTGCAAATAATCGTCATTGATTCTACTGAGTTCATCCAGCATGTGGATGGTGCAGCATTCAGCACAAAATAGGCCATTCCAGATTGGAATGACCTATCAGTATACCAGCAACGACGCTTTTTAGCGGCTCCCAAAACTCCAAATCGTTCCATCCCAGCCATAAGTCGTACCATCTAAGGCTGGGCAGGTATGGCCAAGATACTGATCGAGCGTGGTTTGCCAAAAAGCAAGGCCCGCCGAATTACTGGCCATGCAGCGAATTTCCCACGTCGCCGGAAAACGATCAAACAAGAGCCATGCGGTTTGGCGTGCAGCACCTTGACGACGAGCAGTTGGCTCAACGTAAAATTCAGCAATCGCCAAGCTGGTTTGGGGCAACAAGGCATAGCGATTCAACAGCACAAAGCCAATTCGCTGCTCAGCTTGCACAATCCACAATGGCACGCGCTCAGGATCTTCCCAGTAGCTCGCCAAATAGGGATACGCTGGGCCTGAGGTCGGATCAAGTTCAGCCAGATATTCGGCGAGCAACGCTGCTAAGTCGGCTTGGTGCTCGACCAAAATTGGCCGCAGTTGAATGGGTTGCATAGCTTAAGCCACGCACGCTTGAACTTCAGCGGCAACCTGCGGCGGGTCGCTCATGGTGATGCTGATCGTTGGCGTGCGATGCCAGTTGGCACAATCGCGCAGCATCACAGCCAAATCGTCGTACAAAGCTGCGCTGGGCGTGATGTTTGGCTCCAAATGCAAGGCATGGACGCGAAAAATTCCTGCGCTGCGTTCAGCCTTGGCATCAATCCGCCCAATCACCTGATCCTTCCAGAGAATTGGCAAGGTGAAGTAGCCATAACGCCGCTTGGGTGCTGGCGTATAGCATTCAATTTTATAATCAAATTGCCAAAAATCCATGGTGCGCTGGCGATCCCAAATCAGGTTATCAAACGGCGAAAGCATGGTGGTGAGGCTGGGCGTGGGCGTTTGCTCCAGCAAATGACGTTGTTCATGGTGGATATAGGCTGGCGCGCTCCAGCCTTCGACCTTGACCTCGATTGCTTTGCCTGTTGCGGCCCATGTTTGCAGACGTTCTTTGATGCCTGGGCGCTTTTGGCGAAAGTAATCGGGCAGATGGCGCTCGGTGGCAATGCCCATTGCGCGCAAGCCGCGCTCGCTGAGCTGCTCGGCTGCATCCTCGAAGCTTGGTGTGTCGCGATCATCCCAGTTTGGCATAACCCGCTCGGTCAATTCATAGACGCGCTGGAATTTTTCGCGACGGATAATCATCAACTCGCCCATACTCCACAACAAGTCGAGCGCCGATTTGGCAGGCTTCCAATTCCACCAGCCGCCGCCGGCGTGATCAACAGGCGCTTCAAAATGCGCCGAGCGCAACGGGCCACGCTCACGAATCGTCGCAAGTACGAGATCAACAACCGCTTTATGTTCTTCGAGCCACTGCCGCGCCTTGGGCCAGCCATGGGTGGTATAGCGCAACATCGCCGGACGCAGCAACGGAAATAATTCGATTGGCAAAAATGAGGCCGCATGCGCCCAATATTCAAATAATTGGCCCGCCGGAAACTGCAATTGATCAAACCAATCTGGATCATAATTGCCCAAACGGCTCCAGAGCACAAAGTAGGGCGCACGCGCCACAACATTGATGGTATCGATTTGGACAATTTGCATGCGCTTGATGGTTTCGTGCAAGGTTGCGTGATCAACAACATTTGGACGGCGATCTAAGCCTTGGGCAGCAATCGCAATTGCGCGGGCTTGATCAAGCGAGATGGTGGGTGTCATGAATGATCCTTAATCCAAGCGCCAACAGCCGCAGTTTTTAGGTGCAACTGTTGGCAACAAGCAACTGATTATTCGGCTTTCAAGCTAGCAAGGTCGATCACAAAGCGATATTTAACATCACTTTTGAGCATACGGTCGTAGGCTTGGTCGATCTGTTGCACGCCAATCAGCTCAATATCGGCCAAAATATTATGTTCGGCGCAAAAATCAAGCATCGCTTGGGTTTCGGCGATGCCACCAATCAACGAGCCAGATAACTGACGGCGGCGAAAAATCAGGTTAGGATAATTTGGAGTTGGGTGAGGATTCTCGGGCACGCCCACGAGGCAGAGCGTCCCATCGCGTTTCAAGAGGCTCAAATAATCATCGAGATTATGTGAAGCTGAAACGGTGTTGAGGATAAAATCAAAGCTATTACGTTGGCTGCGCATTGCAGCTGGATCTTTGGAGATAACTACCGATGCGCCCAAGCGCTCGGCATCGGCTGCTTTATGGGCCGAAGTGGTGAAGAGCACAACTTCAGCGCCCATAGCTTTGGCAATTTTGACCCCGATATGACCAAGGCCGCCTAAGCCAACTACGCCAACTTTCTGGCCTGGCTGCACATTCCAATGGCGCAATGGCGAGTAGGTGGTGATGCCAGCGCAGAGCAATGGCGCAACCCGCGCCAAATCCAAATGCTCGGCGATGCGCAGCACAAAATTCTCAGTAACCACAATTTGGCTTGAATAGCCGCCATAGGTCACGCCGCCGGTGTGCGCATCGGGGCTATTGTAGGTATAAGTGGTTTTGGGGCAAAATTGCTCTTGCTGATCGTGGCAATCGGCACATTGGCCACATGAATCGACCATACAGCCTACGCCAACCGAATCGCCAACCTGAAATTTGCGTACCTCAGAGCCAACAGCCACCACGCGGCCAACAATTTCGTGGCCAGGCACAATTGGGTAGACAGTGCCATCCCATTCGCTACGCGCTTGATGCAAATCGGAATGGCAAATGCCACAATATAAAATCTCAATTTGAACATCAGTGGGCGTTAGATCGCGGCGCTCGAATTCGAAGGGGGCAAACGGGGCATCGTGGTTAAATGCAGCATAGGCTTGAGTCGTTAGCATGGGCTTCCTCCTACAACAAAACATATGTGCAGTTTACCCAAAAAACGCCGATTGTGCATCTGGCCTAAGGATGAAGGATGAGGGATGAAAGGTTAAGTCAGAAATCAAAAGTCAAAAGTCAAAATGAGAACAAAGAATGTGGGGAACAGGGGTCGGGGATTGGGGATCAGGCTATAGGCTCTTGGCTATGGGCTTTTGGGACTATAAATCTAAGCCAATCTGTGGAATCTGTGGCGAAAAAACATTCTTTGTTTGCTTCGTGGATCAGTCTCTTAACGCAGAGGCGCAGAGAGTGATGGGCTATTGGCTGAAGGCTTTGGGCTATCGGAACACCTATTGGCATTTGCAATGAATTCCAATAGCCAAACGCTCATAGCCTAGAGCCACATTACCTTCGTGTCCTTCGTGCTCTTCGTGGATCGATCTTCGCGTGCTTCGTGGTTTCGACCCCCAACAACCAATCCCCAATTCTCACTTTTGCAGCCACAAAATCGTAATATCATCGACGGGCGGGCGCTCAGCCATAAAATTGCTAATTTGCTTGAATAAATGTTCGTGGTATGGTTCGATTGCTGGCCAATGTCTATAGCCAGCCAACATCGTTGTGAGCAACTCAAAGCCGAGCATTTGGTTAGCGGGATTACGCGCTTCGACCACGCCATCGCTGACAAAAACCACGTGATCATCAGGCTTGAGCTGAATGCTTGCTTCTTGATAGCGAACATCGTGGCGCGAGCCGATTGGCAAGCCAACAACCTCAATTTCAGTCAGATTGCCAGCACGGAGCAAATAGGGCATAACCATGCCAGCATTGGCAATCTGCAAGCTTGCAGAAGCTTGATCATAGACCGCATACATTACCGCCGCATTCATACGATTAGCTTTGAGCCGTTCGATCAACAACGTATTGAGGGTTTGCAGCAAAACAGCTGGTGAACTTCCTTCGCGGGCACGTTCTTCCAAGGTGCTTGAAACTAGCGCCATCATCAGGGCTGCGCCAACGCCCTTGCCCGAAATGTCGCCAATCGCCATGCCAACCCGACCATTACCAAGATCGACAAAGCTATAGAAATCGCCGCCAACTTCTGCTGAAGGCAACGAATAGGCATTGGCACGCAACAGATCTGGGTTCCACGGCGGAAGCTGCGAGAGCAAGCCAATTTGAATATCGTGGGCCAATTTAAGCCCTTGCTGCAAATAATCGTTCTTCTCTTGAAGTTGATCAGTCAGTTGCACCAATTGTTGATAGGCTAGGCGCAATTCGTTGGTGCGCAACGCAACTTGGTCTTCAAGTTGCTCGCGGTTGGCGCGCAGCTGCTTGGTCATCCGGGTAAAACTACGAATCAACAAGCCCAATTCATCATCACGTGCGGGCAAATCTGCTTGTTGCAAATTGCCCTCAGCAACTTGAACCGCAGCCTCGGTTAATTGAGCCACAGGCACAACGACTTGCCGCATCAAGGCAAAAACTGCCAACAGCGCCAAGCCCTCTAAAACCAGGCCAATTGTAAAAATCACAATACTCAGCTCGCGGGCAGGAGCAAAGGCCTCAGCTTGGCTAACTTCGCTCAACAAAATCAAATCGCGGCCTTCGAGCCAATGGTAGACACCAACCACCGCCTCGCCAGCGTAATTTTGATATTTGGCAACCCCGTTTTGGCGCGCCAGCGCTTGCTGAATGCCATATGAATCGACGACGATTGGCATGCCAGGCCGGCCAAAGCGTTTGCTTGAAACAAAGCGTTGCTTACTATCGACCAAATAGGTTTCGCTGCTGCGGCCTAAACCAACTCGTTGAACCAAAATATCATCAAGCCGCGATAAATTAACGTTCGCAGCCAAAATTGCATACACATTGTTATCACGGTCAAAGAGCGGGCTAGCAATCGTCATCGTGGGAATATCTGCATCGTTGGGGTAGATATTTTCAATATATAAGCCAAATTGGGCGACATTAGTATATTGAAGATCAGTAATAATCGTGCCTTCGTGAAGTGGATCGGTTGAGAAAATAACTCGCCCAACTTGATTGAGCACAAAAATTTCGTCGAATTTGGTCTGATTTTTCACGACCGAGCGCAGGTAGGTCGAAAGCGTATCGTAGGCGCTGTTGGCTTCGGGGCTGACCAGTTTGGCGTTAGCAAGCATACTCGCGTTGCTGCGCACCAAAGGCAAGCCCGCCAACAATTGCACCTCTTTGCGCTGATCATCGACCCAGCGCTCGATTTCTTGCTCTTTGAGCGAGGTTGCAATGCTCAGCCGTTCAATCACCGATTGCTCGATCACCCGGCGGCCAAGCCAATAGGCCGTCAAGCCTAAAAGGCTTACAGCGAGGGTGGCTACCAAACAAAACATTGCCACTAAGCGGGCAACTAAGCTACGTTTAATTAAGCGCCGCACCATAAACCTCGCGCACCAGAGCTAGCTTGCGCATCGGCCCCATTGTAGCAGTAAATAGAGTTTAGGGGTCAAGGGTTAGGGATTGGGCCAAGAAGAACAGAGAACATAGCGAAAGGATGAAGGATGAATTATGAGGGAGGAAAGAACGTTGGTAGTCAATAATTGTTCCGATAGCCCAAGGCCTATAGCCCTGAGCCTCGTTCCTCTTCGCGCTCTTCGCGGTTTCACGCTTCGTGCTTTTCGCCCCGATAGCCAAAAGCCTATAGCCTATAATGGCGCAAAGGCTCAAATCGCACTACAATACTGCCATGACAACACACGATTTAAAACATCTCTACATTCATATACCATTTTGCCAAACCCGCTGTGCCTATTGCGATTTCAACACCTTTGCCAATCGCGAAGATTTTATGCAGCGCTATGTTGATGCCCTCTGCTTGCACCTCGAACGCATGGCCAGCGGCGAAACCAGCGTTGACCCAACGTGGCCGAAAACAGCAACCCAAGCAATTCCTTGGGCCAAATATGAGCTACATGATCTCACGGGGCCGTTACAACAGGCCGATTTGCCAGCCACCGTATTTTTGGGCGGCGGCACGCCAACCGCATTGCCCTTGCCCTTGCTTGAACAACTGATGCAAACCGTTGGCCGAATTATTCCGCTTGAGCAAGCAGAAGTTACTAGCGAGGCCAACCCAGGCACGGTGCTTGATCATGAGTATTTGCGGGCGATGCGTTCGATGGGCATCAATCGCTTAAGCATGGGTGTCCAAACCTTGCACGACCCAACCTTGCGCATATTGGGCCGAATTCATACCGCCAGCGAGGCCTTTGCTTCGTATCAGGCAGCGCGTAACGTTGGCTTTGAGAATATCAATCTTGATTTTATGTTTGGCTTGCCGGGCCAAGATATTGGCCAATGGCGATCGATGCTCAAAGAAATTGTGAGCTGGGATACCGAACATTTTGCGCTGTATTCGCTAATTGTCGAGCCAAGCACGCCACTAGCAGCTCAAGTGACCGCTGGCCGCGTGAGCATCCCCAACGATGATGCAACTGGCGAAATGTATGAGGCGGCGATGGAGATTTTGGGTGCAGCAGGCTATGGCCATTATGAGATTTCTAATTGGGCCAAAACCAAAAGCCCACAGTTCAATCCAAGCGAACGCTTGCCAGCCTATGCCTCGCGCCATAACGTCGCCTATTGGCTCAACGCCGATTACTTGGGCGTTGGTGCTGGTGCCCATAGCCATTGGCGCGGCTGGCGCTGGGTTGATCAACGGGTGTTGGAGCCATTCGCCCAACAGGTTGAACGCGGCCAAGCACCGTTGGTTGATGCCCAAGCATGCGAGCCAACCGACCGCGATTTTGAAACGATTATGATGGGCTTGCGGCTGAATTGTGGCTTAGGCTTTGCCCATTTTCAGCAACGCACTGGCCACGATTTGCTTGAGCAGTATCAACCAGTGATTGATAAACTAGTGGAGCAAGGCATGCTCGAACAAACCACACATGCGATTCGCTTTACGCCACGCGGGCGCATGGTCGGCAATCAAGTCATCGAACGCTTTTTGGTCGATTAAGAACATAGAGCAAAGAACATAGAACATAGGGATGAGGGAATTAATTGATCCACGAAGGACACGAAGCGCACGAAGGACACGCAGTAAGGCTATAGGCTATGGGCTAGTGGCTAGCGGAGATTGGTTTGAAATACCAACAACTGTTCCGATAGCCACTAGCCCATCGTCCAATCTTTCATCCCCTCATAATTTATCCTTCTTACGTTCTTCGCTCTGCGCCGCTGCGTTAAGCAATTGGTCCACGAAGGACACAAAGAGTACGAATGTTGGGTTCTGAGTTCGATAGGATTTGAACGCAATTCAGACATTCAGCAAATACAACTTCGCGTCCGTCGCACTCTTCGCGGTTAACATTTTCATCCTTTCTTCTGACTTCTGACTTCTGACTTCTGACTTCTGACTTTTGACTTTTGACTTTTGCTTTCATCCTTCATACTTTCTTTTGACTTTAACTCAGGGTTGCCCGTATAATCGCGGCTGCAATTTACAACTTGTTTGTGGTGCGTTGCTGTCCCGGATGACACAAACGCGCAATGGGGGAAGCCAGTCCAAGTCTGGCGCTGTCCCGCAACGGTAGGAAGCCTTGCTTCAAGCCCGATAACCCGCCACAAACTCATCGACACTCCAACATTTCCCTCGCGGATCAGGGAAGGAGTTGCTAGGCCCTGCTGGGTTTAGTGCCTCTTTTCCTCTTTGGCATGAGCCGAAGAGGTTTTTTCTTGGCTGTTTGCATGCTGGTGTGTCGCCTAACGGAGCCAGCATGAGCGATGCCCCACTGACGATGCGTGCCTATGGCCGCCATTTATTTATTTGCACTGGTGATCAATGCAACGGCGATGCTGATGGCGCGGCGTTGGCCCAACACGCCCTCGAACAGCTTGGCGATCGGCGCAAATTGCGCAATCCCGAACGAGTTAAATGCTCGACCGTTAGTTGTTTGGGGGTCTGCCAACGCGGCCCAATTGCGGTGGTCTATCCCGAAGGCATTTGGTATCAACAGCTTGATGCGGAATTGGTTGAACAGATCGTTCAAGAGCATCTTATCAATGGCGAGCCAGTTGAAGCAGCAATTTTTCATCGGCTTTATCCAGCAGGCCAAGAGCCAGAATACGCTCCGGCAGTGCGCGGCGATCAGGCGTTTAATCCAATTGAATTGCATGCTGATGATGCAGTTGAGCAATTGGAGCCAATCGTCGTTGCTGGTACCCAATTGCATTCAACCGAGGAAAAACGCCGCTATCGCGAGCAAGTACGCAAATTGCGCAAGGGCAAAAAAGGTTTAGTCATCGTCAATACTGGCAATGGCAAGGGCAAAACCTCGGCAGCGTTGGGCGTGATGACTCGCGCGTGGGGTCGCGATCTCAAGGTGCGCGTGATTCAATTTCTCAAACACGAAAATGCCAAATTTGGCGAATCGCGGGCTGCTGCCAAGATGGAAATTGAGTTTGGTGGCACTGGCGATGGCTTCACTTGGACATCGAAAGACCTTGATACGACCAAAGCCAAAGCCTTGCATGGCTGGGAACTGGCCAAAACTGCAATTAGCTCGAATCAATATCAAATTGTGATTCTCGATGAATTTACCTATGTGTTGGCGTTTGGCTGGCTTGATGTCAACGAAGTTGTGGCTTGGTTGGCGGCCAACAAGCCCGAATTGCTGCATGTGATTATTACGGGCCGCGATGCACCAGCCGCCCTGATTGAGCACGCCGACCTCGTGACCGAGATGCGCGAGATCAAACATCCATTTACAACCCAAGGTATTCGCGCCCAAATAGGAATTGATTTCTAATGACTGAACGTCTGCAACGCAATATGGTCGAGCGCATCGATGGGCGCATGGTCAACGCTGGTTATAAACGCGGTATGTTGTTTATCTGCGCTCATGGCTGCTGCTGCGGCATTACCGAGCGTGGCTTTGCGCCGGTTTGGCCCGAAATCCATCAGCACGAATGGGAAAGCCGCAAGCTGCGCAATCTTGTGCATCTGAATATGGGCGGCTGTTTGGGGCCATGCCCGTTGGCCAACGTGGCCATGTTGATGTTCGATGGCCAGCCAATTTGGTTTCATTCGCTTAACCAGCCAGAGTTGGTGGTAGCGCTCTACGACTACATCGAAGCCATGATTCAGGCCGATCAGGTGCTGCCTGCGCCAGCCAAGCTCAAGCCGCATGTCTTCAATGGCTTTAAATGGGATGGTCAAGCGCCAGCCGCCATCAGCCAAGCGCCAGCCTTGCCAGCCAGCCAGCCCAGCCTTGGCAATGGCATCGTATTTTTGACCCAAGCTGATACCGATATTCTGCTGATTGAGCAGGCTCGTCGCCAATTGCCAAGCGATTTTACTAGCCTCCAAACCGCCAACGTGGGCGAGGCCGAAGATCAAACGGCGCTCGATACGTTGCTTGATCGGTTGTTGCCGCAGGCCGAAATTGTGGTTGTACGCTTAATTTCTGGGAGCCGTGGCTTTGAACATGGCATTGAGCGCTTGCAACAATGGACCCAGCAAACCAATGGCTTTGTGCTGTATTTGCCTGGCTTCGAAGCGCTTGACCCTGAATTGATGGCGCTTTCGAATGTTGGCGTACCGCTGGCGCACCTGATCAGCACCTACTTTATGCAGGGCGGCTTGGATAACGTAGTCAATGCCTTGGCCTGTTTGAGCGACCACCTGTTGCTCACCGGTTGGGGCTACGATGCGCCGCGAGAATTACCACGCCATGGCATCTACACGCCAGCACTCAATCGCTGCGAAGGCTGCACTAGCGCGCAATGCCAAGCCAGCGCACAACCAGCCAAGCCAACCGTGGGCGTGCTGTTTTATCGAGCACATATGCTCAGCGGCAACACCGAGTTTGTCGATGCAATTTGTCAGGCAATCGAAGCCCAAGGCATGCAACCACGAGCGGTTTATACTCACTCGCTCAAAGAAGGCGGCACGAATAATCTGCCCGCAGCCTTAGAGTGTTTGCAAGCAGAGGGGCCGATCGATGCCTTGATTTGCAGTTTGTCGTTTGCCTTGGGCAACGTCAATACCGAAGGCCCAACCCTCGCAGGTTGGGAAATCGATATGCTGCAACAAATGAATGTACCGATTATCCAAGCGATTGCTAGTGGACGCTCGCGTGAGCAATGGCAACGGGCAGGCCGTGGATTAAGCTCACTGGATACCGCAATTAATGTGGCGATTCCTGAATTTGATGGCCGAATTATCACCGTGCCAATCTCATTCAAGGAGCAAGACCCCAATTCTGGCATTGTGCGCTACGTGCCAGACCGTGAGCGGGTGGAGCGGGTGGTCGGCATTACACGGCGCTTAGTCAATTTGCGCCACAAACCAAACGCCGAAAAACGCATAGCTTTTGTGTTTACCAACAGCAGCGCCAAAGCCTCGCGAGTTGGCAACGCGGTTGGCTTAGATGCCCCAGCCTCATTATTGACCTTGCTCCACGCCATGCAAGCAGAGGGCTATCAGGTTGGTAAATTGCCAGCGAGCAGCGACCAACTGTTGCTCGATTTGATCGATCGTTGTTCGTATGATGAGACTTGGCTGACCGAGCAGCAATTAGCTCAAGCGGTGCATGTGCCAGTCGATCAATATCAACAATGGTTTGCAGAATTGCCCGCCAATTTGCAAGCCAGCATAATCAAACAATGGGGCGAAGCACCAGGCACAGCCTATTTGAGCGAGCAAGGTTTAGCGTTAGCTGGCTTGGAATTTGGCAATGTGTTTGTAGCTTTGCAGCCGCCGCGTGGCTATGGCATGGACCCCAACGCAATCTACCACATGCCCGATTTACCGCCGCCGCACAGCTATTATGCGCTCTACCGCTGGCTACGCGATGGTTGGCAGGCCGATGCCTTGGTGCATATGGGCAAACATGGCACGCTCGAATGGCTGCCAGGCAAGAGCGTTGGCCTCAGCCGCGAGTGCTTCCCCGATGCCTTAATTGCTGATTTGCCAGTAATTTATCCATTTATCATCAACGATCCAGGCGAGGGCAATCAGGCCAAGCGCCGCAGCCATGCCGTGATCATCGACCACATGACTCCGCCGATGACCAGCGCCGGAGCCTACGGCCAGTTGGCCGAATTGGCGCAATTGGTCAACGAATATTATCAAGTTGAGCAACTCGACCCGAATAAATTGCCCTTGTTGCAGCGCCAAATTTGGAACTTGCTGCAAACCAGCAATCTCAGCGACGATTTGCAATTTATTCTCAAGGCCAACCACGGCGACCACACCCACGATTGGGATGGCTCGTTCCTTGAAGATGGCACACCAACCGCTTTTGCCGAGATGGAAGGCCGCCAAGTGGCGCACCTGCTCGAAGATATTGAAGGCTATTTGTGCGAATTGACCGGAGCGCAAATTCGCGATGGCTTGCACATTTTGGGAACTTTGGCCGAAGGCGATCAGCTGCCAGAATTGCTCTTTCACCTGACCAAACTGCCCAACCTTGAGGTGCCAAGTTTGCCCGTGGCGGTTGGCAAGCTCTATGGCCTAGATTGGAATAACTTGCAAGCCAATTTGGGCGAACGCTTGAGCCAGCCCCTGCAATTAGGCGAACAAACCTTGTATAGCAACGGCGATGCGGCGGCATGGCTCGAACAGCATTGCAAAACCATCTTGCAAAATTTAGAACACCAAAACTGGCAAATTGATGCCATTCCAGCAGTGTTGCAAACCAGCTTGTTGCCCAGTGCAGCAGCGTGGGATCAAACGCTGGTCACGCCGTTGGAATTTATCTGCGCTCAGCTCATTCCCAATTTGCATGAAAGTGCGCGAGCCGAAATTGCCAGCCTGCTGCATAGCTTGAATGGAGGCTACATTCCGGCGGGGCCAAGCGGCGCACCAACTCGGGGCATGGCGCATGTCTTGCCGACAGGCCGCAATTTCTATGCGGTCGATCCGCGTTCGTTGCCCAGCGCGGCGGCGTGGCAAGTTGGCCAGCATTTGGCCGATGATTTGATTCGGCGCTATCAACGCGAAGAGGGCAGCTACCCCCGCAGCGTTGGCATCAGCATTTGGGGCACGAGCGCGATGCGCACCTACGGCGATGATATTGCCCAAGTGCTGGCTTTGTTAGGCGTGCGGCCAGTGTGGCAGGCAGAAAATCGTCGCATCACGGGCGTTGAAGTGATTCCCTTGGCCGAGCTTGGCCGCCCACGGATTAATGTGGTTTGTCGAATTAGCGGCTTCTTCCGCGATGCTTTCCCACATTTGGTCAGTTTGCTTGACCAAGCGGCCCAAACCGTGATGGCGCTTGACGAACCACTCGATCAGAATTTTGCTCGGCAACAAGCCTTTGCCGCCACCGAGCAGCTGATCAAAACTGGGCTAGCGCCTGAAATTGCCCAGCAACAAGCGCGTTATCGGGTTTGGGGCTGCAAGCCAGGCAGTTATGGCGCAGGCATTTTGCCTTTGATCGATAGCCAAAATTGGCAAGATGACGCAGATTTTGCCCGAGCCTACATTGCGTGGGGCGGCTATGCCTACACCAGCGACGAATATGGGATTGAAGCTGCCGATGCCTTTGGCACAGCCTTGAGCGAAGTGCAAATTGCCACAAAAAACCAAGACAACCGCGAACACGATATTTTTGATAGCGACGACTATATGCAATATCACGGCGGCATGATCGCCACGATTCGGGCTTTGACTGGCCGCAATCCACGCCGCTACTTTGGCGATTCGAGCAACCCACAACGCCCGCAAACCCGCGACTTGCGCGAGGAAGCGCGACGGGTATTTCGCAGTCGGGTGGTCAATCCCAAGTGGCTCGAAAGTATGCGCCGTCACGGCTACAAAGGTGCTTTGGAGCTAGCTGCCACCGTCGATTATCTCTTTGGCTACGATGCCACCGCCCAAGTTGTTGATGATTGGATGTATCACTCGATTGCAGAGCACTATTTGCGCGACGAGGAAATGCAGCAATTCTTTGCCGACAGCAACCCATGGGCGTGGCAAGCGATTGCCGAACGCTTGCTTGAGGCGATTGATCGCGATTTATGGCACGACCCAGAGCAACACGACATCGATCTGCTCAAAGCCGCCCAATCGTTGGGCTTGAGCAATTTGCAACAGCGAGGCCAGCTATGAACAACAACGATTGGTATCGCTATTTTGCGCCGCGCCAAGTTGCCACATTGAGCGCCGAACGCCAACAAGCCGATTATGCTGCCGCCCAGCAGGATCTTGATTTTGTGCTCGGCCAGCTTGGGCTTGAGTCAAACGCCAGCATTTTGGAAATTGGTTGCGGTTGGGGTCGGCATAGTGTGGCGCTGGCTGAACGGGGCTTTGCTCATGTTTTGAGTATCGATATTGCGCCCGAATTGCTACAAGCGGCACAAGCCTTTGCCCAGCAACACGGCCAAAACTGCCAATTTCACCAACAAGATTTTATTGAAATTAACGATCAGCCGTTTGATGCGATTTTCTCGTTGTACGACCGCAGTTGTTGTGGCTATCCCAGCGAGGCCGCCGATGCCCAAAGCTTGCAGCATTTAGCCAATTTGCTGCAACCAAACGGCTGGCTGATTTTTGGAATCAACGATTGGCCGTTTGCCCTGCCCGAAGCGAGCCAACGCTGGGCTGAAACTGAACAAGGCTTGGAATTGTACGAAGTCATTCCCGATCGCAGCGCCATGACCTGCACCGATCGTTTGACGGTGCTAAATGCTGGCCAACGCACGAGCTATGAACTGACCCGCCGCCATTACTATTTGCCCGAATTGCAGCGCTTGCTTAACAATGCTGGCTTGCGTTTGGCGAGCGCGTGGCATCGCCTAGACCAAAATCGAGCCTATGGCGATGGCAGCAATGGCTTGTTTATTATTGCCCAGCGAGCAAGCAATGGCTAAACGAGCGTTGAGTGCGTTATTGGCCTTGGCCTGCGATACACTGCTGCCAGAATTGCCCAACCACGTCCATCCTGTGGTTTGGATGGGCAAATGGATCAAGCAGGGCGAGCGTTTCGCGCCAAACAACGAAGCAGCGCGCTTGGCTTGGGGTGCAATCTGGCTCAGCGCAGGTATGGGCTTGAGCGCAGGTTTGGCAACCAGCATTCCGAAACATCCCTTGGCTCAAGCCTTGGTAGCTCAAAGTTTGTTGGCCTATCGGGCGCTTGATCGGGCGGTTGGCGAGGTGCAAACCGCATTGGCAGCCGATGATTTAGCCGAAGCACGGCGTTTGTTGAGCTGGCATTTGGTCAGTCGCGATACGGCGGAGCTAAGCCCAAGCGAGGTTGCCGCCGCTGCAATTGAATCATTGGCCGAAAATCTCTCAGATAGCGTGATTGCGCCCTTGTTTTGGTATTTGGCAGCAGGCTTGCCGGGCTTGGCGGCCTATCGTATGAGCAATACTTTTGATGCGATGTGGGGCTATCGCAATCAACGCTTTGAATATCTCGGCAAAGTTGCCGCCCGTTGCGATGATGTACTGAATCTGGTTCCTGCGCGCTTGACGGCAGGCCTGCTTTGGTTGGTTGCCCATGGCCAACGCCAACGAACATGGCAGGTGGCTTGGCGCGATCATAGCAAAACAGCCTCGCCCAATGCTGGTTGGCCCATGGCGGCCATGGCTGGGGCGTTGGATACCCAGTTAATCAAAATCGAGCATTATGCGCTTGGCGACGGCCCAACCCAGCCCGACCCAGCCCTAATGCAAACCGCTCGCCAGCTATCCCGCCGCGTGATCGTGGTGGTTGTGGCAGGTTTAGTTCTTGGGAGTATTAAAGAACATAGAACATAGAACATAGAACATAGGAACGAGAAGCTGAAACTAAGAATTAGTGAGTAAATGTTAACCGCTAAGATCGCGAAGGACACGAAGGAGTTGATTTAACAATTTCATCCTTCATCCCTCATACTTCATCCTTTATAAAAATGGGGTTCAATTCAAATGACCAAGGTTCGATTTAGCCGATTTTTGAGCGTTTTCTTGTTGTTGAGCAGCCTTGTGGCCTGTGGGACTGCCGAAAGTAGCATTACCCAAATTCCAGCGACAACCGTGCCAGCAACTGCAACAACCGCTAGTGCTGCCGTAGCACCAACCGCCACCACGGCAGTAAGCGCAACCGCTACATTGACTCCAACTACAACGATTAGCCCAACCGCTATCGTCAGCAGACCAACCAGCGTCAGCTATCCCTTGACGATTAAGGATAGCCTTGGCCGCGAAGTGACCTTGCAAGCAGCACCCAGCCGCATCGTTTCGTTAGCGCCATCGAACACCGAAATACTGTTTGCGGTTGGCGCGGGTGATGCGTTGGTTGGCGTGACGAAATATTGCAATTATCCCGAAGCAGCCAAAAGCATCGATCAAATTGGCGGCTTTTCGGCCAAATCGATCAGCCTCGAAACGATTGTGGCGCTCAAGCCCGATGTCGTGTTTTCAGGCGATGAAAGCCAACAAACCGTCATCGATGCCTTGGCCCAAGCCAATATTCCCGTAATTGCAATCAAATCTGAAACCTTTGAAGCCGTCTACGAAAACATTAATCTGATTGGCCAAGCTACCAATCATCAAACCGAAGCAGCCCAAGTTGTGTCCACGATGCAAACACGAATTAAGGCCGTAACTGCTAAAACCAGCACGCTTGCTGCTGCCGATAAATTGAGCGTGTTCTACGAAGTGTATGATGAGCCATTGATGACTGCTGGCCCGCAAACCTTCATCGGCCAGATGATTGAGCTTGCCGGCGGGGTCAATATTTTCGCCGAATTGAGCGAAGAGTATCCCGAAATTAGCGCCGAAGAAGTGCTCAATCGCCAACCAGCGGTGTTGATCGGGCCTGACTCACGCGGCGACAAGTTCACCGCCGAACTGCTTGCCCAACGCCCAGGCTGGAGCGAAATCAAAGCTGTCAAGGATGGCAAGGTGTTTGTGCTGGATGGTGATATTCTTTCGCGCCCAGGCCCACGTTTGGCCGATGCCTTGGAAGCAATCAGCCAAGTCTTGTATCCCGAATTGTTCAAATAAGCCTCAAACGAGCTTAATTGGTGTTTGCAAGCAGAGTCAGTGCTGGCTCTGCTTGCTCAAGTTTTGAAGGGTTGGTTTTGGCACGCTTATTCTCCAAGCCCTATTGGCGCGATCTGCTGGCATTTGGCGGCATGCTTAGCCTTTTGCTATTAACGATGGTTGTGAGCCTTGGCATTGGCGCAGTAAAATTCAGCCCTAGCACAGTGCTGCAAGCCATTGTTCAGCCTAATCATCCCAGTGCCAACAGCACCGCCGTGACAATCGTGTGGGATTTTCGGCTGGCGCGCATGCTGCTGGCCGCGCTGATTGGCGCTGGGTTGGCCAGTGCTGGGGCTGCCTTCCAAGGGCTGTTTCAAAATCCGCTCGCCGATCCGTTTTCGATTGGCGCATCTGGAGGCGCGGCCTTGGGCGCAACCTTAGCGATTGTCTTGCAAGTGCAATGGCAATGGTTGGGTTTTAATGCGATTGCGCTGTGTGCCTTTATCGGCGCGTTGCTGGCAGTCGCAGTTGTGTATAGCATTGCCGAAGTTGGCGGCCACGCGCCGCGCACGGCCTTGCTGTTGGCAGGCGCAGCGCTCAGCACGATGCTTTCAGCAACCGTCTCATTATTATTATTGATGAACGAGCAGCCGTTGTATGAAGTATTTGCCTGGTTGCTTGGCGGTTTATCAGGCCGCAGCTGGGATAATTTGCGCAGCAGCTTGCCGTTTATTGTGCTTGGCATCGCTTGGCTATGGCTGCTTGCGCGCCGCATCGATGCATTGAGTTGTGGCGATGAGGTTGCTCAAAGTTTAGGCTTATCACTGTGGCGCAGCCGGAGCGCGGTGATTGCCGCCGCCAGCATCACCACTGCCGCAACCGTCGCCAATGGCGGCATCATCGGTTTTATTGGCTTGATTGCGCCGCATATTGCCCGCTTGCTGTTTGGAGCCAACCATGCGCGCTTGATTCCGGCCAGCGGCTTGATTGGGGCAATGCTGCTGGTGCTAGCCGACACAACCGCCCGCACGATCGCCGCGCCCTTGGAACTCCCAGTTGGCATTTTGACGGCGATGCTCGGCGGGCCATTCTTTTTGTATGTGCTCAAGCGCTCACGTGGGGGAAGGATGGAAGGATGAGTATTACAGAACATAGAACATAGAGCATAGAACATAATTCCAAAAATGTATGGCTACTGGCTATTGGGATTTAACGCAGCGGCGCAGAGAAGATATGGCTATTGGCTATGGGCTTTTGGCTAGAGGAAGACAATCAAAACAATCTGTACAATCTGTGGCCAAAAACAGCCTTCGCGCTCTTCGTGTTCTTCGCGGTTCCATGCCCTTCGTGCACTTCGTGCGCTTCGTGGATCAATGCTTAACGCAGCGGCGCAGAGAAGATATGGCTATTGGCTATGGGCTATAGGAATCATAATTTGGGTCAATCTGTGCAATCTGTGGCCAAAAAACTTAACCTTCGTGTCTTTTCGCGTTCTTCGCGGTTACTGACCCTTCGTGGATCAATTTTGGAGTCGACCTAACCATGAATAACGGTAGCCAAATCCAGCCCCCGATCCCCGATCCCCAAGCCCCAATCCTAAAGGTTGAACAACTGAGTTGTCGCTATGGGGCGCGTGAGGTTTTTGCCCAGCTTGATTTAGATGCTGCCAAAGGCGAAGTGTTGGCCTTGCTTGGGCCAAATGGCGCTGGCAAAAGTACGTTATTGCGTTGTTTGGCACGGCTGCAACGGCCACAACAGGGCCAAATTTGGCTGAATAATCAGCCATTATGGCAGATGAAGCAGCGCTTAGCGGCCCAACAAATTGCCTTTGCCCCGCAAAACCATGGCCTCAATAGCGACCTGATGGTTGAGCAAATGCTGCTGCTTGGGCGCACGCCGCATCGCGGTTGGCTGCTGCCAATGAGCAAAGCCGATCGCGCAATCGTTGAACAATTACTTGAACGCTTCAATTTAACTCAATATCGTCGCCAGAGCTTGGCCGAGCTTTCGGGCGGCGAACAACGGCGGGTAATTATCGCCCGCGCCTTGGCCCAGCAACCAAGCATCTTGTTGCTCGATGAGCCAACCGCCCATCTTGATTTAAAATATCAACTTGAAATTATGCAATTGGTCAGCGAGTTGGCGCATAGCGATGGGGTTTGTGTCATTTTGACCTTGCACGATCTGAATCAAGCCAGCCTTTGCGCCGACCGGATTGCGCTCTTGGCCCATGGTCGCTTGCAAGCAGTTGGCCCACCAAGCAGCGTGCTACGTAGCGAATTAATCGAGGCGGCCTACGATGTGCCAGTTCAATTAATCGAACACCCCAGCCATGGCCTGCCGTTGGTAATGCTTCAACCACAACCCAAGGAACGATCATGGCTCATTTAGTCTTATTTACTGGCGGCGCACGCAGCGGCAAAAGCTGGCGCGCCGAGCAATATGCCAGCCAGCAAGCAGAAAATGTCTATTACATTGCCACGGCCCAAGCTGGCGATAGCGAAATGCAGCAGCGAATTGGCCTGCACCAAGCACAACGGCCTAGCCATTGGCAAACCATCGAAGCGCCACTGGCAGCCAGCCAAGCATTAAATCAACTCCCACGAGGCAGCGTGGTCTTGCTCGATTGTCTGACTTTATTGGTGAGCAACCTGTTGCTGGCCAACGAAGCCCAGCCCGAATCTGTGATCCAAGCTGAAATTGCAGCGATTTTGGCGGTTCAGCAAGCCCGCGATTTACACCTGATCGTCGTGACCAATGAAGTTGGCATGGGCATCGTGCCCGCCTATGCCTTGGGTCGCGTCTATCGCGACCTGATTGGCCGTGCCAACCAGCAGATCGCGGCGGCGGCCAACGAGGTTTATCTGGTGATTGCTGGACTGCCAATCGAAATTCGCCAATTGCAGCCAGCGTGGGCCAAATGATGCAACAGCCAACCCATGGCGCAATCGATTATGCTGAATTAAAACAACACGGGCTTGACCCAAGCCAAATCTGCGATTTCAGCAGCAATGTCAACCCACTTGGCACGCCAGATTTTATTCGGGCAGCGCTCGCAACCGTCGATTTGGCCCATTATCCTGATCGCCAATGTTTGGCGTTGCGGGCAGCGCTGGCCAACCATCACACTTGCGCGCCAGAACAGTTATTAATTGGCAATGGCAGCAATGAGCTAATTCACTTAATTGCCCGTGCATTGCTGCAAGCCAACGATTATGTTGTGCTAATCGAGCCAACCTTTGGCGAATACGCCTATGCCAGCAGTTTGGCTGGCGCACAGCTCATTCGCTATCAAGCAAGCGCCAAAACTGGCTTTCAGGTTGATGTTGCTGCCTGCTGCCAACTGATTGCCGAGTATCGCCCACGCTTGGTTTGGCTGTGCAACCCCAATAATCCAACTGGCAGCTATTTGCCAGCCCAAGCAATTGAGCAACTTCAAGCAGCCTGTGCCACAGTGCAGGGCTATTTGGTGCTCGATTTGGCCTATGCCGATCTAGGGGTCGGGGGTCAGGGGTCGGGGGTTGGGGGTTGGGAATTGAATGATTCTATTGAATTGAACTCCCCTCGCCCGCTACGTGGGAGAAGGGTTGGGGGTGAGGGAACGCAACCCAATCTCCAGTCCCCAGCCCCCAACCCCCACACAATCTACCTTTACTCATTGACCAAAAGCTATGCCTTGGCGGGCTTACGCTTGGGCTATGTTGTAGCCAAGCCAAACATCATCACGGCCTTGCGGCGCTGGCAGCCACAATGGAGCGTCAATAGTTTGGCACAGGCGGCAGGCTTGGCAATTATGGCAAATTCAACGTGGTTAGCGCAACAGCTTGGCCAATGGTGGGCTTGGAGCGATCAGCTACGGGCTGAATTAGGCCAACTCGGGTTGCGGGTTTTGCCAAGTTGCTTGCCATTTTTCTTGGTTGAAGTGCAGAATGCTGCCCAAACCCGCAGCGCCTTATTGCAGCACGCCTGTTTGGTGCGTGATTGTAGCTCGTTTGGCTTGCCCAGCTTGATTCGAATTGCCCCACGCCAGCCACACCAAAATCAGCGCTTGCTTGCAGCTTGGAGAACCCTATGCTCGCCCCTGTTTTGATGGTTGTTGGAACTGCTTCGTCGGTTGGTAAAAGTACCTTGGTCAGTGCGCTGTGTCGCATCGCCGCTCGCCGTGGCATTCGGGTTGCGCCGTTCAAAGCCCAAAATATGAGCAACAATGCCGCCGTGACGGCCAACGGCGAAGAAATTGCCCGCAGTATTGCGGTGCAAGCAGCCGCCGCCAAGCTCGCACCCAGCATGCAGATGAATCCGATTTTGATCAAGCCCGAAGGCCAGCGCCGCAGCCAAATTATTGTGCAAGGCCGACCATGGCGCACCCTTGATGCAATCGATTATTGGCAGCGCAAGCAAATGCTGTGGGATATTGTCAGCAGCAGCCTCGATAATTTGCGCCAAGACTATGATTTGGTGATTGCCGAGGGCGCTGGCAGCCCAGTTGAACTCAATCTCAAAGCCCACGACATCACCAATATGCGGGTCGCAACCTATGCTCAAGCCCAAACCTTGTTGGTTGGCGATATTGACGTTGGCGGAATTTTCGCGGCCATGCTGGGCACGCTCATGTTGCTAGAGCCTGAGGAACGCCAATTAATCGCTGGCCTGATTGTCAATCGTTTTCGCGGCGATCCAGCCTTATTTACTGATGGAATTGCGATGCTCGAACAGCGCAGCAATAAGCCAGTTTTGGGCGTTGTGCCGTGGTTGCCGCAGCTTGGCCTGCCCGAAGAAGATGCGGTGGCCTTAGAACGGCCTGCGCAAGTGGCAACTACGGCGGGATTAACAATTGGGGTCATTCAACTACCTGCCATTGCCAACTTCGACGATTTTGATCCGTTGGCGCAAGAACAGGGCGTAGTAGTGCGCTATATCAAGCAGCCGCATGAATTAGCCCATTGCCACGCGTTAATTGTGCCAGGCACAAAGCACACGCTGGCCGCCCGCCAATGGCTTAGCGAGCAGGGCTTCGATCAGCCAATTCAACAATTTCAAGGCCCAATCGTCGGCATTTGCGGTGGCTATCAGCTGCTCGGCCAACAGATTGATGATCCACAATCGCTCGAAGGTAACGGCGGCAGTCTGGCAGGCTTAGGCCTTTTGCCCATCACAACCGTATTTAGCGCCGAAAAACAAACCCGCCAAGTGCAGGCTACCAGCCATTTGCCATGGGCCAAGGATTGCCCGCTGACAGGCTATGAAATTCACTTAGGTCGCAGCGAACTGCTCGCCGATCAAGCAGCGTTGACGATTGAACTAGCAGGCTCCAGCCACGCCGATGGCTGTATGCGGGCTGATGGCAAGGTTTGGGGTTGTTATCTGCATGGCATTTTCGCCAACCAAGCTTTTCGCCATGCATGGCTCGGTAGCCTCGGCTGGCAAGCACAAACCACACAGCCAGCAAGCGATCCCTTCGAGCGCCTTGCCGACCACGTTGAAAAAGCCTTGGAGCCAAATTTACTAGCAAAACTATTGAATGGAAAGCAAAAAAGAACATAGATATTAGGCTATTGGCTATTGGCTTTTGGCTTTTGGAACATAATCCCAATAATCTGTGTAATCTGTGGCCAAAAAGAACATAGAACAAAGAGCATAGAACATAACGTCAGTGATCAGAGATCAGGCTATTGGCTATTTGTACTGGTACATTGCGTTAACGACGGTTTCCCCCTCACCCCCTAGCCCCCTCTCCCGTCGAACAGGCGAGGGGGAACCGCTGAATCAGAGCTCCCCTCGCCCGCGTTCAGTGGGCGAGGGGCTGGGGTGAGTGCATGCCGCTGGTTATCAATCTAATGAACCAGTACAGCTATTGGCTCTCAGCTATTGATTTTTGCCTTTTGCCTTCTGCCTTTTGCCTTCTGACTTTTGCCTTTACCCCTATGTTCTATGCTCTTTGCTCTTTGCTCTACTCCTGCCACAACTGCTCACACTGCCATTCATCGTTGGTTGCGGCGAGGCATTGCAGTTTCGGCCACCAATAAGCCTGATCAGCGCCAGCAACTGCATTCCAAATCGGGTCAAACAGCATATAGGCCAACATCAAGCGATAATCGTTGCAAAGTTGTTGCCACGAATAATTAATCCCCGCGCCGATCAAGCCAGCTAAATAGCGCCGCAACAATTGCTCTTCAGCCAACGCCCGTTGGGTCGGATTCCAAAACGTGGCCAGCAGATAGACCAAATCGTAGGTTGGCAAGTTGGCCGAAGCGTCACCAAAATCCAACAGATAAGCATCTTCGGCATGCGGGTCTTTGGGGCAGAAAAATTGGTTGAAATAGCAATCGCCCTGCGAAAGGGTTAATTGCTTGCCGCTGCTAACCCGTGGCTCAAGCCAGCGTTGCCAAAGGGTTGGCAAGGCGTTTAAGGTTGTGGTCAGGCGATCATGCAATGCGCCGTTGAGAATTGAGCCATGGCGGGAGAGAAATTGCTGCCATTCGTGCTGCCGACGTTGAACATGCTGAGCATGCGCCGTTGCATCGTTATACCACCAGCGCAGCGCAAACGCTGAAGCGGCTTGGCCTAGTGGCGCTGCTTCCCACCACGAGGAATGCAATTGGGCCAAGGCATCAATACACATAAAGCGGCGTTGCTCTTTTGGCACGCTCTCGCCAGCAATTAACGCTTTCCGATCAATCGCTGGCTCATGAGTTTCGCTAACATCGGCCAGCAAACAATTGGCATCACCAGAGGCCGCATCGTAGCCAGCAGCATAGCAGGCAACCATTGGCAGGTGCAACAGATCATTGTTTTGCGCATACTCATAAATTGCGACTTCATGCGCACCATGGTGATCATGGGTAATTTTGAGCACAAGTTGGCGTGGTGCTTTGAGCGGCGTGCGAAACAATTGCAATTGAATATGGCCAATTTGCGAATTGGCGGCATGTTCTTCGATCAGCTGAAAATGGCGAATCGTGCCAGCGCCCAACCACGGCTGTAGGTGCTCAATCAGCCACGCCAACGAGAGGTCGCTCAACGAATGGAGTACGCGCATGATCGCTCCTTAACAGCTGACGATCAATTGCCGCGATGCCTCACATTAAATTGCTGCCCACGGGTCACATTGATCGCATAGGTGATTCCTTGTTGCAGGCTACTATGCGTCATGATCGAACGGAAATCAATCCCCAAAGTAACCAAGGTTTGGGCCAATTCAGGCCGAATGCCCGTGATAATTACGCGTGCGCCTAGTAGCTGAACGCTGTTGGCCGCCCGAATCAGCAAGCCCGCAACTTGGGTATCCATCACCGGAACGCCGGTCACATCAACGATCGCAATTTGGGCTTTGTTGATATGCACGCCTTCGAGCAGGGTTTCCATAAATTGCTGGGCACGCGCTGTATCCACGCTGCCAACCAACGGCAACAGCACCACCGTGTCGGCAATTGGAATCAGCGGAGTCGAGAGTTCAATCAGGGCTTGTTGTTGGGTGCGAATAATTTCTTCGTGCAAGCGTTGGCGCTCGGCCTCGGCCTGTTTTTGGTCGCTAATGTCGTGGGCAATCACCGAAAAGAAGCTTGGCTGTTGATCAACATCATAGTGGCAAAGCATTTGATACATCACTGGCAAGCGTTGACCATGAGCTGGTTTAAGTTCATGCTCGCCCATCCACGAGCCATGAACTTGAGCATGGTGCAAGGTTTTGGCCAGCCATTGCTGCTCGCTTTTGTCGGGGTGCAGATCATCCCAGCTTAATTGATTCGCCGCATCAGTTGGCTCAATTGCTAATAAACGCCGCGCCGCTGGATTGAGATATTGCATCTTGCCCGAGAGATCAGCGATTGCCACAATATCGTTTGTCGAACTCAAAATCGTATCAAAGCGCCCCAACAATGCTTCGGCCTGCTTCTGCTCAGTAATATTCAGCAACAGGCCATCCCACAGAATTGCCCCGTTGATCAGGCGGGTCGGACGCGACGCACCTTGTAGCCAATTTTCTTGGCCATCGATGTAGACCCGACCTTCCCAGCGCCATGGTTCGAGCGTGCGCGCCGATTCCATAATGGCTTCTTGGAAGCGAACTCGATCGCTTGGATTGACCGCCTCGGTCACAATGCTAGCATCGCGCATAATTGCCTCTGGCTCAAGGCCATAAATATCGCGGCTACCAGTGCTAACAAAGGGAAAGTGCATTGTATGGTCTGGTTCGAGCAAAAATTGATAAACCATGCCGGGCACGTTTTCAATAATTCGTTGCAAACGAGCTTCGTTTTCAGTCAATGCTGCTGAAGTTGCAACATCGCTGCTGAGATCGTGTGAAATGCCAACCGTGCCAATAATTTCGCCTGTTTGGTTACGAATTGGATGCTTGGTCGTCGAAAAAAGATGCACCTCGCCATTATGCCGCGTGACTGGCTCGGAACTAATCAGCAACGGCACACCAGTTTCAAAAACCTGGGCATCATCGCGCACATATTGCTCGGTATAGCTTGGTTGGTTGAATTCAGCATCAATTACATCTTGCAGCTGCTGCTCGTTCATCCCATAATATTCGCGAAAAGCTCGATTGGCGTAGCGAATGTGCGAGCCAGGACCTTTGTAGAGAATCAAATCTGGAATCGTATCCAAAATTTGTTCATAAATGGAGATCTGGGCACGCAAGGCGATGATTTTTTGCTGTAGGTCACTGGTCGTTTCATCCTGATCCACATACACATCTGTGCCCATTCCGTGCCTCCTCGGTTTAGTATTTGCTGATCGCTTTAGTGTCCGCTATCTAGGGTGATCTGCGCCTCCCACAAAGGTCACGATCTTATCTAGTACTTCTGTCGAATGCAGGATGCCGCTATGTCCTAGTTTGCTGGTAGCCAAAAGTTCTGAGTTAGGCCAATGTTGCTGTAATTCTTGGCCATAACGGAAATCAACCCGTAGATCATTGCGGTCGTGCACAATTAAGGCTGGCGGTAAATGCTCGGTTGGCATCGATTTCATGGCATAATAGCTTGCTGGCTGGCCAAATTCGTGCTGTAAAGCTTGGTTGAATAAGCGTTTTAGGCGTTGCGATAGGCCAAAGCCATCGGCAAACGCGCCAGTCATATATTCGCCACTGGTCGGCGCGCCCATCAGCACAACCCGTTGCGGCTGTGGAACGCCCAGCATGCCAAGCATCCATGCGCTACAAGCTGCCCCAAACGAGTGCGCAACAATCAGATCGAAGAGGCCAAGTTGCTGCACGGTGGCGGCTAACGCTGCACTAAAATCGGGAATGCTGGTAGTCGTGCCTTCGGAAGCGCCGTGGGCTGGACCATCGATTGCGGTAACTTCGTAACCAAGCGCAACCAAACGCGGAGCCAAGGCATGCCAGCGCCGGGCATCATGCTCCCAACCATGCACCAGCAATGCTTTGCGTGTACCAGTGCCCCAGCGATAGGATTGCAAACGTAGCGCGTTGTGCTCTACCTGCAAACGCTGCGCCGATTGGAGAAATTTTGAGCTTTTGTTGCCTGCCGCCCGTCGTGGCTGTAGAAAAAGCTTGAGCACCATGCGCCCTGCAAGCTGCGGCGCAACATAGCTCAGGCCGCCAATCCCATTGCGCAGCAAACGCGCTTGCCACGGAAGTTTTATTGTTTGAGTTGCCATATGTTCCCCTAAAAGCTGCCAATTTGTCGCTGGTTAAATGCATATCAACTATTGTAATAAGCAATGTTACCACTGTCAACATAGAGGTATTTGAATGATTGAAGAACGCTATCATCATGGCGATTTGCGCCAAGCGCTGTTGGTCATTGCCAAACAACAGCTGACGAGCCAAGGCTTTGAAGCGCTCAGTTTACGGGCGATTAGTCGTGAGGCGGGGGTGAGCCATGCGGCGGCCTATCGCCATTTTCCCAATAAAGAGGCGTTGGTAGCGGCTTTGGCCTGTGCAGGGTTTGAGCAATTAGCGGCATTTGTTGAAGCTGAGGTGATGCAGCACAGTGCAGATCCACGCGAGCAATTTTTTCAATGTGGCATTGCCTATGTGCAATTTGCCCTGAACAATGCGCCCTTATTTCGGGTAATGTTTGGGGTTTCGGGGGTTGATCGCTTGCAATATCCCGCAACTCATACTGCTGCTCAAGCCAGTTTTGGGGTGTTAGTGGGCACAATTCAACGCGGCCAAGCAGCAGGTCTGATTGGCGCAGGCGAGCCGCGGCAATTGGCCTTCACGGCGTGGGCGGCGGTGCATGGTTTGGCAACCCTCGCGCTCCAAGATCAAATTACCTCGCAACAAGGTGCAATTGATTCGGAGCGCTTAGTTCGCAATAGCGCAAAACTACTTTGGAATGGCTTGAAATATGGCCAAACTTAGGCCATATGCGCATCAAGCCATTCGATAATCAAGGGAATTAATGTGGTTTGTTCTGGCTCGTTCAGCACTTCGTGATACAAGCCTGGGTAGGTGTGCAAGGTTTTATCCTGCGATTTAAACAGGCCAAAGGCGTGAATTGCCGCCTCAGGGCTAACTAAACGATCATCCAAGCCTTGCAACATCAGCACTGGCAAGCTAATTTCGCTAGCCCGTTGATCGATCACCCGTGTTGCATTAATCATCGCCGTGCCCATTTGCGATTTGATGCCGCCTTTATAATTCAGCTCATCAGCCTTGAAGGCCTCGACAACCTTGGGATCGCGGCTGTTCCATTGGGGATCAAACGGCGCAACTGGCAGCTGCGGCAGAAATTTGCTAATAAACGCACCAACTTTAACCACCGCTTTTGGGGTTTTGGCATCGACTTTGAAGGCTGGACCAGTCAGAACCAAGCCATGCAGATTATGGCCATATTCCAAGGTGTAGAGCGTGCTGATCAAGCCACCCATGCTATGGCCAAGCATAAAGAGCGGCCCATTTGGCTCTTTATCGCGCACCAACCGCACAAAACTGGCTAAATCGTTGACAAACTCTTCGAAATGCTTGACGGTGGCGCGATTGCCTTGCGATTGGCCATGACCGCGATGATCAAGCGCCCAAACGCTGTAGTTGGCAGCAACCAAGGCCTCGGCCACATGCCGATAGCGCCCGCTGTGCTCTGCATAGCCATGCACCACTACCACGGTTGCCTTGGGCGTAGCTGGCCGCCATGTTTGATAAAAAATTGTGGTGTTGTGAACGCCAGTAAAGGTTGCCGTTGTATGTTCCATTGATAGGCCTTTCTGTTTTTAGGGATCGGTTGTCGGGAATCGGGGATCGGTTTTGCTCCACAAAAGCCACGAAGGATGCAACCGCGAAGAGCGCGAAGAAGTGATGGCGATAGGCTATGGGCGATAGGCTACCGGAATATGTACAATACCAAAACATATCGCGATAGCCAAAAGCCCATAGCCTTCTTCTGACTTCTGACTTTTGCGTTCATCCTTCATCCTTCATAATTATTTGCTCTGCGCCGCTGTGTTAAACCCCGATCCCCAGCCCCCGATCCCCAACTTCTATGTTCTATGTTCTATGCTCTAAATTAATTCTTCGTAGACCGCCCGAATTTGGGCATATTTATGCTCCCACGTTAGCTCGGCTAGGGTTTGCGCATAGCCGCGTTGGCCAAGCTGCTCGGCAAGGGCTGGCTCGGTCAGGAGTTTGGCCAAGCTGCTGGTTAATTGAGCAACATTGCCATAATCGACCAATAAGCCTGTTTCGCCATCGCGAATCACCGCTGGCACGCCACCAGCCCGTGCGCCAATCACGGGCAAACGATACAACCACGCCTCAAGGTAGACAATGCCAAACGAATCGGTGCGTGATGGCATGGCAAACAGGCTTGCTGCTGCCAAAGCATCACGTTTGCGTTCTTGCGGCGCACGCGCAAAGACATGAATCCGTTGCTTGCTGGAAGGGTCAAGCGTCTCCCAAAGCTGCTCGAAATGGGCCATCGGTGTGCCAACCATTACCAAATGCTCATCGCGGCCACTTGCCCAAAGCTGCTCCATCGCGCGAATCAGGTCAAATGCGCCTTTTTCTTTGGCCAACGTGCCGATATACAACACAAATGGCTGCTGAATGCCAGTTTCTTGGCGAAAACGCTCAGCATCGCCACCAGCTAATTCGCTTGGCTCAACCCCCACGCCAATGCAACGCATCGTTGCCCGTGGAATCCCGCAATCGGCCAAATAATCGGCTTCGAGCGGCGTTTGCACAATCACCCGATCTGCTTGTTGCATCAATTTAATATGATGAGGCATTGTATAATAGCGCACTAACGAGCGATCGCCTGGCACGCCCAAATGCACATAGGGCGAAATTACAAACGGAATTTTAGCCTGCTTGGCGTATTTCAAGGCCGGAATCAGCATAAAATCCAAGGTAATGTTGGCAGCATGCACCAAATCGAATTGATCGATCTGCTGGCGCAGCGCACGGTTGAAGGCTGGCAAGCGCGGCGTGATTTGGCTGAGCGCCATCAACAATCCACTGGTGGCTGGCAAGCGCCCCATTTCCAACATTGCGCGGCGCAAAATTGGGTAGACCATTTTTGGGCAAGGCGCGCGAACCACCGGAAAACGCCGAATCGCTACGCCATTATGCTGTTCGTTTGGCTGATCGATGGTGCGTCGACCTTTGGCCCAAAAATGGTCAAGATCCCAAGCGTTGCTTGTCCAAACATCGACCGTATGACCTTCGGCAGCCAAGCGTTCAGCAATCACTTGGCAAACTTGCTCCGAACCACCAATATATGGATAATAGCGCTGAATAACTTGTAAAATCCGCATGAATACTCGCTAACGGCCACAACCAGCAGGATTTTTGGCTTGGGCATACAACCGATCGAATTCGGCCATGTAATGCCGCGCCAAATCAGGATCAGTGATAATCAATAAATTTTCGTCGTTATTATTTTCAGCAGCAGCGGTAAAATTATATGATCCGGTAATCACAATTTTTTCATCAATCACCATTGTTTTATTATGTAAAATATAACAATTCGCATCGCGAAAAATTGGAATGCCTGCTTTTTCCAAAATGCCAAATTCCGAGCCAGTACCATCAGCATTCCGTGCTTCCATCACGACTTCAACTTCTACGCCTGCTTTATGGCGATTGATCAACGCTTGGGCAGTATCATCGTCGGTAAACGAAAATGCTAGCACATTAACCGATTGTTTTGCATTTTTTATGTAGTTGACAATTTTGGCGCGTGGTTTATCAACTGGCGAGAAATAGGTTTCAATTTGCACGCCACCAGCTAATTTAATCACTGGATGCGGTGTATTTTTGGGAGCTTTGCCACCCATGTTGCCTGCAAACAAATCAAGAAAACGCTGGCGATAATTGGCAACCAACTCGGGAACGCGCGAACGAAGCATATTATTGTTATTGCGATAAACATCGTTTACCACTAAATTCATCGAGCCAGTCCAAACAATCGCATCATCGATCACAACGATTTTATTGTGCATAAAGGCTGAGCGTTCATCCCAGGTAATTGGAATTTTGGCAGCTTCCAAACGGCCTGTGGTTTCAGCAACTTCTGGAGCCGCCAAGTTTTCGTCATCAACCACCAATTGCACTTTGACTTTGCGTTTTTTGGCCCGAATCAACGCATCGGTCATCAAATCCAAATCAAAATCGAATGAAGCAATATAAATTGTACTTTTGGCAGCATCAATATCGGCAATGATGCCTGCATCAACTCCACCTTTGCGCCCAGCAGCTTTTTCGGGGTAGCTTGGGCGGGTGAAGAAAACTTGATACCACGCGCCTTGAGCCACAGAAGCTTTATTCGGGTCAATCGCCGCCGCCACAGCATTGGCATCAGGCTGATTGGCTGGCAAGGTTGGCTGGGCCACGCTCGTTGGCTGATCGCTGGTGCGCCCAAGCCAGCGATCAAAATAGCCCTCTTGATAGCAATACACCAATCCCGCAATCAGCAGAATCAGGATAATTTGCCAAGGCTTGAGCTTCGTCGTTGATTTGCTACGCGCCATAGATCAGCCTTTCAGTAGAATAGTAGGGGTCAGGGTCTAGGGATCAGGGGCCAGTTTATAGCTACCTGGGCAGATTATTAATTGTTAGACGCAGTTATAGACAACCAGAACAGGAAACATAAAGGTTTGAGATCAACTGCACCCTAACCCCGAGCCCCTGACCCCTGATTCCTATGTTCTATGCTCTTTGCTCTATGTTCTCAGCCGCGCCAGCCACGCCGACGCTTGATGCGATGTGAACGGGGGCGGGCATTCGCTCCCAAGGTTGCGCCAATGCGATTAAGTTTGCTGGTAATGGTGCTTTGGTTGCTGGCAGCTTGGCCAGCGCTCGCCAGCACGTTTTGGCCAAGCTTGGCCATTTGGCTGGCAATCGTTGCCGCTGATTGATTTAAGGCATTGGCGGCAGCCCGACCAGCTTGGGCAGCAGGATCAGGCGCGGGAGTTGTATGAGCAACCACTGCCGTATGCGCTTTATTTAACGCAGCATTTGCCGCCGCCAAGACCCCACTTACATCAACAAGATCATCGCGATTGGCTTGGTGTGCTGCTTGCAACACTGCATCTTCGGCAACCCCAGCCTGAAGTTGTTGCTCAGCCCAACGTAACAGCGCTTTGGCAGTTGTATCAGTCAAGTTGTCGGTCAAACGCTCGTTGTTGGCAAGGCGTTCGAAAGCTGCTAATCGTTCAAGACTCATCGGAATCCTCCTTTGGCTTAGCGTAGATGCTACCGCAACTGCTGATATTGCTGCTATGGACGGCGCACGCCAATCACAATCACGCTATTGCGTGGAATAAAATTGCCATTTTCGACTGGCTGACCATTGGCGGTTGCACTGACCACCGTATTTGGCTCCACACTATCGAAATTCGGAATCAAATCTGGGCCTTGCTCGTCGACAATATCCAAGCGTAAATCGCTGCGCGCAGCCAAAATCGCCTCAGCATCGGCTCGTTTAATCCCAATGATATTGGGAAACGTCACCATATCGCCAATGCTAACGACCAATTCGATCTCGCTGCCTTGGGCCAATTTCAGCCCCGCTGGGGGATTTTGGCTCAAGACAAAGCCCGCAGGAATTGTCTGATTCGGCGCATCTTTGCGGATCACCTTAAAGCCAGCGCGGGTCAGCGTATCCGAAGCAACCTCAAATTGTTGGCGCGTCACATCGTCAATTTCGACTTGGGCCGGGCCTAAACTCAAAGTAAACGGAATAACTGTGCCTTTGGCAACTTTGGTTCCAGGCGCAATATCTTGCTCAATCACGGTTGCAGCAGGTGCAAGGTCGTTGCGTGGCGCTTTGCGTTGCTCGCCAAGCTCAAGCGATTTGAGTAGTTCAAGCACTTCGCTCTCGCTTTTGCCAACCAATGGTGGCACTTCGACCATTTCTGGGGCGGGTGTTGGCTCGCCGGTTGGCACAACTTGGGTCGCTTGCTTGCCACCAAAGGCTTGGGTTATCGAGTCCATCACATTGGTAAACATCAAGACATAGGCCAAAGCGCCAATTCCGACCAACAATAAAATTGCCACAACCCACAAGCCACAGCCAGACGATTGGCGTTTTTCAGTGCTTGGATTCATCGGCACTGGCTGTTGGGCAGCCAATGGCGGGGCATAGTTTTGGCGGGGCCGCGCTTGTGGCGCTGGTTGTTGGCGTGGTGGGCGCACGTCGGCAGGCTCTTGGGCAGCAGGCACACGCCCTACATTCGCCGACGGCACGGCCATGGTTGCTTGGTTGCCGCGCTCGCGATAGAGCCGCAACAATTCGGCAAACGCACGCGCCGATTGAGGCCGCTGGGCAGGATCTTTGGCCATTGCTTGGAGCACAATCGCCTCAAGCTGCGGCGGAATCGAAGGGTTGTAGTTGCGCAAGGCTGGCGGTGTTGCTTGAATATGCTGCAAAGCCACTGCCAACGGCGAATCGCCGCTGAACGGCAAGCGTCCAGTTAACATCTCATAGGTCAACACGCCCAAGGCATAAACATCGGAAAGCGGGGTTGCACCCAAGCCTTGGGCCTGTTCGGGAGCCAAATAATCGGCAGTACCAAAGGTCGTGCCTGGGTCGGTTAATGCAGATGATTGCTTGCTTTTGGCGATACCAAAATCGCTCAAGCGCGCATAATCGTTGGAATCGATCAGCACGTTTTGCGGCTTAACATCGCGGTGCACCAAGCCGCTATCGTGAGCAGCCTGCAAGGCTTCGGCAATTTGGCGCACAATCGCCAGCGTGCGTGGCACAGGCAACGGCGCTTGCAACTCAATAATCTCTTTGAGATCAGTGCCTTGGACGTATTCCATCACAATATAATGAAAATCGCCCTCGGCTCCAATATCGTAAACCCGCACAATATTGGGATGACCCAACTGAGCGGCTGCATCGGCTTCGTGCTTAAAGCGGCGCAAAAATTGTTCGTCACTGGCATATTGGCCGTGTAACACTTTAATCGCAACTGGTCGATTGAGCCGCAAATCGCGCCCAAGATACACCGTTGCCATGCCGCCTTGGCCTAATTTTCGCTCTAATTGATAGCGATTATTGAGAATTCGTGGTTGTTCGCTCATCGCCCCACTACTGCTCCTCGTCGCTCAATGGCGACAGCAACGATTGCTCAGACGCATGCCAAATCGTAACATGCGGGTGCAAATCAGGCTCTTGAACTTTATGTAAATAACAACGCAAGCGTGGCAAGTTAATAATATCGTCGCGATTGTAGCGTAAGAGTAAATCTAACGCTGTTTGATCGTTATAGTTTTCATAGGCTTGCCACAACCGCAAGGCATCGCGGCCATCAAGCCCATGAGTAGAACGCGCAATGCCGATCTTTTGTTCAACAATTTTCAGGCCACCGCGCAAATTCTGGCGACGACATTCGCGCAACAGGTCGCAATGCACGAACTCGCGTTTCAAATCTGCGCCTAAGGCCTTGTAAATAATTGGCAAATCAAAGCTTGCCCCATTAAAGGTAAAGATCGTCTCAACCCCTGCCAACGCCGCATACAAATTAACATCACTAACCCCAGCGCCGACCAATTGAATTGTGCCTCGCTGCGGCAGGTAAATACCAATCACGCTAATCGTGCGTTGCCATGTTGTTTCAATATCAAGGTATGCGTCCATAATCTGCGAGGGGTCAGGGGTCAGGCTCTAGGGTTCAGGATGCAACGTTATCAGAATTCAGGCCAATAATGCACGCTTTCTGATCCCTGGCCCCTAGCCCTTAATCCCTCGTTTACAACTCCAACATTTCGGCAACGTGCAAGGCGCGGATGAGTGAACCGGCTTTATTGCGCGTTTCGAGATCTTCTAATTTAACATCACTATCGGCGACAATGCCAGCGCCAGCCTGCATATAGGCCACGCCATCTTTAATCACCATTGTGCGAATAGTAATCGCTGTGTCAAGCGATAAACCGCCAAACGAAACATAGCCAACACAGCCGCCATACGGCCCGCGTTGGCTTGGCTCTAGCTCGGCGATAATTTCCATGGCCCGTACTTTGGGCGCTCCAGTCAACGTGCCAGCAGGGAAGCAAGCCCGTAAGGCGTGCAACGGCGAGTAGCGGGCTGTATCGAGCGTGCCTTTAACCACCGAAACCAAGTGCATCACATGCGAATATTTTTCAATTTGCATAAATTTGGGCACGTGCACGCTGCCAGGTAACGAAACCCGCCCCACATCGTTGCGGCCAAGATCGACCAACATCAAGTGCTCGGCGCGCTCTTTTTCGTCGGCCAACAATTCGGCCTGCATGCGCGCTTCGTCATCTGCATCGCGGCCACGGCGGCGCGTGCCAGCAATCGGGTGAGTTTCGATAATGCCATCTTCCACCCGCACCAACATTTCGGGCGATGCGCCAATAATCGCCGCATCGGGCACGTTCAAAAAGAACATATAAGGCGATGGATTGACCGTGCGCAAAGCGCGATAAACGGCGAATGGCTCAGCATCGGTTTCGCGCTGAAAGCGCTGCGATAACACCACTTGGAAAATATCACCAGCCCGAATATATTCACGCGCCTTTTCAATTGCTGCGCTAAATTCGCCAAACGATTGATTCGATTGCAGTTCTTCGTTGAGTTCGGGCAAGCTCGGCGAGGCGGCGCTTGAGCTATACACTTCGGGAGCCAATGGCCGCACCAATTTTTTGGTCATGGCTTCGATGGCTTTGTTGGCTTCAGCAAATTGGGTTGCCAAATCGTGGGCTGGATCAAAAACCAACGTACTCATAATTTTGATCGTATGGCGCACATGGTCAAAAGCTAAAACCGTTTTGACCACCATCCACACACCATCGGGAATTTGCAAAGGACGCAGAGTTGGCGCGGGCAAACGTTCAAAGGTACGCACGGTTTCATAGCCCAAAAAGCCAACCGCCCCGCCAGTAAAGCGCGGCAAATCTGGCTGAGGCGCGGGATTTGCCTTTTGCGAGCCAACCACCAAGCGCTCTAATTGATCAAGCGTCGTCAGATCGTCGTAGCTGGTGCGCTCGCCGTTGGCAGTTTCGATGATACTTTGCTGGCCAAGGCCACGAATAATTAAATGTGGCTCGCAGCCAATAAACGAATAGCGGCCAATTTGCTCGCCACCCTCAACACTTTCAAGCAAGAAACTATAATGGCCCTGAGCAACCTTCAAATAGGCCGAAACTGGGGTTTCCAAATCGGCGACTAACTCACGGTAGACTGCACATTGGGTGTAGCCAGCCGCAGCCCATGCTTGCACTTGTTCAAATGTTGGCGAAGCCATGAACGCTCCCTAAAACTATAGCAAGAGAGGTCAGGGTTCAGCTGCTAGGGATCAGGGAGAAGAATATAAAAAAAGAGCACTTAACAACGCAGCGTCCATCCTGACCCCTAAACCCTAGCCCCTGATCCCTAAATATAATACATCGGTGAATCGAGTTGCTGGTGTTTGCGTTGGCAGAGATCAGCAATCGTCATTTCGCTAAGATGCGTTTCGATTACGGCGCGTAATTCGCCCCAAACTTCGCCCAACAAACCTGCATCGAAGGTATCGAGGCTGGCACCTTCGGGAGTTGGCAACAATGGCCCTTCCAACACCAAAATGGCATCAAGCAAGCTAATCGCTTGGGGTGGGCGCGCCAATTGATGACCACCTTGCGGGCCACGCACACTGGTAATCAGGCCAGCCTTGCGCAATGCGATTAACAATTGATTGAGATAATTTTCGGAGATTGCTTGGCGTTCAGCAATATCGTGGCTTTGCACCAAGCCCTCGCCATAGTGTTGAGCCAAATCGAATAATGCTCGCACGCCATATTCACCTTTGGTTGATAATCGCATTCTGCCTCATTGCTGCTATAAACAAACATTTCAGATAGCAGCCATGCTAGCATTATGAACCAGAGAAGTCAAAAGCCATGCTTTAAATTGGCCGCCACCATGGGCAGCAATTTGGGCTTTGCTCCGATTGAATTGCTTGCTCCACTTTGCACTCGGTGTAGGGCCGAAAAATACAGTTGGCACAGCAGCGCACTGCCACATGGCAACGCCAACAAAAGGTAGCGCTGGCATACAATTGGGCATCGCAGGCATAACACGATACTGGCAACTCGGCCAGTTGGCTCAAACTCAACGGCTCCGGCGGAACCCACGGCGCTAGCTCTGGCTCGGCAACCACTGGCGCAACAACGCTACCACGCAACTGAGCCAAACCGCGAATTGCTGCATGATTATAGGGATTAATCGCCAAAACCCGCTCTAAGCAGGCAATTTGTTGGGCCGGCAGCTCCACCGCGCCACTCAACCAGAGCAAGGCCTGCTCGTGATAGGGTTCGAGCGCTAAAACTTGGGTCAGATAAATGCGCGCACTGCGCCGGTCGCCAGCATATAACGCCGCCACCGCTGTCTCTAACAACGCTGCCGCTTGATCAGAAGTCATCGATTGCGTCCCTCTCTATGACGAGTTAGGCTGAATTGAGGGCTGCTAACGCCGCCACGATCACTGCATCCTGCTCTGGTAGCACAGTCCGCAGATCAAGGATTAGCCGCTGCGCATGGATTCGGCCAACAATGGGTGGGTCGTTGGCACGAAGTTGGGCGCTCAAAGTTTCAGCCGCACCGTCAAGGGCAAGCCCTCGGCTTGGCAGGCTTGAGCCAGGCAGCGAACCTCCGCCAATGGTAGCATGAGTTGCCACAAGTTGGGCAGCAGGATAGGCGGCCAGCAGCGGGATTGCGCGCTGCTCAAGCTCAGCAAGCGAACAGCCAAGCATACGCCAAATTGGAATCTCGCTGGCAGCACGTTGGGTTTCATAAGCCATCAGGGTTGCGCTCAAAGCCGCTATTGTCAATTTATCAACTCGTAGCGCTCGCAGCAAGGGATGTTTGCGCAATTGATCGATCAGGCTACGTTTGCCCACAATTAGGCCTGCTTGCGGGCCGCCAAGCAATTTATCGCCACTAAACACCACCAAATCTGCTTGATCGCTAATCAGTTGTTGCACGGTTGGCTCAGCAGCCAAGCCAAAGCTTGTCGTATCTAATAATGCACCACTGCCAAGATCGCAAATCAAGAGTTTCTGGTGCTCATGGGCGGCTTGGGCCAATTCGGCGACGCTTGGCTCGTGGGTAAAGCCCAGCACTTGAAAATTCGAAGCATGGACATGTAGCAGCACCGCCGTTTGCGCGCCAATCGCCGCCGTATAATCGGCCAAATAGCTACGATTGGTCGTGCCAACATCAACTAAAGTGCAGCCACTTTGGCGCAAAATATCGGGAATCCGAAAGCCGCCACCAATTTCGACCGCATGCCCGCGACTGACGATCACCTCGCGGCCTTGGGCAAAGCAACTCAAACATAGCAACATTGCCGCTGCCGCATTATTGACCACCAAGGCAGCTTCTGCCCCAGTCAAGCGTTGCAGTTGTGGCTCCAACAAGCTATTGCGCGAGCCACGTTCGCCTTGCTCAACATCATATTCGAGATTGCTATAGCCAGCGCTGGCGCTGATGATTGCTTGTTGCGCGGCAGCACTCAGTGGCGCACGCCCAAGATTGGTGTGGATTAGTACGCCAGTCGCGTTGACAACATGGCGCAATGGGAGTTGTTGGCGTTGGCGAATTAAGTGCTCAGCATGAGCCACAATCTGCGTGATTGATTGCTGGGCATTGCCAGCCCGCAACGAGTGCCGAGCCTGCTCAAGGCTGGCTCGCACTGCCTCAAGTAACCATTGGGCAGGCACATTGGGAAAGCCTTCTGCAAGCAGACCAATCAGCCGATGCACCGCTGGCAAATCGCGCAAACTCACCGCCAAGCCTCAGGAAATTGGCGACGGCTCAGGCCGTGGCAAAGGATAAACGACCGTCGGCTCAACTCCGGTATTGGTCACGGTTGGTAGATCTTGGGTTGGCTGCTCAGTTGGGCCATTAGTTGGGGTTGGGGGTGGCACATCCGTTGGCGTAGCAGGCACATCAGTTGGCACCACTGGCGTAGCCGATGGCACAACCGTCGTTGGTGCTGTAGTTCGGGTTGGTGGCACTGTTCGCGTTGGAATCCGCGTTCTGGTTGGGATTGGGCTAGGCACGGTTGCGCTTGGCTCAGGCGTGGCACTAGGCTGCTCGGTTGGCGCATCGGTTGGGGTTGGCTCAGGCGTGTTAGTTGGAATCGCCGTCGGAATCCGCGTCGATTCGGGCACAAACGGCCCTGATAAGCTGCTCGTTTGGGTTGCGGTTGGCAGTGAAACAAAGCCGCGCGTGCCTTGACCCATGCGCTGCCAAAAAACAATACCCAAAACAGCAAGGGTTATAATGATAGCAACCGGATAAATCACTTTTAAAGGATCGCTGGTTGTGGCCGTGCGCAAGACTGGCCGCGTGCGCATGCGAGGCCGCGCAGCATTGCTATTGCTTGCTGCGTGGGGCCTTGGTCGCGATTGAGATTGAGCCGCTTGCGGTTGCGCTTGGGGCCGTGGCTGAGCGCTTGGCGCAACTCGGGCAGTTGGGTTGGGATTACTTGGGCGTGGCACTGGTTGCGGCACGGGCGTAGCCGGACGCGCTTGCGGCTGAATCGCCCCAACATCAGTTTGAGCGCTCGGGTCGCTTTGACGTTGCAACGCAGGCAGCGCATTAATCGCCACCGTTGCTTTGCCAGCCGACGAGCCAGCTGGAACCGCCAAGCCCTTTAATTCGTCCTTGCTTGGAATCGTAATTCCAACCCTGCTGGAGAGCGTGCGCAAGGCATCGATAAAGGCGACTGCCGATGGTGGACGCTCGCTTGGTTGTTTGGCCAAGGCTCGTTCAAAGACCTTATCGAAGGCTGCTGGCAAGCCAGGTACAAGGCTGGTTATCGCTGGTGGCGGCGTGTAGGTGTGAGCAACCAGCAACTCTGGAACCGTTCCAGTAAAGGGAACTTGGCCAGTGATTACCTCAAAGGCCACAATTCCCAAGGAGTATAAATCGGAGCGGCCATCAACCAACTGCGCCGAGGCTTGTTCGGGCGCGATATATTCTGGCGTGCCCATAAACATGCCGGCGCGGGTTAGACGCTTTTCATTGACAACGGGAGCCTGAGCAATGCCAAAGTCGGTCAACAAAACCCGACCATCGGCATTCAGCAAAATATTGTGGGGTTTGACATCGCGATGAACTGCCTGCTGCGAATGGGCATAATCCAGCGCTTCGGCCACTGGCATCAACAATGCTACGGCATAGCCAAGGCCCAGCGCACCTTGTTCATCGATCACCGCTTGCAGCGAACGACCAGCAATATATTCCATGGCGATGTAGGGTAAGCCTTCAGCCTCGCCAACATCGAAAATGGTGACGATACTAGGATGATGCAGATTGCCCGCCGTAATCGCCTCGCGCTCAAAACGCTGGCTCGATTCGGGATCACTCGCAAGCTGAGGCGCAAGAATTTTTAACGCAACCGTGCGTTGCAAGGTGGTATCGGTTGCCCGAAAAACGCGGGCCATGCCACCTCGCCCAACTTCGTTGTGTAAAATATACTTGCCAAATTGGCGACCATTCCAAGAAGTCAAACGCCCGCTCCTTGCGCCTCTAGCGCATTCAGAAGCCCTATGTTAGAATCGCGTCACATTCTATCATAGCCCTTTTGCTTTGTCTCTGACTAAGACTCTAGCATACCATACCACGCCTCTCCATGCATCGTGTGTTTGAGGAGGAATTTTTATGAACGATCAGCCAGTGCCATCGCTGACAATTAAAAACCAAGATGTCCCACCTCGGCTCATGCCGTGGGAACAAACAATTCTCACCATTGGGCGCGATGTAGCCAACGATATTGTCATCGATCATCGTTTAGCCTCGCGCCGTCACGCCCGCTTAGAACGCGATGAAGCCGGCTGTTATATTCGCGATCTCGATAGCACCAACGGAACCTATTTAAATGGCGTAAAGGTTAATGGCCTCGCGCCGTTACGCAATAACGACGAAGTGTGGGTCGCCGATACGGTGATCATTTTCCGCGATCCCGAAGCAACGATGAAGGGCACACCACCCCCAGTCGTCATGCATCGGATCGCGAGCCAAGATCAGGCTGAATTGCACGTTGATAGCGCTGCCAAGGAGGTCTATGTTCGCGGCAAACGGCTTGATCCTCAGCTCACCGCCAAGGAATTTCAATTGCTGGAATTGCTGTACAACCGCCGCGGCGAAGTTGTCAGCAAAGAGCAAATTGCCAGTGGCGTGTGGGATTATGAGGTCTACGATTACAACGCTATCGATGCCTTGATCTATCGCTTGCGCCAACGAATCGAGATCGATCCCTCTGCGCCACGCTTTGTGCTCACTGTGCGCGGTTTTGGCTATAAATTGAGTTTAGATTAACGCCAAAGCCCTCACCCCCAGCCCCCTCTCCCACTGAACGCGGGCGAGGGGGAGCCGATCGTTTTTTACCAAGGAATTGGGAGAGAATCACGCTGGTAAAGCCCCTCGCCCGCGCCACGGGAGCGGGGTTGGGCAGAGGGGGTTGGGGACGCGGAACATTTTATGGCACGAGTTATGATTAACCCTTGATACTGCTCGTTTGTGCAACTTCGAGCACGCAATCAGAGTCAGATTGAGTAGCACGCTGCTCATAGAGATAAGGACACAGCCATGGCCCATGTTGGCGCTCAATCAATTCTTGGCGAACGTGAAGCAGAGCTTCGGGCGACCGAACAAAGCTTATTTGATCGTTTGCATAACGCTTTGGAGCAATTTGGGGCCGATGTGACCGCCGCTGATGCTGCGCGCCTGCGTGAAGCCACCGAGCAATTGGCTGAACTCTTTTTAATTGTGGTCGCTGGCGAGTTCAACGCTGGCAAGTCGAGCTTTATCAATGCCTTGCTTGGCGATCGGGTTTTGCCCGAAGGCGTAACCCCAACCACCGACCGCATCAATATTTTGCGCTTTGGCGAGCAACCAGATGCCCAATTGCTCGAAGATTTTCTGTTGTTGCGCACCCATCCTGCGCCCTTGCTTGGCGATTTGAATATCGTTGATACGCCAGGCACAAATGCGATTATTCGTCGCCACGAGGAATTAACCAAACGCTTTGTGCCGCGCTCGGATTTGGTGTTGTTTATCACCTCGGCAGATCGGCCATTTACTGAGAGCGAACGCACGTTCCTTGAGCATATTCGCGAATGGGGCAAGAAAATCATCTTGGTTGTCAATAAAATTGATATTCTCGATGAAAAAGGCCGCAGCGAGGTGCTCGAATTTGTGCGTAGCAATGCCACCACCTTGCTTGGCAGCACGCCGATGATTTTTGCAGTTTCGGCCCGCTCGGCTTTGCGCGCCCGCGAAAACGACGACCCCAAATTGTGGGCCGAAAGTGGCTTCAACGCCATGGAAGAATATTTGCTGCGCACGCTTGATGAAGGTGAACGAGTGCGACTCAAATTGCTCAATCCCCTGGGCGTTGGCCAAAAACTTGCCACCACCTATCGCACTGCTTCCGATGAGCGCTTGCAAACCCTGAGCGACGATATTAAGGCAATCACCAATATCGAGGGCCAAATTCAGGTCTATAAAGCTGATATGCAACGTGATTTCACGCCACGGATTGCCCAGCTCGAAAATCTCATCCATGAGTTTGAGCAACGCGGCCACACCTTTTTCGATGAGCAAATTCGGATTGGCCGCGCCCGCGATTTGATTAAAAAAGATCTGCTTGAGCAACGTTTTCGCGACCAAGTGGTCGGCGACCTCGATGCAGACACCGATCGCATCACCCAACAAATTATCGATTGGCTGATTGAACGCAATTTGAAGCTTTGGCAAGATGTCAATGCCTATATCGACCGTCGCCAACTTTCGCGCCATAATAGCGAGATGGTTGGCAATGTTGGCCAAAATTTCAACTACAATCGTCAATCGCTGATTGATTCAGTTGGCCGTAGCACCAACCAAATTGTGCAAAGCTACAATCGCGATGCAGAAGCCAAACAATTAGCTATGGATTTGCAAGGCACGATTGCCACCACTGCCTTAACTGGAGTCGGTGCAGTTGGTTTTGGGGCCTTGTTTGTCATTTTGGCGCATGGCGCGTTGCTCGATTTTACGGGCATCAGCCTCAGCGTGTTGGCCGTCGCAGGCGGTGCCTATTTGATTCCGGCCAAGCGTGCCCAAGCCAAGCGTGAGTTTCACAAAAAAGTCAGCGAGCTGCGCGATAAAATTGTACGCTCGTTGAGCAAACAAGTGTATGCCGAAATCGATCAATCAATCGAGCGCGTGACCGAAACGGTTGCACCATACACACGCTTCGTTAAATATCAAAATGAGCAGCTGCAACAAGCACGCAACGAATTAGCCAGTGTTGAGCAAGCACTTGCCCGTTTACGTGGCGAAATTGAATCGTTATAAACCAAAAATAATTATGTTAAGTATTTTTTATGCTCTATCAGCAAATTCTCATCATTTGGGGCTTGAAAAATCTAGCAATCTCGATTAAAGTACCTACCTGTCTAGAGAATTTAGTAGTGTGTAGGAAGGCTTTTTGATGCGTAAAATATTCACGTCGTTGCTGCTGGCAGCCACGATCATAGCACCAAGTTTAATTGCTCCAGCAGCCAGCAAAGCTGCAACCAACGATATTCCGTATATGAATATTGATTGTAATTCACCTTCAGTTAACTTTAGCCCTGAGTATATGATTGACAACACCGATCCGTCAGTCAAATATACTGGGGTTTGGCGCTCTGAATCGGGCCATCCGTTGACCAATGCTTATAACGGCACGCAGCACGTCTCCATGGGCGGCGGCTATACCGTTTCGTATACGCTTGCTTCATATCCCTATCGCTTTGCAATGGGCTATGTGATGCGCCCTGATGCAGGCAAAGTGAGCGTATTCTATGAAGGCCAATTATTGGGCATTATCGATGCCTATTCGCCAACCATCCAAAAAAATTGTGCTGTTGAATTCTACTGGAATCCAGCCCCAGGCAAATATGAATTTCGCACGATGGCTGCCCATAATCCATTATCGACCGGCTCACGCTTCTTCTTCGATTTTGTCAATCTTGAGCCATAGAAATTAGTAGCGAAAACTTCGATACTATTCTCTAGATCAAAAAGAGCCAAGCGAGCTTGGCTCTTTTTTGCATTAATGGTTCAATTTAGCGGGTATAGATCATAACTTGTTTGGGCTGCAAGGCACAATTCATTGCACCACCCTTGACGCTCAGCTCACCGCCGCCAAGCGCATCGGTCAAGACCTCGCCATCGGTAATCTCAGTTAGGCCCGTTACCGCCACTTCCAACGGTTTCCAGGTGTTGTTAATGCACACCACCACGGTATCGTTGCCAGCAGTGCGTTGGAAGGCCCAGCCATCATCAGCCTTAGAACGGCTTTCAAGGCTGCCGCGTTGCAAGGCTGGGTGGGCTTGGCGCAGCTGGTTGAGCTGGCTAATCCATTGATAGACTGGCGCAGCGGTTGAATCCAATTCAAAGGCATCTTCGCGGTTGAAGGGATCTTTGCAGCCGCTCAGCTCTTGCTCGGTGCCATAATAGACGATTGGAATGCCACGCAAACTGTAGAGTACCGCCAACGCTTGTTGTAATTGGGTGGTTTTTTGGTCGTCGGGGCCGCCAGTTGCCACGCATAAGAAGCGTTCGTTATCGTGATTATCCAAAAATGTGCCGTTGACATGCACATTGCGATAGCTCGCGTCGGCATTTTCGAGCACGCGCTGAATCACCAGCAGGGTACGCCCGCCAACCAAGCTTTCTTTGAAGGCGCTGTGCAATGGATAATCCAAAATTGCATCGTTATATTCGCTATATGGAGCAACATAGCCTGCATCGCTGCTAAATACTTCGGCCAGCGAGAAGGTATTCGCCGCTTGATCAAACTCGCGCAGAAAATCTTTGGGCAGATGCTTGGCGGTATCAACCCGCATACCATCAAGCCCAGTTTCAGTTTTGAGCCAAGCAATCCATTTGAGCAATTCAGCGCGCGTTGCGGGATTATCTTGATCTAAATCATCAAGCCCCAGCAAATCGCCATCTTCAACTTCTTGTTGATTGCCATAATTTTGAATGTTGCCCTTGTTGTGATACCACGTCGGGTCGTCGAAGGGCGGGGCAGCTTTCGAGCCAGGCAAGAAATCGCCCATATGGTTTGGCACAACGTCGAGCATGACCAACATATCGCGTTTGTGGGCTTCGCTCACCAGCTCACGCAATTCTTCAAGCGTACCAAAATGGGGGTCAATTTGATACGGGTCGTACTGCCAGTAGCCATGATAGGCATTAGTTGAATTTTGCTTGCTGACTGGCGTGATCCAAATGCCGCCAAAGCCCATGCCTTTGATGTAATCGAGGCGTTGGATAATGCCGCGAAAATCGCCGCCATGCCAACGCCGTGGATCGTTACGATCAGCAGCAAAACCATCAGCGTTATCGTTGCTTGGGTCGCCATTGGCAAAACGATCGGTCATAATAAAATAGATTGAACGGCCAGCCCAACGCTCATCATCGGCAGTAAAGATTGGCGCAGTTGGTTTGCTTGGCAATGGAGTTGGTGTGGTTTGGTTGGCAACAACGCTAGGCGTAATTTCGGTCGTTGCGGTTGGATTCAGGGCTTGCGTTGTGGGCGAGGCTTGGCTGGTTGCCGTCGCTGGAACGCTGGTCGGCGTTGCTTGGCCACCACAGCCAACAATGATTCCCGCTAAAAGCATGCCACTCAAAAGCTTCTTCATAGGTATTCCTTCACTAGCAGAGTGCTTCAGCTATTGTAGCGGGATTTGATCCACGAAGGACACGAAGAGCGCGAAGTTTTGAAACCACGAAGGGCGCGAAGAACGCGAAGGGCATTTTAGCCACAGATTGCACAGATTATTTGGATCATTGTTCCAATAGCCCAAAGTCTATAGCCTATAGCCTCATCCCTTCTAGCCACGAATTCCACGAATTCCACGAAGCATGTTCCGATAGCCCAAGGCCAATAGCCAAGAGCCATCAGCCATGGCTTCTCTGCGCCTCTGCGTTAAGTTCCCGATCCCTAGCCTCTGACAACTAGCCCCTCGATTCAATCCAACTGCGGCTGATCAAACGTACCATCGGGCTTGACTGGAAACTCGACGATGTTAACCACAGCATCGAGGTTGAGCGGGCCGTAAATATGCGGAAATTGCATGCCCGTTTCGTAGCAATCTTCGTAGACCAATTTGGCTTGGAGCAAAGCAGGATCGATACACAACAATTGTAATCCAGCTTGGCCGCGATAAAACGAATTGGCTGGAGTTAACACTTGCTCAAGCGTTGAACAATGAATAAAGCCTTCGTCGGCCAACGAGGCTGGGCGATATTCGCCAGCAGCCACAGCCTGTTGCCATTCTGCGGGGGAAATAATATGTAAAAGCATGATTTTCCTTGAATGATTAATGTTCAATGCGGCGCATGCTGTGAGTGCACACGCCGCATTGAGCTTCAATTAGGCGACTTTGCTGATGCCAAGGCTCAGTTTGCCTTGTTCCAACTCCATTGTGCTGGTGTGTTGGTTGGCGCTGGCATCGCCAACGCTCAGGTTTTCGCACAAGGTTTCGCCCTTGATGTAATCGCCATATTCAGCCACAACTGCGGCCAAATCGACTTCGCTGCCTAAAGTGGCGTTGATCTTATCGGTGATCGCCAAATCGGCTGCTTTACGGGCATCGTTGAGATTGCGCACGATTTCGCGGGCGATGCCTTCGCGCAGCAATTCGTCGGTCAAGGTTGTGACCAAAGCCACCAACAAGCCTTCGCCTTCGGCCACAGCGTAGCCTTCTGGCGATGAAGCTTCCATCAGCACATCGTCGGCAGCCAAGGTAAGGGTTTGGCCTTCGACCTCGACCTCGAAGCTCGCGCCAGTTTCAACTTTATGCGCTGCATCGGCTACTTGTTCGCTGCTGAGGCCAGCCAAAACCTCGCGTAAGGCCGGCACAAGCTTGCCAAACTTCTTGCCAACTGAGCGCAAGTTGGGCTTGAAGCGATAACTGACCAAGCCATCGCCAACGCCAAGCCAGCGCACCGACTTGATATTCAGTTCGTCGCTGAGTTCGGCGCTCAATTCGGCCAGTTGCTCGCCGCGTGGCAAGCGCACCAGCACTTCGCTCAGTGGTTGGCGCACGCGCAGGCCAGCGTTTTTGCGCGCGGCGCGGCCCAAACTGACGGCTTTGAGCAACAAGTCGGTTTTGCGGATCAATTCATCATCGATCAAGCTCAAATCTGCTTCTGGGAACAAGGCCATGTGCACGCTCTCAACGGCGTTTTGGTCGTAGCTGCGCACCAAATTTTGATACAGCGATTCGGCCACGAATGGCGTGAATGGAGCCATCAGCTTACTGATCGTCACCAAACATGTGTACAAAGTTGAATAGGCAGCTTGCTTATCGCCATTCATCTCGCTGCCCCAGAAGCGCCGCCGATTGCGCCGCACATACCAGTTCGAAAGCTCGTCAACGAATTGTTCGAGCCGCTTGGCGGGCGTGTTCATGTCGTAATTGGTCAGATCGTTACGCACATCGCGCACCAAACCGTTGAGCCGCGCCAAGGCCCAGCGATCGATCGCTGCCAAATCGCCTTGAGCAACTTCTGGTGTCCAGCCATCGACATTGGCATAGGTTGTGAAAAAGCTATAGGTATTCCACAAGGTCAACAAGAACTGACGCAACGATTCGCTAACCAGATCAGCTGAGAAACGGCGTGGGTTGTAGGGCTGGCCTGCGGCAAACATATACCAGCGCACCGCATCAGCGCCATACTTCTCGACCATTTCCCATGGCGAAACGATGTTGCCCTTGGATTTGGACATCTTCTCGCCTTTGCCATCCAACAAGTGACCCAAACAGATCACATTTTTGTAGGCTGGGCGATCGAAGAGCAAGGTCGAAACCGCGTGCAAGGTATAGAACCAACCACGGGTTTGATCGATGGCTTCCGAGATGAAATCGGCTTGGCCTGCAACCTCAAACAGTTCTTGATTTTCAAATGGATAATGCCACTGTGCGACGGGCATTGCGCCTGAATCAAACCAACAATCAGCAACATCGGGGATGCGCTGCATCGTGCCAGTTTCACAGGAATGACATGACCACGTTGGCGCATCAACGAACGGGCGGTGCATATCCAGATTGGCGGTATCTTGGCCCCAACGTTCGCCAAGCTCCGCCAACGAGCCAACCACATCAACATGTTGGCAAGTATCGCAGGCCCAAACTGGCAGCGGTGTGCCCCAATAGCGCTCGCGGCTGATCGCCCAGTCGATGTTATTTTCGAGCCAATTGCCAAAACGCCCAGCTTGGATATGCTCAGGCACCCAATTGATCTTTTTGTTATTATCGATCAATTGTTGCTTCAAGGCCGTCGTGCGGATGTACCACGATTGCTTGGCATAGAACAGCAACGGCGTTTTACAGCGCCAACAGAATGGATAGGTGTGCAGCACGCGGCCCGATTTGAACAAGCTGCCTTGTTCTTTCAAATAACGGGTGATTTTGGGATCAGCTTCTTTGAAGAACAAGCCTGCAAAGCCAAGGCTTTCAAAGCTGCTCAAGACTTTGCCCGCCAAATCGACCGAGAACAAGGTTGGCAAGCCATACTTGCGGCCAATTTCCAAGTCGCCATAGGCTGGCGCGATGTGCACAATGCCTGTGCCGTCTTCCAACGAAACGAATTCATCGGCAACGACGCGATAGGCACTGCTCAAATCGATCGTTGCGCCATTATCGCCAACGCCAGCAAAGAGCGGCGTATAGCGCAAGCCCTGCAAATCGGCACCAGTAAAGCTGGCAACGGTGGTTGCACCCTCGCCCAACACCGCGCCAACCAAAGCTTCGGCCAAGATATAGCGTTGGCCTTCGTGCTCAGCCAGCACATAGGTTGCCTCAGGATTAACCGCCAAACCAGCGTTGGCTGGCAACGTCCATGGCGTGGTCGTCCAAGCCAAGAAGGCTGCATCGGCCACTTGGGCATCCAAGGCATGGTTGCTTGGCGTGTGCTTGAAGCGAATCCAAACCGATGGATCATCAGTGTTATCTTGGTAGCCTTGGGCCACTTCGTGATCGGAGAGCGACGTACCACAGCGTGGGCAGTGCATCGTCACTTTATAATCACGATACAGCAATTCGCGCTCGTGCAATTGTTTAAAGATCCACCACAGCGACTCGATATACTTGTTGTCGTAGGTGATGTAAGGATCTTCAAGATCGATCCAGAAGGCGATGCGCTGAGTCAGCTTTTCCCATTCTTGGATGTAATCCCAGACTGATTGGCGGCAGGCAGCGTTGAATTCAGTGATGCCATATTTTTCGATGTCTGGTTTGCCCGCGAAGCCTAGTTTCTTTTCAACTTCGAGTTCAACCGGCAGGCCGTGGGTATCCCAGCCACCGCGTGCGCCGATGACCTTTTTGCCAAGCATGCGGTTGAAGCGCACCATAATATCTTTCGATGAACGAGCCTCAACGTGGTGAATCCCAGGCCGACCGTTAGCAGTTGGCGGCCCTTCAAAAAAGACAAACGGACGTGAAGCATCGCCATGGGCTAGCGTCTTTTTGACGATGCCATGAGCCTCCCACCAAGCGGCGATCTCATCCTCGAGCGTCGGAAACGACACCTTGGGATCAACTGCTGCAAACGCCATTGTTGACTCCTCGTTGACTAAAAAACACAAAGCCCCGCCCCACACTGCTGGGACGAGGTTATCGAAAAGACCTCGCGGTACCACCCTGCTTGATAGCCGTTTGCACGAGCTACCCACTTTAAGCCGTTGCCATCACAACGTCATCCCGATAACGGGGGATATCCGGTTCGCTTACTGCCAATGGGTTCAGCGTTCGGCTCAGGAGAGATTTTGGTTGGGCTTGCTGATACGTGCCTCACACCAGTTGCACGCTCGCTGGTTCAGGATTTGGCCCAACTACTCGGCTCCGTCAACGCCTGTGGCCCGATTGTACCATAATTAAAAGTCAGAAGTCAAAGGACTAAAGTCTGAAGGATGAGGGATGAGGGATGAAGACCAAATCAAAAGGCAGAAGGCAAAAGGCAGAAGGCAGAAGGCAGAAGGTAGAAGGCAGAAGGCAAAAAGAAGAACAGAGAGCAGAGAGCAGAGCTGTACTGGTTCATTGCGTTAACCATGGCCTGATCCCCTCACCCCCTAGCCCCCTCTCCCGCCCGCGAGGCGAGGGGGAACCACGAAACCCATGCTCCCCTCGCCCGCGTTCAGTGGGAGAGGGGCTGGGGGTGAGGGCATGTTCTTGATTGCCAATCCAATGAACCAGTACAGCTATGGGCTATCGGAAGATGGTGTGGTATCTCAGAAATCCCGATAGCCAAATGCCAATAGCCACTTCCGCGCTCTTCGTGGCTCTTCGTGGTTTCGGTTGTCTTATGTTCTATGTTCTATGCTCTCTGCTCTTATAACAAGAACATGACGGCAATGAAAGCCACTTGGCACGAGCAAACGTTGTTCGAGCACGGCTGCAAGTTCGACGCTTGTTTGGTTGTTTAGCGGGCAGGTGGCTGGCTCTTGATGCTCTGCGTCAATCAGCAGCAATGTGGCATAGCGCTGGCCTTGATCAAACCAAAGCTTGGCGTTGGCAAGATTATACAGCCGCAGCCAGAGCCACCAACTCAAACGATAGGCCGCATGATCAATTGGCACTCGGCGCTCGCGGGCCAACAAGCCATGGCCATAACTCGCGGTCTGATGCCAATACAGTGGATTGATCAGGCTAGCGGTGAGGCTCGCTTGGTCGCCGTTATTCAGGACTTGCTCAACCAAGCGCGGCAAGGCTTGCAAGCCAGCATACGAAAGCCGCTCTTCTGGCAGCTCTTGCTCGCTCAGTTGTTGCCACATCGCTAGCATTGCGTCGCGCTGATTTTCGTCTAATCCAAATTCCATTGGTCTATCCTCGCTTGCTGCGATTGACAAGGCTTGGGCTTCGGCGCACAATAGCCGCGCATTTGGCAATCAGGAGCACTATTCATGCATCTTTTAGTCCTACAAGGCCCAAATCTTAACATGCTTGGCCAACGCGAGCCAACAATTTATGGCTCAACCACGCTGGCTGATATTCATAGCGCCATGAGCGAACGTGCCAGCGCTGCAGGTATCGCATTGAGTTTCGTGCAATCGAACCACGAAGGCGTGTTGGTCGATACACTCCACGCCCATTATGGCAACATTCAGGGCATCATTATCAATCCAGGTGCACTGACCCACTATGGGTTGAGCTTGCGCGATGGCTTGGCCTTGATGGATGTGCCAATTATCGAAGTCCATTTATCGAATGTCTACGCGCGCGAAACGTTTCGCCATCATTCGGTTGTGGCCGCGATTGCTCAAGGCCAAATTAGCGGGCTAGGCTGGCATGGCTACTTATATGCAATTGATTGGTTTGCTCAACGCAAGCAGGGTTAATCGGCCCATTGGGCAATAATTGGCGGGTGTTGGCCAGCCTGAAGCAATTGGCTCAATTGCTGATGTTCAGCAGCAATCAAGCGCTTAACCAACTCACCCAAATAGATTGGCCCTGCCGCCGTTTGGATGCGCTGGCCATAGCTGGCCCATGGAATTGCGGCGATGGTTGCAGCTAAATGTTGGCGTTGCCCTTGCCATTGATCATAGCTGTTTGCTTCGGCCACAAGCTGGGCTGGTTGCTTAGCATGGGCAGCACAATCCTTGGTTGCTTGTTGCTCAAGCACAATCAACTGCGCTAAATCGATTGCTGGCAAATGTTGGAGCGCGGCCAAACTAGCGGCCCGCGAGCTTTGCAATAATTCTAAAATGGCTTCTTGTTCGACAAAAACGGCCATGAAAACTCCTTGTTAACGGCAAATCACGGTACGCAGCTAATCATACGTACCGTGATCGATTTGCAATCGGTCGGGGGAATGGCTTTGGCTTAGACTTGCTTTGATTGAGCGCGATTGCGGCGAGCTTTGACGACGCGACTTGCAATAAACCAAATCCCGAACACGCCAATAATTGCAAAAGCAACTTTTTCGTAGCGATCGACGAGGCCCAACACATTTTCCCATTGTGCGCCAAGCACGATGCCTGCATAGGTCAAAATGCCATTCCAAATCAACGAGCCAAAGGTCGTCCAGAGCAAAAAGCGGCCCATTGGCATGCGATTCATGCCAGCAGGAATCGAGATCAAACTGCGCACCAAGGGAATCAAGCGCCCGGTAAAGACCACAATTTCGCCGCGTTTTTCAAAGAAGGCAAGGGTTTTATCGATGTCAGCTTCGCTAATGAAAAAGAATTTACCAAAGCGCCGAATAAAGCGCCGAATAATTGTTTCATCCGCCCACATACCAATATAATACAGGGCTAGCGCACCTAAAACCGCGCCAATTGTGCCCGCAATCATCACGGCAAAAAGGTTCATTTCGCCTTTGCCAACATTAAAACCAGCAAAGGGCATCACCAATTCTGAAGGGATTGGCGGAAAGAGGTTTTCGGCAAACATCACCAATGCAATGCCCGGGTAGCTTAATAAGTTAATAATCGCAGTAATAATTTCTTGAACTTTGTCCATTATTGCTGACATGAGTGTTTCTGCTCCTTTAAGTGGGGGTTGGTGGGCGGCATCTGAAGGCCACGCCTGCAAACAATACCCTAATCTCTGTTTTTCGACAAGTTGGCAACGAGGGTTTAGGGGCAAGGGTTCAGGGATCAGTTTAATCGATGAAACGAACGAAGGAAAAGGAACCGCGAAGAACGCGAAGGACGCGAAGGCTAATTTTTTAGCCACGAATTCCACGAATGATTGTTTGATTGCTGTTCCCATAGCCAAAAGCCTATAGCCTCATCCCTGAATCCTGCCCTCATCTCTTGCCCTATGTTCTATGCTCTATGTTCTATGTTCTTTTTGACTTTGCTTTATACTAGGCATAACAACCTAACAGCGATGGAGGGCTGGCGTGCACAAGCCTGATACCAAACGACTGATTCCCCCAGGATTTGTTCTTTTAGCTGTATTTGGAATTTTTTTAGCCATTGTATTTGCTGCTGAATCAACGCCAATGGCCGAGATTCGCTTCAACGTCGATCGTGATGCAGCTTTGCAGGGTTCGGTGTATGCAGTGTTGGGCGTGGGCGGCGATCCGAGCAACTTTACCCAAACCATCACCTTTGGCTCCGATAATGACGCTCAATCGTATTTAATTCGTGAGCGAGGCCGCGAAACGCTCAATCAACGGGTTGACAAAGATCTTAATCTGGCAAGTTGGAATGTGAGGTTTTGGCGCGAGCTTGATCCTGAGCAATGGGTGGTTAGCATTTCGCCAACCACAGGCCGCATCTTGGCGATTAATCATATCCGCCCTGACGAGGCTACTGGGCCTAAGTTGAGCCAAGCTGAGGCCTTGCTATTAGCTCAAAAGAAGTTGCAAATTCCGCTTGATCAATTAACGTTACTCGATCAATTCACCACCCAACAGCCTAATCGTACTGACCATACCTTTATCTGGCAACGCCGCGATCTGGCCGATGCTGAAGCTCAATATCGTTACAGCGTGACGATAGCAGGGAATGATTTGGGCCAAATCAGTGAGTATTATTGGCTGCCGCAAAGTTGGTATCTGGAGAAAGATTGGCAACTGCGGCGTGGCGGTCTGCTCAATCACACTGGCTGGACATTGACCTATGCCCTGACCGCGCTCATCGGCGTAGCCTGGTTTATTCAGGCCCGACGAGGCCGTTTGCGCTGGCGCTGGGCCTTGCACTTGTTTGCGGCGGTGGCGGTGGTCGGCGTGTTGGTCATGCTCAACAGCATTCCGCTCGATTTGGCCCATTACGACGTAAACCAAAGCTTGCCAGTCTATTGGGGCAATGTGCTTGGCGGCTATATTGGTCAACTCGTAACCATTGCTACCACGATTATTTTGGCGGGCATGGCTGGCGAAGCGCTGGTGTGGGAAAAGAGCGAGGGCGCGGTTTCGTTGAGCGAAACCCTGACCAAGCGCGGCTTAGTTAGCCGTCCGGTGGTGCAGGCGCTCTGGGTTGGCGGCTTGGTTGGCATTTTTCAATTGGGCTTTGTTTCGGCCTTTTATGCCTTGGGCAACCGCTATTTTGGCGTTTGGTCGCCAGTTACGCCACTCTACGACGATACGATTGCCACGCCGTTTCCAGCGCTGTATGGCATGGCGCTAGGCTTGTTGCCTGCAATTGGCGAAGAATTAATCTTTCGCTTAGGCGGCATTATGGTTTTGACCCGCTATTTTGGCCGCCCCAAGCTGGCAATTATCGTCACGGCGGTGGTTTGGGCCGCCTTGCACGCCACCTATCCACAACATCCATTTTATATTCGGGTCGTCGAATTAAGCATTATTGGCATTTTGTTTGGCTTTTTGAGCTTGCGCTATGGCGTGCTGGCCTCAATTGCCGCCCACTATACCTACAATGCCTCGCTATATGTGCCGCTATTTTGGAAAACTAATACCTTCTATTTGCTCAGCGGGATTGCAGCAGCAGCCTTGGTGTTATGGTTGCTTGTGCCTTCAATCATTCGTCAATTGCGCGGTATTCCGCTCGAAAACGACAATACGATTCGCGCCGCCTTGCCGCCCCTAGTGCCCGATGCAGTTGTGCCCCAATTAACCTGGAAATGGCGGCGCGATTGGTTCTTGGTCGCTGGTTTATCGGGCGTAGTGGTCATTATTCTGCTCGTGATTGGGCTGAATCGTGCGCCAGCCTTGGCGCGCAACGGCGTGCGCGAGGATCTTGTGGCACGCACCGAAGCGATCGCCCAAGCAAGCAAGATCGATTTAAGCGGCTTGAATCCCAGCGTTACTGCGGTTGCCGATTGGGTTGACCTCGATTTGGCCTACATCTACGATCAACTCGACGATCAGGAGATTGAGGCCGCCATTAATCAAGGCACACCTCGCGCTTGGAGCGTGCGCTGGTCGAATTGGGATCGGCCTGAATATAGTTGGTTGGTCTATCTCGACCCAGCTGGCCAGTTGCTCTCGTATCGCTTGAGCTTGCCCGAAAATGCCAGCGCGATTTCGACCACGCTTGCGCAAGCCCAAACCATTGCAACCAACCATGCGAGCCAATTTATCAGGCTTAATGATTATGAATTGACCAATACCAGCACCAGCCAAAAACCTAATCGTAGCGATTATAGCTTTGTATGGCAGACAAAAATGCCATGGATTGGTCAAGCCTATCGGCGTTTTGAGGTAACCGTGGCTGGCGATCAAGTGATTACCAGCTCGCCAGCGATGTATACGCCGCCAGAATATCGCCGCGAGCGCGACCAAACCACCTTGGGCGAGAGTATTCTGAGCAATCTGCGCAGTGCCTTGCGCACCATTCCGGCGACGATCTTGCCGATTTTGGGCTTGATTGGCATTTTTCGGCGGCGCACCGAACTTTGGCCATGGGTTTGGTTGGGCGTTGTGGTGGGGATTGGCTACTTAATTCAAGGTGCAGGGCGCTGGACATTTGCCCAAGTCAGCGAAGGGCCGCGCTTTATTTTGGCGATCAGCCAAACCATCGCCAACGCTGTGCTGAATGGCGGCGAGCTAGCGTTGTTGGGTGCTGGGGCGGCAACCGCTTGGAATCTAACTAAAAAAGAGCAACAATTACCACTTGAAGCCTTTATTCGGGCAATTCCACATCGGTTACAAGATTTCGTGGCTGATCGCGCGCAAGTTTTGCGGCGCGAAAGCGTGGTATTGGGCATTTTGCTTGTGCCATGGATCTTGCTGATTCGCAGTTTAGTTAACATGACAACCGCCAAAGCAGGCTTTTGGGCCAGCGTTCAACCGCTCAACGCACAATCAGCAATGCTTGATATACTATTACAAGCAACATTTGATGCAATCACCACAAGTTTGCTCTTGATCGGTAGCCTGAGCATGCTAACATGGGTAGTACGTGGGAAGCAGCAAATCGCCTTGGCAATAACCTGTCTTGGAGTGGCATTAACCCTTTTGCCATTACACGAACCAGTGCAATGGCTTATTTTAGGCCTAAGTGTGCTGATCAGCATCTGGCTTGGGCGCACGTTGCGCTGGAATGGGTTGGCTTTGGCGGTGGCGTTGTGGTTGGCAAACATCTTGCCAGCAGCCCTAACATTACTTGCAACAACCCCACGTTCATGGCAACTGAATGGCGCAGCCTTGCTGGTGTTGTTCTGTGGCTTTTGTGGGTGGTATTTCGGTGGATGGTGGCAAACACAGAATGCAGAAAATTAATCAGACCTATACACATATTCGACGGGCTACTTGTTTGGTGTGGAGGATGGTATGAATTCATTGGCGGCAATCCCGCACCTTCACGATCTACCACAAGTGGTTGAAACCGTGAAACGGCGACAATTATCAGGCCGACTCACATGGATCGATCACATAGATCGGGTGCATTTATTTTTTGTCGATGGGATGTTGCGCCATGGCCAAGTAGACCCACATGGCCAAATTGGCGAAGATGCAGTTGATTGGCTATTAACGCGGCGTTCGGGCCATTTTGAGTGGAACGCCGCCGATAATTTGTTTAAGCCTGCACATAGTATTAATGCAGAAATGGTAGCAAACTTTGATCGTTTGTTAACGATTATGGTCGAAGGTGAAATTTTAAATCGGCCACCTGAGCACGATTTTGCACTAGAGTTTTTTGGCCTAAGTGCTGCGCCAATTCCCAAAGAGGCCTTGATTCCGCAGCCTGTGCGGCGTTCGTTGGTGCTGCCGCCAGGCGAGCACGACCCGAATAGCAGCAAGCAATTGCAAAGCCTGCCGCTCGGCAAGCAACTCGAATATTTACATTCGCAACGCTTTTCTGGCTATCTTTACTATCAGCCAGGCGCGCAAAGCACGGGCTTTGTGATGGGGATTGTGCTGTTCAGCGAGGGCAATCTGCGCGGAGTCTACGCCCAAGATTTGGGCAATGATCAATGGTTTAGTGCCAACCAAGCCTTACAACAGTTGGCCAGCGCCCATTCGCAGCCCGATCTCTACCAAACGCCAGCCCGCTTGATCGAGGCTTGTAGCGCGATTGTTGGCGCTGATCCTAGTCGGCCTGTGGCAATTCCGGCTTCGAAAACGATCCTGCAGCAGGTCGTTGCCGATGTGCATAAGCGCAGCGCTACCGGAGCCGTGCAAATTACTGTGCCCGATAAACCAACCTTGTATGTGCCGTTTTACCAAGGCCAAGTCATTGGCATTTTGGAGCACGAATCGGGCAATAGCCGGCTGAAACCAATGCCCAATAATCATCCATTACCCTTTGGTGTGCCCCATGTCACCTTGCGCGTGCTCGAACAGGCCACCAAATAATCATTAAGGTCGTTATGTCGCAACACGAACAAATTATCGCTGGCTTAGAGCACTTGGCGCAACACTTTGTGCGCTCGGTGCAAAGCCAGCTTGGCATCGAACTTGAGTATAATCACTTGGCGGTGAAATGGCTCAATACCTATATCGAACAAATTCGGCCCAATCACGACCCTGAGAACGTGCCACCCAGTTTGGTGCAATCGCTTGGTGCGTTTTTAGGAGCCTGCATTATTGCCAACTACGGCGGGCGTTGGGGCCTCGAACGCGAGAGCAACGATTGGGGCATTGCCCTGCCCGTCCAAGGCGGCGATATTTGGGTTTATCCGTTTAACAAGGTCTATAAACACATCGCTGCTGGCGAAGAACATTCAGTGCGCATGTTTTTCGAGGCCATTCCCAACTTGATCGACCCAAGCCGCAATTGGAGCGGCCCAAAGTAGGGATGAAGGATGAGGGATGAGGGATGAGGGATCAAGCCTACAGCCTTCTGGTAACTTCATGTACTTCGTGGATCTAACAGTTAACACACACAAGGCAGGGCCGAGGGTTCAGGTTTAACGCAGCGGCGCAGAGCACATATTTTAATGCTCTGCGCCGCTGCGTTAAATTTTGCTGCTATTGATTCGCTTAGATCCCCGTTCGCATTCTTAGCGCTCTTCGCGGTTACTACAGCTGCCTGCCCACTGACCCCTCATTTGACTTCTGATTTTTGACTTCTGATTTTTGATTTTACTCTTTACTCCAGCGTTTTCGCCGTGGCCTCGATTGCTTGTTGCAAATTGGCGTAAGTTTGCAAGCCATGTTGGGCGAGGCCAGTATGGACTAATTCTTCGGCAACCTCGGGTGTTACGCCCACCAAGACTGGCTCGCAACCAAGCAAGCGCAACATCTGCAACAGTTGATGCATACTCGCCGCTGCTGAACGATCAATCGCCGAAACCCCAGTTATGTCAAACAAAAGCACTTTGATGCGTTTGACTTCCACATATTGTGCCGCTGAATCGGTGGCAATCTTGACCCGCTCGCTGGATAAATTGCCAATGACCGGCATAATCGCCATGCGATTGCGCAACGGAATAATGGGAAACTGCATGCGCTGCACGGTGGTTTCCAAAACGCTGCGTTCGGCCATACTTTTTTCTAAATCGGCCAAGGTTTGTTGCAAAGCCTCATTTTGCTGCTGTGCTAGCGCGTGTGAGCTAGCCAATTCGTGCTGCGATTGCTCAAGCGCGCTCGAGCGTTCTTGCAAGGTGCTATAGGCTTTTTGCAGGGTTGTATCAAAACGCCGCCGACTGAGTAAAAAGAAAATCGGCACTTGAATAATAATCCCGCCAAGAATAAATAAGAGCGTGATGCGTAATCGTTCAAGCGATTGGCGTTGAAATTGTGCGGCGCGATCGACAATTTGACGACGCTCGTTGACCATCGTGCGCGCATTGGTTTCCATATTGCTTAAAACTGGAATTAATTGCTGCAACGAATTGGTCGAAATATTAAGTCGCGTCTGCGTTTCGAGCGTAAAGAAATCACGCTTAATCACTTCAAACGAGCTACGTTCGAGCAAACTACGTTGATCTTCGCGCTCAACGCGATAAAAATCACTCAAGATGTTAATGCGGCTGCCAACTAAATTACGCCGCAGCACAAACTCGTTGCCTAAATTGGGCGTGCCCATGCTAATTTCATTGGCAATCACCCGCAGGCGCAAAATTTCGCGCTCAAGCTGGGTTGGGTTCCAAATGCCGCCATCAAGCGTGAAGAAGCGGTTGGCAACACTTAAGGTTTGTAAATTAAAGCCCAAGAGCACAAGCAAGATCAAAAAGATCAAGCTTGTGCCTGCGAGCACCAATCGTTGAATCCAACGGCGAGGCTGCATTACTTAATCTCCATACTCCGCAACTGCCAGATCCACATGCCCACATATTTTTCGTGCTCAAGTTTATAGGCGTGGTATGGAAACACAATTTCCAAGGGGCCTTTATCCGAAACTGCCATGCGCTCGCCATCCAAGCGGGTTGCCAAAATTACCGGCATAGTACGCAATTCATCGATCGGAATATCAACGCTGTAGTCGTTCAAGGCGATGGCTTTGACCGTTTTGGCCGTATCTTCAACCTTGGCCGCAGCAAAAATGCTGCTAATCAACACCCCTTGGTAGGTCACGGTTCGACCCAAGAATGGATCAGCAAGCGTGTATTCCACCACGCCAAGCTGTTCGAGCGTTTCCATGCTGAAATCAAGCTGCTGGCCATTATTGGTTTGGCCAATCAGGCCGCTGAGGCTCAAAACAACCTCAGAACTGGGGGCGGGAATTGGATCGCCAGCATTAATGGTTGCAGGATTAACCACCGTGTAGGCGTTAGCAGGATCAGCCGTGGTTTGGCCACAAGCAACCAGGCTGCCCAAAATAAACAGATTGATAACCAAAAGGCGAACCCACGGGCGAAGCGCGAAACGCATGCAGCGACCTCCTCAAACCAACAGCGAACGACAGAGTGTAAAGCAATCTTGCACAATCGATCTCTTGTATCTATGCTACGTCAAGTTCGCAATTTGTGCAAAATGCCCATAGTCTTGTCTTGCACTAGCCTTTATCCCCCACGGTTGTGAATAGTTGAACCGCATTCATCCACCATAAAGGGGATTAAGCACAGCAATAATTTTTTACAGTTAAATGCTCGTAGCGCCGAGCTTGGCCTGTTGCTAGTGTAGCTGTGGTTTAAACAAAAAAGGGTTGTTATGCAACAACCCTTGGTAAGCAAATCAAGACGCGACTACTTGGCAAAGACGCGGTAAATCGCCCCGCCAGCATCATCTGAAATATACAAACTGCCGTCGCGGCCAATAATTACGTCAACTGGCCGACCCCAAACCGCGCCTGCATCGGTCAACCAGCCAGTCGCAAAATCTTGGGCGTTGCCAGCTTTGCCGTCGGTAATTGGCACAAACACCACTTTATAGCCAGTTGGGGTTGATCGGTTCCATGAGCCATGGAAGGCGACAAACAGGCCGCTTTGGTAGTGTTCGGGGAAGTTGCTGCCATTGCCAAACGCAAGGCCAAGCGGGGCGCTGTGAGCCTGCATCTCAACTGCTGGCGGCGTAACGCCTTGGCAAGCATTGGCATCTTTGCCAAACTCAGGGTCGGCGATGCGGCCTGAATGACAGCGCGGCCAGCCAAAATCCAAGCCATCGCTGGTGGCAACATTCACCGTTTCTGGTGGCTGATCGTCGCCCAACATATCGCGGCCATTGTTGGTAGCCCATAATTCGTTGGTGCCAGGTCGCCAGGTGATGCCGACGGCGTTACGCAAGCCTTTAGCATAAATTCGGCCATTGCTGCCATCGGGATCGTATTCCATCACGGCGGCGCGGCGCGCATCTTCTTCGTCGCAAACATTGCACGATGAGCCAACTGCTACGTAGAGTTTGCTTTCGTCGGCGTTGAAAAGCAAGGTGCGGGTGCTGTGGCCGCCATCGGGCAAGCCATCGATGATCGTTTGGCGCTGAGTAAATTTGCCTTCAGCATCAGGCTGGGTTAATTTGATCACCTTGGTGGTTTCAGCTACATACAAATTGCCAGCTTGGTCGAAAATCATGCTTGATGGCGAATCGAAGCCATCAGCAATCACCTCAACACCATCAGCCAAGCCATCTGCATTGCGGTCGGGCAAGCGCACAATCCGATCTTCGCCGCGTTCGGCGGTATAAATCGCACCATCGGGGCCGATCGTCAGCATGCGTGGGCCAGTCAATTTGCTTTGAAACACGCTAATGCCAAAGCCATCGGGCAAGCTAATTGGATTGGTTGGCGCAACCACTTCGGTTGGCGCGTTGGGCGCTGGTTTGCCAGCACTTGTTGTTGGCTCAGGGCTTGGTACAATGACTGCTGTTGCTTCAGCAATCGGCGTGGCGGAACTGCCAGCTGGTTGGGTGAGTGGCACACTCGTCGGCGCGATTGGCGCATCGACTTGTTGCTCGCCACAGGCTACCAACACACCAAGCAAACTAATCAGGAGCAGAGATTTGCGCATGGTACCTCCAAAACATCATCATAAGAAAGGTATCACAACTCATGGATTTATTTAGCTATCAAGCGAGCCAAAGCAACGATGCGCCCCTAGCAGCACGCATGCGGCCTCGCACCCTCGCCGAATACGAAGGCCAAACCAAAATTGTCGGCGAAGGCCGCTTGTTGCGCCGCCTGATCGAGCGCGATCAATTGATTTCGCTGATTTTGTGGGGGCCGCCTGGCACTGGCAAAACCACGCTGGCGCGGATTATCGCTGGGGCTTCTTCGGCACATTTCGAGCCACTGTCGGCAGTGAGCGCAGGCGTGGCTGAATTGCGCAAAGTGGTTAAGGAGGCCACCGAGCGCCGCGGCATGTATGGCAAGCGCACGGTGTTGTTTATCGATGAAATTCATCGTTGGAACAAAGCCCAGCAAGATGCAGTGCTACCAGCGGTTGAGGATGGTACTGTCACCTTAATTGGCGCAACCACCGAAAATCCTTCGTTTGAAATTAACCGTGCCTTGCTTTCCCGCTGTCGGGTCATTGTGCTGGAGTCGTTAGAAGATCAAGCAATCGAGGCGATTATTGAACGAGCCTTGAGCGATAACGAACGCGGCTTAGGCAAACAGCGGGTGCAACTCAGCCCTGAAGCCCGCGATATGCTCATCCATTTGGCCAGCGGCGATGCCCGCGCAGCCTTGACCGCACTCGAAGCAGCAGCATTAACCCAAGTGACCGAGCCAAACGGCCAACGGCTGATTGATTTGGAAGCGATTGTTGAGGCCTATCAACGCCGCAACGTCAGCTACGATAAAACCGGCGAATTGCATTACGACGCAATCTCGGCCTTGCACAAATCGGTGCGCGACAGCGACCCCGATGGCGCGTTATATTGGATGGCTCGTATGCTTGAAGGCGGCGAAGACCCGCTGTATGTGGCGCGGCGGGTGATTCGCATGGCCGTCGAGGATATTGGCCTTGCAGACCCGCTGGCGTTGGGCATTTGTGTTGCAGCCCAGCAGGCTGTGCATTTTATGGGCACTGGTGAAGGCGCGTTGGCCTTGGCCCAAGCAGTGGTCTATTTGGCCCAAGCACCGAAAAGCAATGCGGTTTATCGAGCCTATGGTGCGGTCATTCACGATGTAGAGGCCACTCGCAACGAACCAGTGCCGCTGCATCTGCGCAACGCGGTCACTGGCTTGATGAAGGGGCTAGGCTATGGATCGGGCTACCAATATGCCCACGATTTCAAAGATGCCCAGGTTGAACAGGAGCATCTACCGCCGAATTTAGCTGGGCATCGCTACTACTACCCGACAGATCATGGCTATGAGGCGCGGGTTCAGCAGCGCTTGGCATGGCGTTACCCTGAGGATCAAGCTGCAACGTCGGAAGCTTCCACATCAGCCACGACACCCCAATCCCCACCGCCAAAAGAATGAGCCAAAGCCACCAAATCGGCTTTAGCCAGGCAGAAAGGGCTAAGGTTGGCCACAGCAAGAGCAATGTGACAATCTTAGCCCGCAAGGGCATGCCGCGTTTATCGCGAAAATTGCGAATATAGCTGCCCAAGTAGCGATTGCTCATGAGCCAGTTGTACCAACGCTGCGAACCACGCATATAGCACGCCGCCGAGGCCAATAACGGCCCCGTGGTTGGAATTAACGGCACGAAAATGCCAATTACGCCTAATATCAAGAAAAAAGTCCCAAGACTTATCCAAAGGAACTTACGAATTGATGTCATACCACGAATCCTTAAATCGATACTCTTGATATTATAGCGCTGCTTGGGCCGAACTTCCGTAACTTTTGTTGGCTAATTTGTTTAAATAACCTAACCCTTGGCAAGCAAAAATGGATGCTTCCCTCACCCCCAGCCCCCGCTCCCACTGAACGCGGGCGAGGGGGAGCAGCCGTTTTTACTGCCGCATTGCCGGAAAACCACTGCATGAAAGCCCCTCGCCCGTTGGACGGGCGAGGGGTTGGGTTGAGGGAAGCGATCTTATTCAGCAGGTTTGGCTTCGGTTTTGGCTTTAGCAGCTTCGCGCGCTTCAATCGATTCTTGCCACATCTCGCAAGTGACTTTCAGGCCCGAACTCAAAATCATTTTGGCAGCAATCGTCGCGCCAACCGAGGCGATAATTGGCAAATTGAAGGGCAAGAGGCCAATTAATAATGGTGCTAAGGCCGTGGCGATATTGTCAGCAGCAGCATTGCCACTATCACCACCAGAAACCGCCGTTGCTGTGCCTCCCTTGGCTTCAGGCAGTTGGGCCAAGATTTGGCTACGCTCGCTGCTTTCGCTGGAGCACAACAAATTGTAGAGCTTTGGTTCGATTTCGGCCCACCAGCGTGCGCCAAAGACCCGCAAATCCTTGCCCACACCCATTTCAATCTCAGCTGGCTCAGCAAATGCGCCGTTGGCCTGCGCTGCCTCTAATTGCGCTGCATCTGCTTCCTCTGCTTGCTTAACCTGAATCCCAAGCTTGCGAAATAAATCATCTTCCGAAAGCTCAACCAGCGTTTGAATTTGGCTGGCCAACACTGCTTGTTGATTGGTTGAATCGCTCACAGCAACTCCTTCACACAATTAAAATGATGCTTGGCTGGAAATAAAGGTTCGTCGTCAACCCAACTATAACACTCTGAACAATGGGCATTTGTCGCAGCACCAATGCCAGTCCCTCATCCCTCATCCTTATATTTTAGCCACGAAGAGCTATTGGATTTTGATCCACGAAGGCCACGAAGGCACACAAAGGATCGGAACCGCGAAGAACACGAAGAGCACGAAGGACATTTTTTAGCCACGAATTGCACGAATTACACGAAGGGCTTTTGATTTGGATTTCATCCTTCATCCTTTATCCTTCGCTTCTCTGCTCTCTGCGCCTCTGCGTTAAACGATTGATCCACGAAACTGGGGCTTTCATCCCTCATCCTTCATCCCTCATCCTTCATCCCTCATCCTTCATCCCTCATCCTTCATCCCTCATTAAACTTTGGCATCAGCATCGCCATAATAGGTATAGGCCAAGCCCAAGGGATTGCGTTCTTCTTCGATAAAGTAGCGTCGCAAGGCTGGCAGAATATCGCCCATCGCTTCGCCCTGGCCCAAGCGTTCGATTAATTTTTGGCCAAAGGCTGCCGCAAATGGCGCGAGCATTGGGCATTCAGTACCTAAAATACCGCGTGCGCCAAGTTGGCTAAAAAAGGGAATAAAGCCGCTGCTCAAGGTTGGCAGTACTTGGGCCGATTCACACATATTCAAAATCACCAACGGTTTGCGTTCGAGTTTCAGGCCCCATTGGCTCAGCAAGCGCAATGGCAACAGGCTTTGGTTCCATTTCAGCCAGCTATCGCTAATATTGGGATCGCTTGGCTGATATTCTTTTTGGCTCAGGCTGAGCAAATCGCTGTATTTGCTGCGCACACCCTCATCCAAACGCGCCATTTGATCGCGAAACTTGGCCAGCCAATCCGAAGTATCGTCGGGGGTTTTGGCGGTGTGACCATGGCAATACATATAAACAATATCGCTTTGGCTGAATAACGGGCCAAGGCTGGTTTTATCGCCAGCCTCACGCAGATCCAAGCCAACATTACCGCGCGCATCGCTCCACGCTTGTAAGGCTGCGCGGTGTTGTTGGGTTATATCAACCACACTATCGGCGATCGGCACGCGGAAATTATAGGTTCCGCCGCCAATCTGCAATTGCTGCTGAGCACTTGGCGCTTGCTGCGCATTTTGAGCCAGCTGCTTGGTCATAATCTCCAAGCGATAGCGACAACCCCAAAATTTGCTCAAATCAACACTATTTGGGTCGTTAACTGGCTCAGGATAAAGCAAGCCCCACGGCACGCCGCTGGGCATGCCTTCGTGGATAATCTGCAAGGCGGGCAAGCGTTGCTCAGCGCTGATTGTTTCGAGCCATGTGCGCAAGGCCGCTAACGATGCAGCTTGTTCGGCAGTAGCGCCGCTTGGCGCAAACAACGCAGCATATAGTCGATTACCAACAACCGCCAATTGATACAAACTTTCGCGCCGTTCGGCCAACTTGCCGCGTGTACCTTGGCGATACGATGGCTGCCACGTAATGTCGTAGAGCGTATTGCGGGCTTGAAGAATTTCGTTGCTCAAACTGGCCGCATTAATTGGCAACACCACATTCAAGCCGCGTTGTTTGCGAAGCGTGTCTTCAGTTGGCCAGGCCACGCTCATGCGATAAAACTCGCCATCGCCAGTTAATGTGCAGCTGATTTGCTTGGGTCGAATTGATGCTAAATCTGCAAAGCCAGCCGTGCGCGAATAGCTGACCCGTGCCAATAATGGCTCTGGCAAATCGCTCTCAACGGGGGTGATTTTGAAATGCAATTCAAGCGTTTGCAGCAGAGTCCAATTGTAATAAATATTGATCCACAGTGGCAGATCATCGATCACTTGGTTGGCAGTCAGACTAAATTGAATGCTTTGGCTATCGCCTGTTGGCGGCAAACTCAAATGCTGCATCGGTGCATCAAACACCACATACTGACCTTTGCTCGACACACTGATAAATAAAGGCAAATCCTCGCTTGTTTCGGGCGTTGGCAAGGCTTCAGCAGTGGCTATGCGCGAATCGCTACGGCGCTGGCCAATATTAATGCGCAAATGATAACGGTTTTCTAGCGCTAAAGTCGAAGTCGCAGCGACCAAATCCGGCGGATCATCTGCATAATACAGCGCTGCATTCACCACCCGCAGTTGGCTTGTTGGAGGCGGAGCTACCGTACCAGTCTCATCTGAGCCGCGACGGTCGTCGGTATGTTTGGATTCAAGCGGATCGCTCTGCCAATGCGCAGTGCGATCCGGAAAAATGCGGATGATCGTGACCGTGATGCCAGCCAACGCCCCAACGACTGAAACATTGCTTTGCTTCAGTTCAGCCACAGCAATCAGCGTCGCAGCATCGCCCTCTTTGGGATTTGGGGTCGGCGTAATCACCAGCCAATCGACTTGGCGTTGATTGACGATCATCAATGCGGTTGCCAAGGGCATACCAGCAGGCAAAATTAACGCAAGCGCAGAAGGAGCCACCATCAAAGTACCCTCCTAGCAGTACCAAGTGCTGACTCCATTGTACGAAGCCGCTTCATGGCTTGTCAACAGGCTAAATCGCCAAAAAGCCATAGACCGTTTGATATACGACTGGCGTGAGCAACACCTCAACTAAGCCTGCTAGCACAAGCCCGGGCACGATCACCAAGCAAAAAACTTTCAAATACATGCCCCAAGCCCAGAGCAAATGCCGTCCGGCACTATAGGTTGGCGGCACAAAGGCCAACGCTGCGCCCAGCCGCAAGGCCAAGGCCGCAGCAAACATGCTCAGCGGAATTTCAATCAGGCCATGGGGTAATTCATAGGCCAGCAGATAATTTAGGCTAGCCCCAAGCCCGCCGCTCGCCGCCAACGTACTCGCGCGAAACGAGATGCTCATCAGGTTAATCGCTGGCACCATCAAGCCAAAAAAGCCCATGCTAATCGCTGAGAACATGCCAGTAAAAAAGATTGTAAACATGTTAGCGCTCAAAGTAGCGCCGAATCGAGGTGTCACCAATGCCCCGCGATTGACATCCAAGCGGGTCATGATATTCGCCAACGATTGCTCGCGCTGGCTCTCTGGCGTAAATTGGCTACCAAAGATCATTGCCGCCAGACAACAAATCAGCACTACAGCCAAAGCTAAGCGGGTTTCGCGCCAAACCACCACCAATTCTTGGCGATAGAAGCGTTTGAGCCATGCGCCAAACTTGCGCTGTGGGCCTTGCGCAGTTTGAACATGAAACATTGGCAGATGTTTATCGGGATTCGTGCCAGCAGGACGAATTTCGCTAAAGAAGGCATTCAAGGCGCGATTAATTTGGCTAAAATTCAGCGCTAAATGCTCACGCGACAGAATCGATTCGCGTTTAAAGCTGCCAATTCCGGTGCGGCTGAGCACAATCGTCAAAATCAGCATCACCGCCATAATTGCATTCAACACGTCATAGCGTTCGCCAATAATCAGCACTGCTTCAAGCTGCACCATAATTGCTACTGGCACCAAAATGAAGCTGGCTAATAAATTGGCCAAGCGCACGGTGTTGGTATGCGATGAAATTACGACTGCTGCCGAAACCATTGCCAAGGCCTGGGCAATGCTCAGCAATACCATTTGACTAAAGATCGCAAGGTCGATCCGGCCAAGCAAGGCAGTTGGCGCAAAAATACTCAGGCCAACTCCAAATAACAGCATCGCAATCAGGCTGGCCCCAATTGGCGGAACAATCGCCGCCAACAACTTGCCACGATACAATTGACCATCGCTAATTGGCATTGAGAACAGCGATTCCAGCGAGCCACGTTCACGCTCGCCAACAAACACTTCCAGCGCCACAATCAACGAAAACGACGCAGGCAGAAAGCCCACCAGCAACACAATAAAGGGAATTAGATTAACCACGCCTTCTGGGGTATCAACATTGGAGTAGGCATAAATTACGCCAAACAAAGCACCAATTGGCACCAAAAAGGTCAGCAAGCCAATCGGAATCAAAATCCGCCAATCACTCAAGGTATCGGTTGCTTCACGGCGCAAAATCGTCATGACTGGGCCATGGGTGGTCGTTGCTTGGCTCAAACGTTGGGTTGAACTGCGTTTGCTAATCGTTTCGTGCTCACGCGAAAGCAATTCTTCGCGATTGAAACTATACATGCCCCAGCCAACCATCGTCAGACCAACCACCAGCAACAACCCATTGATCAAGATAATTGGCAAAACCATGCCATTAATGATGATCAAGGATTCAATCTGCACCAAAATCGCCATTGGAATCAGAATGAAACTCGCAAGTAAGTTGGCAGCCCGAATGCTGGTGGTATGCGAAGAAACATAGACCGCTGCTGCAACCATGGTGAAGACTTTAATCAGCAAAATCGCCGTAATCCCCAGAATCCAAGCGCTGGTCAGATACTCGCTCAAAAAGACGCGATTTGGCAGCGAGGCCATGCGCACAGGCCGGCCTAGTTCAATCGCCAAGCTATAAATGACCATTGCCACTGCCGACGAACCAACTGGTGGCAGCAGGGCAGCAAAAAACTTGGCCAAATACAAGCCGCGATCGCTCATCGGCATCGCCAAAAGCGATTCTAAGGTTGAGCGTTCCCGTTCGCCAACAAACGATTCCAGCGGGCCAATCAAGGAAAGCGAGGCCGGCAAGAAACCAGCAATCAACAAACCAAGTGGCACTAAGCTGCGACTGATAAATTCATCGTCAAGAAAACTCACTGCCTGGGCCACGCCCGACCGCAAAATCAGCGGCAATAGCACCGAAAGAATACACAGCGGAATCAAAGTACGCCAATCGCTTAGCGTATCGCGTAAATCGCGCCGCGTAATGGTCAGGGCCTGATTGCTCATACGGCTACCTCGGCTACCGCAGCAGCGTTTGGCTGCGCAGGCTGATTGCGAACCCGTTCGTTGTGGGTTTGACCAACAATCGTCAGATACACATCTTCTAGCGAGCGCTGAACTTCGTTGATTGAGAGCAACGGCCAGCCCCAACCACTGATCCGTTGAATCAGGCTTGGATTAAGCGCATGCGGCTCGGTCGTGCGATAGCGCAACCAACTATCGCCCACGTCCTCAATCGTGAGCAAATCGGCTAAGCGGGCAGCAAGCTCAGGTTGTGGCTGGGCCAAACGTAATTCCCAAATTGGGTCGCCCATCAATTGTTGGCTCAGCTCAGCAATCGTGCCCTGCACCGCAATTCCACCATCGTGGACAACAGCGATGCGGTCGGCCAATTCTTCGGCCTCGTTCAAATTGTGGGTACACAGAATGATTGAGCGTTGAGCCGAGCGCAAGCCAGCAATCGCATCGCGCACCGTGCGCGCCGAATGTGGGTCCATGGCGGTGGTTGGCTCGTCGAGATACAAAATATTGGGATCGTGGATCATGGCTCGAATTAAGGCCAGCTTTTGTTTCATGCCCTTGGAATAGCCGTCGATGCGTTTTTCGCGGGCTTCCCACAGGCCAAATTGTTGCAGCAACTCAACAGCGCGCTGGCCACAATCGCGGTCATTCATGCCTTGCAGCCGCCCAAAAAACAATAAATAATCAAGCGATTTCATGCGATGGTAGAGGCCTGGAAATTCGGTGAGCAAGCCGACGGCGTGGCGCACTTCACGGGCATGGGTTTCAACATTAAAGCCGCCGACAATTGCCCGCCCGCTGGTTGGCTTGAGAATTGCCGCCAACATCCGGATGCTGGTGGTTTTGCCAGCGCCATTGGGGCCAAGCAAGGCTAAAACCTCACCAGGCTTAACTTCAAGCGAAACGCCCTTGACAGCGTGAAAATCTCCAAATTGCTTGCGTAACTCTTCAGCAACAATCATTGCAGAACTCCTATCCAAACCGCCACCATCATGAAAAAAGGGCGTACCAATACCAGACCGCAAAAACGCTTGCTTGTCAAGCCTACGATAGTCCAATTGTGCTGCTAGTGCCCAGTTTGTTTTAACCAACTCTGCATTCGCCAACCAGCTAAGGCATTGGCCACAATAAAATTAAGCATGTGCACCTCGAGCAATCCAAGCCGGAAACCGAAATACTCCTGGCCAAACCAAGGAGGTATTAGCAACCAAAGATCCCAAAATGGCACCAAAGAACCAAAACCCAAAGCCATTATTGCCGCCCCAATCGCATAGTAGAGACAAAACCAAAATGTTTTATCACGCTTAATTTGACGTTTGTACAACCCGATCGTGGTGAAAACGCTCACCCAAAAACCCAAAACCAGCGCAATCAATCCACCAAGCACAACATAAAACAAAAAGGGATCTATGAGCGATATGTCTATTCCAGAAATAGTCACCATAACCAAAACCCCATTGATGAGACCCGTGCCAAGAATGATCTCTCGCCAACTGCGCCAAAACCATGCTTGCCAGCGCACTATTTGAACCAATTCACTGCTAGGAACCTGATAATCCATCGTAACCTCTCTTTTAGTTCAATCAACTTTTAGGTGGTGGCGGCACTTCTGCTGCTGCAAGCTGCTGACGATTTAACCAACCGTGCATATGCCAGCCAACCAAACCGCTGGCCAGCATAAAAAATGCCATTGGCAGCTCAACACTTAGGATCAGAAAATGATCGGTATCGAAGCTCCAGATATTCCACGCTGAGGTCAGCAAATAAAAAATCAACACCACAATGGCCGCCCACGCTGTATAGTGAACCGCAAACCAAAAGGCTGGCTGGCGCTCAAACTCACGTTGATATAAGCCAATTGTGCTAAAAACGCTGACCCAGAAACCCAAAACCACGCCAACCAACAACCCGAGCACCCCAAAAAACAATAATCCTTCCATCCCACCAAGGGTCATGGTTATGGCTGTATTCGCAAGAGTGATCCAGCCCCAGCCACGCCAAAACCAGCGTTGCCAACTCACGCCATGGGCTGGCAACACCTGTGGTAGCTCAGGCTTTGGATAGTGGGGAAAGACAGGCTCATTCGGATACTGCATAACTACCTCGCTTTTGCTTGAATCACTCGACTGGCTTTACTATAGCCAATGCACGGCGCATGGAGCAGCAGATTTGCAGCAGATTAACCGCAGTTCAGCCAAAAGTCGGGTAGTGCAAATCGCGCAGTTTATGCTAAAATCAGCATACTGTATCGATTGATATTCATCCTGCTGAAACAGTGTTGCAATGGTGCAGCCCTGAAGCATTGACATTAAACGGGAGAACCCCCTCATGACCATGGTTGAAGAACAGGTACCAACCCGCGAGGAAGTAAGCGCCGAAGACACTTGGGATATTAGTAGTCTCTATGCAGACCAAGCGGCTTGGGAGGCTGATGTTGAACGAATTAGCAACGATTTGCTGCCAGCCTTGACCAGCCTGCAAGGCAGCCTAGCCAACGGTCCTGAGGCGTTATTGGCAGTCTTTCAAGCCCAAGAAGCACTTGGCATGGTGCTCGAACAAATTTATGTCTACGCCAGCCTGCGCGCCGACGAAGACACCGCCAACCAACATCACCAAGCGCTCGAAGAACGCGCCACCGCGCTCTCGATTAAGGCCAGCGCTGCCACATCGTGGATCGAGCCTGAGTTGCTGGCGCTTTCCGATGAGCAAATTTTGGGCTACATCAGTGCCTTGCCAGCCCTCGAAGTCTATCGCCGCGCCTTAGAAGAGCAAATTCGCTTGCGCGAACATACCCGCTCTGGCGAAGTTGAGGAATTATTGGCCCAAAGCGGCGAGATTAGCCGTGGTGCCCAAACCACCTTCAACATGTTCAGCGATGCCGACCTCAAATTCCCGCCAATTGAAGACGATCAAGGCAAGCCCGTTGAAGTTACGATGGGTCGCTATTCGGTGTTGTTGGAAAACCCCGACCAACGCATTCGCCGCGACACCTTTATGAGCATCCACAGCACCTATCGCCAGTTTCGTAATATGTTGGCCGCAAATTATGCCACCAACGTGCGCAGCAATATTTTCTATGCCAAAGCACGCGGCTACGAGTCGGCCTTGGATGCTAGCTTAAAACCCAAAGAAATTCCCATGAGCGTTTATGATAATTTGATCAGCACCGTGCACGAGCACTTGCCCAAATTACATCGCTATGGCTCGGTGCGCAAGCGTATTTTGGGCATCGACAGCCTGCATGCCTACGATTGGTTTGTGCCGTTGAATGGCGCTGCGCCAACTAAAATTGATTTCGAGCAAGGGGCCTCGTTAATTTTGAGCGCCTTGGAGCCACTGGGCGCTGAGTATAGCTCAAGCCTCGGCCATGGGCTTGAATCGCGCTGGGTTGACCGCTACGAAAATAAAAATAAACGCTCAGGAGCCTATTCATGGGGTTGCTACACCTCGCAACCATTCATTTTGATGAATTACAAAAATAACTTGAATAGCCTGTTTACCCTAGCTCACGAGCTTGGCCACTCGATGCACTCGTTGCTGACCCGCAAAAATCAGCCCTATACCTATGGCAGCTACACCTTATTTGTGGCTGAAGTTGCTTCGACCTTAAACGAAGCCTTACTGGCCGAATATATGCTCAAAACCAGCGACGACCCAGCCTTGCGCTTGCAATTGGTCACCCAGCAAATCGATGATATTCGCGGCACATTGTTGCGCCAAACCTTGTTTGCCGAATTCGAGCGCGAAACCCATCGCATGGCCGAACAAGGCGAAGCCCTGACCGCCGATAACCTCAGCGCCTTGTATCGCCGCTTGATCGAGCAATACTATGGCCCTGAATTGGTCTTCGATGAAGAATTGGATATTGAATGGGCACGGATTCCTCACTTCTATCGCTCATTCTATGTGTACCAATATTCGACTGGCATTTCAGCAGCGCTGGCCTTGGCCGACAAGATTTTGACCGAAGGCCCTGGTGCAGCTGAAAACTATGTCAACTTCTTGCGCGGTGGCAATTCCAAATCATCAATTGACCTACTCAAGGGCGCTGGGGTCGATATGACCACGCCAGACCCAATTCATCGCGCCATGAACCGCTTCGGCGATTTGGTGACCAAACTCGATGAATTAACTGCTTAATCATAGTTCAATGCTCGCTCTTCGGTGTGAAGGGCGAGTTGTGTTGTGTAAGGAGTTGACATGGCCGATCCACGGGTGGTCAAAATGGCCCATACCTTGGTCAATTATTCGATGAAGATCAAAGAAGGCGAAATGGTGGTTTTGCAAAGCGAACCAGCTGCCGCACCCTTGATCAAAGAAATGTATCGCGAAATTTTGCTGGTCGGTGGCAATCCAGTTGTCCACACGGTTATGCCTGGCATCTCGCGAATTTTGCTCAATCATGGCAACGATCAGCAGTTACAATGGATCTCGCCCTACGATCGCTTGGGGATTGAAACTGCCGATGTGCGAATTCGGATTGATTCCCAAACCAACACCCGCGAACTCTCGCAGGTTGATCCTGAGCGCCAATCGGTGTATCAAAAATCACGCAGCGAATTGATGGGCAAATTGATGTCGCGCACCCATGCTGGCGATTTTCGCTGGTGTGTCACGCTCTTTCCAACCGAGGGCTTGGCCCAAGATGCTAACATGAGCTTGCCCGATTTTGAAGATTTTGTCTATGGCGTGTGCTTCTTGAACGAAGCCGACCCCATCGCCAAGTGGCAAGAACTGCACGACAAACAAGCGCATTTGATTAATTTCTTGCACAATAAACGCGAAGTGCATATTGTGGGCGAAGGCACCGATATTCGCTTGGGAATTGCCGGACGCAGTTTTGTCAATTGTGCTGGCGATGCCAACTTCCCTGATGGCGAGTTTTTTACCGGCCCAGAAGAAAATAATGTCAACGGGATTGTACGCTTCTCCTTCCCAGCGATCTATAATGGACGCGAAGTCGAAGATGTACAATTGACCTTTGAAGCTGGCAAAGTTGTTAAGGCAACAGCCAAGAGCGGCCAAGATTTCCTTGAGCAAATGTTGAATGTTGATGCTGGGGCACGGGTTTTGGGCGAATTTGCCTTTGGCACCAACCCCAACATCAAAAACTACACCCGCAACATTTTATTCGATGAGAAAATGGGTGGTACAATCCACATGGCACTCGGCGCTTCCTACCCTGAAACTGGCGGCTTAAACCAATCGGCAATCCACTGGGATATGGTTTGCGATTTGCGCCAAAATAGCGAAGTCTATGTCGATGGCCAATTGTTCGAGAAAAACGGCACATTCGTCGTCTAAACCTTCCCTTATTCTTCCAACTTAAGCATGTTCGAGGGTATGAACAGCAGTGTTCATACCCTTTAGGCTATGATTCAGGCAGTGACGCAAGTTCTGGGTTATGTTGGTTTCTGGCCCAACGCCCATCGCAATGCGGCTGCTTGATTATTGAACCATTTCTGCTGTAAGGAGAGTCCGATGGTCGTATCTCGCTCACGGGCAGTGCTCAAAAACGTTGCATGGCTCACATGCGGCGCGTTGGTCGCCCTGCTGATCGTCTATCTGCGGCGTGATCCGCAGGCCACCGCCGCCCCGAACACGGTTACTGGCAAGGTCGAAATCGCCGCCCAGAACAATCGCTCAGGCTATGATCCTTTATCCTTGGCCGAAATTGAGCAAGCCCAGAAGATTGCGCTCAACGAATGGCAATCCAAACGCGGCAAAGTGGTCGAAAACAAGGCCGTACCTGCTGATGCCCAGTTGGAATTCGTCAAAACCGAACGCCACGAAGAAATTCAAGCTGTCTACAACAAGGGCACATGGCAACGCCGCGCCGATGTGCTGATTTTCGATTATGCCAAAAACAGCTTGGTGGCCGTGTTGGTCAACCTCAGCACTGGCAAGGTCGATCTGCTTGATCAAGCACGAGGCAGCCAACCCCACCCAACCGATCGCGAAACCTTGCGCGCCCTGCAATTGGTCTTGGATCACCCCACCTTTGGGCCACAGTTGCGCGGCGAGTATCAAGCCTTGACAGGCAAAAGCCTGACCCAGGCTAGCCAATTCCAGACGGCAGGCTTCGTCTATATTGCCGAGCCACAAGTTGATAACGCCGCAGTTTTGCGCAGTTGCCAACAAAATCGCTGCGTGCAATTGCTGCTCAGCGCCGATAATGAATGGGCAGTTGAGAGCACCCCGATTGTTGATCTTTCGAATGGCCTTGTGGTTAGTTTGAAGCGTTAGGAGCCTGGCGATGAAGCTTTCAGCACGTTGGGGCATGCTGCTTGGCATGCTATTAATTGGGGCCAGTCTGCTTAGCACAAACTCGCAGCAAGCAGCCAATGCCCAAACCCGCGACCGTTGTTCTGGTGGTAGTTTTACGATTAACAAAACCTTGGAAAACGGGGCCAGCTGGGCCTTATGTTGGGAAGAACGCAGCAGCGAAGGCATTGTGCTGCGCGGCATCCGCTACACCCCACCAGGTGGCAGCGCAATCTCGATTATCAACCAAATTAATTTGGCCCAAATTCACGTCCCATACGACGATAACACCGCCCGCTTCCACGACCTCTCAGATTATGGCTTGGGTGGCGGCCACCTCAATAACATGACGGCAGCCGATTGCCCCGATGGAACTTTGCTGCAAAATAATGGGCGCAATGTGCTGTGTGCTACGGTCGTGCCAACTGGCTATGCCTACAAATATTATGCCCAAGTCAAGCAAGGCTCAGCCTTGGTGGTGCGCTCAGTTTCGCACATTGGTGCCTATAACTATGTTAGCCAATGGATTTTCCACGATGATGCCACGATTGAGCCAGGCATCGGCGCAACTGGTAAATTGCAAAAATGTACCAATGTGGCCAAATATGGCTGGAAGATCGATGCGAGTAGCTGCCAATATGGCACATCGCACGTTCACAATTACTACTGGCGGATCGACTTTGCACTTGGCGGCAACAGCAATAACGTCGTTGAGCAAATCGAATTCGATTCAAGTGGCACTGCCCAACGTGGCTTACAAGTACGACCCTATACCACTGAAACCGCCGCTCAAGTCAACCCTGAAAATTTCCGCTCATGGCGCGTCAAAAACAGCACGGTCTTGAATAGCGATGGTCACGAAATCTCATACGACATCGTTGGCAACTCCGATCATGTGTTCCGTGGCCCTTCGTTTGAGCCATGGACCAAGAACGATGTCTATGTGACCGAAAACAACCCCTGCGAACGCTGGGCTTCGCGCAACGATGGCAACACCTGCGCTGATGATGTTAGTGGTTTTGTCAATAACCAAACCTTGGTCGACCCAATCGTTTGGTATGGAATGACCTTCCATCACCTGCCCCGCGACGAGGATGACCCATTAATGTCGGCCCACTGGAGCAGCTTCCAGATGGTTCCCCGCGACTTATACGCCAGCCAACAACGCTAAAAAAACCAACGCCCGCTCAGAGCTTGAGCGGGCGTTTTTGTCGCCTATTTACCAGGCGTTGGCGTAATGGTTGGGGTTGGTGGTGGTGGTGGGGTTTGTTGTTCGTCCAAGAACTTCAGCGCCCAGAATAATTGCGAATCAGCACAGGCAGTTGCACCATCTGCTGGCGTGCGATTCAAAATACATTCAACTGGATATTGGCTTGCATCATCGGAGAATGGCACGACATAATCGGGCGTAACTCCCAGCGTGTGGATTGCACGCTTGTTAGGAGTTAACCAATGGGCGATTGTAATCCGCGCTTCCGATTTATCACTGAGCGTATGCACGCTTTGGACTGAACCTTTACCAAAGGTTTTTTCGCCAATCAAAGTTGCGCGCTTAGTATCTTGCATTGCACCAGACACGATTTCCGAGGCGCTCGCCGAGCCGCCATTGACCAATACAACCACTGGCAGATCGAATAATTCTTGTGCATCGCCCTGTTGCAAGGTGCGATATTCTTTTTGAGTTCCATCACTATTTTCTTGATAGTGGGTCACGCCATCTTTGGTAAAGCGACCAAGAATGTTTTGGGCCTGATTGACATAGCCGCCAGGATTATTGCGCAAATCAAAAATAATCGCTTTGGGATTATTGGTTTTGAGTTTGGCAATTGCTTGATCCATTTCGTCGTAGGATGTTTGCTTAAACTCGCTCAATTGAATATAGCCAATATCGCCAATCATGGTTGAGCGCACGCTAATTAACGGAATCGTATCGCGCACAATCGAAATATCGAGCTGTTTTTCATCGCTGGTGCGATAAACCGTGATTACGACTTGCGAGCCTTTGGGGCCGCGAATCAGCTTAATCGCCTCAGCCAAAGCTTGATCGCGTTCGAGGTTGGCGATAACTTCGCTAATTTGTTTGCCATCGACTGCCACGACAATATCGCCAGCGCGCACATTGGCTTTTTCAGCAGGCGAGCCTTCGATTGGCGAAACAATCATAATCTGGCCGTCTTTATATTCGACGTAGGCTCCAATGCCCTCGAAGTTGCCGCGCATATCTTCGCGTGAGCGTTCAGCGGCTTCTGGCTCTTGAAAACCGGTAAAATCATCGCCGAGCGATTGCAGCATGCCGCGAATTGCGCCATACATCATTTTTTTCTCGTCGATTGGCTCAGTATGATAGAACTCTTTATTAACCAGATTCCAAACTTCCCAAAAGGTCTGAAAATTTTCGTCTGCATTGGCTGGGGGAGCAGCCATTTGCGTTGCTTGCAACGCATTCGACGTATCGCTTGTTCCTGCTTGATTGGCAGTAATCAGCGCCTGTTCTTTCGATGAGCTACCCCAATAAAAACCAGCGCCAAGGGCGATGCCAACAATCAGCAAGACACCAACAATCCCACCCAATACAACCCAAAGCTTTGCTGCTTGGGTTGCGGAACCGCCCGATCTGGGCTGGAACTCGCTCATAGAAAACCTCGTTTCAAGCAATTTAACCTAGGCTAAGCCAGCCTGTATGCAGTGTACAACTTAAGCAACTGCTTGTAGGTTAGGTTGGCATTAGCAATCGAAATGGGTAAGTTTACGCGGCATTACCTCTCAGGCTATGGTTCATGCTAGCACGAATTTGGGCTAAACCACTGATCGAATTGAAACATGATCGCTGCCAACGCGGCAATTGGTGCAGTTTCGGCGCGTAAAATTCGCGTGCCCAAACTAACACTGATCAAGCCCGCTTGGTTGGCGGCTTCAAGCTCCGCTTCAGTCCAACCGCCCTCGGGGCCGCTCCAAAGCGCTAGCTCGGCGCGTGGCTCCAAAGCTAAGGCAGCCTTGAAGGCCATCGTTTGGCCAGTTTCGGCCAATAACAAATGCCCACGAGCTTGAGCCAAGGCTTGGGCCACGGTTTGGGCTGCGTGCAAGATTGGCAAGCGCCCACGGCCAGCTTGCTCGGCGGCTTCGCGAATAATCCGCTGCCAGCGTTCGCGTTTGGTTGGCGTAACATCAGCTTGCGAGCGCTCGCAGAGCAAGGGGACAAACGCAGTTGCGCCCAATTCGGTGCATTTTTGCAAGGCGATTTCGAAGCGTTCGCCACGAGTTAGGGCCAGATAGAGCGTGACGTTGATGCTTGGCTCGCCATTGGCTGCATAGCGTTGCAAAATGCGGCCTTGAGCTTCGCGCTTATTCAAGCTGACCAACTCGGCAATATAGCCCGTGCCAAGGCCATCGAGCAGCGCAATATGCTGACCAACGCGCAAACGCAGCACATTGTTCCATTGGTGCAGCAGCTCACGCTCGCTCACATGCAACGCTTCGCCTTGAATGGCCTCAGCTGGCACAAAAAAGCGATAGGTATTTTTCATTAGGCTGGCTTGCGATGGGTAAAGGCCACCCAATCGCCTTGGGTGCGGCGTTCAACTTGCTCTAAGCCAACGGCTTCGAAGGCTGCTACCACATCGGCTTCGCGCTCGTTGATAATGCCTGAGGTGATCAGCACGCCGCCTGGTTTGAGCGCCGCAAGATAATCATTACCCAACACAACATGCACTTTGGCCAAAATATTGGCCAAAATCACATCAAACTCGTTGTGATGGCGATAGCTTTGCGGCGTGCCAAGTTGCGCGCCTTCCCAGCCAAGCCAGTGTTCTAAGGGCGCATCGCCCAAACTACCTTCCAAGGCGGTTACCAAGGTTTCGGAATGATTGATGCGAGCATTTTCGGCGGTCGCTTCAACCGCGATTGGGTCGGTATCCAAGGCCAACACCCGTTGCGAACCAAGTTTGGCCGCGCCAACCGCCAAAATCCCCGAGCCACAGCCAAGATCAAGCACCGTCGTGTTGTTAAACTCGATCAATTCCATCAATTCGAGGCAGAGTTGGGTGGTGGGATGCAAGCCAGTGCCAAAAGCCATGCCTGGGTCGAGATTCAGCACCACATCGTTTTCAGTAGCTTCGTGTTGCAGCCACGAAGGCACAATTACAAAGCGCTGGCCGATGCGGCGAGTGCGATAGTGCTCTTTCCAAGCGTTGGCCCAATCTTCTTCGGCGATGGTTTTAACCTGCAAATCGCCAACCGGACGCATCATGCCAAGCACCCACAAACCGCGTTCGATGTGGGTTTGAGCATCGGCTGCTTGCTCGTTGGCCAGCAAGTAGGTGCGCACAATCACTGGTTTGTTGGTATCAATTTGATATTCTGGCGAGTCGAGCGATGGGATGATGGCCTCTTCGACTGCCACGCCACCGTTATAGCCATATTGGGCAAATAATTCCGACACGCTTTCGACCGCTTCGGTATCGACGGTCACGCTCAGTTCGAGCCACTGCATAAAAACCCCTGTTTAGAAGGATGAATTATGAGGGATGAAGGATGAATTTCATTCCTCACGTATTCAGGCCTTTTTAGTAATCCAAAATAATTCAAAGTCGCAAAAATCCCTCATCCCTCATCCCTCATCCCTCATCCCTCATCCCTCATCCCTCATCCCTCATCCCTCATCCCTCATCCCTCATCCTTTCGTCGTCCATGTTGTGCCGCTTGGGCCGTCTTCGAGTTGCACATCAAGCTCGCTCAGGCGGTTGCGCACCAAATCGGAGAGCGCCCATTGCTTGGCTTTGCGCAATTCGGCGCGTAACTCAATCAACAATTCGATGAATGGGGCGGCATCGGTTTTGCTGGCGCTGGTTGCTTCCAAACGAAGGCCGAGCACCGCTGCCAATTCGCGCAAACGAGCTTGCGCAGCATCGAATGGCTCGCCACCAACGCCAGCATCACGAGCAGCGTTGATCGAACGCACCAAATCAAACAACACCGCCAAGGCCGCCGCGCTGTTAAAATCGCTATCCATCGCGCTGCGGAAATCGGCTGGCGCTTTGGCCACAATGGTGGTGAGCGTATCAACCACCGCGCCGCTGGTCGTCGTGCCATGCGCTGGCTTGAAAGCCGACATGATGCGTTCGAGCTTGCGTTCGGTATCGGCCAAAACCTCATCATTATAAACCAATGGTGCGCGATACGAGCCAGAAAGCACCATCAAGCGCATAATATCGGCGGAATGTTCGCTTAAAAATTGATCAATCGTGATCAAATTACCCAGCGATTTGCTCATTTTTTCGCCAGCCAATTGCAGCATGCCGTTATGCATCCAGATTTGGGCAAAATTCTTGCCGGTCAACGATTCGGTTTGGGCAATTTCATTTTCGTGGTGCGGGAAGATCAGGTCGTTGCCGCCGCCATGAATATCAATTTGCTCAGCTAATTCGTGCAAACTCATAGCCGAGCATTCGATATGCCAACCAGGTCGGCCTTGGCCCCACGGGCTTTCCCACGCTGGCTCGCCGGGTTTGGCCGCTTTCCACAAAGCAAAATCTAAAGGATCAGCTTTGGCTTCGTCGGGAGCGATCCGTGCACCAGAACGCATATCGTCGACGGCGCGCCGCGAAAGCTTGCCATAATCTTCATCGCCACGCACGCGAAAATAAACATCGCCATTGCTAGCGTGATACGCTGCATCTTTGGCGATCAGGCCTTCGATAAATTGAATAATTTGCGGAATTGTGGTTGAAACCCGAGGGTAGGCGGTGGCTGGCAGCACATTCAACTGGCCCAATTGATCAAGAAAGGCCAAGGTATAGCTTTCGGCCAATTCCATCGGATCGCGGCCCTGCTCGTTGGCGCGGCGAATAATTTTATCGTCAACATCGGTAAAATTCATCACATGGCGCACCGTATAGCCCGACCACTCCAAATAGCGCCGCACCACATCGAACACAACAGCTGACATGGCATGGCCAATATGGGCATCAGAATACACCGTCGGCCCACAGACATACATCGACACATGGTCAGCAACCAACGGTGTAAACGGCTCGGTCTGGCGGCTAAGGGTGTTGTAAATTGCTAATGCCATAATTCTGGCTCCTCAACACAATAATAAAGAGCTAAATACCGTCAGCGTAGTGCATCTCGTAACTTTGCAAATCTTCAAGGCAATCGAAGGGATCATCACCAGGGGTACGTTGGGCGCTGAGCGCGGCTATATGGTAGGCTTGGCTGCCCATGGCGCTTTCAAGCTCGATCACCCGTTGATTAAGCGTTTGGACTGATTCGTGGAGCGAGCGCAACATTGCGCCCTCGGGGTCGGGCAACATTTCAACCCGATTGGTTTGGCCCGTTTGGGGATCGCGGGTTGCCACCACCCGCGCAGGCACGCCAATTGCGGTTGAGTAGGCAGGCACTGGTTTGACCACAACCGCGCCGCCGCCGATGCGTGCGCCTTCGCCAATGGTAATTGCCCCAAGCACTTTGGCCCCCACCCCAATCACCACATTGTTGCCAATGGTTGGGTGTCGTTTGCCAATTTCCTTGCCAGTTCCGCCGAGCGTCACGCCTTGATACATCACAACATCATCGCCGATAATTGCGGTTTCGCCAACCACAATGCCCATGCCATGGTCGATAAACAAGCGCTGGCCAATCGTCGCGCCTGGGTGAATCTCAATGCCGGTAAAAAAACGCGTGAGTTGCGAAAGCAAACGCGGAATGAAGGGCAACTTCTGGTTCCAAAGCCAGTGGGTTAGGCGATGGATTTGGACAGCCTGAAAGCCAGGGTAGAGCAGCACCTCAAAGATCGAGCGCGCTGCCGGGTCGTTATGCAAAATTGTCTGAATATCTTCGCGAACCGAACGCCACCAATGCCTCATATCGATCCAATCCTTTCGCAGACAAAAAGAAAGCCCAAGGCCATTAGCCTTAAGCCAAGTACCTTGGGTTCTTGAATGTCGCTTTAGGCCGCAGCCGTTGAGTCTGATTTGCTCGCTTCAGCTTTGGGAGCTTCAGGCTTGCTTTCGCTGGTTGCAGCGGCAGGCGCAGCACTACTGGCATCGCTGCTTGTTGCTGCAGGAGTGCTTGATTTGCTGCTGGTGCTGCTGTTATTGCCTGAACGACTATCATTAATATACCATCCACTACCCTTGAATACCACCCCAACCGGCTGAAATACACGTTTGATCGTGCCTTGACAGCGCGGACAGATTGTCAGCGGCTCGTCAGAGAAGCGTTGAAATTGCTCGAATTGTGCGCCACATGCTTGGCACGCATACACATAGGTTGGCACGCTACCATACCTCCGACAGGATGAAAGTTTAACGCAACAAAGCCCCAAAAGGCACATTGCCTCATTCTACCGTAATTATGGTCGCTGATCAACCAAGAGCAGAACAGAGAGCATAGGTGGGGGTCGGTTGTTGGGGGCTGGGGATCGGTTTTGATTCGCGAAGGACACGAAGAGTACGAAGGACGATAGGCTTTTGGCTATCGGCTTTTGGCTCGCGGGATTTTTGGGGAGGCACGGAGTCAAAGTTGTGATCCACGAAGAGCACGAAGAGCACGAAGGGGAGATGGCTATTGGCTATTGACTTTTGGCTATAGGTCTCAAGTTTTTACCAAAATCTCCGCTAGCCCAAAGCCACCAGCCTATAGCCTCATCCCTCTGCGCTTCTGCGTTAAAAATCCTATCCCCATTTTGCCCTCTGCCCTTTGCCCTTTGCCTTTATGTTCTATGTTCTATGTTCTATGTTCTATGCTCGTTGCTCGGGCTTCTGCCCTTTGACTTTTGACTTGCATCCCTCATCCCTCATACTTCATACTTGATTTGGGCTGATTTGTTTGTGATAATAGGCCTTGGGCAACGTAGCTCACATCAATGCCGCCCGATCAGCGTTCTCCATATTCAGCCACAAGGGAGATAGTATGCAGATCGATCCAGCAACAACCGCGTTGGTTCTCATCGAATTTCAAAACGATTTCACCTCGGAAGGCGGAGCACTTCACGGCGCAGTTGCCGAAAGCATGCAAGCTACCAACATGCTGGCCAACACGCTCGAAACGGTCAAGCAAGCTCGTGAAGCAGGCGTGACGATTATTCATGCGCCAATTTCATTCGCCGAAGGCTACCGCGAAATTACCAACCAACCCTATGGCATTCTCAAGGGCGTGGTCGATAACAACGCATTTCGTAAGGGCAGTTGGGGCGCGGAATTGATTGATGTGCTCACGCCGGAAAGCGCCGATATTGTGGTCGAGGGCAAGCGTGGCCTTGATACCTTCGCCAGCACCAACCTTGATTTTATTCTGCGCAGCCGTGGCTTGAGCAATTTGGTTTTGGCGGGCTTTTTGACCAACTGTTGCGTCGAATCGACGATGCGCTCAGGCTACGAACGCGGCTATAACGTGATTACCCTGACCGATTGTGTCGCCGCCACCAGCGCCGAAGAGCAAGAAGGCGCAATTAGCAAAGATTATCCAATGTTCTCGCATCCTATGGATCACGCACAATTTCTCGAAATTTTGAGTGGACGCAGCGCCATGGTCAATGCAAGTCGCGGGTATTAATTGATGAATCCAGCAGCAGAACTTCAAATTGAGGTTTTGGCTGCACTGCAGCGGTCGGTTCGTGGCAAGGTTCACGCCGACCGCTTGACACGTGCGCTCTATAGCACCGATGCCTCATCCTACGCCGTCATGCCCAAAGCGGTGGCTATTCCGCGCGATCGCGCCGATTTGCAAGCCATCGTCGAGATTGCCCAACGCTTTTGCGTGCCAATTGTGCCGCGTGGCGGTGGCACAAGTCTCTCTGGCCAAGCGATTGGCGCGGGCATTATTGTTGATCTTTCGCATTCGTTTGGCCACATTGGCGAGTTTGATCCAGAGCAGCGCCAGATTTGGGTTGAGGCTGGCTGCACGCTTGATCGTTTGAATAATTTTCTCAAGCCGTATGGCCTGATGTTCGGCCCTGACCCTTCGTCGAGCGCTTCGGCCACGATTGGCGGCATGCTCGGCAATAATTCGACTGGCTCGCACTCAATTGTCTATGGCATGACCGTTGATCATACGATCGCCATCGAAAGCATTTTGGATGATAGCTCAGTTGCAAATTGGTCAACCCAACCAGCCAATAACCCGCGCCAGCAGCAGATTCAACAGCAACTTGGCCAGATTGTTACGCGTTATGCTCACGCCATCGAGCGTGATTATCCCCAAGTTTGGCGCAATGTGGCAGGCTACAATCTGCAACGCATGCTCCAGCGCCAGCAGCAGCAGCAACCGTTTAGCGCTGTACCAATTTTGGTTGGCAGCGAAGGCACACTGGGATTGACCGTTGGCGCGCAACTTAGCCTCGTCGAACGGCCAAAAGTTACGCGGCTAGCACTCTGGCATTTTGATGATTTGCAGCAAGCGTTGGCGCTTGTTCCCGAAATTTTGCGTTTTCAGCCAAGCGCCGTCGAATTATTTGATCGTTATTTTATTAATTTGACCCGCCAAAACCCTGAGTATGGCTCGCGCCTCAGTTTTGTAGTCGGCGAGCCGCGCGTGGTGTTAATTGTTGAATGGGCGGGAGCAGATGCCAACAAATTAGCCGCCAACGATGCCGCCTTAGAAGCCCATTTGCGCACGCTTGGCGAAACTGGCCGCGTCGTGCGCGAAACAATGCCCGCCGCAATTGCCAATGTTTGGGCCGTGCGCAAAGCAGGCTTAGGCTTGTTGATGAGCCAACGTGGCGATGCCAAACCACTGGCGTTTGTCGATGATGCGACCGTGCCAGTTGATCGTTTGGCCGACTATGCTCGCGGAGTTGAGGCGATTTGTCGCGAGGTTGGCACCGAAGCCAGTTTTTATGCGCATGCTTCGGTTGGTTGCTTGCACATCAATCCATTGATTAATTTGAAAACTGAAACTGGTTTGGCCCAAATGGCGCATATTTCGCAGGCAGTCGCCAGCTTGGCAATTAGCCTTGGCGGCACAACCACAGGCGAACATGGCGAGGGTCTGGCGCGCTCAGCCTTTAATCAACAATTATATGGCGCAGAATTACACCAAGCCTTTGGCGAAATTAAGCAGCTATTCGACCCAAATTCAATCTTCAACCCAGGTAAGATTTTGGCCGCACCTCAGCCGTGGCAGCCAGAAATTCTGCGCATCAACCCAAGTTACCAAACGCCGCATGCGCCCAGCGTGACCTTCTTCGATTTCACGCCCGACGGCGGTTTTGCGGGCTTGGTCGAGATGTGCAATGGCCAAGGTGTTTGCCGCAAAGCTGATGCTGGCGTGATGTGCCCATCGTATATGGCAACTCGCGATGAGGCTCATTCAACGCGAGGCCGAGCCAATGCCCTGCGCGCAGCCATGACGGGCCAGCTTGGAGCCGAGGGTTTGAGCAGCCCTGAATTACACGAAGCCATGGATTTATGCCTTGAATGCAAGGCCTGCAAACGTGAATGCCCGTCGATTGTGGATATGGCGCGGCTCAAATCGGAATGGCTGGCGCAGTATCAGGCAACTCATGGCGTGCCAATGCGCAGCCGTTTGTTTGGCCAGATCGCCAAAATCAATCAGCTTGGCATGCTGGTTCCGCGTTTAAATAATTGGTTGCTAGCCCAGCCAATCACGCGCTGGCTGCTCGACCGCAGCTTGGGCATCGATCAACGTCGCCAATTGCCAGCATTAGCGCGGCGCTCGTTTCGGGCTTGGTTCAAGCAGCACAAACAGCAGCAAACTGCGCCGCGTGGCCCATTAATTCTTTGGGATGATACGTTTACGCTGTACAACGAGCCACAGATTGGCCAAGCGGCGGTGAAATTGCTCAGCGCTGCGGGCTACAAAGTGTATGTGATCAACGAACGGCGCTGTTGTGGCAGGCCACTAATCTCAAAGGGCATGTTGGCAGAAGCCCGCGCCAATGCTGAACACAACATCAAACTGCTTGCGCCATTTGCTGAGTTGGGTGTGCCAATTATTGGCTTGGAGCCAAGCTGTATCGCCAGCTTTCGCGACGAATACCCAGCTTTAGTGCCAACCAATGCGGCGAAGGTTGTGGCTGCTCAAAGCTACTTTATTGAAGAATTTCTGGTCAAATTGGCTGCTGAAGGCGTTACATGGCGTTGGAATCAGCAATTGCCCGCAGATCAGGTGCTGGTGCATGGCCATTGCTATCAAAAAGCCTTGATCAGCACTAGCCCATTGCTGGCGATGTTGCGACTTGTGCCCAACCTCGCGGTGCAAGAAATTGAAAGCGGCTGTTGTGGTATGGCTGGCTCGTTTGGCTATGAGCACGAGCATTACGAGATTTCCATGGCTTGTGGCGAGCAACGCCTGTTTCCAGCAGTTCGCACAAGTCAACAGCCAGTTTTGGCAGCAGGCATGTCGTGTCGGCATCAGATTGAAGCTGGCACAGGCGTAATTGCTCAGCATCCGGTTGTTTTTTTGGCTGCTTGTTTAGCCGATTAAGCTACAGATAATCGTAGAACATTTCATATCTGTTCAATTGTTTGTTCATCCAACAAATTGACAAAGGCCAAGGCTTTGGCGTATAGTATGGCCTTGAAGAGTCGTGTCATTTAATCAATCCCCAACCAGATTTCCCATGCCCTGCCTGGGGCCTTTGGCGGTTGCGCTGAGGCTATCGCTGCGCCCATAGGCATCGCAACAATGCTAAAACTACAATCTGAAACGATGCGAAGGAGCCGTGTTATGTCAATAGCGACATTAGCGCCGATCACCGCCGACCGCATGGGCCAGCTTTTTGTGCCCGATGTTCTCAGCACGCACGCCCAGCATTCGCCACAGGCTATTGCCATTGCGACCAGCAATTTTAAGCTGTGTTACGCCGAGCTTGAGCAACGCAGCAACCAGCTTGCGCATTATTTACACAGCCAAGGTATCCGCCGTGGCGCAGTGGTTGGCGCTTGTTTTGAGCGTTCAACCGAGGCCATCATTGCTGCAATTGCGATTTGGAAGGCGGGCGCAGCCTACTTGCCGCTCGACCCAAGCTATCCCCAAGAACGACTCAAATATATGTTGGCTAATAGCGGCGCAAACGTGGTTTTGGCCAGCCAGCTTACCGCTAGCCAATTGCCTGATCGCCAATTGCACATCTTTGATCAATTAACTGCTGAGCTAGAACAACAACCAACGAGCGCTCCTGTGCATCAGCTTAGCGTCGACGATTTGGCCTACATCATTTATACCTCTGGCTCAACTGGCAAGCCCAAAGGTGTGCTCGTGCCGCATCGGGGCTTGGCCAATTTGGCGGTTGCCCAAAGTGAACGCTTTGGCATCACTAGCCAATCACGGGTGTTGCAATTTGCCTCGCCCAGCTTCGATGCCTCGATTTCTGAAATGATCACGGCTTTTTTTCAGGCCGCGACTTTGTTTGTAGCCCCAACGAACGATCTTTTACCAGGCCCCGATTTATTGACGACGCTGCGCGATCATCAGATTACGGTCGTAACGCTGCCGCCTTCGGTTTTGGCCTTGCTCGATCCACGCGATTTGCCCAATTTGCAAACGATCGTATCGGCAGGCGAGGCTTGCACAGCGGAAATTGTGGCGCGCTGGGGCACAAATCGACGCTTTATCAATGCCTATGGCCCAACCGAAGTGACGGTTTGCGCCACCATGAGCCAGCCTTTGCGCTATGGCATGGCGGTCAGCATCGGCAATGCTATCAGCAATAGCCAAATCTATATTGTCGATCAGGATTTGAATTTGCTCGAAGGCGAGGCCGTTGGTGAACTCTTGGTCAGCAGCGTTGGTCTTGCGCACGGCTATCTCGGCCTTGGCGATCAAACTGCCGAACGCTTTTTGCCCAATCCATGGAGCGCGCAAGCTGGCAGTCGCGTTTATCGCACTGGCGATTTGGTGCGGCGCTTGAGCGATGGCAGCCTTGAGTTTCGCGGACGGATCGATCATCAAATTAAGCATCGTGGCTATCGCATCGATCCTGCGGAAATTGAAATGTTGTTGTTGGAATATCCCAACGTGCGCCACGCCGTTGTCACCTTGCATCACGACCACAACCAGACTGAGCGCTTGGTCGCCTATTTGGTGTTGCACGGCGAAGTTATGCCCTACTATCGCGATATGTATCGCTACTTGGAGAGCATGCTGCCCAAATATATGGTACCGCTCTCGTACACCGTCGTAAAGGAATTGCCGCGCACACCCAACGGCAAGCTCGATGTTGCAGCCCTGCCCGAGCCAGATTTTGCCTTGCTGACCGTTAGCGAAAACTACGTTGCTCCACGCACGCCGCTCGAACAGCAAATTGCCACAATTTGGGAGAATATTTTGGATACGCCCAACATTGGCGTGCTTGATGATTTCTTTGATGCTGGCGGTCACTCGCTGCTGGCAACCCAAATTGTTTCGGCAATTCGCAGCACGTTTGCGGTCGAAATTCCACTTTCGGTTTTGCTCGGAGTCGAGCCAACCATCGCCGCTACGGCACAACTAATCGAGCAATATCAAATTGCCAACGCCGACGATGCAGAACTGGCAGCCTTGCTCGATGAACTCGATGGCCTCTCGGATGAGGAAATTCAAGCTCTGTTGGCCGATGAAGGAGCGATTACCGCATGAATTTTTTGCTGATTCAGCCGCTTGATTATTTGTTCGTCTCCGGCGGGGCGCACAAAGCCAACCGCTTTTTGATGGAAGGCCTCGTGGAGCGCGGCCACACTTGCATCGTACTCTATCCACTAGAAGAAAATCGCGAAAAAAACGGCAAAGAAAAATTATTGAAGCAGCTTGAACAACGCCAAATTCAGGTGGTCGATGCCAGCGATCCCGACATGGTGCATTATCACATGAATGGGGTTGATGTTTATGCTTCGGGCGGCTCGCTGAGCTTCTTCACCAAGCTAATTCACCGCGTCAGCAACGAATTTAACATCGATTGGACGATTGTCACCGAGGATCGCTCGTTCTTATGGGTCGAAGTCGCCCACGAAGCCAATCCAGGCCGCGCAGTGTTTCTCTCGCATAGCCAAGCAACCTTGCCATTCGGCCCCGAATGCTTCGTTGACGACCCAACCAAAACCCGCACCTTGCAACAAATGGCCGATTTAATCTGCGTGAGCGAATATTTGCAACGCTACGCCAAGGAATGGGGCAACCTCGATTCGACCGTGCTGCGCTTTCCCTCATATGGCGCAGGGCCGTTTCCATTTTTGGCCAACTTCGATCAAGGCGCGGTCACGATGATCAATCCATCGATGCTCAAGGGTAGCCCAATTTTTATTGAATTAGCCCAGCGCATGCCCGATATGCAATTTGCTGCCGTACCAACCTGGTCAACTACCGGCAAAGATCGCGCGATTCTCGAAGCGCTGCCGAATGTGCAATTTATTCAGCCCTCGCCCGATATGAACGAGGTGCTCAAGCATGTCAAAGTGTTGTTGGTGCCATCGCTGTGGGGCGAATCGTTTGGCCAAGTCGTGGTCGATGCGATGTTACGCGGCATTCCGGTGTTGGCCAGCGATGTTGGCGGCTTGCCCGAAGCCAAGTTAGGCGTGGAATATTTGCTGCCAGTCAACCAAATTCGCGAATATAGCAGCATTTCAGCCAAAGTGTATACCGCAATTCCAGTTGTGCCGCCGCAAGATGTTACGCCTTGGGAAGCAACTTTGCGCCGTTTGTTGAATGATCGCGAGCATTACAACGATTTGGCTCAGCGCTCGCAAGCAGCAGCGCTCAATTTTCTCAACAACATTGGCATCGAAAAGTTTGAACAGTATTTTCTCAATTTGCAACCACGCCAAACTAGCCTTGTGCCGAGCTTAACTCCCGACCGCAACGTGCAACGGGCAGCGCAGTTGGCAGCCATGCCTGCTGAACAACGAGCGCTCCTCGCCCAACGCCTGAAACAACGCCGAGGTGAGCAAGTATGACCGAAGTCGCCCGCCAACTCGAAGATCTTTCGCCAGAACGCCGCGCCTTGTTGGCCCAACGTCTGCGCCAACGCCAAGCAGCCAAGCCAGCGCCCAGCATTCCCGCACTGGCCCGCGTCGGCGAACGCCCAGCCTTTGAACTTTCGTTTGCCCAACAACGCCTGTGGTTTTTAAGTCAGTGGCAGCCAGCAAGTGCCGCTTATCATATTCCTGCTACATTCAGCATTGTGGGCGAAATTAATGTTTCTGTATTGCAGACATGTCTTGATAAAATTATTCAGCGCCATGAAGTGCTGCGCAGCACGATCGAAGTGCATAATGATGAGCCAGTGCAAGTTATTCAGCCATTCCATAGCCTCGATTTGGAGCTTGTTGATTTACGAAATTTGAGCAGCGAGCAGCAAGCCAGCCAACGCCAGCAGCAGATCGAGCGCCACAGTCAACAGCCGTTTGATCTAACTAAAGATTTAATGTTGCGTGGTTTGTTATTGCAAACGGCTGATGATTACGCTGAATTGGTATTGACGATTCATCATATTGCCTGCGATGGTTGGTCGATTGGGGTCTTGCTGCGCGAGCTGGGCCAGCTGTATGAAGCGGGGCTACGTGGCGAGCAACTTGAACTACCAGCGCTGCCAATTCAATATGCCGATTTTGCGGTTTGGCACAAACGCTATGTGCTCGAAGAAGTTTACAATCAACATTTGAATTTTTGGCAAACTCAATTGAGCGGCAGCTTGCCATTGCTCAATTTGCCAGCCGACCATCCACGGCCAGCGGTCAAACGCGATCTCGGCGCGACGCTCGAATATCATTTGCCATGGAGTTTGGTTGAGGCCGTCGAGCGCTTGAGCCGCCAAGAACGGGCCACGCCGTTTATGCTGTTTATGGCGGCCTTTCAAGTTTTGCTTTATCGCTATTCCGGCCAAAACGATCTGATTATTGGTACGCCGATTGCCAACCGCACCCGTCGCGAAATCGAAAATTTGATCGGCTTTTTCGTCAATACCTTGCCAATTCGGGTCAATTTGGCTGGTTCGCCGAGCTTTCGCAGCCTGATTGCCCAAGTGAGCCAAACCTCGTTGGCGGCCTTCGAGCACCAAGATATGCCGCTCGAACATTTAATTGATGTGCTCAAAGTCGAACGCAGTTTGAGCCATAACCCGCTGTTTCAAGCCTTGTTTGTGCACCAAACCACCAGCATTCAAACGGTCGATTCAGGTGAATTTGGCTTGCAATTTGGCGGGGCAATTGAAACTGGCAGCGCTAAATTTGATATTAATCTGAATTTAGCCGCCAATCGTGCCACCTTCGAATACAACACTGATCTATTTGAGCGCAGCACGATCGAACGCATGGCCAGCCATTTCCATAGCTTGTTGGAATATGCGGTGACCAATCCCGATGCCAGCATCGAGCATTTGCCCTTGCTGAGCAGCAGCGAACGCCAACAATTGCTGCAAACCTGGAACAGCACCAGCGCCAATTATCCTGCGGTTGATTCAATTGTGAGCTTGTTTGAAGCCCAAGCGGCACGCGTGCCAGAGCGCACAGCCTTGCATTTTGAAGGCCAAACCCTGAGCTACGCCGAACTCAATCAACGCGCCAACCAACTAGCTCACAGCTTGCGCCAGCGTGGCATCGGCTGCGATATGCGGGTTGGGTTGTTTATCGATCGCTCGCTGGATTTGTTGGTGGGCGCGTTGGGGATTCTCAAGGCGGGCGCGGCCTATGTGCCAATCGACCCGATTTACCCCCAAGATCGTATCAGCGCGATGCTTGCAGATGGCGCGGTTGGAATGCTGATTACCCACGCCGAGCTAGCTGCCGAATTGCCAACGCTCGATCTTGAGGTGATCTGCATTGACGAGGCTTGGCCGACAATTGCCCAAGCGCCAACCCACAACCTGAATTTGGCGATCGATCCACGCAGTTTGATGTATGTGCTGTTTACCTCTGGCTCGACTGGTCGCCCCAAAGGCGTAGCAATCGAACACCGCAATTATGTCAATTATATTCAAGGCTTATTGCAACGAATTGAAGCCGAAGATGGCTGGAGCTATGCCTTAGTTTCGACCTTCGCCGCCGACCTTGGCACAACCAACGTCTATGGAGCCTTGTGTAGCGGCGGCGAATTGCATATCGTGGCCTACGAACGCGCCACCGATCCCGAGGCCTTTGCCGCCTACTTCCGCCAGCATCGGATCGATGTGATGAAACTGGTGCCAAGCCATTTTGAGGCCATGCGCGGTCTGAGCAATTTGGCTGATGTGATTCCCAAGCAGCGCCTGATTTTGGCGGGCGAGGCCAGTTTGTGGGAGCAACTTGGCGATATTCGCCAACTTCAGCCCAGCGTGCAGCTGCAAAACCACTATGGGCCAACCGAAACCACGGTTTCGATGCTGACCTACCCGATTCCGAGACAGCCGCGCTACCCAAGCAGCAGCGTGCCACTTGGGCGGCCCTTGGGCAATGTGCAAATTTATGTGCTCGATCGCCACATGCAGCCAACGCCGCAAGGCGTGCCAGGCGAACTCTACGTTGGCGGTGGAGGCGTGGGTCGTGGCTATATCGGGCGACCCGATCTCACTGCCGAGCGATTTGTGCCCAATCCATTTAGTGCTGAAACAGGCGCACGGCTCTATCGTAGCGGCGATTTGGTGCGCTACCAGCCTGATGGCGCGATTGAATTTTTGGGTCGAATCGATCTGCAAGTCAAAATTCGCGGCTATCGAGTTGAATTAAGCGAGATTGAAACTGCCTTGCAAACCCAAACCCATGTCGCCAATAGCGTTGTGATTCTGCGCGAAGACACGCCAGGTGATAAACGGTTGGTTGCCTACATCGTGCCCGAAGCAGGCCAGAGCTTGAATATTGGCAGCATTCGTGAGGCGCTGCGCAACAGTTTGCCCGATTATATGGTGCCAACCGCCTTTGTCGAATTGGATGCGCTGCCGCTCAACCCAAATGGCAAAATCGAACGCCGTGCCTTGCCAACCCCCAGCAGCGAGCGCAATCTCGATAGCTATGTTGCGCCGCAAAGCCCGCTCGAACATGAATTGGCTGGAATTTGGGCCGACGTTTTGGCGCTTGATCAAGTTGGCATCAACGATAATTTCTTCGATTTAGGCGGCGAATCATTTAAAGCAATTCGGGTTGTGCGCAAAATTGGCAGCCATGTCAGCGTCATGACCCTGTTCAAATATCCAACGGTACGCGAATTAGCTGCCCAGCTTGCGGGCGCAAGCAGCGCTGCGAGCGGCATGCTCTATGAATTGACCAAAGCGCAGGCCAAGCAGCACACTACAATTGTGGCGATACCCTATGGTGGCGGCAGCGCTATCACCTATCAACCATTGGCCCAAGCCATGCCCAAGGGCTATCGTTTATTGGCCGCCGAGCTACCTGGCCACGATTTTAGCCGCCCCGACGAGCCATTGCAAAGCTTAGAAGTCGTTGCTAGCCAGCTTGCCAACGAAATTCAGAGCACAACCCAAGGCCCAATTGTGCTCTATGGCCATTGTGTTGGCAGCGCCATGACCGTCGAAATTGGCCGTTTGTTGGAGCAAGCAGGCCGCGACGTGCAGGGTATTGTGTTGGGCGGTAATTTTCCGGCGGCGCGTGTGCCTGGCCGTTTTTTTGAATTGCTCAACAAACTTATGCCCGCCGACCGCTGGATGTCGGATCGAACGTATCGCGATTTTCTGCGCGCCTTGGGTGGCTTCACCGAAATTGTCGATCCGGCGGAACAGAGCTTTGTGATGCGCAGTTTGCGCCATGATGCGCGTGAAGTTGAGCGCTATTTTACCCAAGCTTTTGCCCAAAAACAGCCGCAGCAGCTCAAAGCTCCGATCGCCTGTATTATCGGCGAGATGGATCGAGCGACCGAATATTACCAAGAGCGCTATCGTGAATGGGAATTCTTCAGCAACGACGTGACGCTGCATGTGATTCCCCATGCTGGCCATTATTTTCTCAAACATCAAGCCAGCGAATTGGGCCAAATTATCGAGCAACAAACTGAGCAATGGCAACAACCAGTGCCAATCCAAGCCACAGCAATCAAAACCAAACCCAGCAAAGCCAGCATGCCCAGCCTACGAATTTTCTTTATGGTCGCTTTGGGCCAGTTGGTTTCGATGCTTGGCTCAAGTTTATCGAGCTTTGCCTTGGGCATTTGGATTTATCAGCGCACTGGCACGGTCAGCGATTTTGCCTTTACCGCAATCGCCTCGATGCTGCCAAGTTTGGTGGTTTCGCCCTTGGCAGGAGCAATTGCCGACCGCTGGGATCGGCGCTGGATTATGATTATTGCCGATACAATTGCTGGGCTTTCGACAATTGTTGTTGCCATGTTACTGTGGGCCAACAAACTTGAGGTTTGGCATATTTACCTCACGGCAGCAGTTAGCTCGATTGCTGGAACCTTCCAGCGCCCAGCCTATGCAGCAGCCATGACCCAGCTTGTACCCAAACAATATCTTGGCCATGCCAACGGCGTGATTCAGCTTGGCTCGGCGACGGGCGGCTTGATTGCGCCATTTATTGCTGGTGGAATGGTGGCATTTTTTGGCTTGGGCGGAGTCTTTTTGCTCGATTTCATCTCGTTTAGCTTGGGAATTGGTGTGCTGTTCTTGGTTCGCTTCCCCAACACGCTCTATCACAAGCGCGAGGAGCCATTGTTGCGCGAAATTGTGCGCGGCTGGGAATATATCATCAAGCGACCAAGCCTCGTGGCGATGGTGCTGTTTTTTGCCTTGGGCAACATCTGGTTTGGCATCGCCAGCATCAGTATGAGTCCGTTAGTGCTCTCGTTTGGCGGGCCTGCCGAATTAGGCATTGTCAGCGCAGCCTGTGCTTTGGGCGGCTTTCTCGGTGGCTTGTTTATGAGTTTGTGGGGTGGTTTGCAACGCCGCGCCGAGGGCATGGTTGGCTTCGTGATTCTTGAAGGCTTTTTCATTGCCTTGGCAGGCTTGCGGCCCTCAACATGGCTGGTGGCGTTGGCGATGTTTGGCATGTGGTTCACCATTTCGTTGGTCAATGCCCACTGGCAAGTGCTCATCCAGACCAAGGTTGGCTTGGAGTTGCAAGGGCGGGTGCAAGCAACCAACCAAATGCTGGCCATGCTCAGCATTCCGCTTGGCTATTGGCTGGCTGGCCCGTTGGCCGATACGCTGTTTGGCCCGTTGCTTGAGCCAAATGGTGCACTCAGCAACAGTTTGGGTTGGCTCTTCGGGGTTGGCCCCGACCGTGGGATTGGCTTGTTGATGGTGGTAGTTGGCTTGGCTGCGGCAATTTGGGCCGTAATTGGCTTCAACTATCGACCATTGCGCTATATGGAAGATGCGCTGCCCGATGCGATTCCCGATGCTGAAATTGCCAGCGACCGCGATACGATTCAAGCCCAAGCCGATGGTATAATCGCCACGACAAGCAAAGGATGAAGTCAAAAGTCAAAAAGGCTCAGTTATAACCGCGAAGAACGCGAAGTTACGCTAAGAAGTTAAGAATTAAACAATCTTCGTGCTCTTCGTGTCCTTCGTGGATCAAATGCTCTATGTTCTATGCTCTATGTTCTATACTATCTATGCGCTTAAATGCTAACACCATCGACATTTGGCTGATCGACCTAACGCGGCTGCGACCTCAACGGAGCCGCTTTTGGGCTGTGCTCAACCCTGAGGAGCAAGCGCGAGCACTACGCTTTCACTTCGAGCGCGATCAGCTGCGCTACACGATTTGCCGTGGCGCAATGCGCCTAATTTTGGCCGAATATCTTGATCGTGATCCAGCGAAGCTTTCATTCAGCCAAAATAGCTATGGCAAGCCCTTGCTGGCGGATGTTGAACTGAGCTTTAACCTCTCACATGCTGGCAACTACGGCTTGCTTGGGCTAAGTCAATTCAACACCATCGGCGTGGATATTGAGCAAGAACGCCAACTCGACGACTTGGCGAGCATTGTGCAACATTATTTTGCGCCCAGCGAGCGCCAAGCAGTGCTGAATGCCGAGAATCAGACTGCGGCATTTTTTCGCTGCTGGACGCGCAAAGAAGCCTATCTCAAAGCCCATGGCATGGGGTTATCGCTGCCACTCTCCAGTTTCGCGGTTTCGATCGAGCCGCACGTTGAGCAAGCCCTCGAATGGAACCGCGAAAATACTGTCGATCAATGGCATGTTCAGCCGCTCGCAGCGCCTGCTGGCTACGCCGCCGCGCTGGCTTGCCCTCGTTCTAGCAGCCCAATCGTAGTGCAGCAACGCGGGTGGCTGGGCCTAGCTAGCTAAATCGCTGAAGGCTATTTTTTTGTCAAGCCGCCAGCCCTGTGTTAAAATGCGCTATTGCGTTTAGCACGCACTAACTCGAAGGGCTTTGCATGCAGCGGTTTCGTCAATCCTCGATATTTATTATGTTGACCATGGCTTTGTTTGGCCTTGGCGGCCTACTGATCGCTCAATGGTTGCGCCCCGATCGCTCGCCACGCACATGGACTGGCGGCAATATTCTGGCCAACGCCGATTGGCGCAGCGCTGCTGATAACGGCATTCCCGATGGCTGGTCAGGCAATGGCCTCAAACGCGCCGATACCACCAATGGGTATGTGCTCGACGATAGCTATAGTTTGCAACTCTACGGGGTCAATAGTTTTGCCCGCTCGCCACGCCTCACGGCGCAAACAGGCCAGCGCTATCGGCTTGGCTTCCAAGCATTAATCGACCCTGGCACCCAACGCAGCAGTGTTGGCGCGCAAATTCAGGTTTGGGTGCATTGGATCGATACAGTTGGCGATGATATTCGGCTTGATAAACAAACCCCAGTCTTGCTGGGCTTCGATAGCAAAGGCGATCCAACCTGGACTCCACTACTGGTTGAAACCGAGCCAAGCCCCAGCCAAGCTGCTTGGGTTGCAATTTCAATCCACGCGCTTTCCGATGACACAATTTATCTTGATAATTTGAGCATGGCCGCAGCAGGCATCTATATCGAACCCTATCCACAAGGTGCGGTTGCCGCCGTGAGTTTTAGCGTCGATTGGGAAACAGCTATGGGCGGGGCGATTCACTCGCTCAGTTTGCCAACTGATGCCATTAGCAGCGCCACCAGTTTGGGCTTGCAAGCACGTCAAGGCACGCACAATTTGCTCGATTTATTTGCGCCACATCGGATTCGCGGCACATGGTTTGGCAATGGCTACAATTTTTTATTCGGCAACCAAGAGCGCCGCACTTGGATGGGCGACCCAACTTTTGCTTGGGCTGCCAGCACGCCACGCCGTTGGCAAACCATCGATTGGTCACAAACGCCATGGTTCAGCCACGATCCCTACGGCACGGTCGAGAGCGATCCTGCTTGGTATTTTGGCGATTTGCTTGCGCCATTACAGGCCGCCCAACAAACGATCGAAAGCCATACATTTAGCCATATGTACGTTGGTTTTGCTCAGGCCAACGAGTTAGCCAGCGACAGCAGCGAGTGGCACGATTTGGCAATCAGCCAAGGGCTTGCCCCCGCTAGCAGCCTCGCGTTTCCCTATGGCGGCAGCGACGGCGTAACTGAAGCCCATTGGCAAACCTTGCGTAGCGCAGGCATTCGCACCGTCGTGCGGACGCGGGTGCTCGATGCAACCAACATCCAACGCGGCTTAAACGATCGCCACTTGTTGATTGATCGGCGTTGGTGGCAACCGCGCCAATTGCCAGGCCACGATTTGGTTGCTTTGCCCGATGTCTATCTCACGCCACAAACCGCACTCACTGCAACCACCTATTTGCAGCAGGCCATGGCCAGCGGCGGCGTAATCGATATGTATGCTCATAATTACGAAATTTATAACCCTGCGCAAATCGCCGTTTGGCAAACCGCTATTCAACAGGCGGTTGCTGCTCAAGCGTGGATAGCCACCGTGCCGGAGATTGCCGACCGCTGGCGCGCGCTCAAATCCATTCAACTCACCATCGAACAAACTCCTGAACAACTCCAGATTCGCCTAGCCAACCAAAGTCGTTTCGATTTGGCACAGCTCAGCTTGCGGCTGCCTGCCGAAAGCACTGGCAGCGATAAAGGCAGCTTTGATCAGGCCCACCATCGGTTGATTCTTGATTTACCAGCAAACTCCGCCGAGGAGATTACGATATGGCTCAAACCATCAACGCCGCACGTACCGTAAATGGCAAACGTCGTCGGTTAGGCGGCTTTCATTGGTTTTTGTTGTTGCTGACAATTGGCATGACTGTGCTGATTTCAGCGCCAACTCTGTTTTTCCAAACAGTTCAATACGATGCAAGCGCCACAATTCAACTTAATCCGCAACGCTATCGCAGTTTTATGGCCGAGCAAGCCTTGCAAAATCAGTTGTGCGATGCTAGCCGCAATGTGGTCAAAAGCATTTTGCCTAAATTTGGCAGCAATACCTTTGGCTCAGCCTGTGCCGCGCCCGCTGCTGATGGCAGTTTAATTCTGACTGCCCAAGCCACCTCGCCAGAAGATGCCCAAGCCGCCGCCGATTACACCGCCCAAAAGCTGATTCAGCAGGTGCGGGCGGCTGGTGGCCGCGATAGTTTGCGCCGCTTGATGGAATATGAGCTTGGTTTATTGCTCAAAAATCAGCCAGCCAACAATGAGCTTGGTCGCCGTTTGCGCGAATTAATCGGTGTGCAAGCCTTTGATTTTTCGCTGCACGCCAGCACTGAACTACCAGCCATCAACGCCGAAGATCTCAATGATTTGGTGCGGGCATTTGAGGTGCGCTTCGATCAGATTGCCGTAGAATTACGCCAACCAGATTTAGCAGCCGAACGCACCCGCGACCTCAAAACCGCGCGCGGCTTAATTGGTACAATCTTGACCGATGTGCTCTACTCCGACCCGCGCTACCAATCCGATGATAGCCAAGCCAGCGCAGCCTATGTCAAACAAGCGGCGTTGTTGCCAACTCAAGCCCGTTCGCAAAATTTTGCGCTCAAATTTGGTTTGGCCTTGGCAGTCGGAATCGTTGGCGGCATTTTGTTGGTGCTGGCCGATCGCGCAATCGGGATTGTCGATAAAGTGCGTGAGCTGTGGGCCTATCGCGAGCTCATTCGCAACTTGGTCTTGCGCGATTTACGTTCACGCTACAAAAATTCGGCCTTGGGCTACGTTTGGTCGTTGCTCAACCCATTGTTGATGATTTCGATCTTCTATTTAATTTTTGGCCTGCTGCTCAATTCCAATATTCGCCATTTTCATATTTTCTTGATGGTGGCGTTATTACCGTGGAATTATTTTATTGGCGGCATGGCTGAAGGTATGATGAGCGTAATCAGCAACGCCAACTTAATCAAGAAAGTTTATTTTCCCCGTGAAATTTTACCAATCACCACATTAATTTCCAATTTGGTGAATTTCATGCTGGCGTTGCCAATTATGTTTTTGATTATGTTTATTACTGGCGCGCCAATCAAAGCAACACTTTTATTGATGCCAGTGATTATCATCATCGAAAGCATGTTTATTTTGGGCATGATTCTGTTTTTATCGTCGATCACCGTGTTTTATCGTGATGTTTCGCATATTATGGGGATTGTGCTGCAACTGTGGTTTTTTATCACGCCAGTTTTCTATCCCTTAGATAATATTGCTAGCGCCAATTATGCCAAACTGGTGCGTTGGCTCAATCCCATGGCCTCAATTGTCGATTTCTATCGCGATATTGCCTATGGTGGGGTCACGAATGTTCCCGATTATCCAACGCCTGGCTTGCCAAGCCTCGACGGCGTGGCGCGAACTGGCCTCACCGCCTTGATTGTGCTGTGTTTCGGAGCCTACGTTTTCAACCATTACAGCGCCCGATTTGGCGAAGAACTCTAAGCGAGGCAATGATGATTATTTTTGAGAATGTTTCGAAGCATTTTACGATCAAGCGCGATCGGCGCAATAGCATTCAGGAACGCATCGCAGGCTTGTTCAAGCCCCAAGCAGTGCCCGATGAAGATTTTTGGGCCTTGCGCGATGTCAGTTTTAAAATCAATCGCGGCGAAACGGTTGGCCTGATTGGTCACAACGGTTCCGGCAAATCGACAACGCTCAAGCTGATTACACGCATTTTGCAACCCAACAGTGGCAAAGTGGTGGTCGACGGGCGGGTTTCGGCCTTGCTGGAGCTTGGTTCGGGCTTTCACCCCGACCTCACAGGCCGCGAAAATATCTTTTTGAATGGTTCGCTGCTTGGGTTCAGTCGCGCCGAAATGGCCGAAAAAGTCCCAGCAATCATCCGCTTCTCCGAGCTAGAAGAATTTATCGATATGCCCGTCAAGCACTATTCATCGGGCATGTATATGCGCTTGGGCTTTGCCGTGGCAATCAACGTCGATCCCGATATTTTGATTACCGACGAAGTGCTGGCGGTCGGCGATGAATTGTTCCAGCGCAAATGTCTCGACCGCATTTATCAACTCAAGCGCCGTGGCAAGACGATTCTGTTCGTTTCACACGCCATGGGCCAAGTGCGCGATTTGTGTGATCGCGCCTTGTGGTTTCATCATGGCAATTTGATGGTTGATAGCACGCCAACCGAAACGATTGATGACTATTTGGCCGAAACCAACCAACGCGATGCAGAGCGGATTGAGGCCGAAAAAGCCGCTGAAGCTCCCGAGCCAGAAGTTGTCAGCAGCGAAACAGAAAGCGAAGAAGTAGCGCCCGAGCCAGCTGTTGAATTCGATCCTCGGCGTTGGGGCAGCCGCGAGGCCGAAATCTACAAAGTTGAATTGCTCAACGCCGATGGCGAAGAGATTCAGACCGCGACTACCGGCCAAGCCTTGACCATTCGCATGCACTACCAAGCCCACGAGCCAATTGAAAAACCTGTTTTTGGGGTTGCAATTCACCATCGCACTGGCTTTCATATCAATGGGCCAAATTCGCGCTTTGCTGGCCTCGAAATTCCCGAAATTGCCGAACAAGGCTATGTAGATTATCACATCGAGAATTTGCCACTGCTCGAAGGCAATTACGAGCTTTCGGTTGCCTTGTACGATCATACCCTGACCCATCCGTATGATCATCACGATCGCAAGCACGATTTGCGGGTTTATGCAGCCTCAATTGGCGAGCAATTTGGCGCAATTTACATTCCTTCACAATGGTATTGGCATAAGCAATAATCCCAACAATCAGCGAAGGAGCCTCGATCAATGCAAAAATCATGGCGTAATCCGCAAACTTGGACGATCGAATATTTTCTTTTATGCTTAACCGGATTATTACTGATCACGATTTCATTGCTTATTCCAATTCAAAGTGATACCTGGTGGCTATTACGCATCGGCCAAGATGTGATTCATAATCAGCTCATTCCGACTACCGATATTTATAGTCATAGTATTTTTGGCGCTGATTGGCCAAATCATGAATGGTTAAGCGCGACATTATTCTATTTATTATTTTATCTTGGAAAGGCACCATTATTAATCGTTGGTAGTGGCTTAATTACAATTGCCACATGGTATATTCTCGCCAAAACCACCAACTATACAACCATTTGGCATGCTTGTATCTTTATGCTTGCAATCATCATCAGTATGGGCAGCTGGAGCATTCGGCCTCAAATATTAAGTATTTTAGGGATTGTCATCACAATGTATCTCTTAGATCATCCCAAAAATATGATCTATTATCCTATATTATTTTTAGTTTGGGCTAATTTGCATGCTGGAGTTGCGAGCGGCGGCATTATTCTGGTTGCAGCATTGCTGGTAAGCTTGGTTAAATATCGCCATTTATTAACTCGGTTTATTATTATCAACCTTATTTGTGGTTTAATCACGCTAGTCAATCCATTAGGCTATAAATTATGGTTGTATATTGCAGGCTCATTGGGCAACACAGCGCACAAATATATTTCTGAATGGCAGCCATTTGATTTTTCCAAGCCTCAAGATTATCTGCTTTTAGTCTGGCTTGGTATTTTCGGCTTTACGGTATGGAAAAACAAACAATTATTTAACAACCACAAACAGCTTACGATTATTGCTGCAAGCATCATCTTCGCTATTTTAGCATTCAAATCAATGCGCAATACTGCTTTTTTCGTCATTATTTCGCTACCCTTAGTTATAAATTCGTTGCCAAATAAACCATCAACTTCAATAAATAAGCATAATGGCAAATTCTATCAATTTTTATTTGTTGGAATGAGCATTGTTGCAATCATTGTTATTCTGTTGCAAAACCAAACTCCTACGATTACCCAAGCTGAGATTAATGCATTAAATACCTGTCAAGGCAATTTATACAATACATATGACGATGGTGGCGAGTTAATTTGGTTTGTGCCACAAAAACCAGTTATTATTGATAATCGCTCAGATCCCTATAGTGAAGAGCTTTTTCTCGAAGTGAGTTTAGCCGAGGAGCAAGGTATTTATCAAGCGTTATTTACCAAATATCAGATTAATTGTGTGTATATTGCAAAAAGCTCGCCGTTAGCAGCCAATTTGCAAAAAGATAATTGGAAGTTGCTGCATAATGGTCAAACTCATGCTGTTTATACACGCTAATTAGCTTTTTCATGGGGGGTTTTGCATGCGTCGATGGTTTTTTATCAGTTTGCTGTTAATTTTAGCAGCGTGCAGCACAACCGGAGCACCAACTGCGACGGTGCCAGCCCAACCTAGCCCAACCGCGACCACGCCGCCAAGCCCAACACTTGCGCCAACCGCAACCACGCCGCCAAGCCCAACACTTGCGCCAACCGCCACGCCAATCAGCAGCGACCCACGGACTGGGCGACCAGCCATGGCGCGTGGCACGCTCACGCAACGCCCCTACATCACGATGATCGATAACTTTCCTGCGGCCTATCCGCAAACTGGCTTAGATCAAGCGGCGATTGTGTTTGAGGCCTTGGCCGAGTATGGCGTAACGCGCTATATGGCGGTTTTCACCCCTGATTTGGTTGAGGTTGCAGGCGATTTGGGGCCGGTGCGCTCGGCACGGCTCTACTTTGTGCAATGGGCCATGGGCTTTCGCGCGGTCTATACCCATGCTGGCGGTAGCCCCGAAGGCCTCGAGCGCTTAGCCGCCGACGACAACGATTTAGTAATTGATATTGATTTGGTGAGCTTGGAAGGCCGCCAGATTTTCGATTATTCACGTCGTTCGTTGCAACGCGAGGCCCCACATAATTTGTATACCAGCGCCGCAGAAATTGGCAAGTATGTTGCCGAGCGCGCTAGCTCCAGCGCCCAAGCAGATGTGAGCGAAGTTGGCTATTTATTTGCCCCAGAAGCTCCAGTTGCTGAGCCAATTAGCACAATCGATTATTTCTTCATCTACCCCGATGATCCTGCTGGCTGGCGCTACAACGCAGACACCAACGAATATGCTCGTTTGCGCCGCGGCAGACCGCATATCGACGCGGTAAGCGAGCAACAATTGACCTTCAAAAGTATCGTGACGATGGAAGTTTTCGAAGCACCAATTCTCGGCGACGACAAAGGCCGCATCGACCAGCAAGTGGTTGGCGAAGGTCGCGCCTTGGTCTTTGCCAATGGTTCGATGCAAGCAGCAACGTGGCGCAAAACTAGCGAATCAGCGCCATTGCGCTTTTATGATAGCGCTGAGGCCGAAATCGTCTTCCCTGCTGGCCCAATCTGGATCGCCGCCATGCCCAGCTTGGAGAATGTGAGTTACGAGTAGAGACGAGGGGTCAGGGGCTGGGGGTCAGGGGTCAGTTTAATCTATGCAGGTTGTTTAGAGGCTATAGGCTATTGGCTTTGGATCTTAAGTTTCTACCCGATCTCCGATAGCCCAAAGCCTCTAGCCTATAGCCAAATCTTTATGTTCTATGCTCTATGCTCTCTGTTCTTGGTCACTCAACATCTTTCAAGGTGCGCGAAGCCAAGGTTAACAAAAACAAACCATAGCCAAGCAAAATCACAATATTGGTCCAAATAACGCTGGAACTTGGCGTTTTGCCAATAATCTCTTGAATTGCATCGTTGGCATAGAACAAGGGAAACGCATGGCCAAGCCAATTGGCCCAGGTTGGCAGTTGCTCAGGATTGATCAACAAGCCCGAAAGAAATACCGACGGTAAGATGATCAACGGAATAAACGGAAACACTTGGCCCTCGTGGCGGGCAAAGGTCGAGATAAACATCCCCAGCATCACCGACGTGATTGCTAAAAGCCAAATCACCCCAAACAACAGCGCCAAATCCCCCCAAGCATAGCTCAAATCAAACAGCCACAAGGCCTCGGCCAAGGCAATGACTGCCTGAAATGTGGCCAGCAGAATATAGCCCAGCACATAGCCGCCAATAATCTCGATGCGCCGAAAGCCATTGATAAACATGCGCTCTAAAGTGCCAGCGGTACGCTCCTGCACCAACACAATTGCACACAGCAAAAAGGCCAAAAAATGCACCATAAAGGCCGTAATCGGCATAATATAACGGGCATTGTTGAAGCCCTTGGGCATGGTATCGAAGAAAATTTTCAACAGATAAATAATCAACAACGGAGCCATGACCGATAAGCCAAGCAAGCGTTTATCGTGGCGTAATTGGGTTAATACGCGTTTGGCAACAATCAAAATTCTGCTCATTTAGCCACCTCGCTTTGTTGCAACATCCGCAACACAATCGTTTCCAATGAATCTGGTTGCAAGGCGATGGTTTGCACCGCTGGATTCAGCCCATAACCACGCAAACTTTCAGCCAAGGCGCTGGGCGTGCTGGCAATTTGCTGGTTGCTGGTTTGCCCAGCCGCTTGGATGGTTAATTGAGTTTGGCCATGTTCCAAAATTGCCTGTGGCGTATCGACAATCAAAATTTTGCCAGCTTGTTGGATGGCCAGTCGGTCGCAGAGCAGCGCTTCATCCATCAAGTGGGTGCTAATAAACAGGGTTGTGCCAGCGTTGGCCAATTCGCGAAAAAGTTGCCACGACCGCACCTTAAGATGCGGGTCGACCGCCGCCGTTGGTTCATCGAGAAAGAGCATACGTGGTTGGTGCAACAACGCGCAGGCCAACGAAACTCGCTTTTTCATGCCGCCCGAAAAGCCATAGACCGCATGCTCGGCGCGACTGGTTAATTCGGTAAATTCAAGCGCTGCTTGAATCCGTTGTTCCAATTCTGGTACGCCGTGTGCGCTGCCAAAAAAGCGCAAATTTTCGCGCGCCGAAAGATCTTCGTAGAGCGCTACGCCTTGGGGCATATAGCCAATCAATGCGCGCAACTTGGCTTGATCGCGTAATGGATTCAGGCCGAGCACCTGCCAGTCGCCGCTATTGGGCTTGAGTGCGCCAACTAAGGCTTTGATTAAGGTCGATTTGCCTGCGCCATTTGACCCAAGTAAGCCAAAAATCATGCCTTCTGGCACACTTAAATCGATGCCTTGCAGCGCGTGGACATTGCCGTAGCGTTTGGTGAGGCCCCGAACTTCAACTGCGTTCATGGGTTTACTCCTTTGGCGTGAGTCCGTTCAGAAAAATCTCAATCGTGGTTTCAATATGTTCGTCGTCGGTTAAGCCGTCTGCTTGGAGGCTCGGAAAAATAACTTTGCTTAGCATTTGCGGCATTAACATTCCCATAAAGGCCCGACTGCTGGCGCGCGTATCGTGCTGACGCATTCGGCCAAGCTGAATTTGGTGTTGAAAATAGCGCTCTAAAAAGTGCTTGACCTGCGGCACAAACTGCTGGTTGAGCACATCGGTTGGATTGCGCCCAAGCAGCATTTCGCCCAGGATAACCCGCATTATCTGGACAGTGCGCTGGTTATCGCCTGCTTGCAAGTAGCCTTTGGCCAAAAGTGGCAGCAATTGGCTTGGCTCGCGTTCGAGCAACCCATCGAGCGATTGGGTGGTTTGCAAAAACGGCATTTGGCCTTGCATAACTGCCTCAAGCAGCGCCTCCTTGTTCGGAAAATACCAATAAATCAAGGCTGGAGACTGAATGTTGGCCCGCGCCGCAATCGATTTAATCGTGGCTCCCCGAAAGCCTTTTTCAGCAAATTCGGCCCGCGCCGCCTCTAAAATCGCTTCGCGCCGCTCGCCTTGTTCATCAGTCATACGCTACTCCAAAAAATTGATTGAATGTTCAATCAAGAGTATAGAGAATGCTGATTGGGCTGTCAAGGGTGATTTTTGAGCAAAACAAAACCGCGATCAAAACATTGATCGCGGTTTCGCTTGAGCGGAGCTTATTTACTAGCCCACGGTGCCCAAACCTTATATTGGCTGACCACCGTAGTTGCGGTGTTGGTCGGGCCAGTCGTCGCGGTTGGCGTGGTGCTCACCGTAATTGTCGGTGGATTCGTCGCCGTCGGCGTGTTGGTTGGGCCAGTCGTCGCGGTTGGCGTGGTGCTCACCGTAATTGTCGGTGGGTTGGTTGCCGTCGCGGTATTGGTCGGCCCAGTTGTTGGGGTGTTGGTTGGTCCGGTTGTTGGAGTTGGCGTACCGCCGCCGCTGCCTTCGCGCAATGGCCCAGCTACCGCTAAACCATAGGCTTGGCTGGCAATTGGCACATTATGTGCAGTAACCTCAATGCGATATGCGCCAAGTTGCGGCGTATTGATAATCACACCTTCGAGGTTATTGGTGCGGTCGCCAGTGCTCTGATTGTTGCCATAGTAGCGCGTGCCATCAGGCCCAATCACCACCAAATCAAGATCGTTGACCAGTTGTTGCGCGGCGGCCAAGGATGCTGGCGGATCAGTCCAGTTGAGCATTACTCGCAACGGTTGGGTAGTGGTCAAGACGGTTAATGGTTGGCTGGTGGTGTGGTTGTAGCTCACGGTTTGGCCTGTGCTCAAGCCAGCCGCATGATCATCAACCCACAAATCATACGGCGCTGCTTTGGTGATAAAACTCAAATTGCTACGCCCCCAACCAGCCACGCTATTTGGTCGATTGTAAGGAATTTCTTGGGTTGGGCCAGTGCCATATTGTCCTGGAGCAATATCGACTGTGGTATTCAGCGCAATAGATTTAATCACTGCTGCGCTGGGAGTGCTCAGCCCTTTGGTTGCTAACCATTCACGAATCAAGGCAACCGTGCCAGCAACCAACGGCGTTGCCATCGATGTACCGCCAGAATAAACATAGTTGCCATTGGTTTCGTGCACGCCCCACAAGGTGCTTGCGCCGCTGCCATACGAACGGGCAGAAACGATATTGGTGCCAGGTGCAACCAAATCAGGTTTGATCCGACCATCGTCAGTTGGCCCGCGCGATGAAAACGCCGCCATGCCGTTGGCATCGTCCGAAAGTGTATCCGAAAGAATTGGCTCGGTTGCAAAACAAAAGCTCAGCAACAGCCAGGGCAAGCCTGTGTAACCACCAGTTGGGCGTGGGCTTTCGCTTGCTCCAACCGTAATCACATTCTTGGCGGTGGCTGGGGTCAACAGCGAATCGGGGTCAACCACGCCATTGCCGCCAGTACAAAAGCCCATCTCGCCAACTTCGCCATCGGCCCCGCTATTGCCAGCCCCAAACAGCATGGTGTAATCGGGGTGTTCCCACAAAAATTGGTCGGTGCGCTGAGCGCTGTATGGATACCCACCATACGAGGCTTCAGTATCCGTGATTGGCCCCGTCAGATCGCCCCAGCTGTTGCTATGAATCCGTGCGCCTGCATTGTAGGCTTGTTGATACATTGGGTAAAAATCGGTTGGCAAGCCAACGATATTGCCATTTGCATCAGCCTCAAACGCTTGCACCACCAACTTTGCTTCAGGCGCAATCCCTGCCATCGAGTTGCTATAGCTATGGCTGGCGGGATTAGAGCCAGAAAGCGCTCCATTCCCAGCAATCGAGCCAGCAACATGCGTCCCGTGGCCATGATTATCATCCCAATTACTGCCTGCCGAGAGCACCTGAGTAGCATGAATGCGGTTGGCAAAATCGCTGCTGAGGGTTGAGAACGAGCCAGTATCTAAGCCCGTATCGGTATAGGCCACAATTTGGTTTTGGCCATACAACTGCCGATCAGTCCAAACTGGCTCGACTTGTTGTACTTGGCGCGCATACTGATCGATTAACTTGGGCGTGCTGACCACTTCGATCCAGCGCACTTCGCTCATGTTGGCCAGTTGCAGCATTTGACCGCTCGTGCGAATGGCATCGAGCGTGAGGCCTTGGGCTTTAACTGCTTGTTCAGCGCTTGCCAATTGGTTATCCCAACCGATGGTGCGCAAGGGCAAACCTTGATAGCGACCGCTTTGCAGCAATTTCAACAACCCAGGCTGAACCTTATCGGCCAAGGTCCAATCGCCGCGTGCATAAAAGCCATCGATGGTGCGGGCTGCTGCTTGCTGCGTTGCTGAGCCACGCACCAAATAGGCATAATCGGGCAGATATTCAACCATCTCTAGGCCCGTTGCGACCAGTGCTTGGCGCTGTTTAAGCAGAATCGGCCCGCTAAATTGAATAACCGCATACCCGTCAATTGGCTGCAACCATGGATCAGCCTGATTCGATTGGCTAGCCACCGCGAGATCGATCGTGCCCCGTTGAAGATACAACTTTGGTGGAATTGTGGCGCTGGGGGGCTTGCTAGCGGCACTTCCGAAGCTTAGAAAAACTAAGCTCAGCAGTAAAAGACCATAAACTAAGCGCATGCTGACCTCCGGGTGGTAGTTGCAGGTGTGCCCTGAGAGAATTATGAATATTGCACACCGTTGAGGAAAATCAATAGCCAAAGTATAAAAAATTTTTACCTAAATTACTAGGGTGAATTTATGTGAAGGATGAGGGATGAAGGATGAAAGGAAAGGCAAAAGGCAAAAGCAAAAATCAGAAGGCAGAAGTCAAAAATCAAAATAGAGAGCATAGAACACAAGAATTGGGGAGCGATGTTTGAGGTCTAGGGGTCGGGGATTACAAAGATAATTCGTGCAATTCGTGCAATTCGTGGCTAAGAAATCCTTCGCGATCTTCGTGCGCTTCGTGGTTTCGATCCTGCGGGGATTAATAAACAGAGAAGCACAGAGAACGTGCTATCATAGGCGCAACGTTCTACGCAGCAATCTAGTAAGGTTCTTTTATGGCATCTACGCCTTTTACTGGCACGCGATCACTGCGTCGCCAAATAACAATTGTGCTTGCAACCAGCCTTGTGATCTTAGTAATTGTCTTGATTTTTCCACTGCGAATCTTATTGCTCCAATCGTTTGCAGCGCTCGAAACCAGCTCAATGCAAACTGACCTTGATCGGGTGGCGAATGCTCTGCAAGCCGAACAAAATCGCATCGATACGGCCTTAGTTTCGTGGTCAACGTGGGATGATACCTACGCCTTTATCGAAGCGCCAGAGGCTGATTATATTAGCAATAATGTTGGCGATGATGTATTTGCCAGCTATAAACTTAATCTGATGGCATTTCTGAACCAGCAACAAGCCTTGGTCTACGGACGCATGGCCGATGCTGGTAGATTTAGCGATTTAGCACCCGAATTTCTGCCTTTCGTGCAACAAATGCCCCAATTAACGACGTTTAGCGATCCAAATCAGCGCAATCTGGGTATCGTGCGCTTTCAAGAGCGAATTGTGTTAATTGCTGCGCGGCCAATTATTAATAGCCAAGCTCAAGGCCCAATCCGTGGCACGGTGATTTTTGGGCGTTATCTCGACCAACAATTGCTTGATGCGCTCGCAGCAACAACCTTATTTCCTTTTCGCTTGGAAGATGCAGTTAAACCGCCGATCGATTTAAGCGGCCCAATTCAGCAACTCAACGCCACTAATCCGCGCCTGATTAGCCCAATTGATGAGCATGCCTTGCGCGGTTTACAACAAATCGATGATCTGCAAGCCAAGCCTGCGCTCATCGTCAATATCGTTCGGCCACGCACAATTTATAATCATGGCCAGCACGCCTTGCAATTTGTGTTGATTTTGACTGCTGCAGTTACCGCTGTTGGGGGATTGATCCTCTACTTTTTGCTCAATCGGGTCGTGATTAGCCGTGTGCTCAAACTCAGCAACGAGATCAAACATGTGGCCAATAATCTGCATGAACGGGTTGCGGTAGTTGGCAATGATGAAGTGGCGGGCCTAGCCGCCAGCATCAACCAAACCCTCGCCGTGCTTGAGCAGTCGCAGCAGGCAACCACGGCGGCTGAAACCGAGCGCAATCAATTTCAGGCCACTATTCTCGCCAGCCAAGCCAAACAACTGGCGCTGCAAGATCAATTGATTCAAGCCCAAGATGTGGTGATTGCCGAACAAGCCACGCCACTGATTCCCTTCAGCGATGATATGTTGGTTATGCCCTTGGTCGGAGCCATCGATCAAGCGCGGGCCAGCCAGATTTTGCGCAGCTTGCTGCAAGGTATCGAGCAACAACGGGCACGCATCGCCTTGGTCGATATTACGGGCGTAGCCCAAATTGATGGCTTTACCGCCGCAATGTTGCTCAAGGCGGCCAATGCAGTGCGTTTGCTGGGTGCGCAACTCGTGCTGACCGGGCTTAGCCCAGAGATCGCCCAATCGTTGGTGGCATTTGGCCAACAGCTCGATCAACTGACAACATTTAGCACCTTGCAAGCAGGCATTGCTTGGAGCATTCGACGCTAAATCTTCTCAACCAAGTTGGGCCATGCTATGATGAAATTCCGATTAATCTGCATCATTGCATCATTGCCCCAACCAAATGAGGAGTTGTTGTATGGCCGATTATCAAGTGCCGAATGCCAAAGATATGCACGCGAGTTTTGCTTGCCCTGAGTGTGGCAGCAAAAAACAGTATATGAAACCCTTGCTTAACTCAGGTATTCATATGTTTCGCTTTTTTGTGCAATGTCTTGAGTGTGGCCACGAATATACCTACAAAAAGCCCTTGCCCAATCTGAATCGTCAATTGAGCAAGGACCCTTTGGCATGGTGTATGTTGCTAGCAATGGTTTTGGGCTTAAGCTTTATGCTGTTTGGTTAGCGCCGCAATAAGCGCAAACCATTGGCGACCACCAATAACGTGCTGCCTTCGTGGCCAACTACGCCCAAAGGCAAGGCAATATTGCCAAAAAGCGCCGAAATGAGCAGCACAACAATCACACTTCCAGCAAAAGCAATATTCTGCCAAACAATCCGTTGGGCGCGCCGACCAAGCCGCAACGCTTCAGCAAGTTTCAATAAATCGTCGCTGAGCAACAACACATCAGCACTTTGCAAGGCCACATCGGTGCCAGCAACGCCCATGGCTACACCAAGTTGGGCTTTGGCTAAGGCAGGCGCATCATTCACGCCATCGCCAACCATGGCAACTGGGCCATAGCTTTGCTGCAATTCTTCAATCATGCTGGCTTTATCGCCAGGCAACAATTCTGCCCGCACATCGTCGATGCCAAGTTGGCTAGCCACATGTTGAGCAACTGCCCGATTATCACCAGTTAACAGCACCACCCGTTCAACGCCAGCAGCGTGCAAGGCAGCAATCGCTTGCTTGGCTTCAGGTCGCACGGTATCAGCCAAGGCAATGAGGCCCCATGCTTGGTCGATTGTGCCAACCCCAATCACGGTTGCACCTTCAGCCTCAAGTTTGGCTGCTTGAGCTTGCACCGTCTCGCCCCACAAGCGTGGGCGGCCAACTTGGATCAACTGGCCATACACATCTGCTTGCGCACCTATGCCCGTGATCGATTGAAAATCAACCGCCGTTGGTACGCTGATGTTGTGTTGTTCGGCGTAATTCACAATCGCCTTAGCCAACGGATGTTCCGAGAACGCTTCGACCGCTGCTGCGGCTTTGAGCCAGTATTCGGTTGGCTGTTGCCCAAGATCAAGGGTTTGGGTCACGCTCAATTGGCCCGTCGTCAGCGTGCCAGTTTTATCCAACGCCACCACTTTGATCTTGGCGGCAGCTTCAAGATAGCGCCCACCTTTGAACAACATGCCATGGCGAGCGGCGTTGGCCATCGCCGAAAGCATCGCCGCTGGAATTGAAATCACCAAGGCACACGGCGAGGCCACGACCATCAAAGCCATCGCGCGGTAGAGCGTGGTTTTAACGCTCCAATCGAGAAATAGCAAAGGAATTGCAATCGCCAACAAGGTCATTGCCACCACAGCATAGGCATAATATTGGCCAATCACCCGATCGGTAAAATCTTGAGCTTTGGCTTTTTGGCTACGAGCTTCAGCCACCGTTTCGATAATGCGCGCCAAGGTTGTATCGCCAACTGCAACCGTTACTTCAATTGTCAATGCGCCAGTTGTATTGAGCGTGCCAGCAAACACCTTGCTGCCAGCAGCTTTATCGACTGGCACCGATTCGCCAGTAATTGCAGCCTCGTTGATCGCAGAAGCACCGATCCGCACAATCCCATCGACGGGAATGCGCTCGCCAGGCCGCACGAGCACCCGATCGCCAAGCGCCAAATCGGCCACCGCAACCACGCTTTGGCTGCCATCAGCAGCAATTCTGGTCGCTTGGTCGGGAGCCATATCCAACAGCGCATTGACCGCGCGATGGGTCCGACCCATGGCATAGGTTTCGAGCGTATTCGAAAGCGCAAACAAAAACATCAAAATTGCGCCTTCACGCGGCTGACCAACCGCCGCCGCGCCGATTGCAGCCACAATCATCAAGAAATTAACATCGAATTCGCGTTGGCGCAGGCTTTCCCACGCATTGCCCAGCGGAAACCAGCCGCCACTAGCAAATGCCAGCACATACAGCAACCAAGGAATCCACGTTGGCACAGCATCAAAACTGCCTGCAACCCAGCCCAAGCCCGTTGCCAGCAAACAGATCGCGGTTAATCGCAGCATCCAAGGCAGGGCCGCAAGCTCGTCAAGCTCGGCTTGAGCCTCGGCATGCAAATGGCGATTGCTAACACTGGTTGTCATGACCCACGCTCCTTAGCAATGAGAATGATTCTAAATTGCTGATAAAAAAATTTCGGCTATTTGCGCTGTTTTAAATGTTTTAATTTAGAATGATTCTAAATTGCGATCAAATAAAAAGTGCCGAAGCACTCTTTACTTTTAATTTTTACAACGTTCGCAGCGTCCGTAAACCACCACATTGGCCGATTCGAAGGTTGCGCCGGCGGTCGAGGCAATTTGAGCCAACATTAAATCAAGCTGTGGTGCATGACAATCGATAATTGAGCCACACTGCGAACAAACAAAGTTCATATGTGGAGTTGTATCGAGGTCATAGCGGGTGTGCTCATCGGTATTCAACGGCATCGACTGAATAACCCCCAGCTTTTCCAAGGTTGTGATGGTGTTGTAGACCGTGGCTTGGCCAATGCCATGCTGTTTGACCACATCGACAATCTCAGCAGCAGTTGGATGCCCGCCGTGGCGCGCTAAAGCCCAACAAACCGCCTCGCGTTGAGGGGTTGGTCGATAGCCGTGGTGTTCCAATTCGCGTAATAAGCGCCGTGCGCGCTCGTCAGGTTGCATAATTGCCATTGTGCTTCAACCTTAGAATGATTCTAATTACTATTCTAGCATTAGGCTTCATTTTTAGCAACATATACTTAACTCGTCAAGTGAAGCTTTGACAACAATTGAAATATAGGCTCGATTCCTCGGCTCCAATTCCCCAATAATTGAGCAAATTAGCCAATTGAGCCACAAAAACTATGGTCATGCCCTAGGCTTGAGATCGGCATAGGTAAAAACCCACCCTACAGTTGGGACTAAGGTATCAGCAAAATCAATTCTATCCAACATCGTAGCTAGGTACAATACATGCTATCACGGGCATTTGGGAGGGCCAGCTATGCATTATCTCTTCGATCATCCAACCTGTATTCGGCGGACATCGCCTCAACACTTGGCAAGTTATGCCTACGGCGTGCGCGCCAGCTGCTCGGTACGCCACCCTGCGGGCGATGGCGTTGACGATCCGCGCTTTTTATTATTCGGCCCACAGCGCGGCAATTATCGCCATTGGTTCGATACCTATGAGATTAAGCCCGATAATGCGCCCGATTGGTATGCCCTGACGTTTCCCAAACCTACCAAATTAAACGTGGTGTATTGGATGCATGGCCCCATGTTCGATGATCATGGCTGGTGGACTTCGCTGCAAGTGCAATATCGCGATGCTGAGGGCACATGGCACAATGTCGAAGATTTACAAATTACGCCAAATTATCATTTTAGCCCGCAACGTGGCGATCGCAAGCCCTTCGGTGCCTATGCAGCCCATTTTAATGCAGTGCGTACCAGCGCAATTCGTTTGATTGGCCAGCCCAGCGGCCAGCCGCAAATTACCACCATGGCCTATTTGGCCGCCGATTGGACGACCTGCGAAGGCATTAATGCCCATTTGCGCCATATTGAGCAACCCTTGCCTGCTATTTTTGATTTGCTGCCAGCCAATACCTTGTGGGACACGTTATCCAGCCTGCGCGATTTAACTAATATTGCCTTCGATTTGCAAACCAACGCCGGACTAGGGCTTGACCATTTCTTGGAGCCGCAACATTATCAACGCTTCCACGAAAGCCAACGCCAATGCTTCGCCGACGATTCGCTCTATCAACTGATTGGTCAGCACGCTGGTTGGCGCAAGCTTGGCCAAACGATTGAACAAGCCCGCGAGCAAGCCTACGCCAGCAAGCAACCAGTCATCGCCCAGCATCATGGCGGCTTGGTCTGGCTGGTCGTGCCAGTCATCAGCAATAACACGGTTTTAGGCACGATTGAAAATCGCAATTTTATCGCCCAAGATCCGATCGATTGGCAATGGCATCGTTGTTATGCTCAAGAGCTAGGCCTCGATTGGGAGCGCTATCGCATCGCCTTGGAGCAAATTCGCCCATTTAGCGCGCAGCAAATTAATGCCACCATCAACCATGTGCAACAGCTGGTGCGCTTAGCCCAGCAATTGCTCAAGGATAGTCAAGAGATTCATAGTTTGAAAAGCAGCGCCTTAGCCGCCGAGGTGTTTAGTCGCTCCAAAAGCACCTTTATGAGCATGATGAGCCATGAGTTGCGCACGCCGCTGAATGCAATTATTGGCTATAGCGAGCTGCTGATCGACGATTTAAGCGCAACTGACCAACAACAATCTGCTGATGATGCCCGTCAAGTACGCAGCGCTGGCAGGCATTTGCTACACGTCATCGAAACTATTTTGCAGGTAGCAAATTTAGAATCAGGCGCATCAAACGTCCATTACGACGATGTTGACCTCGAAATGGTGACCAATTCGCTCGAACTGAGTTTGCGCACTCAATTTCAAAAACGCAACAACCAACTCGAAATTAAGCTCGATCCAGATGCAAGCTGGGTCTATTCAGATAGCTCAAAAGTCCGCCAGATTATCTTCCAACTACTGCACAACGCCAACAAATTTACCGACCAAGGCCAAGTGCGCCTAACGATTGCGCCCGATAGCCTCGACCCCGAAATGATTGCCTTTGAGGTTTGCGACACGGGAATTGGCATCGATCACGAGCATTTACCCTTGCTATTTGCTGAATTCAGCCAACTTGATGCCTCAAGCACCCGCCGCTACGATGGCACGGGCATGGGCTTAGCGCTCTGTCGCCATTTGGCGCGGCTGCTTGGCGGCGATATTCGGGTTTGGAGCGAGCCAGGCATTGGCTCGACGTTTACCCTCGCTGTGCCGCGGCAAAGCGTTATAGCTGCCACCAACAATTACTAAACATTTTGCAAAACAGTGCTATGCTATAAACGCAACGGGGCTACTAGGAAGGATGTAGCCCTGTCATTATGCGTGGTTCCTAAGGAGGGCTTGTGGACCAGCCAAATCCTTTGCGAGCAGGCTTACGAATTGCTCGCACCCCTGAAGCATGTACTGTGGTGATTTTTGGTGCAACCGGAGATCTCACTGCCCGTAAATTATTGCCTGCACTCTATAATCTGGCCCGCGAAGGCATGGTGCCCGCAGGCTTTTCTTTGCTTGGCGTTGGCCGTCGCCCATGGAGCGACGATGATTTTCGCGCTGAGATGCGCAAAAGTGCCGAGCAATTCTCGCGCGTTCAGCCCATTAACGAAGAAGTTTGGCAAACCTTTGCCGAAGGTCTGTTTTGGGTTGGCGGCGAGTTTGGCGACATCAATACCTACGAGCAAATTGCCAGTCGCCTCGAACAAATCGATCAGCAACGGAGCACTGGCGGCAATCGGCTGTTCTACTTGGCAATCCCGCCATCGTGGTTTGACGATGCGATTAGCAACTTGCAAAAGGTCAAATTGACCGAACAAAGCCATGGCTGGTCGCGAATTATCGTCGAAAAGCCATTTGGCCACGATTACAAATCGGCGCAAGAACTCAACGATCTGGTCAGCCGCGCGTTTGATGAAAGCCAAGTCTATCGGATTGACCATTACCTTGGCAAAGAAACCGTGCAAAACTTGTTGGTTGCGCGCTTTGCCAACGCCATTTTCGAGCCAATTTGGAACCGTAACTACATCGATCATGTGCAAATTACGGTCGCTGAAAGCCTTGGCATCGGCAGTCGCGCTGGGTTTTATGAGGAAGCTGGCGCGTTGCGCGATATGATCACCAATCATATGATGCAATTGCTGACCCTGACCGCCATGGAACCGCCGGTTGAGTTCAACGAGCATGAAGTGCGCAGCGAGAAAGTTAAAGTGCTGCATGCGATTCGCCCGATGAGCGCTGCTGATGTTGATCAGAATGCGCTACGTGCTCAGTACGATCATGGCAGTATCAATGGCGATGAAGTGCCAAGCTACTTAGCTGAGAAGGGCGTTAACCCCGCCTCACGCACCCCAACCTTCGTTGCGCTCAAATTCGAGATCGACAATTGGCGCTGGGCTGGCGTACCATTCTACCTGCGCACTGGCAAACGTTTGGCCAAACGAGTCACCGAAATTGCGATTCAATTCAAAAAACCGCCGTTGCTACTCTTCCCCGAAATTCGCGATGACATTGAATCGAACGTACTCGCGCTTCGCATTCAACCAAACGAAGGCATTACGCTCAAATTTAGTGCCAAACAACCAGGCCAGCGCATGATTATCCATCCCGTTAATATGGATTTTCGCTATGGCTCGTCGTTTGGGATAGCTGCGCCCGAAGCCTACGAACGCTTATTGCTCGATGCCATGCTTGGCGACCCGACCCTGTTTACCCGCCGCGATGAGGTCGAAGCCCAATGGGCCTTGATGACACCCATCCTCGAACGCTGGGAAAACGATGAGGTGAAGCAATTGCCGCACTACGAGGCAGGCACATGGGGTCCAGATGAATCTGATCAATTTATGCAACGTGATGGCCGCGAGTGGCGCAAATTGTAGGAGGTGGCAACTATGATGGGCGAAATTTCCAATAGCCCGCGTCCAGCGAATGTTGCTGAGATAGAAGACCAACTGCGCGATTTGTGGCGTGATTTAGGCGATCAGCATCGCGATGCCAACCATGTGATGACCCGCGTTTGCACCATGACCGTGATTGGCTATGGCGCAAACCAAGAATTGGCCAAGCGGATTCGGACCGCCTTGCCCCAAGTCTTTGGCGTGCATCCCTGTCGCGCAATTTTGATCGAAACTGCCAACGAGCCTGAGGAACTTAGCGCGTGGGTCAGCACGGTTTGCCAACCAAGCAGCGAAGAACACGAGCAAGTGTGTTGCGAGCAAATTACCTTCGCAGTTGGCGAACAGATGCGCCGCCGCTTGCCGGGCACGGTGCTACCCTTGGTCGTTTCCGATTTGCCCTTGTTTGTCTGGTGGCCAGGGCCGTTGCACCCAGCCAGCAACGTGCGCACCCAACTCTTTGCCCACGCCGATCGCTGGATTATGGATTCGGCTGATTTTCTCGATCCATTGCCGGATTTGGCGCGCTTAAACACTATGATGACCAGCGACCAAACCGATGCGGTCAGCGATTTGACTTGGGCACGCTTGACTCCGTGGCGCACAGCATTTGCGCAAATTTTCGATGCTATGGCGATGCGCCCAGTGCTCGAAAACATCAGCAGTATCAAAGTAACCACTGGGCGACATCAAGCAGCAGGCTTGCTCAGCATCGGCTGGATCGCAACCTGCCTCGATTGGCAACTGGTCAGCGCAAGCGGCAATAGCGAAACCTTGCTTTGCAATTTCAAACATCGCAATGGCACGGTCACAATCAGCATGCAAACCAGCGATCGAACTGGCGAAGAAGTGCCGTTTATCGAACTGCAAGCTGCCAAGCACAAAGCCGCAATCACGGTTGGCCGCAGCAGCAACAAACAAGCCTTGCTCGCCAACCTGCGGCTTAATAGCGAAACCCGCTGCCAAATGAGCGAATTGCCGAATCCCAGCGATAGTCTCTTGCTCTTAAATGAATTGAATATGTATAGTCATGATCGGATTTATGAACGGGCATTGGCGATTGTCGCCGCAATTGCCCAAGCAACCGATCCTCATGGAGCGCATGTATGACGCTGCAGATTGCCCCAAGCCGCGAGGAATTAATGATTCTCGCGGCTGATCGGCTGGTTGCCGAGGCTCAAACCGCCATTGCCGAACGCGGGCGTTGGATCATCGCGCTGTCTGGTGGCTCAACCCCCAAAGCGCTGTTTGAATTGCTAGCTAGCCCCCAATATTTGCACAAGATTTCTTGGGGTCGAGCATTTTTGTTTTGGGGCGATGAGCGCTGCGTCGGGCCAGACGATGCCCAAAGCAACTATCGCATGACCAAAATTGCCTTAATCGATCACATTCCGATTCCGGTTGCCAATGTGCTGCGAATTCGTGGCGAGTTGGCTCCCGAAAGCGCCGCCAGCTTATATGCCCATGAAATCAAACGCATCTTTGGGCTAGCCGAAGGCCAATTGCCGCAATTCGATACGATGTTGCTTGGCTTGGGCAACGATGGCCATACCGCCTCGCTCTTTCCCGAAAGCGATATTTTAGGCCGCGACGATGTGTTGGTGGCTGAAACATGGGTTGCCAAACTCAAGCAATATCGCATTTCGCTAACTGCGCCAGTGATCAATAATGCCCGCAGCAAGCTCTTTTTGGCGGCAGGCGATGATAAAGCCAGCGTCATTCGCGAGCTAATCGAACAGAACGGCAACTATCAAAACTATCCTGCCAGCCTAATTCGCAATGCCGATTGGCTAATCGACCAAGCGGCGGCCAGCCAGCTGCAACGTTAACTGATCGTTAACGCGTTTTCGTGGCACAATAGTAGGCATGCACCATAGCATTGAAAGGAATGTTCATGACTGACCATCGACCAACGATTATGCTTGTGCATGCCCACCCTGATGATGAAGTGATTTCAACAGGCGGCATTGCGCTGAAGTATCACGAGGAAGGAGTGCGGGTCGTTTTGGTAACCTGTACTCGTGGCGAAGAAGGCGAAATTGTAGATGCCGAATTAAACACGCCTGAGAACAAAGAGCGCTTGGCCGAAATTCGCGATGTGGAATTGGCAAAGGCGATTGCGCTGCTCAATATCACCGAGTTTCATCAGTTGGCCTACCGCGATTCGGGCATGATCAACACCCCAGCCAACGATCACCCTGAATCGTTTAACAAAGCTGATTTACAAGCAGCCACCGCGCGATTGGTCGCCTTAGTGCGTCAATATCAACCAGATGTGATGATTAGCTACGATGAAAATGGCAGTTATGGCCACCCCGACCATATTATGGCCCACAAAATCACGGTTGCTGCCTTCCATGCAGCAGGCGATCCCGAGCAGTTTCCCGAGGCTGGCCCAGCGTGGGAACCAAAGAAACTCTACTACACCGCCTATCGGCGCTCGATTTGGCGCAAAGCCTGGGAATATATGCAAGCTCGGGGCGATAAAACGCCGCTCGATGATCCAGAAACCGATCTCGAACGGTATGTCGATGATCCACGCACAACCACCGCGATTGAAATTAGCCAATATCTGACGACAAAATTGCAATCGTTGCTTGAGCATCGCACCCAAATTGCGCCGACATGGGGCTTTTTGGCTTTGCCCGAGGAGTTACGCGGCGATTTGCTGAGCCATGAACATTTTTCGCTGATCGAATCGCGGGTGAGCTTGCCCGAACGCGAAGAGTATGAAACCGATCTTTTGCTAGGGATTCGTTAATTCAAAAATGAGGCTGAGCGAAATCATCGCCCAGCCTCATTTTATTAATTGATTAGTAGCTAGCCCAGCGCTCTTTGGGCCAATAACTAACCCACGCCTTGCCAATTACATATTCTAAGGGCAACGGCCCCCAACGCCGTGAATCGCTGCTAGATGGCCGATTATCGCCCATCACAAAGACATGGCCTTCTGGCACGGTTAGCTCGCAATGGGCATCACAGAGGGTGTCAACCTCGCCAATATACTCTTCGGTTAATTGCTGCTCGTTCACCCAAACCTTGCCCTCGCGAATCCGGATTGTATCGCCACCAACCCCAATCACGCGCTTGATATAATCTTTGTCGGGCAAATCGTGGGCAGCAGGGGGCGCAAGAAACACAATAATATCGCCACGTTCAGGCGGGTGCAGCAAATAGAGAAATTTCTTGGGCACATCGCCATTGCCAGGCCACAAACGCAGGGGCGCGTTTAAATCGAGATGCGCATAAATTGCTTTATTGACCAACACATATTGTTTGGTTTGCATGGTTGGCTCCATGCTTTCGCCCTCGATTTGAAAATTTTGAATCAAACTGCGCAAGATCAAAAAACTCAAAATCAAACTAGCAAACAACTGCCACGAGTTACGCAAACGCGGGCGTTGTGGCGCAGGTGTTGGCGGGGCTGGCAACGGGGTTTGCGATTGCTCAAGCCAAGCAATTTCGTCGGCGCTTGGAGCTGCAACCGGCAACGGTAGCGTATCATCAAGCGCCAAACGGGTTGTTTTTACTTCAGGTTGCTCGAAATCGTTCATTGATCTGTTGGTGATACATAACTAGGGGTTTGCACAATGCCCCAATCTTCTTTGGGCCAATACGAGAGCCAAGCCTTGCCAATCACATTATCAAGCGGCAATGGCCCCCATTCGCGCGAGTCGCTGCTATTATTGCGGTTATCACCCATCACAAAGACATGGCCCGCTGGCACATCGACGGTGCAGGTTGCAGCGTAGCCTTTGCAATTGGTTTGGGTGCCAGCATCAAGGTATTCCGATTCATCAAGCAATTGATCGTTAACATAGACTTGGCCATCAAGCAAGGTAACTTTATCGCCTTCAACCCCAATCACCCGTTTGATATAGTCTTTATCTGGCTCGTCGTGGGCCGATTCGGGAGCCAAGAACACCACAATATCGCCTTGTTGTGGCTTGCGGAAAGGATAAACCACATTTTGCTCAAGCTCGCCACGGCCAGGCAGCAAGCGTAATGGGGCATTTAAGTCGAAGTGCATATACAAGGCTTTATTGACCAAAATATATTGCTGATCGTGCATGGTTGGAAACATACTAGAACCTTCGATGCGAAAATTTTGCAATAGCCCACGCACAATAAAAAAGACCAAAAGCACAAAAACGACCGTCTCGATAATCTCTTTGACGACCGACCAGCCGCGACGTTGGGGAACGGTCTTCGCAGCAGCCTCGTCTAAATCCACCGGTTCTTCTGGTGGCGGGGCTGGCTCAAGCCGAGTTGGTTTTAATGGATTTGGATCATGATGAGCACGTTGATCAATCCGATCCCGAAGCGGTGTTGAACTCATTGAATTATCCTTACACCCTGAATTAAGTCGCTGCGCGGCATTATAGCATACCAACTTTGGCCAAACCTGCCCTAGAAGTCTTGATTTTAATTGACCAAATTGGGGATTGATCATCTAGTATGCCGCCAAGCCCAATTGCTGTCAATTTAAAGCAAAGCCCATGCCGTCAGTCGGCCAATGTTAACGGTTCCATGGGCCGTTAACTGATAGGCAGCTGAACAACGCCTAATAACGGTTATTTGTTCCAAGAACGGTCTGCTGCAAGCTGGCTTCTATCAGCATAACATAGGTAATTTGGTTCCCATCGGTTGTTAATCAAGTGCTAATCAGCAACACCCTTCGGGCTAGGGGTCGGGGGCTAGGGGCTGGGGATCAGTTTTCCATCCAATAGAAACCATGGATTGCTAAACCCCTTGTTTTCCGCTAGCCCATTAGCCCATAGCCTCATTTCCTCTGTATTTAAACCTTCTTCGTGCTCTTCGCGTTCTTCGTGGTTTCTGGCCCTTCGTGCCCTTCGTGCTCTTCGCGGTTCCGATTCCCAACAACCAATCCCTTCTCAGCGTTTCACCACCCTTCCGTCCCGCCTCAAGGCGGGAGACGCAGGGGGTTTTCATCCCCCTGCACCCCCGAATATTCACGTTGTGGATTGTTTTGACGTATCGATTCCCCTACCTTCACAACTTCGCGCTCTTCGCGTTCTTCGCGGTTCCGATTCCCCGATCCCTGGCCCCTGACTACTCGCCCCAACAACTCCACCCTACGATTGATCGAATTAGCCGCAAAAATGTGCTATCATCAAGCGTGGCACCACTTGGCAACGAGAACCCAGCTATGTCGCAACTACTCGATATTGAAACAACCCTGATTCGCGATGGTCGCCTTGCCTCGGCAGCATGTTTGGTGGTGGCGGTTTCGGGCGGCCCCGATTCGCTAGCCCTTTTGCATCGCCTCACCGCCTTGGCTGTGCCCTATGGCTGGCGTTTGCATGTCGCCCACCTTGATCATGGCTTGCGCGGCGAACAATCTGCTGCTGAAGCGGCGTTTGTGGCCGAGATAGCTGCCGATTGGGGTTTAACCGCGACGATCGAACTGCGCGATGTTGACCAAATTGCCAAACAATTTCATGTTGGGCTGCCTGCCGCTGCCCGTGCCACCCGCTATCGTTTTTTGGCCGAGGTTGCCTTGCAACAACAAGCAGATGCGGTTGTGCTTGGCCATCAATCAGATGATCAGGCCGAAACCGTCTTGTTGCACGTGTTGCGCGGCACAGGCCCAAGCGGCTTGAGCGCAATGCGCCCGCGCACCGAGTGGGCTGGTTGGCGGGTGACCGCTGGCATGCCGCATCAAACAACCGGGCCAGCTTTGATTCGCCCAATGCTCAACATTACCCGCGACGAAATTGAGGCCTATTGCGATGAGCAACAATTAGATCCACGCCGCGACCCGACCAATAACTCACTTGAATATACCCGTGGCCGAATTCGCCACCAACTCTTGCCGTTGCTTGGCGAGTACAATGCCAAAGTTGTTTCGGCCTTGGCGCGCACAGCCCGCTTGGCAGCGATTGAAACCGACTATATGCAAAGCGAACTGGATCGCCAATGGCAAAGCTTAATTGAATTTGAGCCAGGCTCGATTACTTTTCATCGCGAGCAATGGAACCATATGCATCCTGCCTTGCAGCGCCATGCAATTCGCCGCGCGGTTCATCTGCTGCGGCCTGAGCGCGAAGAATTAACATCCTCACAGCTTGACCATGCGTTAAGTGCAATGAACAGCATGCAACTGTTTTGCCAGATGCCACATAATTTGGTGCTGCATCGCAAGCCGCATGGCTGGACGATGACCGTCGCCACCACCATGCAACCAACCAACGACGAGCCACAATTGAGCATCGATGAGTGGCCGCTCAACCAACAAGGCATGACTCCGCTGCCAGATGAACGCTGGCGGGTGATTATGGAATTGATGCCAAGTCGACCAGAATACAACCTTTCGCGCTGGCAAGGCTTGCTCGATGCCGATGCGATTCAAGGCAAATTGCTGTTACGCCAACGTCGCCCAGGCGATCGCATGCGGCCTGCTGGAGGCATTGGCTCACGCCGCATCCAAGATATTATGGTTGATATGCGGTTGCCACGCGAATTGCGTGCTCAATGGCCATTATTTGTCGATAATGTTGGCATTCTCTGGATTCCAGGCCTGCTGATGGCCGAACATGCCCACCCTACGCCCGAAACAACCCGCTTTTTGCTGATAACCTTGGAGGATACTCACGCCGATGCATCCTGATCTTGAACGGGTATTAATTGATACCGCGACACTCCAAAACCGGATTCAAGCGCTTGGCACAGCAATTGCCCAAGCAACGGTTAACGCGCCAGAGCTGGTGTTGGTTGGCATCTTAAAAGGTTCGCTGATTTTCATGGCCGATTTGATGCGTGCGCTCGACCGCGAGGTTGCCTACGATTGCATCGCTGTTTCATCGTATGGAGCCAGCACCGAAAGCACTGGGGTGGTGCGTTTGAACAAAGATCTCGATCTTGATATTGCTGGCAAGCATGTGATCATCGTTGAAGATATTATTGATAGTGGCTTAACATTAAAGTATGTGCATGATATGCTTTTGCGGCGCAACCCAGCTGCTTTAGAGATTTGTGCCTTACTCAATAAACCTGAACGCCGCAACGTCGATGTGCAGGTTGATTATTGTGGTTTCGACATTCCCAACGAATTCGTGGTGGGATACGGGTTGGACTATGCTGAACGCTATCGCAACTTGGCTTATATTGGGGTTTTAAGCCCACGTGTTTATACACATTAACACATTGCTAACAAGGCTTTCCCTTGCTAGGTAGGTAGCGCTTTGGTATAATTTTTGAAGGTCGCTGTACTCCACATGGAGTGCAGCAAAATTTTATGAGCGTGTGCGCACGTTCAGGAGATACTGCGATGGGTGAAAATCGCTTCTTACGCAACAGTTTTGTGTATTTGATCATCGTAGTGGCGGCGTTGGCGCTCTTCTATCAATACATCAATGGTAGTCCTGGCAATACCAGTGAAAAGAGCTACAGCGAGATTCTCGATTTATCGCTCCAAGGTAAAATTGCCGAAATCGTGCAAACCGAGGGCAATATCGAGTTTCGCGCAACCACCAACGACACGCCACCAGTTACCTATATCTCACATAAAAACAGCACGACTGAAAGTATCGAAGAGTTACTTTCGCAAAAAGCCCAAGATGCGAGCAAACTTGCAGAGCTGAAAGACCCAGAAAATAAAGCTGCAATTGCCGCACCGTTGGAAAACGCCGCCAAGGTTAAGTTCAACCCGAAATCGGCTCCAGCATGGGGCGGGATTTTAGGTGCAGCTTTGACCTTCTTGCTGCCAACGCTGTTGCTGATTGGCTTTTTCGTCTTTTTCATGCGCCAAGCGCAAGGCTCGAACAACCAAGCGATGTCGTTTGGCAAGAGCAAAGCTCGCATGTTCACTGGCGATAAACCATCAGTAACCTTTGCTGATGTTGCTGGCCAAGAAGAAGCCAAACAAGACTTAACCGAAGTGGTCGAGTTTCTTAAATTTCCTGAGAAATTCGCCCAACTTGGCGCGCGGATTCCGCGTGGTGTTTTGATGGTCGGCCCTCCAGGGACTGGTAAAACCTTGCTCAGCCGCGCAGTTGCCGGTGAAGCAGGCGTGCCATTCTTCTCAATCAGCGGCTCGGAATTTGTCGAAATGTTCGTTGGGGTTGGCGCAAGCCGCGTCCGCGACTTGTTTGAACAAGCCAAACGCAACGCACCATGTATCGTCTTTATCGACGAAGTTGACGCAGTTGGTCGCCAACGTGGTGCTGGCCTTGGTGGCTCGCACGACGAACGCGAACAAACGCTTAACCAAATCTTGGTTGAAATGGATGGCTTCGATAGCAACACCAATGTGATTGTGATCGCCGCCACCAACCGCCCTGACGTGCTCGACCCAGCCTTGGTTCGCCCAGGCCGTTTCGATCGCCAAGTGGTGTTGGATGCTCCTGATATGCGCGGACGGGTCGAAGTGCTCAAAGTGCATACCAAAGGCAAGCCACTTTCCGAAGATGTTAATTTGGAAGCAATTGCCAAATTGACCCCAGGCTCATCTGGTGCTGATCTGGCCAATATCGTCAACGAAGCCGCTATCTTGGCTGCACGCCGCTCGAAGAAACGCATCGCCATGCAAGAAATGCAAGATGCAACCGAACGGATTATGCTTGGTGGCCCAGAACGCCGCTCGCGCGTGATGACACCAAAGCAAAAAGAGTTGACCGCCTTCCACGAAGCTGGGCACGCAATTGTTGCGAAAGCTATGCCAGGCGCAAATCCTGTGCATAAAGTGACGATCATTCCTCGTGGGATGGCAGGTGGCTACACCTTGATGATTCCTGACGAAGACCAAAGCTACATGAGCGTTTCGCAATTTGAAGCCCAAATTGCGGTGGCGCTTGGTGGTCGGGCCGCTGAAGAATTGGTGCTGAGCGACTTTACAACTGGCGCTTCAGGCGATATTCAACAAGTGACCCGCATGGCGCGCGCTATGGTTACCCGCTATGGCATGAGTTCGGAGCTGGGGCCAATTGCCTTTGGCGAAAAAGAAGAGTTGATCTTCTTAGGCCGCGAAATCAGCGAACAACGCAACTATTCGGAAGAAACCTCACGCAAGATCGATTCGGAAGTGCGCCGCTTGGTCAGCGAAGGCCACGAACGCGCCCGCGCGATCTTAGAGCGCAATCGCGAAGTGATGAACCGCATGGCCGAAGCTTTGATCGAGCATGAAAACCTCGATGGCGAGCCATTACGCAATTTGCTTGATGAAGTGGTGCAATATAACTCCAACAACGGAGCTTATAACGACGCTTTGCCCAAGCAACGCATCTAAATCTCGCTCGAATGATTAATTGAGAATTGGCGCAGGCAATTATGCTTGCGCCAATTTTTTGCCAATCTTCTCAGGCATACGCTATAATGGTCAACAAAAACTAATGATTGAGTGGCACAATCTGTGTGCTTAATTGTCAACCGTAGGAGTTTTCCGATGTCAGGGCATACAAAATGGCATGAAATTCGCCGCAAAAAAGGGGTTCTTGATCAACGCCGAGGTCAACGCTGGACAAAAATCGCCCGTGATATTACGATTGCAGCCCGCGAAGGCGGCGGCAGCCCTGATATGAACTTTCGGCTGCGCTTGGCGATTGAAAAGGCCAAAGCCGATAATATGCCAGCGGATAACATTCAACGGGCAATTGATCGCGGCACTGGCGTAAGCGGTGAAGCGGCGCTCGAAGAAGTAACCTACGAAGGCTATGGCCCAGGTGGGATTGCGGTTATCGTTGATGCTGCGACCGACAATCGTAACCGCACAGTCTCTGAAATCCGCACTGCCTTCAACAAAAATGGCGGCACGCTTGGCGAAGGTGGCTCGGTCGGTTGGATGTTTGATATTAAAGGTTTGATCAACATTGATCGGACTGAAAAAACCGACCCTGATGAAGTGACCTTGTTGGCGATTGATGCTGATGCAGATGATGTGATCGTCAACGACGATACGATTATTGTTTACACCGAATTTAGCAAACTGGCTGCGGTGCGCGATGCACTCAACGAGCAAGGCCTCAAAATCAGCACTGCCGAAAAAACCATGCTGGCCAAAACAATCATGGAAGCAGACGAAGCCACGACCTTCCAGATTCTGCGGCTTATGGAGCGGCTCGAAGATCTCGACGATGTGCAAAAAGTCTATAGCAACTTAGAAATCTCCGATGAATTAGCCGAAAAATATGCAGAACAAGGCTAGTTAATCAATCGTGAGCAGCATAAATCAGCACAGTCTGAGGCTGTGCTGATTTTGTTTAAGTTTGTATTATCCCCGTAAAATTCAAGCCAAAGAGTAAAACAAAACAAGGCGATTCTGGTATAATCAGGGACGATTATCCAAACCCTAGCTAACCAGAAGTCCTATGGACAACCTACGATACGCCTCAACTTCATGTCGCAGAAGTACGGCATGGAGCTATATCTACAGGTTAAGCACCATGGTATACAGCGCAATTGCAACCAGAGGCGCACACTCCCGCCTCATCCAGCACTATCCAGCACTATCCGCTAGCTCACGAGGAGACGCACGATGACCGAATTCGAGTTCTGGCAAAAAATTAAGGAAATGGGGCAGATCACCTATGACTGGTGGTATCCGACGATTGCGCTTCCGGCTTTAATTTGGGCACTATCGATCCTGTTCTTGGCGATTTTTGCTGCCCGCAAAATCAAAAAAGTCCATAATCGCTTCTTAACCCTCTTTTTATCGACAATCCCAGTTTTGCTCATCTTCCCATCAGCCTATATTGCAAGCGCCCTGAAGAGCGCGCTTAATCGGGTTGGCTATAGCATGCCCGTAAATGCCAATGATTTTGCACGCAACGATGCGATTGTGCTCGGCAATTACCTGAACACGTTTGGTTTATGGGGAGTGTTAGGAATTACCCTAACCTTGCCATTACTTCTGACGAGCCTTTCGCGCAGCGAAGTGCCAGTTATCAGCCCAGCGATTCGCAATGCAACCAAAACGATCACCAATATTGCGACCAGAGCCTTTGGGCGACGGGGCGGGGCTGGTGGCGGCGGGCGGATTAATGCACCCTATGGCTCAGTAACGATTAACAATGGTTCACGGAAAGGCTCAATCGAAGCCTTGCGACCTGATTTCACCATTGGCAGCAAAGGTGATATTCAAGTTAGCGATGTGATTGTTTCACGGACGCATGCCAAATTCGTGTTGGAAGAAAATCAAATTGCAGTTGTTGATCTTGGCAGCACCAATGGCACCTTCTTGGTCCGCGATGGTCAAGGCTTCATGCTCGATGGGCAACCAGTACCACTCGAACATGGCGATATGCTCTATTTAGGCGACCCCAACCAAGACAACGCCGTAGAAATGTTATTTGAGTTTAATACAGGAGCATAACCCCATGAAAACGTGGATTTTGCGTTGTAGCCTTGCTTTGCTGCTACTCTCGCCTGTTTTGACCTATGCCCAAGCAGCCTATGAAGTGAAACTCACCGATGCTCAATTGCTTGATGATCGGGTCGTTAACTTCAAAATGCGGGTCACCAACACAGCAACTGGCCAAGATGTGCCACCCTTGGAAACTGGCGATATAGCGATTTATCAAGATGGTCAATTGCTGACTGATTCGCAAATGGTGATGAATGCGATTACCACTGATGCGACCCATCCAACCAGCCATACGATCCCCTTTGATAGCCAAAATGTGTTACGGGCTTCGGGCGCAACCATCGGCTTGGTGACTGATTTGAGCGTGGCTTTGGGTGATCCCTTTATTGGCGAAGTGCGCACTGCTGCCGAAGGCTGGATTAACCTTGGTAATGCAGTTTCGCCCAACGACCCTGAATCGATTGGCTTGTTTATTCCGCGTTCATCGAACAGCCAAGCGACGCGCCCAGCCAATGCGCCTGAGTTTGATCGCGACCACAATAAAATTATTGGGGTTTTGCGAACTGAGCCACCCCGCGACGGCGCAACCAACTTGTATGGCGCAGTTTTAGAGGCTGTGACTGCAACTGCTGCCGAGGCCAAAAAACGTGGCACCGATAGCTATGTAATCGTTTTTGGCGATGGTTCAGTTACGCCGGATAGTGCTGGGTTGTTCAGCCAAATTGTCGATATTGCCAACAAAAATAATACGATTATTATTGCAGTAGGCATTGGCAAGCCAGAAAACTTGGATAAAGCAACCAATCAATTGCCAAATTTGGCCAGCAGCACTAACGGACGCTATGTTGCTGGGGGGGCCGATGTGCGGCCTATGAATATGGAACAAGCCTACAAAGCCATAGTTAAGCCCGTTAACCGCACAGGCTATGATGTGGCATTTGTCCATACAGCTCCCCGTGACGACAAACAACATACCTTCCAAGTTAAGGTTACGATTGCTGGCCAAACCTGGGAAAGCTCAACCTTGCCGATTCCAACTGACGTATTGACAACCACATCGGAGTTTATCCCACTGAGTCAAATTCAAAAAGATTACATGCTGCGTGGCATTCCCGCCGCAATTATTTTGGCAGCAGTTACCACTGCTTTAGCAACCGCCACCCGCCGTCGCCCAACTCGGATTGAGCCAGGGGCTGGTAAGTAGGCTATCGGAGGATCGCCAATGCATCTTGTTGCAGGTCAACAATATGGGCGCTATGAGATTGTTGATGATCGTTTGGCCGAAGGGCTTTCTGGCCCGGTCTACCACGCGATCATCAACCACGATGATGGCCATCGTGAAGAAGTGGCGCTTAAATTTCTGACGAATAAACTTCCTCAGGTTCGTCAGTATTTTATGAATGAGGAACGCTTGCTGAAAAAAGCCGAGCATCCGCATGTGATCGGCTTTGTGCATAGTAACGTGCGTGACGAGCCATATACGCTGGCCACGACGTTTGTCTATGCCTATAGCAACAAAGAATTATCTAAGCAAAAAAGCGAAACCATTGCGCTGCAAATTGCCGAGCAAATTGGCAGCGCCTTGGATTATTTGCATATTGCCCACCCAGATAGCCCAGTTATTCACCGTGACGTAAAGCCCGATAACATTTTGGTCGATAAAGCCTCGCACGATGCGATTCTGATTGACCTTAGCGTGGCTTCGCACGAGCGCTTTGCCTTGGTTGATGAACGTGGTTTTGGCACGCCGCCGTATATGGCTCCTGAGCAATATACTGGGCATGAAGTGCCAGCCACCGACCAATATGCCTTGGCCTTAGTGGTCTACTACTTCCTGACGGGCGATACGATTCCAACCATCAAGCCGCCAAAAATCAAAGGCTTAGAGTCGGATGACCCACAAATTTATCAAGCAGCCTTGGCGACATGGAATACCGGCTATCGCCAACAACTAGCGGCCCAGAGCGAGCGCATACGCAAAAACTTGGCCAAACATCCAACCGCAATCGAGGTGTTCTTAAAAGCGACAGCGTTTGAGCCAGCCGATCGCTATAGCTCCTGCGCTGCCTTCAGCATGGCCATGCACGAAGCCTTGCGCAACGATGGCGCTGCGTTTGCCGCCCCAAGCATGCCGATGAGCAACTCACGCCGCTCGACGATGATTAGTATTGGGGCGATTAGTGCTCTGGTTTTAATTGCAGTGCTCTTTTTATTCTTTGGTGGCGATGATACGCCTGTTCCATCAGGCAAAGCAACGCCCGATCAGGCAGCACTTCCACCAACCTTGACCCTCCCAGAAGCAGCAAGCACAGTTACTGGCGGTTTTCCAACGGTCACGATTGAGGTCATTCCAACCTCAACCTTACCACCAATTGTTGAACCGACGGCAGCCAGTAGCCGTGAAGTGACGCTAACCCAAGCCTATATTTTACGGGCACAACCAGGCGATGGGAGTGCAAATGCCCTGCAAAGCGGCCAAGCCCTGACAGGCCAGAAGTTTCGTGTGATTAATGAAACGCCTAGCACTATCAGCGGTGATCGACGCAAATGGTTTAATGTACAACGTATCAGCGATGGAGAAACAGGATGGTTACCAGAAACCGTCTTACAATAGGCCACCAAGGAGCTTTGCAATGAGTCAAGCAGCTAATCTGCCCAATCTCGTGGTCTATGGTCAAAGCGATGTTGGGCGACAACGCAACAACAACGAAGATAATTTGGCATGGCGACATGCCGATGAACGCAGTGTTGGCACCAAATTGGTCAATGGGGTAACTGAACTTTTCGCCAAAATCCGCGGCGGCGGTGCAACCGGTTTTAGTGTTAAAATCGATCATAAGTTGCTGGCCAGCCATGGGCGACTCTATGTCGTGGCCGATGGAGTCGGCGGCAACGATGATGGCGAGTTAGCGAGTCGCGCTGTTGTTGAATATACAACCAAGTTTTTCTACAATAGCGACCCCAAAAGCTATAAAAACAAACAAGAACAGCTGAATGCTTCGATTCAATATGCAACCAAAATGGTCTATAAAGAGGCTGGCAATACCAACCGCGCCTCAACTTTAGTGCTGGCCTTGGTGTGGGATGAAGGCAGCCTGCGCAAGATCATTTTCTCGAATGTTGGCGATAGCAAAGGCTATTTGTTCCGCGCCAATAATACCGAATACGATCGCGCCGTCCAAACCAAAGATCACGTCAACGCCATGAACAAAAGCCTCTGGCAATCCATGGGCGATCCTGAGGTAACGCCCCACTTCAGCGATGAGCTGGTTTTGGGCAAAGATGATGTGATTGTGCTGTGTTCGGACGGGCTTTCCGATGGGGTCCAAGCAGAGGAAATTGGCAAAATTGCCACCCAAAATGCACCCCAAAATGCCACAACTGAATTAATTAGCCTTGCCAATGAGCGCGGCGGCCACGATAACATTACCAACGTGGTTGTGCGCAATGGGCCAGCTCCAATTCAATGGGGAGCTTTAGGCGGGATTCTGGGCGTTGTCTTGTTGGTCGCAGCCCTACTCGGCGGGATCGTGTTTATGGGCGGCGACGAGGTTAACCCCAATGGCAGTGGCCGCAATGCGGTTGTCATTCCAACCCGCCCAGTGATTATGCTGGATAATGGTACATTTGCCACCGTTACCTTGCCTGCGGAAACCGCGACCGCTGAAGCCGAATTGATTCGGCAAGCAACCGAAAATCCCGTTCCAACGGATACGCTTGGCCCCCAAGCAACCACTGCACCAGGCATCAACCCAACTGTACGCCCAGAGGCAACCAACCGACCAGTGGTCCAGCCAACCAATCCGCCAGTGGTGGTACAGCCAACCAATCCGCCAGTGGTGGTGCAACCAACCAACCCACCAGTGGTGCAACCAACCAACCCACCAGCCCCAAGCGATCGCGATGGCGATGGCTTTGTTGATGATATTGATGCATGTCCCGACGTAGCTGGGCCAAACAATGGCTGTCCAGCACCAGTTGAGCCAACCGCGCCACCAGCAGTTGCCGATAGCGATGGCGATACGATTCCTGATGATCGTGATGCTTGTCCGAACGAACCAGGCGATCCATCGCGCAATGGCTGTCCAAAACCGGTGGAAGCCCCACCACCAACCAATACACCGCGCCCAACCGAACGCCCAACCGATGTGCCACAGCCAACCAAGATTATTGAAACACCACCGCCACCACCACCACCACCACCACCAGGTGGTAGTAATACTCGATTAACAGTATGGTAGTAAGGCGGTTTAGAATTTGTTATGTAAGGAGTTCGCTTAATGGGTCTTAAACGTTTATTCATAATAAGCTTACTCATCCTCATGGGGAGTTTGCCAAGCCCAAGCTTGGCCCAAAAAGCAGCAAAGCCAATGCCTGATGTTAATCAAGCTCCAGCAGTGGTTGAACAACCAACCGCTGCTGATGCCTTGCCAGTCGTTAAATGGGATTCAATTGATGTCAAGGTGGTTGAAGGCAAGGAGGCTTGGCTCGCGCTGCGCACTGATACACCAATTAATACCACTGGTGGAATTCGCATTGATATTGAGCTGTATACGACCAATGCCGCAAATGGGGCTGATATCGATGCAGATTTTGATCGCGAAATCACCCTCCCACAAACCAATCAGTCGCGCGATAACCAGATTACTGGCTACATCAGTGGCACATCGCAAGTGCTGTATATTCAATTACGCACGGTTAGCGATACCATTAACGAGCGCAACGAAGTCTTCTTTGTTGATATAACCGTCTCGAATGGCACCATTGAATCACGGGGCAATCGCGCAACGATTACAATCGTCAGAGATACAAAATTCTATCCCGCTTTTGCCAACTTCCAAAGCTGCCAAGATGTTGGCGAGCCAAATAATAACCTACCAGCAAAAAGTGGTTTCTTAGCCGTCTCAGGCGGGCCATGTTATGGTGATTTTGATGGAGAGAATCTCCAATCAATTGATTATTACCGAATTAGCCAAGCTAGCGGTGGGAATCTTAACCTACGCTTAAAAAATACCACCCCCGATCAACATGACCTTGACTTATATCTCTATAAATATAATCCAAGCACGAATAGCTACGATGTAGTCGCTCGGTCAGTCCAACCGACTCAAATCGATGATATTATTAATTTCCCAATTGTCGCCAATACGACTAATAATAATGGCCTCTATTTGGTTACAGTCTATTGGACAGCTTCAACAGGTGCTAAAATTCCAACCTATGAGCTAACCGCCAGCTGGCAATAACACTTAATTACAACAGGAGCCTGTATTTTTGTACAGGCTCCTGTTTGCACAAGCAGGTGTGGCAACGAGGAGATTATTCAGTCGTGAGGAGGATTCATCAGCGATGCGCATAATTTCTAAATCTGCTCTTTTTCTATTCCTATTCTGTTGGTTTCCAAGTGCTAGCTATGCTGACATTAAAACGCCCCAAGCAGCAACTTTAGCTTGGGATAAAGTATCTGTCGCAACTGCTGAAGGGATCGATGTTTGGTTACGCATTAATGTTGTTGGCGCTGCGCCTAGCGAAGAAGTTAATCTTAGGTTCATCTACCAAGCATTTAGTCAAATGGCAACTCCCAACGATGATTATGTGCCAACCGGTTGGCCTAATGGCACCAAAGGTACGATTACTGGCCTTCAGCGCGTTGCCTATATTAAAATCGATATTCTCACCAACACCTATTCTGAACCAATCGAAACTTTTCAAGTTGAGCTACGTCCTGATAGCGCAGCCACGGTGATTTCTGGGCCAGCACGGGCAACCATTGCCATTGCTCGTTCACGCATCATGAATCCAGCGGTCGGCTATTTAGAATCATGCATCCACCTCGGCGAACCAGCAAACAATACAGCGACAACCGCTGGGGTGATTGCGCCCAATGGCGGTTGGTGTAATAGTGATTTTAGAAATGAACAACTGCTGGCTGTTGATTATTATCGTCTAACGCCAAGCCGCAATGGAACAGTCACGATTCGCCTTGAAAATACGACTCCCGATCAACATGATCTCCAACTATATATCTATTATCTTGCTGGCAACGGTCAATATCAATTTTATCAGCAATCAACCAACTCCGGCCAACAAGCAGAATTGATTATTGCACCAATCTCAGCCAATACGAGCTACTTGATTTCTGTTTATTGGGAGAGCGCAAGTGGCTCAAAAGAGCCAAGCTATCGGCTAAGAGCCGATTTTCCATAGCAACCAAAGTATTGTTCGATTCACTCTATAATACCTACGATTCGTATCGTCGTTAGTCTATAAGTAGGAGTATCGCAATTATGAAATTTGCCAGAATCCTGATTCTGCTGTTGCTAATCCACGGGATTTTGCCCCAAGCCAGTTATGCCAGTCCTGATGTGCCTACCGCAGCAACCCTTGCATGGGACCGAGTCTTTGTCTCAACTGCCGAGGGGATTGATGTTTGGTTACGCATTAATGTGATTGGGGCTGGACCTACCGAAAATGTGAACCTTAAGTTCATCTACCAAACGTTTGGACAGCAAAACTCTGCAACCCCCAATGATGATTATGTGCCAACCAATTGGCCTGATGGTACTAAAGGGGCGATTAGTGGCAATAATCGGGTTGCCTACATCAAGATCGATATTCTGAATAATACCTATAGTGAACCAATTGAACAGTTTCAAGTTGAGTTGCGTTCAGATTCATCAAGTACGGTTATTTCTGGGCCAGCGCGGGTAACAATCGCCATTGCGCGTTCACGCACCATGAATCCAGCGGTCGGAACAATCGAATCGTGTATTCACGTTGTCGAACCAAATAACAATTTCCCAACCTCAGCAGGTGAAATTGCTGCTAGTGGTGGTTGGTGCAATAGTAACTTTAGCGGCGAGCAAATTCGCGATCTTGATTATTATCGGATAACCCAATCAACCACTGGACGATTAACCATTCGGCTTGAAAATACCACTCCTGATCAACACGATCTTGATTTATATCTCTACTATCGCAATGGTAGTGGTCAGTATGAAACCTATCTTCAATCAGTCAATAGTGGACAGCAAGCCGAGACCATCATCGATGCCCCAATCGCCGCCAACACGAACTACCTCATTGGGGTCTATTGGGCAAGCTCTAGTGGAAGTAAAGTTCCAACCTATCGTTTAAACGCGACCTTTAGGCCATAAAGGGTTCACTGGCATGGCGCAACAGCTTCAAACATTGCGCCATGCCAGCCTCATAACCAGCGATCGCCCGCCGATTCTAGCAACAAGGATTCTTAGGTTATGCACAACAAACGTTGGTCATTGTTCCTACTCATAATCTTTAGTCTCATGGCCTTGCCGGTTGCTCATGCCGAGGAAGCTAGCCCAGCAAACGAAGAAGCTAGCCCTCAAGCCATCGCAGTAGCGTGGGAACGGACTGCGGTTCAGACAACTGAAGGAATGAGTGTTTGGCTCAAAGTAATGGTGTATGGTGCAACTGAGAGTGAGAGCATTAGCCTCAACTTACGCTATCAGACCTTCAATGGTACGGCGATCGCGAGCAGCGACTACTCGCCAACTGCTGGCACTGGCAATGCACTAACCATTACTGGCTTACGCCGCTATGCCTTGATTAACATTGGGATTTTGTCGAACGCTGTTGCTGAACCGTATGAGTATTTTCAAGTTGAACTCCGTTCAGAAACGGCCAATGTAAGCGTGATTGGCGGTGCGCGCACCACAATTGGCATCTCGCGCGCCCGACTGTTTGCGCCAGTTGTCGGCGACCTTCAATCATGTATTCATGTTGGTGAGCCTGCCAATAATGCCTCAACAACAGCTGGGGTGATTGCCTTGTCTGGTGGTTGGTGCGAAAGCGACTTTATTAATGAAGTGCCAAATAACTTCGACTATTACCAATTCAAAGTCGCAGTTGGCGGCAAAGTAACCATCCAACTTGATAACATCACGCCTGATCAACACGATTTTAATCTCTATTTATATTATCGCGATGGCAACAACCAGTTCCAAGTCTATCAGCAATCGGGCAATCCGGGCCAAACATCTGAGTTGTTGAGCAATGTTCCGATTGCAGCCAACACAACCTATCTGATTAATGTGGTTTGGGCTGCTAAACTCGGCGATAAAACCCCAGTCTATCGGGTTAAAGCTTTATATCAACCCTAATTGAGCACGCTTGACCTCCAAAGCGAGGTTGGTTGCCTACCCGCGCATAGCATTTATGCTGGCGCTTGTCAAGGCTAGCGAATAGTGTGATAATGGGGCAGCAACGAAGTTGTCGAGAATAGTTAATCTTTGGTACTGAAGAGAGCGGTCTGCCGCTGTTTTCGTTGTAGGATGCTGCTATGGAGTCGTTTGAACATACACAGTTGGGCGAGTATGCCTTGCAAGACGAAATAGGTCGTGGTGGGATGGCGCTCGTCTATCGAGCACATCATCCCGACTATGGCTCAGTCGCCTTTAAAGTGCTGCCGCCTTATTTCGCCCACGATACCGACACGCTCCGACGATTCATGCTCGAAGCACGGGCGATTCGTGAACTGCACCACCCGCATATTGTGCAGCTCTATGAAGCCAGTGATATTCCTGATCCCAACAATACCCGCCAACGAATCCATTATATTGCTATGGAATTTATTGGCGGTAGCACACTCAGCGAACGCTTACAGAAGCAACCCCGTCAACAACTCAATCCAACGATTGAGATGGGTTTGCATATTGGTTCAGCCTTAGATTACGCACACCGTAAGCAGTTTATCCACCGCGATATTAAACCCAGCAATATTCTGTTTCGCCACGATGGCCATGCGGTGCTCGCCGACTTTGGGATTGCGCTGGTAAGTAATGAAGCTCGCATGACCAAAACTGGCGGTTTTGCTGGAACCGTCGCCTATACAGCACCAGAAATTGCTGAAGGCCAAAGTGCTGATGCGCGCTCGGATATTTATGCACTGGGCTTAATTTTATATGAAGCCTTAGCTGGCAAAAACCCTTATGCCAATATGCATGCCAATATTGCAGTTGCGCTAAGCAAAATTATCAGCACACCTTTGCCGCCATTGCGTGAATTGGCCCCACATGTGCCACCACTGATGGCCCAAATTATTGAACGGGCCACTGCCAAAGATCCTGAACGCCGCTTCGAAAACATGTCTGATTTCGTTGAAGCGCTCAAACAGGCTAAATTTGGCCGCACGGCAACCAAACCAGATACCCCACTGAATGCGCATGGCAAACCCATGATCCCAATTGCGCGCCCAGGTGGCAGCCGCAATGAACGTAGTTCTGAAGGCGATTCAACCAGTACCCGAGTTTTCAATCCTGTGGTTGGAGCTGCGAGTGCAGCCAATGTGCCACTTTCACAGCCAAACCAACCAATGGCTGGCCCAGCTAGCGCTGCCAATATGGCCATGCCCGCCGAAGGTACGCAAATCTATGCACCACCAGCAGGAAGTGGCGCAAATAGTCGGGTTAATCAACCATTGAGTGGGGTTAATCAACCACTCAGCGGAGTCAACCAACCCTTAGGCCAAAATTCACAAGTCAACGCTTCATTGCCAAACGATGGCACACAGATCTATGCGCCGGAAGCAGTTGGAGCGCCGAGTGGGGTCAATCAAGCATTATCTGGGGTTAATCAAGCATTATCCGGAGTCAATCAGCCACTTACCGGCCAAAACCCGCTGCGTGGCCCAAGCTCGCGGCCAAATCGTACGGTTAATGCCCGGCCAATTGAGGTTGCCCGACCTGCAACTGCCTTCAATCAAAGTCTTAACCCTAGCTCAGAGCCAAATCTCAACTTTGCAGGCACAGGCTCAATTGCGCTGAACCGACCCAATAACAAAAAGAAAGCCTTAATTGCTGGCATTGGCGGCGGCATTTTAGGGCTGGTGTTAATTGGGGTCTACATTCTATCAGGCAGCAATCCTGCCAACAACACGACGGGCACCGGAACGCCGAATTCGGTTCAGGTTAATACCAATGGCGGGGCAACCGCAACCACTGGTAGCGACAGTCAAGGAACCCCCGTTGGAACCCAACCAATCGGCATCGTCGATCCAAGCGCACCAACCAGTACCTTGGCTCCAACCCCAGAAAATAGCCCAACGCCAGAGCCAAGCAATACGCCAGAACCAACAGCCACATCGAATGCGGTTGTAGCAACGGCGCGTCCACAACCACAACAGCCGCAACCAACAGCACGGCCTCGGGCATCGAGTACACCAGTGCCCCAAGCAACCGATGTTCCACCAACCAATACCCCAGCGCCAGTCGATAGCGATGGCGATGGGTTTACCGACGATGTTGATGGCTGTCCTGGGGTTGCTGGGCCAAATAATGGCTGTCCGGCACCAACCGAGCCGCCACCACCAACGGCAATTCCTGACTCAGACGGCGATACCATTCCTGATAACGTCGATAATTGTCCGAATGAACCAGGTGATCCATCACGCGGTGGTTGTCCAAAACCGCCACCAACCAATACGCCACGGCCAACCGCTGCACCGACCGCGCCGCCAATTAATCCATAATGTTTGTCGGAGATCACGCGATCAGAGCGCACAATCCAGTGCGCTCTGTCTATGATCACAATCAATGTTTAGCATTAGGTGGCCCTCTATGCAAAACTTAAGTAATCTTCAACTTGGGGAGTATCATCTAGCTGAGCAGATCGGGCAAGGCGGCATGGCAATTGTTTATAAGGCTGAACATCCACAGTTCGGTACAACAGCCTTCAAAGTCTTGCCGTCAATGCTCGTTCATATCGGTGAACTGTTAACGCGCTTTCTCAACGAAGCCGATGCTGTGCGGATTTTACATCACCCACATATCGTTCAATCGTATGAGACCGGCGCAGTACCCCACCCCAAACTAGACGAGGAGGTCTATTTTATTGCGCTCGAATATATCGACGATGGTTCGTTGTTGGAGCGCATGATCGCCAGCTCGCTTGCCGTCGAAGATGTGATTAAAATCGGGATTGATATTGGCTATGCCTTGGAATATGCCCACAGCAAGGGCATTATTCACCGCGATATTAAACCGAGCAATATTCTCTTTCGCAGCAATGGCCAAGCTGTCTTAGCCGATTTTGGCATCGCCAGCACGGCGCAGTACATTCGGCTAACCAAAACCGGCAACGTAACCGGCACAATCGCCTATATGGCTCCTGAAATTATGCAGGAAGTGCCAGCTTCGCCGCGCTCGGATCTCTATTCGCTGGCCTTGGTGCTCTACGAAACCCTAACCAACTCGCGGCCATTTGGCACGGATACTGCCTCGCCACAGCTAGTACAAAAAATTTTGCAAGAGCGCATTCCGCCGCTGCAAGAGGTTGTGCCCAATATCTCACCAGCAGTCGCCCAAGTCATCGAACGCGCCTTAGCCAAACGGCCTGAGCAACGCCAAGAATCAGTTGGCGAGTTTGTGAGCCAGCTGCAACATGCCCTCCAACGGCGCATCCCAAGCGAATTTACCATTCCCTTACCAGCGCCATCCGAGGATCTGTTCGTCGATCAGTTTACCCAGCCGCAACAGCGCGCACCAAAAGCCCGCCCAGTCGACATCAATCGGCCAAGCGCAGCAGCGCCAACCTTCGGACTCCAAGCAAGCAGCAATTTTGCTAGCTCGGCTCGGGCAAAATTCACTACAACCATTCAGTTCGTCTTGATTGCAGTTGTCACTTTCTTTTTGGTCCTAGGTATTTTTTTCTTTTTTCAATAATTGACCCTAGGTATTTTTGCATTATTAATTGTTGACACAACTGAACCAAGCGAACCGCTATCAAGCCCAAAATTGCCCTTTTCAGCGCTTCATCGTAAAACAGCGATGAAGCGCTTGTAGTTAACGGGCCAGCAAAGTATATTAACAGCGTAGCCCGTATGGATACGGTTCAGCGGGAACAGCACCTGAACAAATCAACCAAACCCCAAATTGATCACCGCTATCGACTGTAGGATTGGCCTATGGAAATAGTCGGTGGTGCGTCGAAACTAGCAACTAGCATATCAGCGCTATGGGGAAACGCACAAAGACATGCACATGGCTCGGGCTGGTGGTGACTGATCACCGACGAATTCCCATCTGCTGCTCGGTTATCAATTTGAAGCATTGTTATCATACTTGCGTGATGTGACATAACCGTAATTTTAAGGTCAACCGCGAGTAACCCTAACAAGCCCAGCCCCTGCGAGGTTTTCTCGGCAGGCAGCCGCTTGAATTAGGCATAACAATTAGGTATTTGTGCAGCTTTGAAGCTGTCGAACCGTATCCGCGGGTCTTTTTGGTTAGAGTGTTTTGATGAATGCAAAAAAGGATTGCCAGCATCTCGGAGGGGCTGCTGGCAATCGCCTTTTAGGGCTTTGGCACATAGCTAAAAATGCTATCACTAAATTCAAGTTGATAATGCTGATCGATCAAGCGAATACTTTCTTCAGTCCAACGCCCAGTCGCATCACGCCTATCGGCCACATCGAATGGCAACATGATCAAGCTCCAACGCCGTTGCCGAATGCTCTCATACAGGCCATTCGACGGCCATACCCCACTCTCAATCGCTGGCCCCATGGTCGAAGGATCATCAAAAATCAGCGGTTTGCCCGCCGCAAGCGCCAAACCAGGATTATCAAGCAATACATCACCAGGCTTGGAGTGAATGTAGGGCACAAACCGCGCCAAATCATTAATCTCAAACTCGCCACCATACCAACTTGGAGTTTGGCGTAGGAGCCAGCCTTGGAAAAGGCCAGCACTCAGCGTTACAACCGTCAGCGCATGCCACCAACCACCCTTGCTCCAGCCAAGCTCCAACAACAAGCCCAGCGCTAGCCCGCCAGCCAAACTCCAAGCAAGCATCGTTTCTAAAAGATGGTTATGATGTGCGCCGATTTCGCCAGCGCCATACAGCGAAATTGGCGCAAGCACTGCATACAGCCCAGCTTGGCGCATCGCATAATTGCGCCACTGCAAGGCCAAGCCAACCAGCGCCAAACCCAATAATGGCAACGACCAGCCAAGCAGGCGCACATACTTCCACATCAGGTCAAAGCTCCACCACTCTGAGCGATGCAAGCCCCAAATGTGGCGCGTTGCCCAGCCATCGGTCACAAGATCCAAGATCAAATAGGGCAGGCCAGCAGCTAAAATCACCAGCGTACCAAACTTCAGCGCTTTGCGCCAATCGTGCAGCAGCAAATTCAGGCCAACCGCCAGCGGAGCAATCGCTAAGGTTTGTTTGGTTAAAAATGCTAAGCCAAAACAAACCGCCGCCCAGCCAAACCAACGACCTTCGCGCCAGCTTGCCAACAGCAGCCCGAGCGCAGTAAAACTCAAAGCAAATAAATCGGGCTTGAGCCGCAACGCCCAGAGTTGGGCAGGCGCAAAGGCCAGCCAACAGGCCCCAATCGCCAAACCAAGCAACCAGTAGCGGGTATTGCTGGCCACAAACAGGCTGATAATCAGGCCAATCGCCAACATTGAAAGCAGCGAAACCCAACGCCCTGCGGTAAAGGGGCGCTCAGGGTCAAACGGCATAAACGAAAGCAGCATGGGGTGCAACGGGGTATAGGGGGCGGAAATAAATTCCTCGGCCACAATCGGGCGATACAACGAGCGATCACGCCGAATTAGTTGGGCTTCGTGCAATAATGTGCCTTCAAGGCCATCATCTGGGGTTTGCATGGTCAAGATTGGCCGCCGCGCCAAGCCACGTTCAAAGGCTGGCCACATCAACCCAAGCATCACTATCAGCATGAACCCGCCAATCCCAAGCCGCCACCAAGTCTGTTTTAGCCCTTCAGTCTGCTGTTTTTCCATCGTTGTTCATTCTTCCACAAGCTAACAAAAGCCCATGGATGATAGCAGATCCGCAGGGCAACGTCTAGCAAACTGATTCGCTCGCAGCCGAATGCTCATCTAATTATCATTCTGCCAACAAGGGCTGGCTTTAAGCTTTAGCCCCAACTTGATCATAGCTGATTGATGCGGGGCAAAAGTTCTAGCGTTCGTGCAAACTTTGTAGCAATTCGCTGCGCACGCTTGGCTCGCTTTCGGTTTGCAAAGCTTGTTGCAATAATGTGCTGGCTGAATCATCAACATTACGGCCAATCGCCCACGCAGCATGCTCGCGCACAAGGCTGCTTGAATCGTGCAGCAAGGGCGCGAGCAAGGGCAAAATACTGGGGTCGCGCCAGTTGCCAGCAGCCACACAGGCATTACGCACCAAACGATCACGCTTAAGCCTGCTAATCGCAGCGCTGCCATAGCGCTCGCTAAAACTCGCCGCATCCAAGCTTAGCAGGCTAGCCAGCGTTGGCGCAGCTCGGTCGTGATCGATTGGAAAAAAAGCCGCTTCTTGGCTTTGCACGCCAAAACGCTGCCATGGACAAACATCTTGACACACATCGCAGCCAACAATCCAATTGGCCATTTGCGGGCGTAGCTCACGCGGAATCGAGCCTTTATATTCAATCGTCAAGTACGAAATGCAGCGCCGCGCATCAAGCACATGCGGCTTGGGAAAAGCTTGGGTCGGACAAGCTCGCAAGCAGCGGGTACACGAGCCACACATCGTCAGCGGCGCAGGCTGATCGTAATCAGTAAATTCGTAAGTCGTCAGAATTTCGCCCAAAAAGAAAAATGAGCCACGTCGTGGGCTAATTAGCATGGTGTTTTTGCCAATAAAGCCCAAGCCTGCCTGCTGGGCATGCGAACGCTCTAAAATCGCCCCAGTATCCACATACACCCGCTGCTGCACAGGATTGGGAATTTGGGCTTGCAACCAATTGGCCAATTCTTGCAAACGCGGAGTCATCAGATCATGATAATCAATGCCCCAGGCATAGGCCGCAATTCGCCCACGGCTGGGGTCGTTGAGCAGGCTTGCAGGAATTGGCAACGTGCGATAATCCAGCGCCACAATAATCAACGAGCGCACATTCGGCACAATCACATTCAGATCTTGGCGGCGAGCTTGGCGATCAGGCCGCGCCAAATAGCCCATCTCGCCATACATTCCGGCCTCAACCCATTGTTGATAGGCATCCAACGTCGGCGATGGGCGTGCTGGCGTGATGCCAACCAAATTAAAGCCTAAACTGGCGGCTTGCGCGCGCACAGCAGCAGCAAGATTAATCGTCATAAGCCACTTTAATCATCAGCATCTGGGGCTTGCTCACGCAACCGCCGCAACTCTTGGCGCAGCAAATCGATTGAGGCTAAACTTCCATCAGCAGCTTGAAAAAACCAATGTTCCCAGCCGTTACAACTTGGCTGGCCTGTTAAAATGGTGCCAAGTTTATGAATCGAGCCACGCGTGCCATCGGCCATGCGCAGCGAAGCATCTGCCAACAGGGTTGCGCCAAGCGTTGGATCACGATTAAACCACAGTTGTTGGCCAGCCTGCAACAAGCCATGTTCCAACAAATTGCCAAACGGAATTCGGGGAATCCGCCGTTTGTTGCTCGGCAAGGCTTCGAGCGCAGCAGTGTTGGTTGGTGGGGCAATCGCCGCAATGCGGCCTCGCGCAGCCTCGACATAGCTTGGGTCGCGTTCGATGCCAATGTAGTGGCGGGCCAAGCGTTTGGCCACCGCGCCAGTCGTGCCAGTGCCAAAAAAGGGATCAAGCACCACATCGCCGACATTTGAACTGGCCAGCAAGACGCGATAGAGCAAGGCCTCAGGTTTTTGGGTGCTATGTACGCGATTGCCGTTGATGCGCAAGCGCTCATTGCCAGTACACAGCGGAAATTCCCAATCACTGCGCATTTGTTTATCGTCGTTCAAATGGCGTAACGCATGATAATTAAAGGTATACTTTTGGCCTGGTGATTTAGCACACCAAATTAATGTTTCATGGGCATTAGTTAGGCGCACACCACGAAAATTTGGCATTGGATTGCGCTTAATCCACACAATATCGTTTAATATCCAAAACCCCAAATCTTGCAGAATTGCACCAACGCGATAGATATTATGATAGCTGCCAATCACCCACATCGTACCATTATCTTTCAAAACGCGCTGACATGCTTGCAACCAAGCACGAGTAAACGCATCGTAGGCAGCAAAATCACGAAACGAATCCCAAGCATCATCAACCGCAGCAACATGCGTCATGTTGGGGCGCAATAAATCGCCACGCAATTGCAAATTATAGGGCGGGTCAGCGAAAATGAGGTCAACGCTGGCTGGTGGCAGTGATGGAAGAACATCACGACAATCCCCTAAAAGGATTTGATCGTGGTTCAAGGCTAAATCGGCCATAAGCAGTCCTCATGCGTGATAGTAAGATCGTATCCTACCAAAGAATCAGTGCATGTGGAACATGGAATATTGTTAGCATCAGGCCAATTTGGTTCTCAGCAACGATACTGCCTAGTTAGTCGGCAACCTTGCGTTGAAACAGCCCAGCCAAGGCATTTTTGCGCGGCGCAAGCACCAACACAATAATAAAGATCGCCGTATGCGCCAACACAATCGACGAGCCAGTCGGCACGCCATCGATATAGGCCGAAACGTAAATCCCAATTGTTGCCGCCACCAAGCCCTGCAACGATCCCCAAACGATCATCGACCAAAAGCGCCGCACCACCAGCGAAGCAGTTGCCGCTGGCGTGACCAACATCGCCACCACCAAGACAATCCCGATGCTTTGAATCGCTACTACCACCGTGATCGCCATAATGCTGAGCAACAAATAGTGCAAGAAGCCAACCGGCAAGCCTTGGGCCGCCGCCGCTGTGCGATCAAAGGTCATCAGCACCAATTCTTTGTAGAGCGCTGCAATCACCACCAAAATTAGGCCACCAACCCCAACGATCGTCCAGAGATCGCTTTGGCGTACCGCGAGAATATCGCCCAGCAACAAGCCAAATAGCTCTTTGTTGTAACCACGATTGCGCGAAAGTAGAAAAATGCCCAGCGCAAACATGCCAGCAAATAACACACCAATTGCGGTATCGAGGCTCACTTTGGAGCGGCGGGTGATCCAGCCAACGCCCAAGGCTGTGGCAACCCCAAAAATCGCCCCGCCAAGCGCAATATTCCAGCCCAGCATCGAGGCAATCACCACGCCAGGAAACGAGGCATGCGCCAATGCATCACCAATAAACGATAAATCTTGCAGCACCACAAACGCACCCACCACCGAGCAGAGAATTCCAATCAGAATCGCGGCCAGCAAGGCGCGTTGGGTCGGCGCAAATTGTAACGGAACCACGACACAGTTCCATAAATCAGTACATTTCATCGGTCGGAAACCTTTTTTGAGTTGGGGATCAGTTGACGGGGGTCGGGGATCGGGAATAACTGCTCAATCACCACCCAAGCGCCACGAGTCCGCTAATTCTTCGCTGTTGAATCGTTGTTGGTGAGCGCCGGTTTTTCGCTGCAATTGCTATGGTTGCAATCGAGAATAATTCGTTCGTGGCTTGGAACCAGCACTAACGAACGCCCAAAGGTTGCTTCAACCACATCGCGGGTCATAATCGCAGTTGGCGGGCCATAGGCAATCAGGCGTTGATTCAAACAGAGCAAGGCATCGAAATGATGCTCCAGATGCTGCAAATGATGGGTTGTAACTAGCAAGGTACGGCCAGCATTGCTCAAATCGCGCAGGAGATGCAAAATTACTTCTTGGGTTGGCACATCAACACCACTAATTGGCTCGTCGAGCAGCAATACATCTGGCTCTTGGGCCAAAGCGCGCGCCAAAAATACCCGCTGCTGCTGGCCACCAGAAAGATCGGCGATTGAGCGCTGGGCAAAATCCTGCATATTAACTTGTTCAAGTGCCGCGTCAGCTAGCTCGTAATCGGCTTTTTTGGGCCGTCGCAGCCAACCAAGCTGGCCATAACGCCCCATCAGCACAACATCGCGCACGCTGGCAGGAAAGCGCCAATTGACCGCGCTAATCTGCGGCACATAGGCAACTTTGCGCGAACGCTTAGCCAAGGCTTGGCCCGCCACCAAAATTTGGCCAGTCGAAGGAATTAAGCCTAAGATCGCTTTGATTAATGAGGTTTTGCCAGCACCATTGGGGCCGATAATGCCGATTAATTGGCTGGCTTGGGCTTGAAACGAAACATCGCTCAAGACTGGGCGTTGATCATAGCGAATGGTAAGTTGACGAACTTCAAGCGCTGGGGCAATCGTCGTAGGCGCTTGAAGCCGAATATGCGCTTGGGAAGCAACCGCTGCCATAGAAAAATCCTTGTTAACGCAAGAAGCTATAGGCAACAGCCGCTGCTGTTCCTATAGCTACTGCCATACATCACGTGTGCGTTATTTGAGCGCAGCAACAATAGTATTCATATTGTACCGCATCATGTCGATATAGCTAGTTGCTGTCTCGCTACCTAAAGTGTCGGTATACAACACGGCTATCGTTTTAATCCCTGCTTCGTCAGCAAGCAACTCGGCAGTTTTTTGATTGAACTGAGATTCTGAAAAAATTGCGGGCACGCCGCTGGCCTTAACGCTTTCGATCAAGGTCGATAAATCGCCAGCAGAAAGCTCGGCTTCGGGGTTTTCCAACAATACGCCAGCTACTTCAAAGCCATAACGCTTGGCGAAATAGGGAAAAGCATCGTGGTTGGTAATCAATTTGCGCCGTTCGACGGGAATTTGGGCCGCCAAGCCTTGCAATTCTTGGTCGAGCGCTTCGAGCTGGCCAAGATAAGACTCTGCATTGGCTGCATACACAGCTTTGCCACTTGGATCGATGGCGCTTAGTTGGTCGCGAATCGTCACGGTATACGACATCACATAGGTTGGGTCGAGCCAAAAGTGCGGGTTGCCCTCTTCGTGAGCGTGCTCATCGCTATGTTCTTCATCAGCATGCTCTTCGCCAGCATGGTCAGCTTCAAGCGCCACAAAGCCTGCTGATAATTCAACCCGTGGTTGCTCGCTGCCGCCAGCATTTTCAAACAAGGGTTCGAGCCATTCCTCAAGCGCGTGGCCATTGAAAAAGACGATGTTGGCATCGGCAATTTTTTGGCTATCGCCAGGCGTAGCCTGATAATCTTCTGGGCCAGCGCCCAAAGGAATAATATTATCGACGATCACCCGATCGCCACCAACTTGCTTAATTACATCGGCCAAAATGCTCATGGTCGTGACCACACGAATTTGGCTGACTGGCTCGGTGGAAATTGCCGTGGCAGTTGGCATTACCTGATCGGCAGTGGTGGTTTGCTGTTGGCTTTGGCTAATTTGGCTTGGTTGAACGGTGGCAGTGCTTTGGCCACAGCCAACCAAGATTGCGAGCAACAGCACGAAACTATATCGACGCATTGCAATTGAATCCTTAGCTAATTGATACTATTCTCATTATAAAAGAGATAATATCTCAATAATATGGTTTTTGTCAAAAAAAAGCCCATTGCCTTGAGGGCAATGAGCCGATGTATATAGATCAGCACATCGGTATCATAATACTGCAATAATGCTTAACGTGCCAAGAATTAACATCATATAAACGGCCAAACGCCAACCAATGTGGGAAAGCGGCTGGATACTGCCTGGAACCCGCACCATATGGGCTTCCCCCAGCACCAGTGCGAGTGCTCCAACGACACACAACATCAACATAAGAGTGATTTGCATAGGACACCTCCTTGCGGGAACTGCCGCCGATGGATGTTGCAGCAGCTATACGCGCAAAGTAAAAAGGTGTTTCACACTTCGCTGATATAGCAGGCCAAAGCGCGGCGCAGGCTTGGGAAGGCTTGTTGCAAATAGCCGTAAACCGTATCGGGGCTAATGCCTAATGAGCGTGAAGCCTCTTGAGCGGTCATTCCTTGCAAATAACAAAGGCTAATTGCCATTCGTTGGCGAGTTGGCAGCGTTTCCAAGGCTGCATAAATATATTGGCTTAATTCAGCTAAAAGCGTTGCATCGCCCAAATCGCCAACGCTCATGCGCTCATCCAGTTCATTCAAGTTGGTTTGAGGTCGTTGGCGACGGCGATAATCAAGCGCAGCATTAATCGTAATCCGATGCAGCCATGTGCCAAGACTACTACGGCCTTCAAAGCGATTGATATGTTCAGCTGCACGAATAAAACTTTCTTGCACAATATCATCAGCTTCATCATCGGAGTAAACATAGCGTCGAGCAAGCCGTTGCAACTGTGGGGCGAAGGTTTGCAAAAAATAATTAAAGGCTGCATCGTCGCGTTGGCGCAACCCGGCAACCAGACTAGCTTCATTTAATTCGTGGCTGCTAGGTTGAAAAGCAAGCATCACAACAGTCCTTGGCTAGGAAAAAATCAGCAACATTGAGTCAGAATCGAGCGGTGTTGCAACTTTAGCACAAGCGCCTGCTAAGCCCTGTATCCAAAAACACGACTTTTGGATAGCTCAAGCAAAACATAGGTTCAGCCCAAAATAGCGCAATAGTCCTAGGTTAAAAAAGGCCTAGTTAGGTGGCTCGTAAGCAGATTCGTGATAGGCTTAATCCTATACCATTGAGCGGACTAATTGGGGATTTATTGAGCGATACAACTTAATAGGAGGCGATGTCATGCGACGACGCATTCGTTGGCTACTGTTAATCGGTGGAGTTGTCGGGCTTAGTGTGGCAATAGGTATTGGCTGGTGGCAACGGGCAGCGCCAGCGGTTAAGCCCAATCGAACCTTGGTGCAAGATCAAACAGGCAATTTGCAGCTGATCACGGCCAGCAAACCAGCATTAACGCTCACCAATGATGCCTCAGCCAGCATTCAATACACCCAAGTTACGCCTGCGCCCGACGGCCAACACGTCGCCTATATTCAACTAAGCCCCAAACAAAGCGAAATTCGAATTCAGGATTTTGATGGTAGCCCTGCGCGCAGTATTTTTAGCGATTTCAATTTGCGGCCTTTTTATCTTGCATGGTCGCCCGATAGCCAAAGCATCGCTTTTTTGGCCGCAGGCACGACCATGGAATTGTATGTTGTGCCAGCTAATGGCTCGCAAACAGCGCATAAAGTGCGCGATGGTCAGCCATCGTATTTTGCTTGGAAGCCAGATAGCAGCGCATTGCTGTTGCACACTGGCGGCGGCACTCCGGTTGGCAGCACCGCGCTGCACTCACTCCAATCCAACGATCTGACTTTTTTTAGCGAAATTGCTGGCGATTTTCAAGCGCCTGCGTGGAATGCTGATGGCTCTGCCCGAGTGGTTGTGGTGGCTGATGGCAATATCAACCAATTGATGCAGATCGATCAAACTGGACAACGGGCGTTGAGCGAGCCAACCAGCGATGGCTTTATGTTTGTGCTTTCGCCCGACCGATCCAAAGTGGCTTACCAAACTTTTGGCATTCAAACTCGTTCGGGATTGATGATTCAAACGATTGCGACTGGCAAGAGCCAAACATTCGAAACCGCGCGTCCGTTGGCCTTTTTCTGGTCGCCTGATGGACGTTCGGTCGCCTTGTTGGTTGCCGATGCCAAGCCGCGCGGGCCAAGCGGCGATACAGGGATTGTGCAAGTTAGCCGCCAAGCCCAAACTGGCGTGCAAGTCCATTGGGAAGTACTCGATGTCAAGTCGGGGAGCGTGAAGCGGCTCAAATCGTTTGCCCCAAGTAGCCAATTTTTGAATGTTTTGCCCTATTTTGACCAATATGCTGCCTCGTTGACCTTTTGGTCGAGTGATAGCCAATATTTGCTGAATAATAGTAGTAACGGCGTTTGGCAAATTCATGTTGAAACTGGAGCCGAGCAGCAACTGACGAGCGGAGCATTTGGAGTTGCTGTACCTTAATCCTTAACCCCTCGCCTACATTGCGTGGGCGAGGGATTTTTGCTGCTAGGTTTTGCATAACCCAAGGCATAGCAATGCTAGCGAAAATACCAGCGCAAGGCGCGTTGCAGCCATGGTTTTTCGAGCCAGCGCGTAAACGAGCGTTGGGCAGTCATTTTAAGGCCTTGCGAGCGGGTAGGATAGACGTTGATCAAGCCGCCTAATTTTGAGGCGCTAACGCCCGTGCCCATCGCCAACACCGCTGCGTTGATCATATCGCCTGCGCCTTGACCGATGATATGCACGCCAACAATTTGCTCTTTGCGGCCAACCGCCAGAATTTTGGTAAAGCCTTGGGTTGCATCCTCAGTGCGCGCCCGATCGTTGGCGCTCCACGGCAACTCATAGACGCGTAAGCTGCTGCCATATTTGGCCCGCGCTTGATCTTCATTCAAGCCAACATGGCCAACTTCGGGGTCGGTAAAGGTTGCCCAAGGCACTAATTCGTATTTCATGACGCTTTGGCCAGGAAAAAGCGCATTGCGCAGCACAGCGCCAGCTTCTTGGGCCGCAACATGGGTAAATTGATAGCGCCCAATCACATCGCCGCAGGCAAAGACCCGTGGGTTGCTGGTGCGCAAATATTGATCAACATGAATTCGGCGTTCAGGATCGTATAAAATGCCCGCTGCATCTAAGCCTAAGTTATGTACATTTGGCGTGCGTCCAGCGGCCACCAGAATTGCATCAACCACCAAGGTTTGTGGCGCTTGACCAGAAGTCTGAATCGTGACGTGCTTGGCTCCGGCGTTGACCTCGACCTTGAGTGTTTTGGTGTTGAGGTAGATTTGCATGCCCTCAGCTTTGAGCGCTTGAGCCAAGGCTGCGCCCATGGCATGATCATCTTTGGGCAATAATCGCGAGCCTTGTTGAATCAGGCTGACTTCTGCGCCGAAACGTAACAGCGCCTGACCTAGCTCACAGCCAATTGGCCCACCACCAAGCACAAGAATCCGCTTGGGTAATTCATTTAATAAAAAAAGATCTTCATTGGTAAGGTAGCCAGCCTCGGCCAAACCAGCAATTGCTGGAATTCTGGGATGCGAGCCGGTCGCAATGCAAAAATGTTTGGCGCGCAGCAACTCGCCATTAACTTCCACGGTTTGATCATCATAAAAACGAGCACGACCTTCGATAACCCGCGCGCCTGCTTTGCGCAGCACCTCGGGCGCATCATCGTGCTGATAAATTTGTTCTTGAACCGAGTGCACATACTGCATCACCGCCGCAAAATCGATTTGTGGTTTGGCAGCAATGCCATAGCGCGCAGCATTCGCCGTTGTATGGGCAATTTTGGCAGCGTGGATGAGGCTTTTGCTGGGCACGCAGCCAGTCCATGTACAATCGCCACCGAGCTTATTGGCTTCGACGATGGTAATTTTTGCGCCCAACGAAGCGCCAAATTTGGCAAAGGTTATGCCCGCCGAGCCGCCACCAATTACCAATAAATCGTCCATGCAAGCTCCTTATTAGCACAGAATATTGATCCACGAAGGGCACGAAGAGCACGAAGGGCCAGAAACCACGAAGGAGGCGAAGAGCGCGAAGGATTTCTTAGCCACGAATTACACGAATTGCACGAATGATCATTATTGTAGCCACAGATTACACAGATTATTTAAATTATGTTCCTGCTAGGCCATAGCCATCATTGCTCTGCGCCGCTGCGTTAAATCCCCGATCCTCAAATTCTATGTTCTATGTTCTATGTTCTATGTTCTTTGTTCTATGTACTATACTGCCACATTTCCCCACCAATTCTAAACGATTGCGAAACGTAGATGGGCTTTGGGCTTTGGGCTTCTGACCTCTGACTTTTGACTTTTGACTTCTGACTTTTGACTTCTGACTTTTGACTTCTGACTTTTGACTTCTGCCTTATGTTCTATGTTCTGTGTTCTATATTCTGCCTTTCATCCTTCATCCCTCATCCCTCATACTTTCTAATGCGACGGGTTATGTTATAATCAACGCCGATGCATGTCATCATTCCCCACGCACTGCGGGTGACATGATTTTAGGGGAGCTACAGATACACTTTTATTTAGGAGGGGTCCTCCCATGAACAAACGCATTATTGCGTTCATGATGTTGTTGGTTTTGATGGTTCCAGTTTTGGCTGCTTGTGGCACCGAAACCGCTGCAACCACCGCTCCAGCAGCTACGGCAACCAGTGCTGAAGCTGCGGCAACCGCAACCTCAGCCGAAACCATGCCAACCGCTGCAACCGAAGCAACCGCTGCGGCAACCACGGTAGCAACCGCCGAAGCAACCACTGGCGGCGGCGCAACCAGCGAAATCAAAATCGGTTTGGTAACCGATGTTGGTAAAGTTGATGACGGTACCTTCAACCAATTCGCGTTCGAAGGCTTGAAACGGGCCGAAACCGAACTTGGCGTGAAGATCGACTACATCGAAACCATCGATCCAAAAGACTACGAAAAGAACATTGAACAATTCGCGAGCCAAGGCTACGATTTGATCATCGGCGTAGGCTTCTTGATGGGCGATGCAATCAAAGCTGCTGCTGCCAAGTACCCAGATTTGAAGTTTGCTATTGTTGACTTCGCTTACGAACCAGCATTGGCCAACGTCAAGGGCTTGGTCTTCTCAGAAGACGAATCAGCATTCATCGGTGGCGCTTTGGCCGCAATGGTTTCAAAGACCGGCAAAATCGGTGCAGTTGGCGGTAAGGAACAAGTTCCTGCGGTCAAGAAGTTCGTGCTTGGCTACGAAGCTGGCGCTAAATACGTCAACCCCGACATCCAAGTTATGACTGTCTACATCGACTCATTCACCGACCCAACCGCTGGCGGCGAAGCTGCCAAAACCCAAATTACTGAAGGCGCAGACGTAATCTTCGGTGCTGGCGGCCAAACTGGCTCAGGCGCAATCAAGACCGCTGCTGACAATGATGTATTCGTAATTGGCGTTGACCAAGACGAATACAACACCACCTTCAAAAAAGGTCCAGCTCCTAAGTTGATCACCAGCGCTATGAAGCGCGTTGACAACGCTGTGTTCGAAGTCGTCAAGGAAGTTGTCGATGGCAAGTTCGAAGGTGGCGTATACTTCGGTAACGCTGCTAACGGCGGCATCGACTACGCTCCATTCCACGATGCAGAATCAGCCTTGCCAGCAGACGCTAAAGCCAAACTTGACGAAATCAAGAAGGGCTTGGCCGATGGCACGATCAAAACCGGCGTTACCTTGAACTAATTTGTTGCCGCAAGGCACAAACCCGTGGAAGGGCTGCGTTAGCAATGACGCAGCCCTTTTACTTTTGTGTGGTATTATCACAGCATCGAAACACAGCAACTCGAACAACCAAGCACACGTTTGGTCAGTTTTTTGGCAGCCAACAACGTGGTTGTTCTGCATATTTGAGGCAATGCTGCCTCTTTTTGATTAACTAGGAGTCTTGTGTGACCGCGAACGTCGTACCTGCGTTGGAAGTCCGCAATATCACCAAGCAATTCCCCGGGGTTTTGGCCAACGACCATATTTCTTTTACCCTGCTCCCCGGTGAAATCCACGCCTTCCTTGGTGAAAATGGCGCGGGTAAATCCACCCTCATGAACATCTTGTATGGCCTCTACGATCCTGATGAAGGCGAGATTTTGATTAATGGCAAGTTGGCCAAGATCAAGAATCCTGCTGATGCAATTGGGCTTGGTTTAGGCATGGTTCACCAAGAATATGCCCTCGTCGATACCCTAACCGTCACAGAGAACATTATTCTTGGCACCGAATTACGCAAAGGCCCAGTGTTAAATGCCAAGGAAGCCAGCCAACGCGTGCGCGAGCTTTCTGAGCAGTATGGTCTGGCCGTGCCACCCGATGCGATCGTCGGCGATTTGCCGGTTGGTGTGCAGCAACGGGTCGAGATTTTGAAGGCGCTCTATCGCAATGTCAATATGTTGATTCTCGACGAACCAACCGCCGTATTGACTCCCCAAGAGGCCGATGACCTCTTTCGGGTTATGCGCGAATTGGCCGATCAGGGCAAGGCGCTGATTTTTATTACTCACAAATTGCGCGAAGTACGCGAAGTTGCCGACCGAATTACCGTCTTGCGTCGGGGCAAGGTTGTCGGCGACGCAGACCCCAAAACTGCCAGCGAAGGTCAATTAGCAGCGCTGATGGTAGGTCGCGATGTTGTCTTGAAAGTTGATAAAACTGCGGCCAACCCTGGCGATGTGGTGCTGAAAGTACGCAACCTCAATCTGCGTGACGATCGCGGCCTCACCGTGCTTGATGATGTTTCAATTGATGTCCATGCCGGTGAAGTGCTGGGGATTGCTGGCGTGCAAGGCAACGGCCAAACTGAGTTGGTCGAGGCGATTACGGGTTTGCAAGCCCTGCCGAGTGGCTCAATTGAATTGCTTGGCAAGGATATTACCAATCGCCCGCCGCGCTCGATTACGGAACAAGGCGTGGCCTACATTCCCGAAGATCGCAAAGGCACAGGCTTGGTGCTTGGCTATAGCATCCGTGATAATTTGGTGCTTTCAACCTACTACAAACCACCATTTACCAAAGGCTTGACCTTTAACGACCCAGCGATTGACGAAAATGCCAAAGAATTGATTGCGACCTTTGATGTGCGCACGCCCAGCGCAACCACGACTGCTGGCTCGCTCTCAGGTGGGAATCAACAAAAAATTATTGTCGCCCGTGAATTTACCCGCAAAAATCGCTTGCTGATTGCTTCACAACCGACGCGGGGGATTGACGTTGGCTCGATCGAATTTATTCACAATCAAATTATTAAACAGCGCGATGCAGGGCTGGCGGTCTTATTGGTTTCGGCAGAGCTTGATGAAGTTCTGGCCTTAGCCGACCGCGTTGCTGTGATGTACCACGGCAAAATAGTTGGCATTCTCCCGATTGCCGAAGCTACGCGCGAGCGCGTTGGCCTGTTGATGGCCGGTATTCAGGAGCAACCCAATGGCAAATGAGCAACAAGCCCCCGCTGAAACCAAAAAAACCACTGAGCCGCAGCCCAGCAAACGGCGCTTCGGCTGGCTCAACGAAGCGATTGTGCCGCTGTTGGCAATTTTGACCGCAGTGTTAATTGGCGCAGTGATCGTGTTTGTTTCGATCCCTGGCAATAAACTGCCAACCTTTGATCTGAATATTTACGGCAGCCGCAGCGATTGGTTTTTTAGCACCATCCCTGAACGGCTCCGCGTGACCTTGAGCGCCTTCACTGGTTTGTTCTCTGGCGCATTTGGCGATTGGACTAAACCAAGTACAATTCCGGTGGCCATTAGCAATACTTTGGTTGAATCAACGCCCTACATTTTGGCAGGTTTGGCCGTGGCCGTCACCTTCAAAGCGGGCTTGTTCAATGTTGGGGCTGAAGGCCAATTATTGATGGGCGCGCTTGGCAGCGTCGCGGTTGCCGCATTTATGCCGCAATGGTTTGGGGTTGCCTCGCTGCCAGCAATCATTCACTTGCCAGCTGCTTTGCTGGCTGGGGTTATCGCTGGCGGGCTGTGGGGGATTATCCCGGGCTATCTCAGGGCCAAAACTGGCGCGCACGAAGTTATTACCACGATTATGCTCAATTATATTGCCTTGCAAGTGATGGATTATTTGATCAATGGCGTGATGAAAGATAAAAGCGCCACCTTGCAACGCACGCCATTTATCCACGAAAATGCCGCTTTGCCCCGGATTATCAGCAAAGCCACCGACCCCAGCCTCACTGGCGGCCAAGCGTACCCACGTTTGTTCACCACCACCAGCAGCACATGGGATCTACGGATTCACATGGGGATTGTGCTGGCATTTTTGATGGTTGGCTTTATTTGGTGGTTGATGAACCGCACGCCCAAGGGCTTTGAAATTAAAACCGTGGGCGAAAACCCCGAAGCAGCCCGCTATGCAGGCATGAGCATCACCGGCACGGTGGTTGGCGCAATGGGCCTTTCGGGCGCATTGGCAGGGCTGGCAGGCACGAGCCAAGTGATTGGTTTGGAATACAACCTCAAGGCTGTGTTCTCCAGTGGCTTGGGCTTCGATAGCTTGGCAATTGCCTTGTTGGCCAAGAGCAACCCGATTGCGATTGTGCCGGCAGCGCTGTTCTGGGGTGCGTTACGCACTGGCGCAGGCGCGATGCAAGTCAATACTGGGATTTCGATCAACCTGATTCAAATTATTCAAGCTTTAGTGATTATGTTTATTGCTGCCGACCAAATTGTGCGCTGGATTTATCGCATCAAGCAAGCTGAAGGTGGCAAAATCACGTTTAACCGTAGCTGGGGTAAATAGCGCCAGCGTCGTCGCTCTTGAATTATTTAACCTTTACGGTGGATTTGTATGAAATTTACACGCGCACGTGGGGTCGGGCTGTTAGGAATTTTCATTGCGATTGTGCTGCTTTTTGCAGTCAATAACAGCCTCGGCAATAAAATCACTGAAACCAGCAAAATTCAATCAATTTGGGATTTCACGAGCACAATTCGGATTCCCGATAGTGCGAAACTGAAGGAAGATCCCAAAGCACCGCCAGTCGCCGCAATCGAGCTACCCACGATGATCACGATTAGTTTGATTTGTGGAGCCTTGATTCTGGTTGGCGGCACGCTCATCGCCAAGAACCCAGAACGCGGTTGGGTTGCACCCTATATGAGCAGCGTCATTGGCTTTGGCTTTTTCTCGATTCTGCTCTGGGCGGTAGCCAACAACAGCGTTGATCTCTCGGACACGCTCTCACGGGTGGTGCGGCTTGGCACGCCAATCGCAATCGGCGCGCTGGCGGGGATTGTCTGCGAGCGCTCGGGCGTGGTCAACATTGGGATCGAAGGCATGATGCTGACAGCAGCCTGTTTTGGCTATGCTGCGGCAGCCATCTCGGCCCGCATGATTTACGGCGAATCGTTGCCAGCAAACGTGGTCAAAGGGGTCGTTTGGCTGCCCTTGATCATCGGGATTTTGGGGGCGATTTTGACTGGCGGCATGATGGCAGCCTTGCATGCATGGCTCTCCATTCGCTTCAAAGTCGACCAAGTGATTAGCGGTACGGTGATCAACATTATGGCGGTTGGGATTACGGGCTTTACCCGCACCAATTTCCTGTTGAAATTCGAATCGCCATTACGGGCTGGCTTGCCGCAAATGCCGCTTGGCCCACTGGCCGATATTCCGTTGCTTGGGCCGATTTTGTTTGACCACAAACCAATTACCTATTTGATGATTCTAATGGTGATTGGCTTGAACTTCTTCCTGTTTCGCACCGTGTGGGGCTTGCGAACCCGCGCAATCGGCGAGCACCCCAAAGCCGCCGATACGGTGGGCATCAACGTCAATCGCATGCGCTATCGCAACGTGATTATTGGCGGGATGATTGCCGGGGTTGCAGGCGCTTGGTTTTCGCTCGAAGGCTCATTTGGCTTTGACGATGGCATGACCAACGGCCAAGGCTTTATCTCGTTGGCGGCGATGATCTTCGGCAAGTGGAACCCAATTGGGGCCTTTGGTGGCTCGTTGCTGTTCTCATCAGCCGATGCCTTGCAGCTCAAAGTGCAGGCCTACAACTTCGATTTGCCTTCCCAATTTATGCAGATGTTGCCATATGTGGTAACGCTAATTGTGTTGGCAGGGGTGATTGGTCGCGCCAAGCCACCAGCAGCATCAGGCAAAGTCTACGAAAAATAAGCAACGCAACGCAACTTTCTGGAATGGCACTCCGTACTACTGCGGAGTGTCATTTTTTGATCGGCGCTTCGTGCATGATTCTTGCTCTTCTCAGCAACCAAGCCATCATCTATACTGCACGTTAAAGTTTGTGTGTTCTTTGGAGGTATTTTGTGAGTAATCAACCACCATATGGTCAACAGCCGCAACAAGGTGGCTATCCGCCACAACAAGGTGGCTACCCACCGCAACAGCCAGTCTACCCACCACAACAACCAGGTTACCCACCGCAACAACCCTATGGCTACCCACCACAGCCACAAAAGCGTGGCGGCTGCTTGAAATTTGGCATTATCGGGGTGATTGTCGCCTTACTGTTGTGTATAGGCATTAGTTTTGTAGCCTATAGACTTATTGCGGGCGAAGTAGATGATGTCAAAGCAACCCTTGATGGCTTTATGAAAGCTGGGGCTGCGAATGATATTAATGCAGCGAAAGCCTTTGTTGATACCTCAATCGTGAGTGATGAGCAATTAGCTGGGTTGCTTAGCCAACGCGAGTTGTTCGAAGGTTATACCAGCGTTAGCGACGATTTTGCAGCACCAGCAGCCAACGCCGGTACCGACCAAACGACAACGCTCGGTATTGCAGGCACGCTCAATTATAGCGATGGAACAGGCACCTACGACGTGCAATTTAATCGCCTAGAATCCGGTTGGAAAATTCGCTATATCAATATCAAACGCTAAACAGCGATCCCCTCACCCCAACCTCTCTCCCGTGGCGCGGGAGAGGGGCTTTTATTTGGTTGTTCTTCGTCAATTCGTCGGTAAAAACGGGTGCGCCCCTCGCCCGCGTTTTCGTAGGAGAGGGGGCTGGGGGGTGAGGGAATGTTTGATCACCACACTTTTTTAAACCTACCCTTTTAAGAGTCCCCGAATCCCCAACAACCGCCCCCTACGCTTCTGTTTTTGGATAGCCATCGCAGGTGAAGCCTTTGCTACTTGCACTTTTTGGGCTTTTCTCGTTAAATAGAGCCAACATGTTAACGTTTACAAGGAGTCATCATGACAACACCGCGTCCTGTGTTGTTAGCCATAATGGATGGTTGGGGTTTAGCACCTGCTAGCCCTGGCAACGGCGTTAGTTTAGCCAACACCTCCAATGTTGATCATTGGATGGCAACCTGCCCAACAACTCAACTCCATGCCTCTGGCCTCGACGTGGGCTTGCCCGAAGGCCAAATTGGCAATAGCGAAGTCGGCCACCTGAATATCGGGGCTGGCTTGGTCGTCTATCAAGATTCAACTCGGATCAGCGAATCGATCAAAGCTGGTGAGTTTTTTGAAAATCCTGCCTTTCTTGAAGCGGTGCAAATCGTCAAAGAACGTGGCACAAACATGCACTTAATCGGCCTGATTGGCCGCGGCGGCGTGCATGCCTACGATATTCACTTGGCTGGGTTGTTGCAACTCATGGCTCAGCAAGGAGTCACCAACACCTACATTCATGCCTTTATGGATGGCCGCGACACCTTGCCACAAAGTGGGCTTGGTTATATGCGCGAGCTGCAACAAACGATTGCCCAAATCGGCGTAGGCCAAGTGGCAAGCGTAATTGGCCGCTATTTTGCGATGGATCGCGATAGGCGCTGGGAGCGGGTTGGCGCTGCTTATGCAGCCATGGTTGAGGGCGTTGGCCACTTCGCCAGCGATCCAATCAGCGCCATCGAGCAATCGTATTTGCGCGATGCACGCGGCGATGAGTTTATTGAAGCAACCGTGATTACCGATGCAGCAGGCGTAGCCTTGCCACGCATTAGTGCTGGCGATGTGGTGATTTGTTTCAATTTCCGCGCCGATCGAGTGCGCCAAATTACGCGTGCCTTGATGCAGCCTGATTTCAACACCATGGTCCAAGAATGGTATGCCAACCAAGCTGAGCAAGGCTTGCAACTGCCAACCAGTATTTGGCAACGGCCTGAGCAATTGGCAAATTTGCATTATGTCACCATGACCCAGTATGATGCAACCTTCCCATATGCGATTGCTTACCCGCCGCATTACATCACCGAGCCATTGGCCAAGGTGATTGCTGATGCAGGCAAACGCCAATATCATAGCGCCGAAACCGAAAAATATCCCCACGTCACCTTCTTTTTGAATGGTCGCCGCGAGGAGCCATTCGATGGCGAAGATCGGGTGATGGCGGCTTCGCCAAAAGTGGCGACCTACGATCTTCAGCCAGAAATGAGCGCCGAAGAAGTAGCCGCCAAATTGCTTGATGCGGTTAATAGCCAAGTCTACGATTTCTTCGTGGTTAACTTTGCTAACCCCGATATGGTCGGCCATACTGGGGTGATTCCGGCGGTGATTAAGGCGTGCGAGACCGTCGATCGCTGCTTGGGCCAAGTCGTGCCAGCGGTTGTGGCTCAAGGCGGTGCAGCAATCTTAATTGCCGATCATGGCAATGCAGAGCAGATGATCGACCCCCAAACTGGTGGCCCGCATACCGCCCACACCACCAACCTTGTGCCATGTATTTTGGTCGCCGACCCAGCTAGTGGCCTAACCCGCGAGCAGATTAGCCTGCGCACAGGGGGTCGTTTGGCCGATCTGGCCCCGACAATCATCGATTTGCTGGGCTTAACCAAGCCTGAAGCAATGACCGGCACAACCCTGATCGAACACAAATAAGCTTCGAGTGTTCCCTCATCCCCTAGCCCCCTCGCCCACTGAACGCGGGCGAGGGGGAACCAATCTGGAATTACCACAGCTCATGGAAGAATCAACCTATGAAGCCCCTCGTCCGCACCGTGGGCGAGGGGTTGGGGTAAGGGAATTTTAGCCAAAATCACCACAACAGGACCAATGTCTCAGCTAATTTTAATTGACGCTGCCTAGGTGGCGTGCTACCATACGGCTGGCAACTGATGTAGATGAGAGTTTTGGAATTGATTATGCAGCGTTCTTTGCTCCTTGGTTTATTAATATTGATGCTTGGCGGCGCAACGCTGCCCTTCGTGGTGCACGCCAGCCCGCAGCCACCCCAGCTCAATCAACAACCGACCCACGGCCTATCGTCGCTTGATGGCGGAGTGCAAGGGTTTTTACAACGCCAACAGAGTAGCCTTGCCAATGTAACGATCGATGGTCAGCCAGCTGGCCAAATCATCGAGAGCATGGCAGCCTACTACAATATTGAGGCTCGCATTTTAGTGGCCTTGTTGGAAACCACCTCGCAACTAATTAGCAACCCAACCTTGCCCACCACCGCCACCGATCAGCCATTTTTGGCTGGGCCACAAGGCTTTTTGAGCCAAATCGATTGGGCAGCGCGTGAGATTCGGGTTGGGCTTGGCCCCTACGATAGTGCCATCATCCTGAATTTCAGCGATGGCAGCCAACTAAAACTCGATCCCAAGGATGATCCGCATGCGCTAACCGTCAAACGCTTCTTAGCATTTGAGCGCGATCAAGCCACCTGGCAGCAGCTCGTAACCAACTACAGCAAGGTCTATCAGCAATTATTTCAGAACGAGCCAGTTGTGGCTCCAAGCACGCCGCCAGTTAGCGCGGGCTTTTTGAGCATTCCATGGGAGCAGGGCGCGCGCATGGTCCATTCATCGTATTTTGATCATACCTATCCAATGGTCGATAGCGGTGGCGATGGCAACGATGTGATGATTAATTATCAAGGCAAAAGTGGCCTTTCCTACAATAGCCACGATGGCCACGATTATTATTTTCCCGATTTGCCCTATGGCACGCCAATTGTTGCCGCCGCCCCAGGTTGGGCTTATGCTCGCACCACCCGCGGCTTGGGCGTGCTGATTCAACACGCTGGCGATACGGCTGGCTATGAAACCGTCTATTGGCACCTCGACGATTTTGCGCCAAGTTTCAAAAATTATATCGATGATTCCAAGCCAAAGTGGGTTGAGCGCGGCGAATTGCTGGGCTGGAGCGGCGCAACTGGCTTTACCGATGGCGCGCCGCACTTGCACTTCGAAGTGCGTCACAACGGCAAGCAAGTCGATCCCTATGGCTGGTATGGCCCAGGTTCCGACCCTTGCACTAATTATGTCAAATGCGAAGCCAGTGTTTGGCTTTGGAATGATAGTGTACCGTGGAATCGCCCAGATGGCCCAGCGCCAACAGATACAACGCCGCCAAGCGCACTATTGACGATCAATCCTGATGCCGATTTGGCCTTGGTCGCCCAGTTTGAGAACAATCCATTGCCTGCGGTTGGCCCAATGGCCGCCAGCGATCAAATTAGCTATGCCAGTGGTAAGTTTGGCCAAGCGGTCAAAGTTGGCGATGGCTCATTGACCTATCCGGCGAGTCCGACGCTCAAGCTTGAGCATGGCACGTTGGCGCTGTGGGTGAATGTGCCCCAAACGTGGCCAAGCTCCAGCACAGGCCGCCATTATCTGCTAGCCGCCTCGCAAAACCCAGTTGATCCTGCTAAGATCTATCGCAATACTTTGGCTTTACGCCACGAACAAACTGAGCAAGGCAAATGGACGTTCTGGACAGTCGATGCCAATGGCCAAGAGCATAGCCTGAGCGTGCCTGATCGCTTAAGCGCTGGCTGGCACCATTTTGCAATCAGCTGGAACCAAGCGACTGGCAATAAGCGCTTGTTGATCGATGGCATGTTGGTTAGTGAAGCGAGCAAAGTCGCGTTGCCAAGTGAAGTGGGCGACGATCTCAATCTTGGGCGCTGGACGATTGGTGCAGGCATGAGCAATCTTGCGCTCGACGAATTGTTGGTTTACAAGCGCCAATTAGCTGCCGATGAAATCTATCGTTTGGCGATTAGCGAGCAAGCGTTGGTTGCGAGCAGCACTAGCACCGATCAACGCGATTTACAAATTCTTACTCCAGCGCTGGATAATGGTGGTGGTGTGGTCAAAGCTCAGCTTGGGATCAATGGCATTTATGCTGCGCCAATGACCTACTATCGCGCCTATCGCTGGACGTTGCCCAACACCGAGGGCAGCTATACGATTAGCGTGCGCTTGACCGATCGCATGGGCAATACCAGCACGCTCAGTCAAACAATTATGATTGATCATGCGCCTCAAGCAAGCGTCACTATTCGCAATCTGAGTGCGTTGAGCGCAACCTTGGTGCTTTCGGCCACCGATGCCAACCAGCCCTTGAGCATGGCCTTGAGCGCCTATCCCAACCCAACCCGCAAGCAATGGGAGCCATTCAATCCCGAGCGCGAATGGCAGTGGAACCCAATCACTGCGCGGAGAGTGTATGTTTGGTTCCGTGATGCGAATGGCAACGAGCGCGGCCCAATCGTAACCGGCCCCGACCTGTTTCGGGCCTATCTCCCACGGGTTGAGCGCTAAGGCTGATCCACGAAGGACACGAAGGGCCGTAACCGCAAAGATCGCGAAGGCCCTTTTTTGCCACAAATTCCACGAATGAGCCTTTTTTAGCCACGAATTGCCCAAATTCCACCAATGAGTATTTTTAGCCACAGATTGCCACAGATTAGCCAGATTATGTTCTTTTTAGTCACGAATTCCACGAACAATATTCCGATAGCCGAGAGCCAAAAGCCTAGAGATTCATCGCGATTTTGCCTTCTGCCTTTTGATTTCTGCCTTTTGATTTCTGACTTATATCCTCATCCTTCAAAGCCCAATTACATCGGTTGCGAAACACGGGCAGTACGAGCCTGCATAGATGCTATAGAGTGCAATGCAGCTAATCAAAACGCGCAACCATAGAAGGATACGATTGAACCAACGAGTTGCTAACAGCGGATAAATTCGCGTTTGAACCGCCACAACGATCCAACTAACGACACTACTGGTCAGAAGATAGCCAAAGCGAACGTTATATGCACCCATATCATCAAAATCAAGTTGCCAAATAATCATACCAACCCGAATTGGGCTGACAATCAGGGCTTTATGCGCAAGATAACCTCCAACCAAACTTGCTCCAGTCAAGCTAAGCAATAGTACATGCTTTTGGGGTCGATAGACCAGTAAGCTGCCAAAATAAAGGATTAATCCAACAAAAAAGAGTTGGTGCAAAAGATCATAACGTCCACTAATAAAAATTTGCCCCTTGGAAAGTGAATAAAGCCATTGATTCGTTGATTCTCTGCCACGCCACACTGGGCCAGCAAGCCAAAGCAAGGCAAGACTAGCGGGCAAATACCAACCCAAAATCAAGCGTTGCCACCACGGAATTTTGCTAGGGGTATACGCAGCAGGTGCGAGATACATGTGATGCTCCATCCACTCAATGAATCGCCCTTAGTCTAGCAGGCGGTGGGTGGCGGGTGTAGCAAAAATGCAGCAAAAGTGCAGCAATTTGATAGGATTTTTAACCACGAGGGATGAGGCTCTTGGCTTTTGGCTCTCGGAACAATTGTTGGTATTTTCAACAACTCTCTGTTAGCGCAGAGCCTTTTTTAGCCACGAATTACCCGAATTCCACCAATGAGTATTTTTAACCATAGATTCCACAGATTATTTGGATTACGTTTCCTATAGCCAATAGCCTTCAGCCTATAGCCCTCCATTTCTCTGCGCCTCTGCGTTAAAATAATGATCCACGAAGGACACGAAGGGCCGTAACCGCGAAGGACGCGAAGATCGCGAAGAACCTCAAACTCAATGTGGAGCGCCTATCCCTTCATCCTTCATCCCTCATCCTTCATCCTTCATCCTTCATCCTTTTCTCGGCCTTATGACTTATTCTAGTCATGTTATTAAGGAAATATTGACTTTTAGCTGTGGCTATGGCGTAATAGTTAGGAATATTAATTTTATTGATTGGAATAAGTTTGCCAGCAAGGAGGCCACGCATACCAATACACGATCTCAGCGGCGAGATTTCGATGATTAGGCAAACCCTTGTAGTTACAGTTCATGGAGGAATTGTATGAAGGCACCACGATTAATTTGGATTTTTGCGCTTCTCGTTCTTTTTGGTAGTTCTCTTCCCAGCACTCAAGCTCAAACCCGCAACGACCGCGAAGTCGAACCAGCTAAAGATACCGTTCCAGTCAACGACCCAGAACGCGGCATGATTTACGATGGCTTGACTCCCGCCAAAACTGGCCCTTGCGCTGGGATGTACGAAGTCAAAGTTGGCGATCAAATCTTTTGTAGCCACGGCCCCGACCCAATTGCTAAAGGCAAATCGGTCAAGGACGAAACCTTGCCCTTAGACAAAGCAGCAATCAATCCCAAGATTGTCTGTAACGGCGATGGACATGCTGGCAACCGCACTCAAGTGATGTATGTGCGCGCTTCCGACCGCCCTGACCGTTTCAACCAGTTCGTTGGCTCGATTCGCCAATGGTCATCGGATATGGATCGAATTTATCAAACCAGCGCTCAAGAAACTGGTGGCTTCCGCGCCGTCAACTTCGTCACCAACAATTGTGAAATTTATGTGATGAATGTGGTCGTGCCAGCAGATGGCGACGATTCAATAGACAAAACCGCCAATGCCTTGAAGGCCCTTGGACACAACCGCGCCGACCGCAAATATTTGACCTTCGTCGATAACAATATTTTGTGTGGCGTAGCCTTCTATATGCTCGATGATCGCCCAGACCAAAATAACGCCAACAACTTTGGCCCTGGCTTTGCGCGCATGGATAACGGCTGCTGGAACGGCTCGACCGCAGCCCACGAACACATGCACACCATGGGCGCTGTGCAACGCTCAGCTCCCAACAGCACCGCCTACGGTCACTGTATCGACGATGAAGACATTATGTGCTACGTTGACGGCCCAGGCACGCCACCAATGCAAAATCGCTGTGGTGCCAGCCAATATGGCCGCTTCGACTGCAACCACGATGATTATTTCCACACCAACCCACCAGCAGGCAGCTACTTGGCAACCAAATGGAACTCGGCTAATAATAAGTTCTTGCTCAAGCAAGCGCCTGGCACAACCTACTACCGACTTCGCAACAAGGCCACCAACAAGTGTATCGACGTAGCCGAGAGCGGCAATCCAGCCAATGGCACGCCGATTCTGCAATGGGATTGTCACACGGGCCACAATCAACAATGGCAATTGATTAGCACCGACAACGGCTTTGTGCGCTTCGTCTCACGCGCCACCGGCAAAGTGATGGATGTCAGCACCGCCTCGACCAACGATGGAGCCAAAATCCATCAATGGGAATGGGTCGGCGGTGCCAATCAACAATGGAAAATCAACGACCTTGGCAATGGCTATGGCACGATTACTGCCCGCCATAGTGGCCTCGCCGTTGATATTCCATGGTGCGATAGCGCCAGCGGCGTGCAATTGCAACAAGTCAATCCTACCAATAACGATTGTCAATCGTTTGCCTTTGAGCCAATGCAATAAGGCATAATCTGCTGGCTACTCCTTAGCCTATACCACAAGCAACAGGCCACTGGAAAAAACCAGTGGCCTGCTGTTTTTCGATCACCCCAGAAAATTTCTAGAACATATCGCTCATCCACGGTCGCGAGCTAGCAAAAATCGCCGCCAACAGATCTACTTGATCAGCATCGGCCTGCAAACTACCAGCCAAGCGCAAATCGTGCGGCGCAAGGTAGCCGCTATACAGCGCAGCCAGATCACGGACATGCAACGTTACGTCGCCATTGCCACCGCGCTCAAGCGTGCCAACCCCATCGCGAACTTGCAACACCCAGCGGCCATGATTCCATTCCAAGCGTGGGTCAACCAGATCGAGGGCAATTTCGCAATTCAGCCAGCGCGAGAAGCCACGGCGTTGGATGGCCAGCGGCGCATTGATAATCCGCAACATCCAATCCAAATGCCAATTATAGCCAATGCCCTGCTCGTGATAACGAAACAGCAACGAATCCATCGGCGCACCAGGCAATATAACCTTATTAACCATTGAGCGATGGCCAGCCCAAAAATCGAGCAAGGCATCTAAGCCAGCGCCAGTCGTTGCCACCCAATCGATCACTTTAATATCTTCGAATTGGCCAGCTTGTTCATAGACCACATAGCCAACCGATTGGCCAGCCTGATCGCTCAGCATATAGCGCAAACGCTCAGCTCGGGGCGAAAGCATAATCCGCTCCCACATCAACGGCGAGCGTTCAAGCACCCCAGTTTGGGTTGCCGCCCACGGATCATAAATCGCCGCAAATGGCGCATAATCGGTTTCGAGAACTTGGCGCAACGTCACACCATGATCGCGCTTGGGCTTGATCAGCGCTGGAGTCAATTCATATAAAATGCGGCTGCCAGCCCGCTCGAAGCCAAGCGTCCGATAAAATTGGGTCGTAGCGGGATACAAGGTTGAGATCGCCACATCTTGCGCATATTGCTCGCGCAACATTGATTCCATCATCTTGCCGCCAACGTTGCGCCCGCGCCATTCGGGGCCAACTCCAACGGCGGTAATGCCAGCGGTTGGTTGGGCCTTGCCGCCAAACCACTGGCCCATGGGCAAAATCCCCAAGCCAGCGGCGATTGCGCCATCGACTTTAAAAGCTCGATACAAGCCCACGCCCCGCTTTTGCATCCACTCAATCGACGCTTCACGGGCCATATTAAAATGTAAAGCTTGGCTCAATAACGGTGCTAAAGCCGCAATATCGTCCTCGACTGCCTGACCATACCAATAATTCACTCTAAGCCTCCTGTTGGCAACTGGCTCGACCAAACACCCAAGCGCTTGGCCATGAGAATATCGGGCTTGCCCAAACCATTGGCATCGGGAATCATGCCAATGATGCTGAATCCACAGCGTTGATAAAATTCAAATGGATGACGGCGGCGGTTTTGAATCGTAGCGAGGTGTTGCAGCGGGTTGGGGTAAACATCGATGCCGCTGGCTGAAGTCAAAAAGGCTTCATCATCGGAACCCAACATCAAGGTTAGGCCGCCACGGGCGTGGCATTCGGCCTCTAAGGCTTGCACTAAGGCGCGGCCAATGCCATGGCCTTGATAATCGGGATGCACGGCCAAAGGGTGCAGCTCCCAGACATTGCCATCGTAGCTTGATTGGCCCCCAATCCAGCCCACTACGTTGCCCTCGATCAAGGCGAGAAAGCCAACCCGTTCGGGCAACAGCGCCTCTTGCATTTCTTCGCGGGCATCGTCGAGGGTTGGCCACGCTCCAGGCCAATGTTCAGCAAACGCCAGGGTCAAAATCTCGGCAGCTTGGTCAAGCAAACGCTGATCAGCAACCAAGGCACGAATTTCCATGACACACTCCTTCTACAAGCCACAATTGCGCCAGCCGCCACGATCTGAAGCAGCAATCACATTGTGCCAATATTAACAACAATGTCCATCACGAAGATCAGGCCTTGGAACGAATAACAGCATGCAACGCGGCGTGTTATGATTGAGTTTGCAAACATTTCAAGGAGGATTTCCATGCGCCGTTTAGCCACAGTGATTGCGCTGTGTAGCCTTTTAAGCATTACTTTGCCCTCAATTGCCGCCGCAAGTGGGGCCTTGATTCCTGCTGATGCACCAATTAGCCAAACCAGCCTCAACGTGATTTTTGCCGTCGATGGCCAAGCCAACCAAACGACCGCCTACCTGAAACTCGATTACACTGGCACGCCTACAGAATTTGCTTGGATTTTGCCAGTGCCCAGCATCCCAACCCTCGATGTGGTTGGCGCGAGCAGCTTTGCTGAACTCCACAGCCTGACCGATCCACGGGTGACATTTCCAGCACCGCCAGCCTGTTTTACCCCAGCGCTTGGCACAATCCCAGCGACTGCGACCCAAACCCCAGCGGCACAACAAGGCCAAGTTGGAGCCTACGACTATAGTGTGCTCGAAGATCGCGACCCAGCAGCACTCATGACGTGGCTCAAAGATAATGGCTACCAAGCCCCAGCAGGCTTGGAAACTGCGCTCAAACCGTATACCGATGCAGGCATGCCGTTGCTGGCGATCAAACTTAAACCTGATGCAGCAACCAACAGCATCCAGCCAATCGCGATTAGCTATGCGGGCACAACCCCAATGCTGCCATTCCAATTAGCAGCCTTGAGCAGCCAACCCAAAACCCCCATCACGGTCTGGGTTTTCGGCGAGGCCCAGGCAATTCCAACCAATACCGAGCGCTTTACCATGCGCGAAAACGACTTAGCGCTCACGTCATTGAACAACGAAAATAACTATAACGAATTGCGCAGCGGCGTATTGGCCAGCGTTGCGGGCAAAGGCTTCTTAACCGAATTTGCCCAGCCAAGCAAGTTTTTAAGCCCCCAAGATAGCCTGCTCAAAGAATTGACCACTAAATATGCATTTTTGACCCGTTTGTATAGCGAAGTCTCGCCCGAAGAGATGATCTTTGATCCAGCGTTTGGCTATAGCCCCGAACTGCCACCGCTTTCCAACAATATTGATTTGACCTATCGCACCGAGCCATTCGATTGCGAAGATCAACTCTTGCACACTGTGCGTCGCCAGCAATATGATGCGGCCAAAGGCAATCGCTCATCAGAAGAAGAAGCGACTGCTAACTTGCGCCGTGGCGCATTACGCATCGGCACGCTTTTGGTGATTGGCGTAACCTTAGGCACGATTTGGTTTTTGGCCCGCAAGCCCAACAAACGCCGGCGCGCCGTCTAGAACTACGCCTATGGGCCGTAATTAGCATATTGCAGTTCAACGCAAAACCCATTAAGATACCAGTAGCAGTTTGACCTCATCACTCGATTATGCTCGATGAGGTCAACTGTTTTGTTTGGAGGATTATCTGTGCGTATTGTTTTGGATGCCAGCGGTGGCGACCACGCGCCGCAAGCAACAGTTGCTGGCGCAATCGCCGCAGCCCGCACATGGGGCGACCAAATTATTTTAGTCGGCAACGAGGCGGCAATTCGCGCCGAACTTGCCAAACACGATAGTAGTAACCTTGATTTGCCAGTCATCGATGCGCCCGAAATGATCGAAATGACCGAGCATCCGGCGCAGGCGATTCGGCGCAAACGCAATTCGCCAGTCGCCGTTGGGCTGCGCTTGGTGCGCGAGGGCGAGGCAGATGCCTTTGTTTCTGCGGGCCATAGTGGCGCAACCATGGCTGGAGCCTTGTTTATTCTCGGGCGCATTCGCGGCATCGAACGGCCATGTTTGGTGACCCATTTCCCAACCGTCAATGGCTATGCGCTGTTGCTCGATTCGGGCGCAACGACCGATTGTAAGCCTGAATATTTGGTCCAATTTGCCCAGATGGGCAATGTCTACGCCCAAAAAATTGCCAATATTCCCATGCCCCGAATTGGGCTGTTGGCCAATGGCGAAGAATCAAATAAGGGTGATAAACTAGTACAAGACACCCATGGTCTGTTACAGCAACGCCACGACTTGCACTTTATTGGCAACGTCGAGCCAAAAGATATGTTGATCAATGGCAGTGCTGATGTGGTTGTGGCCGATGGTTTTGTTGGCAACTTGGTGCTCAAATTTGGCGAAGGGGTCTTTAAAATGATCACCACCGCCGCTGCCAACAATATCAAAGCCTCATGGCGACAAAACCTTGCGCTGGGCTTGCTGCCAACCTTGGTGGCCTTGGCACTACCAGGCAAAGGCCGTTGGCGCGCCCTGCTCGCTGGATTAACCGGCTTGAGCTTGCCAGCCAGCCTTGCAGTTGCACCACTTTTGGCCCTCCGCAAACGGATGGACTATCGCAGTCATGGCGGTGCACCTTTGTTGGGTGTCAACGGCATTGCGATTATTGCCCACGGCAAATCCGATGCTTTAGCGATTCAAAATGCGATTGGGCAGGCGCGCAATGCGGTTGAGCAACGGGTTGTTGCTACCATTAGCCATGCCCTTGAAACCGTTGAATTAGTACCCTCGGCCTAGCTTTGGAGGTAATCCCTATGGCGCTTCGTGAATGTCCTAATTGTCGGGCAAGTGTCGACGATATTAATCCGTTTTGTTCTGAGTGTGGAACCCGGCTCAACGCTGCGCCAACTGCTGCCGAAGGCCCAACTCAGGCATTGCCACGCTACGATGGTCAGGGTGGTAGTTATCCCCCAGCATCGTCACAAAACTACGATCAGCCAGGTAGCTACCCGCCGCCACCGCAACAAAATTATGGTCAACCAGGCAGTTACCCACCACCGCCACAACAAAATTATGGTCAACCAGGCAGTTACCCACCACCGCCACAACAAAATTATGCTGGCGGCTATCAGCAACCGCAAAATTATGGCCAGCCTGGCAGCTATCCGCCACCACCACAACAGCAACAATATGGCAACCAACAGCAATATACGCCAGCCAACTATCAACAACCAAGCTACGGCGCTGGCTACCCAAATGCTGGCACACCAACCAAGCGCAGCAGCAACACTGGTATGGTTATTGGGATTGTTGTGGGGATTGTGCTGTTACTCGGGGCTGGCATAGCCTTCTTGATGAATGATAAAGAAGATGATCCCAAGAAATTGATCGCGACCAATTCGACCAGCGTGGCCACGGCAACAACTCGCCCAACCCGTACTCCGGCCTCAACCGACGACCCAGAACCAGCAACCACCGAGCCAGTTGTTGGCAGCGGCGTGTTCTTGGAAGACGATTTCTCCAACACCGACCAAGCCTGGCCAGAGCAAGAAACCGCCAGCAAGTCGGGCAAATATGCCTATGTTGAAGGCGCATATCAAATTCATGTTTATGTCAACGAACGCATCATCTGGACTTCGACCAACGAAGTGTATAGCGATGTTGATGCAGAAATTGATGTCACGATGGTCAGTGGCGAGCCAACCAATGCCGCTGGCTTAGTGCTGCGCGAACAAATTGAAGGCGATACGTCAGGCAGTTTGTATGTCTATCAAATCGATGGCCAAGGCAATTTTGCCTTCCGCCGCTTCGATAAAGCCGTTGACGAATGGATTAACTTGATCGATTGGAAATATAGCTCGGTTGCTAATGAGGCTATTGGCGCAACCAATCGTTTGCGCGTGGTGGCGGTTGGCTCAAACTTCACCTTCTATTTGAATGGTGAAAAAGTTGGCTCCTACACCGACGAAACTTACGCCACTGGCGCAATGGGCTTTGGTGCAAGCACCTTTGAAGAAGGCGATACCTTGACCCAATTTGATAATTTACGCATGGCTTATCCATAGGCCAATGCCAATCTGGCCCAACAACGAGGTTGGGCCAGCCGGAGTATGTTCGTGTCATATCAACTGATCAGCATCAGCCAGCAAGCAGCAGTCGCCACCGTCAGTCTCAATCGCCCAGAATTGCACAATGCCTTCAATCCCGAATTGATCGGCGAGTTGCGCCAAGCATTAACCGCCATCGCCGCAGATAGCAGCGTGCGGGTGGTTATTTTGACCGGCACTGGGCCTTCGTTCTCTGCTGGCGGCGATTTAAGCTGGATGCAAGCTAGCGCTAGCTACACTGCCGAGCAAAATATTGCCGATGCTGAAAATCTCGATGCCATGTTTGCGTTGCTCAATAGTATGCCGCAGCCAGTCATTGGCCGCATCAATGGCGCAGCGCTTGGTGGTGGCGCAGGCTTGGTAGCCTGCTGCGATCTCGCGGTGGCCGTCGAACAAGCCAAATTCGGCTTTACCGAGGTCAAACTTGGCTTGATTCCAGCAGTGATTGCCCAATATGTCGTACCCAAAATTGGGGTCAGCCAAAGCCGAGCCTTGTTTATTTCAGGCGAACGCTTTAGCGCCGAACGAGCTTTCGAAATTGGCCTCATCCACGCCATTACTGGCGAAGATGAGCTTGATCAAACGGTCGGCTTTTTGGCTGAACGCATGCTCAGTGGCGGCCCCCAAGCCATGGCCCAAGCCAAAAAATTAGTCCAAGCCATGTGGGAAATGGAGCGCAGCGCCGCCAAACGCTACGCTATCGAAGCCATTGCCCAAGCCCGCACCGGCTCCGAAGGCCAAGAAGGCCTCGCCGCATTTCTCAACAAGCGCAAACCCAAATGGTAAACCCTTCGATGAAAGGATAGCCGGTATGTACGATGGTGATAGCGCGGAATCAAGCATTTGGCACGAGCAGCTTGAGCTATTAAGCAAAACCACCCAAGAACATTTTTGCCTGCACAATGCAGAGTTATTGATTCAACGGATTAGCGCATTAATCAGCCATTACTTGCAAACGCCGCATGTCACCATCGCCCTGCTTCAAAACGATCAGCTTGTGCCAGTTGCTAGCGCGCTTGGCCCACTAGAGGATCCCAGCTATCACCAGCCGCCACGCCTGCGCCACAATGCAGGCCCTGCATGGTCGGCACTTTGCCAGCAACAGCAAAGTATCATCACGCCTGCAAATACCCTCAACCAACGCTCTCAACTCAGCGTGCCAATGTTGCGCAACGAGCAATTGCTTGGCTTAATCGATATTCAAAGCGACCAGCCAGCCTCAAAACTGCGTTTGCTCCAACCAATTATCGAGATGATCGCCCAACAATTGGCCTTGGCTTTGGGCACGCTAGCAACACATCGCCAGCATTATCGCGAAGATCAATGCACCAAAATCATCGAAAAAATCAATTTGCATATTTTAAAGCACCTCGATGTGCTGACCGAGCCATACCAAATTATTCGTTTAATTTGGCACTATTTACCAATCCAAGGTGCAGCGCTCTATCTCTACGATGAGCAAGGGCTTGGTTTATTGACCCAAATCAATGCCGCTCATGTGCCAACTCGGCGGGGTATGCAAGCCCTAAGCCATTCCGAGCCACTTGGCCAAGCAACCAGCCCGAATAGAGCTAAAATGCTGCTTGCAGGCACGTATGGCATTGATATTCATGTGCCTGGCAATCAGACCAATCTTGGTATGCTGCACTTGATTCCAGCCACGCCATTCGAGCCAAGCGACGTACAGCTGCTGCACGATTTTGGCGCACGCTTAGGTTATATTCTGGAACATAATCGGCTGTTTCGCTCGATGTATGTGGCCAACGAACGGAATGTGCTCTTTGCCCGCATCGTCAGCCATATTCGCCAAACGATTAATTTGCGCGAGGTCTTGCAGGATGTCTTGGCAACCCTTGGTTTGGGCCTACGCGCCGATTTCTGCACCGTGGCGATGTACGAGCAGGAGCAGCGCTTACGCTTTCATGGCACCTACACAACCTTGCTGCCGCCCGATCAGCGCACCGCGACCGAGGCCTTGTTGCATAGCGAAATGTTGCAAGCCTTCCAGCAAAAGCGCTCGCTGACGATCGACGAATATCACGATAGCAATTACCCCGAATTGCGCGAGCGCTTGCTGGCCTTGAATATTCATGCCTTGGTTTGGGTGCCGTTGGTCGCCAATGGCCAGTGGTTGGGCTTTGTCTGCATCTATAAAGTGCAACGGCCATTCCTCTGGTCGCTTGATGATTTGCGTTTGATCAACGATGTGGCCGATCAATTGGCCTTGGCGTTGCGCCAAATGCAACTTTACGAGGCCGAACATCAACGCCGCCGCGAACTTGAAGCCTTGCAAGAAATTATTCGCGCGATCAGCGGCGAACTCAATTTGCATGCCTTATGCGGCAATGTGGTCGAAAAAGTCATCGATGTGTTTAAAATTGCGGCGGCTGCGGTGCTGATGTGGCATAACGATGGCAGCGCAATGCAGGTCGTGGCTCACGCTGGCTTTTCCGAACGCTACCTTGATTCGCTAGAAATGACCACCGATACGGTTAATTATTGGATTTCGCGCTTCAAGCCGCCAACTCCACTCTACATTAGCGATATTCGCCGCGTTTCGTTGATCGGCGGTGATCCGGCCAGTGCAGAAGGGCTATCATCGCTCTTCGCCCAGCCCTTGATGGTTGACGGGCGGTTTAGTGGCTGGCTGCAAATGTATAGTCGTGGCAACGTGCGCGCCTGGAATGCAGAGGAAAGCCATTTGGCGGCCTCGATTGCCCAGCAAATTTCGCAAGCAATTCATACGGCACGGCGCTATGAGCAAGAGCATTTGTTGCGCACCGATGCAGAGCAATCGTATTATCAATTGCGCAGCGTGCTCGACGAGCTAGAAAACACCCGCGAAACCTTGATCAACTCGGAAAAATTGCGCGCCTTGGGGCAGCTGGCCAGTGGCGTTGCCCACGATTTCAACAATCTGCTAGCCTCGATTCTTGGTAACGCCCAATTTTTACTCATTGATGAAACCCATGCTGAACGCCGCGACGCGTTGCAAGTGATCGAACGTGCGGCCAAAGATGGCGCGGTCACAGTGCGCCGAATTCAGGAGTTTGCGCGGGCATCCGAAACGATCTACGATGATATTGTCGATTTACGCGATGTGGTTAATATTGCGCTCGATTTTACCCGCCCTTCGTGGCGCGACAAAACTCAGCAACGTGGCATCAAGCTCGATATTAGCACCCACTTGGCTGCTGCCCATGTTCAAGGCAGCGCCGCCGAATTGCGTGAAGTGTGTGTTAATTTGGTCGTCAATGCGATTGATGTCTTGCCCAAAGGCGGCACGATTACGATCAGCACAGGCACAACTGGCGAGTGGTCGTATTTCACCATTGCTGATAACGGCCCAGGCATCGCGCCCGAGGATCGCACGCGCATTTTTGAGCCATTTTTCTCGACCAAGCCAATCGGCGAGGGCACGGGAATGGGCTTGGCGGTTGCTTTGAGCATTGTGCAACGCCATCGTGGTAAATTATTGACTGAAGATGTCTATCCCCATGGCGCGCGCTTCGTCGTGTTGCTGCCAATTCATCATGCACCCCAACCAAAGCCGCGCCCAGTTGCGATTGTGCCCAAAACGGCTGCCCAACGCATTTTGGTAGTTGATGATGAGCCAGCAGTGCGCAACATTGTGGCCAAAGTACTGCGCCACGATCATCACGAAGTAACTTTGGCTAGCTCTGGCGAAGAAGCCCTGCGCTGGATCGACGAACAAGCTTTCGACCTGATTATTTCTGATTTGGGCATGCCAGGCATGAATGGCTGGGATGTGCTGGAGCAAGCGCGCCATCGCCGCCCGAATATCATCGCAATTTTGATTACTGGCTGGGGCTATCAACACGATGCCGATTATGCAGCGGCACGCGGCGTGGATAGCGTGCTTGGCAAGCCCTTTGAAATGCAAACCCTGCGCAGCACGGTTGCCGATTTGATTCAAGCCCGCAACACACAAAGCCCAAACCGTGTATCATAGGGATGGGTCAAACAGCAGATCGTCGCACCACGCCCAACCGGCTGCAAGGATGTTTTCCACGTAGACAAGGAGTGTACGCATGTCGTTAATGGATGAATTGCGCCAACAAGATCCCGAATTGGCGCAAGCTATCGACTCTGAAGCTGAACGTCAACGCCATGGGATTGAGCTAATCGCCTCTGAAAACTATGTCAGCAGTGCCGTATTAGCCGCCCAAGGCTCGGTGTTGACCAATAAATATGCCGAAGGTTATCCACGCAAACGCTACTACGGCGGCTGCGAGTTTGTTGACGTTGCCGAAGATTTGGCGATCAAACGGGCTAAGCAATTGTTTGGCGCTGAACATGTCAATGTCCAGCCGCACTCTGGCGCACAAGCCAATATGGCGGTGCAACTGGCGACGCTTGAGCATGGCGACCGCGTGCTGGGCATGAGTTTGGCCCACGGCGGCCACCTGACCCACGGCCATCCGCTGAACTTCTCAGGCAAATCATATGAGATTCACGGCTATGGCGTTGATCGCGAAACCGAACAGATCGATTATGAAGAAGTTGCCGAGATTGCCCACAAAACCCAGCCCAAAATGATTATCTGTGGAGCCAGCGCCTATCCACGCACAATCAATTTCGATTTGCTGCGCACAATTGCCGATAACGTTGGGGCAATTTTGATGGCCGATATTGCCCACATTGCGGGCTTGGTTGCTGCTGGCCTGCACCCATCGCCCGTCGGGGTTGCCGATTATGTCACCACGACCACCCACAAAACCTTGCGCGGCCCCCGTGGCGGCATGATTATGTGTAGTGCTGAACACGCCAAAAATATCGATAAAGTTGTGTTCCCTGGCGTACAAGGTGGCCCGTTGATGCATGTCATAGCTGCCAAAGCGGTCGCCTTTGGCGAAGCCTTGCAACCAGATTATCGCGATTATATGCGCCGCGTGGTGGAAAATGCCCAAGTGCTGGCCGAAGCCTTGACCAACGAAGGCCTGCGGATTGTCAGCGGCGGCACTGATAACCACCTGTTGCTGGTCGATTTGACTCCAGTGAATGCTACAGGCAAAGACGCTGAAAAAGCCCTTGACCATGCTGGCATTACGGTCAATAAAAACGCGATTCCGTTTGATCCCAAGCCACCAATGACTGCCAGCGGTTTGCGCTTTGGCACGCCTGCCGCAACCACGCGGGGCTTTGGGCCAAACGAAATGCGCCAAATCGCCGTTTGGGTCGGCCAAATTGTGCGCGATTTGAGCAACAAAGAATTACAAGCCAAAGTTGCTGGCGAAGTTCGCGAATTATGCGCAGCCTTCCCAGTGCCAGGCCAACCAGAATATGCCTAAATTGGCCAATTAAGCAGCTTAAACGAGGTAGTCGGGCACGGCTACCTCGTTTGGCGTTTGACAAGCAGCCATGGCTGCGGTATCAATGAGATATATAATTTAGCATTTCAACATGTGGAGGACTTTGGCTCATGCGACGACACGCCCAGTGGTTGCTGCTCTGTTTTGTAATCGCAATCCTAGCAGGTTGTGGTAGTGAAATTACCACCAGTCAATCGAAAGTGATGGTTGAGGTCGGTAATTCTTCAATCACTGAAGCAGAATTTACAACCTTTTTGGATTTAAATTCCAATGTTATCAACCAAAATACGAGCGGCCTTGATGCCAATACCACTCGCCAACAACTTTTAGAGCAACTGATTTTGCAAAAAGTGATTCTTGAAGAAAGTGCCAAGCTTGGCGCAGGCATCGATAGCGTGACAGCAGAACAAACTACGATGATGATCGATCAGGCTGTCCAAAAAGAAAAACCAACCTTTGCCGATTATGAAGCGTTTGCCAAAGAAAATCGTTTTGGCACGGTTGAAAGCATGCGTGCCTATGTTGCCCAAATTTTAACCTTCGAGAGCTATGCCAAAATGCTCCAATTGCCAAGCGAAACACCACAATTTCATCTGTTTCATATCTTGGTTTCAACCCAAACCGTCAGTGAATCAGTAGCCCTTGATCGCGTCAACCAACTCTTGACCCAATTGAAAGCTGGCGAGGATTTCTCGGCCTTAGCCCAACAATATTCTGAAGATCCTGGCAGTGGCTCAAATGGTGGCGACCTTGGCTGGTATACCAAAGAGCAATTTGCTGGCTTCGTTCCTGAATTTGCCGCTGCGCTCAACACGCTGGAGATTGGCCAATTGAGCGAGCCTGTGAAGACCGAATTTGGCTATCACATTATGAAAATTACCGAAAGCCGCAACGCGACCAGCTTTGGCTCATTCCAAGAACTCATGAGTTCGCCCGAAGGCACCGCCTATGTCCAAAGCAAAGTCGAAGAATATCGCCAAAAGGATTTGATCAAAAATTATGTCCGCGCCGAGGATGTGCCTTTCCCAGAATCAGTAACCGTTTTCCAATAATCAGAGCAATGCCAATGGGCGTTACGACAGGATGCTTGCTCATCCTGTCGCTCTTTGTTTAAGGAGCAATTATGCTAAACATTCTCAGCCAATTCCCACTCGACCTGAGCCAAGGCTTTCAAGTTCTGCCTGCCCACAAGCTGGTTGCACCAGTACCTCAACCAGCAGAAGGCGCTGATCGCGCGTGGAGTGAATTACAAAGCATCGCTGATTATCAGGCCTTCGTCAGCCCGTTGCCCTTCCAAGCAACCCAAGCTGTGATTATCACCGAAATCGATGCAGCAACCTTGCCAGCAGTTCGGGCCAGCTTATTGCGCCGCTATCCCAGCGAATATCACATTCAGAGCCTTGATGCAACGGGCCTGAGCCAACAAACCCTTGCCAACGCCAGCCCCGCCCAAGCCTGGTATCTGCCAGCGCTCAGTATCGAGGCCGATGTTGCTAGCCCTGGCACCTTGGAATGGATTATGGCGCGCTTGGCGGGGCCACACGGCTGCCCATGGGATCGCAAACAAACCCACGCCAGCTTGCGCGAATTCTTGCTTGAAGAAACCCATGAAACCCTCGAAGCGCTCGACGCTGAAGATTGGCCCAATCTCAAAGAAGAATTGGGCGATTTACTTTTGCAAATTGTCTTTCATGCAGAGTTTGGTCGCCAAGCAGGCCGCTTCGATCTCGATCAGGTCTATGCTGCAATCAACAGCAAGTTGATTCGTCGCCACCCGCATATTTTCAGCACCACCGAAGTCAGCGATGCAGACGAGGTGCTGCGCAATTGGGATGCGATTAAGGCCACTGAGCACAAAGAAAAAGGCAGCCAACGTGAGAGTGCGCTTGATGGCATCGCCAAAACCTTGCCACCGCTCGCAACAGCCCAATTAATGGGCAAAAAAGCTGCCAAAGTTGGCTTCGATTGGCCCGATGTCAGCGGCGTGTGGGATAAAGTGCATGAGGAAATTGGCGAATTGCAAGCAGCAACCAGTCCAGAAGAACAAGCAGCAGAGTTTGGCGATGTGCTGTTTGCGCTGACCAATTTGGCGCGCTGGCTCAAAATTGATTCAGAAAGTGCGCTACGCGGCACAATTGCCAAATTTCGCCGCCGCTTTGTGGCCGTTGAACAAGCAGCCCAAGCCCAAGGCCGCCAACTCAGCCAACTCAGCCTCAGCGAAGCAGACACGCTCTGGGAAGCTGCCAAACGCACCGAGAAACAATAACATTCCCCCACCCCCAGCCCCTCTTCCACTGCACGCGGGCGAGGGGAGCAGACCCTTTTTTACCACACAGTGCGGCAGAACCATGCGCTTAAAGCCCCTCGCCCATCCGATGGGCGAGGGGTTGGGGTGAGAGGATCATGCGGTGGTTAACGCAATGAACCATTACAGTTATAGGCTAGCGGAAAATCATTGGCGTTGGCGACATGTGGTTGGCACTGCACAGGCTCCCGATCCCCAGCCCCTGACCCCCGATCCCTCGCGTCGCAACCGCGAAGAACACGAAGGACACGAAAGCGAGGTTTTTTAGCCACGAATTCCACTAATTTCACGAAAAAGGGCTTTTGACTTGCAGAACATAATCCCAAAAATCTGTGGCCAAAAACTTAACTTCGCAAACTTCGTGGTTCCTAGCCCTTCGTGCTCTTCGTGTCCTTCGTGGTTAATATAACTTTCTAATTTTTGACTTTTGACGTTACTTCATCCTTCACTTCTCTGCGCCTCTGCGTTAAAATCCCAGCCCCCGATCCCTGCCCCCCGATCCCCAACTCCTAGCGTATTCGCGGGCGAACTGGCAAATTTGCGCGCAAGGTATGCACCCATTGCACCACCTCGCGCAAATGCTCGGTCTCAAGCAGCGGCTCCAGCATCAAATGGCGCTCAGCCAGCCCAGCCAAATCAAAAAACCAATACACACTCATGAGCGGATTAATATCGAGCTTGCTACCTGCGGTTTTACTCGTCAAATGATAATCGCCAAAATAGCCCTCGACCGCCGAGATAATCGAGCTATTGATCACACTGGGGTCTTGGTAAATTCGAGATTGCGCCCAGTGCACTGCCGCCGCGTAGGCTTGATAAACCGGCATTTGCTTGATCAAACTGCACGTTCCAAGCAGCACTTCGGCCTCAGCCAGCCTAGCAATATTTTGAAAAATATGGGGATAGTGCATATCGCGTTCAGCGCCCAAGCCAATGCAGGCCACAATTTTGGTTGGCACTTCATGTAATTGGTTAACCGCCGCCAACGAGATTGAATCTTCGACCAAGGTGCCAATTTCGGCCTCATCGCCTTGCACCAAGGCATCAACTCCGCCATCGACCAAGATGATCGCATCGATTGCTAAATGCTGCACCAAGCGCCGATAACTATCCAAGAGGGGCTGCACGCCACTGCGCAAAAACGACCAAACCGTCAATCGCTCGCCATAGGTTTGGCGAAACCACTCGGCCAAATACAGCTCAGGAAAGTAGATAAATGGGCTATGGCGCTGGAACAAAGCGACTTGAGTGGCATCAATTGGGCTATGCTTAGGCACAAATTCAGGGTCGTGGGGCAAACTAGGCACCCCATAAAGCGTATCGCCAAGATATTCGAGATTGGTGGCGGCCTCAAGGTCGCTGAAGCTAAAGTTGGCCAGATGGACATTAAAGCCTTGCGCGCGCAATTGGAGGAAGATCGGCAAGCCACAGAAAATATCAAAGCCACCGCCCATACCAGCGATTAAAATCGAGCGCCGGCCTTGTAATTGTTCAAGAATTGGCAAATTAAGCTGCATAGTCAACCTCTCCCAATGGCAAAAAGCCGCACTCTGCAAACAGAGTACGGCATGGCGAAAAAGAGCAATGAAGCGTGAAGAATCGCCTAATCGGCTGAGCGCTGCATAATAACGTAGAGCAATTCTAGCAGCACATTCTTAACCGAATCCTTTTGGGTTGCCACACAGGGAACAATTTTAACATGGGCTGGCAACCGCAAGGCGAGCCGCAATTCATCAGGTGCCCAAGCATTTTCGTGGTCTTGTTTGTTGGCGGCGACGACATAAGGCGCATCACGTTGCGAAGTGAAGAAATCGATAATCCGATTTGTTTCGCGGAACGTTTCAGGCCGGGTGCTATCGACCAACACAATCAAGCCGAGCATCCCCTCGGACAAGATTTCCCACATAAAGTCGAAGCGTTTTTGGCCGGGTGTGCCGAACAAGTGCAACACCAAATCATCACTGATGGTAATGCGGCCAAAGTCCATTGCAACGGTGGTTTCGCCCTTGAGCAGTTTGGTATCGTCGGAGGCCTTCCGTTCGGTCGAAACCACCTCGATTTCACTAATGGCACGAATGAACTGTGTTTTACCAGCGTTAACCGCGCCACTGATAACCATTTTGACAGTCTGCATACGTCCTCCTAAGACGGAGCTAGGTTGCCGGTGGGAGTGTGGGAGTGTTCCAGCGCAGCGCCGCCTTTCTACATTCCCCTAATACGATTGATGATCCGTGAGACGAGGCTGCGTTTTGGTGCTCCTGCAGCGGCACCAGCACCAGCGCGTCCCGTCGCTGGGACAGGAGGGCGAGGTCGGGTTACCTCAACCAAGCCTGCCGAAATGAAGCCGTATACAATGCGGCTCACATCAAATTCACTCAGACCAGTCCGACTAATCACTTCTTTGATCGAATCTTTGCCGTTGATCCGGGCAAAAATCCGCCATTCATCGGGCGTTAAGTTGATACTTTTAGCCTTTTCGAGTGGCTGATCGACAAAGCGTGCGATCATATCGGTATTGGGAATATGATCCTTGATGCGGCCCCATTCATCGACGCGGCGTACACCCTCCATAATGAGGTTTTCCACCCCAAGCGGTACCGGCGATTGGACATCATCACGGTCGAGCTTTACCCCGGCATTGAAGCAAAACTCACCATCGGGCCAGCCAAACAGACTGTACACCGTCTCTTCTATGTGGGTTTGGATGTGGCGTTGCAGGTCTTCGCGCGTGATAAGATCGTGCTCGACCAGCACCGTTCCAAGCGATTGGTTGCCATCAGTTTGCTGCAGTTGCACCGCCTGCTGCACTTGTTGCGGCGTGAGTTTCCCCGTGCGCTGCAACATCTCGCCGAGCGATTCGCGTTCTTGCGCTTGCGCGGCGTAGAGCAGTTTTCCCTTTTCAAAGTAGAGCGTTGCTGCGGCACTTTGACGGTTCAGTTGTAAACTGCCAGTTTTGTACCCGCGATCGATCAGATAAAGAAAATCAGCGAGTGCAAAGTCGCGCAAATTACCAACAAGAGCCATACAGATGCCCTCACTCTGGATGTACGATGTTAGGACGTAAGTGCAGGCCGAATATCGACCGCAATGGGCTGCGTTTCAATCGTTTGTCCATCGGCGGCCAAGACCCGCGCCAGGGCAGCGATTGCTACCTCAAGCATGGCATCATCTGGTTCGCGGGTGGTCAAGCGTTGCAGCGCCAGTGCTGGTGTCATTAAACCACGCACAATCGGGTTTGTTGCTTTGCTTGCCGTAAGCCGCATCAGCTCGTAGGCAAGCGCCGCCACAAATGGCACTAGGATGATTCGGCTTAGCAAGCGTAGCCAAAAGGGAAACGTGCCAAGCAATGCAAATACAGGAATGCTGAGCACCACCACAATGAGCAATAAGGTTGTGCCACAGCGCGGGTGGATGGTTGTAAAGGGCCGAACGTGCTCAACGGTCAATGGCAGGCCAGCTTCATAGGCCGATACGGCTTTATGCTCAGCCCCATGATACCCGAAAACCCGCCGAATTTCTGCGGTGCGCCCGACCAAGATCAGGTAGCCAACAAAAATCAGCAAGCGCGTTATACCTTCGATTGTTTCGCGACTATAGATGCCAAGCTTGGCCCAACTGGCGATACCCGAAGCAACCAGCAATGGCAACACAAAAAACAACGCAATCGAAATCCCGACTGAGGTTGCGACCAACAGTGCGGTTTGGCCTTTACTCAAGGGTTGCTCTGCTTGATCCTCGGTCACACTGGCCGAAAACATCAAAGCCCACATCCCAATTACCAAAGCATCGCCCAAAAGCTGAATGCCACGCAGCAGCGGAAGCCGACTCCAAAAAACCCGCCGCGCTAAGTTTAATTCACGGTCACGAATGACGATTTGGCCAGAAGGTGAACGGACAGCGACACTAGCCCGGTGTAAACCGCGCATCATTACGCCTTCCATTACTGCTTGTCCACCATACGGAAACCGTTCAGCCATAGCGTTCACCAGAATATGAGGATGGTTTGGTCTGTGTATCGTACCACTAGCCCTTGTCGTTTGACAAGAGGGCAGCCTAGTTATTTTCGTTGCGATCGCTGGGCAACGAGCCACGGGCTTGCCGCCGCGCCAATGATTTGGCCCCAGCTTTGACCCCTGCCAACAAGCTAGCGGCCTTGATCACTGGTGAAACAACGCCTTCAGCCACATACGAGGCTGTTTGCTTGGCGGTTGTGGTCGTAACCTTGGCATTTTCGGTAATATCTTTGACCCGTTCCAACACGTCGTCGACCTTGGGCGAGATCTTTTCCTTGGCCAAGTTGCGCAACTCGTTGACCATCACCACCAACACGCCCACCAAAACAATCATCAAGGTGACCGAGAAGAGTTGGAAAATTGCCAAGAGGATAATCGCAAGATCACGGGCCTCATTCAGCCAGCCCTGTGATATCAACAAAATCGGCAGACCAATCCCAAGAACAAGGAGGACGATGCCCCCGATAATGGCAAACTTCTTCAAGCAATCCTCCAGCGTACCGACACGACCAATCAAAACGTCGAAAGGTACATTTAATGCTTTACAGAGAGGGATTTGATCGCGGCGATTATAGCATATTGCCTTGAAATATGCCACACTTTCACCACAGGAATATTGTCGCCTTTTTTGCCTTCGTAGGGGTTAAACGCGCAGTCGCGTTGCTAGGATTAACATAATCCACGCGGCAATGGTCGATTCGACCAAAGGTACTCCTGCTGGCACTGGCCCAGCCCCAATAAAATGCAAGTTAAAGGCATAGCTCATCAGGCAGCCAATCAGCGCTGTGCCCAAAAAAAGTGGCAAATGTCGCCAACGCTGCCCCCAAAAGAGATGCGCCAAGGCTCCGTAAACGCTGGCGAGCAGCGCAATAATCAATGCTGCTGGCTCTAGCTCATTCACGAATAGCGCTCCGTACTGATCCGACCACCACCAAAGACCCGATCATCGCGATAGAGCACAGCGGCTTGGCCTGGAGTCACCGAACGTTGTGGTTGGTCATAGCGAATGTGCAGCGTGCCGTTGTCGCGGGGGGTAATTGTGGCTGGCACTGCATCGCCATGGGCGCGGATTTGCACCGCATAGGTTCCGGCTTCGATCTGGCCATAGACGCTGCGTACATCGTCAATCACAAAATCACGGCATTCTAGTTCATCAGCGTCACCAACGATGAGCAAGTTGCGTACCGTGTCGATTTCGATCACAAACAACGGCGAGCCAGCTGCAATGCCCAAGCCTTTGCGCTGGCCAATCGTATATTGTGGCAAGCCTTTATGATTGCCCAGCACATCACCACGCCGATTGACAATTGGGCCTGGGCGCATAATTTCTGGGCGTTCTTCGTTTAAGAAGCGTCGATAGTTGTTATCGGGAATAAAACAAATATCCATGCTTTCTGGCTTGTCGGCAGTTACTAAGCCGCGTTCACGGGCCATTTGGCGCACTTCGGGCTTGGTAAAACCACCAAGCGGAAAGTGCAAGCGCGCCAGTTCGCGTTGGCCAAGCATATACAGCACATACGATTGATCTTTGTTAATATCCACGCCGCGGCGCAAATCGTAGGGCTGCTCGCCGCCGCCAGTAATATGCACAAAGTGGCCAGTTGCTAAGCCATCGAAGCCCAATAATTCGGCCCGTTCGAGCAGCACCCGAAATTTGAGGTCGCGGTTGCAGGCCAAGCACGGGTTGGGCGTGGCTCCGCTCGAATATTCACGCAAGAAGTAATCAATCACATGCTTGCGAAAATCTTTTTGATAATTAAACACATAGTAGGGAATGTCGTATTGGGCACAGACACGCCGCGCTCCTGCCGTCATTTCGACCGAGCAACATTGACTTTCCATGATCCCGTTATCATCGCCTTCCCACAGGTGCATGGTTACGCCAGTCACATCGTGACCTTGTTCTTTGAGCAATACTGCGGTCAGCGAGCTATCCACGCCGCCACTCATGGCGACCATAATCTTTGCCATAATTCCTAATCCTAGGTTGTTGAGCACTAAAGATGATTAACGCGCCGGAAATGCATGGCGCGTCGTAGCTGCCAAAATCATACCACGATTTCTGGTTGCGCTCGATGCTGCGCCGAATTTAAGGCCTTTTTCGTGGTACGATTTTCCTATTACCAACGGAGGACGATCCATGTTACGGGAAATTAGCATCAAAGCCAAACATGATCAGGCGACTTTGGCCAAAGGTGTTGAAACACAATCGGTTTTTCGGCTCGAAGGCAACTGGTATTTTGATCAAGCAGTTGTTGATATGCATAATTTACGGGTGACCGAGCGCACCTATGTTTGCCCTCACAAAGGCACATGCTTTTGGATTGATTTGGTGACTGATAACGGCACCATCGCTGATGTGGCCTGGATGTATACCATCGTCAAGCCCAATTACGAACATATAAAAGATAAAATTGCCTTTTATGGCGGCACACGTCACGCCACAACCGAAGCATAAGCGGTACAATCGACGCTGCATCAAGCAATGATGCAGCGTCTTTTTTTGTGCAAAGGAGCATGCTGTGAGTGGTTTCGTTACAACCGAGCAAATTGGCGCGATCTTTCGGATTACGATCAATCGGCCTGAGAAGCGTAATGCAATTAGTTGGCAAGTTGGCAAGGATTTACGCGCGGCGATCGATCAGGCAGCCAGCGCTGCGGGCGTGCGCGTCGTCGTCTTGAGCGGCGCAGGCCCAGTTTTTTCAGCAGGCATCGATCTTGGCGATTTGCTTGATCTGCCCAATCGCTATGGCGAGAATTGGTTGCGCCAAATGCGCACAATCACCGACGATTGGCAGGCCTTGACAACCCGCATCGAGCGCCTAGAAATTCCCACGATCGCCGTTTTGCATGGCATGTGCCTTGGCTTGGGCTTAGAAATTGCCTTGGCCTGCGATTTTCGAATTGCGGCCAATGGCACCAAGTTGGCCTTGCCAGAAACCCGCTTGGGCATTGTGCCCGATGTTGGTGGTACAACCCGCCTGACGCGCTTGGTTGGGGTTGGCCGCGCCAAAGAGCTGATTATGACCGGACGCACGTTTAGCGCCGCCGATGCTGAGCGCTGGGGCATTGTCAATCAAGTGGCTGATGCAGGCAGTTTAGATGAAGTTGTGCAGGCGTTTGCTGATGAGCTGATTCTGGCAGCACCGTTGGCCGTCGGCATGGCCAAACGGGTCATTGATGGTTTGTTTGATGTTGACCGTGGCTTGATGCTCGAAGGCTGGGCGCAGAGCCAATTAATTCGCACTGCCGACTTTAGCGAGGGCGTACAAGCGGCCATCGCGCGTCGCGCCGCCGAATTCAAGGGCGAGTAACGAAGGGGCTAGGGGGCAGGGGTTAGCAGTCAGGGAAAAGGTCATTATTCCTAACGCAGAGGCGCAGAGGAACAAAGGGCTAGGATTCAGGAATCAGGGACTAGGGGTCAGGGGCTAGCAGTCAGAAGTTATTTTAACCACGAAGAACACGAAGATCGCGAAGACTGCGTATGCCAAAGTCCTGACATCTGGCCCCTGACTCCTTGCTCCTCATCTTTCTCTGCACCGCTGGGTTAAAAATCCAATGCCTGCTAAGAGATCTGACCCCTAACCCCCAACTACTGACCCCTCGCCTACGAACTATACTTCTTCTGGCGCTTCTGAAACTCGGCTTCGCTCAGGCCAAGGCTACGGGCGGCGGCCTTCAGGTCGTCGTCGTGTTGCACGAGGGCTTCTTGCAACGCCAAGCGTTCAACATCGGCCAAGAGTTCGTCGAGCGTCGATTGCTCGCGCAAACGGGCGGCAATATCAACTTGCAAGGCCGAGCGCGACGAAGGCACCAACGACATGTGCTCGCTGGTAATGACATTGCCGCGTGACAAAATCACCGCTCGCTCAATTTCGTGCTCAAGCTGGCGCACATTGCCTGGCCAATCGTAGTTGTTCAGCCGCTGCATAGCTTCTTCGGAGATGCGGGCTGGTGGCGACGATGGCGAGTAGCGATATTTATCCAAGAAAAATTCGGCCAGCAAGGGAATATCGCCAGTGCGTTGGCGCAACGCAGGCAGATACAAGGTAATCACATTCAAGCGATAGTACAAATCTTCGCGGAAAGTGCCAGCCCGCACTTCAGCCTCAAGATCGCGGTTGGTCGCAGCAATCACCCGTACATCAACCCGCACGGTGGTCGTGCCGCCGACCCGCTCGAACTCGCGCTCTTGCAAAATGCGCAGCAACTTCTTCTGGGTGGCAAGGGTCATTTCGCCAATTTCATCCAAGAAGATCGTGCCTTTATGGGCTAATTCAAAGCGGCCCTTGCGCTGCGCCATTGCGCCAGTAAACGCGCCTTTTTCGTGGCCAAACAATTCGCTTTCGAGCAGCGATTCGGGCAAGGCAGCACAATTGACTTTGATCAGCGGCCCGTTGCGGCGTGCAGAATTAACGTGGATCAAGTTGGCCAGCACTTCCTTGCCAGTGCCAGTTTCACCAGTAATCAGCACGGTTGCATCGGTGTGGGCCACCCGCCCAATTTGTTTATAGATTTCCTGCATGGCTGGGCTATTGCCAATCATTTTGTCGCGTGGATCAAAGCTTTTGGCTTCGAGTTCACGCACTTTTGAGGCAAGTTGCTGATGGTCAAACAAGCGCTTGACGACCAAGGTCACTTCTTCAACATCAAATGGCTTGATCACATAATCGTATGCGCCAATTTGAATTGCCCGAATTGCCGTTGATGACGTGCCATGGGCGGTCATCATAATAACTGGGGTGGTAATGCCATTTTTGCGCAATTGCTCAAGCACGGTCAAGCCATCTTGGCCAGGCATACGCACATCCATAATCAACAGATCATAGGGATGTTTTTTGGTCATTTTGGCCAAAACTTCGCCGCCATGCTCGGCTGGCTCTGTCAGATAGCCCTCTTCATCAAAGACCTCGCACAAGAGGCCACGAATCCCAGGATCGTCATCAGCAATTAAGATATGCCGTTGTTCTGATGCTTTGGTCACACCGACCCTCCTTAAAGGCCATTATTCAGCAGGACGGCGTTCGATCCGCGCCCCAAGCGCAGCCAGCCGTTGTTCAATTCGTTGGTAGCCCCGATCAATTTGGGCAATATTCGAAATAATGCTTGTCCCTTTGGCGCACAATGCAGCAATCACCAAGGCCATACCCGCGCGAATATCGGGGCTGGTCAGGCGTTCGCCAAAGAGTTTGGCTGGCCCAACCACCACCGCTCGATGCGGATCGCACAAAATAACCCGTGCGCCCATGCTCAGCAGTTTATCAACAAAGAATAAGCGTCCATCAAACATTTTTTCGTGAATCAGCACCGTGCCTTGGGCTTGGGTCGCAATCACCAAAGCAATGCTCATCAGATCTGGTGGAAAGCCAGGCCATGGCATATCGTCGATTTTGGGCACAACCCCATGCAAATCGTCGCGCACGCGCAATTCTTGATCGCCAGGAATCACAATATCTGGGCCTTCATCCTGCCAGGTTACGCCCAAACGCCCAAACATAATCCGCGTCATGCGGTGTTCTTCAGGCCGAGCGTTGGCGATGCGAATGTTGCTGCCAGTCACGGCGGCCAACCCGATGAACGAGCCAACCTCCATAAAGTCGGGGCCGAGCGTATATTCGGTGCCATTGAGCCGCGAAACGCCTTGAATTTGCAAGGTATTGGTGCCGATGCCAGTGATTTTTGCGCCCATGGCAAACAAACAGCGACACAAATCTTGGACGTGTGGTTCGGATGCGGCGTTGACAATTGTGGTCGTGCCATTAGCCAAAACAGCAGCCATAATCGCCTGTTCAGTGCCAGTAACGCTCATTTCATCAAGGAAAATATCGGTGCCAACAAGGCCATTGGTTTGCAATTCGTAGGCTTGTTTGGTCACTTCAACTTCAGCACCCAAGGCAACCAAGGCCAAGAAGTGCGTATCCAAGCGCCGATGGCCAATCGAGTCGCCACCTGGTCGGGCCAATACTGCGCGTCCAGTGCGCACCAACAACGGCCCAGCCAGCAAAATCGAGGTTCGAATCCGGCGCGCCAGCGCAATATCTGGCTCGGAGGTATTGATCGTGGCGGCGTGCACCCGCAACACATTATCTTCCAGCCAGCTGCATTCGATACCTAAGGATTGTAATAACTGAACTTTGACCCGCACATCGGCAATATCGGGCATATTGCGCAAAATAACTGGTTGGTCGCTGAGCAAACAGGCTGCCAATAATGGCAAGGCGGCATTTTTGTTTCCGGCAGGTGTAATTGTCCCGCTCAGGCGATGACCGCCTTCAATGACAAAGGTTTCCACGAATGATAATCCTCAATGTGATTAAGCAGCAGAATTGGACTGATCGTTTGACTCTGCTGGTTGGTGTACCTGTTTGGGTTTGCGCTTGAAACGGCCTCGAATTGCCTTAAACCAATTTTTGGGGTTCAGCAAGCTGCCGAGCCGTTGGCGCAAACCAGGTTTCGCCGCTGAAGTAGGATCATTATCGGCTGATTTACGATTGCCAATGAGCGCCTTTGCCCGTTGTCGCCCTTCTTCTAAAGCCGTTTTGACCAAGCTTTGTAATTCGGCTTTGCTGATCAGTTCGCCACGTTCGTACCAACGCCACGCAGCAATGCCAGTCACAAACGTGCCTGCGTAGGCTACCGCAACTTTGGGTAATAAGCCAATGCCCGGAATCAAGCCCACCAATTGACGCGCAAGTTGTCGCCAGAGAAAACCACCGCCAACGACTGGCAGCAGTTCGCGAATCATGGCGCTGAAATCTCCTTCAGCACCCATCGCCAACGCCACCCGATACGCCAAAAGGGCCTGATTTTTGGTCAGCACCAACATATCGGCGGCATTTAATGGCAAGTTTAATACAGGAATCATTTCAGGCAAGCCCGACGTAAAAGCAAATGTGGCATTGCTCAGCGCAACACTGCTCAGCAGGCTATTGGTTACTTCGCTGCGCAAGCCCGGGTAGCGCCGCGCGGCGGCAATATGCAACGATTCAGGCAAGAGTTCGAGCACAGCTTTGGCCAGTGCTTTGCGTTGGCTCGCCGGATCTGCTTGCGGATCGAGCAACACCGCCGGTGAGGCTTGCAAATCTGCTTGGTGCGTGCTCTCGGAGCTTTTGGGCAAATCCGTGCCCCAAACCGCAATCAACAGCGGAATCGGCAGAATTGCCAATTTTTCGTAGGCCAGAAATTCGTCGTAGCTCAAGGCTTGGCTGGCATCAAGCGTTAAGAGCACCAAATCGACCCGATTGAGGTCGACTGCTTGATCACGGCCTAGCGGTAAATCGATAATGCTGACTTGGGGAGTGCGGGCTGGAAAGCGTTGCGCGCCAAGCGTCAACAACCGCATAATCAAATCGCGCCCGAAGGTAGCATGGCCCAGCAGCGCAATCCGACACGGCAGATCAGCTTGATCGCGAATATCGCGCACATCGATTTCTTTGATGGTTGACCAAATGTTGGTGACATCGCTGAAGCGGCTCACACATCCTCCTCGGCATATGAATGTACTGCATTATAACATAGGCACTTTTAGGCTACTCAGACACATATGAGCGAGCCTGCTAGTTTAGCATAATTTAGGCCAACAATAAAGGATGAATTATGAAGAATGAAGAGCGAGGGATCAGGGGCTAGGTTTCAGGTGTCAGAGGTCAAAAGTCAAAAGTCAGAGGTCAAAAGTCAGAGGTCAGAGGTCAAAAGTCAGAGGTCAAAAGTCAATAGCCCAATCACAATAATCTGTGGCAAAAATAGCCTTCGCGTTCTTCGTGGTTTCCATCCTTCGTGCGCTGCGTGTCCTTCGTGGATCAGCATTTAACGTAGCGGCGCAGAGAAAAGTTAGAAGGATGAGGGATGAATTATGAGCGATGAAATGTGGCGGAATTCATATAGTACCCAACAATCTTCCGATAGCCAATAGCCAAAAGCCACAGCTCCTTCGCGTTCTTCGTGCTCTTCGCGGTTTCCATCCTACCTAGCCCCTGACCACTCACTCCTGACCCCTCGCCCTCAAATATGCTATGATTGCCAATCATTCAAGGGAGTTTTTGGTATGCTGAGTCATGAACAGCTTGAAACGGAAAACGCCAGCCTTAAACGCGAAGTTGAGTTATTGCGTCATCAACTGGCTACTCAACCTGCCGAGCCGCTTTTTCAAAGCTTGCTTGAAGCCGCACCTGATGGCGTAGTCATTGTGAATGCCCACGGCGTGATTGTGGTGGTCAATGCCCAAGCCGAGGCCATATTCGGCTATGAGCGCGAATCGATGATCGGCCAGCCAATTGAAATATTGATTCCCGAGCGCGTACGCGGCGTTCACGTCGCCTACCGCAGCAATTACACGCAAGAGCCACGCACTCGCCCGATGGGCATTGGCAGCGATCTCTTGGCGCGCCGCAGCGATGGCAGCGAATTTTACACCGAAATTAGCCTTAGCCCATTGAAAACGACTGAGCAATTATTAATTATTGCCGTCGTGCGCGATGTGACCGAGCAAAAGAAACTGGCCAAAGAGCACGAACATCGCTTGACCCAGCGTGTCAGTGCCGCCGAAGCAGCCTTGTTGCAAGGCGCACGCTTGGCAGCGGTTGGCCAGCTTTCAGCATCGATCGCCCATGAAATTAATAATCCGCTATATGCGGCGCGCAATGCCTTGCTCTTGCTGGAAGAAGACTTGCCCGACGATTTGCGCGAATCGCCAATTATGCAATTAGCTCGCGATCAATTGACCAGAATTGCTGGGATTATTGAGCGTATGCGCGATTTCTATCGGCCAATGCGCGGCGAGATGGCTCCAACCGATATTAATGAAATTATTGAAGAAACTTTGGCGTTGGCGGGCTTACACGCACGGCATAACAATACCGTAATCACCTTTACGCCCGACCCACAACTGCCAGCAGTAGTGTGCAATGCCGATCAATTACGTCAAGTATTTTTGAATTTGGTGCTGAATGCGCTTGAGGCGATGACCACTGGCGGCACATTAACCGTCACAACCGAGGCCGCCACAAGCTTTGCGACGATCGAAATTTGCGATACAGGAACCGGGATTCCTGATGATATTCGGGCGCATCTGTTTGAGCCATTTTTTACCAACAAACCCAATGGAACAGGCCTTGGTTTACCGATTAGTGCCCATATTGTGACCCAGCATGGCGGCCAAATCGAGGTTGACAGCACCGTTGGGGTTGGCTCGACCTTCCGTGTTGTGCTGCCCTACCAACCTAGCTAGGAGTATTCAATGAGTCAAGCTTCGATATTATTGGTTGATGATGAATTTCCGATTCGCGCCACACTTGGCGATTTGCTGCGCCGCCGCGGCTACGATGTGCAAACTGCCGATAGCGGCGAAGAAGCCCTCGACCGGATTGCCCAACGCCCATTTGATTTGTTTCTTTTGGATTTGCGCTTGCCTGGAGTCGATGGGATTACGGTTGCCCAACGGGTGCGCGAACGCTATCCTGATGCAGCAATTTTGATTTTGACCGGCCATGGTTCGCTAGATAGTGCGATCGAAGGCATTCACTTGGGCGTGTTCGACTATATGCTCAAAACCTCAAGCCCGCAAGATGTGCTGGCGCGGGTCAAAAGTGCGCTCGAAGCCCAATCAGAGCAACGGCATAAAAAGAGCTTAATGACGACCCTCCAAACGGTCGTTGGCGAGCTGGGCGGCAAGCAACAAGAACCAAGCGAACCAACCAGCCAACAGCCAGCAGGCGATCAATGGATTCGGGTTGGCGAGCTGGAAATTGGCCTGTGGCGGCAAATGGCTCGGCTCGGCGAGCAAACATTAAATCTTACGCCAACCGAATTTCGCTTGTTGAGCTGTTTGGCGCAGCAAGCAGGCTTGGTAATGAGCTACGCTAATTTGTTGCGTTGCGCGCAAGGCTACGAGGCTGAAAGCAGCGAAGCCGCCGAATTGCTCAAGCCACATATTTACCACTTGCGCCAAAAAATCGAGCCAGATCCATCGAACCCACGCTATATTTTGACCGTGCGCGGAACTGGCTATGTGTTGGCAGTCGAGCCGCCACAAAGCAAATAGCTTAAATACAAAGCGCCCAAGCGAACATACTTGGGCGCTGTTTTTTTATTGGCCAATTTGTGTAAGCACTGTTTCCTCGAATTTATCGCCAATAATGCTGCTTAGGGCATAGCTGGTCAGCAACGAATAAATCATCGAATTGCCACAGAGCACGCCGACAATTGCTGCTGGAGCAACATTCGAGAGCGTGACGTTAACTGGGCCAAGCGTCATGCCTTTGGGCGTGCCAGCGCCATGCTTGGGCGTATCGCCAAGATACGAACCAACTTGGGCCGCTAACAAAACTCGCGCTATCCCAAAAATAGGTTTCAACATACACAAATTCCTTCTAAATCAACAGAAATCGCTAGCATTGTGTGAGCAAATTGTGTACCGTGAAAGAGCATAGAACATAGCGAAATTATGAAGTATGAAGGATGAGGGATGAAGGATGAAAAGATAAGGAATGCTATTGGCTATTGGCTATTGGCTATCGGAACATTATTCATACAATTCGTGGAACTCGTGGCTAAAAAAATTAACTTCGCGTCCTTCGCGCGCTTCGTGGTTTCATCCCTTTGTGTGCCTTCGTGTCCTTCGTGGATCAATTTGCGCAAAGCCATGGGCTATGCTATACTCGGCAGTGGCTTGAAGGCTATGGGCTGTTAGCTCAGTTGGTTAGAGCGCGTCGTTCACACCGACGAGGTCACTGGTTCGAGTCCAGTACCGCCCACCAAACCCAACCACTCCTGTTTGCAGGGGTGGTTTTTTGTTGTGCTTAATCCATTTTGCATCCATTTGGCGGGCAATTATCTCAATCAAACGCCATTTTTCCGCCATTTAGCCGTGTCATCATACAACTGAGCGTTTCGTTTTAAGGAGCCACGGCTATGTACCTGCTATCGATCAATATGAGTGGACTGGCAATTGGATTCTTTTTTCTAATTGGAGTTGGAATCTTAATCCTCGGCATGAATATATGGCTATTAGTTTTGCTTGGCAGCATTCAAGCGATGCCGCGCAATCATGCCAAAGCTGCTTGGGGATTAATTACAATTAATTTGCTGGAGCCAATTATAACCAGCTGCTGGTTAGTTGCTATCACCTTAATTAAAGGTCATGATTTTTATCGATCGCTTTGGACTATTGCAGAAACTCTTTGGGGATGGGAATTTTTGACTGGATCATCAGGCCAAAGTAATGTTGAAATACTTCTCTATTGTTTAAAATTCTATTGGCCAATGCTCCTTTGTTTAGTGGTTGTGCCAATGCTTGGCTTGCTGAGCCGTAACCATACTACCAGTCAAACTGCCCGATTAAGCCTAAAATATGGTTTTTTGCGCATCTATGGGGTGTATATTGCCTTGATTGTGGTGCAAATGTCAATATATTTCCCAATTTTAATTGGCGCATTTGGCTTAAGCATCTATACCTATCGCAGCATGTATCAGCATGCCAAAACCATTTTGCAACACCCAATCCAAGCATTAACAATGCGCAACCAACAACTTGCGATTGGCTCAACGAATCCGGAAACAAGCCACATTGCAACCAATATCCATTAGAATGGTTGCTATATCGATTAATTGAGTAACAAGCATGGATTCTCTATCATTAGTTGGCTTGTTTATTGGAATATTCGGGCTGACGGTGTATGCTGGCATGCTTTTGCAGCGGGCGCTTAGGCTCTATCGCCAACGTGCCGATTTGCGCCGCGCCTTGTGGCCATTAATTGTGAATCTGGCTGAACCATTTATCAGCTTGCTCTACCTGATTCCTTGCCTGCTTTGGTGGGATTATGGCTATCTTGTGGGTTTGGTTGGGCGCAATTTTGCTGCTAGCTCAATTGTATTTGCCTACCATTGGCCAATGCAGATCTTGCTAGTTTTGGCCCCGCTCAGCCAAATCTTGGCCCAAACCAAACTAGTTGCTCGCACGGCGGGGTTGTGTTTTGCAACTGGCTTTGCACGAATGTCGATGCTCTGGCTGAGTTTCAATTATCTTGCTGGCGGTGCAATGGTCGTTTTGGCCCTACTGGTGAGCGCTGCTAGCTTTTGGCTGCTTGGGCGCTATCTGGTTTGGCTCGGCTTGCCCATACCACAACGGCCAATTGCAGTTACCATTGATGAACAGGGCTTGATATTAATTCAGCCAATTGCGCCAGCCGCGCCGTTGCCAGAGCCAAATCCCCAGCAAAACGCCGATTTGTGACGCATGCAAGGATAACAGGGGGGACAACATTAAGGACAAAGCGAGCGTAGAATGGTTACAGCTTGACAGTAACAACGCTGTACTGATTGCTCGAAAGGAACGAATATTATGGCTACATTTCGCACGATTACGCCTCAATCGATCGATGCCGCTACGACACTCGGCGTAACTACTTTGCGTGTCGCTGATGCTGGCCGCTCATTAGCATTTTATCGCGATTTACTTGGCTTTCACGTTTTAGAACAAACGGCCTCAACGATTGTTTTGGGTTCGCCCGATCACGTTGTGTTGCGCTTAGAGGTTGAAGCTGGCCTGAAACGCCACCCAAGCAATGTCACTGGCTTATACCATGCAGCAATTCTCTTGCCAACTCGGCTTGATTTGGCTTATATGGTGCAACGCTTGATTGCCGTGCGCTATCGCTTTGGCGCGTCGGATCATGCGGTCAGCGAAGCTTTGTACCTCGATGATCCCGATGGCAATGGCTTGGAAATCTATCGCGATCGCTCACGCAGCGAATGGCGCTGGGGAGCCAATGGCGAAGTTCATATGGTCACCGAATCGCTTGATCTGTATGGAGTTTTGGCCGAAATTACGCCCAATGCACCTGCTTGGGCAGGCATTCCTGCTGGCACAACGATTGGCCATATGCACTTACAAGTTGGCAATTTGCGCCAAGCAGAAGAATTCTATCACGGGGTTTTGGGCTTTGATATTGTGGCCCACTACCCGGGTGCGCTGTTCGTCAGCGCTGGCGGCTATCATCATCACTTGGGCTTGAATGTGTGGCAAAGCCAAAATGGCCCACAACAACCAAACGATGCAGCTGGCTTGGCGCATTTTGAGATTGTTATGGCCAACCAAGCAGCGCTTGATAGCGTGCGCCAACGCTTAGCAGCTGCCGACGTTACAGTGCAGGAGCAAGCAAACGGCTTGGTGGTGCTTGATCCATGGCAAACTGAATTGCGCTTTATCGTCGCTGCCTAAAATCAGGCTGGGGAACGATGGTCGCTGGTATGGGCTATGCTAAGCTATAGCCCATTTTTGTTTTAAAGCGATAGGAGAGCGATCGTGCAGTACGTTGAGAATATTCCAATCTGGGGTGATCCAATTGATGAAGGGGCGTTGAGCCAGATTAAAACCTGTGCGCTTGATGCCGACGCGGTGGCATTGATGGCTGATCATCATAAAGGCTATGCGGTGCCAATTGGCGGCGTAGTGGCCTACCGTGATGCAATTAGCCCTTCGGGCGTTGGCTACGATATTGCCTGCGGCAACAAAGCCGTCTTGCTCGATATGCCCGCCAGCGAAGTTCGCGCCAATATCAAGCAGATTATGGACGACATCTGGCGTTCATTGTCGTTTGGGGTTGGCCTGAACAATCGCCAAAGCGTTGATCATGACTTGTTTGATGACCCAGCGTGGAAAATTCCAGCGGTCAAATCGTTGAAACAAACTGCCCGCAATCAGCTGGGCACGATTGGCTCTGGCAATCATTATGTCGATTTATTCGCCGACGAACTTGATCGGGCTTGGATCGGCGTGCACTTTGGCTCGCGGGGCTTGGGGCATAAAACCGCCACCTACTTTTTAGAGGCTGGCGGAGCCAAAGATGGCATGGACGTTGCGCCCTTGGTTTTGCCAGCAGCCTCGGATTTAGGCGAGCAATATTTAACCTGTATGAATTTGGCTGGGCGCTATGCCTACGCGGGCCGCGATTGGGTTTGTAGCGAGGTGGCGCGTATTTTAGGCGCAAACATCCTTGACGAGATCCATAACCACCATAACTTTGCTTGGCGCGAAACCCATAACGGGGTTGATATGTGGGTGGTACGCAAAGGCGCAACCCCAGCCTTCCCAGGCCAACGCGGCTTTGTTGGCGGCTCCATGGGCGATATTTCGGTCATCTTAGAAGGCATCGATTCGCCAGAATCCAAAACTGCCTTGCATTCAACCGTGCATGGCGCTGGGCGGGTGATGAGCCGCACCGCTGCCCGTGGCAAAGTCAATTGGCGCACTGGCAAAGTGCTCTCGCCTGGCAAAATCTCGCGCGAGATGATGAATACATGGGTGCAGCAAAAAGGCGTTGAATTGCGCGGCGCTGGCACCGACGAATCGCCACATTGCTACAAACGCTTGCCTGATGTGCTCAAGCATCACGCCAATACGGTCAAAATTCTGCACACCTTGCAACCGCTGGGCGTGGCGATGGCTGGCGAAAACGAGTTCGATCCGTATAAGGATTAGAACATAGAACATAGAGCATAGAACATAAAGCCAAGTCAGAAGTCAAAAAACAAAAGGCAGAATTGAGATCAGAATCTTCGTAGCGGCGCAGAGAGAACGAGGCTATAGGCTGTGGGCTTTTGGCTATCGGAGATATTTTCGATCAATTAGCATTCAGAATTTAGCGCAGAGCGTTTTGTAACCACGAAGAGCACGAAGAGAACGAGGCAGTAAGACTATAGGCTATAGGCTATGGGCTATTGGAATGTTTTGTGGTATTCCAATAGCCTATGAAATCATTATCATTTATAAAGTGAGTTATCATTTTAATTTTAATTGATAATAGGCCAACTATAGCTATTCTTTTTTTTATTATATTTCACTTTTTTAAGATACTCTAGATCAGCTTCCCAAATTACTATAGCATTCTCCATATTAGGATGATTTTTACGCATTTTATATAATAATTCTATATGTGCAGTAACTTTCTTAATACCTTCTCCTACAACAGCCCTTTGCAAAGATTCAAGACGTTTTCTTGGTAGTATACCCTTATTCGCAGAATAACCATATTTCTTCTTTAAAACACTTACTTCTGCTAATTTTTCATATATCAATACCTTTTTAGGTATTATCTTCTTTTTTACTATAATTCTATCATTTTGTTCTACCAATTTAGCATTATTAGGACTACTAGTATTTATACCCCATCTGGCCCTAATACGACTTAGTTTATCGATAGAATTTTCATTTCTTTTAATTCTATTAATATTCTCGATAGAAATCCCCTTATTTTCACTCAAGTGAATGTTCTTAGCAGATTCAGCAATCAATAAATCTGTTGTATTTTTATTATCTTGCATTGCTTGCCATATAGCTCTATATGTTGGTCTAACATTCGTACACAATTTTTGAATCGAATTAAATCTTTCTCGTGCCTCTTTTTCACCACATTTATATCGTTGGATATAGTTTTTGATTACTGCTTTTCTGGACATAGATAAATCTCCTGCATTTTGCAATCAAAACAATATATTTTGACTATATCAGAATGAGGGGATTGAAACAAGCATCAATTTTTAACGCAGCGGCGCAGAGCTTTTTTTAACCACGAAGGCCACGAAGGGCACGAAGTAGAGTTATTGGCTGCTGTCGATTGGCTATCGGAGATTTGTTGAATTTCCAACAATTGTTCCGATAGCCTAATGCCAAAAGCCCAGAGCCTCATCCCCCTTCGCGATCTTCGCGATCTTCGCGGTTTCAGGCTTTACGCCCCTCGCAATTTCAGCCTTCGTGTAACTTCGTGCTCTTTGTGGATCAATAATTAACTATCGGCGAGCAGTGCATACAAATCGTCCATGCTGAGCACTTTCACGCCTAAGCTTTGGGCTTTGGTGAGCTTCGAGCCAGCGGCCTCGCCCGCCAGCAAATAATCGGTTTTCTTGCTGACGCTACCGCCAACTTTGCCGCCATGGGCTTCGATCAAGGCTTGGGCTGCTTCGCGGCTGATGCCTGGCAATGTGCCAGTGATCACAAAGCTCTTGCCTACCAAACGATCGCTTTGTGGCTCGGCAACAGCGCCAAGTTGGGCTTGTACGCCCAAGGCCAGCAGTTCGGCAATCAATTGTTGGTTGGCTGGCGTGCTGAAGAAATCCACCACGCTTTGGGCGGTGCTGTCACCAATCCCATCAATCGCGGTCAATTGCTCAATTGTGGCTTGGGCCAAGGCTGGCAGCGAGCGGAAATTGCGCGCCAAATCAACCGCAGCAACGGTACCAACGCCATTGATTCCCAAGGCCGTAATCACCCGATCAAGCGGGCGCTGCTTGGATTCTTCGATCGCATTCAGCAAATTAGCCACGCGCCGATCGCCATAGCCTTCGCGGCCAGCAAAACTCGCAATGTTCAAACGGTAAATATCAGGAATCGATGTGATTAAGCCCATTTCGACAAATTGGCTGGCTTGACGCTCGCCCATGCCCACAATATCCATCGCGCCGCGGCTCACCCAGTGTTCGATTGAGCGAATCAGCCGCGCAGGACAGGCATTGTTGATGCAATAAATATCAACTTCATCGGCAAGTTGCTCGACTGGCTGGCCACAAGTTGGGCAAAACGTTGGCGCTGGCCATGGCTGCTCGTTACCAGTTCGCGCCTCGACAATTGGCCCAATCACATATGGAATCACGTCGCCAGCCCGTTTGACCACGACCCGATCGCCGATGCGAATATCGCGGCTGATGATGTAATCGGCGTTGTGCAGCGAGGCATGTTGCACCGTCGTGCCGCCCAAACTGATTGGCTCAAGCACGGCGTTGGGAATCAGTTTGCCAGTGCGGCCAACATTGATCACAATATTCAGCAGGGTTGTGGTTTCTTCGCGAGCAGGGAATTTGTAGGCAATTGCCCAGCGTGGATCGCGGCCAACCACACCAAGCTCGCGTTGCATAGCAAAATCATCGATTTTGACCACCACGCCATCAACTTCGTAGCTGAGCAATTCGCGGCGGCCCATCCACTCGTGACAATAATCGACCACAGCAGCAAAATCATCAAAAAGCCGCGTATCGGGATTAATGCTAAAGCCATAATGGCGCAAGGTGTTGAGAGTTTCAGCTTGGCTACTGAGGTCTACGCCGCTGAACGGGCCGACGGCGTAGGCAAAAAAGCGCAACGGACGGCTCGCAGTAATCGTCGAATCGAGCTGGCGCAACGATCCGGCGGCAGCATTGCGTGGGTTGGCAAAAACTTTTTCGCCTGCATGGGCTTGGCGTTCATTCAATTGATTAAAAGCTTCGATCGGCAAATAGACCTCGCCGCGCACCTCGATACGGTCGGGCAACGGTTGGCCATCGATTGGTTGCAGCCGCAAGGGCACATCGCGAATTGTGCGCAAATTGGCGGTAATATCTTCGCCAATTTCGCCATTACCACGAGTTGCGCCAACGCTAAACACGCCATTGATATAGGTTAAAGCCACGGCTAAGCCATCAATTTTTGGCTCGACCGTGTAGCTCATAGGCTGCGCACCAATAATTTGCTCGGCACGTCGTCGCCAGGCAGCTAAATCATCGGCATTGAAGGCATTGCCAAGACTCAACATTGGCACAGGGTGTTGCACTTTGGGAAATTTACCTAAGGGAGCGCTGCCAACGCGTTGGGTTGGCGAATCGGGGGTGCGCAATTCGGGATATTCTGCTTCAATTGCCCGCAATTCATTCAATAAACTATCGTATTGGGCATCGCTGACCAACGGCGCGTCAAGCGTATAGTAATGATGATTATAACGATTCAATTCATCGCGCAAGCTTGCGGCGCGGGCAACCGTCTGCTCTGACACGGCCATGCATGCATCCTCCAATTTAATCGAACAGATGTATTATAACGGCTGTCTGTGACAAATGGCGCGACAATGTAGCCAATGTTGAGGTTGCCAAATCTTAACCCATTCCTTAGCTCTTTTCACTTCGGAGTGGCCCGAAATCGGGCACAATAGAGCGGTAGCCAAGCTACAACAAAACGATTTAGGGGGCTTAGGATGCGTTACGTTTCAGCCAACGAAGCTGTTCAAGCGATTAAATCACACGATCGTGTGTTTATTCATAGTGTTGCCGCAGCACCTCAACAATTAATTGCGGCCTTAGTTGCTCGGGCCGATGAATTGCGCGACGTGGAATTAGTGCATATTCATACCGAAGGCCCAGCGCCATATACCGATCCCAAATATCGCGAAAGTTTTCATACGCGGGCCTTGTTTATTGGCTCGAATATTCGCAGCGCCGTGGTAACTGGTGAAGCCGATTATGTGCCGGTCTTTTTGAGCGAAGTGCCTGGTTTATTCCGCCGCGGGATTTTGCCGCTTGATGTGGCATTAATTCAAGTTTCGCCGCCCGATCAGCATGGGTTTTGTTCGCTAGGCGTTTCGGTTGATGTCACGCGGGCTGCGGTCGAAGTGGCCAAATGTGTGATCGCCCAAATCAACCCGCACATGCCCCGCACCCATGGTGATGGCCAAATTCACCTCAATCAAATTCATTTTGCAGTTGAAGTTGATGAGCCAATTTATGAGCATGCGCCAGCCACATTGAGCGACGTAGAACGAGCAATTGGCCGCCATGTTGCTGGCTTGGTCAGTGATGGCGCAACCTTGCAAATGGGCATTGGCGCGATTCCCGATGCAGTGCTAGCAGCATTGACCAACCACAAAAACTTGGGCATTCACACCGAAATGTTTTCCGATGGGATCATCGATTTGGTTGAACGCGGCATCATCAACGGCAAAATGAAGAAAACTCACCCTGGCAAAATCGTTGGCGGGTTTATGATGGGCACGCGCCGTTTGTATGATTTTGTTGATGACAACCCGCAGATTGCCATGCTCGACATCACCTACATCAACGATACTAGCGTTATTCGGCGTAACCCAAACGTTACAGCGATCAACAGCGCGATTGAAGTTGATTTGACTGGCCAAGTGTGTGCCGATTCGATTGGCACCTATCAATATTCAGGGGTTGGCGGCCAAATGGACTTTATGCGCGGCGCTGCGCTCTCAGAGGGCGGCAAACCAATTATTGCCCTGCCTTCTGCCACCCGTCGCGGCCAATCGCGCATTGTGCCAGTGCTGCACGAAGGTGCTAGCGTTGTGACAACTCGCGCTCACGTTCAATATATCGTGACGGAATATGGCGTGGCCTATTTGTATGGCAAAACCTTGCGCGAACGGGCCAAAGCCTTGATTGATATTGCCCACCCCGACCAACGCGAAGCTCTCGAACGTGCCGCCTTCGAACGCTTTCACGGCGAAGCAGCGCTGAAACATTAGTTGAGTTTCGTTCCCTCACCCCAACCCCTCTCCCGTAACGCGGGAGAGGGGCTTTAACGCAGTGGTTCTTGCGTAATGCGTTGGTATAAACCGGTGCTCCCCCTCGCCCGCGTTGAGTGGGAGAGGGGGTTGGGGGTGAGGGACTTTTTCAGAATAAATGACATTTAGCCCGTTGTGCGCAGGCCGCTGGCGATGGCATTGACCGTCAGCAGCAATTGAGTTAATAATTGCTCGCGCTCTGGCACTTGTTCGCTGGGCAAGCTGCGCCATGTGTGCAGCAAATTGATCTGTTGTTGATGTAATTGGCTGAGCCGTGCTTGGCGACCTTGCAACATTCGGTAGATGCGCGGGCGGCGTTCGGCCAAACTGCCGCCAAAAATCAGCTCCAGTTGCTGTTGGGTTTGCTTAAATTCGGCCTCAATTGCAGCCATAATCGGCTCGCGCACCGCCGAATCTTCGACCAACTGACTGTAGGCTTGCATCGTGACCAAATCAGCAGAGAGCATACTGGTGCTGACGTTGGTCAACAAATATTTAAGCGGATACCACTCAAAAGCAGCGGCTTTCAGTTGATCAAATTGGTCGGGATGCTGCTCGGCGAGCCATGCCAAGCCACTGCCAACGCCATACCAACCAGAGAGGAAAAAGCGCGCTTGGCTCCAGCTAAACACCCATGGAATCGCCCGCAAATCGCCAAGCGTGCGCTGGCCAGTGCGGCGGGCTGGGCGCGAGCCAATTTTGCCTTGCTCAATCACATCGATGGGCGTGGCTTGGCCAAAAAACTGAATAAAGCCCGGGGTTTGGATCAGGCTTTCGTAGCGTTGGCGGCTGTACGCGGTCAAGGCATCCATTGTTGGCGCAAGGCTATGTGGGGTTTGATCGCGCTGCGAGCCAAGCAACGTGGCTTCGGTTACACCAGCGACCATTAATTCTAAATTATAGACCGCCGTGATCTGGTTGGCATATTTTTGGGCGATGGTTTCGCCTTGCTCGGTCATGCGCAAATCGCCTGCCAATGCTGCTGCTGGCAAGGCATTCAAAAAGCGGTGGGTTGGGCCAGCACCACGGCTAATCGTGCCGCCACGACCGTGGAAGAAGCGCACCCGCACATTGTGTTTGGCTCCAACCGCTGCTAGTGTGCCTTGCGCTCGATACAAGCTCCAAAGGCTGGCCAAAATTCCGCCATCTTTGTTGCTATCGCTATAGCCAACCATCACTTGCTGCACGCTGGTTTGGCGCAACGCACGGCTGGCTTGGCTGACGGGATGGGCCAAAAAGGCATCGAGAATATCGGGGCTTATTTCCAAATCTTCGATCGTTTCGAACAATGGCACGACGGGCAGCACACAGGCCAAGCCAGCCTCGGTTACTTGCAACAAGCCAGCCTCGCGGGCCAACAAATAAACCGCTAGCAAATCCGATAGGCTACGGGTCATGCTGATAATGAGCGAACCAAGGCCAGCAGTGCCATGCTGAGCAATTTCATCGGCCAATACGCGGTAGCAATCGCGCACAGCACTCGCTTCATTGCCCAACTCAAGGTTTGGGTGGGCAAAAGGACGAGCACTTTGCAACTCGCGATTAAGCAATTCGAGCCGTTGTGCTTCCGGCCAACGGCTAAAGTGATAATCGCTGAATCCGGCGGCTTGGATCAATTGCTCAATTGCCAAATCGTGGAATTTGCTGTTTTGGCGAATATCGAGCACCGCGCTGTGAAAGCCCAAGCTTTGCACGCTGCGAATGACTGACTGAAGATCGTTAAGTGCCAGCCGTTGGGCACCAACAGCATTCAGTTGCTCGGCCAAAAATTGCAAATCGGCCACAATTTCGCTGCTACTGCGATACTGCCAAGGTTGGCGTGGCTGGCCTGCTTCAGGCAAGCGGGCAATGATCAGGTTGAGCCATTGTCGCCATGGCTCCTCGGGATTGCGCGCCAAAGCGATTTGACCACGCTGACCAAGCGCGGCGGCAGTGCTATCGAGGGCAGCAAGCAAGGCATCGGGTGGTGATTGCAGGCGATCGGATAAGCTTAATTTGATCACTAATTGAACTAATTGCTCGTGCAGCACGTCGAGCGCATTGCGGCGTAATTCTTGTAAGGCAAAGCGCGTAACCGCCGCCGTAACCAAGGGATGACCATCGCGATCGCCGCCAACCCACGTGCCAAACTGCACATGCGGCAATTGCGCGGTTTGGGCCAAGAGACTTGATTCAAAGCCTTGCAGCTGCCAAGCCTGTTGCAAACGCAGATCGAGCGTGGCAAGGCTGGCAGGAAAAACATGGCGCAAATAGTGAATAATATTGCGCAATTCATCGGCAACATCGGGCTTGGCCAGGAAAATTTCGCCAGTGCGCCAAAGCCGCTCAAGCTCAACTTTGATCTCGTTGCGTAGAGCTTGCTGCTCAAGCGGAGTCCACATTGGATTTTCGCGTTTGACCAACAGCAAATATAAGCGCCGATAATGCTCAAGCATGGTTGCCCGTTTGGCCTCGGTTGGATGCGCGGTCAGGACTGGCTCAACCTGAATTTGGCCTAGCGCGGCGGCAATCTGCTCGGCGCTAAAGCCTGCTTGACTCAGGCTTTGCAGGGTATTGCCCCACAAGCCAACTTCAGCATTCAAGCCCTCTGCTGATTCACGCAGGCGGCGGTGTTGAGCAGCGGCATTTTCCTCAACCATATTCAGCAATTGAAAGCTGAGCGAGGCCGCTTGAATCGCCCGTTCTGGGGTAATTGGGGCATTGGTTGGGGTTGTGGTGGGCAACCCAAGATAGCCAGCGAGATCAGCCTCGCCTAATTCGTGCAAAACTTCAGCGAAACAGGTTAACAAAAATTCAGCGTCATGGTCAGCTTTGATCAAATCGGCAAAATCGTAGCTTGGCAAATTGGCCATGGCAAATACCTCGAACTACAGGAATCTTCACTCTCGTGGTGCAACGCTGCGCGCCAAGTATAGCAAAAATCGCTCGCTTGGCTAGCCTAAAAGAACTATACCTGATACTGCAAAGTACTTTGCAATACGAGGTATAATACACATCAGCAAATCATCGCTTAGCTGGAGGTTATATGGCAAAAGCAATTCAAGAGCGCAACGTACACTACTCAGAATATTCAGCCGCCGAAGAATTGGCCAACGCGATTACCCATGGGATTGGGGTCGCCTTGAGCGTGGCAGGCTTAGTGATTTTATTGGTGATGGCGATTAATACTGGCGATCCATGGCGCATCGCCAGCTTCACGGTCTATGGGCTGAGCTTGATTTGTATGTATCTGGCCTCGACGCTGTATCATAGCATTCGCAACCCACGCGCTAAATATTTGCTCAAAATTTTCGACCACTGTGCAATTTATTTATTGATTGCAGGCACCTACACCCCAATTTTGTTGGTGAGCTTGCAAACCAGCCTAGCTTGGACGTTATTTGGCCTAATTTGGGGCTGTGCGTTTGCCGGAATCTGCTTCAAATTATTTTTCATTAAGCGCTTTGAACTGCTTTCAACCTTAATGTATGTAGGCATGGGCTGGCTTTCGGTGATGGCGTGGGATGATATGGTGGCGAGTTTGCCAGGCGGGGCTTTTGCCTTGTTGGTGGCTGGCGGCCTGACCTACACCGCTGGCGTAATTTTCTATCGCTGGGAAAAATTGCCCTACAACCACGCCATTTGGCATGGTTTTGTGATGGGCGGCAGCGTTTGCCATTTCTTGGTTATGGCACTCTATCTCGGCTAAATATACTGGTTCATAGCATTAACAACGTTCTTTCCTTACCATCCAAGGGTTGTTTATTCACCATCATTTCTGTCACCACCCTTCCGTCCCGCCAGCGAGAGACGCAGGGGGCTTTAATCCCCCTGCACCCCCTCAAATACGATCAGCGACCAAACCACATTCCTTGATAAGCCTGTGAATTCGTGCTCTTGAGCAGAAACTGAGCATTGGTTTGAGGTTGGATGAGGAAATGCTCCGCTTGTGCATCCAATGAACCAGTACAACTAAAAAGTAGCGCAAGCTCAATCGAATGGCTCAGCCAGCATGGATATGCAAGGCTGAGTTATTTTTTTGCGCGGCTTTTGACCAATTTGCAGTATTATTGCGACTAGCAATCTTTTGGTGTGGGGGATTAAGCCATGTTGCGACGTTTTCGGCGGCGACGCTTGGCCTTGTGGGCAGTGATTGGCGCGGTTTTTGGCTTGATTTGGCTGCTGCGTATGCCATTGCATCAACTGCCACTTGAGCGCGACGAAGCTGCTTATGCCGTCATTGCCCGCGATTGGGCCGATGGGGCGATTCCCTACCGCGACCGTTTTGATCATAAACCGCCGTTTATCTATGCTGCTTATGCACCGCCAATATTGGTTGGTGCTGAGCCAGTGCAGGCGATTCGGGTTTGGGCAACGCTCTGGCTACTGGTCACAACCTTGGTGATGTGGCGGGCTGGGCGGCGCTTGTGGCGCTCTGAGGTTGCAGGTGTATTGACGGCAATCTTGGTGGCAAGCTGGAATAGCGCTGTGTTTCTGCAAGGCGTGACCTTCAACAGCGAAGCAATTATGCTTTTGCCCAGTGGCTTGGCCTTGCTCTTTGGCCTCAAAGCACTTGATAGCGGGCAAAAAGCTTGGTGGATGCTGGCGGGAATCGCGGCGGCGGTCGCGATTTTAGCCAAACCAGTTGGCGTATTAATCGTGCCAGCCCTGTTTGTCACCACCCTGGCGATTAAAGGCGATGTCAACGAACGGATTGGGCGAGCAATTCTGATTGTTGATGGCTTGGCACTGGTATTAATTCCAACCGTGCTTTATTTTGCAATCGCTGGCGGCTGGAGCGATTTTGTTGAAGCAAATTGGACGTATAACACGACCTATTTGCAGCAAACCAATGCCACGCTCGGTCAACTTTGGCCAATTTGGCGCTCGTTGCTGCTCTTAGTGGTGGCGGGCATTATTGGCGCAACCTTGGCATGGCGACGGCGGCGCTACTGGCCAAGTTTGATCTTCGCTGGCTTATGGAGCCTTGGCTTGATCGCCAGCGCGTTTGTCAGTTTACGGGCCTATCCGCATTATTATCAGGCGCTGGTGCCAGCCTTGGCGGTGTTTGCTGGGGGTTTGGCCAAAGTACGGTTTGGCTTTTTACAACAATACAAAGATTTTTCGATTGTTTTGATTGCGGTTTTGCTGGCAATTCTACCCTTGAGCAGCCTCTGGCCGTTGTATAATAAGACTCCCGAAGCCCAAATTGAACAACTGTATGGCGTTGATGGCCGCGAATTCTTTGCCCTCGCGCCCAAAGTGGTCGAATGGATCGATAGCAATGTGGGCAAGCAAACCAGCGTCTGGGTTTGGGCCGCCGAGCCAGAAATTTACCTGTATGGCAACTATGCTGTTCCAAGCCGTTTTCCCTACGATTATCCCTTAGCGATTTTACCCAATGCGCTCGACGAGACGTTGCAACAGTTACGCAGCAAACCGCCAAAAGTCATTGTGACCTATGGCGCGGTGCGCCCGATGGGCTTTGATGCCATGCTGCAAGTTGCGCCCTATCGAATGCGCGTGCATTTGGGTGGTTATGATATTTGGGTGCGTTAGCCGTGTGAGGTTCGCATGAGTTTTTGGCTAATTTGGGGGTTGGGTTTGGCGATCGTGATGGTTCCGCTGACGCTGGCGTGGTTGTGGAGTGTCAAAATTACCAATGCCAGCATTGTGGATATTTGCTGGGGTATGTGTTTTGTGGCCTTAACTTGGTGGTATTTTAGCCAAGCCCAAGGCGATGGCCAACGCAAACTGATTATCAGCAGCTTGGTGACGATTTGGGGTTTACGCCTAACGCTCTATATTGGCTGGCGTAATTGGGGCAAGCCCGAAGATTTTCGCTATGTTGAGTTTCGACGGCGCTACGGAGCTGAGCGCTATTGGTGGTTTAGCTTTTTCCAAGTATTTTTATTGCAAGGCATCTTGGCATTGATCATCTCAGTAACCTTGCTTGGTGCCCAAACTGGGGTTAAAAGCTGGAACTGGATCGATTATTTGGCGATTGCGGTTTGGCTGATTGGCTTTAGTTTTGAGGCCTTTGGTGATTGGCAACTAAGCCGCTTCAAGGCCAATCCGGCCAATAAAGGCCAGGTGCTGCGCTCAGGCTTATGGCGCTTCACCCGTCACCCCAATTATTTTGGCGATTCGGCAGTCTGGTGGGGCTATGCGCTCTTTTCAATTGCCGCTGGCAGTTATTGGCAAATTATCGGCGCATTGCTCATGACCTTGCTGATTATTCGGGTTTCAGGCGTGATGCTCTTAGAACGTACCTTGGTCAAAACCAAACCCCAATACGCAGATTACATTGCCAAAACCAGCGCTTTCTTGCCATGGTTTCCCAAAAGCTAAGCAATCAGAACATTTTGATCCACGAAGAGCACGAAGGCTGATGTGGCTATAGGCTATGTGTACTGGTTCATTGGATTGGCAACCATGTTCCCTCACCCCCCAACCCCCTCTCCCACGAAAACGCGGGCGAGGGGGAGCATCCGTGGTGCACCAAGGAATTGGGAGCGAACCACGCTGTTAAAGCCCCTCGCCCGCGCCACGGGAGAGGGGTTGGGGTGAGGGGATCTTAACAACCTACCCGTGTAAGAATCCCCGATCCTCAATACTTATGCTCTATGTTCTATGCTCTCTGTTCTTTTTGATTTTTGCCTTTTGCCTTCTGCTTTTCATCCCTCATCGTTTATTTTCGCCACAGATTGCCCAGATGTATTTGATTATTATTCCCAATAGCCTATAACCTGATCTTTTTGACTTCTGACTTTTGATTTGTTCTATGCTCTCTGTTCTATGCTCTCTGTTCTTTTTCGATAACAAGACCCAAAGTGCCCGTGGTACAATTCAATTCGCGTCCTGCGGGCGTGTTTTGGCTCAACTGAGGTTGGAAATGAACGAGATAGAAACCCTAGACTTCGAAATTCGCGCTTTGATGAAAGCAGGTGTGCGCTCGATCGACCCTGCTGACGATAGTTTATTTAATGACTTAGCCTTGCGGACGTTTCGCTACCAATGGCAACACAACCTTGTGTATCAACGCTATTGTGAGCGGCGCATGCTCAGCCCTGAGCGAGTTATGCATTGGTCGGAGATTCCGGCAGTGCCCACCACCGCCTTCAAGCACTTGCCTCTCACCACCTTCCCGCCCGACGAGGCCCAAGTAATTTACCGCACCAGCGGCACAACTCAAGGCAGCGAACAACGCGGCTCGCACTACATCCGCGATCGCTCGTTGTATGAAGCATCGCTACGGCCAAATTTAGCCTATCACCTGTTTCCCGATGCCAAACGCATGCCAATTTATGTGCTGTTTTGGCAGGCGCATGAACTGCCGCAATCGTCGTTGGCGCATATGCTTGGCGATGCAATTGAGCAGCATGGCAGCAGCGAAAGCCGCTATGTGTTTAGCGCCGAGGGCCTTGATTCAGCAACTTTAGCCGCAGCGCTTGATACTGCGGTTGCAAACAATCAGCCCATTTGCTTGATGGGCGTGATGTATACCTTCGTCTATTTTCTCGATTGGTGCGCCGAGCATGGCAAGCGTTGGCAATTGCCCAAGGGCAGCCGTTTGATGGATACTGGCGGCTCGAAAGGCAAAGTACGCGAAATTGCCCGCAACGATTTATATGCCCTCTACAGCGACGTTTTGGGCATTCCATCGACCATGTGTGTCAACGAATATGGCATGACCGAGTTGGGCAGCCAATTCTACGATAGCTCGTTGCACTCGGCCTATCTGCGCGAATGGCAACCACGGCATAAAGTCGTTGTGCCATGGGTGCGTACCCAAGTTGTCGACTCAACCACCTTTGCACCGTTGCCTGCTGGCGAAACCGGCCTGTTGCGCCACCTCGATTTGGCCAATCTCTATTCGGTGCTTGCCTTGCAAACCGAAGATTTAGGCGTGGTCGTGGCCGATGGCTTCGAGGTGCTTGGTCGGGCCAGCGGAGCCGAACTTCGTGGTTGTTCGCTGGCAGTTGAAGATGTCCTAGCTGCTCGCCGCAATGGCAATGGCTAAATAGTTATAGGAGCCGCTAGCCGCTCGCATGGCTAGAAACTCGCCTATGAAACGCTCTCCACTTTTGACCATCTTTTTGATCGCTTTTGTTGGCACAATGAGCTATGGGGTCGTGATTCCGATTACGCCGTTTTATGCTCAAGAATTTGGAGCTTCTGAATTTCAAGTTGGCTTGATCGTCGGCTGTTATGCCTTGATGCAATTTATCTTCGCCCCAATCCTTGGCCAATTATCCGACCGCTTTGGCCGTCGCCCGCTGCTCATCTTGAGCCTAATTGGCACGGTGTGTAGTTTGCTGCTGTTTGGCTTCGCCAATAGTCTGATTTGGCTATTCGTTGGGCGGATGTTCGATGGTGCAACTGGCGGCAATATTTCGATTGCCCAAGCCTATGTGAGCGACGTAACCACCGACAAAGATCGCGCGCGCGGAATGGGCATGGTTGGCGCGGCGCTTGGCTTGGGCTTTATCGCTGGGCCAGCAATTGGCGCATTGCTCAGCCGCGATGGCAATTATCAGTTGCCAATTTTTGTGGCTGCTGGCATTGCCATGTTGAGCTTAATTTTGACCTTTTTCGTGCTGCCAGAGCCAGAACGCCATGCACCCCAACAAGGCCGTACCTTCAACTTAATGACGTTGTTCGCAGCAGTTCGCAAGCCTAACGTTGGTCGCTTGCTCAGCATTACCTTATTGATCAACTTGGCATTTGTGGCTTTCGAAACAACCTTTGCCTTGTTTGCAGCGCGTCGCTTGGAGTTTGGCTCGCATCAGACTGGCTATACCTTGGCGGGAGTTGGAGTGGTTGTGGCAATCGTCCAAGGCGGTTTAATTCGCCGTTTGGCAGCCCGCTTTGGCGAAGCAAGCTTGATTGTGGCTGGCTCGTTGTTGCTTGCACTCTCGTTGGCAGGCTTGGGCTTTATTCAAAATGTGTGGCATTTGGTGGCAATTTGTATTGTGCTGGCAATTGGTGAAGGCTTGCTCACGCCATCGCTTTCATCATTGGTCAGTCGCAATTCGCCAGCTCAGGAGCGCGGCGAAAATATGGGCCTCTATCAATCGATGAGCAGCTTGGCGCGGATTTTTGCTCCACTCTATGCTACGTGGATGCTCTCGAATGTTGGTGAAGCCTCGCCATATTTGATGGGCAGCGTTTTGGTGGTAGCAGGGGCGTTAATTGCGGTTGGCTTGCCCAGCGCCGAGCCACAAGCCCAACCAGCGCACTAGGCATAAATCGATGAATCAACATCAAGCACAAGGTCTTCGTTATTAAGGGCTAAGTTAGCCTCAAGTTGGTTCAACATGCGACGCTCATACACAACCCAACGATTCTTCCCAGTTTCTTTGGCTTCGTAGAGCGCTAAATCGGCAGCAGTCAGCAATTGGGTTTCGTTAAAACCATGCCAACCACAGACCGCAATCCCAATGCTGACTGTATGCTGAATAGCTTGCTCGCACCAGACGGTTGGTTGGTTTTGAATGGCTTGGCGCAAGCGTTCGGCCAAGAAGCTCGCCTGTTGCACCGTTGCTGCATCAACAATCAGCAAAAATTCTTCGCCGCCCCAACGCCCAATCAGATCGTTGATCCGCACTTGTTCGCTCAGCACCAAGCCAATATGGCGTAATACACTATCGCCAGCTTGGTGGCCATAGCGATCATTAATTTGCTTGAAACTATCAATATCCAGCATGATTATTGCAAAGCCCTGCTGGTTGCGCCGCCATTTGGCCATTGCTTGCTCTAAATAGTCGTTAATTGCGCGCCGATTGGCGAGGCCTGTCAACGCATCGATGCTTGCTAAAGCAGATAAATCGCATTGCAAGCGCTGGGTAATCATCACCCCAAACCCACCAGTCCATAGCAACGAAAGCAGCAAAATCAACACACTATAGCCAAGTTGCAAGCTGGCAACGCTCGGCCACACTTGGCGATACCAAACGTAGCTCAGCCCAGCAACGACCATCGCAATCTTCAACCCCAAGGCAATTGCCAACAATCTGCTGGCGCTTTGATAGGGAATGGTGCGCTGAAACAAGACCCGAATTGCGGTATAGGCCATGCCCAAGCTGCCAATCAGCATCGCCAAACTAAGAATCAGGCTTGGCGCAGCCCAACGCCACGCACTCACACTCAGCAAACTAGCCACGATTAGCCAGCTAAAACCATAAATGCGCGCTGAGTTCTTGGCCCCGATAAAGCGCAAAATCCCACTACTTAACCCAAACAAGCCACTGAGCAGCACAATATAGCTAGCAGTAGTTGCAATTAATGAGCTTGAAGGCAGCAGGGCTTGAATCAAAAAGCCCATACCCAAGCCAATTGTGCCCAGCAAAAAGCAGCGTATCCCTTGATAGCGCCGGACAAACACCAAAAAAGCCCCAATCACACACGCTTGGAGCAATAAACCAATTCCGACAATCAAGCTAACCATTGGCTGATCAAGCGCCATGCTTCCTACCTCCGTAGGGTGGGTAGTTGAGTAGTCAAAAGCTAAGGAATGAGAAAGCAACGTCACATTGCATTATGTTTAGTTAATTCGAGGTTACTTTAGGCTACTCCTACAATACCACTAGCGGTAGTTTTTCTAAAGTAGCTCTTTAGTAGCCAATTTCGGCGCAAGCTGGTTCGTTACTTGGCAGCGTGCAATAGGTTTTTGGCAGGTTGCAAGCTGCCTGTCGCCAACGAATTCGCTAGACTAGCAACATCAACCAAGTTATGGAGCTGTTGCAATGTCAGAACAAATCGCGCTCAATCGCCACATCGTTCATCAATTTATCGAGCAATGTTGGAACCAAAAGAACCTGAATAGCATCGAGCAATTGCTTAGCCATGATTATGTCGACCATGCGTATCAGCCAGCAAATCAAGTCGGCTTGCTCGCAATCCTCGAACAATTGGGCCACAGTTTTCCCGATCATCAGCAGCAGATTCTGCATACAGTAGCCGAAGCTGATCGGGTTGTCGTTCAGTTGCGTTTTCGGGCAACTCATTTAGGTGAATTTCGGGGCATTGCGCCAACTGGGCTGGCAGTTGACGTTGCAGTCTATCGGATGTATCGGCTAGCGCAAGGCCAAATTGCCGAGCATTGGGCCTTATTTGATACTGCTGGCTTATTTCAGCAATTGCAGGTGAGCCTTGATGGGCAAAAAGCTTGCCAACGTTAAGCGTAGCCTTGGCGAAATTGGCGTGGTGCTTGGCCGCTAAATTGGCGAAAGGCACTGCTAAAGCTGGTTACGCTTTCAAAACCAACCGCCAAAGCAACTTCTAAAATGGGTAAATTGCTGGCAAGCAACAATTCAGCAGCCCGAATCATGCGTGCGCGATGCAGATAGGCCCGCCACGATAGACCCAATTCGCTAGCACAACGCCGTGCCAAGGTTCGTTCGGCCATGGCTCCTGCTTGGGCTGCCATGGCCAATGTAATCGGTTGCTCAAGCTGAGCCAAGCTATAATCCAAGGCGCGTTGCAAATCTGCCGATTGAGCAACTGGCAGCCAAAAATTATCAGGCTGGGTCGCTAGCTCCAAACAAACATCAGCTAAAGCCAATAAAAAGCGCTCAGCTTTGGGATCAAACTCAGCATTTTGGGGCCAGCGTTTGGCATGTTCCAACATTGCTTGAGCCATGGCCGAAACGCTAAACACCCGACAATCAGCGATTGGCAAATCGAAACTGCTTGGTGGAAGAATTAACGAGCTACAGACAACTGTGCTTTGGCAATGAATCCGAATTGGCACATGCGCTGCAATCCATGCAGCCCGCTGCGGTGGCAACAACCAGCGCAGCGTTGCCACCTCCAGCTGAAACGCACCTTGGGCAGCATACAGCAAATAGTGATGCGGAAACTGTTTCCAGCCACTATCGAAGGCCGCCAAGGTTTGATACAAACAATAGATCTGCATCGCAGCTTATTCTTGCCAATTCAGGGTGCGTTCTACCGCCTTGCCCCATTGCGCATATAAGCTATCGCGCTGATCGATGCTCATTTGCGGTTCCCAACGCTTGCTTTCGCTCCAATTGGCGCGCAATTCAGCAGGATTCGCCCAGTAGCCAACGGCCAAGCCAGCGGCATAAGCAGCGCCCAAGGCGGTGGTTTCGGCAACTTTCGGGCGCACAACGGGCACTCCCAAAATATCAGCCTGAAACTGCATCAACAATTCATTCGCCACCATGCCGCCATCAACTTTGAGGGCTTTTAATTCAACCCCTGAATCTTGGGCCATGGCGCTCACCACTTCGCGGGTTTGGTAGGCAGTGGCTTCAAGCGTAGCGCGGGCAATATGGGCTTTGTTGGCATAACGGGTCAGGCCAACCAAAACCCCACGCGCATCCGAGCGCCAATGCGGGGCAAACAAGCCCGAAAATGCAGGCACCAAATACACGCCGCCATTATCAGCAACGCTGGCCGCCAAGCCCTCTACCTCAGAGGCTTGATGAATAATGCCCAAATTATCCCGCAACCATTGCACCAACGAGCCAGTTACTGCAATCGAGCCTTCTAAGGCCCAAGTTGGCTGCTTGCCAAAATGATAGGCTGGCGTGGTAATCAGCCCATGGCTTGATTGCACCAAGCGTTCGCCAGTGTTGAGCAGCATAAAGTTGCCAGTGCCATAGGTATTTTTGGCCTCGCCAACTTCAAAACAAACTTGGCCGACAGTTGCCGCCTGTTGATCGCCCAAAATCCCCGCTAAGGGCACGCCATCGAGTTGGCCGCGACATGTGCCATAAACCTCGCTGGAAGAACGCACGCTTGGCAACATGCTGCGCGGAATCCGAAAAATTTCTAGTAATTCAGCATCCCAATCGCCAGTTTCGAGGTTGAGCAGCAAGGTGCGCGAAGCATTGGTTGTATCGGTAATATGCAAGCCGCCATGTGGCCCGCCAGTCAACCACCAAGCCACAAAACAATCGATCGTGCCAAACAGCAAATTGCCAGCTTCAGCCGCTGCCTGTGCACCCTCAACCTGATCAAGCAGCCAGCGAATTTTGGTCGCCGAAAAGTAGGTGGCCAGCGGTAAGCCCGTTTTGGCCCGAAAGCGATCTTGGCCGCCTTCGGCAGCAAATTGACGCACCAGCTGGTCGGTGCGGGTATCCTGCCAAACCAAGGCGTTATGAATCGCCTTGCCGGTGTGGCGATCCCAAATCACCGTCGTTTCGCGTTGGTTGGTAATTCCAAGCGCCGCAAGATCGGCTTTTTCGATGTTGGCAGCAGCCAGTGCGCCTGCAATTACGCCTTGGGTGCGTTGCCAAATCTCTGCTGGATTATGCTCAACCCAACCTGGGCGCGGGAAAATCTGGTTATGTTCGCGTTGATCAACGCCAACGACATTGCCATTGTGATCGAACACCATACAGCGGGTGCTGGTTGTGCCTTGGTCGAGCGCCGCAATATACTGCATACAATTACCTCATTGTAATAATTGGGGATTGGTTATGTTGATCCACGAAGTACCGAAACCACGAAGAACGCGAAGATCGCGAAGGGTTCATTTTTTCGCCAGAGATTGCCACAGATTTCCCTGATTATGCTTCCGATAGCCCATAGCTGCAATGGTTCATAAGGTTAACCACTGCCTGATCCCCTCACCCCAACCCCTCTCCCACGTGGCGGGCGAGGGACTTTCCTTTCATGCCGTGGTTCTGCTGCACTCCGTGACAAACGGGTGCTCCCCCTCGCCCGCGTCCAGTGGGAGAGGGGGCTGGGGGGTGAGGGAACACGGTTGCCAATCCAATGAACCAATACACATAGCCTGCCTCCTATGTTCTATGCTCTCTGTTCTATGCTCTCGCTTTCATCCTTCATCCTTCATCCTTCATCCTTCATCCTTTCGTCTCGTCTCGTCATCGCATTGTAACCTTAACTGCTTGAATGCGTGCCAGCCAAAGCGTAGGCTAAACCGCACAGCTATCGTTTTAGGAGGCACGGCCATGGCCCTTGCAACATTTCGACTTAACTTCCTGCCGCGATTGCGGGATGGGCGGCAGATTCGGCGCTATCGCCATCACTTGCTCGAAGGCGAGACCTTGGTTGGCTCGCAGCCGTTGTTGCCACATCTGCAACGCCTGCCGCTGCAATTTCAGCAGGTCGAAGGCGGCCCTTCGATGACCTTGCGCGATGCATTGCGTGAAACGCCCCGTTTAGCCTTGATCGAGCCAGGTTCACGCTCGCTGGCGATGCGCCAACTCTGCTTACAATGGGCACGCGGCGCTCAATTACCAACCGCCTATGTTCCTTTGCTCTACCGCGTTCAGCAAGCAGCAGACCGCTCAATCCAACCCTTGCAATTGTTGCATCAACAGATGGAACAGCTCGGCTTTGCAATCAACGAATTGGTGGTTAAACGTGGTCTGGCCGCTGGCGTATGGCTGTTATTGATCGAAGGTTGGGACCAACTCAAGCCCAACGAGCAACAGCGTTGGTCAACGTGGATTAGCGCATGGCTCGAACGCTATCCCGCCTTGTCGATGATGTTGGCGACCAGCAAACCACAAACAATTCCCAACCAATTTGCCTTATGGCATAGCGTGCAATGGCGAGGCTAAGGCTGGTTTTTTTGAATGTTTTTGAGAGCCTGTTCGGCGCGTTCTAAGGCCGCTGGATCAAGCTCGGTTGCATAGCGGGCTTGGGTATAGATAGCTGTTAATTCATCGATTGCTGGTTCGCTATTGGGCTGGCGTTGAGCATAGCCACGTCCATATTCGTGGGCTGTTTGATGCTTGCCTCGTGGCTGGCCATGATCTTCGCCAAGCTCCAAAAACTTGGTATACACCCGCCGCACTTTCTGGCGCTGTGGATCATCTGCGCCAAACTTCCAAGGCTTTTTGCGCCGAAAACGTTCTAAAATCTGCTCGCGTAAGCTATCAAACGACCAAATCGATTGCTCGACCACAGCCTCGCCTGGCACAGCTGCTCGCGTTTCAATCTCGCGCAGCCAGCGCAGCACAAGATAGATCAACCAGCAAATCATCAGCACGCCAATCAAGGCCACGCTGATCGTCAGCATATCGCCAAGCAACGAGCTTATTTTGCTGGTTTCCTCTGGTTTAAGCGTTGAAGGATCGACAGCTTCGGGCATCACCAGTTGTTCCGGCGGGCGTTGGTTTGGCTTGAATGAAGGAATCAGCCAGCCAACCAGCCACGACAACCCAACGCTAATGCCCCCAACAATCAGCACCAGTCCATCAATAAACGTGCTAAAAATCAGCCCTACAAGGCTGCGTTGGCCATCGACAAGCCCAAAAAGCAGCAGCGGAATACCAATAATTAACACGGTAAACAAGCTGCTCCAGCCCAGCATTGGCGGAGTTTGCAACTCGGCTTGGTTGCTTTGATCAAGCATCATGGCAAATAAACATGCCGCAACAAAGCCCAAGGCTTGGGCAACGAACAGCTGAATGAAGCTAGCTTCTTCGAGTGCGCCACGGGTCATGACTGGCCCCAAGGCCACAAACGCCACCAACAAGCCAAGCCCACGCCAAAACAGCTGTTGCAACCAATCGTGATTCCATTGATCGGCGTTGATTGCCCGCGCCATCAAGAAGCTCACCCCAAAGCCACTCAAGACCAATTCTTGACCACTGAAGCCAGTGCGTAGCCAAAGCCAGCCAAGCATGCTCAGCCCAATCGCGCCAGCGGCGGCAATAATCGCGCCTCGTTGGCGTAACCGCAGGCGCACACTCACCATGACGATCAAGCCAAAACAAAAAACTGGCCAACGCCAAACAGCACTCGCGTTATCGCCAACAATGTCGAAGCTGTTGAGCACAAGGCTCATTAGGCTGCTATAGGCGATGCAGGCACTGAGCAAAATTAATACTTTGGCGCGTTGACGATTGATCATGGCTCCCTCTGATAGCTATGAATCAGCTTGATACCAGCGACTTTGGGTGCATGTTCGCCCAAATACAGCCATACCGGTGCGTAGCCGTATTCGCGCAAACGGGTCAATGCGCTGCGATGAGCGGGCGTATCGACAACGCTAATCAGCAATACCGTTGCCCCCAAGGGCAAGCGCGATTGTTCGCGCCCAATAAACTTGGCAATTTCGAGCCGCGAATAGAGCGACATTTGCGCCAACACTTCGAGAATTGCACTGGCCTGTTTAAGACTACGGCTTGGCGGTAAATGCACCGCCGTATTGCCTTCGACCAAGGCTGCATTCGACCATAAGCCAACCGCATGCCCAGCTTTGTGCAACGCGCTACAAACCGTCGCCGCCATACTAATTAACCGTTCGCCTTGGAATTTATTGACCCCAAGATAGGCGGGCACAATCGTTTCAATATCAACAATGCACATCACGGTTAATGCAGTTACTGGCTCGTAAATTCTGGTTTGTAATTGGCCACGCCGCGCAGTTGCCGTCCAGTGAATGCTTTTCAGCGGGTCGCTTTGGGTATAATCGCGAATGCCAATTGGCACAACTGGATCAGTTAATAAGCGCTGCGAGGCGCGAATTGTGCCCAACAGCTCACGCAAGGGCATACCCAATTCGAGGTCTTTCAACAAGCGCGGATAGACGATCAAACGATCAATATCGTTGATTGTGGCGCGGCTCATGCTCAGGCCAAGCGGATCGCTGGCGCTCAGATTGGCCGGGCCAAAGCGGTGCAAGCCACGCTGTGGGCAGCGAATCGTATATTGGCGGGTCACTTGTTGGTAGCTGCTCAAACCAAAAGCGCGGGCTAAGATTCGATAGTTGGGGCTAGCAGCAGGTTGGGTTTCGATCTGCTCAATCTGAATCCCAACGGGCACTAAATCGTGCACATTGACGAATGGCAAGGGCAAAAATTTACGATTGCTCAGGGTCAGGCTCAGGCTGGTCGTGCTATCGGGGAAAAGATGGGTATGGCCAAGCTCACGCTGATATTCAACATGGGCAAACATACGCCATTCCCATAATTCTACCGCTGCGAGCGCCATAATGCCCAGCATACAAACCAATGGCAACAAAATGACATCGGTCAGCAAGCCAATAATCAAGAGCAAAACTAAGCAAAATAAGCCTGCTCGCCGCCCTTTCATGCCCGTTCCTCAACTGGCGTGGCAATGCTTTTGACAATATCGGCCAAAATTTTCTCTGGGCTGCGTTGGGCCAAGCGGGCCTCGGCTCCCAAAATGAGACGATGGGCCAAAACACTCGGGACTAATTGTTTAACATCATCGGGCAGCACGAAATCGCGGCCATGAATTAAAGCCCAAGCCTGGGCAGCGCGGGTCAATGCCAACGAGCCACGCGGGCTAGCTCCAAGCTCAATTTCTGAGTGCTCGCGGGTTGCCCGCACAATCGCAATTGCATACTGCCGCACTGCATCGCTTAGATGCACGCTGCGCACTGCCTGAATCGCATCCAACAGCTGCGCCTGATTGCTGACCGCGTGCATGGCAACCCATGGATCGCCCTGATTAAAGCGTTGGATAATTGCATGTTCTTCGGCTTCGCTGGGATAGCCCAAATTGACCCGCAACAAAAAGCGGTCGAGTTGGGCTTCGGGCAAGGGAAACGTGCCTTCAAGCTCAATGGGATTTTGGGTTGCCAACACCAAAAACGGGCGGGTTAATTGATGCGTTTCACCATCGATCGTGATCGTGGCTTCGGCCATGGCTTCGAGCAACGCTGATTGGGTGCGTGGCGTAGCGCGATTAATTTCATCGGCCAGCACAATATTGGCAAATAGCGGCCCAGCCCGAAACTGAAATTCGCTCAGTTTTTGATTGTAGAAATTCAGGCCCGTCACATCGCTTGGCAAGAGGTCGGGAGTAAATTGCACCCGCCGAAATTGGCAATCAAGGCTTTGGGCCAGCGCCCGAATCAAGGTTGTTTTGCCAACGCCTGGCACATCTTCCAGCAGCACATGGCCTTCGCATAATAAAGCTGTCAGCAAAAGATCAACGCTGTTCTGCTTGCCCACTACCACTTGGCCAACTTGGTTGCGTAACTGTTCGGCCCATGTTTGCACATTCAACGCGGTCATGATTTCCCTCAAATCACACAATTATTCATCTTCGACAACGGGCAGTGCCACCGTAAAGTTGCTGCCACGGCCTTCGCTGCTGGCAACCCAAACCACGCCACCATGGCCTTCGACCAAGTGTTTGACGATGGCCAAGCCCAAGCCTGTGCCACCAACCCCACGAGTTCGCGCCCGATCGACTTTGTAGAAACGCTCGAAAATTCGTGGAATCGCCTCGGCAGGAATTCCCGCGCCAGTATCGTGAATCGCCATAGTTACCCAGCGATTGCTTGGCTCCAGCATGCGGCTGAGATGATGGCCAAGCTCAGCCCGCGAACGCAAGCCTGCTTCAATCGTAATCGTGCCGCCAGCATCAGTCCATTTGACCGCATTATGCAGCAAATTGAGCAACACTTGGCTAATTCGGTCGCGATCAACATAGACTTCGGGCAAATCTGGGGCAACCGTCACCACAACCCGCAGATCTTTGCGCTTGGCTTGGGGCTGAATCCGATCATGCGCTCGCTCAACAATCGTGCTGACTGCGGTTGGCTGCAATTGCAAGGCCGTGCGCCCAGACTCAATCTGCGAAAGTTCGTGCAATTCATCGACCAACTGCATCACCGCATCAAGCTCGGTATCGACTTGACCAAGCATGCGTTGGGCCAACTCTGGCGGCGGCTGGGTTGCCAAGGTTTCGACCAACAGCTTAATTGAAGCTAGTGGTGTGCGCAATTCGTGCGATACATTCGCCACCAAATCACGGCGTGCGCGCTCCAACAAGCTGAGTTGGGTCAAATCGCGGGCCAGAATTAACGCGCCGCTTTCGGGCATTGGCTCACACCAAATTCGAATTGTGCGATTGGAAAGCACTGGTTGCAAAGTAACTTGTTGTGGGTCGCGGCGGCGAATCGATTGCTCAATCATCGTATCGGCCTGATAATCGCGCACCAAGGTGATGACGCTATGGTTGAGCACGGCGTTGGCACTGACCCCAAATAATTTGGCCGCAACATCGTTACAATAACGAATGGTACGGCCATCATTGACGACAATCACGCCTGCATCGAGCGCGGCGCTGAGCGTGCGAAACAACTGGTTAAATGGATCGGCTGGTGGCGGCGGCGCAACCACAGGCCGATTGCGTAAATAGTCCAGCTCGCGGCGCAAATTACGTTGCCCACGCCAGCCCCAAATCAGCGCGATGATCGTTGTCACCGCCAACAACACAATCCAGATCATTAGTTTTTGCGCTCGCTACGACTGAGTTGATCATTGAAGCGATAGCCAATCCCGCGCACTGTTTGGATATAAATTGGGTTGCTTGGGTCAAGCTCGACTTTTTCGCGTAACCACCGCACGTGCACATCGACCGTGCGCGAATCGCCTGGAAAATCGTAGCCCCAAACCCGTTCGAGCAGCAAATCGCGTGAGAGCGCCATGCCACGGTTGCGCATCAAACAGACCAGCAAATCAAATTCCTTTTGGGCAAGGGTAATTTCGTTGGTATCGCGAAACACACGGCGGCTGCCAGTATCAACTTTGAGATTGGCAGCGGTCAGCAATTCGCGTTCAACGCCGGTTGGTTGGCGATCGGTTCGGCGCAGGATTGCCCGCACACGGGCCAGCAATTCGCCAAGGCTAAATGGCTTAATCACATAATCGTCAGCGCCCAATTCCAAGCCAGCAATCCGATCAACTTCATCTTGGCGCGCGGTGAGCATCATAATGGGAATATTAGTTTCGCGGCGCAAAATGCGACAAACTGAAAAGCCATCGAGCTTAGGCAGCATCACATCTAAAATCAACAAATCGGGCTGTTCAGCGCGAGCCAAATCAAGCCCAGTAACACCATCGGAAGCAGAAAGCACGGTATAGCCTTCGCGTTCGAGGTTGTAACGCAGCGTATCGGCGAGCAGGGCTTCATCTTCTACCAGCAATATTGTGGACATAGGTTGTCAGCACCATGGTGATAAACATTCAGAAGGGCTTGCGCCCGCAGCTATTGTACCATTATCGCAAGGATGAAGGGATATTGATCTACGAAGGACACGAAGAGCACGAAGGATTGAAACCACGAAGCGCGCGAAGGACGCGAAGCACGATTCTTTAGCCACGAATTGCACGAATTCCACGAAAAATTGCCCAATAGCCCATAGCCCATAGCCATCAGCCCCAATATTCTATGCTCTATGTTCTTCCTGCTTTTTGACTTCTGCTTTTGCTTCTTACTCGTAATTAAGTTCTGATTCTGGCGACAAACTTTCAACAAAGGCTTGGAATGAAGGGCTGCAACACGAAACATTATAGTAAAGATCGCCCATCTCTTCGGCCTCTAGCTCAAATTCATGATCCCAAAAATAGACCTTGCCACGTTGCTCGCCACGAATCCCCAAGCAAATGATGTTGCCACCAGGATCGCAGGCAATTGGCAAAAGCTCTGGTGGCATTCGGGTTTCATCGGTGTAGACTTTAATCTCATCGCGTATTTCATAGTATTCTGAAGCTGGGTCTAAGGTAAAAAAGTAATGGATCATACTTTGATCATCGGGCATCAAAGTGCTATTTATATCAAAAACTGTTAGTTCAGGCTGGCCGCCATTGTGTTCAAGCAAAAATGCGCGATAATCTTCTGGCAAGCGACAACCCAACTCTTGTTCAAAGGCCGCGACTGCTTGCTCGTTGGTTGGGGCAAAGCCATCAACAATCGTAATATTCATCAAATTCTCCTCAATACTAAGCAGCATCCAGCATTCATCCACGAGGGATCGGAACCGCGAAGGCCACGAATTGCACGAATAGTTATTTTTAGCCACAGATTGTATTGATTATTATTTTCCAAAGCCCATAGCCAGCAGCCAATAGCCATGGGTTCTCTGCGCCGCTGCGTTAAGAATTTGATCCACGAAGGGATAGGAACCACGAAGCGCGCGAAGGACGCGAAGCACGATTCTTTAGCCACGAATTGCACGAATTCCACGAAAAATTGCCCAATAGCCTATAGCCCATAGCCATCAGCCCCAATATTCTATGTTCTATGCTCTATGCTCTATGTTCTTTCTGATTTCATTCCTCATCCTTCATCCTTGCATTCCGTTCCCGCTTGCCGCGGGCTAGGTGCTGTTTGATCAAACGCTCGACCACGTTGCGATCGGCAGTGACTTGGGCTTGAATTGCGCGGCGGGTTGCAAGCGTCTGGTTGAGATTTTTTAGGTGCCAAATCCAAAGCTTGAACATGGTCAAATTGCGCTGGCGCAGACTCACAAGCACGGTTTTGGCCAGCATGCGCACGCTATAGCCAACAACCGCCGACCATGGCCGCAACTTTAGGTAGCTATACAAACCATTTTTGCTGCTTTCGACCAACCAACGCTGGCCGCCGCCGCTGCCGCCACGTTCGTGAACGACCAGCGCCTCGAAATCTTCGAGCACCTGCCAACCCAACAACCACGCCCGCCAGCACAACTCGGTATCTTCCCAATAGAGGAAAATCTTGGGGTCGAAGCCGCCAATTGCTTGCCATGCGCTCCGCCGCAACAGCAGCGCACAACCAGGAACCGCCGCCGTCATCGCTACACCTTGGCGAGTGGGCGGCGCTTGGTTGGGGTACAATGTGGTTGGGCAAATAATCGCTGCCTGTGGATGTTCATGCAAATGTTGGCGCAAAATCGTCAGCCAATTGGGGGTTATTTGCACATCGGGATTGAAAAATACAAAATATTCGCCAGTTGCTATTTCCATGCCTTGGTTGCATGCCGCGCCAAAGCCATGATTCTGTTGATTGGCGATCAGCGTGACTTGCGGATAGTGTTGGCGCACCAGTTCTGCCGAACCATCGCTCGACGCGTTATCGACGACGATTAATTGATAGTTGTCGTCGTTGGTGGTGGCGAGGCTAGCAAAACAGGCTGGGAGCAATTCGGCGCTGTTGTAGCTCACAATAATGATCGAAATTTGGCCTGAAATCATGGATTCTTCTCGAATAAGCGCCGATACACGTCAGCAGTTTGCGCCGCAAGCTGTGCCCAATCCAAATGTTGAACCGTTTGTAAGGCGTTTTGCTGCAAGGCTTGACGATTGGGGTGCGCGGCGGCGCGCTGCAAGGCGGATCGTAAACTCGCTACATTATTTGGCTCAAACAAAAAGCCATTCTCACCTTCGCGAATCAACTCGCGCACTGGCGGCAAATCGGGCGCAACCACGGGCCGAGCATACGACAATGCCGCCAACAACATGCCCGAGGTTAATGTTTTGCGATACGGCAAGACCACTACATCCGCCGCCGCAAACCATGCAGGTAACAACGCATCGGCAATAAAATCTGGTCGAATAGTGATCGCTGGGCTTGTCGCAAGCTGCTGCAATTGCTGAACATACAATGGGTCTTTGACTGCTCCGACGATCTCCAATTGACCAAGCTCAGCAGTCCAAGCTTCGATTAATAATTCTACGCCTTTGTAAGGGCGCAGTGTACCCAAGCTAACCGCTAAAAACTCGTTTTGCTTGAGCTGTAATAGCTCGCGGGCGGCAGTTTGTTGCAATTGCGGGCCATAAAAACCGATATACGCCCCATGCGCAATAACCGTGGTTTTTGCCGCAACCTGATAGCATTGATCGATTAACTGAGCCGCAGCCTGTGAATGAACAATAATTTGGCCAGCCGCTTGAATCATAGCTTGGTAACTACGCTTAGCCCAAGCAGGATGGCGCAATTCGTGCGGCTCTAAGTTGTGCGCAGTCCAAACCTGTTTTGCGCCACGCAAGCGCAGCAAACGCAAAAGCGCAATAAAGCTCATACTGCGCAAAGCGGTTGCGCTTTGGCTCGGACGCTGGGTCAATTCATCGAAAAAATGCCAATGCAAAACGCGCTGATCACGCCCCAGCAAGCCAGCGCGCAAGCTTTGAGCAAACGGCTGGCGCATAATCCGTAGCTCGGGCCAAGCAACAAATGGATCATATAACAAATCCAGATACGGACTAGTTGTGAGCAAACGCGGAATTGGATAGATGTTTATGGTCATAGCGTTTGCGTTGGTCGCAGTTTCGACCAACGCCCTGACAAAAGAATTTAGGGTGTGGGAATTCCACGGTAGCTGGTGGTTCCGCCGCCAGTTGTGAAATAGAGCGTGCCATTAATCTCGCCAATAATGCCCGAATAGCGGGTTGCTGGCAAGTTATTGGGCATCTGCGCCCACGTATTGGTCGCCGGATTATACACATAAATCGTGTTATGTTTTGTGCCATTGGTTGTCTGGCCAGCAAACACGAAAATCTTGCCGCCAAGCACTACCGTCGAGTGGCTAATATGGTTCAAGGCCAAGGGAATATCGGCCAATTGCTCCCACGCATTGGTTGCAGGATCATAACGATGCACATCGTTATCGACGGTTAAGCTGCCATCGTGACCATGTTGGCCGCCAATATAATAGAGTTTGCCATCAAGCACCACGCCGCCAGCGTGCTGCCGTGGGTTGGGCAATTCGGCATAGGTTAATTGGTTGGTTTGGGTTACCCAGCCAGTCGCCAAATTATTCAAATCGAGCACAAAGTGGGTGCCAACATCATTTACCTTGTAGTAGGTTCCGCCAACATAGTGCAACTTGCGATCCAAATAATACAACTGGCCAGCGGCACGTTGCAGCGGAATCACCGGCAAGTTGGTGTAGCTATTGGTGGCAGTATCGTAATAGCGGGAAACCCGCGAGCCAAAAATTTGGCCAACGCCATCAAAATCTTCGATATAGCCCCCAACAAAGAAGATTTTCTGGCCATCAGTCGCCGTGCCAACGTGAGTCAGGCCACGCTCCAAGGGTGCAATCGCCGTCCAAGTATTGGCCACAGGATCGTAGACATTCGACAAGCGCGAGGGCGTATCGCCCGATAAGCCAGGCTGGCCGAAACCACCAAAGACATACAATTTGCCGCCGACAACCGCACCTTGGGCTTCGACTGCACCAAAAGGATAGCTAAATGGCGTTGGCACAGCAGTCGACCAAACAATTCGCGTGAAGTTGGCGGGCGTGGTTGGCGTGGCCGTGCCGACAATCGTGGTTGGCGTAGTTGTTGGTGGTCGCGGCGTAGCTGTGGTGGTACTAGTTGCGGTTGCCGTGTTAGTTGGCGTACTGGTTTCGGTTGGCGTGTTGCTGGGAATGTTGGTTGCGGTTGGCGTGTTAGTTGGAACGCTGGTTGCAGTTGGCACATCGGTTGGCGTGTTAGTTGGAACGCTGGTTGCAGTTGGCACATCGGTTGGCGTGCTAGTTGGAACGCTGGTTGCAGTTGGCACATCGGTTGGCGTGTTAGTTGGAACGCTGGTTGCAGTTGGCAGATCGGTTGGCGTGTTGGTTGGCAACGGAGTATCCGTCGCGGTGAGGCTTGGCTCAGCGGTTGGCGAAACTGTTACGCCGAATGCGGTTGGCGTTGCGCTTGGCAAAGCCGTGATCTCACTCGCATTTTTCAAAATTAATGGCAAGAATGTACAATCGCTGACGCTACAATCAGGGTCATCCAACAAGCTATTCGTCCGAGCCAAACTCAAGCCAACGCTCGCCGAAAGCAGCGTCAGGCTAGTTGCAATTATCATCAATCGTCGGCGCTGCATGCAATTTCCTCCGTATATAATGGGGCTGGGAATCGGTTGTCAGGGTTCGGGAGTTGTGATCCACGAAGAGCACGAAGAGCACGAAGTAAGGCTATTGGCTGAAGGCTATCGGAGATTGGTTTGAAATCTCAACAAGTATTCCGATAGCTCATAGCCACAAACATTTTTAGCCACGAATTCCACGAATTGCACGAATAATGTTCCGCTAGCCAACAGACCATAGCCATCTTTCCTCTGCGTTCAATCCCTGACCCTATGTTCAATGTTCTATGCTCTATGCTCTATGTGTAATGGTTCATTGCGTTAACCTTCGATTGCCCCCTCACCCCAACCCATCTCCCGTGGCGTGGGGCTTTAACGCGCTGGTTCTCCCGCAATTCCTTGGCGAAAAATGGTCGGCTCCACCTCGCCCGCGTTTTCGTGGGAGAGGGGGCTGGCTTTCAAGGGTAGGTAGTTAACACGGGTGACCATGGTTCCGGATAAAACCGTCCCACGAGAA
>NZ_JAFBCZ010000005.1 GCF_016907925.1 Herpetosiphon giganteus | reverse complement strand
ACCATCACGTGGAAACTCCCTGCCTTTCGGACGCTTGACTATGAACGGGTTGTCGTCCCATTGCCCGTTCTTGGGCTGGATGTCATGCAGTAAGGCCCCTGACCCCTATTTTAGCCGCAGTTTGCCCACCTTTACCAGCTTATTCATTCCGATAGCCCATAGTCAACAGCCTATAGCCATCGTCGCTCTGCGCCTCTGCGTTGAAAATCAATCCACAACGCATGCAAAGACGAAAACGTCCCGATCCCCGATCCCTAACAACTGATCCCTATGCTTCTTTGATTTTTCGCTAAGATTTGCTATACTGCGATTAATTGAATACCTCATCACGAGGAGCCGAGGGATCTGGCCCGATGACGCTCCAGCAACCGTCTCACTGAGAAAGGTGCTTCTTCCAGCAGCAATCGCGCTGATAGATGAGTGGCAACTCAATGATTGAAGCCCTCGCCAGTGTGCGAGGAGTTTTTTTTAACTGTGGTTCGGCGCTTTGGCAGCGCGATCCATACAAAGGGAATGCGTCATGACCAGCATAAAACCTTACATCGCCGAATTGGCGAAACGTGTTCTGATTTACGACGGCGCAATGGGTACTAGCTTGGATTTGTATGATCTCAAGCCTGAGGATTTTGGCGGCGAACAGTACTTCGGCGCACGCGATTATCTCGCCTTGACGCGCCCCGACATTATCGAACAAATTCATAGCTCGTTTATGGAAGCAGGCGTTGATGTGTTGGAAACCAATACCTTCCAATCAACCCGCATTCGCTTGCATGAATGGGGCTTGGCCGATAAAACCTACGAGCAGAATTTCAAAGCCGCCCAGCTCGCCCGTAGCGTCGCCGACCGCTACCAAGCCCAAGATGGCCGCAAACGCTTCGTCGCTGGCTCGATGGGGCCAACTGGATTCTTGCCCTCATCCGACGATCCAACGCTCTCGAACATTACTTGGGATGCCTTGTCTGACACCTTCAAGGAGCAAACGATTGCGCTCGTCGAAGGTGGGGTTGATGTGCTTTTGGTCGAAACCAGCGTTGATATTCTCGAAGTCAAAGCGGCAATCGATGGCATTCGCCGTGGCTTGGCCGAACTCAACCGCCCAGACATTGCGATTCAAGCTCAAGTTTTCTTGGATCTTTCAGGGCGGATGTTGCTTGGCACCGACATTCAAGCAACCATGGTCACGCTCGAAGCCTTGGCCGATGTTGATGTGATTGGTTTGAATTGTTCGACTGGCCCTGAACATATGCGGCCAGCAATCACCTATCTGGCTGCCAATTCCAAATTGCCAATTTCGTGTATTCCCAACGCTGGCTTGCCAATGGAAGTTAATGGCGAAACCGTGTTCCCCTTGGAACCAGAAGGCTTTGCCAAATCGTTAACCGAATTCGTCAAGGATTTGGGCGTGCGCGTGGTTGGCGGTTGTTGTGGCACAACGCCGGCTCACCTCCGCGCTTTGGTCGATTCAATCGGCAACAATTGCCCACCCAAAGCTAATCAAGCTCCAGCTGTGCAACAAGTTTCCTCGGCCATGCGTGCCCTGCCATTGCATCAAGATCCAGGCCCATTCATCATTGGCGAACGGGTTAACTCGGTTGGCTCACGCAAAGTCAAAAAAATGTTGCTCAAAGATGATTATGATGGAGTGTTGCAAATTGCCCGCGAGCAAGCAGATAGTGGCTCACACGCGCTCGATGTGTGTGTGGCAATGACCGAGCGTCCCGATGAAAAAGAGCAAATGCAAAAGTTGCTCAAAAAATTGACCATGGGAGTTGAATTGCCCTTGGTGATCGACTCGACCGAGCACGAGGTGATTGACGCAGCATTGCAAATGTATCCAGGCCGCGCAATCATCAACTCGACTTCGCTCGAAGGCGGGCGCGAACAGAAATTCGACAAAACTATGCCGCTCGTTGCCCGTTATGGCGCAGCAATTATCGCCCTGACGATTGATGAAGAAGGCATGGCGCATACTGCCGAAGCCAAAGTTGCGATCGCCAAACGCATGGTTGAGCTGGGCCGCCAAGATTACGGTGTGCAAAATGATGCCTGGCTGTTTGATGCCCTGACCTTCCCATTAACCACTGGCCAAGCAGAATTACGCGAATCGGCCAAAGAAACTATGGAAGGTATTCGCCGCATCAAGGCCGAAATTCCTGGCGCGATGACGGTGCTTGGGGTTTCGAATCTCTCCTTCGGGATTCAGCCGCACGCCCGCTCAGCACTCAACTCGGTCTTTTTGTATCACGCAGTTAAGGCCGGGCTGGATGCAGCGATCATCAACCCAAGCCACGTTATGCCATTTGCCGAAATCTCCGCCGAAACCCGCAAGGTCTGCGAAGATGTGATTTTCAACAGCGATGACGAAGCCTTGCCGCGCTTCATTCAATTTTTCGAAGCTAATGCAGCGGTCGCTGGCGAAGCCAAAGCCGACCCAACCGCCAGCATGAACGCCGAAGAACGCATTCATTGGAAGATTCTGCATCGCAAAAAAGATGGCATCGAAGCCGATATTGATGAATCGCGAGCATGGCGCGAGGCTGGCGGCCAAACCCAAGGCGAAGCAGCAATCGATGTGCTCAATGGCGTGATGCTGCCAGCCATGAAAGAAGTTGGCGATAAATTCGGCGCTGGCGAATTGATTTTGCCCTATGTGCTGCAATCTGCCGAAGTCATGAAGCGTGCAGTTGCCCACCTCGAACAATACCTTGATCGCGTTGAAGGCACAACCAAGGGCAAAGTGGTGCTAGCCACGGTCTATGGCGATGTGCACGACATTGGCAAAAACTTGGTCTACACGATTTTGTCGAACAATGGCTACACCGTTTACGACTTGGGCAAGCAAGTTCCGGTCAATACAATCATCGAAAAAGCACTTGAAGTTGGCGCAGATGCAATTGGGCTTTCGGCCTTGCTGGTCAGCACATCGAAGCAAATGCCCTTGTGCGTGCAGGAATTACACAAACGCAATTTGACCTTCCCAGTGCTGGTTGGTGGCGCGGCGATCAATCGCCAATATGGGCAACGAATTCTCTTCCCTGAGCCAGAAGTGGCCTACACTGGCGGCGTTTTCTATTGTAAAGATGCCTTCGAAGGCCTCGAAACAATGGATAAACTTTCCGATCCAAGCGTGCGCGAAGAGTATATGAGCGTGATGGAAGACGCAGCCCGCGAATCATTGAAAGCGCCAGAACGTGGTCGCACCTTGCTGGAAAAATTGGGCAAAGATAATCCAAGCGGCGCGCGTTCAGCAATTCGCAATGATAACCCCGTGCCAACGCCGCCATTTTGGGGCGTGCAAGTTGCCAAAAAAATTCGGCTCGATGATGTTACGCCATATCTCGACCTGAATACACTTTGGCGCTTGGGTTGGGGCATCAAAAACCTCAAGGGTGCAGAATACGATCGCGTGGTCAACGACGAATTCAAGCCCCGTTTGCGCCGCATGATCGACGATGCCAAGCGCAATGGTTGGTTGCAACCTCAAGCGGTCTATGGTTATTTCCCAGCTCAAGCTGCTGGCGAAGAATTGGTCGTGTACGATCCTAAAGATCGCAAAACCGTTTTGACGCGCTTTGCTTTCCCCCGTCAACCAAGCCGCGAACGCCTCTGCTTGGCCGATTATTTCCGGCCAATCGAGAGCGGCGAGTTCGATGTAGTGGGCTTACAAATCGTAACGATGGGCCATGTCGCAGCCGAGCGGGTTGAAAGCTTGCAAAAAGCCAGCGATTATAGCGAATCGTTCTTCAGCCATGGCTTGAGCACAACCTACGCCGAGGCAGTGGCCGAATTTACCAACAAAATTATTAGCCAAGGCTTAGGATTAAGCTATCAGGCCAAACGCTACTCGTGGGGCTATCCAGCCTGCCCCGATCTCGAGGAGCATACCAAGCTATTTAGCGTCTTGCCAGCCCAAGAAATTGGCGTGAGCTTGACTTCGGCCTTCCAGCTCGACCCTGAGCAAAGCACTGCCGCAATCGTCGTGCACCACCCCGATGCCAAATATTTCTCAATTGGCTCGGTTGCCGAGCGCGCCGAAAGCGACATTGCCGAACTAGCCAATTAATTAAAGGATGAAGGATGAAGGATGAGGGTTGAAAATTAACAGGATGAGCACTTAACGCAGCGGCGCAGAGAAATATTAATTCTCTGCGCCGCTGCATTTAAAGCTAATTCACGAAACGCATCCAAAACGTGTCAGTCTCTATGTTGTATGTTCTCATGCTTCATAATTCATCCCTCATCCTTCATAATTTCCTATGTTCTCATGCTTCATTCTTCATCCCTCATCCTTCATAATTTCCTATGTTCTCATGCTTCATTCTTCATCCCTCATCCTTCATAATTTCGCCTCAAGCGTATGCGTCAAGCCATCATCAACAAAGCTCACGGTAATCGCACCCTCGGCATGCACCCACTCAAGCGGCTGCTCATCAAGCAAAACAGCGTTTGGTGGCAACGAGTGCAAATTCACCACGATTGTGCGTGGTGCTGGCTGCCAAGCACCTTGGCGCGCGGCAATAATCAAGTTAATTGATTGCGCAGTTTCAATGCAGCTAAAATGGGTGGTTGCGCTCAAGCCCTGTTCATACTCAAACGAAATTCCATCATCTTCGTAGAGCGTCCATTCGCTTGTACCGCTGGGATAAACGTCGAGCGTCAAGGGATCAAGCGGAGCCTCCCCAGTATAATTGAGCACTGGGCCAAGCGTCAGAATCGCACCGCCACGCACATACAGCGGCAAACGCTCTAATGGCGCATGTACCAAAATATGCTGCGCCCCAGTAATCCGCTCGCCAGTCCACCAATCGTACCACTCGCCAGCAGGCAAATAGACCGAGCGATATTCAGCGCCAGGCCGAACAATTGGCGCAAGCAGCAGCTGCGAGCCACACAAAACCTGATCATGCAAGGCATGGGTCGCCAGATCAGCAGGATATTCATAAACCAAGGGCCGAATAATTGGCGCGCCAGTCGTCGAAGCCTGATAAAACAACGTATACAAATAGGGCAATAAGCGGTAGCGCAAGCTCAAATACGCGCGGGCAATTGCTTCGGTACGTTCGCCAAAGGCCCAAGGCTCAGCAGGCCGCGTGCCCGAGCACGAATGGCCGCGACAGAAGGGCAGAAATGCGCCAACTTGCACCCAACGTGCCCATAATTCAGGCGAAGCATTCCCGAAAAACCCACCAATATCCACGCCAACAAATGGAATTCCCGAAAGCCCCAAGTTACAAATTTGCGGCAACGTCATTTCCAAATGTTCCCACAACGCCGAATTATCGCCAGTCCACAAGGTTGCCCAACGTGATAAACCAGCAAAACCAGAGCGCGTTAGCACAAATGGCCGCTCATTAGGCCGTAATTGGCGCAAACCCTCATAGGTTGCTTGGGCCATCAACAAACCATACAAGTTATGCACTTCGGCGTGGGTTGTGCGCTCATCAGCAGCGCCTTGGGGTGCGTTTAAGTCAATCGTGCCACCATTGCCGCCGCCTTCACTAAAAGGGCGATCAAAGACGGTTGGCTCGTTCATATCATCCCAGATCCCACGTACGCCTGCATCAACTAATGTTTTATGTAAATTTCCCCACCATGCGCGCACATCAGCCCGCGTAAAATCAGCAAATGCGCTATCATCGGGCCAAACATAGCCACTGAATAACGTTCCGTCAGCTCGTTTAATAAAATAATCGTTGGCAATACCTTCAGCAAAAACCGCGTAATTGGGGTCAGTTTTCACCCCAGGATCAATAATTGTCACGACATTAAAGCCATCTTGGGCCAAATCGTGCACCAATTGGGCTGGCTCATCGAATCGTTCAGGATGCCACGTAAAAACCCGATAGCCATCCATATAATCAATATCAAAGTGGATTGCATCGCATGGAATATTGCGGGCGCGTAATTCATCGGCAATTGCCCGCATTGTGCTGCTTGAATCATAGCCCCAACGACTTTGATGATAGCCAAGTGCCCAATAGGCTGGCAACGGCATTGAACCCAACAATTCACGCCATGCAGCGGTAATATCTGCTGGTGTCGTACCTAAAACCAGATAATAATCAAGATCTGGCCCTTGAGTTTTTAAGCTCAATAACGCAGCATCAGTTGCCCCAACATCAACACTCGAACGAAATGACGTGTTGAAAAATACGCCATAGCACAAATTGGGCTGCAAACCCATAAAAACTGGCATCGTTGCATACATATTATCAATTCGTGGGCCATGATGTGGTTCTGGATCAAGCGTCCAATTTAAAAAATGTTGGCCTGTTTTTTCAAGCCAGCCAGTTCGTTCGCCAAAACCATAAAAATGCTCAGAATTATAAATTTGCTTTGTGACTAGCCAGCCATCAGCGTTGTATGTTGCAGCCGCAACATCACTAAAAAAAGCTTGTTGTTGGCGATTCGTAAACGTAATTCGCCCATCAGCATGTGCAACATTTACCTGTACATCAGTCGTCTCAAGCGTTGTTGTATCGGAATTTTGCACAATTGACCATTCAACAGGCTCCCATGCATCATCAGCCCGATTAACTGCCCACGAACGCCGTGGTAATGGTTGATCATTGCTAAGCGAGACTCGAATCAGCTGTGTGCTACAGATGCTAATTCGCAGGTGTTGGTTTGCCCGTTTAAACAGACAGCTACGCGCATCGCGATGATCAAGTGTAAACATTGATGAATCTTGCAGCATAATTCCTCCAAAATTGGCCAAATCGAAACAAAAAAACTTGACACAAAGCAGAAATCTATATACGATAAGGATATACAGAGTAAGAATATTGAGAATGGCGTGTCGTCAATAGAATAGTATCATTTTCGGAGGCTAAAATCATGGCAGAATTTACACTCTGGTCACCAGAAGAAATGCAAGAACGGGCAAAACCAAAGCGTGCAGTTCAACGTGAAACCCGCGAACGCATTATTGCCGAATATACCGACTATTTCCAAAACGCAAAAGCTGGTTTTGGTGGTCAAGTTGTATTAGGCGATGAAGAAGACAAACGCAAGTTGCGTGCACTTGTGCGCGAAGCTGCAACCCGCAGCAACCTTGTATTACGCTTCCGCCCAATCAAAGACAAAAATCGCATTGAATTTTTGGTGATCGACCCACAAAGCCAACCAGCTCGCAAAACTGGCGCTCGCCGCGGTCGCCCCAAAAAGAAGAGCTAAATAGATTAAAAAGGATGTGGTACATACCACATCCTTTTTTTGATTTAAAAAAACCCCTGTGGAATAATCCACAGGGGCGTTTAATTATTCTTCGGTTGCTGGTTCTTCAGCTGGAGCTTCTTCAGCTTGTGGGTAACCCAAAGCCAAAATCAAGCTTTCAACATCATCGAGGATTTCCACGTTTGCTGGCAAGTTCAAATCTTTAACCAAGATTTGTTGGCCAACTTCAGTCAAGCTGGTTACATCAATATCAATTTGATGTGGCACATCGCCTGGCAACGCGCGAACGCGGACCACTGATTGAGCCAAGTTCAACACAGCGTTGCCACGACTGACCAAATCGTTTTCGCCTTGCAATGCAACGTGAATATCCAAATCAACTGGTTGGTTGACATCAACAACCCGCAAGTCGGCATGGATAATGCGATTGCTGACTGAGTTGCGTTGAACTTCCAACAAGAACGCTGATTGGCGTTTTTGACCAGGGATGCTCAACTCGATCAAGCCGCTATAGCCGGCTTTGTTGATCACTTTGTTGAATTCGCGTTCGTCAACTTGGGCTGAGTAGGGTTCGATCCCACGGCCACAAATCCCAATTGGCAAAATGCCTTGGTCGCGCAAGCCTTGAACCTTTTTGCCAGTAATTTCGCGCGGTTGGAGTTCCAACCGGAGAGTTTCGTTCGCCATTGCTATGCTACTCCATGTAGAGTTAAAATAATCTTAGATCGCTGCAAAACTGCGATAGTGTACCATAAAACAGGGTGTTGTGCAAAAAATCAACCCAACGCCACGTTAAATGCACGTTGGGTCAGCAGTTTTAACCACGTTAGTTAATCAAGATAGCCACGTAATTTCTTGCCAAGGTGTGGGTGACGCAGTTTGCGCAAGGCCACTGCTTCGATTTGGCGAATCCGCTCGCGGGTAATACCAAATTCCAGCCCAACTTCTTCGAGGGTGCGGTAGCGACCATCTTTGAGGCCATAGCGCAATTGAATAATTTTGCGTTCGCGCTCAGGCAATTTTTGCAAAACTTCTTCAATTTGTTCGCGCAACATGGTCATCGCAGCAGCATCAACCGGGGTTGAAACCCGATCATCCTCGATAAAATCGCCCATGCGGCCCTCGCCCTCTTGGCCAACTGGCATTTCGAGCGAAAGCGGATGCATCGAGGCTTCTAAGGTGCGGCGCACTTTCGAAGCGGTTATGCCCATGGCTTCGGCAATTTCCTCAGGCGTTGGCTCGCGTTGCATGGTTTGTTGCAATTTATGCGAGGTGCGCTTCACTTGGCTAATCGCTTCGCCCATATGCACTGGCAAGCGAATCGTGCGGCTTTGGTCGGCAATCGCCCGCGTAATTGCTTGGCGAATCCACCACGTGGCATAAGTTGAGAACTTATGGCCTTTGGTGTAATCGAATTTTTCAACTGCCCGCATCAAGCCAATATTGCCCTCTTGGACCAAATCCATCATGGTCAGGCCATACGAGGTATATTTTTTGGCAATCGAAACCACCAAGCGCAAGTTGGCCTGAATCAGATGTTGGCGGGCAGAGCGGCCAATATCAATATGGCGTTTCAGCGAGATGCGATCGCTATGTTCAAGCAGGCCATCATCTTGCAACAAGGTATCGTTGGCGGCGTGAGCCACTTCCATTTTCTTGGCGAGATCGACTTCTTCAGCCGCAGTTAACAATGGTACTTGCCCAATTTCTTGTAAGTACATGCGCACTGGGTCATCGAGCGCAATATCGGAAAGGTCAGGCAAGGCTCCATCGAGATCGTGGTCGCTATCGAGATCTAAATCAAGATCGAGTTCGGCCACGTTGGGGGCTTCGTCTGCATCAATAACCTCGATGCCGGCTTCTTCGATTTGTTCGTAGAGGCTTTCGAGGGCTTCGATATTCGTCTCTGGCTCTGGCAACACGCTGAGAATATCTTCGCGTTTGATGCGGTTCTGATTTTTTGCCGCAAGCTCCAGTAGCTTGTCAATCATTGAAATGGCTCCTCCGAGGTTGAGTCGCAGGCAAGATGTTGTTATCTAAACTAATGATCGAACGCCGCCCCCCAAGCATCGGCACGAGGCGCGGCGACAGTTTATCTATACAATGCCTGAATGCTAAGGCAAATTGTGGCAATCTCATCGCGGTATTGTGCGTGCTGTGATGCCGTTGCTCGTAAGAACAACAGCATTTAGCCACTCGTTTCACTATAGCATTGTTCCTAGTTGATCGTCAACCCTCTCGAAGTACTTTTTAACTAGCAATCTCCATCTTTTGACTGATCACGTTTAGGAATAATGGATTATTGCACGTTTAAAATAATTCGTCAGCCTCTTGATCAATCAATTCTGGGGTACGTGGCCTGAGACTTGGCCCACGCCGATTGCCCTGCATCATTGCCTCGTAGAAGGTTTTATCGTAGGCACGGGTGCGCATCACCACCGGCATCGGCACAGCATGGCCCAACATCATGGCCTGTTGGCGCGAATCGAGCGAGGCCAACACGGTTTTCAGGCCTTTCGAGCCACCAACGCCCATAAACACTGCGTCAATATCGCGATCATCGTTGAGCAACGCCGTAATCCGCGAACCAAGCTGGCTCATCACTTCGTTGTCAATCGACGATGGCCGTTGATCAACCACCAGCAAGGTCACCGAATATTTGCGCAATTCACGGGCAATTTTGCCAAAAATGGTTTGTTTAGCCAAGCTCGGCGTAAGAAAATTATGCGCTTCTTCGATGGTAATCATTAGTTGCGGTGGCCGATCGCTCGTTTTTTTCGAGGCCAAGAAGGTTTCGGTGCGCCGCACCCATTCATCGTAAATTAGGCGCGTCAGAATGTTTGAAACCAACATATAAGCCAATTCGCTGCGATATTGACCAAATTCGACGACTACATTTTTGCCTGCGAGCAAAGCATCGATAATTTGGCGAATCGATGATTGGCTCGATTTGCGGGTTACAAATTTAAGTTGCTCAAGTTGGGCCAATTTACGCGAAAGCGCCGACATCGACGACATGTTCGCGCCTGTCGATTCAACAAATTCTTTCAGCTGCTCTGTATCTAATTCACGTAGCTTTTGAATCCAATCGTCGCCAAAGCGTTGAGCGCAAATAAACGCCGATTCAGCAGCGGTAGGATTGAGATTAAGCGCATCTTGCAATAATAAAATATCATCAACCCGAACTTCATTCAGGCCAATCGTAATTTCACCATCGTATTTCACGCCGCGTCGCCGCGACGATTCAGGATCGAGGCTGTAAATATAGACTTGGCCAGGAAAGAGCTGGGATAAACCCTTAACTTCTTGAATTTTATCTTCGGTTGTGCCGCTCCAGCCATATTCGGAGTGCATATCGAAAATTAAGTTACTCGCAGCATTATGTTTAATCACACCACATAATAATAATCGTGTTAAGAACGATTTACCAGTACCCGATTTGCCAAAAACGCCATTCGAGCGCTCAACAAAGCGCGCAAGATCGATACATACTGGCACATCCATATCCAGCGGCGTGCCCATTTGAAACTTGCCATCGCCCTCGGCCCCAAAAACCAAGCCAAAATCGTCTTCGCTGGCTTCGTAAATCGGTGCAAAGTGAGCCGGAATCGTTTTAACAGGCCGTGGGGTTTCGAGCGAATCTTCGGGCAACATCAACTGTGGAGTCAATTTAAACGTGCCATAGGTATTGCGCCCAGCCAAGATTTCACGCAACAACGGGTGTTCATCATCAGGCGGATCGGCCAAAATCGAGAGGCTGGTTGCTGCCAACTGCACATCGGTCAACATCGAAAAAAAGCGATTTTGGCGGCCTTGCACCACCATAAATTGACCAACGCGCAAACGCTCAATATCGTAGCGTTCATCTAAACGAGCAGTTAACCCTTCCAGTAACGATCCGCTCGTCACCAGCCCAATCCGTGTTGCTTGTGCCATACTCAAAAACTCCGTACAAACTCGGTAGTTCATTTTAGCACATCTGCGCGACTCCAACAATCCGCGTTTGCTGGTCAGGGGATGCAGAACAAAGAGCATAGAACATAGAGCATAGGATCAGTGGTGATCCAAGAAGGACACGAAGCGTACGAAGCACGAAACCGCGAAGGACGCGAAGGCTAATTTTTTCGCCACAGATTCTACAGATTATGTTTGATTTTGTTCCCAATAGCCCAAAGCCTTTTGCCTTTTGATTTCTGCCTTCTGCCTTCTGCCTTGATTATGTTCTATGTTCTATGCTCTTTGTTCTGCTTCTGACTTGGCTTACATCTTGCTATAAACGTGTGAGCTTTTTTCAAATTTCAAAAAATAGGATGCTTGATCGCTAGGCTACAATAGAGTTAAAGCCGATCAACAAGTTCATAGCAGTATCGCCGCTTGGTGCAAGGAGCAGTTAGCTTATGCAAGCACATGCCGGTCAATCGCTGATTCAACTTCAGCAGGTGACAAAGCGTTTTGGCGATCGCGACGTGGTGCGCGATGTTTCTTGGAATATTCAGCCTGGCGAGATTTTTGGCATCGTTGGGCCATCAGGCTGTGGCAAAACCACGACGGTACGCCTGATGACGGGAGTCTACATTCCCACGAGTGGCTCAGTCAGCGTGCTGGGCAAAGATCCAGCTACATTTAATGCCAGCGATCGCGAGCAACTTGGCTATATGCCACAATTGTTTGTGCTGTACCCCAATTTGAACGTGCTCGAAAATATGCGCTTTGCCGCCTCAATGTATGGTGTTTCATTAACCAAACGCCGCAAACGCATCGACGAGTTGTTGGATTTTGTGGAGCTTGATCAGGCGCGCAAAACCTTGGCTGGCAATATTTCTGGCGGGATGCAACGGCGCTTGCAATTGGCTGCCGCATTAGTCCACGAGCCAGAATTATTATTTGTTGATGAACCAACTGCGGGCATCGACCCTGTGCTGCGTGGCCGCTTCTGGGATCAATTTCAAGAACTCAAGGCGATGGGGAAATCGCTGGTCGTTACCACCCAATATGTCAACGAAGTGGCCTATTGCGATCGGGTTGCGGTGATGCGCGACGGCCAATTGTTACTGGTTGATACACCCGATGGCCTGCGCCGCCGCGCCTTGGGCAGCGATGTGCTGAACATTCGGGTTGATGCCGAAGATTTGCGCAATGCAGTGCGGATTCTGAGCCGCCATCAATTGGTTTTAGGGATCGAACGCCCGCACAATGCCCCGCTTGGCAGCATGATGGTTTACGTTGATGATGCCAGCACCGCTTTGCCCGAATTGATCGCCGCGCTCAATAGCGACCCAACGATCGATACTCGCCAAGTTGGCGAATATAACCCGCCATTCGACGATATTTTTATTACCTTGATGGAACGGCTCGAAACCCCAGTGAGCAAGGAGCACAGCAATGCTTAAAAATCTTGTGCGCATTTTTGCGTTCTGTGCCAAAGAATTAAATGCAATTCGCCGCCAACCCTTACTTTTAGTTGGCTTGATCATCGGGCCGTTTCTGATTCTCTCGTTGTTTGGGGTTGGCTATCAAGGTGAGCAACCAAAGCTGCGAACTGGCATCGTCGTGCCGCCAGGCCACCGCGACGATCCCCAAGTGACTGAATTGCTCAAGCGGATCAGCAACACATTTTTGATTGATCCAGAACGCCATATTTACGAAAGCGAAGCGCCAGCAGTCGCCGCGCTCGAAAACGACGAACTCGATTTGGTCGAAGTGTTTCCTTTGGAGATGACCACGGTCTACTCGACTGGCAAGGCGGTTGATATTCGCTTTATCTATAGCGAAGTTGACCCATTGCTGCGCTCGTGGATTGAATATCTCTCGTATACCCAAATTAATGAACTTAACAAAGGTATGTTGTTCAGCGTGGTTGGCCAAAGCCAGCAGCAAATTGGCACCTTGCGCGATTATGTGAGCGATGCGCGCCAGCAAATTAGCCAATTGCGCGAACAGCTCAGCGGCAACAAGCGCGCCGAAGCCCGCCAAACGATTCGGAGTTTGCGTGAATCTGGGGCATTGCAATTAATTGCCTTATCGATGACCCAAAATGGAGCCAGCGAAACCAGCACTTCAACCCAAAGCCTTAGCTCGTTGCAAGCCTCGCTGGATACCCTTGATCGCGATTTGGCCGCAGGCGGCAGCTTGGAAAAGCAAGAGCAGCAATTAACCGAGCTTGATACGCGACTTAGCGAGCTTGATCAACAAGCGGATCGGGTGCAAGCGATCGATCCAGCGGTGGTCGTTTCGCCGTTGCGTTCAGTTGCCAACAATCTTGCACCAATCGAAAGTTTGGGCGACATCACCAAAGATCCAGCAACTGCCTATGTGCGTTTTTACACCCCAGCAGTGCTTGCGCTCTTGCTACAACATATGATGGTCACCTTGGCGGGCTTATCGCTGGTGCGCGAAATGCAACAAGGCAGTTTAGAAATGTTTCGGGTTTCGCCACTCTCAGCCTTCCAAACCCTCATTGGTAAATATGCCAGCTACACGATTTTATCGGCAGTAATTGTCAGTGTTTTGGTTGCATTGATGGTCTTTGGACTAGGCGTGCCATTCTATACCGGCCAATTGCTCAATTTTGCCTTGCTGACCTTTATGCTGACCATCGCCTCGCTGGGCATTGGCTTTTTCATTTCGTCGGTGGTCAGTACCGATAGCCAAGCAGTGCAATTCTCGATGTTGGTGCTGTTGATGTCGGTATTCTTCAGCGGCTTCTTCATCTCAATTAAATCGTTTTTGCCGTTTGTGCAGAATATTGCCCGTGGCTTGCCCGTGACTCATGGGATTGCCAATTATCAACAGATTATGCTGCTCAACCGTGCGCCAGAAACCAGCACCTACATCTGGCTCGGCGGCATAGCCTTGGTATCATTTTTGCTTAGTTGGTTGATATTCAGTCGTCAATTTCAACGCAAATAGCATAAAACGAGCATCAAGCACCAATACAATGGAGGAAACGCAATGTTTGGACACTTCTTCAAAACCATTTGGATGGCAGGCAAATATTTTCTGTTAGGGTTGGCAACTGCTGCCCTAACAGCACCCCAAACTGGGGCTGAAAGCCGCCAACTGCTGAAAAAACGCATTTTGGGCTTGTTTGATCAAACCCTGCCAACCACACCGAGCACAATTGAACACGACGAGCATGGGGCCGCCGCGCTCGATAAGCAAGAGTATTGGCAAAATGGTGCTGAAAAGCACAGCGTCTTGTAAGGAGGAGCACCATGTTTCCATTAGGCGATGATAACTCCAAACTCCGGCGGCGCGGCTATGTAACCTATGGCCTAATTGCGCTCAACGTGCTGGTGTTCTTCTACGAACTTTCGTTGGGCAGTGAAAGCCAAGCCTTGCAAGATTTTATAATGACTTGGGGTGCAGTGCCTGAACGCATCGCTGCTGGCGATGGCTGGATCACCTTGTTGACTTCGATGTTTTTGCATGGTGGTTGGGCACACTTAATCGGCAATATGCTGTTTTTATTTGTCTTTGGCGATAACGTCGAAGATGCCTTTGGCCATGTCAAGTATCTAGCTTTTTATTTGATAACTGGCTTAATTGCTTCGGCGGCACACATTCTGCTTAACCTTAACTCAGCGAGTGCTGGAATTCCCAGCGTCGGAGCATCAGGCGCAATTTCGGGGATACTTGGAGCCTATATCGTTATGTTCCGCAGCAATTCGGTTAAAGTCTTGCTCGGTCGTTTCGTGCAAACGGTTCCTGCTTGGATGATGATTGGCTTGTGGGCAGTGCAACAATTCATTGCCACTTTCGCCACCATTACAACAACCAGCCAAACTAGCGGCGGCGTTGCTTATGCTGCCCATGCTGGTGGCTTTATCGCTGGGGTTGTGATTGGCTTTGTACTAAGCCGCATTCAACCAGCCCCGCAATTGGCTCAACGCCCGAAAGCCTAATTATTTGGAGGAATTGATAATGAACAACGAACAAAAAAATCACGATGAACCTGGTTTTGGCGAAAAAGCCAAAGATTTTATTCAAAATTTGTTTGATCGCGATGAAACGCCAAATAACGCACCAGTAACCCAAAACGCTGAAGAAGAATCAAACAAACCACGCGACCGTGGCATTGTCGAATATACCAAAGATTTTGTCAGCAACATGTTCGGCAACGATCGCGCTCACGAACGCCGCGAAGACGGCGAAGCCGATACTCCCCACGATCGTGGCTTTGCCGAATATACCAAAGATTTTGCTGGCGGCTTAGTTGGTCGTGATCGCGATGAAAATCCAAATCCAACCGATGCTGCGGCAGAAAAAGCGCGCAATGTGGCAGAAGCAGCTCAAAATGCAGCCCAAAAAGCTCGCGAGCAAGTAGACAAACAAAAAAATCACTAAACTTGATTAACCCAAAACAACGCAATTGTTCAAATGATTGCGTTGTTTTGCGTTAATGGCGTAACAGCAGGTCGATCACATGGGTCGCCATATCCTCGTGAAATGGTTCGCCAGTTACCAACAAACGCAAGAAAAACGGCCCAATCAACATCTCTAGGAAGATTTGGGCATTGGTTGCCGCTGGCAATTCGCCGCGCCCAATCGCCCGCTCCACCAAAACCGCAAATTGCGCCACCCAAATCCCCCAAACCGCTTGGCGCGCCTCAGCAGCTTCGGCCAGATTAGAAACATCAACACACGCGCGACTGAGTGCAGCACCCTCAGGTGATTGCAAATAACGCACCAAACTGGGCAAAAAGCTCAAAACATCATCGCGAAACGCTCCAGTGTCGGGGTTTGGCACATGTTGATCAAACAATGCCAAGACCGTATCGGCCACCAACATGGCTTTGGTTTTCCAGCGCCGATAGATCGAGGTTTCATGCACGCCCGCGCGTTGGGCCACATCGCCGATGCGTAATTGCGCATAGCCCTGTTCGAGCAGCAGCTCGCCAGTTGCTTGCAACACTGCCGCATGGACTTTGGCGCTGCGCCCACCTGGACGTTGGCGATGCAACAATGATTGATACACGGTATCGTGTTCGTGCTCTGCTTCCGATGGCTCTGGTTTCATCATCAACAATCCTTCTATTATTAATGCAAGTTTCTTGCATTAAGCCAAAAATTATTCTATAGTTAGCGCATAATGCAGGAAAGTTGCGTTTACAAGCGCAAGCAATTCATGGCCATACGAGGAGCATCCCATGGATGAATATACAATCAGCGTTCAGGGCACGGTTGGCGCAGAGGCGATTCGGGTTTTACAACGCAGCACTGGCGCTGAGCAATTTATCGCATGGCATGGCATCACCGCTGTAAACCGTTTTTGGCTGTGGGATGCGCTGTGGCCGCATGGCGAAGTGCAACTTGTTGGCTTGCCCGGCCATGGCGCTGTGCCCAATCAACCAAATAAGCAATGGAGCCGCTGGACCCAAGAGCATTTGATTGAAACCGGAATCGCCAGCCTCAAGAAAATTAGCAATGGCCAGCCAGCTACGATTATTGGTCACTCGACAGGCGGCCTGATTGCCTTGGGCATTGCCCACCAAGCCCCCGAATTGGCCAAACGCCTAATCGTCATCTCGCCAGTCGTTTGGTCGGAACTCACTGGAATTGTGAGTTTATGGCAGCGTTTTGTTGGCAAACCAAGCTTGCTCAAGGCGATTATTCATAGCTCGCTGGGCTTGGGCCGCTATAGCCATTGGGCTTTTTCTAAATCGCTGGTTGCCTTTATCAAAGATCGTCAAGGCTTTTATAGTAACCCCAAAGTGATTAAAACGATTCGTGATGGCTATGGCCAAATGCAACAAACGCCGATTGCAGGCATCGCTGGCATCACAACCGTGCTCAAGCATGCCGATTTACGGCCCTTGATTCTGGCCAAACCAACTACTGTTCCGACATTAATTGTGCATGGTCAACACGATCCGATTGTGCCATTTAAGCAGGCCCAATGGCTTAAATTGACGCTTCCTCACGCCGATCTCTTGGCAATTCCCAAAGTTGGGCATTTACCATATGCAGAACAAGAAGCTTATGTCAACCGTGAAGTTGGCGCATGGATCGAAAAAACTGCCTAAACGTGCAATAATAGGCCAGCGTTATTGAGCGTCAGGAGCGTTTATGCGGTGGCTCATGCGGTTATCGGTTTGGGAATGGATTGCGCTCATAACCTTGGGCGGTTGGCTTTGGCAGCGCATCAGCCAGCGCAGCACGTATCAAAGCTCACAACAGCAGCGTTGGTTGATTGATATGTGTGTTGTGATTACCGTGCTGGCGTTAGTTGGCAGCGCAATCTGGCAAATTCGCTGGCTGGGATTGGTGGCGTTTGGTGCGGCGGCGTTGGGCTTGGCGCTTGGCATTCGCAATTGGATGTTGACGATTCGCGGCTGGTTTAGTCGCAAATAATTCAGATTTGGCTATAATACAGCAGGTCTTTTAATTGGAGATGATCGTTGTGAAGCGCTTTTTAGCTGGCCTGCGTCCTTTGATTCAGCAATTGCCTTATAAATTTCCCCGTGCCTATGATTTGCTGGTGCATCATGGGGTTTTTCGTTGGCTGGGAATGGCTGGCACTGAACAAACAGCGCTGGTGGCAAAAGCCTTGCAGCACGACGGTTGGGCAATCGAAGCGCCGATCGGCACTGGCCGATTAACTCTCGATCTGTATGCGCAACGCCCCAATTTACAGGTGGTTGGCATCGATTTGGCCATGCCAATGCTCAAAGCGGCCCAAGCTGAGCTAACAAAAAAAGGCATTATCAATGTGCATTTAATTTGTGCCGATATGACAGCGCTGCCCTTTCATGCCGACCAATTCAGCCAAATTGTGACATTAAATGGCTTGCAGGTTGTGCCACACGCCGAAACATTAATTGACGAATTATTGCGCGTTGCCGAAGATGGCTGCTCAATTGCAGGCACAGCTACAGTTGATATTGGGTTAGAGCCACGCGGCGGTTTGCAGCGATTGCTGGTGCGCAGCGGCATGATCAATAAACTCAATCCTGAGCATTTGCACGAAATTATCAGCCTAACCTGGAGCAAACTGAGCGCCAATCGGCGCGGTGCGGTCTACAACTTCTTGCGCCCACGCCTTGATCGCGCCACTGGCGAGCCAATTAACGACGAATAGAGAGAGGATAATCCTAGAATGATCTTTTTTGGCAAACGCAGTAATGTTGTTGATACATTAAAAACGTTTTGGCATGGCTGCCCAGGCTGTCAATTAAACGTCCCCTTTAATGTTCATTTCATTTACAGCTATATTCATTTATATTTTATTTTTGGCCTGATTACCAGCCATCAGTATGTTGAAACCTGCCCCAACTGCTTGCGTCGCCAAGTTGTGCCCAAAGAAGTGCTGCCGCTTGAAATTCGCCAAGGCCGCTATGCGAATATTACGCATCAATTTGGTTTAGCCGCCTTAGCTGGCTTGATTATTGTGATGGTGCTGATCAACGCCGTTAAGTAAGTCCCCTCACCCCCCAACCCCCTCTCCTTTCAAGGGTAGGTTTTAAAAAAGCGTGGTGGTCAAACATGCCCTCACTCCCCAACCCCCTCTCCCACTGGACGCGGGCGAGGAGGAGCACCCGTTTTCACCACCAATCATGCCACACAACCAAAAGCCCCTCGCCCGCGCCACGGGAGAGGGGTTGGGGTGAGGGCATCTTAACTGCCCACCTTTGAAAGAAGCAGGTTGAGAGCTGAGGGATTCAGTTATGGCAAAATTGGCACTGCCAACACGCGGAATGCTTTATCACCAGCTTTGACCAAGGTTGGCTGGCCAGCAAATTCGAGAATCGCGGCGGCTTCGCTATCGGTCACGACATTGCCTTCGCGCAACTCGGCCTTGAACGTCCACTCTGCGGCAGTTGCCAGCTCTTCGGCAGCTGCTGGCTCCAAGTAAATCGTCACACCTTGGGCTTGATAAGGCTTAGTTTCGGCCTTCATCAAAGTTTCAACGGCTGCCAAAGCTTTGCGGAATTGCACGAAACGACGTTGGCCGTCAGCATTCAAGCCCGAGCGTTGTTCTGAAAAAGCAGCATAGGCTTGGGCACTGCACGAACCATCAGTCAAATTCACAGTCAAGGTGGTTACATTAACATCTGAGATCATTGGTTCTGGATCGCCCAGTGACGTATCGAGACAGAAATCTTTTTCAGCGCCAAGTACATCGCTCAGCAATTGCTTAATTTGGTTCTCGCTGAGGGTGGTTTGTTGCCAGAACATTTTGCCATCTGCATCATAATATTGGTAAATCAACTCGCCATTGCCATACAAGCGAAACTGGGGTACTGCCAACAATTTATTATAAAGTGGGGTCACAAACCCACCTTCATTGCGCAATTCCAAAATTGTTACTGCGGCGCTGGTATCATAAGCATAGGCACTAGTAACCGCAGGCGTTGCGGTGGCGATAGTCTGATTCCCGCCAGCAGTGGTGGGAACGGTGGTTGGGGTGGTTTGGCCACCACAAGCAGTCAAAATCAAAAGGGCAGCAATTGCCGTAATTCGTCGAAGCACTGGAAGATTCCTTTCAACTGATTTGTTTATGCTAGACTAACGCTAGGTGATTCATAAAAGTTCCCAGAACGAAATCTGGTACAATCGAGGCAGCAATGGCAAAACCAAAATCGCAGCCAAATCGGCTTGGCTATGCAATAGGCAGTGGAATTTTCAGTGGCATGATGGCCAGTATGGTTGGTTGGGTACTCAAAATCGATCAACCAGTGCTCATCGTTGTGCTGTTGCTTTCGGTCATAGGCGGGGCGATTATGGGCTACCGTTCGCGCTCGTAGTTAATTGTGAGGATGTTATGTCGTTAACCCCTGAACAAGTGCGCCAAGTCGCACACCTTGCTCGTTTAAAATTGGCCGATGATGAGATGGAGCGCATGCGTTTGCAGCTTTCCTCGATTCTCGACCATATTGAGCTATTGCAAGCAGTTGATGTGACTGATGTGCCGATTACCGCTCAAGTGACCGATTTAACCAATGTCACGCGGGTCGATGCGGTAACATCGAGTTTGCCAGTTGATGCCGCGCTGGCCAACGCCCCCGACCGCCAAGGCGATTATTTCCGCGTCAAAGCCGTTTTCGAGGAATAAAGACTAAGCTCAGCCCCGCTCAATCAATAAGTGCGGGGCTTTATTGGATGGGGAGCACGCCATGTTTGATGCTCAGTTGATTGGCTATACCCTCGCCGTTGCGTTACTCACCATCACCCCAGGCGCGGATACGATGTTGGTGATGCGCAATGTTTTGGCCCGTGGCCGCAAAGCTGGCCTACTGGCAACCCTCGGCGTTAGCTCAGGTTTATTCTTTCATGCAATCCTCTCAGGGCTTGGCCTATCGCTGATTCTTACTCGTTCGGCAATGGCATTTAGTGTCGTAAAATGGGCTGGTGCGCTGTATTTATGTTATCTTGGCTTGCAATCGTTGCGCAGCGCCTTCAACCAAACCCAATCAACCGACGAACTAGCAACCACGAGCGAACCAAGCGCCAACCCATGGCAGGCCTACCGCGAAGGGTTGATAACCAATGTGCTGAACCCCAAAGTTGCCCTGTTCTATCTGGCGTTCTTGCCCCAATTTATTCGTCCAAGCGATACGGTGATGTTGCGTTCGTTATTATTGACCTCGATTCACTTTGTGCTGGGGATTGTTTGGTTGGGCTTAATTACCCTGAGTTTGGATAAAATGCGCAGTTGGATGCTCAAGCCACGGGTGCGGGCTTGGATCGAAGGCAGCACGGGGTTCATTCTGTTTGGCTTTGGCATTCGCTTGGCACTATCAAAACGTTAACGCAACAATTCAGAGCCTGCTACCGTATCATCAACAGCAAACCAAACGGGGGTTTACCCGTTCTAGGAGGTTCTGATGAAAAATCAACGCAATACCATGATGACTGTTGGAACAGTGGTCGTTGTTGTGGTTGCAATCATAGCGCTAATTATGATCGCCAATATCGTTACCAATATTGTTGGGGCGCTTGTGCCACTCGTTACTGGGAGCTTGCTGCTCTTCGGCAATCGCACTGAACTGATGAATCTATTGCGAACACGGAACATGGAGCTTGGGTCACTCAACGCCATGGTTGGGGTTTCGCTGATTCTGTTTGGTGCTGGCACGACGTTATTTGGCGAAAGCTTCTTGCGAATTCTGTTCTATGTGCCAGCCATTGTTGTGCTAGCACTTGCAGCACCCTTGGCCTTTGGCAAAACCAACACTAGCGCAACCTACCGCGCTTGGTGGAATACGGCGCGCAGCAAAGTACGCCGCAAACCAAGCACGCCAAGCGTGATCAATACCGGCTTTGAGCCAGCGGTCAACAACACGCCGCCAAGCAGCCAATCACCATTCGATCCAATGACGGGCCAACGGGTGAATGCGAATCCTGCGCCAAGCCCACAAGCTAATTTTGACCCAATGACTGGCCAACGCACGGTCAAACTTGATCCCAACGAGATCAACAATGCTGGCGTTCGCCAATAACCTCAATTCGCTAAAAAAACCAAGCGCCCCTGATGAACATTCATCAGGGGCGCTTTTTTATCGCTTACCAAGCGCCATCGAGGCCATGCGGATACAAGGCCACTTTGGCAGCCTCGCCGCGTAGCATCAATTCAAACGCGGTTTCGAATTCTTCCAAGGGCAAGTGATGGGTAATAATCGGGCGTAAATCAACCTTATTGCCAGCAACCAAGGCTTGAGTTTGATACCAAGTTTCAAACATTTTACGGCCTGAAACCCCGTAAACCGTCGCACCTTTAAACACCACATGGTTGGCAAGGTCGAAATCGGGCAAGCCGTTTGGTGGCAAGCCCAGCAGCGAGGCAAAGCCACCATAGCGCAACGAGCGAAAGCCCTGATCAATCGCACTCGGATGGCCCGACATTTCCAGCAGCACATCAACGCCCTCGCCATCGGTTGCGGCAAGCACATGATGCACCACATCGTCACGCGAATCTAAGGCGTGGGTTGCGCCCATCGTGCGAGCCATTTCCAAACGCTTGGGATTAATATCGGTGGCGAAAATTTGCTTAGCGCCTGCTGCGTGAGCAATCCCGACTGCAAACAAGCCAATTGGGCCACAGCCAGTTACCAGCACATTGCGGGTCGTAAGATTGGTGGCCAAGGCGGTATGCACAGCATTGCCAAATGGCTCTTGGGCCGCAGCCAATGCTGGCGGCATGCTGGGATCGTTGCGCCAAACATTGACCGCTGGAACGGCAATATATTCAGCAAAACAGCCTGGCCGATCAACCCCAATAATCTCGACGTTGCGGCAAATATGGGCTGCGCCAGTACGGCATTGGTAGCAATAGCCACACACGATATGGGTTTCGGCGGAGACAAAATCGCCAACCTTGACCATCGTGACATCGCTGCCAACTTCGACCACATCGCCAGCCAGCTCGTGGCCAAAAATCATTGGCGCTTTAAAGCGGCTTTGGGCCCACGGGTCCCATTTATAAATATGTAAATCGGTGCCGCAAATTGTCGCAGCCCGCACGCGAATGAGCACCTCATCGCGTTTTGGTTGGGGAATTGGTGCTGTAATGAGCTTGGCTCCAGGAGCCGCCGCCGGTTTTTGCACCGCCCGCATCGTATCAGTTGCCATAGTTTGGTCTCCTCGTTGAAACCCATGGACGATTGTTTATTTGTAGCATTGTTTTACCCAAATAGCATTTGATTCATTGGCAAGAAGGTTTCGGGCAGGAGTTTGACAATTATCAAGACTACTGGCCCCCAATATTCAGCCAAGGTTGATTGTTGGATTGCATCGATGATTCCGATTTGGGGTAAGCCAACACAACCCGCTAAACCAGCCCCTATCAGCACGATTGCTTGGACTAAACCCAAAATCGCGCCAATCACATGATCTGTTCGGCCCAGAAATAACAAGCCAACTTTCAGGCGTAGCCACGAGGCAATCGCACTGACAAGGCCGGTTACTGCCAACAAACTCAGCAAAAATGCTAAGACACTAATAAAGCCAGGAGCCGTCGCAGGAATCAAACTGATCAGCAGATCGGTAACGCTAGGATAGATTCGCCCTGCAATTGCAATTGCCGTAATCAGCCCTGCTAAGGCCAATAACTGGCGAATTGTGCCCCAGTAGTAACCCAACACGGTGTACCACAGCATTATGCCGATCAAGACCCAATCAAGAATCGTCAAGCGTACCTCCTTGGGCTATTTTAGCGAACTGCGACCAAATTGGTCAATTGTTGATTGGCAAATTGTACCCCAGCTTGCAGCAAGGCTTGAACTTGTTCAGCATTGGCAGCTTCGGCGTAAATCCGCAGCACTGGCTCGGTGCCCGAAGGGCGAATTAACAACCAACTTTGGTCGGCCAGCAAATATTTTACGCCGTCGCGATCGTTAATTGATTGCAGGGCAACTCCGGCGATTTCTTTGGGTGCTTCTGCTTTGAGCGCATGCACCAAATCAGATTTTTTAAATGGTTGCACCCGCTGATCAATCCGATCGTAGGCAAATGGGCCGTATTGAGCTTGCAGCTCAGCAATTAATCCGTGCAATGGCTTCCCTGCGCGGGCAACAATTTCCAGCAACAGCAAGCCCATCAAAATGCCATCGCCTTCGGGCACATGGCCCAAAATCGAAATTCCGCCTGATTCTTCGCCACCAATTAATACTGGCTCGGCCAACATCAGATCGCAAATATGGTTGAAGCCAACTGGCGTTTCTTCGACGCGTAAATCGTAGGCCGCCGCCAAGCGATTAACCAACTGCGTCGTCGAAATTGTTTTGACGACAAGCCCACGTTGGCCTTTGGTTTCGATCAAGTGGCGCAGCACAAGGGCAAAAATTTGATGCGGGCTAACAAATTCGCCATGCGCATCCATCGCGCCAATCCGATCAGCATCGCCATCGGTGGCCAAGCCCAAATCGTAGCCATCGCGGCGAATCATTTCGGCTAAAGGTTGCAAATTGCGGCCAATTGGCTCTGGATGCAAATGGCCAAAACCTGGGTTCATTTCGCCATGAATTTCGGCAACCATCACGCCCAATTCACGCAACCAACGAGCAATATAGCCACGGCCAGCGCCATACATTGGGTCGACGGCCACGCGCAACGAGCTACGCGCAATCGCTGAAAAATCGATTAAGCTGCGTAAATGAGCCAAATAAGCTGGCAACGGATCGAAGCGCACAACCTCGCCTGCTTGGGCGGTCATGTTTTCGCGCCAAACTGGCTCTGCATATAAGGCTGCTCGGCCAGAGCTTTGCAAATCGCTAATTCGCGCCTCGATTTGTTTCATGGTTGCGGGCAAGGCTGAGCCACCAAAAGCAGCTTTAACCTTAATGCCATTATAGCGGGGTGGATTATGGCTGGCGGTAATCATCACGCCGCCTTGGGCCGCCAACTGCTTAACTGCAAACGACAAAGCCGGAGTGGGACAATCGGCTTTGCTCAAGTAGACCGCCAAACCATTGGCAGCTAAGACATTGGAAACAGTAATTGCATAACGATCGGAGAGAAAGCGCGTATCAAAGCCCACGACTGCTCGCGTTACTTCGCCTGCAGGGGTTTCGGCTAAAAGTTGTTCAGCAATTGCTTGGGCAACCAAACGCACATTTTCAAAGGTAAATTCTTCACTGATGACTGCACGCCAGCCATCAGTACCAAAGTGAATTGCCACGAGTTTCGGCTCCTTGCTTGGATTTCAATGCCTGTTATCCAGACAATTGCGTCATTGTACCGCGAAATTGGCGCTTGTTGCGATGCCAATTTGGGCGTGGCAAACTAAGCAAGTTCAGTATAATGCTGCCCAAAAATACAACTATATCGCAAGCAAGTTGACAACTGCAAACGATTTTGGTACATTCGTTGGCAAGAAAAGAGAGCAACCTCAGCATTCATCCCTCCTTCCAACCATTGCTCAATTCAAATACATATTCTTAATCAGGAGACGGTAATGTATTTCTTTGAGCTGCTCACAAAATTCCACATAATTAAATAGTATTTGCCTGAACTTCTCGATGGATAAAACAGTTTAATTACTCTATCCACTTTGATAGCGATAAGCACGCATTGAGGTTTGAGAACAGATACTATTTAATCGCATCGATACATTTAGGAGCGGCTTAGTTCTGATAGAAGGCATGGAGATAGCTGAATGAACTATTTTCGCAAAAAAGCGTGGTTTTTGTTACTGATCGGTATTCCACTCTTGCTGCTCTGGACGTGGGAAGGCATTATTGCGGTAACCAGTCCAAGTTCGCCAATTATTGGCGCTTATCGAATTAGCAATTGGCTGATTCCATGTTTGGTGAGCCTTGTGTTTGGCTATGGAATTGCGCAAACCGAGCCAGATCCACGGTTGGCGGTTTTAGGCCTACGCGATCCTCGCAGTTTATGGCTTGAACGCTGGGGCAGCTATGGGCTATTCATATTACTTGGAATTACCGTGATTGTCTTGCTGATAAGCTTCAGCTTTAACGTAGCATTTGCCAAACTCGCCAGCACGACCCTCGTCACCAGTTGCTATGGCATGGCTTGGGCTTGGGCCTTACATATTTGGACAGGCGCGCGCGCCAATGTGATTGCGTGGATGACGCTGAGCATTATGCTGCTGAGTATTATGCTGCCAATTATTATCAATGCGAATCTGGCATGGTCGCTGACCCCAACTCCGCTAGGCTGGCAGCGCGAAAACCCTTTGACCAGCCAACTGTTGCTGCATCATGGCATGATCTTAGCGATTAGTGGCGGTTTAATCGCGGCGGCGCGTTGGCTGCCCAATGATATTCGCAGCTTGGCATGGATTCATGCAGATCGAGGTTTCGATGCTTAATATCGCAAAGCTGAGCCATCGTTATCAGCAAAAAATAGCCTTAGAGCAGATTACGTTTCAGGCAGAGCAAGGAATTATTGGCTTGCTTGGGAGGAATGGGGCGGGTAAATCGACGTTGTTGCGTATTTTAGCCACGCTGCAACAGCCAAGCGAAGGCGAAATTTTTTATCACGATCACGCAAGCATTGAAAACCCCAAAGCATTACGTCAAGCTACAGCCTATTTACCGCAAGATATGGTTTACCCTGCTAAACTAAGTGCCCGCGATTATATTCATTATCTGTTGCGTTTGCGCGGTAATTCGCCGAAAGCTGGCGATGAATGGCTCGAAAAACTAGGCCTTGGTTCAGTCGCGCATAAAACGCTTGGCAGCTATAGCGGCGGCATGCGTCAACGCATGGGTTTAGCCTATATTTTGGCCTGCGAAACCCCAATCATTCTGCTTGATGAACCAACCCAAGGGCTTGATCCATGGGAGCGCGTGCGCTTTCACGAATATTTGGCCGCCGCAACCCATGATCGACTTGTGCTTTTCTCAACTCATATTGTTAGCGATATTGAAGCGATTGCCCATCGAATTCTGATTATTGATCAGGGCAAGTTGGTCTTTGATGGTCATCCACAGGTGCTAACCACGACCTCAGCCGAACCAACTTGGCAAGTCGAGGCCAAGCTACCGATTTATGGTCAAGGCTACACGATTACCAATGTACGGCGTGAAATTGCTGGTAGCGTGCGCATGCGCGGGGTTGGGTTGCCCATTCCGCAGGGCGCAACCAGAGTTGCAACCACATTAGAAGATCAATATTTACGGCTGACTGATCAGGAGCGAATCGCATGATCCGCTACCATTTAAAACGCAATCTTAATTGGTTATTTTTGGTCGTGATCGTCATTATTGGTTTTTTGAGCTGGGTGTATCGGCGAGGTGGCAGTTGGCTTGGTCAAAGCATGAGCTATTATGCTGTGCTGCAATATTGGTCGCTGATTACAACCGTGCTGCTTTTTGGCATCGCGACAACCATGCCCAGCTGGCATACTGATAATCGCGCCTATGATCCAATTAATGTTGCTCGCCCGCAACTCAAGTATCTGATTTTTGATGGCTTAGCGCGTTTGGCAACCGTGTTGCTGCCGGTTGTGCTGGTTGGTGTGCTTGGGTCGCTGTTTTTACAAACGCGGGTTGGAGATATATTGTTTTCAGAATCGCCGACCAAGGCGTTTCCGCCGGCCTTAGATAAACTGACAGTTTGGTTGGTTTTTTGGTTTGGGCCATTGCCTGGAATTGCACTTTGGGTGGCAATTAGCGATTTAATTGCTACATGGTTGCAAAGTAGCATCTGGCGCTTGATTACGCTGGGAACGGTGGCGCTGGCTGATGCAGCCAACCGGATTGGTTTGGCTTTGATCTCACCATCGGGCACAACCTTGGGAATTGCTCAAACCCATTGCTGCGGCGACATCAGCCAAACCGTCCAGAGTAACTACGACTATATTGGTGAGCTAATGGTTCGTCCAGCGCTGTGGGGAGCCTATGCCTATCGCATGGATGGCACGCCCTATGCCGGCCCGCTGACTACTGCCATCGCCCCCAGCCTCTTACAAACCCGCGCAGCTCTAGGCATTGTGGCTATCCTATTAATGATAGCAGCTGCATGGTTACGCCAGCGCCAGCTCAATCGCCTGTTTAATGACGAATAAATGACCTCATAAGCAAGTTTGCAATAATCGAGAGCGTGCTACGAATGAACGTGGCACGCTTTTTGCTTTATAGAGAATCAGGAAATCGGAGTACTGATTGTAAATATCAGTTAGGTAACAAAGGAGTTTATCGTATGACAACCACAATTGTAGGTGTATTCAATTCAGACGCACAAGCTCAAGCCGCTGTTCGCGATTTACATGCCCTGGGTATCACAAACGATGCGATCTCAGTTGTTGCCCGCGATAACAGCCGCACTGTTGATGCCGATGGCAACCTGACTCCTGCGAGTGATGATCATATGACTGCCGGCGAAGGCTTAACTGTTGGCGCAGTCTGGGGTGGATTGGTTGGTTTGGCCGCATTGGCAATTCCAGGGATTGGCCCATTAATTGGTGCTGGTGCCTTGGTTGCCGCACTCACGGGTGCTGTTGCTGGTGCCGCGACCGGTGGGATTGCCGGGGCATTGATCAATGCAGCGAGCGTACCAGAAGACCAAGCGTATGTTTATGAAGAACGAGTCAAAGCTGGTAGCACCCTGGTAACCGTTCATGCCGATGATAGCCAAGCAGCTCAAGTCCGCAGCACATTGCGTCGGGCTGGCGCAGAGCGCTTCCAATGGGATACCGATGATGATGTTGCCTACGACCAAAGCAACGAACAAGCCTACGCTGATAGCAGCAAAATCGGTACTGTTGGCGGTGGCGCTGCTGGTGCCATAACTGGCGCAAGCATTGGCGCAGCTGGTGGCCCAGTTGGCGCGGTTATTGGTGGCGTAACTGGGGCAGTTGTTGGCGGCGCAGTTGGCGCAGCTGGCGATACCGCAGGCGAAAAACTAGACGACACCACGCTTGACAGCGATTACACCAATCGCACTGCTGGCGCTTATGACACCACGAATGCTTATTCAAGCAATGCAACTTACGACCGCATGAACGAAGTCGATGCAACTCGCGAATCAATTGCCAATCGCGATTACACCACGACCAACGATACCCCACTTACCAATCGAATTGAAAACAGTGTCCGCGATGTCACCACCGATGATCAAGGTGACGATACCTTCCGCAATGCCGATAAAGCCTATGATGACAGCAGCAAAATCGGGACTGCTGGCGGCGGTGCTGCTGGAGCGGTAACTGGCGCAGCAATTGGCGCAGCTGGTGGCCCAGTTGGCGCAGTCGTTGGTGGCGTTGTCGGTGGTGTTGCTGGCGCAGCCGTTGGCGCTGTAGGCGATACCGTTGGCGAACAAGCTGATAAAGAAACAGGTGCATTCAGCCCTGATAATCAAGCACAATATCGAGGCACCGCCAGCGCTGTCGGTGACAAGTTACGCGATGCTGGCAACAGCGTCGAACGCAAACTTGATGCTGATATCGACCGCGATGGCGATGTAGGTCGCCGGGGCTAAAGCCCAATTCCTCCAGGTGCTTGGGCAGCGGAGCAAACTTGCTCCGCTGCTATTTTTGGTATTCAGCAACCGTTGTCAAAGCTTGTTGCAACACATTCAAGGCATATGCAACTTGGGCTTGGTTGAGGATAAACGGCGGCGTAAGGCTCAGTACATTGCCATCCATCCCGCCACCAAGCACCAAAACCCCTTGCGCTTGGCAAAAACTTGTCACTTGCATCACTGCACTTGGATTCGGCGTAATGCCATCGGCCTGCACAAGTTCCAGCCCAAGCATTAAGCCGCGCCCACGCACATCGCCAACCAAGGCACAATCTTCAGCAATCGCACCCAAACCCCGCAAAAGCTGGGTGCTTAATTGATTAACCTGATCTAACGTAGTATGTTCAGTTAAAACCCGAATTGCTGCCGCCGCCCCAGCGCATGCCAAGGGATGGCCCATAAATGTGCCAGTATGCAATGGCTCGCCATTAACCTGCCAATGGGCCATATGTTCGGCGCGGCCAACACAAGCAGCGATTTGCAAACCGCCAGTCATGCCCTTGCCCATACAAATCAGATCTGGCTCGATGCCATCGTGATTCACACCCCACCACTTGCCAGTCCGCCCCCAACCAGTAAAAATCTCATCGGCAATCAACAGAATTTCATACTGATCGCACAATTGGCGCAAACCACGCAACCAGCCATCAGGCGGCACAATTTCGCCCTCGCGACCTTGCACTGGCTCGACAATTAATGCGCCAAGTGGGCTAGGGCTAGTTTTAATTGCCTGCTCGGTCGTTGCCAAAGCCCAATCAAGGCAATCGCCCGTGCTGCGCCAACGAAATGGATAAGGATATGGCGCACGTTGAATGTGGTTCGACAGTTGGGGCAAGAACGGTTGGCGAAAATCGGCCCGATTGGTTGCTGCCAATGAGCCATAACTCAAGCCATGATAACCGCCAGTGAAGGCCAAAACTCCGGGCTTTTGGGTTGCCAGCATGGCCGTTTTCAGCGCGATTTCGATGCTTTCAGCCCCGCCACCAGCCAAAAAAACCCGCCCGTCGGCAATTGGCGCATGCTGTTTAATCAATTGCACCAATTCTATCCGCGCTTCATGGGCAAAAACATCGCCCATGCCGTGAATCAAGCGCTGGCTTTGGGCTTGGATAGCCGCTAAAACCGCTGGATGGCGATGGCCAATGCCAACCACCCCAAAGGCCGCCGCCAAATCTAAGTAGCGATTGCCATCAACATCGGTAACGAATGCACCTTCAGCCTCAGCCCAAACAATGCCACCGGGCAAGGTCAAACTAGGAGCTTCGCTGGCAGCCAATTGGGCTAATAGCGCTTGGCTACGTGGCCCAGGCACAGCACTCACAATTTTTGGTAACATGAGATAATTCCATTCTCAATGATGTACAGCATAAAAAAACCCACGGCTGCCAATGCAACCATGGGTATTGTAGCAAGCTTCAGGTTTTACAAACGAGCGCCACATTCAGGGCAGAAAACACCTTGCCCAGTAACTTTAAAGCCACAACTTGGGCATGAACGCTCAAGCGGAATCGCGCCACTATCAGCAGTTGATTCGGCTGCTGGCGGGGCAAATGGTGCTGCTGGAGCCTCATTTGGCGCATAGCTGGTTGGCGGCACATAATTCTGGGCCTCAACTGGCGGTGCGTATGGTGCTTGTTGTGGTGGAACCGATGAGGCATATGGCTGCGGATAAGCTGGGGGCGGCGGGGTTTGCACAGCCACAAATTGCTCATTCTGCGCCCGTTCCAATTCAGCTTGCGCGCCAGCTAAGCGTGCCTGCAAATCGTTGATCAGATTGACCAAACTGGTAACTTCAGGCGCAGTCAAAACGCCTTGTTGATGCAATTCATAGGCGCGTTGACCCAACAAACCATAGTTGGTGGCAATTTGCTGTTGCATATCGCCAATATCGCCTCGAACGCGGCTCGTCCGTTGTAATTTGTCGGCCTCGAACTTGGCGCGGTCTACACCTTGAGAAAGCGTGCCTTTAAGATTGTCGAGAAATCCCATATATTCCTCCTACAATAGCTTGGAAACCATAGCTCTACCGTATTCTAGCGGAAATACTCGCCAAATGCTACCTTCCGCAAGGCTTGGGCCATGGGTTGGTTTAACGCTGCCCAACGCTCACAAGTTGCAGCTGGGTTATACGCCGGTTGGCACATCAACAAAGAACATTTTGACCCGAAAGGTTTGCTCTAAATGCGCTCCCAGCGCCTTCACGCCCAAGGTTTCGGTGTGATAATGGCCAGCACAAATTAAGGGTATATCGGCCTCAATCGCAGGAAACACGGCTGCATAATTGACTTCGCCAGTCAGCAACGCATCGCAACCATCGCGCAGCGCTTGCTCCAATTCGCTTGCCCCATCGCCCGAAATCACGCCCACCCGCCGAATGCCGCGCGCGCCTTGACCCCAAACCTTGATCTCGGCTTCGGGAATTCCCAAGCTGGTTTTGATGTGGGCAACCAGGCCATCAATGCTTAATGGCGTGGTTAGTTGGCCAATAAAGCCCAATGTTTGGCCGCGATAATCGCCAAATGGCTGCACCATTTCCCAACCTAAGAGCTTGAGCAACTGAGCGTTGTTGCCAACCTCGCCGTGGGCATCAAGCGGCAAATGCGAGGTGTAGAGCGAGCAATCAGCACCCATCAAGCGTTTGATGCGGCGACCGAACCAGCCAACCAAGGGCTGTGCATTGCCCCAAAACAGGCCATGATGGGTTAGCAATAAATCAGCATCACCAGCAATCGCCGCTTCAATCGCCTGCATCGAAGCATCAACAGCAAGCGCGATGGTTTTAACTTCAGTGCGCCCTTCAACTTGCAAGCCATTTAAACTAGCATCGCGAAATTTGGTGGTTTGCAAATAGCCATCCAAATAGCGCACGAGTTCAGTTAGTTGCATTCTTCCTCCTATTCGCCTTGGATTCGCGCCGCAACTCGTTGCCGAAATGGTGCCAGCAACAAGCCAAATAGCCAACGAATTGGCCATAGCAGCCAGCCCACCACCGTATCAATCATCGAGGCTAACGGCAAGCCCAAGCGCAAGAATTTTTTGAGTGGTTTCAAGAATGGCAAGCGCGAGAGGCCCACAGTCAAGGCCAAAATCGTCATCGAGATGGCAAATTTGAGCCAATGTGGCGTTTCGACATGCCACACGATCTTAATCACCGATTCAGCGCCAATCGCCAGCAGCAAGGCAAATGCTGCATGCTCAAGGTTTGGCTCCCACTCAATCAAATTGGTGAAGATTTGGGCCGCAAAACGCATCACCAAAATCCCAATTGCCACGCCCAAGCCAATGACCCAAAAGCGTTTTTGCGGGTCGGCACTCACCGCCACCACCACGTTGTCAAGGCTAAATGCAAGGTCAATCATCTCAATAATTAACACTGTTTGCCAGAAGCCCGTCACTCGTTGCTTGGTTGCGCCATGCTCATCAACTTGATCGCGGCGATACAAATGGGCAAAGTGATTGACGCTCAGCCATACCAAATAGCCAGAGCCAATCGCCAAAACCCACGGGTTTTCGGTAATGATAAAGGCTACTGCCAACATCAAACCACGCCCAACATATGCGCCAATCAAGCCAACTTTTAGCGCAGCAGCCTGTTGCATGCCTAGAAAGCGCTCGCCATGACCCCTCATCCATTGCAACCATTTTGGCCATGGAATCGGCTGATCTTGCGGTAGGTGGGCAACCATCGCGCCTAAAACAGCGGCATTGTCAATCGAAAGAATCCCTTCGAGAAACACCAAAAGAAATACAATCTGTAGAATATCAAAAATGTCTTTCCACACGTTACAAATGTCCTTTCAAACGAGCTAATTGAATCACCTAGTTTCAATTATACGCCACATCAATCCTGCACTTGTGAAAAAAATGTTGATTATTGATTAACCAACATACACTTAAACACGAAAATGCTAGCCGTAGCTAGCACCTCCGTTCGATTTGATCAGGTCGGATTGATCAAACCGTTATCTTTTAATGAATCGTCGCGCGCACCTGCTTGGTTGCTGCCAGCATCGCCCGCAATGCAGCCTCAACTTCAGCGTAGGTACGGGTTTTCAAGCCACAATCGGGGTTAATCCACAATTGTTCGGCGGGCAAATACTTCAGCAATTGCTGAATTCGCGCCACCAATTGCTCAACGCTGGGAATATTTGGGCTGTGAATATCGTACACGCCAGGCCCAATTTGCTGTTGATAACGTCCTTCCAAGCCAGCCAACAACGAGCCAGCGCTGCGTGCATCCTCAATGCTAATCACATCGGCATCAAGCGCAGCAATTGCATCAATAATATCGTTGAAATCGCTGTAACACATATGGGTGTGAATTTGGGTGCTCGCAGCGGCCTCACTCGTCGCAATCCGAAAAGCGCGCACTGCCCAATCAAGGTAGGCTTGCCATTCATTGCGCCGCAACGGTAAGCCTTCGCGAAATGCTGGCTCGTCAATTTGAATAATATTGATGCCTGCTGCCTCTAAATCAGCCACTTCATCACGCAGCGCTAAGCCAATTTGGGCCGCAACCTCGCTACGAGGCAAATCATCACGCACAAAACTCCATTGCAACATCGTCACCGGCCCCGTCAACATGCCTTTAACGGGCCGCTTGGTCAGCGACTGAGCATAGGCAGTTTCGGCCACACTCAAAGCTGCGGTGCGATAAACATCACCAGCGATCACTGGCGGACGCACACAGCGGCTACCATAACTTTGCACCCAGCCTTCTTGGGTGGCGATATAGCCCGCCAAATGCTCGGCAAAAAATTGCACCATATCGTTGCGCTCTGGCTCGCCATGCACCAGCACATCAAGCTCCCATTGTTCTTGCAACGCAATCACATGGGCAATTTCAGCCCGAATTGTTTCGGCATAGCCCGCCGGATTGCGCTTGGCTTCGGCGCGGGCTTTGCGCAAGGCCGCAGTTTGCGGAAACGAGCCAATCGTGGTGGTTGGCAACACTGGCAAGTTCAATTTGGCTTGTTGCAAAGCCACCCGTTCAGCATATACCAAGCGCGCAGGCGTTGCAGCACCCAAGGCGGCGCTGCGCTCACGAACCGCAGGCACAATCCGCCCAGCTCCATCAAGCCATTGTTGGCGCGAAGCCAGCGCTGCATCCCAGCTTGCTTGAACACTGGCAACGCCGTTGCGCAAGGCCTGCGCCAATAATTCCAATTCGGCCAAACGCTCTTGGGCAAAGGCCAAACCGCTGCTCACCGCAACTGGCAAATTGCGTTCAGCGGTCACGGTTTCAGGCAAGTGCAACAACGAACATGAACTGCTCAAAATCAAGCGTTCAGGCGCAACAAATTCGCTTAATCCACTAATTTTGGCCTGCAAATCGGCCAAATCACTGCGCCAAACGTTGCGCCCGTTCACCACGCCAGCCACTAAAATTTTATCCTGAGGAAAGCCATGATATTGAATCGCGGCCCAATTGGCTTGGCCTTGCACCAAATCTAAGCCCAGCCCATGCAGCGGCAGGCGGCAGAGTTCGCGATACCACGGCGTAGCATCGCCATAATAGGTTTGCACCACCAGCTTGCCATGCTTGCTCAATTCGCGATAGCAAGCAGCAAATGCTTGCCATTCTTCCTCAGTCACGTCGCCAACCAAAGCTGGCTCGTCACACTGAATATAGGCCACATCGCAAGCGCTCAATTCGCGCACAATTTGGGCATAAATTGGGATCAATTGTTGCAAATGCTTGCTTAATTCTGCCCCCGCCAAGCGAGCCAACCGCAAAAATGTCCAAGGCCCAAGCAAGACAGGCCGTGCTTTTGATCCAAGCGTATTCTGGGCAAAGCGCAGTTGCTCTAGCACCAAATTAGCTTGCAATTCCCAGCGTTCGGGAATTTCTGGCACCAAATAATGATAATTGGTATCAAACCATTTGGTCATTTCGAGCGCTGGCACGCCGTCGCGGCCTCGCGCCATGGCAAAATAGCCTTGCAAATTATTGGTATCAAGCTTGCCAAAACGGGCTGGCACAGCGCCCAACATCAGCGCTGTGTCCAACACATGGTCATACAAACTAAAATCGCCAACTGGCACCAGATCCAAGCGCTGGGCTTGGATTGCTAAACGATCTTGGCGCAATTCGTCGATTGCCGCCCGAAAGTCTGCTTCAGTAAGTTTGCCGCTCCAGAAGCGTTCCAAGGCCTGCTTGTATGGGCGGCCAACGCCAACCCGTGGATAGCCCACAACCGTCGTCTGAAAATTCATGCTTAATCCCATTCTAGGCTGGCCGCTGATTGATATTCAGTGACCCGCGTCTCAAAAAAGTTCTTCTCTTTGGTCAAATCGATCGTTTCACTCATCCAAGGAAATGGATTTTGTGAGCCATATTGCGTCGCCAGACCAATCCGTTGTAGGCGACGGTCGGCGATATATTGCACATAATCGCGGAACATTGCTGCATGCAAGCCCATTACGCCACGTGGTAAACATTCAGCAGCATATTGAGCTTCTAATTCAACTGCTTGGCGAATTAATTGCACAATCTCAGCTTGAAATTCAGCAGTCCAGATTGCTGGATTTTCAGCTTTGATGCCGTTAATTAAATCAACCCCAAAGTTCAGATGAATCGTTTCATCACGCAAAATATATTGAATTTGTTCGCCAATACCCGTTAATACATTGCGTCGATGCAACGAAAGCAGCATCGCAAAACCGCTATAGAAGAAAATACCTTCCATAATTACATAATAGCCAATCAGATTTTTGACGAAGGTTTGCATGCCTACGAGCGTGTCAGTGCTAAACTGCGGGTCAAGCACCGCCGCAGTTAATTGCATCTCAAATTGATCTTTTTGGCTAATTACTGGAATTTCATGATACATATTGAAAATTTCGCGCTCATTCAAGCCTAAACTTTCAACAATATGCAAAAATGCATGGGTATGAATCGCTTCTTCAAAGGCTTGGCGTAATAAATATTGGCGACATTCTGCGTTGGTAATATGCCGAAAGATTGCCAAAACAATATTATTGCCAACCAAACTTTCAGCCGTAGCAAAAAAACCTAAATTGCGTAGCACCATCAAGCGCTCATCAGCCGATAAGGTATTCGAGCGCCAAATTCCAATATCGCCAGTCATGGAAACTTCATTTGGCATCCAATGGTTAGCACAACCATTCAGATAATGTTCCCAAGCCCAGCCATAGTGCAACGGCATTAATTGATTTACGTCAACTTGATTACAATTGATCAAGCGTTTATCGCTGGCATTGAAGCGTCCAAATTGTTCAGTCATTCGAAATTCCTCGCTACTCACAAGCTTCGCAACTAGGGTCGTCGATTGGGCAAACATTATCGGCTAGCACGCTGGCCGATTCGCTCACATTGCGCATCCAACGCGGCTGCACCCCAAAGCGATTAATATCCAAGGTCGATTTCTCAATTTGGGTCGCAGCCAGCGTACGCAGGTAGTAAGTGGTTTTTAATCCCATGCGCCACGCCGTCAGATAAATCTCATTCAAGCGTTTGCCGCTGGTTTCAGCCACATATAAATTCAACGATTGACCCATATCGATCCATTTTTGGCGGCGAGCAGCGCAGGCAATCAGCCATTCGGGGGCAATTTCGAAGGCAGTTAAAAATTGGGCCTTGAGTTCAGCAGGAATTCGCTCAATGTGGCTAATCGCGCCATCGTAATATTTCAATTCGGCCAGCAAATCTGCATCCCACAAGCCGCGAGCTTTGAGCGCAGCAACCAACGCCCGATTGACGGTCGTAAAATCGCCCGAAAGATTGCTTTTAACATACAAATGGCGATAGGTTGGCTCAATCGATTGGCTGGTGCCAACGATATTGGCAATCGTGGCGGTCGGCGCAATCGCCAACAAATTGCTATTGCGAATACCATGCTCCGCCAAGGCTTGGCGCAGTGGTTGCCAATCGTAGTGGCTGCTGTGATCAAGCTCCGGTTTGGTGCTACGTTGGTCAGCCAAAAGCGCCAAACTATCAATTGGCAAAATCCCACGATCCCATTTCGAGCCACGAAAACTTGGGTATGCGCCGCGCTCGCGAGCCAAATCAATCGAAGCCGCGACCGCAAAATAGGCAATCGCTTCCATCGAACGATCAGCAAATTCGACCGCCGCTTGGCTGGCGTAGCTGATATTCAACCCATAAAGCGCATCTTGAAAGCCCATCAGACCAAGCCCAATTGGCCGATGGCGGGCATTGGCTTGAGCAGCTTGCGGGCGGGGATAAAAATTAATATCGATCACGTTATCAAGCATGCGTACTGCTGTCGTAACCGTTGTGCGCAATGTTTCGAGGTCAAGCGCGCCATCGCGAATATGCGCCGCCAGATTAATCGAGCCAAGATTACAGACCGCAATCTCGTCAGCCGACGTATTGAGCAAAATTTCAGTGCACAAATTGCTGCTATGAATCACCCCAACATGATCTTGCGGCGAACGCAGGTTGGCAGCATCCTTCCAGGTAATCCAAGGATGGCCGGTTTCAAACAAGCGGGTCAAAATTTTGCGCCACAAACCGAGTGCTTCGACTTGGCGTGCCGAACGCAGCAAGCCTTGCGCCGCCAGCGCTTCGTATTCTGCGTAGCGCAGCGCGAATGCCTGGCCATACAAATCGTGCAAATCAGGCACTTCATCAGGTGAGAACAACGTCCACGTGCCGTTGCTCAACACCCGTTCCATCAACAAATCAGGAATCCACAAAGCCGTGTGCATATCGTGGGTGCGGCGGCGCTCATCGCCTGTTGGCTTGCGCAAATCAAGAAAATCGTCAATATCAGCGTGCCACGCTTCGAGATAAGCGCAGACCGCGCCTTTGCGCTTACCGCCCTGATTGACCGCAATCGCGGTATCATTGACAATTTTGAGGAAAGGAATCACGCCTTGGCTCACGCCATTCGTGCCATGAATTGGCGCGCCGAGCGCCCGCACAGGAGTCCAATCGTTGCCCAAGCCACCAGCCCACTTCGAAAGCATGGCATTATCGCTGATCGCCCCAAAAATCGCCTCAAGATCATCGCCGACCGTCGAGAGATAGCACGATGACAACTGCGGATGAGTCGTCGCGGCGTTGAATAAGGTTGGCGTGGCCGAGGTAAAGTAAAATTGCGACAGCAGCTCGTAGAAACGCAGGGTTTGAGCTTCGCGATCAGCCTCATTCAAGGCCAAGCCCATTGCCACCCGCATCCAAAAGAATTGCGGCAACTCGCGGCGCAAACCAGCCCACTGAATAAAATAGCGATCATAGAGCGTTTGCAGGCCAGGATACGCCAATAAAGCATCGCGTTCAGGCACAATTGCCGCCGCCAAACGGGCCAAATCGAATTGAGCAAGTTTTGGATCAAGCAACCCTTGCTCAATTCCGGCCTGAATATACTGGATAAATGCCGTTGGATAGCGGGTAGCAACCGCTGAACCTGCCAAATATTCGCCAAAAACCTCGCAATGCAGTTGGCTGGCCAAGAGCGCGGCGGCCACAAAACTATAATCAGGCTCCTGCTCAATCCAGCTGCGGGCGGTCAAAATACAGGCTTGGAGTTGTTCGCCAGCAGTCATATTGGGATAAAAGCCCAAGTTGGCAGTCTGCCAGAGCTGATTCGCGTCGGTTGTTTGGGGATAAGCGCTACAAGCCTCAGCAAGTAGTTGCAAAAGCCAAGTAGCCTGCTCACTAGTCGCTCGTGGCTCAACCTCGATCACATTCATAGAGCATCCTTTGTGGGCTAAATAAAAAAATGCCTGCTCCTTAGCGGAACAGGCATAAACCATTACCAAACCATAGGCAGCAGCCCATGGGCATCAATTGCAAGCGGCAATGATCACCCCCTTTGACGCGAAGGGACATCTCGATCATTTCGAACTGAGTGGGCATTCGGACTTAGCATTGAGCCATACCGTTGCGCGACAGTGCCGGAATCTCACCGGGCTTTCCCCAATTTGCAGCCAAGCTATGACAACTTGGCCTCAGACGAATAAAAAATTGTAGCCAATACTGTAGCAGATGCCAGATCAACCGTCAATCAAGCCTCGTTACTTAACCAAACCAGCTGATTGCCTGATTCCAACGCGCTAAATCTGGTTAATCAAGTTCAAAATTGAGTTGCAAAGTAGCCGATAATCAAGCAAATTGCCGCTTAATTCCGCAAGTCCTAGTACTCAGGGTAGGCCATTAGCTAGCTAGCAGGGTAGCTCAGAGAGCCGAATACATTGAAATGACAGAATAAAACTGAGCCAAGACCATTCTCAAGGGTCGCTGAGGCGATTTGATTAACAACCGAGCACGCTTAATAGACGAGGGATAGTACAAGACTCCTAACCAATTGCGATATTGGTGGGAAAAACCCCAAAAAAAGCTCTTGACAAGTGCAATTTGGTTTTGTACACTCTGAGTACGAATTAACCGCAATTGGCAATCGATGTTTATGTGAAGCAAATAGCATTACAACGTTGCAATAGCTAAATACATGGGGTGAGAGAATGTATTTGGTTAAAGCAGGCACATTCAGTAAGCGCAAAAACCACTAATTGAACAAACTCGTTTCTCGACGGATGCGAATTTCGCTCATTAGGCCAGTTTTTGTAACAACCTATCGCTTTGGTGGCAATAACAATCGATAAACCCCTATTTGGTCTTTTTATACAAAAGCGGTAGTGTTGGGCTGGTGGTGTTAGAAGCAAGCTCTTGCGGAACACAAATAACGTTTGGCAGCCAAGGACAATTCAACTATTAGCAATCTCGGTCGCTCGTCATATCACTCAAACCTAAAAGGAAAGCTTCGGCTAACTACTTTCGTCAGATTGATATAACCAGCAAGCACTACGGTTGTGTGCCACAGTGCAGCCAATTTGGCTCCGAACACACAAGGAGGATTTCTTCAATGGCAGCAGAAACAGTACAAATCGACAAAGAAGTGATGGCACAAGTTGCGCAACGCTTCGGCAAGCTCGAGCAAAACGTACAACAATTGTTCCAAACCCTCAACCAACTTGCCCAAAAAATGCAACAAGATTGGGTCGGGGATGCAGCAGCTAAGTATCAAGCAGAATGGCAAGGCGAAATGACCCCAGCCTTCAATCGCTTGATTCAAGCTTTCAACACCTTCCAATCAACCAGCAACGAAATCAAGCAAACCTTCCAACAACATGAAGATGAAGCTGCGGCAATCTTCAAAGCTTGGAAAATCTAAATTTAGCTATTTTTAATAAGGAGGCCCTCTCATGGCAGAGAAAATGAAGTATAATCGTGCGGCTATGGAACAAGCTCAAGCAACCTTTGGCAAAGCGCACGAACAAGTTCAAGATGTAACCCAAGAAGTTTTGTCAATTGCGAGCACCATCGACGAAGCCCTCAAAGGCGACGCTGGTAGCGAATTCGTTGATGTTTTGACCGGCATGATGGCTCCATCATTGGCTAAATTAGCTGCCAAGATGACCGAAATCCAAGGCGACATCAAGAACGCTATGGCCGCAATGGATGCAGCAGACGGCAGCGCGAAAAGCAGCTTCTAATCGTAATTGGCTCTTTGTATACCTAATTGAGGAGTTTATCCATGAAAAGTTTCTTGATGCGCTTGGCTCGCAAAGTTTTGGAAAGCGTTTTGCAACAATTGATGCAACAATTCAATGTCATTCAAGAACAAGCTTTGGCTCCAATCAAGCAAATCATTGCATCATCACCACAAGTATGGCGTGGTGTAGGTGCTGATCAGTTCCGCGAAGAATTGACCAACTTGATGACCCCCCAAGTTACCCGCATCGGGACTGGCATCACCAGCTACCACAGCAACTTGGGCAAAGCTCGCGATTTGATCGACCGCGCTGATAGCACCGCTCGCAACTTGGTTAACTCAAAATTGCGCAGCATTGCTAAGTTCTACTAGTTTTGACCTTGAATTCTTAAAAATAGATCTTAAGGAGTCCAGCTCATGGCACAAGCATCAGAAATTTATATGCAGGTTGGCGATGTCGCCAAAATCGCTAAGACTATCAATACGGTTGGGCAAGTTTTGAAAACCGTTGCTAAAGTCTTGGAAGTCCTTTCAACCACCCTTAAAGCAACTGCATTCATCGGTTTGGTTGGTGGCGCAGCTGTAGCAAACTACATCGATCAGTTCCGTCCACAAATCGAAAAGATGGCTGAAAAATGTGTTGAAATCACTCAAGATGTCAATACCGCTATTAAGAACTTCCAAAACCAAGACTTCTCGGCATCAGGCCGCTTCGGCTAGTTCCCTATTCAAGTCATTTTACCCAGTATTTCAAACCGATCATGCGCTTGCATGGTCGGTTTGAGTTTAAGCACGAAAAGGCCTTAAATTTTCAGGCATAAAAAAGAGCAGGGCGCAAACCCTGCTCTTCAACCACAACCAAGCCTAAATAATATTCAACTGGTTCAAGGTTACAAAGAAGGTAATCAAAAAGGCGACGGTCAATAAACTAATCACAATAATCAGGATCGTGTTGAGGCTGGGCCAGCGGCTCTTTTTGGCAGTTGGAACTTCACCAAACAGCTTAAGTAATTCCTGGACGACTTGAGCTGCGTTTTGAGGCCGATTCGCAACTTGAACATCGACCATGCGCACTGCCAGCTCAGCAATTGCCCGCACGTCAGCAGTTCGGTTCATATTAACATGATGGTTTTTCAAGACTGCCTGATAGACCTCTTCGTCGCTTTTGAGCTTGAAGGGATAGGCCGGAACGCCAACCAGCATTTCATACAAAATCAAGCCGAGGCCATAGACATCGGTTGCATAGCTTGGTTTTTGCAGGTGCGGCTGCATAATTTCTGGTGCAGTATAGGCTGGCGGAACCATAAACGAATACCAATCGTTGTTGATATTTTGCGGCGTGCTGGCAATACCCAAATCGAGCAAGTGAATGGTTGGCACTGAAGGATTATCTTCAAAATGCACCAACAGCGATTCGGGGTTGATCCCGAAATGCAACACACCTTTGCTTTGCAAGAGCGCAATTGATGATGACAAACGCATGACCAACCAACCAATATGGTTGACCCACATTTGCGGATTTTTGGTCAGCGCGTCGCGCAACGATTCGCCAGCAAAGAAATCTGACAAGTAATAGTAAAAAAGGTGTTCGCCGAGCATCGCCCGCCCGTAGGCCTCAGTCTGGGCACTTACGGTGGCATTGGCATAGGGTGGCCGCCAATTTGGCAAGAACGTATTGCGTTCGTTCGAAACCCGAATAGTTTTTAGAAATTCGGCTTCACGTTTTAAGCGTTCAGTATTTTCGCTGCCAACGTGGGCTACTTTAAGAAATACGCGCTCTTTTTGATGGCTGGCTTCGTATAAAACTGAAGAGCGTAGTACAACAACGGGCCGCACGATTTCAATATCGCCCAGCCATTTTCCATATCCAAGAATTGTTGGCGATTTTTCAGCTTGACAATAAACTTCTTGACAATACAAATTATTATCAAACGATGTTCGTTCACATAACAGACATACCTGTTTCATGGGCGCTTACTCCGTTCCATGGGTAGTCATGGGAAACCAGATTATGGCTCTATCGTACCGTAATCTGGATTGCTAGGCGAGGATTGTTGGCACTACTCTACTCATTTATTCAAAAGCTGTCAACCACTAGCCGAAATAGAGGTTTATATGGTATAGTTGACGCGTTACACCAGCAATGCGCAATTTCTCTCCTCGTGCCACTTTTTAGCGTGTGTTCACATCAGATCCGATCAGTGACTGATCGATGGGCGGAATTTTGGAGATGCACCGATGAAAAACTCTATCCAGATGATAGATCGTCCTCCACGGATTCAACCAGAGCTACCTTTCAATAAGTTTGAAATCCCATCCCCGCCAGAAAATCCTGAGGATGCGATTTCGAAACTGATTCAGTTGGCTCTGCCGATGACGATGATTGTGGGTTATGTCTTCGTAACAATGTTTGGAGGGCGCGGCGGCGGCGGCGCTTTGATTCTCATCCCGATGGCATTATCGGTGTTGGCCTCCACAGGCTTCTCAATCTATTCGTTTATTCGTGAGAAAAACCAACGTTTAGAACGTGAACGCCAATATCATGAACAGATCGTTGAATTAAATAAAGATATGCACGGCTATCACGATTTGCAGCGCCGTTTTTATCGCTATAACTATCCTGATACGCCAAATACGATCAAGGTTATTACCGATGCCAAACAAGATTTAGAAAAGCCTGAACGCACCCTGCGCTCAAATGCGCGCATTTGGGAACGACGGGTTTCTGATGATGACTTCGGCTCGGTGCGGCTTGGCATGGGCACATTGCCATCAACCGTGGTTTACGAGGTTAAGAGCGGTGGCAATTTCAGTAGCCCACTCGCTCGTGAAGCCATGAAGCTTGATGCCGATTCGCGCTATGTCTCTGATATTCCGATTATTATCACCTTGCGCTACAAGCCAGAAGACGAAGGCGGCTCGAAAGAAAAGGCAACGCCGATTACGCCAACCACCCATGCCTTGGGGATTGCAGGCGATCGGGATGCTGTCTATGAATCGATTCGCTCGATTTTGGCGCATTATGCGGTTTTCCACTCACCGTCCGATTCACGTTTGTATGTTTTGGCCTCAAAATATAACGAATGGGATTGGGTCGAAACCTTGCCCCACTGTCAGCCAGGCGAATATGAGCAACTTTGTTTCGTCAGCGAAATTAAAGAAGTTGCTGATGATGCCGATGAAGAAGGCGATGAATTAGATCAATACATGGAAGGCATTCGTAAAATTCTATCGCAACGCAAAATGCGCATGGAAGATAACGAAGAAAATAATAATAATTCGGGCCGTGGCAACCCAGGCTTACCATTTATGTTGCTGGTAGTTGACCTGCTCGATATGTATGAAAAAGCTGGCGAGCGGTTGCGCGATATTGAATCGGATGCAGCACTCTCAATCTTGATCGAAGAAGGCCCACAGCTTGGCGCTGCGGTGATCTTCCTCGTGCCAGAACGCAGCAAAGTGCCTGGCGGCTGTAAGTCGGTGATCGAAATTGAACGAACCACGCCAGCAACCAACAGTAAGCAAGCCCAACATCAACAATTATTCTTCCGCTACGCCGAGCAGGGGGTCAACACCTTCCGCTATATCGGGGCTGCTGATAATATTGTTAATCGCGAAGAATCGCGCAAATTGGCCGAAGAACTATCAACCCTCAATTTGCGCCAAAGCGCTGGGGCCAACCTTGCCGATGGCGTTGCCTTCTTCGACCTGATGGGCTATGGCTCACTTGATGAACTCAAGGTCGATGCGATTAAGAATTGGCAACGCAGCACGCAACCTAAATATGCCAACTGGCTGCGCGCCAAGGTTGGTCGCATGTCGGGGAATAAAACCCGGACTTTGGTTTTCTCATCCAAACGTGATGGTGTTCACGGGATGGTCGCAGGCAGTACCGGTTCTGGTAAATCGGAGTTGCTAATCTCGCTGATTGCGGTGATGGCGGTTACCTACGATCCTTCGGTGATTAACTTTGTGTTGGTCGACTACAAGGGCGGTGGCGCATTCAAAGAATTCGAACGCCTGCCCCACTGTGTTGACATCATCACCAACTTGGCTGGCGATGGCGTAACCCGCATGTTTACGGCAATTAAGTCGGAAATGCAACGCCGCCAAGTCTTAAACAACGAAACTGATACCAAAAATATCGTTGAATATCGCAAGAAGAACTTCCACAATACCCACTATCCCTATCCCTATCTGTTTATCATCATCGACGAATTCGCCGAAATGATCGCCGATCGGGCTGAGTATCGGGGCGAGTTGGAAAGTATCACGCGGATTGGGCGTTCGCTCGGGGTTTCGCTGATTCTCGCCGCACAACGGCCTAGCGGGATCACCGACCAAATGCGTTCGAACATCAAGTTCCGGATTAGCTTGCGGGTGGAGACCCAAGGCGAAAGCCGCGAAATGTTGCGCCGCTCGGATGCAGCCTTCTTGCCAACTGGGATTCCAGGTCGGGGCTATCTGCAAGTTGGTAACGAAGAAATTGAATTGATTCAAGTGGCCTACACTGGCGATCCCTATGTTGACCCCAATTCAGTTTCGCAAGAAAAAGTTATTTGGCCAGATCGCCGCCGCGCTGAAGGCGTTGACCCAGGGATTGATACCCAAGATCAAAGCCCACCAGAACTGTACAAGGTCATCGTCAGCACGCTCGATGCTTTGTCACGTGATAATAACGTGCCAATTCAACGGGCACCATGGCCAAACTTCTTGCCACGCGAACTGGCCTTGACCCAACACTTGATCTCAGAAGATCCGAATGTCAATGCAGTTACTTTTGAAGAATATCTGTTGGGCATCGACGAAATTATGGTTGGCTTGCCCCGCGAGCACGATCTGACCTTGAACCCTGCCTTGAACAAATGGATCAATGGGACTTCGGGCTGGGTCGAAGATCTGAACTGGCGTGATTATGCAATGCGGCCAGTGCTTGGCTTGATCGATAATCCCTATGCAGCGAAGCAATTACCCTTGACCGTGGACTTCCCACGCGGCCATGCAGTCGTCTTTGGTGGCTCTGGTTGGGGTAAAACCACCTTCCTGCGCTCGATGCTGATGAGCTTAGCCGCAACCCACTCGCCAAATCAGATGCATATGTATATTCTCGATTTGGGTGGGCGGAACTTTAGCGTGCTGGATAAATTGCCTCACTCAGGTGCGGTGATTATTCCTGACGGTGAAGGCTACGAAGAACGGGTCGAACAATTGCTGCGCGAAATCAACGATATTGTCGATGCACGCAAACTGCTGCTCAACGATGCAGGGATTGCCGATATTTACCAATACAATGCGGTTAATCCAACCAATACCCAGCCAGCAATTTTGGTTGCAATCGATAACTTTGCCGAATTTACCGAAACCTTTGGCGAAGGCCCAGATAGCAACGTCGAAAGCGTGCTCGATAAGCTGATTTCGATTGCGCGCCAAGCCAAGCCGTATGCAATTCACTTCATCATTACCATTGGCAGCCTGGCCGAGCTATCGAACCAAGTCTTTAGCTTATTTACCGAGCGTTACACCTTGAAACTCAGCGATAACACCGAATATCGGTCGATCGTTGGCGGTCGGGTTGACGATATTAATGATATTCCTGGCCGTGGCTATACCAAAGTTGGCCCACAGCCGCTCAGCTTCCAAGTGGCGGTCGCAGCTGGCATCAGCAGCGATGGCTCGCTTGACCCAACGATCGAAATGAAAGAAATCGATCAGTTGGCCCAATTTATGACTGATTATGCCCGCACCAGTGGCAAAAACTATCTCAAGCCACGGCGGGTTGACGCAATGCCCAAGGCGATTCTCTTCAAATCGATGTTGCCCGAAATGTATGCCACCATGCTCCAGCGCGAAATTCGCTTCGATGCCGATCTACGGCCTCAATTGAATAGCCTGATGAGCGAAGCATGGGAAAATAGCATCAAACCAGAAAACGCCGATTGGCTCAAAGTGACGATTGGGGTGATGTCGGGCAATCGGCCACGCACGCTGCAACTCGAAGCCAAAAAAGATGGTGTTCACGGGATGATTGCAGGCGGTACTGGTGCTGGTAAATCGGAATTGCTGATGAGCTTGATCATCGGTTTGGCCGTGCGCTACGACCCCAGTATCCTTAACTTCATTTTGGTCGACTACAAGGGTGGTGGTGCGTTTGATCCCTTCAAGGATATGCCACACACCGTTGATTTGGTGACCAACTTGAATAAATCGCGCGTGCGCCGGATGTTTACGGCAATCAATGCAGAAATGGGCCGTCGCCAAGCGCTGAATGCGCGTACTGGCACCAAAGATATTGTGGAATATCGTGCCAAGGGCTTCCACCTTGACCCACAATGGGGGCCATTCCCGCATCTATTTATCATCATCGACGAATATGCGGAAATGATCAGCGATACGCCTGAGTTCCGCGATGAGTTGGAAAGTATAACTCGGGTTGGACGTTCAATTGGGGTCAACCTCTTGCTGGCCTCACAACGGCCAATCGGGGTTACCGACCAAATGCGCGCCAACATCAAGTATCGGATCTGTTTGCGGGTTGAAGATATTGAAACCAGCCGCGAAATGTTGCGCCGCTCGGATGCAGCCTTCTTGCCAAGCGGCATGCCTGGTCGGGGTTATCTCCAAGTTGGCAACGAAAATCTTGACCTGATTCAAGTTTCGTACACTGGTGAATCATACGATTATGCAGTGGCTGCCGACGGCACTAAAGCCAAGTTCTATGAATTAATCGTGACGATGGCGCAAAATTTACTCCATCCACGACCACGGCCTCAAACGCCATGGCCAGCGCCATTGCCCGATGCAATTACCTACGAACAACCGCTCAACCCACGGTATGTTGATAAAACTTATCTACCATTGATGACCCTTGGCCGTTCGCAACGAATCGCAATCAATGCCTTTGTTGGCGATTGGTTTGAGAATAAAGGTCAGTGGTTTGGAGTCGATTGGAATCACGTGGCAATGCGCGCGGTCGTTGGGGTGCTCGACGATCCAGGTAATGCCCGCCAAATGCCATTGGTGCTCGACTTCAACAAAGGTCACGTAGTGGTTTTCGGCGCTTCTGGTTGGGGTAAAACCACCATGATTCGCTCGTTGGTGTTGAGTTTGGCAGCAACCCACTCGCCCAACGAATTCAATGCCCATGTGCTCGATCTTGGTGGCCGTAACCTTGAAGTCTTGCGCTCCATCCCGCACGTCGGGACGGTGATTCTGCCAGACGAACAAGGCTATGAAGAGCGCATTCAGCAGCTTTGGCGTGAATTGAATAACGTTGTTGATGAACGCAAGAAACTGTTCAGCGATGCCGGGGTTTCAACCCTTTCTGAGTACAACAGCCAAAACGCTGCCAATCCAAAGCCAGCAATTTTGGTGGCAATCGATAACTTCGGCGAATATATCGAAACCTTTGGCGATGATAAGAATAATGATGCCAATAACTTGCTTGAGGTCTTTGTAGCCTTGGCACGCCAAGCGAAAGCCTATGGCTTGCATATTCTGATCACTGCCAGCCGCTTGAATATTCTGTCAAGTAAGCTGTATAGCCTCTTTACCGAACGCTTGACCTTCAAGATTTCTGATTCAGGCGACTATTCGGCCATTGTTGGCGCACGGCTCTTAGAAGTTGAAGAAATTCCTGGGCGTGGTGCGGTCAAAGTTGGCCGCGATGCGCTGAGCTATCACATTGCCTTACCACCAGGCACGATTGGCAAAGCCGATGTCTTGGGCGCTGACGGCCAACCACAAGTGACCGAAAAACTGCAAATTCGCGGTGAAGCTGGCCAAATTCGGGTTATCGGCAAGCATATGAATGCGCATATCGCCAATAATCCTGGCAAATACCAACCACCGTTGGGGATTGCCGCCTTGCCCAAGAGTTCGTCGTATCGCCAAGTGCTGCAAGAAATGCACAACATTGGCCGTGGCGACCGGCCATTTGTCGAAGAACTCAAAGAAGCAACCGCCAAAACCTGGGAATACAACGCAGGCACTGGCAAACAAGCTGGCTGGTTGGCTGCATGTTTGGGGATTGTCTCAGGCAATCGGCCACGCACGCTGCAACTCGAAGCCAAGCGTGACGGTGTTCACGGGATGGTTGCAGGGGGTACTGGTGCTGGTAAATCGGAATTGCTGATGACCTTGATTGTGGGTCTAGCGCTGAATTACTCGCCTGATATTCTCAACTTTGTCTTGGTCGACTTCAAAGGTGGCGGTGCCTTCAAGCCATTCGAAAACATGCCGCATTGTGTGGACATCGTGACCAACTTGAACAAGTCGGCAGTTGATCGTATGTTCACCTCGATTGATGCTGAAATTCGTCGCCGTCAAGCACTCAACGCCATGACTGGCACGAAGGATATTGTGGAATATCGCGAACGTGGCTTCCACAAGAAACCAGAGTTTGGCGCATACCCACACTTGTTCATCATCATCGACGAATACGCCGAAATGTTCGATTCGAACCCTGAATATCTCCCATCGTTGGAAAGTATCACCCGGGTTGGTCGTGCCCAAGGGGTCAACCTCTTGCTCGCTTCGCAACAACCAAAGGGTGTTACCGACCAAATGCGCGCCAATATCAAGTTGCGGCTCTGTCTACGGGTTGAACAGCCAGATACCAGCCGTGAACTCTTGCGCAAACCAGACGCAGCCTTCTTGCCCAACGGCATGCCAGGCCGTGGCTACTTGCAAATTGGCAACGAAAATCTTGAACTGATTCAGGTTTCATACACTGGCGAAAGCCAAATCGACGATCGCGAAGTGGCTGTGCTCTGGCCAGAACGTGAGCCAGAACCAGTTTCAACCAGCGAAGATACACCGAAATTGTTTGATACCGTGGTGCAAATTTCACGTGAGTTGGTCAATTTCCAACCAACGCCAAAACCATGGCCAAATTTCTTACCCGAGCGCGTAAGTTTGCAATCGCCGATTATCAATGCCAAAGACAATAGCATTATTGTCTTCCAGCCAGCCGTAACCGATTGGATCAACGGTGACACTGAACATCTCTGGCCAGGGGTCGATTGGGAAACCGAGGCCATGCGCACCGCAGCCTTGTTGGTTGATGATCCAAATGAAGCAACCCAATTGCCATTTGTCTTTGATTTCAGCACCAATCACTTGGCAATTTATGGTGATTCTGGTTGGGGCAAAACTTCGTTGTTACGCTCGATCATCGCCGGTTTGGCAGCGAGCCACAGCCCCGATGAACTCCACGCCTATGTGGTCGATTTGGGTGGGCGCAACTTCCGTAGCTTGCGCAACTTGCCGCACGTCGGAGCATTAATTTACGCCGACGACGAGACCTTTGAAGAACAAATGCTGCGTTTATTCAGCAAGATGGAACGTTTGACCCGCGAACGCCAACAAATCTTCAGCGATGCAGGGGTCAACACCATCTATGAATACAATAAGCAGTTTCCAGATCAAGCCTTGCCAGCGATTGTGGTTGCAATCGATAACATTGCCATCATCCACGAGAATTACGACGCGGTTGAAGAATCGGTCTTGATTCCATTGGTTCGGCGCTCACTGAGCGTTGGGATTGCCTTTATCGTTACGGCCAACTTCCCAACCAATATGTCAAGCCGCTTTAACAGCTTATTTGGCGAACGGATTACCTTCAAGCAAGGCCAACAAGATCGCTATATGGATATTGTTGGGCGGGGCGCAATTGAATTTGGCGATGTGCCGGGCCGCGGCTATATTCGGGTTGGAAAACGGCCATTGCTCTTCCAAGCAACCTTGCCAGTGGGCTTAGTTGGGCCTGATGGCCGCGACCATCGCAACGAAGCTGAAGAACTTGATTTGATGGGGATGATGATGCAGGCCAAGGTTGAACAACTTGGTGGCATGCGCACCACACCTGATCCAATTCAAATTCTGCCGCAAATTGTGCCATTGCGCGAAATGCTCGATGAAACCAATAAAGTTGCTGAAGGCAAAGTCATTTGGAGCGTCGTTGGCCAAAGCAACAACCTGATGCCAGCCATGTACGATCTCAAAAAGATTGGGCCACACGCAGCGATTGCTGGGCCACCAATCTCTGGTAAAACCACCTTGCTCTACAACTGGGTGCTTTCGCTGGCCGATCGCTACACGCCTGAACAGGTGGCGATGGTCTTGATTGATACCCGCGGACGCTTCTTCAAGTATGGTGGCAAACGCAGCCTTGCTGATTTGCCGCACGTCTTGCAAACCGTCAGCGAAATCGATCAAATGGGTCCATTGTTGGAAAATCTACAAATCGAGTGTCAGGCATTCGCCCAGCAAGCGATTAACCGCCCAGTCTATATCTTCATCGATAACTTTGAAGATTTCAGCGACGAAGCAGAAAGCAAGCGTTCAGTGATGAACGATATGGCAGTGCTGACTCGGCGCTACGGTGGCGAAGGTGTGTTTGTCATTATTGCAGGCACGCTCGATGGTGGGGTCAATGATCTGCGCCGCCGCGTTATGAGCGCCAACTTTGGGATTGGTCTACGGACAGCCCAAGCGGTGGAATCATTACGGGTTATGCGCACCCCAAGCGAAGTTCGGGGCAAAGAATTGCCAATGGGTCGGGGCTTTATGGTCAAAGCAGGTCAAACAACCTTGATCCAAGTGGCCAGCCCGTATACCGATGGCAGCCATATTGTCACCGAAGATGCCAGCGATGAAGCCGAACGGATCATCACAGCCCTTGACGGCTGGGTTGAAACCATCAGCGAACGCTACCCAGAACGGGCAGCCTGGTCAAGTGGGGCGATTACGATTGGCGATAAACCAGTCAGCATGGAACAAGACCCGACAGTTGCTCGAATGTCGGCGCTGATTCGCCAAGGTATCCAACGCTTGATGCCACGCATCAAAGAGGCAAACGGCGATAGCAATATTGCTGAAGCGATTATGCAAAACTATATTTCAATGGATTTTGCAAGCTGGAATAGCTCCGAGCGCCTGCGATCGATGCTGCACCAAATGTTGGTCGATCAGCATATGCACGATGGCCTCGATCTCGAAACCGCGACAATGATGGCCGACATGACCAGCAGCGATGATGAATCGTTGATTTTGACCTTCGAAGGAACCTTAGAAAGCTAAAGTAATGGGGAGCGATCGACGCTGTTGGCTCGCTCCCCAAGCATAGTACCGTGTGAGGAGTTACTTTCATGGGTGCCAAACAAGCCCGCTTTGAACTTTTTATCGATGTCTATGAAAAGAAGCAACAAGTTGCTCAAACACTCACCAACATTCCTACCGGAGAGCTTGTTGAATCGATTTTGAAGGAATTTCGGCGTGACTTCGATTTTCTTGGTCAAAATCCCGATGCCTATTGCTTGATGAAGCAAGATGGCAGCGTCTTAAGCAATAATCGCACACTCGATAAACAAGTTTCGAATAAAGAACGCTTGATATTTAGTGAAGCAATGCCAAATATGCCAGAAGATGGCCAGCCAATGGCACGTCGGATTTACTTACGTGAGCATCCAACGGGCAATAGTTATCGCCTCCACTGGCAACCAGCAATCGTTGGCCGCTTCGACAATCAAGCAAGCAACGATCTATTGGCAGTTGATTTGGGCAGCCACCCTAATGGGTTGCGGGTTTCACGGCGGCAATTTGAAATTACCGAAACTGGCGGTCATTTCTATATTGAAAGCCTCTCGCCAAACCCAACGACGATTACCGATTCGACGGGTCGGCCCATTCAGGTTGATCGCCGCCAAGTCTTACAGCATGGCGACTTGATCACGCTGGATCGGAGCCAAATTACCTTTAAAGTCATTATTTCGGATTAAACTATTCGCCGAAAAATCAATATGCAGTTAAAATAGCGCTTGGTTCACACCAGCGCTATTTCTCTGCGCAAATTAATACTCAGGAGGATGTATGAGCGATTTAGAACACCTACAAAGTTTGGTTGAAGACGCATTTATGGAAGCACCATTAATGTATACCAATGGTTTTATCAATGGTCTAGGTTCAACCGATGCCTATACCGTGTTACAAACCAATGGCCGCGCGGTTGCCGTCGTCAATATGTCATTGCCAGTTGCCAAAACGCTTGGCCAAGGGCTTTTGGCCATGATTGCAGCCTATGAACAACAAACTGGTGAAACCGTAGCAACCCTCGACCAAATCCACGGACGCTAAACCACAACTAGCTCAAACGAGATATTCCGACTATTGCTAGTTGCATCTCGTTTGAGCATTTCAAGGCCGCAAATGAGTTAAAAAATCCATCAAAAGCCCCTCTTGTAAACCAGCAATCCATCGAGTATGCTTGCAGAGTCAATTGTATTTCCTTGGTAAGGCTGCGCCTTTTATTGTAGTCTTAACTGAGAAGAATAGGTGCTTAACCAAGGTTTAACCTGATTAAGCATCAAGCATAATCATTGGCTAGTATTGCTAGCAATGATAAAACTTCTGTTCTTTTTATACCCGATGGAGTTTGTGTCATGCCTCAAGAAACCGTTCAGGCGAAGTACGATGTGTTGGATCAGGTTGCCAGCCGTTTTGGCAAGGCTGCTGATACAACAACTGCTATTTTCAAATCGATTGAAAGTATTGCAGCCCGCTTAGAAGCTGGTGAATGGCAAGGTGATGCGCAAAAGGCATTTAGCGCTGAATTTCGGGGCGAAGTTCAACCTGCCTTCACGCGCTTGACCACGTTGTTTAACCAAGCCCAAAGCACAACCGTTGAAATCAAAAAAATCTTCCAACAAGCAGAAGAAGAAGCTGCTGGGTTGTTCAAAGGCTCATTGATGGGCGGTGGCAACGGCAACGGCAATGGTAGCGGCAATGGCAGCGGCAGCGGCCAAGCAGGTGATGGCAGTGGCCAAGCCGGCAATGGCGACAAACAAGGCAGCGGCCCAACCGTCAAGGGCAAAGTTAAAATCCATACCTACGATTACAAAACCAAAACCGGCGAAACCAAGCCACAATTGAAGCTTGGGGTAAGTGGCGCGTTGCTCGAAGGCAAAGGCGATTTACTTAAAGTCGACGGCCCAATTCCCTATACCCTCAAAGGCAAATACCAAGTTGGCTATGGCGAAGTTGGGATTGGCTTAGGCATGAATGGCGAGAAAAAATTCACCATTGGGCCATACGGCGAAGCAACCGTTGCTAAAGGCGAATTAACTAATGTCTATGGCAACAAAAACTTAGGCTATACCGAAACCCTCGAAGGCAAAGCGCTTTCAGTTGAAGGTTTCGCTGGCATCAAAGATGGCTCACTTGGCGCAACCGTTGGTGGCACCTTGGTTTCGGTTACCGGAAGCAAAGGCGTAAACGTCGCTGGGGTTAATGTTGGGGTGAGTGCCGAAGTTGGCCTCAAGGCTGAGCTTGGCTTTAGCATTGGCAAAACCACCAAAGTCAAGTTGCCATTTGTTTCATTTGGCATCTCGTTTGGCGGAGCGAAGTAACATAGAGGGGTTTTAACCGATGGATGGACTTATTCTGGAGCGCAACGAGTTTTTGGTCTTACTCGAAGCTGCCCGCACCAATAAAATTATTGGCTTAGATAATGAAAGCTTGATTCCCCACGATCAAGCAAGCCATCTGGCCGCCTTGAATCAAGGGGTTCAAGGTTTGGTTGCCAAAGAATTAGCGACGATCAGCGACGATGAAACCGTCATGATCGAACGCGAAATCTTAGAATTCTCACAAATTGTGGCGTTTCCCGATGTTGCCTTTATCACGACCCGCGAAACGCCCGATACTGGTGGCCAGCTCTTTTTGCACTATGTCAACCAATTAGGCATTGTTGAGCAAACTCTGCCAACCGAGAATCAACATCGCTTGGCGTTTTTGCCTGATATGCTGGTGCTGTTTGATCGTTTGGCGTTTTTGTTGGAAGTGCAACCAAGCAAAGCCTTCGAAGCCAGCATGCGCCTCAGCCAAGACGAATTCTTGGCGATCAAAGGCTTGGCAGAAGATCGCGCTGATGCCCAAGCCTTGAACCGCTTAACTGCGGCTGGGCTTGAGCAACAAGCTGCCCAAAGCCTGATCGAGGCAATTCAAGCGCCAGTGTTCAGTGCTTCGTTGGCAATTGTGCGTTGCGAAGATACCGAAATCGTCGATGCGATTAATCCAGCAATTCTGCAAGGGCCAAGTAGCGCTTGGGCAATTCAGCTCGACGAAACTAACCCTGAAGTGTTTGAAGTGCAGTCAATTGATCAAGCATGGTTGCGCGAGCATATTCAGCGTTGGTTTGAACAATTGGCCACCGCAGCGTTATAAATTGGCCTTCATGAAGCTATTCTAGCAAACCAACAAACCATCCACAAACTAGCGCTCGTAGCCAGTTTGTGGATGGTTTTTAATTTTGATCGTTGTTCAAAAGGTAGGATTTTGGTATACTGAAATTGGAGTATTGGAGTGTTGCTACGCCTCATGGGTTATTTTCTCTTTAATCAATTTGGTCTTTTTATTGGCTCCCAAGCTCATGAGCAGCCCACCCTAGCACTCTAAATCGACTATCAACCCCATTACAACCTAGGAGCAGTGTCATGAGCAAGGAAGTTGTTCAGATACAGTATGAGCAAACCGCACAGGTGGCTCAGCGTTTCGGTCGCCTCAAGCAAAACGTTGAGCAATTGCAAACGACAATTCGCAATACCGGCCAACAATTGAACGACAGCTGGAAAGGCGATGCCAGCGTTGCCTTTGCCAAAGAACTCAACGACGAAATCTTCCCAACCTTCAATCGCTTGATCAACGCGTTCCAAACAGCCCAACAAGTTACCCTCGAAATCCAAAAAATCTTTAGTCAAGCCGAAGAAGAAGCTGCTGGTTTATTCAAAGGCTCGTTGCTCGGCAATGCTGAAGGTGGCAAGGGCGGCGGTAGTTGGCTCGATAGCGTTGGCGGGTTCTTCAGCAGCGTTGGCAATGGGGTCAAAGATTTCTTCGTTGGCGCAGGCAAAGAACTCAAGGATATGGTGGTCGGCGTTTGGAATATGGTCACCAATCCAGTCGAAACGGTTAAAGGTATTTGGCACGCAGTAACCCATCCAAGTGAGTTCTGGGAAGCATTCAAAGCGCCCTATGTCGAAGCTTGGGAGAATGGCCGCCCATGGGAAGCAATTGGCCGTGGCACGATGTTTATCGGCTCGATCTTAATCGGCACCAAAGGCGCTGATAAGGTTGGTAAAGCAGCTAAGCTCAGCAAAGCAGCGACCGTTACCGATGCAGCCGCTGATATTGCCCGTGTCAGCACTCCGCTCCAAGCAGCTGGCGATATTGGCGCACTGGCCAAAGGCGGCAGCGCAGAAACCGCCATGGCTCGCTATATTGCCAATCAATCAAGCCATGTTGGCACAGGCACAGCCTTGACTGATCGAGTAGTATTAGGGGCATTCAAAGCTGACCCAGCGTCAGGCTTCCTTGGCTATATCGGCGAAGCGAATGCGCATGGCGGACGCTATTTCAGCACCACCGCCGAAGTTTGGGATGCGCTCAAGCCAATTGCTGAAGGCGGCAATAATCGCATCTGGCCAGTCAACCGCGAATTCTTGCAATCGCAGCTTGAAAGCGGCATTAGCCGAATCGATATTAAGGGCAGCTCGATTGACGATATTTTGACCAAGCGCCCTCAATCGTATAGCGCGATGGAAGTGCGCTTTATGCAAAGCCAAGCCTACCAATATGGCTACCGCCAAATTGGCGATAGCTGGATCAAGACTGGCGACTGGCGCGCAAGCACTGGCGGACGGGTGGCTGGCGGCAGCATAGGCCCAGGCGGCGAAGTTTTGCAAACCAGCCAATCCTTGAACGATTAAGAGGTTTTCTGTGAGCAACGATTGTGGCCAGTGCCAAGGCTATATCAGCTATGTTGAGCAACAATTGAGCAGCTATTTGGAGTTTGGTCAATTTCGCCGCGTCCAATGTGATGCCCAAAACAACGGCTTGGAATGCTTGGCCTTGTATCATTCGCCAAGCTGCCAACTGTTGATTCAACGCACCGATGGCGCTGATTATTGCGCTTTAGGCACATTTGATGCGCCATTTTTGACCGATCAAATTCTCGACGTTGATGGCTCGCAAGGCTGGTTCAATCTGGTCTATTTGTTGGAGTATCGAGCCAACAAAAAAATCATGACCCAGCGGGTAATTGAACAATTTTGGGATGGCAGCCTCGATTATCATCAATGGCTGGCCCAATTGCTCGCAGGCCAATTTGAGCAGCTGTTGGCGATGTTCGCGCCTGGCGCACCAGCCACATGGCTCGCTGATTATATTCAATTTATGCAGCGGCAGCGCTACTACGGCGCATAAACGGCTTGCTGGCCTGCAAACCAAGCAAGCGGTTGTGGGCCAGCAAGCGTTCGGTAGAGGAACATCGATGGATTCGCATTGTGCAGCATGTCAGGGCTTTATCAACTACGCGGAACGCTGTCTCCAGCGCCATTTGCAAGCCCATCAATTTGTGCGCCAACAGTGCGATGCCCAGCATGGTGGCAGAGAATGTCTGGTTTTATACCATTCGCCCATGTGTAATGCCTTGCTCATGCTTTCTGATGGCGAGTACAGCGTTGCGCTTGGTCGACATACTGCCCCGTTTCTGACCAACCAACACCTTAAACTCGATGGCTCCCAAGGTTGGTACAATGTACTCGATTTGCTTGATCGTCAGGCAAACCAATTGCAACGCTTATGGCACAGCTTCAATCGCCATAAATCCAATGATCTTGCATGGGTGGCAAAGCAACTTGATGGAAAGCTCGCCCAACTTATAACGCTCTTTAACTAAGATGATCATGGCTATTCCAGCAAGGCTACGATTGCACATGCATGCCAAGCATTGGAGCACATCATCAAAACCAATCTCGTAGCGTTAAGCAGCCCATGACAATTCATGAGGATGGTCATTTTACCGAAGAGCTGGTCGCATCATCATCACGTCTAGCGCGAATTCCTGAGTGAGTTGTCTGAACTAGTATCGAGGTGGCCCGAATGAATCGTTTTGTACTCACCCAGGCAGAATTAGCGATTATCCTCCATTATCTGGTTGGCGAAGCACTCGCCATTCATAATACAACCAATGATCTGGCGGTTAGTGCTGAACAGCTGCAAACTGCCGAAGATGAGCTGTATGATCGTGGAATTTTACTGCGCGATCCCTATAGCAACCAACTCACGATCACGGGGGAATTAGCGCTCATTTTGGAGGCAACCCTCCAGCCAAGCACGCTGGCAATTTTGAGCATTACCGAGCGTGAAGGCACAGGTTTACCCAAATACTTTAGCTTTACCGATGAATTAATCGTGCTCAATTATGTCGACTCACAAGGCTTGCAAACCTTTCTCGAATTGGGTACACTCGATCATGTCATTAAACAGATTATCGAACTAACAACTCAGCCAACCATGGGCAATGCCAACAATCTACCATCCACCGCCGAACTCACCGCATTAATGCCCGAGGCTGATAAAGCCGCTTTACTGCTGATCATCAAGGAGCCAGCCGCCGCAACCAGCCAACCAACCAGCCTTTCATGGTTGATGGCCCACGCCGCACTGTGGTTGGCCAACCCACAAGCTGCCAAACCAGAAACAACACCAGCGCAGCAGATTGATCAAGCGATGTTAAGCGACCTGTTACATACAACAATCAGGGCGCATCTTGTTCAACCCCCATCCTAATTAGCCTACAGTACTAAGGGATGGTATACTGCGCCGTATCCTTAATTGGTCAAGCCGTTTTTAGTTGCTGGAATGAGTGTTAACCATGAGAAAGCATAGTTGGTTCACCATCATCGCATTGCTCAGCCTCTTGTGGGTTGTGCCTGCGCCTGCCCACTCCCAAGACGATAAACCTGAAGTCGTGATTAATCACACCGTGGTTAAGGAAGAAGCGACGCTTAAGGTTGAGACCTACTTTAGTGTCCGGTTTCCAAATGGCGAGGCTGTCACAGTCGATAAGATTGCGGCAACCAATATCGTTTTGCCGGTGAGTCAGCAAACTATCCCGGCAACTCCAATCGACCCAACTACCCCCATCAAAATTGCGATTGTGCTTGATCAAAGCGGTAGCATGGCCGACTATGTTGGCATCGTCAAAGAAGCTGCAATGCGTGCGGTTGATGAGGCTCCTGCAGGCGCGCTGATTGGGTTATTTACCTTCACCCGCATCGGGAGCAACGATGAATATCTGCCTAAAGTTGATTTTACTGAGAACCGCAATGATGTAAAGAATTACATCCGTGATAGCTACATTTCAGAACCAGGTGGCGAAACCTGTTTGTATACCGCCGCCTATCTGACAACCAACTTTATGCTCAATCGCTTGCAACGAGACGAACGACGCGCGGTCATCCTCTTTACCGATGGCAAAGACGAAGATCGCCAAGGCAATCAATGCAGCGACAAGAACGTGATTGACGTGACGACTAAGGCAAACCCACGGCCTGGAACGATTACGCCAATTTACACCATTGGGCTGTGTGCCGCTGGTAATTGTGCCCGGATCAATCCGGAAATTCTTGACCAAATTTCCAAAGAAACCTATGCCATTTCGTTCCAAGGCGCTCCCGATCAAATGGCCGATGGCTTCTTTCGAATCATGAATAGCATCAAAAACCAGAAGATGGCGCGGGGTGATTTGCGACCTTGTGGCGATACCCAAGCTACCTTGCGCGTCGAACTGGTTGATGGCACCGAGGTTGCAAATACGATTTCCTTGGGCCAAACCAAGTGTTATTTGCCGATTGCCAGCAAAGCCAAAATTAGCAATATTCAAGCGCTACCACTTGAGCAAAAATATTCATTCAATTTCACGGTTACTAACAATAGCCCGGTTGAAATGAATAAAATTGAGGTTAAAGCCTCAAATCCGAATGGGATTATTGCCCATACCGAAACGATCAGTGTGAGCATCCCATCACAAGGAACCCAAGATATTGCTTTGCAGATGAGCGATACTGCGTTGAAAGATGCAGGTAAGTATACATTGCAAGTGTTTGCCTACAGTAGCGAGGGCTTCTTATTTACCAGCCAAGAAGGTAAAACCGAGCTGCTGGCAACCGAAGCCTTTAACCACGTGCCAATTCCAATTACCTTTGAGATTCGCTCTAACCCCGTCGTCGATTATACCCAAGACGCAATTCGGATCGATGACGTTGAAATTGGCGACGAACAAGAAATTATCGATCCAAAATTCACTTTTTATCGCGTGCGCCTGTTACGCGAAAATCTGCAAGTGTTCGAATCAGATCGCTTTCCGCTTGACCCAACCAATCCTAAAATTTCGATTCCTCTTGCGACTATTCCGCAAGAATTAATTCCAACCGAGCAACAAACGACGCTCAACATGCAGATTATCTTGGAAACATCAAACGTTCGGCCAATCGAATCGCCGATCAAGAGTTTCTTGTTTCCCGTCAAACCAAAAGAGCCATTCCTCAAGCGCTATGGTATCTATGTGCTGATCGCGTTGGTGATTATAGCGATCGCCGCAGGCTTCTGGTATCTGTGGCGCAATCGCAAGCCCAAGGCTGGCAATGTGCCAATGCCATACAACCCACCAACCCAAGCCTTTAATCGGATTGATTTGCCTGGCGTAAACCCAGCAGCGCGCCAAAATCCCAACCAACAGCAGCAACAACAGCAACAATCGGCTGTTCGGCCAGCGCCAAATTCAGCAGCAAATCAGCCAGCACGCTATAACAGCCCTGCGTCAAGTACGAACGCCAGCATTCCAACCGCCCATTTCGATGGTGGCATGCCCGATAACGGCGCAACCATGATTTATACGCCGCCAGTGTCGCAAGGCCGCCAGCAGCAATTGAATGTGCGGGTTGTGCAAACACCAGAGCGTAGCCAATTGCAAAATCAAACAATTAGCATGTTCCCATGTACCATCGGGCGCAGCGAAGCCAGCGTGATCATCACCGGCGATAAGTTGCTCTCACGCCAACATGTGGAAATTAGCTTGATCGGCGGGCAATTCTATGTGGCCGACTTAAGCAAGAACGGCTTGTTTATCAACGAACAACGCCAGCAAGCTAATACGCCAATTCAATTGCGCTTGCCTACGACCATTCGGCTTGGTCAAGATACCTATATTGAGTTAAGCCAATAACCAAGGGCAGTTTCAGCAACGAGGGTAGCAGCAATGCTACCCTTTTTGATTGGAGCTAGTGCCAACACTCAACAGTGGTGACAGCGCAAGCGAGGCTTTATGCTATACTTGTCATATAGGCCGTGTCAACGAGGACAACGCCAGTTTTTCCTTGCTTGCCCTTGCCTCGGTCGTTATACCGGGGTTTTTAACTTAACAGGGTTCGACGGACGAACAAAGTAATCCTTCATATGAGGAGTTGCCTTCATGGAGCAAGAACGCGATCAATCGCGATTGTTAGCAATGTATCACACGATGGTTTTGGCTCGTTCGCTTGATGAGCGAATGTGGCAATTGAATCGTCAAGGCAAAGCCCCGTTTGTTATTTCATGCCAAGGTCACGAGGCTGCTCAAGTAGGCGCAGCCTTTGCAATGCGCCCCAAACACGACTGGATCGTGCCATACTATCGTGATTTAGCAATGATGTTGGCCATGGGCATGACTCCGCGCGAAGTAATGCTTGGCTTATTGGCCAAAGCTGAAGATCCCAGCAGCGGCGGTCGCCAAATGCCAGCCCACTATAGCCATCGCGCCTTGAATATCGTTTCGCATTCTTCGCCAACCGGCACTCAAGTCCCCCACGCTGTTGGCATCGCCATGGGCGCTCAAATGCGCGGCGATGATATTGTGGTTTGGACAGCCTTCGGCGAAGGTACCTCATCACAGGGCGATGTCCACGAAGCCATGAACTTGGCTGGCGTGATGAAATTGCCAGTCATTTTCTTCTGCCAAAACAATGGCTACGCCATTTCAGTGCCCCAGCACAAACAAATGGGCGTTGAAAATGTCTCCGATCGCGGCCCAGGCTATGGTTTCCCTGGCATTACCGTCGATGGCACCAATGTGCTCGAAGTCTACGAAGCAATGACTGCTGCGGTCGAACGGGCACGCCGCGGCGATGGCCCAACCTTAATCGAGGCCAAATGTGTGCGTTTGACCGCCCACTCCTCTGATGATAACGATCGCACCTATCGCTCACCTGAAGATATTAAGGCCATGCGAACTCGCGACCCAATCGCCAGCTTCGAGCATTTCTTGCGCGATGAAGGCATGCTCGATGATGCCAAAGTTGCGGCAATTCGGGCCGAAATCAAAGAAGTGGTCAATGATGCAACAGCCTATGCTGAAGCAGCACCCTTGCCCGACCCAAGCACCGTCCAAAAATATGTCTTTGCAGAATAAGGTGGCGGTTGCAAGCAGGCAGTTTCGCTCTGTATCATAGAGGTATCACGTGGCAGAATTAAATCTTTTAGAAGCGATCAACCAAGCGCTTGACCAAGCAATGGCCAACGACGAGCGCGTCTATATCATCGGGGAAGATGTCGGTCAACGCGGCGGGGTGTTTCGGGTTACCGATGGGTTGCACGCCAAATATGGCGAAAAACGGGTGATCGACGCGCCACTCGCTGAATCAATTATTATTGGTTCATCTATCGGCGCTGCAATGTATGGCATGCGGCCAATTGCCGAAATTCAATTTGCCGATTTTATCTTCCCAGCTTTCAACCAAATTATTAGCGAAGCAGCCCGCATGCGCTATCGCTCAAACAATACTTGGGAAGTGCCGCTGGTCATTCGCGCACCGTATGGTGGCGGGATTCACGGCGCACTGTATCATTCGCAAAGCATCGAGGCCTTTTTTACTCACATTCCAGGCCTCAAAGTTGTTGCCCCATCAACGCCCTACGATGCCAAAGCCATGCTCTTGGCCGCAATCGATGATCCCGATCCGGTGCTCTTTTTGGAGCACAAAAAATGCTATCGTTTGATCAAAGGCTATGTGCCCGATGAGCACTACACGGTGCCAATTGGCAAAGCCGATATTGCCCGCGAAGGCAGCGATGTTTCGGTCATCACCTATGGCATGATGCGCCACTACGCAGTCGAAGCCGCCGAAATGCTGGCTGGCGAAGATATTAACGTCGAAGTCGTCGATTTGCGCTCGCTCGTGCCACTTGATCGCGAAACAATTATCAATTCGGTCAAGAAAACTAGCAAAGTGCTGGTGCTCTACGAAGATAATTTGTTCGGCGGCTATGGCGCAGAAGTAGCAGCAATTATCGCCCAAGATGGCTTTGAATATCTCGATGCGCCAGTGCAACGCTTGGCTGGCTTGGATATTCCAGCAATGCCCTACAGCACGCCGCTCGAAAATGAGTTTTTGCCAACGCCCAGCAAAATTGCCGATACGCTGCGCGATTTAGTGAATTATTAGGTAGCGCTCTATTGCCCTCACCCCCAACCCCTCTCCCACAGAGCGGGCGAGGGGAGTCAATAAATCATTAGAGTCCATAGCCTTCGCTAGCATAGAAAGGACTGGAATGTCCGTCGAATTTAAGATGCCAAAACTTGGTGAGAGCGTCACCGAGGGAACGGTTGGCCGCTGGCTGAAGCAGCCAGGCGATACCCTTGAACTGTACGAGCCAATGCTCGAAGTTACTACCGATAAAGTTGATACCGAAATTCCTGCGCCAGTTAATGGCCGCTTGCTCGAAATTCGGGTCAACGAAGGCGATACTGTCCCAGTTGGCACGGTGATTGCGGTGTTGGAAGATAGTAGCAGCGCCACGGTTGCCGCCGATGCAGCGCCTGCCGCTCCAGCGGTAGCAACCCCAACCAGCAGCAACAATGGCGGCAGCAATAGCTTTATGTCGCCAGTGGTTGCGCGCTTGGTTAGCCAACACAACCTCGATATTAAGCAAATTGCTGGCACTGGCAAAGATGGCCGCGTAACTAAGCAAGATGTTGAGCGCTTTGTGGCTCAACGTGATGCGGCGAAGCCAACGCCAGCACCAATGCCAACGCCAACGCCAAGCGCAACGCCAGCCCCAATGCCCGTGATTAAGCCAAGCGCAACTCCAGCGCCCATGCCAACGATCACTGGCAGTTTGCTGGCTAAACCAGTGGCTTATACGCCACCAGCCGCAGCTCCAAGCATCGAGCAATTTGCTGGCGATGAGTTGCAACCGTTGAGCGGCATGCGGCGGGCAATTGCCGAGCATATGGTGCGTTCTAAGGCAACTTCGCCCCACGTTACCACGGTGATGGAAGTTGATCTCAGCACGATCATCGCCCATCGCGAGCAGCACAAGGCTGATTTCGAGCGCCAAGGGGTAAAATTAACCTTTACGCCGTATTTTGTGCAAGCAACTGTGGCTGGGCTGCGAGCAGTGCCAATTGTCAATGCAACCTACACCGATGAAGGCATTTTGCTACACAAAGCGGTTAATGTTGGCATGGCGGTCGCAATTCCCGATGGCTTGATTGTGCCAGTGCTGCATAACGCCGATGAAAAGAGCTTGCTTGGGCTTTCGCGCACGGTCAACGATTTGGCCGAACGCGCCCGAACCCGCCGCCTGACTGCCGATGAGGTCAAAGATGGCACCTTCACGATTACCAATCACGGGGTGAGCGGTTCGTTATTTGCCATGCCAATCATCAATCAGCCGCAATCGGGAATTTTGGGCATTGGCGCAATTCAAAAGCGCCCAGTTGTGGTTACGCTGAATGGCGCTGATGCCATTGCAATTCGGCCAATGTGTTATCTCAGTTTCACCTTCGATCATCGCTTGATCGATGGCGCAACCGCCGATAAATTCTTGGCCACGGTCAAGCAGCAGCTTGAGCAGTTCGCCTAAATCAAAATTAGCCAAAGACGCTGCTCATGGTTATCAGCAGCGTCTTTGAGTTTAAAGCAAAAAATCATTTACACTAGCTAGCTAGCCTGCTATGATAGACACGATACGCCTTTGATTTGGAGGACGCTGCTCATGGCCGATCTCTCAGCCTTTCTTGACAAAGCCTTCGAGAATTCCAGCTTTGAAGAGCTTGCTGAAGCCCCAGTCGATGCCCTCGCCGGAATTAGCAAAAGCGATGCCGAAGCCCTCAAACAAGCCCTTGGAATCAAAACAATTCGCCAGTTAGCAGAACACAAAGTTATCTTGATCGCCCAAGCAATTGCAGGTCTAGCTGCCTCAAAGAAATAGGCTGGTCGCTCGTATCAACAAAAATTGTTTAACCAAAAATGCAGGATGGTGCGCAAAAGCTCATCCTGCATTCGTTATTAACGTTGATGCTTAGCGCACAAGCAAGCCCTTAATCAACAATTCCCAGATTGCCTCAAATTCAGCTGCAAGGCTTGGCTCATTCCACGCAGCCACAAAGAGCGGGTTGTGAAAACGGGCAGTCGCATGCAAAATTGCGGTTGCAGTCGCATGGGCATCATTGACCACAAACTCAGCATTTGCAACCCCTTCATTGACTAATTGCTCGATCTGCGCAATCAAATGGGCCACATGCTGGTCGGTCACTTCGCGCAACCCTTGGACCAAACCACTATAGGTTGCAAAAAGCTGCGGATCTTGACGCGCCCGCTGTTGTTTAGTTTGCATCAAACATTCCAGCCAAGCCCGTAGTTTGGCGACGCTCGGCTCTTGGCGTTGCAATACTTGCGCTAAAGGATTCGAGATTTCAGCCAGCCAGCGTTCGGCAACTGCATCAAGCAAGGCTGATTTGCTGGCAAAATGGCGATAGACGCTGCCATGGCTGACCCCCAGTTCACGCGCAACATCGACCACCGTGGCCTTATTGGGGCCGTAGCGCCGCAGCACATCGACGGTAGCATTCAAAATTCGTTCAGGGGTCAGCATTTCAGTGTTCATACGAGTCCATCCTGTAGCAAAGCGGTTTGTTTCATTTTAAGCGATTGCTACAGCATCGCAAGTGGTTTAGCGTTCGCTATCGAGATGTTGCATCAACGAACTGTTATAGCGCTCGCCTGCCGCAGCATCTTTGGGAATCGCGCGCTCAATCGAGGCCAATTCATCGGCGTTCAAGCCAATTTCAAGGCTGGCCAACGAATCGTGCAATTGATGTAAGCGCCGCGCCCCAAACAAGGGAATAATATCTGCTCCTTGAGCCACAACCCATGCGCTGGCAATTTGCGAAATGCTTGCGCCCTTGGCATCGGCAATCGTTTGCAAGGCTGCCACGAGATCTAAGTTGCGATCAAGGTTTTCGCCAGTAAAGCGTGGGCCATGAGCACGGAAATCTGAGCCAGCCAAAACCCGTTCTTTCGACCAAGCACCGCTCAGCAAGCCACGTGAAAGCACACCATAGGCGGTGATGCCAATGCCTAGTTCGCGACAAGCTGGCAGAATCTCAGCCTCAATGCCCCGTGAAAGCAGCGAATATTCAATTTGCAAATCGACGATTGGATGCACTGCCGCCGCCCGCCGAATCGTCTCCACCCCAACTTCCGATAAGCCGATATGCCGCACATAGCCTTTTTCAATCATCTCGGCGATTGCGCCAATGGTTTCTTCGATTGGCACATCAGGATCAAGCCGCGAAGGCCGATAAATGTCAATGTAATCAGTGTTTAAGCGGGTTAGGGTGTGGGCCAAGGAATTTTTGACCGCAGCAGGCCGTGAATCGTAGCCAAGCCACGAGCCATCTGGCCCGCGCAAAGCCCCAAACTTAACACTCAAAACCACATCGGCGCGTGAGCGTTCGCGCAAGGCTTCGCTAATGAGAAGTTCGTTATGCCCAATGCCATAAAAATCGCCAGTATCGAGCAAATTGATGCCAGCATCGAGCGCTGCATGAATCGTGGCGATGCTCTCAGCCCGATCCGACGGGCCATACATGCCTGACATTGCCATACACCCCAAACCTGCTGCCGAAACCACCAAACCATCTTGGCCTAATTGACGCGTTTGCATCGCCACAACTCCATCAAATAATCAGTAACTAAGTTTGAGTATAAAGTATTAAATGACAGATGTCAATATCTGTCATTTCGATTCTGATGAACAGTTTTTAGCTATGGTATGATGAGCCATAATTCTTGTGGATTGTGGTGAGGTACGCGATGCAACGAATCTGTATTATTTCGGATACTCATGGCAAATTAGACCCACGGGTTGAACAGCTGTTTGTTGGCGCAAGCCGCATTTTGCATGCAGGCGATATTGGGCGGGCGCAACCGCCAATCATCGATCGCTTGAGCGCGATTGCCCCAGTTACGGCGGTTACTGGCAACGTCGATTGGAATACGGCGCTCGATATTTACCCGATTAACACAACCATCGAAGTCCAAGGCATTCGGATTATGCTGCAACACATTGGTGATATTCCCAAGCGCTGGCAGCGTCAATTGCCCCAGCCCATGCCGCAGATCGCCATTTGTGGCCATAGCCATATTGCCTTGATCGAGGAATATCAAGGAGTGCTGTTCATCAATCCTGGTTCGGCTTCGCAGCCACGCGGCCAACTTGGCGAGCCAACCGTTGTATTTTTAGATATTCAGGATAATGGCGAATTTAAGGCCGAGCTAATTCCGCTCAAAATGGCCGAATTTATCAAAAATGCTGATTAAACAACAATCCCCTCGCTTTTGATTAGCGAGGGGATTCTTAGTTGCCACATTGATTTAGTTTATTCGTGGCGCAGCGCTTTGATTGGATCAAGGCGGGCAGCACGGGCAGCGGGATACAAGCCAGCTACAATCCCCACCACCAAACCAAAGCCAATTGCCAAGCCAATCAACCATGGTGGAATGTAGAAGAAATCGCCGCGAATTGGCACTTCTTCGCGTTCGAGGTAAGCAAGCGCAACCCGATTCAGGATGCGGCCAACGCCCCAACCGCCAAGCAAGCCCACAATCCCACCAAAGAGGCCAATCAGGCCAGCCTCGGTCATAAAGAGCGTGCGAATATTGCCGCGCGACGCACCGATGGCTTTGAGTGTACCAATTTCGCGCGTCCGTTCGTAAATCGCCATAATCATGGTGTTCATAATCCCGATGGTAGCGACAAACAGCGCCAAGCCACCAACCGAGCCAAGCATAATATTGATCACCAAGAAGATTTTCGAGGCCAATTCAAGCACGGTTTCGACCGATTGCACTCGAAAGCGTTCGGCGCGCAACTGGGTGGTCAATTGACGGGCTACATTCAAATCTTTGGCTCGAATCAGGGCATAATCGTAGCCTTCTTTGTCGAGCAGATCAGGCTCGTTAAACCACCAAGCCTTGAGTGCAATGCTATCGTTGGGAGTTAATGCAACCAAGTTATTATCGACGCTCGAAACCCCAACCAAGGTATAGTCGAAGCTTTGCGACTCGCCGCGTGGCGTTTCCATAATTAACTGGACTTTTTGACCAATCAAATTATTAACTTCGGCGGTCAGGCCCAAACGGCGCAAGGCCCGCTGCGAAATCACAATTTCGCCATCTTTGGTTGGGCGCAACACTCCGGCCAAAGCGGTTGGCGGCGTTTCAAACGGATTATTGATTCCAATGCCAGGATCAACGCCAACAGCGATAGTTGCTGCTGCATCACCGGGCAACACTAAGCGCTTGGAGATCGATTCGTTAACATCGACAATCGGCGTAACGCTGACAATATCGTCCATTTGTTGCCACTCGGCAATTTTGGCGGGCGAAATCACGACCTCGCGTTCGGGCCGCACATAGCGCGTGTAGGGGTTGCGCTCTGCATCGCGCGGCTGAACCACCACATTTTCTAGCCCAATCGCATCGAATTGTTGTTGGATGACGCGCTGCACGCCAACCCCAAGCGAAAGCATCACCACAATCGTGAAAATGCCAACCGTCACGCCGAGCGAGGTCAATGAAGTGCGAACTTTGCGGCGGGTTAAGTTGCTCCAAGCAGTGCGTAAAATATCGCCAAATGTCATGCTACAGCCTCCGCCGTTCGTTCAATCGTTTCAATTTGTTCAATCTTGCCATCGCGCATATGCACAATCCGATCAGCATACGAGGCTGCATTCATATCGTGAGTAACCATCAACAAGGTTACATTTTGCTCGCGGACAAGCCGTTGCAGTAGCAGCAGCACATCGCGGCCAGTGCGCGAATCGAGGTTGCCGGTTGGCTCGTCGGCCAAAATCAATACTGGATCATTGGCTAAGGCGCGGGCAATTGCCACCCGTTGTTGCTGGCCACCAGAAAGCTCAGCTGGACGGTGATCGGCGCGATCGCCAAGCCCAACTTGCTCTAGCAGGCTTTCTGCTCGTTGGCGACGTTCGCTGCGGCTACGGCCAGCCAACATTAGCGGCAAAGCTACATTTTCCCACGCTTGGTTGGTTGGCAAGAGATTAAAGCTTTGAAAAATAAAGCCAACCCGATCGCGGCGAAAGCTGACCAATTTTTTATCTGGGGCTTGGCCAAGCTCCAAATCACTGACCCAAACCTCGCCTGAACTTGGGCGGTCGAGGCCACCAATCACATTCAATAAGGTTGATTTTCCTGAGCCAGACGGCCCAACCAGCGCCACAAAGGTGCCGCGTTCAATTTCCAGATCAACGCCTGCCAACGCTTGGACAGTATTTTTTCCCATTTGATAGGTGCGTTGGAGCTTGGTAGTTCGAATTAACGAGGTGGATTGACCCATAGCGACTCCTTGGCAAATAAGCTGGCTTAACCATACCATAGGAATATTGGGCTGTTGCGAGCAATTTTATGATCATCTGTGACATGCAAGCCCAAAGCACTCCTAGTGCCAGCAAAATCCAGCACGATCGATTTAATCAATAGCTAAATTAGCCCTTTTATTTCTAGCCATGTTGGCCTATAATCAACGACGCTCCACAAGATTGAAGATAGCTGAGCTTTTTTAATAAAAAATTTAATATCTGGCTAGCTGGATAACGTTTGGGTGTGTTGACGGAGGGAGGCATGCACGATCAGTCCAATCTTGCTTGGATGCCGTAAACCTGATCGCAGCTGGAATTATTCTTTAATTATTAGGTTTATTTGTATGCATTACCAAAATATGTTATGTATTGGCGATAGCCAAACCTTTGGTGCCCGTTCGTATGGTTGTTATCCATTACATTTGGCCCAAATGTTAACCCAGCGCACGCCCTATCAATGGCGCACAATTAATCGCAGCGTTAATGGCTATACTGCGCGCAACCTGTGGTTTAAATTGAATGAAGAAATTGATACGATTAACGATACCTTTCAATCATGTTTATTAATTGGCACCAATGATGTCGGCAATAATACCCCAATCGATCTTTTTGAAGAATATTATCGCCAAATTATTCGCACATTAGTGATTAAAGGCCATAAAGCAGTATTTTGTGGCGAGATTCCGCCAATTTATGCTGATGGGCATATTTTCTTTACCAAAGAAACCGTCGAACGGCGCAAGCAATACAATAGCGTAATCGGCAAAGTGGTGGCCGAATTTAGCAAGGCGATCTGGGTGCCAATGGTTGGCTTGAACCGCGAATGTTATGTCGACCCAGTTCACTTCAACGAAGATGGCAATCGGCGGGTAGCAGAATCGTTCTGTGAGGTGATTGTAAATTTATGAAAATTGGGATTGTGCTTGGCACGCGGCCTGAAGTGATGAAGAATTATGCGATTGTGCAAGCGCTACGGGCAGCAGAAGTGCCATTTGTGGTGCTGCACACCAACCAACATCACGATCATTTGTTGCAAGCAGCGATTTTTGGCCAAATGGGCTACACGCCCGACGAGATTTTTCCTGGCGATTACAGCATTGGCGCAGCAATTGACTGGGTACGCGGCCAAATTCAACGTCATGCAATCAACCTTATTTTGGTCAATGGCGATACGGCGGCGGCCTTGGTTGGGGCGATTGTGGCGGTCTATTCTGATGTTGGTTTGGCCCATGTTGAGGCTGGCTTGCGAGCCTTCGATAAACGCATGTACGAAGAGCGCAACCGGATTATGGTCGATGGCGCAGCCCATTATTTGTTCTCGTATACCCAATATCAGGCCGATTATTTGGCCAAAATTCCCGATTTGCGCGGGCGCATTTTCAACATTGGCAACACGACTGTTGATTTGATTCACGATTTTGCCCATGAACTTACGCCACGCCGCAACGATAACTATGCCTACATCACCTTGCATCGCAAAGAATTTACCGATAGCCGCGAGATGATGCACAGCGTTTTCAGCACAATCAACGAGCTAGCGCTTGAATTCGATGCCATGATTTTCCCAATGCATCCACGCACGCGAGCGGCGATGGAACAGTATGGGTTGAGCATGGAATTGCTGAATCGGGTGCAGGTGATTGATCCGGTTGAGCCATTTGAGTCGTTGGCCTATGAAAAATACGCCAACATTATCATCACCGATAGCGGCTGTATTCAAGAAGAAGCCTACATTTTTGGTGTGCCGTGTGTGACCGTGCGCGACAACACCGAGCGCCCAGAAACCATCGAATCGGGCGCGAATGTGGTAACTGGCTTTGCGCCTGAGGCAATTGTGGCTGCGGTGCGTAACCAGCGCGCCAAAAAAGGCCAGCAATTTGCGGCAGTCTATGGCGAGCGTGGGGTTGGCCAACGGATCGTTGCATGCTTGCAAGAGCATTTTCGCAGCTGGTCAGATTACTAAAATTTAGTAAATTTGACGCAGCGCATCACAAAATAGCTTGCTAGAATCGGCTAAAAACGCATCCCCTGTGGATGCGTTTTCGTTTATAATTGAAGTGAATTGAATTAGTCATCACTTGAGAACTTTAGGTCACTGTTTCGCCAAAGATGCCGACGCGGTGTTCCGCACTTACACGAGGTCATCAATGCGCCGAACCAAGATTGTTGCCACGCTAGGGCCTGCCTGCGACACTGAGGAAAAAATAACAGCGTTGGCATTAGCGGGAATGAATGTTGCTCGCTTAAATTTCTCCCATGGTACTCATAACGACCATTCAGAACGCATTCGGCTGTTGCGTCAAATTTCAATTAAGCTCAATCGCCCAATTGCAGTCTTGCAAGACTTGCAAGGGCCAAAAATTCGGACTGGCAAATTAGTTGATAAACAACCGATCAAACTCACAACTGGCGAAAGCTTTGTGATTACGATTGAAAATGAAGTTGGGCGCGTTGGGCGGGTCAACACCACCTACAAAAACCTCCCCAGCGACTGTAAGCCAGGCGATCGAATTTTGCTTTCCGATGGTTTGATTGAACTGCGAGTGCAAGAGTGTACCACCACTGAAGTCATTACCGAGGTGGTAACTGGTGGGATGTTGCGCGAAAACCAAGGCATCAACTTGCCTGGGGTCGATGTCAGCGCCCCTGCCATGACTGAAAAAGATCGTGAAGATTTGATCTTTGGCTTGCACGAAGGAGTCGATTACGTTGCGATTTCGTTTGTGCGCCGCGCCGAAGATGTGCAATTAGTCAAGCAAGAAATTACTGGCGCTGGCTATCACACGCCAGTCATCGCCAAGATCGAAAAGCCCGAAGCTGTCGATAATATTGAATCGATTGTGGCCGTTGCCGATGGGATCATGGTTGCTCGCGGCGACTTGGGCGTGGAAATGCCGCCAGAAGAAGTGCCATTGATTCAAAAACGCATTATTGCCGCCGCCAATCGGGTGGGGATTCCGGTGATCACCGCAACCCAGATGCTCGAATCAATGATTGTTAATCCACGGCCAACCCGCGCTGAAGCCAGCGACGTGGCGAATGCAATTCTCGACGGCACTGATGCAGTTATGTTGAGTGGCGAAACCGCGAATGGCGCGTATCCAGTTGAAGCGGTGACGATTATGGCGCGGATTGCCGAAGTGACTGAGCGTGGCGCACCACCACGTGATGCTCTACAACGCAACGCTTCGGATGCGCCAGAAACCTATTCGCATGCGATTAGCCATGCTGCCTGCGCAATTGCCGAATCGATCGATATTGCGGCGATTGTGGCCTTCACATCGTCGGGCTTTACCGCGCATTTGGTTGCGCGCGACCGGCCACGAGTGCCGATTATTGCCATGACCCACGAATACGATGTCTATCATCGTTTGGCCTTGCTATGGGGCGTTGAAGCGTTGCTTTGCCCATTCGTCACGCGACTTGACGATTTGAGCAACTTGGCGCGCGCGATTATGATCGAGCGCCAAGTGATCAAGCCAGGCGATTCGGTGGTGATCACTGGTGGACACCCCTTGGCGGTACGTGGCACAACCAACTTCCTCAAGATTCTTTCGATCTAAAAAATGAGCAACAGGCCGTTCGCTAACGAACGGCCTGTTGCTTTAATCGTTAAGCTTAGCGCATAGCAAATGGCGCATAGACTGCATAGGTTGGCGCAACCCAGCCTGGCTCGCCATAATTCCACGCCGCAATTGCTGATGATTCATAGGTATTGCCAACCGTATCAAACACGCCGCTCAAGTACATACGGCTTGGCGTAGCAACCAAGGTATCGACAGAGCTATAGTCTGAATAATCATATTGCTTTTGCACCCCGCCACCGACGCTATTCCAAACGCCATTCCAGCGCAGGATGCCGCGGCTAACCACACCACCAGTTATGCCATTGAATGCGCCAGCAACATATAAACCATCAGCGCCCATTTCAAGGTCATTGATTGGGCCATCAATGAATCCAGCTAAAGCTGACCAGTGTGAGCCATTCCAATAAGCGATTTTATGGGCAGTTATGCCAGCAATGCTGCTAAATGTGCCCGCCACGTACACGCCCTCATCACTAGCTTCAAGCTTTTGAATACCGCTTGCCCCAGTAACGATCGTTTGCCATTGGGTGCCATCCCAGCGGGCCACTTGCGCGCCGTCGCTAATATAGACAACACCATTCAAGGCTTCAACCACAGTCACTTGATCAAATGAGGCTGGCGCAGCAAAGGCTTGCCATTGGCTATTGTTCCAAACAACCAGATTAGCGCTATCTACGCCAGCGAATTGACTAAAATCGCCAGCCACGTAGAGCTTGTTTTGGTCACGTACAATTGATGAGACAGACTGATTGCTAACTCGTGCCCACGTCATTGAAATTGGATTAATGCGATAAAGATCGGTCAATTGCCGTAAGAACATCGTATCGCTGAGCACTTCCAATTGTTGCGCAGACCAAGGACTTTGCCCGACTGGATCATTAAGCAGCGATTGCCAACCAGTTGAAGTATCAAAACGCAATAAACGGCTAGCCCCACCACTCCATATTGCGTTCGATGATGAGTAGGCATAGATGGTTTCATTAACGTTACTGAGGGTTAGTGGACTACTATACAATCCATTCTGAGACATCGCTTCCCAATGATCAGTCCGCCAGACCAATCGATTTGTACCAAGGTACGGGTTATTGATTGCAATATCGCCTAAAACGTACATTTCAGCGTCAAATTCAATCAAGGTATATTTTGGTAACTCGATCCAGCTATAATTTTGATTAACTGCTTCAGCTGCAACCGTCCAACTTGTCCCATTCCAAGCAAACAATGACACACCCGTACCGATTGGGCGACCCAAGGCATACAGACCATCACCGCGCATGAGCACACTTTCAATCTGATTACTAATTCCATTGCCAAAGGTGTTCCAGGTTGTGCCATTCCAGGCGGCAACATTGTGCATGTTGAGGTTGGTGGTTGAGGTAAATGCGCCACCAATTATCAATTGATTATTAACAAGCTGGAAATCCATCACAGGACCAGTTACCCCGCCACCAACATCGTGCCATTGGCTGCCATCCCAACGCACAATTCCACCTTGATGTTGAGCGTTAATTGGCTTAATTGAGCCACCAGCATATAAGCCATCAGCAGCGCTGAGCAAATTGAAGGCAACCCCATCGAAACCAGTGCCAACTTCATTCCATTGGGTGCCATTCCAACGGGCAATATTGTGGTAGGCTTGGCCATCAATGACCAAGGGATAGCCGCCTAAATACAGCTCATTCTGATAACTCGCCAAGGTTATACGGCTGTACTCATTGACCACCGTGGCTAATGCAGTCCAAGTCGTGCCATCCCAATAAGCCAAATCAACGTCTTGGCCAGCAAGTTTCAACATGCCAGCTACATACAGTTTACCTTGATGCCCCGTCATAGACTCAACGTAGCCACCAAGAGTCCCTAACTTCAACCATTGACGGCCATCCCAATAGACAACGCCACTGGTATCGGTTATCGCATTGATACTGCCATGAACGGACGAAGCATAGAGCGTATCATTCCACACCACTGGTCTGGTCAGTGCAAGATCATATGGGTGAGCGCCAAAGCCAGCAAATTCGTTGCTCCACGAGCCGCCATTGTCGGCTTCGCTTGGTTGCATGGCTTGGGCTGGGCTGCTTTGGGCGCTCATCAACCAACTACATAAGGCCAAAATGCCCAAAACACTTCCCCAACGTCGAATAGTTCGCATCAGTAGCTCCTCTCGATTATAAGTATTAACCCGGTGCTGAAACTCGCTGCTTCAGCACCCATAGCAGGATCAGCGGCTCACCGCAGGCCAATAGATGAGCACCCATCAGCGAGTGCTTGACGCTAGATCCCGGTTATTTGCTGGTATAGGGCAAGAAAAGTTGATAGCGGGCACTATTGATGGTAATCGTTCCCTGTACCACCCCACCATGACCATCATTGAGGGTATAGTTAATGGTGGCGGTAAATGGATAGCTATTTGGCGCACGATAGCGTAGTTGATTAGCGATTATGTCGACTTCACCAGCCGTAGCACTCGCATCAGTAATTATTAACGCATCGCCATTTAAATCGTTGGCCTGCGTCAAAACATCAATCGTGGTTGTGCTCTGTGGTTGTACAGTCAGCGTCATTGGGCTAACGGTTGGCACATGATTCAGGACATTAACCAACACGAAGCCTGAGGCTATAGTCCCGCGGGTCACATTGCGCACCGTATACGCTACTGATACGACACCTTGAAAGTTAGATGCTGGCAGATAATGCACTTGGTTGCCGCTAATCGTGGCCGTGCCATGGGCAGGTCTGTTGACTGAGACCAGTTGCAGCGGCTCGTTATTGACTGCCCAATCATTGGTCAAGACATCAATGTTGACCGCATGCGGGCGATAGGTGGTGGCGTTGTCATTCACCGCAATCACACTTGCATTGGTGCTGTATAGCTTAATCCGCGCAGTTTGTTGGCCGCCATGGCCATCACTCACCGTATAGGTCAGCGTATCGGTAAAATATTGCTGTTGCGCAGGAGGGAGATAGCGCAACATATCAGCCTCAATCCGCACGGTACCGCTCACAGCGCTGGCTTGGGTGATTGTCAAGGTATCACCATTTAAATCAACCAGCCCATTCAGGGGGAAAAAGATCGTTTCAGCAGCTGGCTGCACCTGCCGCTCTTTGTCGGCAATGAAGGGAAAGTGGTTCCAGACCTGCACCCGCACTTGGGCGGTGGTCGTGACCGCATTAATCGGGTCGCGCACGGTGTAGGTCAGGGTATCAGTGCCTTGAAATTGGGTGGCAGGCGTGTAGAACAGTTGCGTGCCGCTGATTACCGCCGTCCCATTGCTTGATGTGGCAACACTCACCAATTGCAATTGGCTTGGCTGATCGCTCCAATCATTGGCCAGCACATTGACCGTGACCGGCTGTGGGCGATAGGTAATCGCATAATCGGTTTTGGCGCGAATCAAGGGTTCATTGCCATACTCCCAAGCCGCAATCAAACTTGATTCATATTCGTTGCCAACTTGCTTGATTGGGCCATGCAGCAGCATACGGGTTGGGGTTGCGGCAAGCTGCATAACATAGCCCGATTGAACACCACCATTAAGCCCATGCCATGCGCTGCCATCCCAGCGTAGAATGCCTATGCTCACAATCCCATTGGTCAAGCCATGGAACTTGCCGCCTACATACAGGCCATCGACTCCCATTTCAAGGTCATTGATTGGACCATCGATCATAGCGGGCAAGCTAGACCATACGCTGCCATTCCAATAGGCTATTTTGGCGGCATTCACCCCAGCGACGCTGCTAAATGTGCCAGCGATGTATACGCCATCAATGGTTGGCTCAATCTCGCTAATATTCGTCACATTGGTGGCGATGGTTGTCCACTGCGTCCCATCCCAACGGGCGAGTTGGCTGCCATCGCTAATATACACAGCATTGGCATCGGCTTCGACGATCGTGACCCAATCGAAGCTAGCAGGCGTATTCAGGGCTTGCCAGTGCGTACCATTCCATGTTACAAGGTTGCGCGCCGTCACCCCATTGAATTGCTCAAAATCGCCAGCAGCATACAACAGATTATTGGCTTGGGCCAAACTATAAACAGAAGTCGTGATTGGGCTAACAGGGTTCCAAGCAGTACTGACTGTCTGAAACAGTTGCCGATTTGAAACCCCAAAAAAAGTTTGCTGATATTTTTCAAGCTCTTCAAAAGGACTATTTGGGATTTCATTTGAGAATTCAATCAGCGATTGCCATTGATTTTGGGCATTCAAATGGGCCAACTTCGCTGCGCCAGTACCCCAATATAGTTGGTTCGATGCAACATAGAGATCTTCGCCAGCGGTTGCCAACGCTCCATAACTTGTCACTGCAAGGCCATTGGGAGTCAGCGATTGCCAACGATTATCGTCCCAAACCATGGCCGCATCGCCCCACGCAAAGCTTGTTGCTGGCCCATTCACGAAAGTCATTGGGCCGAACGCCAATAAGCGTTGCTGGTAATTAACCAAAACTGCATCGGGATAGCGGACCAATGAAGTATTCCATGTGCGCATATTTGCGAGGGTTGTCCACTGGTTTGTATCCCAGCGCTGCAAATGAAAATGTGGAGAGCCTTGATAATTCGATGATTTACTCAGGGCATACAACTCGCCATCAACCATGGCAACACTATGGGTTGGGTTATTAATCCCCGTACCAAAGGTATCCCAGCTCGTGCCATCCCAGGCAGCAACATTCTTCAGCGTTGGCTCAAGCGTCGCGGTAAATTCGCCGCTCACATACAGTTGATTATTGGCCCATTCCAAATCGAGCACCAAGCCACGCAACCCGCCACCAACGCTTTGCCACTGGCTGCCATTCCAATGAATGAGGCTCGTATTTTGGCCATTCAAGCTGAATACACCACCCAAATACAAGCCATCAGGGGTTGAGAGCACGCTAAAAGGCGCACCTTGCACACCAGCGGCAGCAGCATGCCACTGCACACCATCCCAGCGCGCCAACGAGCCATAGGCTTGACCATCAATCAGCAAGCTCGAACCGCCAACATAGAGCTGATCGGCGTGCACAACCATATTCAAAAAGGTATTTTGGTTAAATTGATAGGGCAAGGCCGTCCATACGTTGCCATCCCAATAGGCCATGCGAATACTTTTACCACCAAGAGTAAAATTGCCTGCGACATACAGCCGACCAGCATAGCCAACCAAGGAATCAGCTAGACCCTTTAAGCCCTCAAGCTTTACCCATTGTTCACCATTCCAAGCTGCAACGCCCACTTGTGTGCTATTGAGATCAAAAAATGCTGAATAGAGGGTGTTATTCCATTCAATTGGGCGAATCGGAATAGTGCCAGTTTGTTCTTTAAACGGCCCAGCAAAGGCTTGGCTCCATGTACCAGGGCTGCTTGATTGTTGCGGTTCGACGGCAGCAACGGGTGCTGCTGGTTGTTGGGTCATGCTCACACCAAGTACAATCAGCATATACAGACTGGCCATTTTTTGCAGCTTCGACATCGACATTCTCTCCTTGGTTGGATGCGCAGCGGCAAGCATCTGTTGCTTGCCGCTCGCTTTGGTTATTTGCTGGTATAGGGCAAATAGAAATGATATGGTGCGCCATTGACGACAATCGTTCCGACTTGAGAGCCACCATGACCATCGCTAATGCTATAGGCTATTGTTTCAGAGAATGGATACATACTTGGCATGGTATAACGTAGCTGGTTATTAATAATTGCAACCTGACCATAGGTCGTAGTGGCATTGGTGATCGTCAATCCATCGCCATTTAAATCGACTAGCCCTGCCAACACGTCAAATACCGCCGTGCTATTGGGTTTAAGGGTCGCCATCAGTGGGTTCGGGGTTGGCATATGATTCTGCACCGTCATTGTCAGCGTACCCGTGGCGTTAATCCCACGCAGCGGGTTGCGGACGGTATACGTTACTGCTTCAGTGCCTTGAAAATTCGTTGCTGGCAGATAGTGGACTTGATTGCCGCTGATCGTGGCCGTGCCATTGACAGCTGTACTTACCGCAATCAGTTCTAATGGCTCGTTGTTAACCGTCCAATCATTGGCTAACACTGCCACGCTCACCGCATGCGGACGATAAGTTGTCGCCTGATCGGCAGTGGTTGTGACGGCAATTGCGGTACTGCGCAGCGTCATCCGAGCGGTTTGCTGCCAACCATGGCCATCACTCACGGTATAGGTCACCACATCGCTAAAATGCTGTTGATTTGGCGGCATGTAACGCAATTGATTATTGACAATTGCTACTGTGCCACTAACAACACTGGCGTGCGTGATCGTCAAACTATCGCCATTCGCATCGACGAGATTTGCCAACGGATTAAGCACCGTTGTGGTGAATGGTGGCACTTGGCGCTCTTGATCAACCAAGGTTGGGAAGTGGTTCCAGACATGTACCCGCACCGGTGCCTGCGCCGTAACCGCATTGCGCGGGTCGCGCACGGTGTAGGTCAGGGTATCGGTGCCTTGGAATTGGGCAGCAGGCGTATAGACAATGCTAGACCCGTTGATCGCTACTGTGCCATGGCTGGGCGTGGTCACACTTACCAGTTGCAATTGGCTCGGCTGATCGCTCCAATCATTGGCCAGTACATTGACCGTAACCGGCTGTGGCCGATAGGTAATCGCATAATCAGCTTTGGCCTTGATCAAGGGTGCGTTGCCATATTCCCACGCTGCAATCATGCTTGATTCATATTGATTGCCAACCCGTCGGAAATCCCCATAGAGAAACATGCGGGTTGGGGTTGCAGCAAGCTGATACACGGTACCAGCTTGATTCGACACCGAATCAACTTGAACACCACCGCCAACGCCATACCACGTCGCGCCATCCCAGCGCAGAATGCCTTGGCTCACAATCCCATTAGTTATCCCACTCAAATTACCAGCGACATACAACCCATCGGCCCCCATTTCGAGATCGTAGATCGAGCCATTGACCACGCCGGTTAACCCTGACCACGTGCTGCCATTCCAATAGGCGATTTTGGGCGCGCTTACGCCAGCGACGCTGCTAAATGTACCAGCGATGTACACCCCATCAGCGGTTGGCTCAATCTCGCCAATATTGACCACATTGGTAGCGAGGGTCGTCCACTGCGTCCCATTCCAACGGGCAATTTGGAAGCCATCACTGATATAGACCGCATTGCCATGCGCTTCGACAATCACAACCCGATCAAAACTAGCAGGTGTATTCAAGGCTTGCCATTGGCTGCCATTCCACGTCACAAGGTTGCGTGCCGTTACGCCATTGAATTGCTCGAAATCGCCAGCAACGTACAACAGATTATTGGCTTGCGCCAGCGAATGAACTGTTGCCGTGACCGCTTGCGTCCACGTGTTGTTGTCAGCTTGATACAGCGTCGATTGGTAGAGACCAAAAAAGGTTTGCTGATACTTCTGAAGCGCCTCAACATTAGAAAGATATGGTTGATAGCTATGCGCAACCAACGATTGCCAGTGATTGCTGGCATCCAAATGAGCTAAGGTCGACCAACCTGTCTCCCAATGCATTCTATCGGAGGCAGCATACAGCGTTTCATCAACTGTGGTTAAGGCTACATGCGGCGCAATCAATCCATTGGGAGTCATCGATAGCCAGCGCTCACCATTCCAGCGCAAAGCCGAATCGACTCGCGTTTGCTGGTTGGAATTGGGAATAGCTTGCACCGAACCCAGTGGCCCAAATATCAATAATTCTTGGTTGTAATTCAACAGCACCGCATCAGGAAAACGGTTCCAATTATATGTCCAATTGGTTCGTGCAGTCAGGGTTGAGAGGGTTGTCCACTGGGTTGTATCCCAACGATGCAACTGAAAATTGCCAACCTTGCTCAGCGCATATAATTCGCCATCGACCATCGCCAAATTATGGGTTGGGTTACTAATTCCATTCCCAATGCTATTCCAAGCAGTCCCATTCCAAGTTGCGACATTTTTGATTGATGGTTGGAGCGTCGAGGTAAATTGACCGCTGATATAGAGCTGGTCATTGAACTCTTTGAGATCGAAAACCCAACCATAGAGGTCTGCCCCAACCACGTCTAGTTGGGTATCGGTTAGCCGCAAGACACCACTTCGTTGGCCATTCATGGCAAATACACCATGGATATAGAGGCCATCAGGGCGGGATAAGAACCCAAGCACCATGCCTTGCATATTGTCAATAACAGTCTGCCATGTGGTTCCATCCCAACGGGCAGCAATGCCATGGGCTTGGCCATCAATCGTTAACAAATAACCACCAACATAGAGTTGATTCTCGTGGCTGGCTAAATTTAAGTAAGTCCCAAGATTAAATTGATAGGGCAAGGCTGTCCACACGTTGCCATCCCAATAGGCAATATTGACATCTTTGCCGCCAAGCTTCAAGCGCCCAGCAGCATACAGCTTATTTTGATGCACCGTTACCGAATCAACGAACCCATCAAGGCCAGCGAGTTTCAACCATTGCTGGCCATTCCAGTAGCCAACCCCTGTATCAGTCCTATAATTCGTGGTAGCGAGAATTCCAGCATACAGCGTGCCATTCCATTCAATTGGACGGCCCGGCATATAGCCAGACTCCTCTTTCCATGGTGAGGCAAAGGCTTGGCTCCATGTGCCAGGGCTGCTTGGTTGTTGCGGTTCAACGGCGGCAACGGGTGTAACTGGTTGTTGAATTATGCTCAAGCCAAGCACGATCAGCATACACAGGCTGGCTATTTTTTGTAGTTTCGACATCGACATTCTCTCCTTAGGTTTATGCTGAGCGGCAAGCAACGGATGCTTGCCGCTCGCTGGAGTTATTTGCTGGTATAGGGCAAGAATACTCGCTGATAGGTTCCACTATTGACGGTAATCGTTCCTGTGCGCGAACCACTATGATCATCCATTACGACATAGCTAATTGTGTCGGTAAATGGATAATTGATTGGCGCTGTATAGCGCAGTTGATTATTGACCACCGCCACTGTTCCAAGCTCGGCACTTGGATTTAAAATGACTAATGGATCACCATTCAGATCGATAGCATGCGCCAACACATCGACAATTGTTGTGCTATTGGGTGCAACCGTCAGCGTTAGTGGAGCAACCGTAGGCACATGATTCTGCACCTCGATGATCAACGTTCCAGTTGCAGTTACGCCACGGGTGGGGTTGCGCACGGTATATTCCAAAATAGCGCTGTCCTGTAAGGTGGTGGTTGGTTGATAATGCACTTGGTTAGCGCTAATTGTTGCTGTGCCATATACAGCATGCACATCAATCAGTTCGAGTGGCTCGTTATATAACGACCAATCATTGGCCACTACATCGACAGTTACCGCATGGGGACGATAGGTCGTGGCGTGATCGGCATGGGGGAAAATGATAACGTCAAGGCTGCGCAGCGTCATCCGGGCGGTTTGCTGCCAGCCATGGCCATCACTCACCGTATAGGTCACCACATCGCTAAAATATTGTTGATTTGGTGGCGTGTAGCGCAGGTTGTTATTAACAATTGTCACCGTGCCACTCAGCACGCTTGCTTGGGTAATGGTTAAATTATCGTTATTTGGATCAAATACATCACGCAATGGATCAAGCAGCGTATCAGTAAATGGCAGAATTTCTCGCTCCTGATCACTAAGCGTTGGAAAACCATTCCAAACATGCACGCGCACCGGTGCCTGCGCCGTGACCGCATGGATCGGGTCGCGCACGGTATAGGTGAAGGTATCAGTTCCTTGGAATTGGGCAGCAGGCGTATAGACAATGCTAGACCCGTTGATCGCTACTGTGCCATGGCTGGGCGTGGTCACGCTCATCAGCTGCAATTGAGTGGGCTGATCGCTCCAATCATTATCCAGCACAGCAAGCGCAACCGACTGTGGCCGATAGGTAATCGCATAATCAGCTTTGGCTTTGATCAAGGGTTCGTTGCCATATTCCCACGCCGCAATCTGGAAGGATTCATATTGATTGCCAACATGGCTGAAACTCCCCTGCATCAGCATGCGGGTTGGAGTTGCAGCGAGGCTATAAACTTTGCCAGGATAGGTAGACACTATGCTCGCTTGCACCCCACCAGCGAGACCATGCCAGGCAGCCCCATCCCAGCGCAGAATGCCACCGCTCACAATCCCGTTGGTCAAACCACGAAAATTACCAGCCACATACAACCCATCAGCGCCCATTTCAAGGTCATGAATCGTGCCATTGATCTCGCCCGTTAAGCCCGCCCATGTGCTGCCATTCCAATAGGCAATTTTCGGGGCGCTCACTCCGCCGACACTGCTAAATGTGCCAGCGATATACACGCCGTTGGCAGTTGGCTCAATCTCACCAATATTAACCACATTGGTCGCAAGCGTCGTCCACTGCGTCCCATCCCAACGGGCGAGTTGCGTACCATCGCTGATATAGACCGCATTCCCATGCGCTTCGACGATCGTGACCCGATCAAAACTGGCAGGTGTATTCAAGGCTTGCCATTGCGTGCCATTCCAGGTGACCAAGTTATGCGCCGTTACCCCATTGAATTGCTCAAAACTACCAGCGACATACAACAGATTATTGGCTTGGGCTAAACTCGTAACATAGGCATTACCAGCGGAGTTCCATGTATTGTTGCCCGCTTGATACAAGTTATTGTTATAAATACTGAAAAAGCTTTGTTGATACTTTTGCAGCGCTTGAGGATTACCCAAAGCTGGTTGATAGGTATATGCAACCAACGATTGCCAGTGATTTTGCGCATTCAAATGGGCTAAAGTGGCCCACGCAATATTCCAATGCATCTTGTTGGCGAGGGCATAGAGATCTTCGTTATCCGTGGTGAGAACGACACTTGGTCCCTCATTCCCATTAGAAACAATCCCGCTTGGGGTCATTGATAGCCAGTATGCACCATCCCAACGCAAGGCCCAATCGCCCCACGTATACAGGCTGGAATTGGCAATAGCTTGCGATGACATGAACGGCCCAAAAGCAAACAATTGCTGATTGTAATTGAGCAACACCGCATCGGGTAAGCGCAACCAACTCCCATTAAGGCTTTGTTCTTGCATGGTTGAGAGGGTTGTCCACTGGGTTGCATCCCAACGATGCAACTGAAACCGCGCAGGATTAGGATAATTGTATGATTTTTTGCTGAGCGCATACAACTCGCCATCAACCAGCGCAAGATTGTGTGTCGCGCTGACAATCCCCGTACCAAAGGTATTCCAACTGGTACCATTCCATGCGGCGATATTCTTCATGGTGGGCACAAGCGTTGAGGTAAATTGACCACTGATATAGAGTTGGCTATTGGCCCATTCCAAATCAAAGACTAAGCCATAAACTCCGCCGCCCACATTCTGCCATTGGCTCCCGTTCCAATAGAGCAAACCAGTGCCTTGGCCATTGAATAAGAACGAACCACCTAAATATAAACCATCGGGCCGCACCAGCATATTGAACACAACGCCGTCGATGCCCGCAGCCGCAGCGTGCCACTGCAGACCATCCCAGAGTGCTAAGGCTCCATAGGCTTGGCCGTCGATCACCAGATTATCACCACCAACATAGAGTTGACTATTGTAGCTGGCTAAATTTAAGTAGGCAGCGCCGTTAAATCGATGGGGCATCGCCGTCCACATGTTGCCATCCCAATAGGCAAGGTTGATGTCTTTGCCGCCAAGCTTCAAACGTCCCACAGCATAAAGGCGGTTTTGGTGTACCGCAACCGAATCAACCAAACCGGTTAATCCATCAATTTTCAACCATTGCTGGCCGTTCCAGTAGCCAACGCCTGCATCACTAGCGTTATTGGCAAGCGAGAGAATGTTTGCATACAACGTGCCGTTCCATTCAATTGGACGGCCTGGCATATAACCATAATTGCTTTTCAAGGGCGAGGAAAAGGCTGCACTCCATGAACCAGCACTGCTTGATTGTTGTGGTTCAACGGCGGCAACGGGTGCAACAGGTTGTTGCGGTTCGACGGCAGCAACGGGTGTAACTGGTTGTTGAATTATGCTCAAGCCAAGCACGATCAGCATACACAGGCTGGCTATTTTTTGTAGTTTCGACATCTGCATTCTCTCCTTAGGTTTATGCTGAGCGGCAAGCAACGTGCGCCTACCGCTCGATCTGAATTGATTATTTGCTGGTATAGGGCAAATAGAGCTGATAGTTGCCACTTTGGACCACAATCGTTGCCACACCTGAACCGCCATGGCCATCGCTAATGCTATAGCTGATCGTCGCGTTTGATAGTGCGCGATCTGGCGCACGATAGCGCAGTTGATTATCGATTATGTCGACTATACCAGCAGTAGCACTTGCGTTAGTAATCGTCAATTGATCGTTATTCAAATCAACCAGCCCTGCCAAAACATCAATCGTGGTTGTGCTCTGTGGTTGCACGCTGATCGTAATTGGGCTAGGGGTTGGCATATGATTCTGCACTTCAATCGTTAGATAGCCAGTGGTAGTAATGCCACGCAATGGATTACGCACGTGATAGCTCACGGTCGTTGTCCCCTGAAAATCGACGTTTGGCGTAAAAAGCAGTTTGGTTCCGCTAATCGTAGCTGTACCATCGCTACTTGCGGTAACTAATGCAAGCTGTAATGGCCCATTATCAATCGTCCAGTCATTGGCCAGCACATCAACGCTGACCGGCTGTGGCCGATAGGTAGTGGCATGATCAGGCGCAGCTATAATTGGCTGCGTAGAGCCATAGTTCCAAGCAGCAATCTTGGCTGATTCATAGCGCTTGCCAACGCTATCGAAGCTACCAACCGCATACATTCTGCTTGGCGTGGCGGCTAAGTGGGTCACGTTGATTGGAATTTGTGGCGTATAGCGATATTGCACGCCACCGCCAACACTCTGCCAAACGCCATTCCAGCGCAGAATGCCTGGGCTAACTACGCCATCGGTAATGCCGCTAAACGAGCCTGCCACATACAAGCCATCATGCCCAAGCTCAAGATCGTTGATTGGGCCATTGATTACACCAGTTAAAGCTGACCATTGCGAGCCATTCCAAGCAGCGATTTTTGCTGCATTCACCCCAGCGATGCTGCTAAATGTGCCAGCAACATACACGCCGCTTGCGCTTGGCTCAATTTGGGTAATCTGATTAACTCCAGTTGCCAGCGTTTGCCATTGCGTGCCATCCCAACGAGCCAGTTGTGAGCCATCGCTAATATAGACATGGTTGCCGTAGGCCTCGACGATTGTGACTCGATCAAACGCTGCTGGCGCATTCAAGGCTTGCCATGTTGTGCCATCCCAAACTACAAGGTTGTGAGCGGTCACAGCATTGAATTGCTCAAAATCGCCAGCCACATATAAGCGGTTATTGGCTTGGGCCAGCGAATGAATTTCAACAGGTGCAAGCAACTCAGCCGTACCACTAACAACCCGAAAAAGTCCACTTTCGATGTTTGCAAATAGTTCTGTTTGGTAAGTTTCAGCCTCAAAAGCACGATACCCTCCCAGCGAATTGGGCGGCAATACGGTTTGCCAAGTTTGCCCAGCTACAAATGTCGCCAATGTTGCTTGGCCATTGCCCCAATAAAGATTCGTGGCCGCGGTGTAGACCGTTTCGCCGCTCGTGGCGAGCATAGTCGGCTGTTGGTCACGATCCTTAACCAGTAGTCCATTGGGAGTCATCGATTCCCAATGCTCACCATTCCACGCTAATGCCATCGAACCTTGGCTCAATTGAGTAGGGCTAGGATAAGGAAATGTGATCGAGCCAAAAGCTAACAGTTGATCTTGATAGCTCAATAACCCAACATCAGGATAACGAAGCATGTCTATTGCCGATATTCCTACAGTCGTGGTTGCAAGGCTCTCCCAAGCGCTGCCATTCCAGCGTTGCAGTCGATGTCCAGCGCTCGTATCATGCGTTCGGCTAATCGTATACAGCGTATCATCTAAGAATGCAATACTATGCACTTGGTTGCTAATTCCATTACCAAAGCTATCCCAACCGCTGCCATTCCAGGCCGCAATATTGTTGATTGCAGGATTAAGCGTTGAGGTAAACATGCCGCCAACATACAGCTGATCATTGGCCCATTCGAGATCAATCACTAAACCCGTTAATGGGCTACCAACCTCGTGCCATTGGCTGCCATCCCAACGCATCACACTTTGGCGTTGGCCATTCTCAGAAAATAGTGTTCCACCAACATACAAGCCATCGGGGCGCACAAGTGTTGTGAGGATCATGCCCTGCACGCCAACATCGACATCGTGCCATTGTGTGCCATCCCAACGCGCCAAATGCTCAATCGCTTGCCCATCAAGCGTAAATGGATTGCCACTCGCGAGATATAGTTGGTTGTTATAGCTTGCAAGCGTCACGGATAGGCTATAAGAAATCTGGTTGGGCATGGCCGTCCAAGTGGTTCCATCCCAATAGGCCATACTGATTGGCGTACCTGCTAAATTCAATTTGCCATAGGCGTAAAGCTTATTTTGATGCCAAGTTATGGCAATCGCGCGGCCTTCGAGGTTGCCGATTTGGAGCCATTGCTTGCCATTCCACGCAGCCACACCATGGTTATACATGCCTGAATACAGGCTGTTATTCCATTCGATTGGGCGTAGCGGATAATCATTCATCTCGGAGCGGTCATAGACCGCAAATTCATCGCTCCAAGTGCCTTCAATTTGTGGTTGATTGGTTGATTGCGGAATCTGAGGTTGTTGGGCGGTCGCCGCAGGGACAATCGTACATAATCCTAAACATAATCCAACGATCAAACGCTTCAGGTTCATCTCCATCTCCATATAACTGCATAAAGGTAGCCATTAGCAACGGGTTGGTTTAGACCACTAGGCTAAACCAGCAGGCCGCTGGTTAAGTTCAGTTTGCGCGCGACAATGCAAAGAGATTATAGTTTAGGGGAAATCTCTCACGTTTAAGCATAGCAACTTTAGGCTAAAGCAACAATGGGTCAAAAGGTGTATCAGCAGGTTAGGGTTACCCCAATCTATGGGTGAGTTTGGGTGGAGCATGGCGCTGCAAATTCAAAAGAAACCGCTATAATAAGGGCAGCTTTAAAGTACTGTTGATTGTTGCGTCCCGAGAGCAAGCTCGAAGCAAGCATAAAATCACAACCGTTGAGGAATTAATACATGACAGATTCGCTCTTTGATGCAGAACGTGATCCGTTTGCCGATATGCGCAACGCTTTAGAAACTGCGCAACGTGAACGGAAAAATATTTTAGTCGAGCTTGGTGGCGATTGGTGTATTTGGTGTCATCGCTTAGATGCGTTTATCAATGCCCATCCCCAATTGCGCTATTTGCGTGACATCCATTATGTTGCGGTCAAAGTTTTAGTTGGCGATGATGAGCAAAAAAATAAAACCTTTTTAGAACATTTGCCAGGCTTCGATGGCGTACCGCATATTTTTATCTACAACAGTCGCGGCCAATTGCTGTGCTCGCAAGATACCAGCGTTTTAGAAGAAGGCGAAAGCTACCACTTTGGGCGCGTCCGCGAGTTTTTGAGCCGTTGGTCTGAGCCGCGGCTAACACCCTACGATGCCTTAGATACCGCCGAACTCAAACGCTTGGTCGAGCACTATTATTTTGGTGAAACTGCCAATCGTATCACCCCAAGCGCCTAAACAAGCCCAATTTAATTGACGAATGCGAGGGCTTGTTCTACCATGCGCCGCGCAAAGGAGTTTATATGCGTGTGTTGATCCTTGGGGCAAGCGGCCAACTTGGCAGCGAGCTGACCAAAACGTTTGCCGACCATCAATTATTCGTACCCAGCCACCAAGAACTTGATTTAAGCCAGCCAGCAGCGCGGGCAGCGATTAATCAGCTTGCGCCAGATTTGGTCTTGTTGCCAGCAGCCTTCACTAATGTCGATGGCTGTGCGCTTGATCCTGCGCGGGCCTTTCGCGAAAATACGCTGGGGCCAAAATATGCAGCCCTTGCCTGCCGCGATCGCGATATTCCGTTGGTCTATGTCAGCACCAACGAAGTATTTAGTGGCAATAGCCAACAAGCCTATAGCGAGTACGATCAGCCAGCGCCAATTAATGCCTATGGGCGCTCAAAATGGGGCGGCGAACAGGCAGTTTTGCAGCATGCGCCGAATGTTTTTATCACGCGGGTTGCTTGGTTGTTTGGCGGCCAACGCAACTTTGTGCGTACCATCGCCCGTTTAGGCCGCGAACGACTGCAAACCGGTGAACCATTGCGGGTTGTGACCGACGAGGTTGGCACGCCAACCCATGCCGCCGAGGCCGCGTGGGCAATTCGCCAATTGGTCGATAGCAATATTCCTGGGATTTATCACGTCGTCAATGAGGGTGCTTGTTCGCGCCATGAACTGGCTTGTGCCGTCTTGGCAGCAGCAGGCATCGACCTGCCAGTTGAGCCAATTAGCTCAGCAGAATTTAGTCGCCCAAGCAGCCCGCCGCCTTTTTCTGCGCTCAGCAATAATGCAGCAGCAGCCATGGGCATTCGCTTGCGACGCTGGCAAGCAGCGGTTATTGCCGCAGTCGCAGCCATCGACGAGCCAACTGAATGAGCCACAACATCGACATTCTGATACCCAATTATAACGGCGCGCAGTTATTAGTAGCCTGCCTCGATAGCTTACGCCAACAAACCCGCAGCGATTTTCTAATCACGGTGATTGACGATGCCTCGCCAGATGGGAGCGTTCCCGCTTTGCAGGTTGCCTATCCTGAGGTTAATTGGCTAATTCAGCCGAGCAACCAAGGGTTTGTGGCCGCAGTCAATCGTGGGTTTCAGGCCACCAATGCGCCGTGGGTCATTTTGCTCAACAACGATACCGAAGTTGGGCCAGATTTTGTTGCTGCATTAATCGATACGCTTGAGCGTTTTCCAGCCTACGATTTTGCCGCCGCCAAAATGCTGCTCTACAGCCAACCAGACCATTTGCACACGACTGGCGATGGCTACGATTGGAATGGCGTGCCATGGAGTCGTGGGGTTTGGCAGCCAGATCATGGCCAGTATGATGCAATCAGCGAGGTTTTTGGCCCCTGCGCTGGCGCAGCAGCCTACAAACGCAGCAGTTTGCAACAACTTGTCGATACCGCTGGCAACTTGCTCGACCCATTGTTGGTGATGTATTGCGAGGATGTCGATCTTAATTTACGCGCGCGGCGGGCTGGGATGCGTACGCTGTTTGTGCCCCAAGCGCGCGTCTTGCACCACCTGAGCGCAACTGGTGGTGGCGTGCGAGCCAGCTATTATTGTGGCCGTAATTTTATTGTGCTTTGGCTGCGACATATGCCAATTCAAGCTTGGCCGCATGCCCTTCCTGCCTTTCTCTGGTCGCAACTCACGATTTTTGGGCAAGCACTCCGCCACTGGAGGGGAGAGGCCGCCCGCGCTCGCTTACGTGGGCAATGGGCTGGGTTGCGGCTCATTCCGCGCATTTGGCGTGAACGAAAGCTAGCCACAGCAGAAGCACAGCGGCTGCTTGCTTGGCTTGGACGATAGGAGTCCCCATGGCCCCGTATCTTTCGGTGGTAATTCCGGCCTATAACGAAGCCCGCCGACTACCGCAAACCCTTCCTGTAGTTTTGCAATTTCTCAACGCCCAACCATGGTCATGGGAGTTATTGGTGGTTGATGATGGCAGTAGCGATCAAACCGTGGCAGTTGCAGAAGCGGCATGCAGCGCCTATGCCCAAGCACGGGTGATTCAAAATCCACATCGCGGCAAAGGCTACACCGTGCGCACTGGCATGACCCAAGCCAGCGGCGAGTATGTGCTCTTTTCCGATGCCGATTTGGCAGTACCGATGCAGGAATGGCCCAAACTTGAAGCCAAACTGCAACAACAGTATGATATTGTAATTGCCTCGCGCGAGGGCGCAGGGGCCAGCCGCATCGACGAGCCATTTATGCGCCACCTGATGGGGCGAGTGTTCAACCTGATTGTGCGAATTTTGGGCATTGGCAAGTTTCAAGATACCCAATGTGGCTTTAAGGTTTTCAGCCGCGAAGCCTCGCACGATGTTTTTGGCCGCATGCGCTTATATGACGATACGACCGAAGCGCCCAAAGGTGCTGCCGTCACTGCCTTTGATGTTGAGGTGTTGTATTTGGCGTTGCGCCGTGGCTATAAAATTGCCGAAGTGCCCGTCACATGGCGTTATGGCGAGGAAACCAAGGTCGATAATATTCGCGATTCGTGGCGCAACCTGCGCGATGTGATCAAAGTGCGCTGGAATGCACTCTCTGGTCAGTATCGCGATGTGAAAAATAAGAACATAGAGCATAGAGCATAGAGCATATTTTTTAACCACGAAGAGCACGAAGAGCACGAAGGCCAGAGGCTATTGGCTATCGGAACATTGGTTAGGATTCAAATCAATCTCCGATAGTCAATAGCCTCTAGCCAATAGCCATCCTAAATACTCTGCGCCTCTGCGTTAAACCAATGTCTGTTTGATCTCCTCCACGTTCAATTCATCCTTCATCCCTCATAATTCATCCTTCATCCTTTCGATTCATCCTTCATCCCTCATAATTCATCCTTTTCCCCTAGCCAATCGTCGTTGTACGTTCAGGCTCTGGCAAGCGCACCGTAATAAAGAAGGCAGGCAAGAGCAAGCCAATTGCTGCAATCATCGCCCACGTTGGCGAGGCTAAGTCGGCGAGGCTACCAATAATTGGGTACAGCACACCCGAGGTTCCCCAAGCAAAGCCCATCATCATGGCGCTTGCGGTTGCAATATGCTGCGGCGCATATTCTTGGGCGGTCACAATCGAAACCGGAATATTCGCCATCACCATCGCCCCAACCACCGCCGTCAAGGGGTAATACCACCAATCCAAGGGCGACGACAAGACTAAGCCAATAAAGAGGGGAATCGTGCTCAAAATGCTGGAACGCAGCACCACCGTGCGCCCAATTCGATCTGAAATTCGCCCGCCCACAATGCCACCAACCGCCGAAGCAATATTGAATACCGCCAAGGTTGGGCCAACATGGGCATCGGCCATTCCCTGATCAAACCTATCCCGCAGCATAAAGCCCAACAAACTGCTATATGAAACGCTCGAAAGCGAACGTAGCACACTCATAAACCAGAGCCAACGCAATGGCCCTTGAAACACGCTGATATAATCGCGTAGCGTTTTTGGTTGGCTGCGATTTTGGGCCGCCGAAGGAATAATCAAAAAGGTTATAACCCCAATCAGAATGCCAGCTGGCAGCAAATAGGGCAAGCTATTCAAATCAAACTGGGCAACAATCAAGGGACCAAAGGCCATGCCCAACGTTCCACCAGCAGAGAAGATCGAAACAAACAAACCACGTTGATTAGGATTCGCGCCCATAGCGATGTAGGCCGCGCCAGCAGGGTGAAAAATTGCGCTGCCCAAACCGCCAAGCATAATCAACGCACCAAGCATAAAAAAGTTGGGCATATAGCCAATCAAAGTTAGGCCAACTGCCGTCAGCACCGGGCCAAACGCCGCCAACCAGCGCCGATCAACATAATCGCCAACTGCGCCAAGCAATGGCTGAAGCATCGAGCCAGCAAACGATAAAATCGCCACCAAAATCCCAGTTTGGCCAATCGACACCTGATAAGTATCGCTAATGCTTGGCAGCAATGGTGAGAGCAATGAAGTCCACATATCATTCATGGCGTGTGAAAATGTCATCATCACCATGACCGAAAGGCCTGTCAGAGCGACAGCCTGCCCACTTGTCCGCGTTGCCATGCAGCCTCCAAAGCGCCTATGAAATTTCCCGCATATTAGGATAAGTATATAGCAGATCAGGGCGTTGGCATCAGGCTTTGGAACTGATTTATCACGCTTGCAGTGGAATCCCCTCACCCCCCAGCCCCCGCTCCCACGAAAACGCGGGCGAGGAGGAGCAGCCGTTTTTAACCACGCATTGCGGCAGAACCGCCATAAAAAAGCCCCTCGCCCGCCACGTGGGAGCGGGGTTGGGGTGAGGGGAACCCAATTTACAACAGCGTGAAATTCCGCTCATCAGCAAACATCACCACAATTGGCGTGTTGGCTGGCGGCGGCGCTGTGTTGCGTAAATCGTTGCGAATCGCACTTTGGGTTTTGGTTATTCCTACGCCATAAGGCGAAACAAAATAATATTTAACTTCTAAATTCCAATCGCCATCGCCATCTTTTTCAGCGCTAGCATTAATAATTTGCCCAGGCAGCATTTGGCCCCGTGCACGCAATGCCTTAGTCAAACGCCATGGCCGAATCACAAAGAAGATTAACGCAAGCCCACCAAACAAACTAAACATCACTGCAAACGCCAGCTGCATCAACACATTATTCCAATTCACCAGCGCGCTTAATTTGGAAACCTCTGGATTGGCAGGGTCATAGCGAACTGCAACCGCAGCACCTTCGCTCAACGTGTTATAGGTTTCTTGATTGATGATATGGCTTGATTCAATGGTACGACTAGCTCCATTGAACGGAGCCTCAAAGCGATAAGCGACAAAATAGCTTGGATCATCGCCACTATTCTCGATCCTCAGCTGGGTGATCGTTGCTTGGGTATCATCGCCATTGATCAGCGCTTGAGTAGCGCCAACATCACGCAGCAAAAAGCCCAAAGCGATACAACCAACCAGCAAAAACGGCAGACTAAACAGCAACATAAACCAAACAAATTTACCGCTGCCATAGGGTTTTTGGCGCGTCACAACAGCGGCATTCTTGGGATTAAGTAAAAATGGGTGCATAAATTATCCTTTGAACAGTACAACATCAAACGCAGGTAACAGTTATACGCGATGAGTATCAAGGTTTTGTTAAGCAGCCGAGCGTAGTACAATGAGCACGAATACGTGGAGGATGCGATGTACAACCTGACAATTGCTCATCTTTACCCTGAACAGATGAATATTTATGGTGATCGTGGCAATATTATCACCTTACGCCAGCGCTGTGCATGGCGCGATATTACAACAACCCTGATTCCGGTGATGCCTGGCAGCAGCATCGATTGGCAAAGTGTCGATTTGGCATTTTTTGGCGGGGGCCAAGATAGTGGCCAAGCATTAATCGCTGCTGATTTTGTTGAGCAACAAGCAGAGCCATTGCGCCGCGCTGCCGAAACTGGCATGGTGTTGTTGGCGATTTGCGGTGGCTATCAACTGCTCGGCCATTATTTTTTAACCCATACTGGCGAGAAATTACCAGGCATCGGCTTGTTGGATGTGCATACCGTGGGCAGCACCCAACGCCTGATTGGCAATTTGCTGATCGAGGCCAATTGGGGCACTGGCAGCCAAACGCTAGTTGGCTTCGAAAACCATAGCGGCGGCACCTTCCTTGGATCGGGGGTTAAGCCCTTGGGCAAGGTGCTGGCTGGCCATGGCAACAATGGCAAAGATGGCAGCGAAGGCGCGGTTTGGCAAAATGTGATTGGCTGCTATATGCATGGCTCGTTGCTGCCCAAAAATCCCCATTTTGCCGACCATTTGCTTGAGCTAGCGCTGCAACGGCGCTATGGCTCAAACGCCACCCTCAAGCCACTTGATGACCAGTTGGAACTAGCCGCACACAACACCATGCTCGAACGCCTCAAGGGCTAGCTAAAAGGATTAATATGCAACATTTTTATAATAGCGAGCTAGGCCAGATTCTCGCGCTTGATCCCAACCAAACCTATGCTTCGATTCCGGTGGTTTGTGCCATGCTGGAGATTCCGCATGCGCCACAACTCAAGCGAATCAAAGCGCATGCCACCTTGGCAACGGGCTTACGCCAACTGAGTGTACCCAATCTCGATGGCGAGGATGAGCGCCAGCCATGTTTACGCATCGATCTGATTCCCTTGTGGGTGGCAGGGCTTGATCCCAAGAGCGTGAGTGCTGAGGCTGCGCCAATTGTGCAGGCCTTGAGCAGCGAAATGGCATCGGTGCTGTGGCAGAGCTTTCGCCCGCAAGGCTTTGAAACCAACGACCAACTATTGCCCAACCGTTGGGAGCAAACCCAAGCCGAAGTGGCCTATCGTGGCGCGCTGGCCGTCGCCAACCTAACCCGCGAGCAGATGTTGCTTGAGCGTCAGCTCAGCGCCGATGTTGAAGCCCGCGAAATGGGCGGCATGAGCGCCGAAATCGAGGCCAACGCAGTGTTATTGGCCCGAACGGTGCGGCGGGTAGCCCAAGTGGTGGGCGAACGCTCGCGCCGCAACGAATATCCGGCGATTTTCGATGGCTTGTATCGCCAATGGGGTATTACAACCTACCGCCGCATGCCCCAAGCTCGGCTTAGCGAAGCCTTGGCCTGGCTCGAACGCTGGTATGGCGATGCGCTCGGCGAGCCAGAACCAATGCCCGATATTTAGTAAGGATGAAGGATGAAGGACGAGGGATGAAGGTTCACAGAACAGAGAACAAATCAAAAGCCAAAAGAGTAGCTTTAAACGCAGCGGCGCAGAGTGACCGAATTACGAGGTATAAAGGATGAAGTAGGGGTTAGGGGCGAAGAGTAAAGGCAGAGGGATGAAGGATGAAGGATTGAAGTAGGGGTTAGGGGCTATGTGTATTGATCCATTGGAGTGGCAATCATGTTCCCTCACCCCCCAACCTTACAAGGGTAGGTTTTTAACAACTGTGAAAGAATACGCCATGGTTAAGATCCCCTCACCCCCCAGCCCCCTCTCCCACTGAACGCGGGCGAGGGGGAGCCGTCGTTTTATATCGCGCATCGCGACAGAACCGCACGATTAAAGCCCCTCGCCCGCGCACGGGAGAGGGGTTGGGGTGAGGGGATCTTAACAACCTACCCTTGTAAGCACCCCTCGCCCACTGAACGCGGGCGAGGGGGAGCTGGCGTTTTGTATCACGCATCGCGACAGAACCGCACGATTAAAGCCCCTCGCCCGCATTTTCTTCGTACTCTTCGTGTCCTTCGTGGTTGAAATATTATCCCAACCCCCTGATCTCTGCCCTATGTTCTATGCTCTCTGTTCTCTGTTCTCTATTAGCCCAAAATCCCGCCAACAAGGCTGCCGCCATCCATAGTCAGTACAGTGCCGCTGGTAAAGGCGGCGGCATCGCTGGCCAGATATAAGGCAGCGGCGGCAACTTCATCGACCGTGCCAATGCGGCCTAGGGGTGTGCCAGCCACAATTTTCTGATTCAGATCCTCGTTATCCCACAGCGCTGAGCTAAATTTGGTTTTGATCAAGCCTGGAGCCAACGCATTAACCCGAATATTGAACGGGCCGAGTTCTTGAGCCAACTGCTTGGTCATGGCAATCACTGCTGCCTTGGAGATGCTGTAAATTCCCATTGCGGTCGCTGGTTGCAGGCCTGCCACCGAAGCCACATTGATAATCGAGCCGCCGCCTTGGGCTTGCATGGCCTCAGCCGCCGCTTGGATCAGCCAAAAATAGCCCTTAACATTGACTTCGTAGGTTTTATCCCATTGGGCAGCATCGGAGTTGAGCAACGGGCCAAAATGCGGATTAGTTGCTGCATTATTGACCACAATATCGATTCGGCCCCATTCGGCCAAGGTTTGGGCGACCACCGCTTGCACTTGCTCGCGCTTGCCAGTGTGGCAAGCTAAGGCCAGCGCCGTGCCACCAGCTTGATTAATGCTATCGGCGACGGTTTGCAGGCTTTCTAATTTGCGCGCGCAAACCACAACCTTGGCTCCTGCTTGGGCAAAATGGTGGGCAATTGCCTCACCAATTCCCCGTGATGCACCAGTTACGATTGCCACCTTGCCACTTAAATCGAATGTCGTCATTGGCATTACTCCTAGTTCAAGGGCGATTCTACTTGGGCCGAAACAGCTGCCAATCGCCTTGGCTCATCCACATCTATCTTAGCAAAGATTCGGATTTTCAGCTGCAAATTGATCAAGTTGGCGCTCGCGCGCAGCGGCAAGCAGCGTTTTATACTCTGGGCCTGGCTTAATGCCTTGGGCTTGCAAATCATGCCCACTTAGCTGGCTGGCAATTGGCCGCAACACCTGCAAGTAATAGCCAAACTGTTGTTGAACGAGGGGCGTTTGGGCACTGGCCCAAACCTGCAAAACCAACGGCTCAAACGGGCTAAGCCAGCGATCAAGCTTGCCCGCTGAGAGCGTGGTGTTTAGCAGCGGAGCAGCAGTATTCGCCAATTCATGCCATTGCACAACTGCTTGACGAATCGGCTTGGGCAGACCAAAGCGCTTGGTTTGGGCTTGGGCAACACTTGGTTCAAGTTGGCTCATCAACAGCAACCAGCCAATTGCCAATTGCTCGTTTGGCAAATTTGTAAGCAAGCGTTGCGCTTGTTGATTGAAGGCAGGTGGCCAAGCACAGCCAAATAGTTGTTGCAACACGCCCCATTCATCAGCCAAACTTAACGCTTTGAGCGCACTTGGCTCGCTTAAAAGCAAGCCCAATTCATTCCACAAACGGGCGGGCGTGGTCTGATCAAGCCATGGCAAGCCTTGTTGCAACAGCTCGGCGGTGGTTGGCTCAAGTGTAAATTCTAAGCGGGCTGCAAAACGCACGGCCCGCAAGATTCTGGTTGGGTCATCGATAAAACTGCGCTCATGCAAGACCCGAATCAAACCATGCTGAAGATCAACCAAACCATTGTGTGGATCAATCACGCTTGTCGGCTGGTTGACCAGCTGCAAGGCCAAACAGTTGATGCTAAAATCGCGCCGCGCCAGATCGTCAGCCAAGCTAGCAAAGCTCACAACTGGCAAGGCCGCAGGTTGGGGATAGTGCTCACGGCGGGCAGAAATCAGATCCAAGCTGACCAGCGCGCCAGCATCCAGCCAACTCAGGGTTGCGGTACCAAATGGCGGGTGAGTATGCAGCTGATCAGGCCAGACTGCGGCCCAAGCCTCGGCCAACGCAATCGCATCGCCCTCGACCACAATGTCTATATCGCCAACTGGACGCGCCAGCAGCCAATCGCGAACGCAGCCACCAACCACATAGCAGGCCAAACGCTGCTCGGCTGCATAGTACATCAGCCAGACGATGCGTTGCTGCAATGGGGCGGTAGCTTGGCTGAAAAACGCTGTAAGATCATACAACATTGAGCGATCTCAAATAAAAAAATGCCCTCACTCGCAAGGAGTGAGGGCATTGTAACCGACAATTGGTCAAAGCTTACGACTTGCTAACCAATGGCAAGAACATCTTGAACACTGCTTGAACTGCTTCGATTGCGACTTCAACACTACCAGTGTTGCGATCTGAAGCCGAGCTATATTCAAAGCTGTTGGTCAAGGTGCCAGCTTGGGTTGCGCGAGCGCGGTAGCTGATGGTTACAGTACCTGGTTCGCCAGCGCCAACCGAAGTACAGATGGTTGTGCCTGCGGTTGGAACGCGAGCGCTGGTTGAGCTATCATCACTATGGTAGTAAGTTGCACCCAACGTACCATCGTTATTTTCGATCCCAACTGCAACACCATCAGGGAAGGTGGTTAAGTTGCCAGTGAGCGTACCATAGACGGTACAGAACTCTGATACTTCACCATCAGCGCGGGCATAATTGGTAAAGTTAAGGTTCGAAGTGGCTGAACCAAATTGTTGAGCACCTTGGTATTCGATTGCGACATAAGGTGCGGTAGGCTCGTTTGGATTGACCCCATCAACAATCAAGACATAGAACTCGCCTGCGCCTGGATCGGATGCTGAGGTACCGTTCAAGTCCAAGTCAGTCCACAAACCTGAGTACGTTCCGTTAGGAGCGGTTGGATCAGGCATTTGCTGTGCGGTGAACAGCTCATCGTTGGCCCCAACCTCGGCAAGGTGCAAGGTACCATTTGAGCTAATCAGCACGTCGCTGTGATTGACATCAAAGGCGCGAATATTGAATGGTGCAATATCAAAGCCAATGAGTGCTTCATCACATGAGGCGAATGGAGCTTCGGCACAAACGGCGGTAGCGTTCGCATCGGCTGAAACATCGAAGTTATCGAATGCTATGCCACCGTTGCGGCTATCGCTGAAGGTATAGCCTGTTTCAGCACCTTCGACCACGCCGCTCCAAGTGATGGTGCGGGTTGCAGCGTTGTAGCTAGCGCCAGCAGGCAAGCTGCTTGCATCTAATTCCAAGCCGACAGGCAAGGTGTTGGTAATGTAGAAGGTATCGTCCATCGCGGCAGCGTTGGAAATCGTCAAGGTATAGGTGACGTATTCGCCAACATCAACCGTTGTATCGCTCACATTGACGCTCACTTCTGGCTCCAAGACTTCGAGCCGGAAGGTGGTGCGGCCAATGCTACCTGGGTTGGCTGGGCTGGTGCCAAGGTCAAATTCGCCGAACCAAACATCACCAGCTTCGAGAGCTGGCTCGTCCCAGTAAATATCAACGCTGAATGGAGCGCTGCCTGAAACGTTGGCTGGGCCAACAACATCCCAGTTACCAAGGTTGGTGGTTGGAATATAGTAGGCTTCGAGCGTAATTGGATCTGGAGCATTGACTGATTCGGCCCAGTTTTGCACCAAGATAATATAGGTTCCTGCAGCTGGGTTAGCCAACGTGAAGGTTTCTAAGGCTGATGGGGTCGTTGCGGTACCAATTTCTTCGCTTTCTTGAGGAATGCCATCGCCGTTGGTATCGCGGAAAATGTACATGTCGACATCTTCTGAGGTCGTTTCAGCGATGCGGGCGGCAAATTTGCTTGCGCCAGCAGGAATCACAAACGATTCGTAGAAGGTACCATCATTGATGTCATCATAGACTGAACCGTCATCGCTGTCACCAGTGATAACTTCAGTAACCTGCAGACCTTTGGTCAAACCAAATTCGCGGATGGTCAAGTTGGTAACATTGATAGCGTTATAGCCACCAACAGTCACCTTGCCACTATCGCGGCGGGTGGTTGCCGAAGCGTTAGCGGGCACGCCACCTGAAGTTGCCTTGACTGCAATTGGGAAGTGGACGGCTGGTGCGCGGTTGGCTGATTCAGTCAAGCGCAATTCACCAAAGATCCAGTTGCCATTGATTGGGCGGCCAGCAACATTAGCCTTGATCGTGATGGTTCCGGTTGCACCTGGAGCCAAGTTCAAGCTCGCAGGAGTTGCAGTAACCGTGACTGGCGAGGTTGAACCGCTAACCGTCCAGGTTGTTGCAACACTCAAGGTATTCTTGACAGTCCGCGTCCACGTACATTCAATTGCACATGCGTCGTTGGCGGCGCTGGCAATGTTCAAGGTTGCAGGGTTGCCACCAGCTGATGGATTTGCTGCAACGAAGTTTGAAACAGTTTCGTTCAGCACCAAACCAGCGCTGAATACTTTGGTCAAATCGACGCGACCAGCACCCATGTTGAATGGATCAGCTGGGGTTACGCCATCTGGCTTGACAACGCTGGTCTTAGCAGTCGTCATCAAGGCCGATTTGATTTCAAATGGAGTCCAAGTTGGGTATTTTTGGCGCATCAAGGCGGTCACGCCAGCGTTGTGCGGGCTTGACATTGAGGTACCACCGATAACTTGGAACAATTCGCCATCGACGAAATCGTTGTCCCAAACATCAGCAGTATGGCCTGCGTTAACATCAACCCCAATCAAGGTTACGTCTGGTTTGATCAAGTTTTTGACTGGCGAAGGACCCATTGAGCTGAAGCCAGCCATCTTATCGCCAGGGCCAGTAACTTTGACCCCACCATCGGCTTTACCGGTGACGGTGCCTGATTGAACGTAGGTTACCAAAGCTTCGCCAGCTGCACTTTCCAAGGTTGCGTTCTTTTCGAGGTGAACACAGACTTTGGCGCAGTAGTCAGCAACAATCCCTTGGTTGTCGGTAGCGTTAACGATAATCCCGCCACCAGCGCCGCCAGCAAACACGTTGGCGTATTTGAGCACGCGGGCATTGTTACCACGGCGACAAATCACAATATCGGTTGCTTGGAAGGTGCCTGGGGCATAGGGCGATACACACAAACTTGGGGCAACAGTTTCACCTGCTTGGGGTGGAGCCAATTTGATTTGGCCAGTAACTGAGCCTGGGTAGAGTGACGCACCAACCAATGGGGTTGGAGCAGCACCAGTGCCACCGCTTAAGTTGCTAATATAGCCTTTGAATTCGCGAGCTTGGGTGCTAGCAGCAACGGTGATCAACCATGGTGAGTTGTGAGCAACACTACCAACGGTACCAGCGTTACCAGCTGAGGCGCTAACAACCACGCCAGCAGCGTTGGCGTTACGGAACGCAACTTCAACGCCATCAGTCCATGGTGAGTTGCCGCCGCTGATCGAGTAGTTCAACACATCAACGCCGTCGATCAAGGCTTGGTTGATAGCTGAAACTGAGTCGCCACCGTTACAACCGCCGTCTTCAGTATCGGTTGGATCTTCTTCCCAACAGACTTTGTAGGCGATAATGCGGGCGCGAGGTGCAACACCTGAAACGGTGCCGAATGGTGAAACGGTGCCACCGTTACCGCCAGCAGTTGTAGCGGTGTGGGTGCCGTGACCGCTTTGGTCCATTGGTGATTTCGCTTCACCAGGGTTAGCAATCCCACCGCCGTTGTACCACCAAGCCCCAATCAGCTTGTCGTTACAAGCGCCAAAGCTGTTGTCTGGTGATACTTGATTCGCAGGAGGATTGGTAGCACAAATCCCTTTGTAGCCACCTGGCCATGCGCTGTAATCGCCACCAACTGGTGATGGGTCGCGCAATGATGGGTGGATACCAGTAGTGGTAAAGGTGCTTGAAGGGTTGTAGATACCGCTATCGATAACCCCAATCACAATGTTTTCACCAGCATTGGTGCCAGTGTTGCCACCGCCAAGATTTTGCCAAAAGCTAACAGTGCCAATAAATTGGTTGCTGCTATCGGTATCGAGCTTTTCGACTGGAGCAACTTCAACCGAAGCAACTTCAGGGTGATTGCGCAATACGGTAATTGCTGAAACATCAACTTCCAAGAACATCCCGTTCAAGGCTACTTGATAATCGGCAAGTTGCTTGATTTGGTTTGATTTGGCTTGGACATCTTTCAGGAAGCTTGCATGCTTGCCATCGAGATACTTCAAGTAGGCTTGGGAATCAGCCGTCTTGACATCGAGTTTGTTACGGCCAGTTTGCGCATTGGCAGTGGCCTTCAAACCATTAACGTCGCCAGCATAGGTTGCCAACGGAGCTTCATGGAACTGAACAATAACTTTAACCGAGCCAGACTTGGCAAATTCACCATACAATGGGGCAAGAGTGGGTTTGTTTGAACGGTTAGCAGTGCTTTGATTCACTTGCAGCGAATCAGTTGCCGTTTCGACACTGGGCTTGAGGGGTTCTGCTGCCCGCGTGACGTTGTTAGCGCTTAAATTGCCCGCTAACATGGTTAACAACGCTAAGACCGTTGCTAAACGAGTGTAACGATGTTTCACTACCAGTTACTCCTTCAGCTATATCGAATTCAGACCTGGGCGAGTTGGGAATACAACGACGAAAATCAACCTCCTTATCGACAGTGCCTTAATTCGCATATCAATCTATAGCCTGAACCAAACCCATCTAAAACAGAGTTTGGCAGATGATTGCAGAGAGAACCCCGTGGCTGAAAATAGTACAACCGATGTGGGGAGAGCTTGAAATTTCACGCCTATATGGCGCTGATTGGGACTAAAAAAGCGGGACTAATTGGTGATTGTCGATATGATGCGCTGTATTATAACACACTCTCTCTTTGATGAAGAACTGATTAAGGGGTGATTATTGGGTTAATCGTAGTGTATCCATTTGGATGACCAATCAACCATCGATCGGACATGACACCTATGCAGCCCTGTACAACTGCACTTGGCTATCAAAATGAGTATGCCTGCTCACGACGACCTGCTATCGTTATTCTGCTTCGAGTTGCGCACACGGAATGTTAACATCATAGAAATTCCGCAGATAGGTGACACCAAACTCCTCCATCCGTGTGATTTTTTCACTGGTTGGATTGCCAATCACGAGCATATACATACCCGGTTCGAGGTCGGGAAGTGTCCAGTCGTACTGCTGTGCGGGATCGCTGACTCGAAGCACAGCCGCTGTGGGAGGATTCCAGACAAACCGTTGTGGTGGCTTATCGGTATACAGCGGACCTTGCACAATGAATGAGCGCTGCGCAACATCAAGATCGATGTTGCCTGCTTGCAAGGTAATCTGAAGGGTGATTGATTCATGCAAATCGAAACAGTTCTTTGCAAGATAGACTTTTGCGGCATCACCAAAATAATTCCCTACATCGTTAAGGTAATACGTTATTGGCCCAATGGTTGGATCAGGTTGGTGTGGTGCGCACGCCGCCAAAATCAGCACCAACCCGCAAAGAACTAAGCACAGATAACGTTTCATACCAACCCCCTTTAGCCAAATCTCAGCAAGCCGCCAAATATCGCCATCGAGCAATGCGCTTTGCACACGCTAATTCAGCCTGAACGAATTGCGCTATGGATTAATTGATGAGCACAGCGATTACTCTCTTTCACCCATAACAATAACGGTGTGTTTGAGAGGAGAAAGCATTTTTGCGAAGGAGGGATTAATGCAAAAAGGGAAATTGCGCAGCTGCTCTTCCATCTCAACGACGATTATACAATCTCGTTGTGCGCTTTATCGAGGGGAGGTTATGCCCTGAACTTCTAGAGATAGGCATCAGGTGCAAGGTCATGCACCCAATCAGCCATTACCAGTAACCCCTAGCCTAACCCACCAAAAGAGCTGTTTCTTGGCACAAAATGCCGTGTTATGATTAACCTAAACCATTGCGAAATGTGATGATTTAACCAGGTTTTAGGAGTACGCCATGGCCCCTGTAAAAGTAGTTTTGCCAAATGGTCTGCGGATTTATACCGATGAAATGCCTCATACCCATTCGGTTTCGATGGGTATTTTTACCCAAGTTGGTTCGCGCTACGAAAATGCCCGCCTAACTGGGATTTCGCATTTTTTAGAGCATATGTTTTTTAAAGGCACCGCCAAATATCCCACTGCCAAAGATTTAAGCGATGCCATCGAAGGCATTGGCGGCTATATCAACGCCTCCACATCCTACGACACAACCTGTTATTACTGTAAAGTTGCCAATATTCATACCGAACGTGGCATCGATGTATTAACTGATATGCTCAACGCCGCCTTATTCGAACCCAAAGAAATCGAAAAAGAACGCGGGGTGATTCAAGAGGAAATTAAAATGTCGCTCGATGTGCCCGCCCAATGGGTGCATCAGTTGCTCGATGAATTAATGTGGGGCGATCAGCCAATTGGCCGCGATATTGCTGGCACGCTCGAAAGCGTTGGGTCATTTACCCGCGAGGATCTTTTAGCCTATCGCGATCAACATTATGTCGCTGGCAACACGGTCATCTCCTTGGCTGGCAACTTTAATAGCACCGAAATTGTCGATCGCTTAACCAGCCTCTTTGGCAGCTATCGCAGCCTTGAAGTGCCCAAGCCAATTGCAACCAATAGTTTTGGTAATGCTCCGGTTGTGCATTTGCTGAATAAACCGACCGAACAAACCAATTTTGTGCTCGGGTTGAAGTCGTTTGGCTATGGCGATAGCGACCGCTGGGCCTTGAGTGTGCTCGATAGTATCCTTGGCGGCGGCATGTCGTCACGCTTGTTCCAAGAAATTCGCGAAGAACGTGGTTTGGCCTATAGCGTCGGCTCCTACACCGCCGAATACGACGACGCTGGCAAGTGGATTATCTATGGCGGCGTGGAGGTCAGCAAGGCCGTCGATGCAATTAGCGCGGTCGTCGAAGAGTTGCGCAAATTACGCGATAACGGGGTGACACCAGCAGAATTGCACCGCATCAAAGAGCAAGTTAAAGGTGGCATGTTGCTTGGGCTTGAGGATACATGGTCGGTTGCCAATCGCAATGCCCGCCATGAGCTACGCTACGGCGAAGTTATTCCCGTTGAGCAAATTGTTGCTTGGATCGAAGCCGTAACCTTGGAAGACATTCAACGAGTGGCGCAGCGCCTAATTCGCCCAGATAACTTATACTTAGCAATCATTGGCCCGCATGCCGAGGCCGCTGAGTTTGAACACGCTATTACGTTATAGCACATCGCCGCAAGTCGCTGGTTGGCAATGCTGCCAGCCAGCCTGGATTGTAAGCATAAGGAGAACACCGCGTGAGCCGTTTTGATGAAATGCGCATTTTTAGTGGGTCGGGCAACCCAACCCTGGCGCAGGCGATCAGCTCGTACATTGGCATCCGCCACGGTGAACTGAGCATCCATACTTTTCCTAATGAAAATATTTTTGTCAAAATTGAAGAGAGTGTCCGCGAACAAGATGTGTTCGTGGTGCAATCGTTAGGTTCTCCGCTTAACCACCTGATTATGGAAATGTTGATTATGCTCGATGCCTTCAAACGGGCTTCTGCTGGTCGCATTACCGCTGTCATTCCCTACCTCGCCTATAGCCGTACCGATAAAAAAGACCAACCGCGCGTGCCAATTACCGCCCGTTTATTGGCCGATTTGATTGTGGCCGCTGGCGCACAACGCGTCCTAACCCTCGATTTGCATGCAGGCCAGGTTCAAGGCTTCTTCAGCGTTCCAGTCGATGAAATGAGCACCATGCACTTGCTGACCAACGAAGTCAAATCGTGGGGCTTGGAAAATGGCATCATCGTTTCTCCAGGCTTGGGCTTTGCCAAAAAAGCCCGCAACTTTGCCGAAGCTGTCAATATGCCCCTTGCCTTGGTCGAAAAACGCCGGATCAATCATCAAGATGGTTCGGTTGGCCATTTGGCAATTTTAGGCGATGTTGCTGGCCACGATTGTGTGATCGTCGATGATGAAGTTGCGACCGGCCATACTATGATTCGAGTTTCGGAGCTGTTGATGGAACGCGGCGCACGTTCAGTCCGCGCCTGCTGTATCCATCCATTGCTCTATGGCGATTCAGTTGAGCGGCTCAAAAATAGCCCAATCGAGCGCTTCGTCACCACCGATACCATCACCTTGCCACCAGAAAAACGCTGGCCCGCCTTGGTGGTTAAGTCGGTTGCACCGCTCTTGGGCGAAGTCATTCAACGGATTCACACTGGGATTTCGGTTGGCGCTATGTTCCCTGCTGGCCCACAAATTGGCCGCTGGTAAGACTTAAGTGTAATGGTTCATTAGCTTGGCAACCGTGTTCCCTCACCCCCGCGCCCACGAAAACGCGGGCGCGGGGGAGCGCCCGTTTTCACCACGCCGTGCGGCAGAACCACGGGATTAAAGCCCCTCGCTCGCCACGTGGGAGAGGGGTTGGGGTGAGGGAATCAGGCGGTGGTTAACCTGATGTACCATTACACTTAATTAGCCAATTAATCTGCTTCGCACGAAGATTTAACGCGCTTGCTGCTTTAAATCTTCGTGGTGTTTAAACTGGTACAAGGATGTTCGATCATGGCTAGTTCAACTGATGTTTTAGTGATTGGCGGCGGCGCAACTGGCACTGGAGTTTTGCGCGATTTGGCAATGCGTGGATTGCGCTGCATCTTGGTCGAACGCCGCGATTTGGCCGATGGCACAACCGGACGCTACCACGGCTTACTCCACTCTGGGGCACGCTATATTGGCCGCGACCGCGAAGCCGCCCGCGATTGCGCAATCGAAAACCAGATTTTGCGCCGCATTATTCCGCATTGCATCGAAGATACCAGTGGCTATTTTGTGTCAACCCCGCACGATCCCAAACGCTATGCTGAGGAATTTTTGGGCTTGTGTTTTGCCGCAGGCGTGCCCGCTCAACAAGTGCGGGTCAGCACGCTCTTGCAACGTGAACCAGCGCTCAATCGCGGCATTTCGCACGCATTCGAGGTTGCCGACGGTTCAGCTGATGCCTTTTTGACCGTCGAGGCCAATGTGCGTTCAGCGCGTGAGTATGGCGGGCAGACCTTACTCTATCACGAAGTTGTTGATTTAATCGTCGAGGCAGGCACGGTAGTTGGCGCTCGCTTGCGCAACAATTTAACTGGCGAGGAATTTAATCTAGCTTGCAGCGCAGTGATTAATGCTGCTGGGGCTTGGGCTGGAAAAATTGCCGCAATGGCTGGAGTTGCAGTCGATATTGTGGCCGGCAAGGGCGTGATGGTGGCCTTCAATCATCGCCTCGTCAATAGCGTCATCAATCGCTGCAAGCAGCCTGGCGATGGCGATATTATTGTGCCAGTGCGCACAGTGTGCGTTGCTGGCACCACCGATGAAAGCGTGCCCGACCCCGATGATCGCTCGATGCTGGCCCATGAAATTGCCACCGTTTTAGATGAAGGCGAGATTTTGATTCCTGGCTTGGCTCAGGCCCGCATGTTGCGCGCATGGGCTGGCGTGCGCCCACTCTATCGCGAACAAGTTACGACCGACGATCGCGAACTAAGTCGCGACTTCAAGGTGCTTGATCACGTCCAACGCGACGGCGTGGCTGGCTTCGTCTCAATCGTCGGCGGCAAATACACGACCTATCGCATGATGGCCGAACGCACGGTTGATGTGGTTGCCAAGCAACTTGGCAATAGCAAGCCATGTCGTAGCGCCGATGAATCAATTCCAGCGCCCGATCAGCGCCGCTTGTTTACGGTTGGCGCACCACTCGCAAGCATCGAAGCCGAACAAAGCTATGGCGATTTGATTTGTGAATGTGAATTGGTGACGCGCCAACGGCTGCTCGATGCATGGCAAGCAGGGGCAACCAGCATCGACGATTTGCGCCGCGATACACGCATCGGCATGGGGCCATGCCAAGGCGGATTTTGCACCATGCGCACTGCTGCGTTGGCCTACGAAGCCGAAGTTGCCGAGCCACAACAGAGTGTTGCGGCCATTGAAGATTTTCTGCAGGAGCGCTGGCGAGGCATTCAGCCAATTCTCTGGGGCGATCAGTTGCGCCAAGCACGGCTTGATGAACAGATTTACCTCAATTTGCTGAATGTGCAGCCTGAGGCAGGCCAAGCATGAAGCAACAGTTTGCTCGCTGGCAACAGCAAGCGCGTCACCTCAAACAACAAATAAGTGTCTTGCTGCTTGCATGGCGCGATCCACGAGTGCCGTGGTATGCCAAAGCCTTGGCGCTTTGCACGCTGGGCTACGCATTCAGCCCCATCGATTTGATACCCGATTTTATTCCAGTTTTGGGCTATTTGGATGATTTGTTGCTCCTGCCGCTTGGGATTATGTTAACAATCAAACTTATTCCAGCAGAAGTTTGGCACGAATATAGCCTCAACGTTCAACAAAGCCAAGCCCAAACGAAGCCCGTGAGTTATCTTGCTGCGAGCTTGATTATTGGGCTATGGCTTGGCGCAGCGTGGCTCTTATTTCGCAGCATATGGTAATTAACTATTCAATCAAAAGTCGCTTAACGAAGCATAAAAGCAATGCTATACTAGGGCACGAAGCAAACCCAACAATCAACGAGGGAAGAACAATGCAAATCGCCGCATTATTAAGCGAGGCTGGCAACGCCTTGCGTGCAGGAGATCGCGCCAAAGCCAAGCAATTGGCTTCGCAAGCCTTACGCCTTGATAGCAAACACGTTGAAACATGGCTGTTCTTGGCTGAGGTTGTCGAAGCGAGCGAGCAAAAACGCGATTGTTTCCAACGGGTTTTAGCGTTCAATCCGACCAATGCTGCGGCCAAACAAGGCTTGCAGTTGCTTGATGCACCAACTGCCCCAGCAGCACCGCCCGCAGTTGCGAGCGTTGAATTGCCAAAATCGGCGTGGTTTGGCAATCAAGCGGCTGCATCACAGCCAACCAGCAGCACTATCGCCACGCCACCACTCCCGACCAGTGCGTCGAGCACAGGCATTCGGCCATTGGCTCAAGCATCAACGCCATCGTTAGCAGAATTGAGCAATCTGCCAGCCAGCATGCCTGCTGCGCCAAACTACGCTCAGCCAATCCAAGCTGGCTACCCGCAAACGAACTATAGCCAACCGAATCAAGCCACCGTACCAGTAAATAATCATCATCAAGTTCAATCACAATCAGGCCAAGTAGTTTATCCACACATCAAGCCAAGCTACAATGCTACGTTATTAAAATCGCTAGTGTTTACCGTTATAGGCTTGTTCATGTTTTGTTTTGCGGTCAATGCTTTTTTTGATTTAACCAAAGAACCACCACCAACGCCAAAGGTCAGCGCCCAAGATCGCACCACGGCATTCATAAATGAGACAATTAATTTCTTAATCAATCCGGATTTTTATAATCGAAGCAAACAGAAACCATTAGTTGAGCCTTTTCTAAATAACTACTTTGTTGAAGAGGAACGCCTCAATGACGGTAGAATGGGCCATGGACTACTCAATAAGTATAATAATAGTGATGGGAGCAACGATCTGCTTGAAGCCTTACCTTTTATTAAGGAAACGTATGTCACCCCAATTCAATATCAAGTAGTTTCGCAAACCAACGAAAAAGTTACGCTAAAATTGCTGAGTGGGGATGCAGTAATTGTCTATCATAATGGCAAATTTCGTACTTCAGCACTCACAAAGAGTTTTGATACATTTACGTGGGTCAATCGCGATGGCATCTGGTATCTTGCTGCAACAACTGAGCCATAAAATCGCTGATTAGGTTATTTATCTCAGAAATATTGGTATAGAATAGAATAAGCTGTTACTCCGCCCCAATGCTGTGGCTGGTATAGTTAAGCGAGAGAGTCGAAGGCCATTCTTTGTGCGGAGGCTTAGAACTCATGGATGCAACAGCCGATATTGGCTTAATCGGATTGGCCGTCATGGGCCAAAATTTGGTCTTGAACATGAACGATCACGGCTTTGTGGTCGCTGTCTATAATCGTACCACCAGCAAGGTCGACCAGTTCCTGGCCAACGAGGCTCAAGGCACGAACGTGGTTGGAGCACACTCGTTGCAAGAGTTGGTTTCCAAGCTCAAACGCCCACGCCGGGTTATGTTGATGATTCAGGCTGGGAGCGCGGTCGATGCCACCATCGATCAGTTGGTGCCATTGCTCGAACCAGGCGATATTATCATCGATGGCGGCAACTCGTTGTTTAGCGATAGCAACCGCCGCACCGCCGACCTCGAAGCCAAAGGCTTGTTGTTCATTGGCACTGGGGTTTCTGGCGGCGAAGAGGGTGCGCGCCATGGGCCTTCGATTATGCCTGGTGGTTCGCCAGCAGCATGGCCGCATGTCAAACCTATTTTCCAAGCTATCGCTGCCAAAGTTGATGATGGCTCGCCATGTTGCGATTGGGTTGGCGAAGGCGGCGCAGGCCACTTCGTCAAAATGGTGCACAATGGCATCGAATATGGCGATATGCAATTAATCGGCGAAACCTACGACGTTATGCGCTCGTTAGGCCTCAGCGCCGATGAGATGAGCACAGTTTTTGGCGAATGGAATGAAGGCAAGCTCGATTCATATCTGATCGAAATTACCCGCGATATTTTGGCCTTCCGCGATACTGATGGCGCGCCGCTGGTCGATAAAATTTTGGATAGCGCAGGCCAAAAAGGCACCGGCAAATGGACGGTCGTTTCAGCTTTAGATAATGGCATTCCATTAACGTTAATTGGCGAAGCCGTGTTTAGTCGCTTCTTGTCGGCGCTCAAAGCCGAACGAGTCGAGGCAGCCAAGGTGCTCAGCGGGCCAGCCGAACAACCAACTGCCGATCGCACGGCCTTGGTCAACGATCTGCGCGAAGCCTTGTATGCAGCCAAAATCGTTTCGTATACCCAAGGCTATATGCTGATGCGTGCTGCCGCCAATGAACAAAGCTGGAACCTGAATTATGGCGGGATTGCGCTGATGTGGCGTGGTGGCTGTATCATTCGCTCAGCCTTCTTGGGCAAAATCGAAGAAGCCTATCGCAATAATCCTGAATTGGTGAATTTGTTGCTCGACACCTATTTCAGCAACGAAGTGCAGCAATCGCAGGCAGCATGGCGACGAGTGATTGCTCACGCGGTCACTGCTGGCATTCCAGTTCCAGCCTTGTCGAGCGCCTTAGCCTTCTTCGATGGCTATCGCACTGGCAACTTGCCAGCCAACTTGTTGCAAGCCCAACGCGATTACTTCGGCGCTCACACTTACGAACGAGTTGATGCAGAACGAGGCAAGTTCTTCCACACCAACTGGACTGGTAAAGGCGGCACAACCACTGCCGGCACGTACCAAGCATAAATAATTATGAAGGATGAAGGATGAATTATGAGGAAGCCATTTCCTTTAATAACGATTCATCCTTCATTCCTTATTTTCGCCACCGATTGTCACCAATTATTGGGATTGAACTATTGGCTTTCGGCCATTAGCTATCGCTTTTTGCTTTTTATCCCTCATCCTTTTCAGATAGTATTTTCATCCTTCATTCCTCATCCTTCATCCTTTGTATCGTGCTTTCATCCTTCATCCTTTTCAGAGGGTTGGAACTTAGATGCTATGATTCGCTTCTATCGATAAAAATAGCTATCGCTAGCCAATAAAGTGTTCATCCTTCATCCCTCATACTTCATCCTTATTCAAGGGGGTTATCTATGGATTTAGGTTTAGCCGATAAAGTGGCATTCGTAGCGGCTGGTAGCCAAGGCTTGGGCCATGCAGCAGCCTTGGAATTGGCCCGCGAAGGAGCAAAAGTTGCGATTTGCGGACGCAATCAGGCCACATTACAGCAAACTGCCGCTGCAATTCAGGCCGAAACCAACAGCGAGGTGCTCGCAGTTGTCGCCGATGTAACTGATCCAGCAGCAATTCAAAACGCAATCGCGCAAACCGTAGCCCATTTTGGCGGCTTGCACATTTTAGTGACCAATGCAGGCGGCCCGCCACCAGGCTACTTTGATAATCTCGATGATGCAGCGTGGGAACAGGGCTGGAATTTGAGCTTTATGAGCGTTGTACGATTGATTCGGGCAGCCTTACCGCATTTAAAAGCTGCTGGTTGGGGCCGAATTATCACCATCACCAGTGCTACCGTCAAGCAACCAATGGATGATCTGCTGATCTCCAGTGCGATTCGGCCTGGCGTGGTGGGACTCGTGCGCTCGTTGGCAACCCAGCTTGGGCCAAGCGGGATTACGGTCAACAACCTTGCCCCAGGCTTTACCTTGACCGAACGGGTAAGCGAAATTTTTGCCGCGCGCTCGGCTAGCAAAGGCACAAGCTTCGAGCAAGAAGCGGCGGGCATTACCAACAACACCCCAGTTGGTCGCATGGGCCAGCCCGACGAGATTGGAGCCTTGATCGCCTTCATCGCCTCAACTCGCGCTGGCTATATCACGGGCCAAACATTGTTGATTGATGGCGGAGCTTATCGCGGCTTAGCCTAATTTCAACGTGTATTGGATGTTAGGATTAACCAAATTCAGCCAACGATCAAAAAAGGCGTGCCCAACACATGGTTAGGCACGCATTCGGTTTTAGAGTAATCGAAGCTTACTTGAGGCTTTCAGCAATCTTAGTGGCTTGTTCGCCATCGATATTGCCAGTGATTACAAAGGTTACATCGGCTTCTTGCCAAGTCAAGACAACCCCAACATTGCCACGGCCTTCAATCAAGGTGCCTTGAACGCCACGAACGGTTACTGCCGTGCCGCCACGTTCGATCTTGGCATCTGGATCATCGCCTTTGGCTTGAACCAAGGTCCATTCGAGGTCTGCGCCAGCGTAGGTTTGGATCACCGTGGTGGCTTTGGCAAGGTTCAGCAGTTGAACATCGCTCAAGTTTGTGCCCAAGGTTTCGCTAGGAGCCAACAGGTTGAAGCCTGCTTGCGCCTTGGCTTGATCCAAGGTCAAATCGGTGGTTGGTGCAGCTTGTTCCATTTCCTTGATCATATCGGCAATTTTGACGACTTCAGCACCGGCTGGTGGCTGAGCACTGAATACCGCTTTGTCGATGCCCTTGTTGATTTCGAGGGTTTCGGCAGCAAAGCTCACATTGCCCATATCTTTGGCATCAAGCACAAACTTGACAGGCATCCAATTGGTATCTTCGAGCCATACGTTAATATCAACCAAAAGATCAATTGGCAATTGTTGTTGGGTATCTGCCTTTGGCGCAATGCTTACTTTATAGGTATCAAAGCCAGCAACTTTTTCTTCGCCCAAGATGGTGATCGTCAAGGCATCCAAGCCTTTTTCAACCACACTTTGCAATTGACCAAGCATTGCGGTTTGGTCCATGCGACCGCGACCGCCTTGGCCTTGCTCTTGATCTGGTTGGCCCATTTGCGATTGGCTCAACTCAGCAGCGGTACCAACATACACTTTATTTTCAGCAGGCTCGTATAACCAGCCTTGGGTGCCATCGCTGACGACTTCAACGCCAACCATTTTGGCATCGTTGGCATCGAGGATTTTGGCGCGGAAGGCTTTGATTTCATTGCCATCAGCATCCTTGTTGCCAGTTTTGCTCGACCAAACTTCGGCCTTCATAAAGCCGGTCGCTTGATCCGAGGTGTAGTCGACGCGCATTACCGCATGAACATCGTTGGTATTGGCTTGGCCTTCTCGAATTTTGGTAACGATGTTTTCAGCAGTGATGGCTTCTTGACCACAGCCTGCTAACACCACTGTTAACGCGAGCATCAAGCTCCACATTCGCTTGAACATTGGGTCCTCCTAGCAGTATTGAACGGTTTTATAGTAGCACGGCCCTTGGGTACAAACTAGGTCAGCGATGTAATAAATTGATGAACAGCTATTAACTACCAAAGCCATGCCCCAATTAAACTGACTGCCCAGACGCAAAACCAAATCAAGGTGGCTTGGGTCATTTTGGCCGTCGCAATCCGATCAAGGTCGAGGCCAGGGATGGCTGGTCGCAAGAGTTGGGTCATCAAATTAAACACGCTCCAAGCCACAATCAATAATTGGGCCAAGCGCAACACCGCCAACCATGGCTCGCCCCACCAAACGCCAATTAATCCCACGCCAATGCCTGCAATCAACAGCAAACTACTACGCCAAAGCATGGCGCTTAGCAAAGCCAAATAGCTGGTGCGGCCCAAGGTTTCGTGCTGAATGCGGCTTTGGTTATTGAGTAACAGCCACCATGCTGGCAATTGAATAATGGCAATAATTAGCCCAAGTTGTAATACAACGCCAACCGCCTGAACAACGCTTTGTTCGGCCAAATTTGGTGCACGCAACAAAAGCATATGCACAGCAATTAGCCCAGCCCAAAGCCCAATATAGCCCCACGTTACCCGCTGGTGGCCTTGCAACACCCCATGCACCGCACCCGATTCGATCATCGATTCTGGGCGTGGGCGCGGCATAGCAGCCGTGCGGGCACGTGGTTTTGGCTTGGGTGCTTTTGGGGTTGGCGGCGCTTGATCTTCAAGCCGCACAGTTTCGCTGGGAAGCCGCACAGTTTCACTAGGAAGTGGCACGGTTTTGCTTTCCAAAGGTTGGGTTTGGTTGCGAAAGCGCTGCTCGGCGAGATCATCAAAATCTTCTAGCGCCGAAAGCGCCAGCTGATTATCTGGGTTAATTGCCAGCACGCGATCCAAACAATAGCGCATTTTATCGGCGGAATCGACCACGCCGCTGAGCCAAAGCCACGCTTGCTCATGGTTGGGATCGCGTTGCACAATACTGCTTAATAATTTTCGCGCTTGCTCAATCTGGCCTTGATTCGCTGCTGCTTTGGCCGAGCGCAAGAGTTCATCAATTGATTGTTCGGTCATACTGCTTCCTCAATATTAACAAGCCTATTTTAACCGAGGTTCGCGACACACCGCACAAGCAGTAAGGGCGGTATAATGGAGCCAACCACTGATCAACGCTATCAATGGCTGCATTTGTCGTGAACGATGCAAGCAACTGCCTGCATCGCTAGTGCGGAGTGTCAACGGTGACCTACTTCGACTCTTTGTTAATTGCCAATCGAGGCGAAATCGCGGTGCGGGTGATTCGGGCTTGTCGCTCATTGGGCATCGAGGCAATCGCCGTGTATTCCGATGCCGACGCGCGCGCCTTGCATGTTCGCGAGGCCGATCGCGCGATTCGAATTGGCCCAGCCGCCGCTGCTCAATCGTATTTGAATATCGAGGCGGTGCTGGCCGCTGCCCAACAAACTGGGGCGCAAGCAATTCACCCAGGCTATGGCTTTCTTTCAGAAAATGCCAATTTTGCCCGCGCCTGTAGCGCCGCAGGCATCGCCTTTGTTGGGCCGCCCGCCGCCGCAATTGAGGCTATGGGTTCGAAAAGCGCCGCCAAACGGCTGGCCGAATCGGTTGGCGTGCCCACGGTTCCAGGCTACAACGGCGATGATCAAAGCGAACAACGCTTGCTCGCCGAAGCCGAACGGATTGGCTTTCCCTTGCTAATCAAGGCCTCAGCAGGCGGCGGTGGCAAAGGCATGCGCAGCGTGCATAGTGTGGCTGAATTTTTGCCAGCCTTGGCAGCGGCCCAACGCGAAGCCCTCGCAGCCTTTGGCGATCAGCATGTTTTATTGGAAAAGCTGATCGAACGCCCACGCCATATCGAGTTTCAAATTCTCGGCGATCAGCATGGCACAATGCTGCATCTTGGCGAACGTGAATGCTCGATTCAGCGTCGCCATCAAAAGGTGCTCGAAGAATCGCCATCAATCGCCTTAACCCCTGAATTACGCGCCACGATGGGCGCAGCAGCAGTGCGCTTAGCCCAAGCTGTCAATTATTCCAATGCTGGTACGCAAGAGTTTATGCTCGATGCAGATGGCAAATTTTATTTCCTCGAAATGAATACCCGCCTGCAAGTTGAGCATCCCGTGACCGAATTGGTAACGGGCTTGGATTTGGTGCAATTGCAAATTGCAATCGCCGCTGGCGAACGTTTGCCCTTTGATCAAGCGGCAATTCAGCAAAATGGCCATGCGATTGAAGTGCGGCTGTATGCTGAAGATCCAGTGCAAATGTTGCCCTCAATTGGCCAATTAACCAGCTACACGCCGCCAGAAGGCCCTGGTATTCGGCTTGATACTGGGGTAACGGTCGACGATCATGTGACGATTAATTATGACCCAATGCTGGCAAAATTGATCGTTTGGGGCGAGCAGCGCCAACAAGCAATTGCCCGTTTGCGCTATGCGTTGCAACATTTCGAGGTAGCGGGAGTTACCACCAATATTCCCCTGCTGCAAGCAATTATCAACACGCCAGCCTACCACGAAGGCGCAACTACCACCGATTTTCTGCAAACCCACGCAATTGGCGAGCAATTGCAACAGCGGCAATTACCACCCAATTTGGCCTTAGCAGCCCGCGCCTTGTTTGATTTGGAGCCTGATCCTGCCGCTGCTTTAGTTGCTGACCCATGGAATGTGCCATGGCGCGCTGCGCAGATGCCCCATCATTTGCGTTACCAAAGCGCCGAACAAACGCTTGTGCTCAAGGCGCAGCCGCAAGCTCCCCAACAATGGCTGATGACAATCGGCGACGAGCAATTTGAAATCGTCGTCCTGCGTCGCCATCTCAATCGTATGGTTGTGCGGGTTGCCGACCAAATTTATCAAGCCCAGCTTGAGCAGCAAAGTTTGGTTTGGCAAGGCGTTGGCTATCAGATTGCGCCTGCGCCAGCACCCAGCCTTGAGCAACAGCGTGGCCACAAAGGCGATGCCAGCCTTGAAGCGCCCATGCCCGGCACGATTATCAAACTCCTCGTCGCCGAAGGCGAGCACGTCAGCGCTGGACAGCCATTATTAATTATGGAAGCCATGAAAATGGAGCATACCGTGACCGCGCCCCATGCTGGCATCGTCGCCAAATTGCCCTATCGTCAAGGCCAACAAGTCAGCGGTGGCGTAGCCTTGGCCGAAATCAGCGCCGAATAGCCAATAGTCAAATAAAGCAATACCTTTGGATTAATTTAAAAGGTGTTGCTTTATTTTTTGGGTGGTACGAGCACGTTAAATTCGCGAAAACGACATTGCACTGGTAATTTACCACCAGTTACAATCCCCACATCAATTCGCGAATGGCTCAAACGCGGTATCTTTCCGTGCCATACGAATTGATCATTAATAAAAAAATGGTGCTCTTCCCCCAATACAACCATCGATAACGAGTTTGGTTGACGAATGTTAATTGCTGGATGAAGACTGCGATCACAATAGACCGCCCAATGATCGCCGCCATTACGGGTTTCGCAAATAGAAACCATGCCTATATCATCGCGAATGCGAAACATCCCATGGCTCAAATCACATATTTCTTCAAAAAAGATACAATATCCATCTTCTTCATTATTTGCAGGCGTTAATCGTTCTGCAATCAGCGAAACATAATAATTTTCGGGCGTAAAACATGGCGAATCGCACCAAGATAGACATTTGTGTGAAAATGGCTATAGGCAGTCAATTGATAGCTCTTGTCGACAAATGCGCGTTCCAAGCGACAAACCCCATCATCGCGCCAACCAAGCCCCCAATAATGCCCATTCTGCGTAAAATCATCGTAAAAATAAGGCTGCCACGTCGCCTTGATCGTGCGCAAATCGATCGATTGTGATTTAACTGCTGCTGAAGGTGTGACAACATGTTCCCAAACTTTGTTTAGTTCAAATTCTTCAATGACACTAACCGGGGTTTGATAACGCACCCACGCAGGGTTGATACCGTAAAACAAGACATCAGCTTCAAAGGCCGTTAAATAGAGCGTAGCAGCAATTTTCTCAATTTGGTGAATATACCGTGGGCGAAATTTACCTGTAAACCAGTTATTCATGGTGGTCAGCGAAACTCCAACCTGCTCAGCAAGACGGGCTTGGGTTAGTGTTTCATCACGATGCAACATAAAAAAAGCCCGCAACAACTCGGCAAACGAATGGCGCGACATTTATACGACCTTTCATTGACTTTGAAAAATACACAAGTGGCAGCGTTGGCGTAGTGCTACAGTTTCTAGCGAGCTCAATTCACCGATAGATCTATCGAATTCGACTTAGTTGGTATTGATTAGCTAACACTGTATTGGAGTATCGTGTCATGAACCAATTAACCAAACGTGAATTCGAGGTTGCCGAGTTATTGAGCCAAGGCCAATTAAATCGTGAAATTGCCGCCCAACTCTGTGTCAGTGAAGTAGCAATTGAACAGCATTTGACTAGGATTTATCGCAAGTTGGCGGTTCGCAATCGGGTCGAAGCAGTGCTAAAATTACGCGGCATGCAGCAAGAATGTATGGGTTCCCATAGTATACAAGATCTTTCGCACTAGCTACACTAAACCTATCGAAACCTTACTACCACATTGCAGCCAAGCGAATCTTTAGCTTTCTTGTTTGGAGGATCTCTGTATGCATGGTGGAGGAAGAATCTTCGGCATGGTGGGGTTGTTGGCATTAATGTTCAATCTAATTGGCATGCCATTAAGTTCAACGAGTGCGCAAAATCGAAAATTACGCCAGCTAACAATCGCACCCGCTGGATTTCCAAAAACGTTGGTTAATCAGTTAGAAACCATTCCGCTTAACGATATTCCCAAGCTAGCCAGCGCAAAATCGATCAGCGTTGCTGATAGCCGAAGTAGCGAAGAATGGATCTTCTTCAGCATTACGCCACTCAGTGCTGATGGAAGCAAAATCGATCCTGCTACAAGCTTAGATGCAAGCTCATTGGCTATCGCGGTCAATGATCACGATAAGGGCTGGACGATTGCCATCGAACCGCAAGCAGCATTTTATCAACAGGTGAGCAATGCACCCGATAGCTTACTCTCGCCCGCTGCTAAAACGAGTCTGTTGTCAGTCCAACAAAAAGCTGTTCAAGCTGTTAATTATCGCTTTCCTTGGGCAGCAAGTAATGGATGGCAGTTATCGCCTGCGCGGCCTACCATTTGGCACAATGGTCGTGCCGTGGATGTTGGGCGCAATGGCGGTGACCTGCGAGTGCTTAACCCCGCCAATGGAGTTGTAACCCAAGTCTGTTATGGTTCAATCAGCGTCAATCTCAATATTCGCTACAACGATGGCAAAACCTTTGGCTATCTTCACCTTGATAAAGCGAGCGTTGATAGCAGTATCATCAATGTTGGCCAGCAGTTGCCGCAAGGCTATGTGCTTGGCAGCGTCTGGAAGGGCTACCTGAATGATAGCTTTCCCAGTTGCGGTAGTACTGCGAGTGCTTATCAATCAGCTACCTATGGTCATCTCCACTGGGTTTTACCAGAAGGCGTGAACATCGTTGATGGCTGGACAATTCAATATCCGATTAATTATTTTGAGCGTAATGGCGAGCACCGTGGGGCTGGCGCTTCGTTCGATTCATCAAATACCAATGTGCAATTGGAGTTGGCTAATCCTTCGTTTGAATATGGGTTTGAAGGTTGGTTTCGCGATGGCCCATGCAATGCAGTAACTTATTCCGATTCACCGATTGATGGTAACCTCTATCTGGTAACCAATCGGAGCAATACCGAAAGTTGTGGCTCGATTTTCCAAGACACGCTTTATCCCGTCCAAGCAAATCACACCTATCGCCTAGCGCTCATGGTTCGTTCGTCTAATGGCAATCAGTTGAGTGGCACGCTGGCCTTGTGGGGGCTTGGCACAGCGTCGAATGATAATGGCAATACCAATGTCACTACAGTAGGCACAAACTGGCTATGTCTCGAAACTGTGTTCAAACCAACAATAAATTATCCCAAACTAAGAGCGCAGTTCTACCTAAAATCGATGAATGGCGACTATCATCTCGATAATGTAACCTTGCGCGAACAAACAACTCCAATTTGCAGCACCATGGCGCTGCATAACCCATCGTTTGAGCAAGGAACCCAGGGCTGGTCAAGCTCAGCTCCATGCTACATTGGAGCAGGCTCTGGTTCTGCGGTTGATGGCAATCGCTATCTGGAGGCCAATCGCAATGGTTCAGAAAACTGCCATTCAGTCTCCCAAGATCTGACCTATGGAGTCCTAGGAAACCGTACGTATCGAATTGCGGTTTGGGTGCGTTCGCCAAACGGTGTACCGTTGAGTGGCACGCTGGCCTTGTGGGGACTTGGTATTTCAGCTAATGAGAATGGCACTAAAAATTTCACTACCAGCGGCTCAGGTTGGCAGTGTGTCGAAGCGGTTTTTCAGCCAAAAACTAATCATTCAACATTTCGGGCCGAGTTCTATCTCAAATCAATGGGTGGCGATTACAATTTCGATGCGGTAGCTGTTCGCGAGCAGGCAACGCCTATGTGCCCCTAAGCGCAAAGGTTAATCGCTAGCTTTGACGAGCGCAGTTGTGAGCAGCTGCGTTCGTTTTATGTTTAGCGCTGCTCGATGAGATGGCGGGCAAAGCTCAGCAAATCGGGCACAATCAAATCGGGGCTGTGCTGCGAGGCTTCAGTCGTGGCTTGGGGGCGCTTAACCCAAGCTGCATGCAACCCAGCGAGCTGCGCACCTTGAACATCGCGCAACAAATTATCGCCAATATACCAAGTTTTGGTTGCTGAGGTTGGCACGTGCGCCAAGGCATGGCCAAACAAACGAGGGTCGGGCTTGCGATAGGCATAATCCGAAGAAATGATAATTGGCGCAAAATATTCGCCTATGCCTAGTTCAGCCAATTCGGCCAGCACAATTACTCGTTGAGCATCGGAAACAATGCCAAGCTGGTAGTGCTGGCGCAAAAGTTCTAGGGCTTGCTTGGTTTCGGGGAAAAGCCGCAAATGTTTGATGCTCAGCACCCGCAATAATTGGCTCATGCTCACAGCCTCAGCAGGATCAAGCCCAAACTCGGCCAGCAAACTAGCCCAAACCTGCTCAGTTTGCCATTCGGGATAGCGTTCGTGGGCAGGCAGATTGGCTTGCATCGCCACAAAATAACGCTTATGTAAACTTTCCGCAGTACAAGCCACGCCCCGATAGCGCAACCACTGGGCCAAATGCTGCCACAGCGCTGGTTGATGCTCATCGGTGTGCACATCAACCAGCGTGCCATAGACATCAAACAAGACTAGCGGACGACCAGACATGCCTGCGCCTCCGCCACTAAGCGTTGGCGATAGTCCCAGCTAAACCATTCGTTGCGCGCAATCCGCAGCAAATAGCAGCCCATATAAAATTGGCCGCGCTGGGTAAATGAGGCAAATTCGGCCTGATCAAAATCGTTCAACAAGCCATAACGATCATAGACCCGCCGAATCAGCCACTCGGCAGCGGTTGCATCACCAAGCATGTTGAAGAAGGCATGCTTCAATTCAGCCACCATACAGCCAATATCAATCGCTGGATCATCGTGGCGGGATCGCTCCCAATCGATCAATGCAAGCTCAGCGGGAGCGGTAAACAGCATATTGGCTGGCGTTGCATCGCCATGAATCATCGAGCGCAAGCCTTGTTCCAGCTCGCCGCTGTTTGCCCAATGAGCTTGGAGCATGCGCAAATTGGCTAAGGCAGCATGGTTGAGCAAGCCTTGACCACGCAATTGGCGCAGCAATTTTTCCCAATATTCCCATGCATTGGTTGAATCAATACTATCGGTGGTGGCAGTACGACGATGCAAGGTGGCCAGCCAGCCAGTGATCGTATCGACATAGGCCATCAAGGGGCCTAAATTGCGGGTTTGCAAAGTGGTTTCGAGAATCGACCCCCAACTTTGGCCTGGCAACCATTCGGTAATTAGCAACAGGCGCTCAGGGTCGGTGGCGAGTGGGCGGGGCACAAGATAGGGTGCTTGGGCAAAACCAAGCGCGTGCAACTGAGCCAAGGTGGTGGCTTCGCGATTCAATAAGGCCCGCGAATAGGCTGGCAAAAAGCGCCGACCATCTAAGCCGGTTTTATGCTCAAACGATTTAATAACCACATGGACTCCGCTATGCGCCTCGTGCACCCGCTGCACACTGGGAGTATTCATAATTGGTTCGACATTGAACGTTGGGTGTAACGTGAAAATCCCTAAACTTGGCAGAGCTTGATCACGTAGCGCAGGAAATGCGCGATGATCTGAGAGCAGCATGATCGTCATCGTTCGCCCGCTCCTTCCTTTATACGAGTTCCACCACCATTGGTTATGCGGCTCACATTGCCGCGCAGTGGGGAATGGCTAGAATGTACAGCGCCTAACTTTCACACGACTTTACGATTGATAGCCTCTTGAGCAATGGTTGAATAGATGCTGCTTGCTCACAGTATAGTTAGGGCTTTTTAATATGTGTAAACGTTTACAAATACTAACATAGCTAGCTAGCGTTGTTAATCACAGTCAAGGGAGTAGAAAAAGGTGATTAAGCCTGCTATTCAGAGGTGATTAACTATCCCCTGTAGGAGTTATTAATCACCTCGCTTGGCTTTGATTAATATTAAAAAAGCAACCCTTAAAGTACTATCGGGTAATGAATGGAGATTTTGCCCACGTGGAATTTTATTCGAGCGTCCCATGCAATCTATTGGCAGATTTACGCGCAATTAATTGAAGTGGCACAAGTTCTGTAAACAGAAACCGAAAACTTCCACAACGTTCGAGAATTTGCGGCCCATACAATGCCAATATCCAGCGCCAGTAGGCCGATAAACCAGCTTGTTCGCTTGCGCGCACTTCGCCGCCCCGCGCAATAAAATCAGTGGTTAATGATGTTAGGACACTGTTGGCTTCTGGTTCGCTTGGCTCAATTGTTTGCAACCAATGGCGATAAAAACTAGCCCATGGATTATCGTTTTGTTGCCACCAAGCTGAGCGTTCTGATGGCACGGTTGGTGCTGATAGTGTTTGCCACGTTTCTTGGTAGCTATGAGCGATGATCAACGGTTGTTGAATGCCCAAACCACCAGCCGTCATTGGCCAATGAAACCAAGCCTCTGGCAATTGCACACGACTCTGCAAACGCTGACGAATCAAATCGCCAACATAGGCCACCATGCTGCCTTGTTGAATAACTTGTTGGCCATAACGCCATAAGGTTGTGCGCAGCTGCTCCCTATGACTGGCTCCAAGGTTGACCCGTAGGCCAATCGCTTGGCATAGGTAGCTGCAAGCCCCATTATACACCTCAATTTTATTAAGAATTGCAGGTGTATTCGTGATCGCTTGAGTGGTTTGGTTAATATATTCGCGAATCAAATGTTGATCAAGTTGCCATACGCCGCGCTGATCTAGGGTCAGAAAGAGCCAATGTGGCGTTTGCTGCGGCAATTCGCTTGGCAATTGGCCATTAATCGCAATTGCGCCAGTTTTTTGCTGATTCAAAGCCAAGCCACAGCTCGCACACCATGTTTGCAAGGCCCGCCAAGCTTTCACAAGTTCCTCGGGATCGGTGGCAATAATCGTCAGGTCATCAACGAAACGCACGATTTGCACATGAGCATGCAATTCAAGATACTGTTCCAACAAACGCAGGACCAATTCGCCCAAAATGTCTGAAATTGGCCGATGATTGGGCAGGCCAACCTGCTGCTTGGTTGCTTGCTGATTGACCTGCAACGGCACAGCCATATATTCGGCAAAAAAGCCAAGTTGCTGCTCGTTCAGTCCCATCCGCTGCAAAATATCCAGCACAAATTGCTGATTGAGCGAAGGATAATAATCACGGAAATCAGTTTTGAGCACATAGATTGGTTGATCAGGTGTGGCATGCAGGCCAAGCTGAATTTCGGCGTTGATCAAACGCAGCGCAATTTCAAGATTATGTTCATATTGCGCATCGTATTCGGCCAATTGGCTCCATTGTTGCAAGCGCTGAATTTCGCTAGCCCGACTGGCAAAAATCGAACTGGAATTGCCATACAACTCAAGGTGTTCAGCAGCATCGTGGGCAAGCGGGCGGCGCAGGCTATGCCACAAATTGACACTTTTAGCCAGCGTGTAGCTTTCGGCAATTAGCTTGTTCAAATCGCGATCGTAGCCGCGATCTTGGGCGATGCGCTTGAGTTTTTTCAAGGGAAACGTACCATTGAGCTGGCAAAATTTGGCAAAATAGGCTTGCCACTGCTCGGCAACCAAGTAATGCAAACACGCGGTCACCAAATCTTCTTGCAAAAACAAGCGCCATTTGGTCCGTGCATATTGCGCTACTGCGGCAACACCAGCCTTGGGCCAGCGCCAACTGCCCAAATGCTCACGCAGCAACAACAAAGCATCGGCCAATTCTTTGAGCATAATCGGATCGCCCACGATTTGGCGGGCCTCGGCCCGCGTGGCAGCGCTATAAAAGCTATCGTTGGCAATACGCCGCAACATCGCAGCACGCAAATCATCATCAAGCAACGCTGGCTCAGCATGCAGCATGGTGGTTAATTCGGCGCGGCTTTCAGGATCAAGCTGATCGTGAAAGATACGATCGAGGACTGGCCCGTGCTTGGTTGCCATCCCAGGCTGATTAATGTGTTCGACCAAGCGCTGGGCTTGCTCAGCATGGGGCGCGTTAACTTCGGCATGATCAAGCCACTCTTGGAAGACTGCGCCAAATATCGAAACCAATTCGGCGCGCAGCTGACCACTGGCCAATTCACGCTCAAGCTCAGCCGACCACCAAGCGGTTAATTCAGGGCTAGCAGGCGTAGCCGGATCGCTTAATAAACGCATGTTGCTAATGCTCGGGTGCAGCGGCTGTTTGGCAAAGGTTAATTGCTGCAATTGCTCCTGCAGGAGCTTAATGCGGGCATGGGGTTCTTCAAGTGTGGCTAATTGTTGGCTAATTTCAGCATAGGTTGCAAGGGCTTGCTCACGTTGCAAGCCCAACTCGCGCAATTTAATTGCAGTTACCAATTGTTCAGTTGCAGTTAACATCAGTGCCTCCAGCAAGGAGCCACATTCTGCTAGCTTTTGTGCATTAATTCGTTCAATGCGGCAAAACTTTGCGATCGTTCAGCAAAAACATAGTGCACCGGCAAAACCGTGATCCCACTTGAGCCGATCGAGCGCAGGTGATCGATGGCTGGCAGAATGTTGGCGCTATCGACGACCAACGATACTGCGTACCAACCGTCGCCACCATCGCGGCTCCACACTGGCGAAACCGTTGGGCCTTGCAATCCCGCCAACGCTGGATGCGCGACCACCCGCGCGCCAACATCGGCGACATCAGCGCCTGGCACATTGGCAATTAGCGAAACATAGGTTTTGGCGCGATGGCGGGCTTCGATCAGCTCTAAAATCGATTGCACAACTCGTTGTTTTTGCGAACTTTCGCGGAGTGAGCGCCGATTGGCAATTAATGCAGCTTGCGCTTGCAGAATCGTGCCTCCTTGAATCATCTTGAGATGATTATCGCGGAGGGTTGTCCCAGTGGCTGTCAAATCGGCAATGATGTCTGCATATCCCAACGATGGCGCGGCTTCGGTAGCCCCTTGCGAGTCGATCAAGGCAAAGACGTTGATGCCTTGTTGGTGGCACCATTGGCGCACCAAATTGGGAAACTTGGTCGCAATTCGCAGTTGGCGGCCAGAGCGCGCATACTCTGCTGCCAAGTCGGCCACATCGCGCCATGACGTTACGTCAATCCAGTGATCAGGCACGGCCAGCACCAAATCGCAATAGCCAAAGCCCAAATCTTTGTAGACCACCACCAGATCATCGCTTTCGCCGCCAAGTTCCTCGACCAGATCGTAGCCGCTTACGCCCAAATCGATCGAGCCTTCGGCGACCTTCTCGACAATATCGGGCACGCGATTCAACAAAACCTCAACCTCGGGCAAGGCTTTAATCGAAGCAGTGTAGCGACGAGGATTTGGCCGCGAGATTTTCAGGCCACAGCTTTCGAAAAAGCGAAACGTATCATCAGCAAGAGCACCTTTGGAAGGCACAGCAAAACGTAGCATTAGCGCGTTATCTCCACAGTCCATTCAGCAGTGACATCGGGCAGATTAACCCGCCGCACTTGCATTTCGATCTTCCAGCGCCCAACCAAGCTTAGCGCTCCCGAAGTTGCGCTGTAGAGTCCATCAGCATCGGCTTCGAGAATTGCCACCTGTTGACCAGCTTCGAGATCAAGCGATTCAAAGCGTAAGCGTACCCGATCTGGCTGAATTACGCCATTCGTATCGCGAACGCCAGCACTAAATCGACGCTCACCTGGGCGGTTATCATCAATAGAGAGTGTCATGGTCAAGCCTTCTTGCTGAGCAGTCAGATTGAAGGGCTGAGCTACACGCGGGGTTGGCGTGGGCAAGGTTGGTTGGGCGGTTCCACCTGCGCTGGGAGCGGCTTTAACCGGATGTGGCGTTTGGGTCAAGGCGCTGGCGACCAAAATCACGCCAATGGCCAATGTGCTTTCTAAGCCCAAGGTCAGGCCAATTTTAACCACGGTTGCTTGATCTTTGGCAGCTTGCAAGCGCGGATTAAGCTTGCGCCAATGCCAAAAACCGAGCAACAGCGTGGCAACCATCACTGCCAGCTTGATCAACAAGGTTTGGCCGTAGCGCGATTCCCACAAACCAGCCAAAGTTGGCAGTTGGTCGAAGGTGCGCATCGTACCCGTCAGCACCACCAAGGCAATGCTAAACAAAGCCAACGGGCTAAAGCGGGCAATTAGCCACGCCAAAGCGCTGTTGCGGGCGGCAGCTTCGGTTTTGCGCAAGACCCAAGCACTCAAAGCCATGCCAATCAAGCCGCCAAACCAAACCGCCGCCGTCAGCATATGCAGCCAATCTGAGGCAACTGGCGTGATGGGGTCATCGATATTGGCCGCAGCATGGCCGCTCATGCTAAACGTCAAGAGGCTCAAACAGGCCAAGCCCAAGGCCAGATAGCCCATTGGCTTGCGATAGGCAGCCAAGAAGGTCAACGGAATCAAGAGCGTAATCGCAACCAAGCGAATCAACGCCAAAATGCCCCAACGGCTCATTGCCATCGACGACAGCACATCAGCATATTGAATTGAGGCCAAGCTGCCATCGCCAAAATCGCTGGCGCGCACCACAAATTCCCAAATTGAGCCAATCAGCAATAAGACCAAGCTGAATTGCGTGAGCCAAATCGTTGGCCGCAGCAGCAATGGCAAGCGTGATTCAGGATTGTGCTGAATCGCTGGCAAGAGCAAAATCAACAACCAAGCCAAGCCGCCGATTGCCCCTAAACCACCAGTTAAGGCGATTGAGCGGCCACTGACCACGCCCCAACTGAGGCCAGCATCAGCAGTTGCACTAACTTCGACCGAAGGCGCGGTTGGCACGGTTCCTGTGCCGATGCTAAACAGCAACGAGCCAGCCGAACGGTGGCCATCGGCAGTCGAAAGCACCTTGTAAATTAAGGTGTATTCGCCTGGGCGCAGCTCGGCAGGCAAAGCCACCTGCATACTATCGGCGGCGGGAAAGGTGGTTTGCTCAAGCCCAATTGGCTGCGATTGCTCATTGTAGAGCGTCAGCGAACTATAACTTTGGTCAAGCGGCTCGCTAAATCGCAGCACAACCTCGGCTGGCGCAACATCGAGCGCCGCGCCATCAACAATGCTGCTCTCGATAACCAAGGCATGCGCCGCCGCCACGCTTGGCCATAAACAGAGCAAAAAAACAGCTAAAACTAAAATCCGCTTCATATCTATCGTTCCTTATCGGTTGCACAAACTGAATCGTAGAGTTCAATTATGGGTTGTATCATAAGTATGGCTTAGGTGTACGTTCAGTCGTTCAGTTCCCTCACCCCAACCCCTCTCCCGTGGCGCGGGCGAGGGGCTTTAACGCTCTGGTTCTACCGCAATTCTTCATTGAAAACGGCGGCTCCCCCTCGCCCGTGTTTTCGTGGGAGAGGGGGTTGGGAGGTGAGAGCATGCCACTGGTTACCAACCCCCAATAGTAAAAAAACGTGCTAGGCCTAAACCTAGCACGCTGGAGCATCGAAAATACTCGTTTAGGCACGGACTGAGCGGCGGCGCAAAGCCACGCCAGCAGCCATGAAAATGATGATTGCGGCCAGCAGAATGCCGACGTTGAAGCCATTGCTGCCAGTTGCTGGCAAGCCTGGGGTGTGATGATCTGGTTGAGCAGGAGTTGGCACGGCTGCATCGCCCACGGCAAAGTCAATTGCGCCAGTTACTTCGTGGCCATCGCTGCCGGTAACCGACCAGCTAACCGTGTAGCTGCCAGTGCTCAAGCCCGATTTCAACGAAACGCGCATGGTTTTGCGCTCAAGATCAGCCAAATCAACCCGACCATCGCCAGTATCAACGACTGTGCCATTAGCATCGGTGACGCTTAATTTCACGCCTTCCGATTCTAACTCATCATTGAAGGTCAAAACCACTTCGCTTGGCGCAGCTGCCAATTTCGAGCCATCGGCAGGAGTTGAACTGACCAATTTGGAGTGCGCTGAACTGACCCCAGGCTGAGCAAAAATAATCACCAACGCCAACAAAGCAATTAAACGTTTCATTATGTAAATCCTTAGTTGCAGCAGATCACAGCGATCTGCCAAAAAATGCTAAACCGATCAAACGGAACCTGTATTAAGCATTGCAACCAAGGTAGCGTGGTGGCGGAGCAAGCGGACGTTCAATCCACGAGCGGCCAATCATGCCTAAATTGCGGTACACCCAACGCGCAATCCGCATTGAAACGAGCACAAGCAGCATCGTTGCTAAAGCAAGCGGCACTTCATGGCCTTGCTCAAGCACGCCCGAAGTGAACGGCGCTGGTTGGAGATGTTGAAAATCATCAATAATTAACTGAATTGGCTGTTGGTGATGATGCCCATGGTGGGCGATTAATGCGGTATCAGATTGTATTACTGCACAATACACAATACAAGCCAGCGCAATTCCATGAGTGAGGATCAAGCCAACCACGCTGCCGACAATCGGCAACCACGCCTGTTTATTGGTTAATTTGTGCCAGTGTTGCTTCATGAATTTAGCGCATCAAGGTGGGAGTTGGCCCCGGTGAGATCAAACACAATTGGCGTTGCTCGGAAAGCTTGCCAGGCCCCCACCATGCCTTGACGCGGGCGATAATTGTAATAATTTCGTCTTCGCTGAGTTGCGAGCCAAAGGCAGGCATTGAATTTTTGCCATCGCGAATCAACGAAATTAATTCCCAATCGGGGTGGGAATAGGCATGCATGCCATCGTTGAGCGCAGGAAACGGCCCCATGCCCTCGCCACTTTGGCCATGACAATTGGCGCAATATTGGCCAAATAAAGCTTGACCGCTGGCTAATTTCTCGCCAAAAGCTGGCTCAATATAGGGCACGGCTGGCTCACCTGTGATGAGAGTTGCTTGTTGGGCTACCTCGCCACAAGCAATCAAGCCTGGAATTGCAATGCTCAACAACAAACCAATTAGTCGCCAGCGCTTAAATTTAGGTTGCATGGGAATCCGACTCCAGCGCTGCCTTGCGCAACATCCGATTGCGTAACGCAGCCAAGGTAATTAAAATTGCGAGCACAATGATTGGTACCATGTACAGAATGACGTTGAGCCAGCGCATGATGCCACCAGCAACATTAACCGTTGTGCGAAATTCTTGGGTTTGGCCAGCCTCAGTCAAACGGAGCAAAAATTGCCACTCGCCGCTGCTCGAAAAATCAAGATCGTGCGAGCCATAAATTGCATCTTCTGGGCGGCTTTCGGGCGCTGGCGTATAGCCAAATTCCTCGCCATCGGGGTCAATTAAGACCACGCTGATTGTATCGACAGGCAAGGCTGCAAAATCGCTGCTATTACGCACGGCAATGCTTGCATCGCCACGGCCAACGCTCATCGGCCCAGGAGCCAACGAAACGACGACAAAATATTGATCGCGAGTTTCACTAATGACGTAATTGCCGCCATGGGCCGCTGCTAGATTTGTCCACCACAAACTAGCCAACACCACCCAACAAACCACCAAACCTAGGCGTTTCAGCATAGAGTGTATCACAATCTTTGGCCGGATAGTGTGGTAGTTTCTTAACCAACAGTCTCAACAATGCGCACTGCTCCACCATCATCGACCAACTGATCCAAGCGAATCGATAAAATTTTCGAGGCTCCATCAGGATTCATTGTAACGCCATAAAGAGTTGAAGCCGCTTCTACAGTACCACGATTATGCGTCACCAACACAAATTGGGTATGTTGGCTCATCTCAAGTAATTGTTCACGAAGTCGCACAACATTGGCTTCATCCAAGGCTGCGTCAACTTCGTCCATCACGCAAAACGGCGTGGGATTAACTTTCAACAAGGCAACCAGCAAAGCCACTGCGGTCAACGAACGCTCGCCGCCAGAGAGCAACGATAGCGGTTGGCGGCGCTTGCCTGGCGGCTGAGCGATAATATCAATCCCACTTTCGCTACTATTTGGATCGTTCAAAATTAACTGCGCCGTCCCACCGCCAAACAAACGGGTAAAGGCTTGGCTAAATTCCTCGGCTACCGCGCTAAATGTTTGGGCAAAACGGCTGTTCATGGCCGTTTCAAGCTCGTTAATCAACTCGCGCAAGCCATCAGCAGCGTGGCGAATATCCCGCACTTGCTCGGTTAGAAATTGATGGCGTTCGCCAAGTTCGGTGTATTCTTGCGGTGCAAGCGGGTTAATCGTGCCCATCCGCCGCAATTTATTGCGCAATTGATCGATGTGCTCGTTGAGGGCTTGAGCCGAAAGTTCAGCTTGCTCAAATTCAGCAGTTTGGCTCAAATCCAGCTGCTCAATATCGATATTTTCTTCGGCGCAACGTTCCCACACATGGTCGCGGCGGGTATTGGCGCTAGCAACTTGGCTTTCGGCGCGGCTGAGGCTGGCTTGAGCTTGAACAAACGCTTGCGCTGCTACTCGTTCATGCTGCTCTGCTTGCTGCAATGCTCCATTAATGCGATTGAGCGCTTCAAGCAATGGCGCTTGTTCGGCATTGGCGGCTTCACGTTGGGCGCTGGCTTGCTGGCGACGCTCAGCTAAAACGACGCTCTGGGCCTCAGTCAAGGCCAATTGCTCGGCCAATTCGTGTTGGCGTTGTTGATCATCGCGGCTGCGCCGAACCAATCCATCGATCAGCTGCTGTTGATCGCGTTGCGCGCGTTGGGTTGCTTGCAAGGTTGCATCGCTCGACACAATCGCGGCGCGGGCAGCAGCAACCCGCTCTTCGCTGGCCCGACTGGCATCAGCAGCCGTTTCGGCCTGATTGCGCGCGGCAGCAACCAAGCGTTCATGCTCAGCAACAAACGTTTGATGGCGCTCAATTTCTGCTTGGCTGGCAGCGATTTGCTCGCTAAGGCTCGCTTGCTCTTGTTGCACATTGGTGCTGCGCAGCGCTTGCCATTGGTGCTCTTGCTCAATTTGTTGCAGGCCACGTTGGCGTTGGGCAAGGCTATCGCGGGCTTTTTCCATGGCACTGCGATTGGTGCGCCGCACGTGGTCTGCCTCGCGGACAGCTTTTTCAGCAGCACCAATCGTGTCAATCGCTTGTTTGAGGATTTGTTCATTGCTGGCAAGTTGCTGTTGAGCGTTGGCAAGTTGGGTTGGCAACTCGCGCAATTCACGTTCGCGGCGCAGTGTGCCAGCTTCACGGGTTTTGGCCCCGCCAGTCATGGCCCCCGATGAGCCAACTTGCTCGCCGCCAAGCGTCACAATCGTCCAACCACCATCCAATTCGGCCAAAATACGACGCGCTGTAGCTAAATCTTCAACCACAATTGTGCGGCCAAGTAGGTGCTGAACTGCGCGCTCATAGTTTTCGGCATAGTTGACTAACTCGCTAGCCACCCCCAAAACGCCCTTGGCTTGGGGAATGCGGCTTGGGCGCGGCGAGCGCAGGCTATCCAAGGGCAAGAAGGTCGCGCGGCCTGCATCGCTGCGTTTGAGTTCGGCAATCGCAGCTTCGGCATCGTCCCATTGGGGCACAATAATATTTTGCAAGCGTGCGCCCAAAGCCACTTCCAAGGCGGTTTCTAGCTCGGCAGGCACTTCGATAACGCTAGCAACCACGGCAAATTGGCGTTGCTGTTTTTCGGCCCACTGCAACGCGGCGCGCACCCCAGTAAACATGCCAGCGCCAGCAGCGGCAGTTCGCCGCAATGCATCCAAGCGGCTATGCAAGGCATCGGCTTCGCGGCGGGCGTAGGCTACCGCTTCTTCGTGCTCACGACGCAGATTGCGGGCTTCGAGCAAGCTTTTTTGGGCTGCTTCTTCATTAGTTTGGGCTTGATTAAATTCAAGCTCTGCTTGTTGATACAGCGCTTGGGCTTGCTCGTGCTGAGTTTGGGCCTGCTGAATGCGCTCTTGGCTCGCGGCAAGTTTTTGTTGATTAGCAGCTAACTCGTTGGCTAAGGCTTGCCAGCGCTCGTGCTGGATCTTGGCGCGCTGCTCGGCTTCATTCAAGGCTTTGCTGGCTTGCAAGGCTGCTGCTTCAGCCTGTTTCAGCGCCTGCTCTGCTTCGCGGCGGGCAGCAATTGTGGCTTGTTCGCCAGCTTCAATCGTACTCAGCGCTTGGCGTTGAGCCAGCAAGGCAGCCTGCGCTTGGGCTGCTTGTTCGGCCAACTCAAGGGCGCGAGCGTGGGCTTGATTTTGCTCGTGCTCAAAGGTTTGTTGGCGCTCGTTGGCTTCATCGCGGCGCGTAATCAGCGCTTGTTGGCGCTCGCTCAAGACCGCCCATTCACGCTCGATGGTTTCCCATTCACGCTCAAATTGGGCTAATTGCTGCTGTTGCTGTTCGACAATCTGCTGCTGGGAATCACGCTGCTGGCGAAGTTCGCCAAGCTGATGTTCGCTTTGCGAATGTTCAGTTTGGGCGTGGGCCAAGGCTTGTTCGGCAGCGGCAAAGGTTGTTTCTGCTTGGGCAACCAGGCTTTGGGCTGCTTGCCACTGGCGACGATAGGCCACGAGCAAGGCTTGTTGCAAGGCTGTTTCAATTTCATGCACTTGCTCTGCTTCGCGGGCTTGGCGGCGCAGCACCTTCAAACGTGGCTCGATTTCGGCCAAAGTGTCCAAGATTCGGCCCAAATTTTCTTCGGTTTGTTTGAGCCGCCGTTCGGCCTCGGCGCGTTTGCTGACCGAAAGGCTAATCGAGGCCGCATCTTCAAATAAGCTGCGGCGCTCTTCTGGGCGTAAGGTCAGGGCTGCATCAACGAGTCCTTGATTAATCAGGGTATAACTTGAAGCCAAGGGCGAGGTGGCTTCTTGAATGTCGCGCAAACGAACTTTATTTTTATTCAAGAAATATTCGTTCTCGCCAGACCGAAACGAGCGGCGCATAATCGTCACTTCGTTGAAATCGAGTGGCAAGGTACGATCAGTATTGTCGATCGTCAAAGCTACTTCGGCCATGCCTTGGGCCGCGCGCTTGCCACCGCCACTATAAATCAAATCTTCGGTGCGGCGACAGCGCAAGGCCGAGAAACTTTGCTCGCCCAGCACCCAGCGAATTGCATCGGTGACGTTGGATTTGCCGCTGCCATTTGGGCCGACAATCGCGGTCACGCCCAAGGGAAACTCAATCACTGTGCGATTGGCAAAAGTCTTAAATCCCTGAATTTCAAGTCGTTTGAGATACATGCAAAACCCTACTTTTTAGGCTGTGGTTGGAGCTAAATGATGCTGCATGGTGACATAGGTTGGCTCGGTGTAGCCTTGGTGGCTATGATATTCGGTAATTGTATAGCCTAATTGTTGATACATGGCGATCAGCTTTGGCAAGGCTAGGCGCACGCCAATCTGAATGATCCGGCGCGCTTCTGCCTGGGCAATTGCTTCGACCGCCGCCACCAACTGTTTGGCCAAGCCTTGGCCGCGATAGGCTGGCAAGACTGATAAACGCCCAAGATACAGCGTATCGTTGCCCCGCCGTTCGTAGAGCACACAGCCAATTAATTGCTGGTTGGATTCAAGCACCAACACGCCGCCATCGCCCATGCGTGCCCGAAAGCTCTCAACTGTTTCCCAACCAACGCTGGATGGCGGGTCAAGCAGCGTTGCATATTCAACAAAGGCTTGGCGAATAAGCTCCAACGCTTGGCTATGTTCATCAAAGCGAGCTTCACGAATCTGCATCGAATAATCCTTAATGCAACGGGCTGGTGGTCGTGACAGAGGCCTATTATACCCGCAGCAGCAGGCGCTTTTGCAGCGCTAAAACAAAAAACTCAAGGGATTAGCCTTGAGTTAGTTTGGTGGAGGTGAGGGGGATCGAACCCCTTACCTTCGCAATGCCATTGCGACGCTCTACCAAGTGAGCTACACCCCCATTTGTTGGTGTTGTGTGTTTGTTCACAACGCGGGCGATTATAGCACAGACTGTTTTGGCTGTCAAATTTGATGCAACAAGTAGCCTAATGCGTGTGCTTACAAGTTGAAACCACGAAGGACACGAAGAGCACGAAGAATGAACAGTTCTCTCCGCTATATCTCGCCCCTGATCCCTAGCCCCTAATCCCCGATCCCTCTTTGACAACCTCGCTATACTCAGTTGAATCTTGTTTTGTGGATTTGGAGGCGGGTGTGTTTGATCAGCGTTGGCAGCAGTTGGCAAAAATTATTGTGCAGCATTCCTTAGAACTGCAACCAAACGATTTGCTGCGAATTCAAGGCGAGGCTATCGCTAAACCATTGTTGTATGCGCTCTATCGCTAGGCGCTGCACGCAGGAGCCAAGATTATTCCCAGAATTATCGACCCTGTATTTAGCGAAATTTTGTTTTAAAGAGGGCAACGACGCTCAGCTGCAATTTAGCCCTAGTACGCTAACCCACGAAATCGAAACGATGAGCGCTTGGTGCGATATTTACAGTGAAATTAATACCAAACAATTCAATCACGTTGATCAACAACGCCAACAATTGAGAAGCCAAGCTGCGAGTTCAGTCCAAGCCTTATTCAACGCCAAAGCGGCGCAAAACCACTTACGCTGGTGCGATGTGATCTATCCAACTCAGGCCTTTGCCCAAGATGCAGGCATGTCGCTGTGGGATTTTGAGGATTTAGTGGTTAAAGCCTGTCTGCTCGATCAGCCTGATCCGGTCAAAGCATGGCAAACAATCTATCAGCAACAGCAAAAAATTACTGATTTTCTCAACACATGTCGCACAATTCGCATGCAAGGCCCAGGGGTCGATTTGAGCTATCGCTGCGACGATCGCATCTGGATTAATTGTGCTGGCAAGCGCAATTTGCCTGATGGCGAAGTTTTTACCGCACCAATTGAAGATTCAGTCAATGGCCGATTAAGCATCAGCCACCCGAGCCTCTATCTGGGTAATTTGGTGAGTGGCATTCAACTAGTGATCGAAGCAGGCAAAGTAACCCAAGCTAGCGCTGAACAAGGCCAAGATTTTCCGCACGCGATGTTGGAGCTTGATGCAGGCGCGCGCTTCATTGGTGAAGTTGCCTTCGGCCTCAACCCAGGCATTACGCAGCCAACGGGCCAAACCATTTTTGATGAAAAGATGGCTGGCACTATGCATCTCGCGCTGGGCAACGCCTATCCTGAATGCGGCGGCACAAATCAATCAACATTGCACTGGGATTTAGTCTGCGATTTGCACCACGCAGAAGTATATGCCAACGACGAATTATGTTATGTCAATGAAAAGTTTATCATTTAATTGCATTCCGTCTGCATCTTGGCCTATCCATTTTTCGTGGTTAAAAAAGTCCTGCGGTAGCGACTTCCCTCACATCCCAGCCTCCTCGCCCACTGAAACGCGGGCGAGGAGGAGCCACCAAAATCGGAGTTTCCATCACGATTCATCGACAATCCAATATATGAAGCCCCTCTCTCGCTAGGCGGGAGAGGGGTTGGGGTGAGGGGATCATTGCTTATGGAGCAACGCTACAGGCAACGCCGTTCAAGCTGAAGCTGCTTGGTTTGGCATTCGTGCCGCTAAAGCTGGCTTGCATACCAAAGCTCGCCGTGCCGCCAGTTGCCAAATAGCCGTTCCAGTTGACGTTGGTCACATTCACTGCTTGGCCAACTTGGCTCAGATTGCCATTCCACAAATTGCCAATTTGCTGATTGCCAGCAAATGCCCAAGCTAAATTCCAGCCGTTGATCGCCGCACCATTGTTTTTAATTGTCACATCGGCGGTAAAGCCCGTTGGCCACTGATTAGAAACAGTGTAAGTCACTTGGCAGCTGCCATTGGTTTGGGTTGGCACAACCGGCGTGTTGCTTGGCACAGGCGTGGCGGTTGCTGGCCGTGGCGTGGCAGTTGGCACGATCGGCGTAGCCGTCGCGGTTGGGCCAATCGGGGTAGCGGTTGCCGGAATTGGCGTTGCCGTCGCTGGTCGTGGCGTGGCCGTCGCCGGAATTGGCGTTGCCGTCGCTGGAATTGGCGTTGGTGGCGTTACCGCGCCAGCTTTTTCATCAAGATAGGCTGCAACCCAAGCCAACGGCGCATTCCAGTTGATTGTAATTTCGTTGGTTGACCACGATTCAATATGATCGACAAAACATTTTTGGGCTTTGCAGCCAGGCAGGCCAATGCTTTGAGCATACGGGTCTTGCAAGGCCGAATTTGGGCCACCAGAAACTGCCCCTGCTGGCGGACGTGGAAAACTGCCATTGGCTTGAAACGCCCAGAAACGGTGATGCGGATTTTGCAGCGGGTTTTCGCCATAGCCAGTCACATACGATTTATCCATCGCGTTGCGTCCAAGCAGATAATCCATGCCTTGGCTCATGGCATTCAGATAGCTCGCATTGCCAGTGAAATCGTGGGCCAAGCCCAAAATAATCCCATTATTCAAGACAAACGAGTTGGAACCCCACGGATAGCCAGTGCTTGGCGCACTCAACGGCGTGCCATAGCCTTGGGTTGAAACATTATTCGCAAAGACCGTAGCAGCGCTGGTGATTGCGTTGCGCACGCCAGCCAATTCGCTACTGTTGAAACCATTGGGTACAACGGCTAACGAAATCGTGCCCAGCGCTTCGGTTGTGCCCCAAGTCATGGCTGGTTCACGGCTGCTATAGTCGCTCGGCACATCTTGATAGTAGCTTGAGCTTTGCAAATAGCTCTTGTATTCAGCTTTGCCAGTGGTGATGTATAGCTCGCTGGCGGCCCAATAAAATTCGTCGCCAACTTGCGGATCGCCATATGAACCGCCGCCAGTGCCATCGCTATCCAACGCAATCACGTTGGGGTTGGCGCGGGCAGCTGCCCAAGCGGTTTCGGCGGCGCTCAACAAACGCGCCGAATAAGCTGGATCAATCGAGCGCCAGATCCGTGAGCCTTGGGCGGCGGTTGCAGCCAAGTTCAAGGTTGCAGCGGTGCTTGGTGGCCGCAACACCCGCTCTTGCGAATCTTGATCAGGCCGCAATGGAATGCCCGTCCAGTTGGCATCGTGCATTTTGTGGTGCACCATGCCAGCGCGGGGCTGACCAGCAGGCACTTGCATACGCAGCATAAAATCCAATTCCCAGCGTGCTTCGTCGAGCAAATCGGCCACGCCATTGCCATTTTCAGGAATATTCATGCGGCCATCGCCAAAATCGGCTGCTGACGAACCAAAATATTGGTTGCGCTCATATTGATTGAGCAATGTCCAGACGGAAATTCCACCATTAACGACATACTTGCCATGATCGCCAGCATCGTACCAGCCGCCAACCACATTCAGCGAATAATTACAGCCAGTGCCGCCAGCACATGGCACATTCGTATCGCCACGATTGGGAGCGATGCCAATATGGCCAGCGGGACGCGTCAGATCGTTGCGCCCAGCATAAGGCATGGTAATCGCAATCCCGCTGCGGTTATGGTAGAAATAGGCCAGTGCATCGTATTTTAATTGGCGATAAACCGTTGAGCTAATATCAAATTGATGGCTGGTATTACCTGCGGCAGCCAACGTAAAGTTACTGCCAGTGCCAGTGTAGCCCGAAAAATCGATAATGTGCAGCGTATCGCCGGAACTAGCATCATAGCCAAAAACCGTAGTAGTGCCCGAAAGCACCGTCGCGCCTGAGCTATTGCGCAATTGCCAAGCTACTGGCGAGTTGCTGCTATTGACAAGGCTGGCACGCTTAACTGCATTCGGCAAATAGCCATGTTGATTAACCCGAATCAGCGAGGAAGCCGCTAGGGCAGCTGAAGGCAGATTTGCGGGAGTGGTATTTGAGGATTCGTGCTGAACAACGCCAAACACCGAGGAAATATTACCAAAAGCCACGCTAGCAGTCAGGGCAACGGTGCTACAAGCCGCTATCAGCGTGCGCGATCGTTTCCGCCGTTGGAAATGAAGCTTCATTTGGTCGATCCTTTTTTGGGCTATTGCAACACACATAGCTGCTGCAATAGTGCAACGTAAGCAATCAGAGCAGCATCTGGGATCGGTCTCACTAAATCAAAGAGCTAAGGTCTATCGCTAGCTGATTGATTATGCCTAGTATTTGAGAGCGTTCCCAAATTTATTGAGGCAAAGATTAAATGATTTTTACAATCCTGTCAATGTTCTAGCGCTACAATAGTTAATTCATGCTAGAAGTAAAAAAGAACAGAGGGGTAAGGGGATCGGTTGTTGGGAACTGGGGATCGGAAATTCAACTCTGCGTTAAATACCTGTTCGTTTAACGAAGCGGCGCAGAGAATATAGGGATTTTGGCTCAGAGCTATAAGAGATAGGAACAATAATCACAATAATCTGTGCCAATCTGTGGCAAAAAAACGTAACCTTCGCGTGCTTCGTGTAATTCGTGGCGAAAAATCTTTGCGGTTTCGTTTTTACTCATCGCTGATTGTTTAACATTCGTTTCGCCTCCCTTCCGTCCCTCCGCCGGAGGGAAACGCCGGGGGTTTTCATCCCCCAGCACCCCCTAATGTTTCTCCGTGGATTGTTTTGATTGATACGAGTCCCCCCAGTGCTCGTCTTCGTGATCTTCGCGTCCTTCGCGGTTTCTGCTCTTCGTGGAATTCGTGCAATTCGTGGCTAAAAATGTATCCTTCGTGATCTTCGCGTCCTTCGCGGTTTCGGCCCTTCGTGTCCTTCGTGGATCAAAAACAAGCCTTCGCGGTTTTGGTCTAATTCTTTTGGTTTCTTAAAAATCATTGACTTTTATAAACATTTCTTTATAATTTCACTGGAATTACAAAGAAATTAACTTGGTGGATGAACGGAACGGGAGACCCATTGAAATGGAGCCACGCTGCTCCGCATACGTATAAGGGGGAAAATCCCATGGTACAACGTCGTATCCTTCGTTTCGCAGTTGGTTGTTGTTCGTTGGTGGTAGGGTTGGTTGGATTGAATCACGTCCATGCCCATGGTTCGTTGCAAACGCCAATGAGCCGAACCTACGCTTGTTTTCTCGAAGGGCCAGAAACGCCTGCTACCGCCGCATGTCGCGCGGCAATCGAGCGCGGCGGCACTCAAGCGCTCTACGATTGGAACGAGGTCAATATTGGCGATGCTGCTGGCCGCCATCGCAGCATTATTCCCGATGGCAAGTTGTGCAGCGCAGGTCGCGAAAAATACGCTGGCTTTGATCTCGCCCGCGCCGATTGGCCAGCAACACCACTCAATTCGGGCAGTTCGCTGAGCTTTTTGTATAAAGCAACCGCACCGCATCGTGGCACATTTGATTTTTATCTCACGCGCACTGGCTATGACCCCAACCAACCGCTAAAATGGTCGGATCTTGAGGCTACGCCATTCGCATCGGTTACCAATCCAGCGTTGGTCAATGGATCGTATGTGATCAATGCAACCTTGCCAAGCGGCAAAACTGGGCGACATCTGATTTATTCGATTTGGCAGCGCTCGGATAGCCCCGAAGCGTTTTATAGCTGCTCTGATGTGACCTTCGGTGGCAGCAACCAAACCACTGTACCAACGGCTACGCCCCGTCCGACTAGCCAGCCAAGCGCTACGCCCCGCCCAACCAGCACCAACGTCCCAACGATAACCGCCGTGCCAACCAACACGCCAGTTGCAACCCCGCGCCCGACCAATGTGCCAACCGCCACCCCCAACCCAAGCACCCCAGCTTGGCAAGCCTATACGAGCTATGCCACTGGCGCAGGCGTGACCTACGCTGGCCACACCTACATTTGCCGCCAAGCCCATACCTCGTTGCCTGGCTGGGAGCCAGCGGCGGTGCCAGCATTATGGCAATTGATTAATTAAATCTAGCAACCGAAAGCTCCTGTGGTGTAGCTATCCGCAGGAGCTTTCTTTGTTTAGGCATAATAATCGGCAACAAGCTAACGCTCTATTGCACAGCCCAATCAATAGCTGCACTCGAACAAGCCTTGGTGAGCACGATCTAACATTCTGCTAACATATGCCAAGCTAAAAGTAACGGATAATACTCCTAGATTATATATCGAGATAGCCGCATGTTTGAACCGATCACCGCTGATCTTTATCGTATCCCGATTCCCGTTCCCTTGCCACTCAAATATGTTAATTGCTATTTGTTGCGCGCCGATCATGGCTGGGTCGTGATCGACACGGGCATGCGTTATGGGCCAGCAGAGCAAACGTGGCTCGAAACATTCGAACGCTTGGGCATCGAATGGTCACAGATTAAGCAGATTATCGTGACCCACTATCATCCCGACCATTATGGGATGGCAGGCTGGATGGCCGAACGCAGCGGAGCCAGCGTCTGGATGTCGCCAACCGAAATTCAGAGCGTGCAACGAGCGTGGTATCAACCCTTGCCCGATGCCGCCGATCATTTGGTCGATTTTTTCGAACTGCATGGCATGCCCAACGATCTCAATCGCCAGATTTGGCAACACACGATGGATGCCAGCCAGTATGTTGATCCCAAGCCTGTGCTGCACCCACTCACGATGGATCAGCCATTGCAGCTTGGGCAACGCTCGTGGCAATTGCTGCACGCACCTGGCCATGCAGATGGTCAATTATGTTTATACGATCCAGCAGATCAATTATTGATTGTGGCTGACCATGTGTTGGCCGATATTACGCCCAACATCAGCCTGTGGCCTGAAGCCAAACGTGACCCATTGGCCGATTATTTGGGATCATTAAACGAATTTGCGGCGCTCGATGTGCGTTTGGCCTTGGCTGGGCATCGCAAGCCAATCGTGGCCTTTCGCGAACGCTGCCACGAAATCGCCCAGCATCACGATCAGCGGCTCGATTTGATGCAGGAATATGCGCGTACTGGCAAAACCGCCTTTGAAGTTTGCGAATTTGCCTTTGGGGTCAGCACGCTTTCGGCGCATCAGTTGCGTTTTGCCATCACCGAAACCTTGGCCCATTTGGTCTATCTCGAAGGCCAAGGCCGCTTGCGCCGCGAACAACGGGCTAGACAGATTATCTTTCTTGATCAACACTAACGCCGATTCGCAACGTTTTTTGGAGGGTGTATGCGCTGGTGGAAAAAACTAAGCTTATTGGTGCTGGCAATGGCTTTGGTGGCCTGTGGCAACGCCGATGTCGATGCTGCCAAAGTGGCGAGCGACGGTGCAACCGCCTTTGAAAGTGTCAATAACTTTCATTTTAAACTGACGGTCAGCGACGGCGAAGCCGCACCATTGGGCGATATTATCATCATCGATGCTGATGGCGATAGCATTCGGCCCAATAAAATTCAGGCCAAAATCAAAGCCAAATTGGCTGGCGCACCAATCGCCGTCAATATCAATGGCATCATTATTGGAGCCGATGCTTGGATTACGCCAAACCCATTTAATGCAACGACCTATGAAAAATTGGCCGATACTGGCGGGCTTGAAACCTTTTCGCCAGCCAAAGGCATTAGCGATGTGCTACGCGGCCTGAAAAACCCAAGCTTTGTCGAAGAGGCAGAGATCGACGGCGTGGCGACCTATCATATCAGCGGCGAAGTTGATGCCCAAAGCGTCTCGGCCCTGACTGGTGGCGTTGCCGAAGCTGGCACAATTAAACTCGATCTTTGGATTGGCAAAGACGATAAATTATTACGTCAACTCGTTGCGGTTGGCCGTTTGGTCAGCAGCGAAAAAGAAACCATCAAGCGCACCTTGGTCGTTTCGCAATTCAACCAATCGATTACGATCACTCCACCACAATAGCCCAGCATTTCGTAGGCTGGTTCGTTATGTCGAACCACGATGCTATGGCTAGAGCAAACATGCAATCGCGAGGTATCCAAAACATGCTTGATCAACCATTAAACGATATATTTACAGGGTGGGCTGCGATGACTGAACACAATAGCGATCGAGTGGCTGATCGTTTTGGCATGCCACGCGCTGAACTCGACGAATTAGTCCATGGCTCGGTGGCCCAACTGGCGCAAAGCCACTACTACCATTATTTGGCGCGGCCCAAGCCACAGTTTGATGATGAGCTTGATGAGAACACCACTGCGCCAAGCAAACCCCGTCATGTTGTGCTGTTTCGCACGCCCGACGACGCACTTTCGTTTGCCCAACGCATTCGCATCGGCGAAACGCCCCGCGTGCGCTCGATTAGCCGCGAAAATATGATTTGGCAGATGCTCAACGATGAAGCCATCGTGCGCGTGATTTTCTTTGAGCAACCACTCGAAGAATTGCCAACTGGCCTCAATTTGCAAACCTTGGCCGATTTGCCTGGCGCAATCGCCATCGAACGCAACGATGTATTAACGTCGCGCCAAATTTGACCCTTACCTATCTGGGTGTTAGAATCCCAATAGGCGGAATATTAAACTAGTAACGATTTCTACTAAGAGCTACGAGTGTATCGTAGCTCTTATCGTATGCCATGCGTTACCCCAATGCGAGGTTGTATGTTAGTCGTCATGGATGCACACGCTACACCTGAGGATATTCAAGCTGTTTGTACGGTGATTGAGGATATGGGTTTGCAGGCTAACACCATGCCCGGCCCAACCCGCACCGCGATCGGAATCACTGGCAATCAAGGGGCGATTGCCGAAGCTGCCCGACTTAAGTTGATGCCCGGGGTACGCGATGTGATTCGCGTCACCGCGCCCTATAAATTGGTCAGCCGCGAGTATCGCGAAGCCGACACAATTATTGAAATTAATGGCGTGCAAATCGGTGGCCCTTCGTTGGTTGTTATGGCTGGGCCATGTTCGATCGAAGGTCGCGAGCAATTGCTCAGCACTGCCGAAGCCGTCAAAGCTGCTGGCGCAACGATTTTGCGCGGTGGCGCATTCAAGCCACGCACCTCGCCCTACAGCTTCCAAGGCATGGGCGAAGATGGGCTAAAACTCTTGGCCGAAGCCCGCGAACTCACCGGCATGCCAGTCATCACCGAAGTGATGGATACCGAGCAAGTCGATTTGGTGGCCGAATACGCCGATATTTTGCAGCTTGGCGCTCGCAATATGCAAAATTTCGCTTTGCTCAAGCGCGTTGGCCGCACCCGTCGCCCAGTTATGCTCAAGCGCGGGCTTTCATCAACCGTCAAAGATTGGCTGCTTTCCGCCGAATATATTATGGCCGAAGGCAATCAGGCGGTCATTTTGTGCGAGCGCGGCATCCGCACCTTCGACGACCACTCACGCGGAACTTTTGATCTGAGCGTGGTTCCAGTCTTGCGCGAGCTGACCCACTTACCAATTATTGTTGACCCCAGCCATGCCACAGGCCGCTGGCAGAGCATTTTGCCAATGTCACGGGCTGGCATCGCCTCTGGCGCTGATGGCTTGATGATCGAAGTCCATCCTAATCCTGCCGAAGCTTGGTCGGATGGCGAGCAATCGCTCTTGCCAGAACGCTTTGTTGAATTGATGGAGCAAGTCGAGCGCATCGCCGATGCTATGGATCGGCCAATTCAAGGCCGAACGAAGGCGGCAGCGGTTTAGCTATCGTGAGGGCTGATCGATGTTTTTCGATCAGCCCTTACAGTTTAATTAGCGCCCATAGCGCATTAATCGATCGGCCACGCGGGGTAAAAAGCGTTGGACTTGGATTAAAAGCTTAACTTTGCCAATCGCCAACTGATATTTATTATTGACAAAACCGCGCCAGAACTCCTCAACCAAGGCCTCTGGACTGATTTTGCCCTTACCGCGCCCCGCCGTCATCGCCGTATCAACCAGCGGTGGAATAATTTCAAATACCCGCACCTGCGTTTGTTCTAGTTGCCAACGTAAGGCCTTGGTAAAAATATGAATTCCAGCTTTGGTAGCGCAATAGATCGGCGCTTGTTGTTTTGGAACCAAAGCCAAGCCCGATGAAACATTGATAATCGCTGCTTCGGGCTGCTGCTGGAGCTTGGGTAAAAAACGCTGAATCAAATCAATCGGCGCAGTTAAATTAATCGCAATTTCCTGATCACGATCAACGTGGGCCGATTGTTGCTCAACTAAATCGCCATGATATTGCACGCCTGCATTGTTGATCAGGATTGATATGGCAGGAACCTGATCGGCTAAGCGCTGACGCTCGCTGGCTTGCGCCAAATCGGCCTGAATGGTGCTAATCGTTGGCTGCAAGGCCCTAAGTTGGGCCAATTTTTGCGCATCACGACCAACCGCAATCACCTGATTGCCTGCTTGGGCAAAGCGTAAGGCCAACGCCCGCCCAATGCCTGCTGCGCCGCCGGTAATCAACACTGTGTGTCCTGTGGTTTGCATCGAAGCTACCTCGCTAGCTAAATTCCTGCGGCTACTCTAGCAAGCACAGCAGCATGCTGCATTATCATAGGTTAATCGGGGCGCAATTGGCGACGAATGCGGCTTAAACTGACTGGTGTAATGCCCAAATACGAGGCAATATGATATTGCTTAATTACGTCAGCCACCGCCGAAAAATCGACCAAAAAGCGTTGATAACGGGTCGTCGCATCATCGAGCAATAGGCTACTTTCACGTTGTTCTTTTTTGATAAACAGCAATTCGGCCACCCGCCGCAAGAGGCGATCCCAACATGGGTGCTGGTTGATCAAGCCAGCAAAATCTACATACTTGGCAACTAAATAGTGGCTTGGTAACAGCGTTTCAATCGTAAATTGACATGGCTCGTTCAACAACAAGGCTCGATAGCCACCGATCAAATCGCCAGGCAGGCAAAACGATTTTGTCCATTCCACGCCATCGGCGGTTAAATAGTAGAAACGCAGCAAGCCATCGACCAAAAATCCCACTTGGTCGGTCGCCTCACCAGCATGCAACCAAACCTGCTCTGCATCCAAAAAACGCGGCTTGAATAAGCGCAAACATGCTTGCATCTGCTCAGTCGGGATCGGCGCAAGCTGCTGAAACGTGCGAGCCATTAGTTCATAGTCATCTATCGGCATCATTCAACTCCTAGCGGTTTTTTAACCACGAAAAACACGAAGGTCGCGAAGATTAATTTTTTTGCCACAGATTAGCGTGATTATATTCTGCTATGCCACATATGCTTGAATTCCACCAATAAACGTCCGCCAGCCCATAGCCTACAGCCAAAAGCCATCGTTCCTCTGCGCCTCTGCGTTAAAAAATTAATCCACGAAGGACACGAAGATGAGGCTATGGGCTATAGGCTATGGGCTTTTGACTTTTAACTTTACCCCTATGTTCTATGCTCTCTGTTCTATGTTCTTTTTGACTTCTGATTTTTGCCTTTTGACTTTTGATTTTGGCTTTTGCCTAAGGTACAATAGCAATATTTGAATTGTTTAAGCGGTGGCCTACATAATGACAGATCATGCAGAGAGTTTATTAGCAGATATTCAGGGGCTTCTGGCAAACGAGCCACAGCTTAAAGCGGCTCTGGCAGCAGCCAAACCCAATACAACCCTCACGATCACGCCTGTGCCAAGCGCAGCGCGGCGGGTTGTGGCAGCCATCGCCACGCTTCAGGCGCGCAGTAGCCTCTTAATTGCCGCCACGCCCGATGCAGCAGTGCGCATGCACGCCGATCTCACCGCTTGGCTCGGCGAAAGCGTGATGCTCTTTCCGCCAACCGATACCTTGCCCTACGAGCATATGTCGGCGGATATTGGGATTGTTGCTCAACGCTTGGCAGTGCTGGGGCGTTTACATGCAGGCGAAACCGTCTGTGTAGTAGCTTCGGTTAAGGCCTTGATGCAACCAACCATGACTCCCGAGGAGTTTGATTTTGCCACCCGCGTGTTGCGCCAAGGCGACCAGCATGATCCACGTAAATTATTGGCCCACTGGGTCAGTTTGGGCTATCGCGTCGGCCCAACCGCCGAACAACCAGGCGATCTCAGCCAGCGTGGCGGGATTATCGATATTTTTCCGCCAACCAGCGAGCGCCCAATTCGGCTTGAATTTTGGGATGATCAGCTTGAAAGTTTGCGCATTTACGACCCAATTTCGCAACGCTCAGACAAACGTGTGCGCCAAATTCAAATCAGCCCAGCCCACGAGATTCCGTTTTGGCGACGTAACGAAGCGATCAAACGCATCGATCAGTTGCAAATTGCTAGCTTGCGTCGCGAAGTGCAACACGAATGGGCCACCGCCCGCGAACATCTCGAAACAGGCCAGCGCTTTGAAGGTCGGGCGTTTTATGCACCGTTCTTCCGCACGCCCCACGAAGCGGTTGAAGCTGGTTTATGGCAACATTTGCCAAGCTCAGCGATGGTGATTCTCTCCGAAGAACATGAATTGAATGCCCAAGGCATCGAACTGCAAAGCCATGCCGACCTTGTGCGCAACACTCAAGTTGAAAATAACGAATTACCAGCAGATTTTCCCTTTCCATTAATTGCCTGGACATTTATTCGCAAAGCAATTCAACGTTGGAGTTGCCTCAACCTGAGCAATCAGCCAATCGCCGATGATCAAAACGATGCCTTTGTGCGCGAAATTAATAGCTTCAGCCAAGCGCCAGCATATGGCGGCCAAACTGATCGGTTGTTTGAAGATTTGCGCGAACGCTTGGTTGGTGGCGAACGAGTTGTATTGGTTTCGCCCCAAGCCAGCCGCTTGCGCGAATTGGCCAGCGAGCACAATTTGGCCCTCATCGGCGAAGAAGATGGCCCCGATGTTGATGATCCAGCTTTCCAAAGCGGCACGATTATTATTCGCCATGGCAACCTATCTGGTGGCTTTAGCAGCGATCCCTTGCGCCTGATCTTGCTCAGCGATAGTGAGATGTTTGGCTGGCAACCACGGCGCGCAATCTCAACGCGTGCCCGCAAACAGCGCAGCGAAAGCGATCGCACGGCGTTTTTGCAATCGCTCAAGGTTGGCGATTATGTGGTGCATATCGAGCATGGCATCGCCCAATACGAGGGTTTATCGCGCATCGAGGCCAGCGGCGCTGAACGTGAGTTTTTGGTGTTGCGCTACGCTTCTGGCGATAAATTGTATGTGCCAGTCGATCAAGTTGATCGGGTTTCGCGCTACATTGGCGCTGGCGAAGGCAAGCCAACCCTCACCCGCTTGGGCACGTCGGATTGGGAGCGAGCCAAGCGCAAAGTGCGGGCTGATGTCGAAGAACTCGCCACCGAATTACTTGATCTCTACGCCGCGCGCCAGTTGGTCGAAGGCTTTGCCTACAGCAGCGACACCTCGTGGCAACGCGAACTGGAAGATAGTTTTCCCTACACCGAAACCGATGATCAATTGCGGGCAATCGAAGATGTCAAGAGCGATATGGAAAACACCCGTCCCATGGATCGGCTGATCTGTGGTGATGTGGGCTTTGGCAAAACCGAAGTTGCGCTCCGCGCCGCCTTCAAAGCGGTGCAAGATGGCCGCCAAGTGGCCGTGCTGGTGCCAACGACGGTGCTGGCCCAACAACATTTCGAAACCTTCTCACGGCGCATGCAGATGTTTCCAGTGCGGATCGAAATGCTTTCGCGCTTTCGCTCGCCAACCCAGCAAAAAGCGATTATCGAACGCATCGCCAAGGGCGAAGTCGATATTGTGGTTGGCACGCATCGGATTTTATCCAACGATTTGCATTTTAAGCAGCTTGGTTTGGTGATTATCGACGAAGAGCAGCGCTTTGGGGTCAAGCATAAAGAAATGTTGAAACGCCTGCGCCATGAAATTGATGTGCTGACGCTGACTGCAACGCCAATTCCACGCACGATGCACATGGCGTTGTCGGGTATTCGCGATCTCAGCGTTATCGATACGCCGCCCGACGATCGTATGCCGATCAAAACCTATGTGCAGCCCTACAACGAAATGTTGGTGCGCGATGCGATTCTGCGCGAGTTAGGGCGCAATGGCCAAGCCTACTTTGTGCATAATCGCGTCCAATCGATTTACACCGTCGCTAATCGCATTCAAAAATTAGTGCCCGAAGCTCGCATTGGCGTTGGCCATGGCCAGATGCCCGAAAAAGCGCTGGAAAAAGTCATTCTGCAATTTTTCGAGGGTATGTTCGATGTGTTTGTTTGTACCACAATTATCGAAAGTGGCATCGACGTACCCAGCGCCAATACGATGATTATCGACGATGCAACGACCTACGGCTTGGCGCAATTGTATCAACTGCGCGGGCGAGTTGGCCGTTCAACCCAACGTGGCTATGCCTATATGTTCTATAACCCAACCAAAGCGATGGGCGAAGAAGCGCAAAAGCGGCTTGAGGCAATTCAAGAGGCCACCGAGTTGGGCGCTGGCTTTCGCATCGCCATGCGCGACCTTGAAATTCGTGGCACTGGTAATTTGTTAGGCGCTGAGCAATCGGGCAATATCACCACGATTGGTTTTGATCTCTACTCACGCTTACTTTCGCAGGCGGTCGAGCGAGTGCGAGAGGAGCGCAAACGTGGCCAAACCCAAAAGGCTGGCGAACAAAAAGCCCAACGGGCGCGTGCCGTCGAAGCGCTGCGCCGCGCGGCGGTGGTTTCGGCGCGCAGTGGTTTTAGCAGCGATGCTGAAGATCCCGTTTTGCCCGATGCAATGGTCAGCATCGACCTGCCGATTAATGCCTATCTGCCGCAAAATTATGTTGACGATGAGCCGCTGCGTTTGCGGGTTTACCAGCATATCGCCGAAGCCCGCTCGACCCGCGACATTCGCATGCTCCGCCAAGAGCTAGAAGATCGCTTTGGGCCAGTGCCTGAGCCAGCAGCGCGCCTGCTTGATTTATTGACGCTCAAAGTTTTGGCTTTACAAGCGGGCGTGGTTTCGATTATCTCCGATGATAACGAAATTACGGTGCGGCTGCCCAAGAGCGTTTATCTTGATCGCGAGCAACTTCAGCGTGAATCGCCGCGCGGCGTGGTGATTGGCCCACAATTGGCACGGCTTGATCGGCGGGTGCTGCGCGACGATTGGGAAGTCGTTTTGCGCCAGTTGCTTGAGGCATTAAATAAAATTAGCAATTGATATGCTTAATTAAGCATACACATTAATGAAATTTTGAGCTTTTAGGCTATAAATATCACAGAAACTGCATATTTGCATAAAACCATGGAATCTGCTATAGTTTTGGGGAATGCAACGTCTTGAGCTTGCACAACCAACTTGCATTCGTGGTCAGGTAGCAATACCTGCTCAACAAAACAGGCCACAGCGAAAAAAAGCGAGGCATGCGTTCCGGGAAGACGCAAGCGCAGCTTTTTTCGTTTTTAGCCTGCTCGTTTTTGGATACAGGAAAGAGGATTCCAGTCATGTTCGAACGAAGCAAACGCTTAGCCGCCATCGTGCTTACGGGCGCGATCTTGGCAGCCTGCGGAAGCGGCACCAGCACCACGCAACCAACTACTGGCAGCACCAACGCAACGGCGGTGGTCGAGCCAGGCACAGATACTGGGGCGCAACCCAGCAGCGATGGCACGGTGATTATTGGCATGAGCCAATCACCTGATACGCTGTTTGGGATGGAATCGCAATCAAGCGCCACCACCCAAGTGTTAAACTCGGTGCAACCGGTCTGTATTACGACCTTGAGCTACGATTATCAACCAGTTTGTTTTAGCGAATTGCCAACCTTCGAAAATGGCGGCGCAGTTGAAGAAACCGTCACCATCGACGAAAGCTATACAGGCCCATTCGTGATCAATAATGAAATCGTAACCGATACCAGCATTTTGACTGGGCCAATCGAATTGCCCCAAGTCAAAGTAACCTGGAAGTTGGTCGATGGCATCGCATGGGAAGATGGCACGCCAGTAACCGCCGACGACTTCTTGTTTGCCGCTGAGTTGTATGCCAACCCAGGCACCAAGGTCGCCAGCCGCTTCACCATCGAGCACACCGCTAAATACGAAAAGGTCGATGATCAAACCTTCTCGTGGTATGGTTTGCCTGGCTATCAAGATTCAACCTATTTCTTGAATTATGCAGGCGGCGCGCTTGGCCCTGAGCCAAAGCACGTCCTTGGCAGTGTTGATGCAGCAACCATTGGTGGCAGCGATTATGCAAGCAAACCATTGGCCTATGGCGCATACAAAATCGATGAATATGTGCCCCAAGAGCGAGTTGTGCTGAGCGCGAACCCAAATTATTGGGGCGCAAAACAAGGCTTGCCCAAAATTGCTAATGTTATTTATAAATTCGTCACCAACGAAGATCAAATTTTGCAACAATTGCAATCAGGCGAAATCGATGTGGTCGGCCAAATTGGCTTATCGTTAGCCCAAGCACCATCACTTGATGAATTGCAAGCTGGCAACGAATTTGATATTCAATATGTGCCAGCCACGGTCTGGGAACATATCGACTTTGCAGTTGAGCGTGGCGATGGGATTGCAACACCGTTTGCCGACCCCAAAGTGCGCCAAGCAGCTGCTTATGCTATCAATCGCCAAGAAATTATCGATCAGATTTTGTTTGGCAAAACTGTGGCCATGAACAGCTTCATGCCTGAAGATCACTGGGCTTACCCCAGCGATGCAAGCGCCATCAACAGCTACGATTTTAATCCAAGCAAGGCAATCGAATTGCTGAAGGAAGCAGGATGGGTTGCTGGCGATGATGGTATTTTGGTCAAAGATGGCCAACCATTCAAGATCGAATTCTTCACCACCGAAGGCAACGATACTCGCCAAGCAGTCGCCCAATTGGTGCAAGAATACTTGCGCGATGTTGGCATCGATGCTGAATTGCAGTTTGTGCCTGGCACCGATTCATTGTTCAAAAATGGTTCGGAAGGCATCTTAGCTGGTCGGCGCTACGATTTGGCCTTGTATGCATGGGTCAGCGGCCCTGAGCCATCAACGCCATTGTATTTGTGCAGCCAAGTGCCAACCGCCGAAAACGGCTACGCTGGTCAAAACAACACTGGCTACTGTAACCCAGACTATGATAAAGTGGCGCTCGAAAGCCAAAGCATCGTCGAACGGGCAAACCGCTTGCCATTGCTCAGCCAAGCCCAACAAATCTTCAACCGCGATTTGCCAACCTTGCCGTTGTATCAACGGATTAATGTTGGGGCTGCCCGCAAAACAATCAGCGGCTTCAAACTCGACCCAACCAGCCAACAAGATTTCTACAACATCGAAACCTGGGAATTGGCGCAATAGGGAAGGGCTATAGGATGGATGGCTATTGGCTATCGGAACAATCGATATGTCAATAGCCATCCATCCACAAAGAACGTAACCGCGAAGAGCACGAAAGATGATCCTTCGTGCTCTTTACGATTAACGATCCACGAAGAGCACGAAGATCGCGAAGGTTAAGTTTTTTCGCCACAGATTGACACAGATTGGCGCAGATTATTATTTTCCAATAGCCTATAGCCTATAGCCATCATTTCGCTTCATCCCTCATAATTCATAATTCATACCTTGTTTTAGCCACGAATTGCACGAATTCCACGAAGCATGTTCCGATAGCCTCTAGCCACCAGCCTATAGCCTCATCCCTCTGCACCTCTGCGCCTCTGCGTTAAAACGTTGCTCCTTTTTTGCCTTTTGATTTCTGCCTTTGGCCTTTCATCCCTCATAATTCATACTTCTGACTTTTGATTTTTGCCCTGTTAACAATTGCTCATCAAATGCTTACACCAAATTTGCAGATTTGTTAATCAATTCAGGGTAGGCTAGATTCAAACAAGCTATCAGGAGCTATTTGGGCATGGCGCAAGCAATTAAGCAACCGATTCATCCTTGGGCAAAGCGGCTTTACCAAGCAGGACGCTGGGCTGGCAATACTGTACTTTGGTTGCTGCTCTGGCTCAGCTGTATTGCTAGTATGTTTTTTATGATTCGCTATTTCAGCGCTGCTGAATGGCTCAGCAATTTGCAAGGCACACCGCACATGCTGGCCGAATTTGGCATGCGGTTGTTGATGGCGCTGCCATGTACGCTCTTGCTCGTGCTGATGCTGCGGCCTGTGCGTACTCGGCGTTGGATTATTGACCAAATTATTAAGCTCGCTCAAGGCTTACGGCGCAAGCAAACCAACCAATCTAGCGAGCAACCCGTAACCCCAATTGCCAACGAAATCGCGCCAACAAGCCCCAGCCTTGCAAGCAAACCGCTCTCTCGCCGCCGCTTTTTGGTCGAATCGGGGTTGGTTGGCGGGGTGGTTGGCTATGCCATGTTGGTTGAGCCATACCAAATTCAAGTGCGCGAAGTGAACTTGCCAATTGCCAATTTGCCCGAACGCTTTCGCGGCATGAGCATCGCCCAAATGAGCGATTTGCACATCAATGCCTACACCACCAGCGCCGATTTGGCCCGTGCTGTGGCCCAAATCAACCAACTTAACCCTGATATGGTGCTTTTGACTGGCGATTTTGTGGATTGGGATGCGCGCTTTGCTGACGCGGCGACCGAACCGTTTCGCCAGCTGCGTGCGCCAGAGGGCATTTATTCAGTGCTGGGCAATCACGATTACTACAGCGGCAAGATTGACACAATCAAACAAGCAATTCAACGCCACGATTTAGGCTTGTTGGTCAATCAACATACGGTTTTGCGGCGCGGCGCTGATCAATTGGTGCTGGTTGGGTTTGATGATCCACGCCATAATCGCAACGGCGGGCCACGGCTCAGTCCAGAGAGCATCAATCCCGAGGCAGCCTTGAAAGGCACGCCCAAGAATGTGGCGCGCTTGGCGATGGTGCATAACCCAGTAATTGTGCCGCATTTCGTGGCCAACTATCAGCTTGATGTGATTTTATCGGGCCATACTCATGGTGGCCAGTTTCAAGTGCCAATTCTGACCGATCAGTTGGTTGGCAATGCTGAATATTTTGTGCGTGGCCATTACGATCTTGGCAAATCGCAGGTTTATGTCAATAGTGGCTTTGGCTTTACCGGGCCGCCGTTGCGTTTTCGGGCAGCGCCAGAAATCACATTAATCAATTTGGTCAATGCCAAAGCCTAGCCCGACTCAAGGCTGAGAGCTAGCAAGGCCAACGGCTGAGCACAATCTTGGTTTTTGCTGTATAATAGCCATTACGTGTCAATTTTTATGATTGTACGAAACGCCAAATAAAAGGGGGTGAATTCTAGTGGCAAGCATTTCGGTAGATTCAAATGAATCAATCGACAAAGCACTGCGCCGTTTTAACAAGGCCGTGCAAGCTGATGGCATTTTGACGGAAGCCCGTCGCCGTGAGCATTATGAAAAGCCTAGCGTTAAACGCAAGCGCAAGGAAGCTGCTCGTCTGCGTAAGTTGCAAAAGATGGCTCGTGAGGCCAACAACTAAGCAATTCGCATGACGCCCCCCGAATCGCCGCAGCTTGTGGAAATACCACGCTGCGGCGATTTTCATGTATCATGAGAGTTGCAGATTATTAAAGAGGTTCAAAAATGTCGATTCAACAACAACTGCAAGAAGATATGAAAAATGCCATGCGCAACAAAGAGCAACAACGGCTCGATACGATTCGCATGATGCTCGCATCGCTTAAAAATGCCCAAATTGATCTTCGGCGCGAGCTTGATGAAGTTGAAGCAGTTGGCGTGATTCAAAAAGAAGCCAAGCGTCGCCGCGATGCTATGGCCGAGTATAATAAAGCGAATCGCCCAGATTTGGCTGCCAGCGAAGAAGTTGAACTGGCGATGATCGAAGCCTATTTGCCCACCATGCTCAGCGCCGATGAATTGCGGCCAGAAATTGCGGCAATTATTGCCGAGCTTGGCGCAACCAGCATCGCCGACCTTTCCAAAGTAATGCCTGCGGCTATGCAGCGCTTCAAGGGCAAAGCAGAAGGCCGCGTGATCAACGAGGTTGTGCGCTCATTACTTAGTGCCTAAGCTATGATAGTTCGTTCATATCGCTTAAAAACCTTGTTACGCTCCCTGATCGAGCATCACCACCACTGGGTGTTGGTGCTCTTCGGGATCGGGCTGACCGTGATCTTGACCGTGATTTTTACGTGGCGCTCAGCCGTCAACCAAGATATTATGGTCGGGCGGCCAAGCCCACGCACCATCAATGCTGATCGCGATTTGACCTTTGAAAGCCAATTGCTAACTGAGGCCAAACGCCGCGAAGCCGCCAACGATCCGCGTAACTTGGTTTATAACGAAGATACTCAAATTCATGGCCAGCAACGCGAGCAACTGCAAGCAACCTTCAGCGTAATCAATTCGATTCGCGATAATCCCAGCCTCAATCTTGATCAGCAGCGTGGCCAACTGACTGAATTGCCATCGCTGCCACTTTCCGATACGCTAGCAATTACAATTCTTGAGGCCGACGACGATACATGGCAACGGATTAAAGATCAAACCAATGCCTTGTATGATCGCACGCTGCGCGAAAATAATTATTCGCTGGATGAAACAACCCTCGCCGATATTAAAATTCGCTATTTGCCTTACAACTTGCCGAGTAGCTTGGACCAAGATCAGCGAGCCGTTGTGCTCTATTTGGTCGAGCAAACCCTGCATGTTAATCGCACCCTCAACCAAGAAGAAACTGCGCGCCGCCAACAAACCGCCCGCAACGCCGTCCAATCGGTCTCGAAGGATGTTGTGAATGGCGAAAATATTGTGCGCCAAGGCGATACGGTTTCAGCAGAACAATACGAAACTCTGGTCAAAATGGGCCTGATCACGCCAGAATTGGGGATTGACGGCTTTATGGGGCGCTTACTTTTGGCGCTCTTGGTCGCCTTGGGGCTTGGCATAGCGCTGTATATCGATCAGCATAATCTGCTGACGTGGCCGCGCGCCTTGCTGGTCATTATGATTTTGACCGTCATCCCGATTTTATTTGGGCGGTTATTTATTGGCACATGGTTGAACTTCCCCGAAACCTTCGCCTTGGCAATTATTGCGATTCCGCTGGCGGCGCTGTTTAACAATAATTTGGCCTTGATCGTCTCGGCTTTGGTGTCGATTGTAATTATGTTTTTGGGCGAGGGCGCACTGCAAGTTGGCATGATTAGCTTTGCAGGAGCGTTGTGCGGTATCTACGCCATTCGCCGCGCCGACCGTGCCATGGCCTTTATGATGGCTGGCGTTTGGATTGCGCTGGGCGTATTTGCCACGGCCATGGTTTGGCGCTTGATTCAGCCCCAAGGCGTGACATGGCAACAAACCATGTTTACCTTGATTTTTAGCGTGCTCAACGGCGGCATTACCGCTATGATGTCGCTGACCTTGCACAACGTGCTGGGACGGGTCGCTGGCATCGTCACGCCAATGCAATTGCTGGAATTGGCCCACCCCAACCAGCCACTGTTACGGCGCTTGATGCAAGAAGCACCAGGTACCTATCATCACTCGGTTGTCGTGAGTAATTTGGCCGAACAAGCCGCCGAACGCATTGGCGCAGATACCTTGTTGACGCGGGTCGGAGCCTATTATCACGATATTGGCAAAATGCTGCGCCCCTTCTTCTTCACCGATAATCAATATGATCGCTCGAATGTGCACGATAATCTCGATCCGCAAACCAGTGCCAAATTAATCGCCGACCACGTGATCGAAGGCGCGAAGATCGCGCGCCAGCATAAAATTCCTGAGCAAATTGTTAATTTTATTGTTGAACATCATGGCACCGATGTCATTCGCTATTTCTATCAGCAAGCCTTGCAAGCAGAAGATAGCGTTGATATTAACAATTATCGCTACCCCGGCCCCAAGCCTCAATCGAAAGAAACCGCAATCTTGATGCTCGCAGATGGCGTGGAAGCTACCGTGCGCTCCAAGGAGCAATCGGGCATGCTGGTTGCTGAGCGCCACGACGATGATGATCATCAAGCGCCGAAGGGCTGCCAGAGCATCGCCCAAGTGGTCAATCAAAGCATCGATATGCGAATTGCCAGCGGCCAGCTTGATCAATCGCCGCTGACCCAACACGATCTGAATACGATTCGCCAATCGTTTGTCAAAACCCTGCAAGGGATCTATCATCCACGGGTTGAGTATCCCAAGTTGATTCGGGAAGCCCAGCCAAAGTGAACTATCACGCCCACGAGGGGCGTGGCTTCTGCCTTCAACGACGGTTACCAGCGTTTCGCTGGGTTTACACCATCTCCAGCAGCGTTTTGGCTTTCCGTCGTCCCAACCGCAAGCAGGCGTATTCCTTCATGCAACATGTTGATCGCGGCGTTGCCATCCCGATCATGGGTCGTGCCACAGGTGGGACATGTCCACATGCGATCCGCCAGCGTTAAAGTGGTTTTCGTCTGGCAATGGTGGCAGGTTTTCGATGAGGCGTAGAACCGCCCAACTTTAACAATCTGTTGTCCGTGCCATTCGGCTTTATGGTGCAGCATTTGCATGAAGGTACTGAGGGCGGCATCACTGAATGATTTGGCCAGCTTGGTTCTCGCAAGGCCTTTAATATTCAGGTCTTCGATGCACACCACGTCGAATCGTCGAACAATCCCCAACGCATGCTTATGCAGCCAATCGGCGCGTTGGTTACGGATTTTTTGATGGACTTTCGCAACCCGCTTCTTTGCTTTTAATCGGTTGTTGCTCCCCTTTTGAGCGCGTGAGAGTTTGCGCTGAGCGCGGGCAAGTTTCTTCTGGTTGCGGCGGTAGAACTTTGGTGGTGCAGTTTTTTCGCCTGTTGACAGCGTGGTGAAGGATTCCAGTCCCACATCAATCCCCACAGGCCGATCAGCGGTTGGTTGAACATCAGGGCGGTCGATATGACAGACAAACACCACCCACCATGCGCCCATTGCGTCTTGCTTGATTGTTGCGCCCTTCGTTATGCCTTGCAAGGGGCGATGAATAACCGCCTGCATCAGTCCGATTTTTGGCACGCTGATCGTGCGTTCATCAATCATAACCACGCCTTGCGGAAAGCGGAGGCTATGCAGCGTAACTTTGCGTGATTTGAAACGTGGGTATTTGGCGCGTTTGGCAAAAAAGTTGCTGAAGGCCGTGTTTGGTAGTGGGTTTGCTTGCAGTGCAATGCCCAATTCCAGACAAAGCGTCGGCAGCCAGCCCACTGGACCAAGGTTTCGACGTGGGTTAGGGTGGGTTGCAAGACGATATTTGTAACAACGGGTCAGCGTTCGCATGATCAAGCTTCCTTTTGATTGGCGCTATCTGCGGTCGTGGCGGATTGCGTTGGTGTGCGTAGTCATGGCCTTGGTTCTTTTCAATGGTGAGTGTCGTAGTAGCAACACCATCAACTAAATATGCGATAATTATAGCATATCCTAATGTATAATGTCAACTACCTATTGCAAAAATAGAGTATATTCGCTATAATTCTCTCAACGTAGGCAGGAGTTAACAGCATGGCACGATGGCGACTACGGGAAATCGCGGAGCCAGAACGATGGACTGCCCGAAAACTCGCTATAGCGACAGGCTTGGCGTATAACACGGTTTGGGGTATCTGGACGGGGAAGAGCAAACGCGCCGATCTGGAAACCCTGTCAACACTGGCAGCAGCACTCAACGTTCATCCACGAGACCTGATCGGGAATGGCGAGGATCCTGGGGAGACGGAAGAATGATATGCCCTCGCACTGCTACGAACAGTCGAGGGCATGGCGACACCAAACCAAGGAAGGCAGAGCGACGATTAGTATACGCGATAATGGCCATTTTTTGACTGTATGGGATAGAGTATGTCGTACGCAGTCAAAAACAACCGAACCACGTTTGATTGCTCTTCACAAGATAGCCTGCTATTTCTCTCTTTAATTGCTCTTCGTCAGAACTGGCACGCATGCATCCCACGCGGGGAACCTACACCGTGGGTCTTGGGGCGGGGTGTTCTGCGGCAAGCCTATAAACCAACCTATCAATAAGGAAATAACGCGGTATGTTAGAACTAACAGCCCATATTGAAGTTGTGCCTGCCGATTTGGTGCTTGATACCAGTTTGCTAGAGCAGGTCGTAGCCCAAGTGTTACGTGATGAAGGCCAAACTGGCACCTGGGAAATTGGCATTCGCATCACCAACGATCAAGAATTACAAGAACTCAATCGCCAATATCGTGGCATTGATCGCCCAACCGATGTGCTTTCGTTTGGCGAGTATGAAGACGATGATGATGATTTTATTGTGCCAGATGGCGTGTACGACGATGATGAATTTGACGATCCTGAGGCTGATGAAGCTGCCTATCTTGGCGATTTGGCAATTTCGTATGAGCGGGTGCTGACCCAAGCTCAAGAGTATGCCCATTCGAGCCGCCGCGAATTATGCTATTTGGTAGCCCACGGCAGCTTGCACCTGCTCGGTTACGACCACGAAACCGACGAGGAGCGCGAAGATATGCGCCAACGCGAGGAAAAAGCCCTGCAAGCGCTTGGCATTACCCGCGAAGCAGAGCCGTATGTTTAGGGTCTAGGGGTCAGGAGTCAGGGACTAGCAATTGATCCATAAAGGACAAGAAGGGCACGAAGTTCGAAACCGCGAAGCACGCGAAGGTCGCGAAGTATTCAAATTCAAATAGCCCGAACCCTGCCCCCAACCACCAAGCTCCAGCGCCATTATGTTCTATGCTCTATGTGTACTAGCTCATTGGGTTGGCAACCAGAAGCATGCCCTCACCCCCGGCCCCGCTCCCACTGAACGCGGGCGAGGGGAGCACTGGATTCGTGGTTCCCCCTCGCCTCGCTGGCGGGAGAGGGGGCTAGGAGGTGAGGGGGAATCGTTGTTAACGCAATAAATCAGTACAGCTATGTTCTATGCTCTTGATGAGAATTTGTGGATGTTTCAGGCGATTTGGAAATTTATCTGCGGCTTTGGCTATGCCTTTCGCGGCATTTGGATCTTAATTCGCAGCCAGCGCAACGCTCAAGTTCATTGTTTGGCAGTAGTTGTTGTGGCAATCGCAGGCTGGTTGCTCGAGATCAGTGCCAATGAATGGCTGGCAGTGATATTAATTAGCGTGATCGTTTTGGCACTTGAAGCAGTAAACACAGCGATTGAGAGCGTGGTCGATTTGGTTTCGCCAAGCTATCATCCGCTCGCAGGCCGCGCCAAGGATGTAGCGGCAGGAGCGGTGTTGATTGCAGCAATCGGGGCCTTGCTGATTGCCGCAATCATCGTTTGGCCGCGCCTAGCGCACTTGATAGCTAGTTGAACGTTGATCAAGCAGATACTCTTGCCAGAGCGTTTGGCCAGCCTCGCCACGTGCCACCGGCTGCATGCGATCAGCGCCATCGGGCACAAGGCTCAAGTGTTGCTCAGCAAAAAAGACCGTTGGCCGACCATCGTAGTCAACCACTGGCGAGATTGGCAGGCCAAAGATATCGGGGCCGCCATGAGCACGCCAGTAGCGCCACAAGAGCGTTGGCATCGTGATTCCCGTGGTTGCCTCAACCGTGGTCGTCACTAAGGGCAATAATTCCTCTGAGCGTGTCATCAGTGCTTGCACAGCTCGCAAGTTTTGTTCAAAATCGGGCAATTCGCCAGTTGATAATTCTGGCGTGATCGAGGCAATGCCCAGCGCCCCTGCCCAATCGTGCATCCCGCCAGTAATCATATAATTGCCCCAATAGCGGTCATAGCGATAGCCGCTGGCTTCAGCATAGACTTGGGCCAAAGCAATTGATGGTGCATGTTCGCAAAAAGCAGGAAACACATCGCCGCCATCGCTATGAATCCAAACCACCGCCGAGGCATCGAGCACCAAATCACGCACCAACTGGCTCTCTAATTCCGATTCGACAAAGGCTCCGCCGGTATCCGAAACGATGCCATACGCGCCCTCGACCGTTTGATTCCAATCGTTATCAGGGCAGGCATCGAAGTTGGTATCCATGTTGCGGTTGAGATCAACGCTGCGGCTATTGAAGCGCGTGCCAATTGCTAAGCCATCGGGATTGACCGTGGGAATGATATACAAGCTCACATCGGCTGGCACTTCGTTGGGTCGTTGGCGAAAATGCTCAAGCAACGCCATTGCCAATTGATAGGTGTTGGCTTCAGGGCCGCCGTGGGTATTCGACACCAGAAACAGCTTGCGCGGGCCTGTGCCAAAGCGCGTGCCAGTAATTGCCCGCCCTTGCAGCGATGTACCAAAGGTCAAATCGATAATTGGCACAGTGCTAGCGCTTGGCGTTGCTTGGTTGGTTGGCGTTTGGGCGACAAGCGTGGTCGCCGGAATGCAGAGCAATCCAGCGACCATACTTAACATCAGCAGATATTTCTTCATTAGGGATTTGGTGTTGGAACCACAAGTTCAGGTGTTGGCTCTGGTTGTGGTTCAGGCGTTGGCTCCGGCTGTTGCGGTGGTTCTGGCTCCGGCGTTGGTGTGGCCGGCTTCGCACACGGGTCGGTTGGACGACAGCCTTTTGGTGGCAATGGCGTTGCCGGATTGTGTACAAAGATATCGGGCCATGGCTTGAAGTGGGTATAGAATGGCTCGCGCACAACCACTTGGCCATTTTGGCGGATAATGCGATAAACCGTAATATCCATGCCATCGCGCGCGGTATCAGTCTGATTGAAGACACCGACTGGCTCTTTGGCATCAGCGATAAAGGTTGGCTCGGTTGGCTTAGGATATTCTTTGGTTACATAGGGGCCATCAAGCACAACTTCGCGCTCAGGAGCCGTGCCATACAAGGCATAGGTAACGGTAGCAGTTGAATCGTTGACGTAGGTGTTGAGCAACAACCAATTGCCAGTATCATTGACAAAGCGGAAGTCCAATGCCCCAGTGAAAATTGCCGCATCCATGCCAAACGATTCGTACACTTCATACCACGAAATGCGGAAGGAGTGGGTATGACGCTCGGTAATGGGCAAACCAGCGTGGAACGCAGCCCGGAACAAGGTCGTTGAATCTTGGCAAATCCCGCCGCCCCATTCTTCTTGAGTGCGATTGCCAACAATTGCATAGCCCTTGACGAAGCCATTTGATTCGTCGATTGAGCCAACCGCATTGTTGAACGAGAATTCCTCGCCAGGTTTGATTAAGATGCCATCAAGCAAGTACGAGCCAGCTTTGATGTTGGTAACCCGATATGAAGCTGAGCCTTTGTAGGAACTTTGGCCAACCCCAACCGTTTCGACAATCCCCAAGCTATGCAAGTTTTCGGCGGTTACATCGGGCTGCACTTCTTTGATCACTAATTCGATAGTGCGGGTTTCGCCAATCGTGGCTTGCTCGATAATGCGCAGCGCTGAGGCTTCTTCATCGAGGCGCAAACCAGTACGGCCTTCGCGAGTAATTGTTAGGGCACCGCCATCCCACGCCACGCGCGGATTGACCGAACCACGGCCAATTTCGTCGGCGAAGCTTGCGACCCGTTGGCGAATCATTTGCTCGTTCAACGAGGCCACCATTTTGGTTTTGCCGTTCGCGTCGGTGTGGGTGTCGAGCCGAATCAAAGCCCGCAAATCATCAACGCTCAATTCCCATTGCAACTCGCCTGCAACCAACGTCAACGGTGATTGCAAGACAGCATCAATCGTTTGTTTGGCTTCAGCAACGCCATCATCAAGCACGGTTGGCACAACCATTTCGGTGCGCAACACAACTTCAGCTGGCGAGAGCGTTTGCAACTGGGTCAAAATATCCTGTGCAGTTTCATCAATCAAGATCAAACGGCCTTCGCGGGCAGGAGTCATGGTGGCGTTATTACCAGCCACAATCAAGTTGGCATTAACTGGCGCAGCAATCAAATCGTTGGTTGCAGTGCTCAGATACTCGCCCAATTGGCCTTGATCGATCGTCACTTGCAACGGAATATCATAGCCATTTTGCCAAATGCCTGAAACTGCTTGCAAAGTATTGATGATATTACCACCACGCCCGAGCTTATAGGCTTCATCGACCGATTGCTCGACCGAGAGACTGATGCCTGCATCTTGTGCTGAAGGCTCCCAGGTTTGACCATTGAAACTGAGTGCTAAAGGCCGCTTGAGCAAATCGGCATAGCGCTCGTTGAGCAAGGCTTTGGCTTCTTCAGGCGTTTTTTGGCTCATATCGATGCCCTGAATTGCCACATTTGGATAAATGCGGCCTTCAAAGGTGCGGTTGAGATACCACAACCCTACGCCAAATAGTAAGCCAAACAAGCCCAACGTAATGCCAGCGCCCCAGATAAATGTTCGCAGACGGCTGCGTTTCCGTTGTGGTGGCGCAGCCGATCGAACGGGGAGATCGTCGGCCAATGGCGCAGTTGCTTCATACTGCTCGACATCGCCATTTTGACGGCGACGCTCCATGGGGCCATATTTTTGATAAAATTCATCTGCCATGCCAAACACTCCTAGCGACCAAACAGCACAATAGTTTTATAAATTAACAAACCAAGCCTAATGTGCTTAGATGTTGATGAAAATACTGGCAATTAACGAAAATACCAAAACCACCACCAGAATGATGGACACAATTCGGTAAATTTGTTTAAGCTGCTGATTATTCACCGAGGACTCTCCTAGTTAAACATTGTGGCTATTATACCATTGCTCAGGTATTATGTCGTTCCATTTAAAGCTGATGTTTCGCTGAAAAATCGGCAAATAAACGCTTTGCAACCATGCGAGCAAGCAGCATACCAGCAAGTACATCCCAGACGCGATGTTGTTTGGTGGTGAGGGTGCTGATGATAATTGCCACAGCCCAAGCCGCTACGAGCCAACGCCACGGCGAGCGCAAACGCCAATGGGCCTCCGCCAACACCATCGCATATGCTGTGTGCAAACTGGGCAAGGCATTGTACGGTGGATCAACGCGCCAAAGCCAAGCAAGCACGCGGTTGGTTGCTGGTTCTGGGCGGGGCACACTGGTGCGCACACTGCAAAAAATAATCGATCCTAGGCTATTGAGCAGGCTAATGGCCCAAAAAACTCGCCGGGCTTGGGCGGGCTTGGGCCAAAAATAAGCAGCATTCAAGCCTAAAAAGGGGTAGAGCGAAAGATAGGGGAAGACACTCGCAGGCAGCAGGGGAATCAGCCGATCAAGCGCGGTTTCGGGCACAACGTAGGCTGGCTGATCGGGAACATGGCTTGCAGCAAAATAACCGCCAAACGAGATCAAGGCAAGCGCCAGATCGGGGCTTGGCGAGGCCAGCGGCGATTGTTGCTGCAAGCCTGGCATATTTAGCTATTCACAGCCGATTCGCTATAGTGATTGCCGTTGCGGATGGTGCGTGGCACTTCATGGCAACGGCGACAGCGTGCTTCATAGGCTTCTTGCGCCCCAACCAAAATAATTGGGTCATCATACGAGGCAGGCATGCCGTTGATCAAGCGTTGCGTGCGCGAAGCAGCTTGACCACAAATCACACAAATTGCTTGCAGCTTGGTCACTTCTTCGGCTTTGGCGAGCAAGGTTGGCAATGGGCCAAATGGCTCACCGCGAAAATCTTGATCTAAGCCAGCGACAATGACCCGAATGCCGCGTTGGGCTAAAATATCGCATAAATCGATCACCGCAGGATCAAAAAACTGAACCTCATCGATCGCCACGACAGTTGTTTCAAGCACAATCGCCGCCGCAATATCGGCAGCAGTTTGCACGGGGGTTGCCAGCACGCGCACGCCATTATGTGAAGCAACTTCTTCATCGGAATAGCGAGTATCGATGGCTGGCTTAAACACTTGGATTTTTTGCCGGGCGATTTGCGCGCGCTTGACACGCCGAATCAGTTCCTCGGTTTTGCCGCTAAACATACTGCCGCAGACAACTTCAATCCCACCACGTTGCATGAGAACTCCTTATCGCATCAAGAGGAAGTGCAGGCCGCAAGGCAACAAAAGAGCCACGCGAAGCCTGGTGGTATCGCGTGGCTCTTTCCAGTTCAGAACAACGATGAAACCTTATTCTTCGGTTGAAGTTGGTTCTTCGCCGTAGACTTCATCGTAGAGGCTGCGCTTCTTGGGGGCTTGTTGAGCGCGAGCTTCGCGGCGGCGTTGGGCATCTGATTGCTTTTCTTGGCTTGATTGCAAGCGCTTCATAAAGCGATCAACTTGACCAGCGGTATCCAAGATGCGTTGTTCGCCGGTGTAGAACGGGTGGTTGCCTGACCAAACGTCCAAGCGCAATTCAGGCTTGGTTGAGCCAGTGATCAAGACTTCTTCGCCGTTCACCACAATTTTGGCATTGGGATAATATTTTGGGTGAATGTTCTTCTTCATGATAACTCCTCGATGGTGATGCTTTAGGCTTCAGCTTCAGCAGGTACAACGCTCACCATTTTTTGGGTGCGGCTGTAATCTTCGAATTTGACATGACCATCAATCATCGAGTAGATGGTGTAATCGCGGCCAAGGCCAACATTTGCGCCAGGGCGTACTTTGGTGCCACATTGGCGAACGATGATTGAACCAGGCTGAACCAACTCACCACCGAAGCGCTTGATACCACGCATTTGCGGCTTGCTGTCGCGCCCGTTTCGCGAGCTACCTACACCTTTTTTATGTGCCATTTGCAGGCTCCTTTCAGACGCGGGCCAACCGCGCGGTCAGATTACTTGTTGGGAACTACAATATCGTTGATGGTGATTTCAGTGTATTTTTGGCGATGGCCGGTGCGGCGGCGATAGCGTGCTTTTGCTTTGTAGCGGAACACGACGATCTTTTCGCCCTTCACAACTTCGCCAACGGTTGCTTTCACAACTGCGCCACTGATCAAGGGTGCGCCAACAAAGGTGTCGGCTCCACCAACCATCAAGACTTCATTAAATTCGATAGTGCTTCCATCTTCAGCGTCGGTCAAGGCAATTTGTAATGTTTGGCCTGGCTCAACGCGATACTGTTGGCCACGGTCTCGAATAATGGCGTACACGATGCCGCTCCTTCTGGCGGTTTGGTCCGCCGCCGATAAAAAAGAGAGGGGCATCTGCCCGCCCTCTTTTAATGATATTTTTTCTTTACAATACGGCGACGAATTATAACAGACAGCTTTGATGCTGTCAACCACAGCGATTTGAATTTTTAGGCCGCTTGGCTAGCGCAAATCACGCTCGATTTGAGCATTCCCTCACCCCCAAACCCCCTCTCCCACGAAAACGCGGGCGATGGGCTGCACACCTATTCACCTCTGCGAGCTAACCCGATAGTCATTGTTGACGTTGCCAAATATAACTATTTTTTGACTATGCTTTAATAAATTATTAAGTATGGTATTCTATAGTACCTACGCTCAGAGCAAAGCATAACAACCCTCCAGATCAGCAATTCCATTCTGAAAGGAACTTAAATGAAGGATCATCGGCTGATTACCCTGCTCGCGTTGTTCGTCATTATTTTTGCTGGGGCCAGCATGGTTCACCCGTTGGAAGCCAAAACCGTCAGTAGCGATAACTTGGTTTTGGGCAATCCTAGCGGGGCGGTCACCAGCAGCAGCTATCCTACCAATTATTTGATTCAACGCAACCAATACGCACTTTCGTATCATCGTGATAATGGCATCGCCAATTGGGTCAGTTGGCACCTTGATAGTGGCGATATTGGCAGCGCCTCACGCAGCGATTTCCAATCAGACAGTAGTTTGCCCAGTGGTTGGTATCGGGTCGCAACCGGCGACTACAGCGGCAGCGGCTACGATCGCGGCCACATGACTCCCTCCGGCGACCGCACCTCAAGCTCCAGCGACAACCAACCAACCTTCTTCATGACCAACATCATTCCCCAAGCTCCCGATAACAATCAAGGCCCATGGGTCGACCTCGAAACCTACGCCCGCGAGTTGGTCAGCGCAGGCAATGAGTTGTATATGATCACAGGCGGCGCTGGCTCACGCGGCACAATCGCCAACGGCAAAGTGCGCATCCCCAACTCAACCTGGAAAATCATTGTGGTGCTGAGCCAAGGCAGCAACGACCTGAGCCGCATCAGCAATAATACGCGGGTTATTGCAATCAACATGCCAAATGTGCAAGGCATTCGCGATAACGATTGGCGCGATTATCTGACCACAGTCGATGCGCTCGAAAGCTTGACTGGCTATAACTTTCTCTCGAATGTTTCAACTAGCATCCAAAGTGTCATCGAAGCGCGGATCGATGGCTCGACAACGCCAGTGCCAACCGCCGTGCCAACCTCAGTAAGCAACCCAACCGCGACTCCAGTGCGCACCGCAACGCCCCCACCAAGCACTGGCTGTAGCTCAACTCGCTTGTTCTTCTCGGAATACGTGGAAGGCAGCGGCAGCAACAAAGCCTTGGAACTTTACAACAATACTGGATCCAGCGTCAGCTTGAGCGGCTATAGCATCCAACTCTATGCGAATGGCGCGACCAACGCCACTAGCAGCGTTAATTTAAGTGGCTCGCTGGCCAATGGCGCAACCTATGTAATTGCCAATGCCTCTGCTTCAAGCAGCCTCTTGAATCTAGCCAACATCACCAATGGCGTGGCCAACTTCAATGGTAACGATGCCTTGGTATTGACCTACAACGGCACAGTTGTTGATAGCTTCGGCCAAGTTGGCAACGATCCAGGCAGCAGTGGTTGGAGTGGGTTGACCAGCGACCGCACGTTGCGCCGCAAGGCCAACATTGCCTCAGGCGACACCAATCGCAGCGATAGCTTTAGCCCAAGCAGCGCATGGGATGCCTACAGCAGCGATACCTTCAGCGGATTGGGCAGCCACAGCGTGAGCTGTCAATAACGCCCTAGACAATTTTCCTGAAACCAAGAACAGGCCACTGGAGTACTATCCAGTGGCCTGTTCGTCCTTAAGGACGAGAACGATTCGCCCTCGAATACCTGTTTAATAATTAATGAGCCATGGTATGCTTAGGCGGTGGGTAGGCTCCTAGCCTACAGGAGGAAACGATTGAATGGCAATGTTAAATGTTGTTGATGTTAAAAAGTCTTTTGCGGGAACGCAGGCAGTTCGCGGAGTCAGCTTTAATGTTGAACCTGGCGAATTGTTTGGTGTACTTGGCCCCAACGGGGCCGGTAAAACCACCACGATCCGCATGATTCTCGATATTTTGCGCCCCGATAGTGGCTCGATTGAAGTCCTCGGCGGCCCAATGGATGAATCCAAGAAAAATCGCATTGGCTATCTGCCCGAGGAACGCGGCCTCTATCGCAACCTCAAAGTTATCGATTGTATGGTCTATTTGGCAACCCTCAAGGGCATCGAGCGCAACGAGGCTCGCAAACGGGCCAGCGCCTATCTCGAACGGGTTGAACTTGGCCATGTTGCCCAGAAAAAAGTCAGCGAATTGAGCAAAGGGATGCAGCAAAAAGTGCAATTTGGCACCACCATTTTGCACGAGCCAGACATCGTGATTATCGACGAACCCTTTGAAGCACTCGATCCGGTCAACACGCGCATGGTCAAAGATCTCTTGTTTGATATTCGGCGTGAAGGCCGCGCGGTGCTGATGTGCACCCACCAAATGCACCTGATCGAAGAAATGTGCGACCGCATCGTGATGTTCAATCGCGGCGAAATTGTCTTGAATGGCACTTTGCGCGATGTACGCCGCCGCTTTGCTCCCAACGCAGTTTGGGTTGAAGGCAATGGCTCGTTCGATAATTTGCCTGGCATCGAGAGCGTCCAAACCGAAAATGGCCAAGTCCAGCTCAACTTGCAAGCTGGCACCAGCCCGCAAAGCGTTTTCCAAGCCTTAGCAAGCCGTGGTGACACCACGATCGATCGTTTTGAAGTGGCAATTCCGTCGCTCGACGATATTTTCGTGCGTGTCGTCAATGGGGAGCGTGGCCAATGAGCAAGGCAAAATGGTGGACCATCGCCGCTCATGAATATGCAGTCCATGCCAAACGCAAAGGTTTTTTGATTGCTACCTTTGGCACGCCGCTCTTGCTGGTGGCAATCTTCGCGGCAATCTTTGCCTTTATTGCCTTTGGCGATCAGAGCAATAGCCTTGGGGTGGTTGACCAAGCTGGCATCACCCAAAAACTGCCTGCCACGGTCACGATCACCGATACCTTGCGCAAAGATGTGGCGGTTATTCGCTTTGATAGCGAAGATTTAGCCAAAACGGCGCTCAGCAAGCAAGAAATTGATGGCTATGTGGTCATTCCAAGCGATTATCTACAAAGCGGAGCCTTGCGTGGCGTTGCCAACGAAGGCAATTTGAGCAGTGATGCCCGTGGCCGCTTCACCGATTACATGCAAAAAGCCTTGATTAGCAATCAACCATCGTTGAATGATCAACGAGCACTTGAGCCAATTGATCAGGTCTATAATCGCAAGCCAAATAGCGATGTTGAAACCAGCGAAGGCCAAGGGGTTTTGCTCTTTTTCGCGCCCTATATGTTTGGCATTTTCTTCTTTATCGCTGTGTTTAGCTCAAGTGCCTACTTGATGACCGCCTTGGTTGAAGAAAAAGAATCCCGGGTAATGGAAATTTTGGCGACCTCGCTGCGGCCATTTGAGCTGATGGTTGGCAAAATTGTCGGCCTTGGCTTAGTTGGCTTAACCCAAATTAGCATCTGGGTGGGCACAGCGCTGCTTGCCTTCACAATTGCCCGCGCCAACATCGAAGGTATGGCCAATTTAACCTTGCCAACCAACGTCTTGTTGATTGGCGTAGTGATGTTTGTGCCAGCCTATCTGATGGTTGCGGGAGCACTCGGCGCAATCGGTGCAAGCGTTTCGGCAGTCCAAGAAGGCCAGCAATTCTCAGGCATTATCTCGATCTTGATGATTTCGCCAGTCTGGTTTATCAACATGATTATTGAAAACCCGAATGGCCCATTAGCCCTGTTCCTGAGCCTGTTCCCCTTCACAGCACCAATTGTTATGATGCAGCGGGTTGCCTTGGTCAGCGTGCCAGCATGGCAAATTGGGCTATCGGTGCTGTTATTGATTGGCATGGCTTTATTAATGATTTGGCTTGCAGCCCGAATTGTGCGGGTTGGGATGTTGCGCTATGGCAAACGGCTTACATTGACCGAAATTCGCCGCGCATTGAGCCTTGGAGGTCAACATGGCGAATAAAATGCTCAGTGTCGCCCAAAATGAATTTATTAAACACATTCGCAAACCAACATTTTGGCTCGCCGTTTTCGGCATGCCGCTGCTGATTGCGGTGGTTGGCTTTTTTAGCCAATCCAACAACAATAACCGCAGTGGTTTTGCGGTGCCCGGCTTGGGCGACCCAGCCAAAATCAACGAAGATATTCTTTCGGGCGAGCTGAAAATTGGCTTTGTTGACGAAAGTGGCGTGATTAAAGGCATTCCAAGCAGCTTCGATCCCCAAACTGCTTCGCTGTATATCCAATACCCCGATGTGGCGCAAGGCTTGGCAGCGATGGAAAAAACCGATATTCCCGCCTTGTATGTGATTCCAAGCGATTACTTGGCCACTGGCAAGGTGCAGCGCTATAGCAACCAAGTTAATCCTTTTGGCGATTCGCTCCAATCATCGTTGGTCGAATTATTGCTAAGCACTAGTTTGTATCCCGATAACGGTAGTAGTTATGCCTTTTTGCTCCAGCAGCCAACCACCCAGCTCAAAGTTGAGGGGCCTGATGGGCCAATCAACAAGGCCACGAACGAAGGCGAACGCATGCAATCGGCCTTTCTCTTAGGTATGGGCCTGGCCTTATTGCTCTATATTTCGATCTTCTCATCGGCCAACTTGCTGTTGCAATCGCTGATTGAAGAAAAAGAAAATCGCGTAATCGAAGTTATGCTTTCGTCGTTGCGGCCCCGCAGTTTGTTGCAAGGCAAAATTCTTGGCCTCGGTCTCTTGGGTTTGGTTCAAGTTGCAATCTGGATTGCAATGGGCGCGTTGATTACGGGTCAAGGTGCAGCCTTGGGCAGTATGATGGCCAATGTCGAAATTTCGCTTGGCGCATGGTTGCTGGCTTTGATAAGTTTTGTGCTTGGCTATGCCATGTATGCGTCGCTGATGGCGGGCATTGGGGCAGTGGCCAACACGATGCGCGAAAGCTCGCAACTGACGGTCATTGTTGGCTTGCCAATTATTATCCCGTTGATGTTCATCAGCGTGATTATCGAGCAACCAAATGGCGGCTTGACCACAGGTCTGAGTCTGTTCCCATTGACTGCGCCAGTCGTCTTGACGATTCGCAGCGTGTTGACCAGCGTGCCACTCTGGCAAGTTGGGCTGTCGGTTGGATTGATGATTGTGACCGTGATTGGCTTGCAATTTGTCACAGCGCGTATGTTCCGCGCCAGCACCTTGTTGCGGGGCAGCAAAGCCTCATTTGGCGCAATGTGGCAAGCCTTACGTCAACCAGAATAGGCTGCAACAATCAAAATGCTGTCGGCGTTAATTAATCCGACAGCATTTTGGCAAAATTGCTCTCGTTTTTTAGCAGCAAATCTGCTACAGTAGACTCCTGAGTTGGAACTTGTTCGGTTGTTGGGTTTTGTGTGGAAGAGCTTTGCTCTAGGAGGAACCTAGCGTTATGCGAAAACGCATCGGCTTAATACTGGCTTTGCTGGCAGTTTTGTTCACAACAATGCCTGCAGCAGCAGAAATTGTCAATGTCCCCTACGCCGAAGAACCAGAATTTTTGCTCGACGACGAGGAGTTGTTGAAAGTTGCTCAACTGCAAGACAACACCTACCCCGGCGTTAGCAGCACAATCAGCCCCGATGACACCACCGTGTTGATTGGCAACTATCGCTACAGCGATACTGGCTCAGCGTTGTTGAATGTTGTTGATGGCTCAATCGTGCCAGTTCAACCATTGCAACTGCCAGAAGATAGCGACTTTTTCCCATTTTCTGCAACTGAAATGGTTTGGCTCGACAACGACCATATTGGTCAAGTCTTGTTTGACCCATTCACAGGCAGCATGATGCTGTCAATCGACCGCAACACTGGTGCAATTAGCCTGTATCCCGTTAATTTGCCTTACATTCCATTGTCGATTGCGCCAAACGGCTCAAACTTGTTGGTTGTGACCTTCGATCAAAGTGAACTCGAAGCTATGCGCCAAGCACCTGAGTCGGTTAAATTGCCGTTCAGCGTCGAAGCGCCAAAAACGACCATGGAACGGGTCAAGCCAAAGGATAAGATTGCCTACTACGCCCACACCGACTCACGGGGCCGGATGAGTGAAGAAACCCTTGATTTGGCAATCTACGACCTGAACACTGGCGCATTGACCCCATTGTACAGCGTGCCCGACCACACCTTGCTCTACGATTATGCGTGGGCAAAAGATGGTAGCAAGCTGGCCTTGATTCGCGATAGCGTGATTTTGGGCGAAGGCTTTGGCGAAAAACGCTTGGTTGACATTATGACCCAAGATGCACTTGGCGGTCTGTCACCCAAGGATAACCCACTCTTCACCCAAAATGTGCTCGACACCTTCGATTTGACGACTGGCAACTTCAAGCCTGAAGCTTGGCGGGCAGTCAATGGCGATGGTCGGGTTGTGCGCGACATCGAATGGAGCACCGACGGCCAACGCTACATCGTGCGCTTGGAACGCCCAGCTCAAATCGCTGGTCGACCAAACCCAACCTATATCTTCCCAGATATGGCAAGCTATGAATTCCGCAGCATTGATGGCAGTTTACTGCGTGAATTGTACACGCCAGAGTTGCAAACGCCTGATGCTTCAGCAATCAAGTTCCTGTCGCCAGATGAAGTCTTGTTCAACACCGTCACTGACACCAACCAAGCCTTGTACTACTTCAACCAAGGTTCAGGTGAGTTCCGCAAGATTTCAACCATGGATGGCACCTACTTCGGCGCGATCAGTACCAACCTGACCCAACAATTGATCTTCAGCTATATGTCGTTCAGCCAGCCAGCCGATATTTATCGTATGAACTGGAACGGCCAAGCCTTGAGCCGCTTGACCTGGGGTAACGGCGAGCTTGAAAAACTCAACAATGTGCGGGTTGATAGCGTTTCGTTTACCGTCAGCAGTGGCGCACAACGCAACGGCTTCTTGATCCAACCAGGTGGCGCTGAATTCCCGCCAAAAAATGTGCCAATTGTGTTCTGGCAAGAAGGTGGCCCACGCTCCACCATGACCCAATTCTTTGCAGCCAACACGGAAAACCCTTACAACTTGTTGCCAAACTTTGGCATCGCTGTGTTGTATGTGCCACTTCCAGGCCGCTTGGGCTTTGGGCCAGAATTCTTGAACGCCTTGGCTGATAACGACAACTTCGGCAAAATCGACATCGACGAAGGTGCCGAAATTGTTGGCCAAGCAATCGCACGCGGTTGGACTTCACAAAGCAAAATTGGGGTTACCGGTTGTTCATACGGCGGCTATTTCAGCGCCCAAAGTATCACCCGCCACCCAACTCGCTACGCTGCTGCCAACCCACAATGTACCTTGTTGAACAATGCCAATGAATTCCACTTTGGCTTGGGGCCATTAATTGCCTACCTCGAAGGTGGCACACCAATGGATAAGCCAGCTGAATATGCCGAAGATTCGCCATTGAATCGGGCTGACCGCGTGCGCACCCCAACCCTGTTATTCCATGGTGAATTCGACTTCTTGCCAGTCAAGTATGCAGTCGATTTCCATGATCAAATCGAAATTCAAAAGCATCGCGTCAAGTTGGTAACCTATGAGCTCGAAGGCCACGGCCTGAGCGACCCAGCCAACCAATTCCGCGCTGCCCAAGAGCAAATCTTGTGGTTCCGCCAATATTTGAGCGGCGACCCAAGCGTTGCCGGCGAGCCAGTCGTTGCCGATGCAGCAACCATGACGGTACCTGAAACCACGAATGTAATCGTGTTTGAAGAAACCACCACGGTTGCCCCAAGCTTCCAACTCAGCAAAAACTGGATTGCTGCTCAGTAATTTGGTTGAATGCAACAAGCGGAGCCGTTATGGCTCCGCTTGTTTTGGTTAGGCCACATAGCCCGCTTGCAATTCGCGCTCGATCATCGCCAACAACAGCCCAGAGCGAATGCTCACCTGAGCATTGGGCGCGGCAAATTCGTTGCTCACACCTCGCGCCGGGCCAATCGGTAGATCTTCATCGCGCAATGGATAGCGCAAGCCCTCAGTGCGCACGCCCCCAACATCGCCCAACGGCAGGAGCGAAACCCGCAAGCCAGCTTTGCCTTGAAATTCTAATTGCTGGCGAATCAAACGTACTTCCCAAGCGCCATCAAGCAGCGCCACATCACGCCCAATCAAGGATGGATGGGTCAGCAACAATTGGTTGGCCATGTGCATATCAGGGCGGCCACCAAGCGCCGCCAAAATCCGAATTTGATCTGCGCCACGTTCAACTGCCAACAACAACGCCAATTCGAGATCGGTCTCGTTTTTGGCGGCGGGAAAGCGCAAAATTTCGACCTTACGGGCTTGCATAATCTCCAACATGGCAGGTTGAATCGAATCCAAATCGCCAATAATCACATGCGGCGTAACGCCGTGATTAAGCGCATGACGTGCCCCGCCATCAGCAGCAATCAACAAATCGGTGCTGCTCAACAAGGGCAATGCCGAGCGAATATCTGCTTGCGGCGCATCGGCCAAAATAACTGCTAGCATTAGGCTCCTTGGCTCAGTGGCGCTAAATCCAATAATTCAGTCAGCGAGCTAATCACATAATCGGTTTGCACCGCCCGAACTTTGGCTCCAGGCCGCTGCAACAGCACCGTGGTCATGCCAAATTTTGCTGCGCCAGCATGTTCTTGGGTATCGCCATCGCCAACATACACCACCTCGCGCGGGTCAACTCCAAGCGCATCGATCGCATGTTGGTAAATGCCAGGCTCGGGCTTGGCCGAACGCACATCGCACGAGTAGGCAATTGCATCAAATAAATTGAGCAAGCCCATCGGCTCCATCATCGGAATCGTTTCAGCTGAACAATTGGTGACCAAGGCAATTTGGTGGCCGCGATCGCGCAAGGCTTGCAGGGTCGGGATGGTATCGGGATAAACTCGCAGCGTGCTGAAAAACTCCAAGCGCTGTTTGGTCAAGGTCGCATGCACCTCAGGCGTAACCGTAATGCCCAAGTAGCTCAACGTTTGGTCAACAATCTCCTCAGCTTGGCGATAGGTACCGACCATGCGCGCTTGATACGAGCGGCCAGCGGCAGTATGAAAGGCATGATCGTCGATGCCCAAGAGCGGAGCCGCCAAGGTTGCCCAGTTGTAGGCAGGGTCTGGCTCGATCAAAGTAAAGTAGAGGTCGATAAAAACAGGTCGTGGCATAAACGCTCCGTTGCATAAAATAATCTTGCAGCTATTGTATGCAGATTGGCGTTTTGTGGTACGATGCTGGCTGATTGTGGCCTTTAATTCCGAAGGGTTGTGCATGGATCGGCCAAGCGTTTCAATTATCGTGATCAATTTTAATGGTAAAAAACACCTTGTTGCTTGTTTAAACTCCTTGATTGCCCAACGCTACCCAAGCAATGCACTCGATATTATTGTGGTCGATAATGCCTCGCACGATGGCTCCTGCGACTTAATTCGCCAACAATTCCCCAGCGTCCAGCTCATCGAAAATCGCGAGAATTTGGGCTTTGCGCCAGCAGTTAATCAAGCGGTGCGTTTAAGCCAAGCCCAGTATGTGGCCTTGATCAACAACGATGCCAAAGCCGATCCCGATTGGATCGCGCAGTTGGTGGCCGAAATCGAAGCCCATCGCGCTGAAAAGGTGATTGCAGTTGGCGCAAAAATGCTCGATTGGGAAGGCCAGCAGATTGATTTTATTCAAGCAGCATTAAATATTTTTGGCCATGGCAACCAACCCTTTACCCGCATGCCAGCCGCGAGCGTTTTGGGCCACACTGGCCCGCAACTCTTTGCCTGTGGCGGGGCAATGCTGGCTGATCGGGCGGCATTTTTGGCCATTGGTGGCTTCGATGAAAGCTATTTTGCCTACTTCGAAGATGTCGATTTTGGCTGGCGGGCTTGGTTGCTCGGCTATCAAGTGCGTTTTACGCCAGCAGCGGTGGTCTATCATCGCCAACATGCCACCGCCAACACCATGGGCGGGCATCAAATTCGCAGCTTGCTTGAACGCAATGCGCTGCGCACAATCATCAAACATTATGCCGATGAGCAATTGTGGCGGATTTTGCCAGCAGCTTTGTTGCTAATTATTCAACGCAGCTTGCTCGATGGCGCAGGTAGCTTTGATCGCAAAGAATTTGATTTGCGCCTGCGCAACCAAGGCGATCAAACGAGCACTATGCACGTCCCCAAGATTATGTTGAGTTATATCGCAGCTTTGGGCGATGTGCTCGATGGCTGGGATATGCTGTGGGCTGAACGCCAACGCATTCAGCAATTACGGCAGCGCAGCGATGCTGAACTTTTTAAATTATTTGAACAACCATTTGGCTTGATCGATATTGATATTCAATTGCATATGCAACAACAAACCATGGTCGAGAGTTTTAAATTGCGAGAACTTATGCCGCACCCAACCACCAATGTGCTGATCGTCAGCATTGATCCGTTGCAAGCAGCCTTGGCCGGGCCAGCAATTCGCAGCGTGCAAATTGCCAAACAGCTGAGCCAGCATTGCAAAGTTGTGCTTGCCGCGCCTGATCGGGCCGATTTGACGCTTCCCAATGTGCAAACCATCGCCTTCCCCAGCAACGATGGCGCAAGTTTGGGCGAGTTGGCGCTGAATGCAGAAGTAATTATCGTGCAAGGCTATAGTTTGCAAAAATATCCCCAATTGCTGAATGCAGAACGGATTTTGGTGGTCGATCTCTATGATCCCTTCCATTTCGAGGCGCTTGAATTGGCCGAACGCCGCGGCATGAGCCTTGAACGGGCAATCGCGGTCAACGATGCCAGCGTTGAAGCCATCAGCGAGCAATTAGCATTGGGCGATTTCTTTATCTGTGCCAGCGAGCGCCAGCGCGATTTGTGGCTGGGCGCGTTGACCGTGAGCAAGCGCTTAACGCCTGAGCACTATCGCAATGATCCAACCTTGCGCAAACTAATCGATCTTGTGCCATTTGGCTTACCAAGCGAGCCACCGAAAGCCACCCAGCCCGTGATGCGCGGCGTGATTGAGGGCATTAATCACGCTGATGTGATTGCCTTGTGGGGTGGTGGCATCTGGGAATGGCTTGATCCCTTGACAATTATTCGGGCCATGGCCGAATTGCAGCACAGCCACCCGCAGTTGAAATTGGTCTTTATGGGTGGTCAGCACCCAAATAGCCAAGACGTTGGCGTGATGCAGCGCTACACCGAGGCCGTTGATCTCGCCAAAGCGCTTGGTTTATATGCCAAAACCGTCTTTTTCAACCAAACATGGGTTGAATACGAGCAACGGGTCAACTATTTGCTCGAAGCAGATCTGGGGGTCAGCGCGCATCATAACCATACAGAAACCCGCTTTGCCTTTCGCACGCGCTTGCTCGATTATCTTTGGGCCAGTTTGCCGATGATTGTCTCTGCTGGCGATAGCTTGGCCGATGTGGTGCAGCACGAGCAACTTGGCCAAGTAGTGGCGATTGAGGATGTGCAAGGCTGGGTTGCGGCCTTGGCCCACGCGGCGGATACCCGTTCGAATCGTGAGCAACGCCAAGCGCAATTTGCCCAGGTGCAACAAGCCTATACTTGGGAGCAAGCCTGTGCGCCGTTGGTTGCGTTTTGTCGCCAACCGCAGTATGCCGCCGACAAACGGCGCAGTGTTAAGGCTCAAAGCAAACAAGCAGGCCATACCAGCATGCGCTACCGCATGGATGAGCTTGATCGGGTTGTGGCTGAGAAAAACGAGCACATCGCCCACCTCGAACAGCATATCAAAGGCATGGAAAATGGCAAAGTGATGCGCCTATTACGGTGGATCAATCGTTTGCGTAAGGGTTAGGGTTAGGGGTCAGGATTCAGGGACGAGGGATCAGGAATACTTTGTGCGCTTCGGATTCTTCGTGGATCAGATATTTAACGCAGAGGCGCAGAGAATATGGAGGATTTAGGGGCCAGAGATCAGAAGTCAGGATTGCTGTTTGGGTTCGATAATGCAAATCTGACCCCTAATCCCTGAATCCTGACCCCTTCGTGAATCAAACCCGATCCCCAGCCCCCGACCTGCTCCCTATGTTCTATATTGTATGCTCTATGTTCTAAATGGATAGGGTATAATAACCACGTTTAACTAGTATGGCTGGAATTTTCCCATGAAAATATTATCTGCCTTGACCTACTACGCGCCGCACTGGACGGGCTTGACCATGCATGCCCAACGGGTGGCTGAAGGACTCGCAGCTCGTGGACATCACGTCACTGTCTTAACAATCCAGCATGAGCCAACGCTGCCAACCGAAGAAATCTTGAATGGCGTGCATGTGTTGCGGCTCAAGCCAGCAGCGCAAATTAGCCGAGGCATGCTCGCCCTCAACTTTCCCTTTGTGGCTGCCAAATTGATTCGTAGCCACGATGTAGTGCACGTGCACACGCCCCAGCTTGAGGCCTTGTTGCTTTCGGGCTTATGCCGCATGCTGAATAAGCCACTGCTGATGAGCCACCACGGCGATTTGGTCATGCCAACCGGCCTCGTCAATCGCGCAATCGAAAAAGTGATGATTGGCCAAATGGTGCTGGCAGGCAAATTAGCCCGCCGAGTCAGCGCCTACAGCCGCGATTACGCTGCACATTCCAGCTTTTTACAAAAATTCAGCAAAAAATTGACCTATATTTACCCACCAGTCGAGTTGCCAACGCCGATTCCAAGCCAAGTTGCGGCTTGGAAATCGGAACTCGGGATTAGCGATAAGCCAATTGTTGGCTTTGCTGGGCGCTTCGTCGAAGAAAAAGGCTTTGATTTCTTACTCAAAGCCATGCCGATGATCGCCGAGGTCTTTCCCGAGGTGCGTTTTGTGTTTGCTGGCGAGCATAAAATGGTCTATGAAGATTTCTATTCGACCTGCTTGCCGATGATCGAGCAAAACCGCGAGCGGATTGTGTTCCTTGGCTTGTTGCGCGATCCCCAAAAACTGGCTAATTTTTATGCAATGTGCGATCTGTTTACCTTGCCAAGCCGCACCGATTGTTTGGCGATGGTCCAGATCGAAGCCTTATTAGCGGGCACGCCGCTGGTGACCAGCGATATTCCAGGAGCGCGGGTTGTGGTTCAAGAAACTGGGTTTGGGCGCTTGGTAGAAACCCAAAATCCACGCGCTTTGGCTGATGGCATTATTGAAGTGCTGAAAAATCCCCAAACTTATAAAGTTCAGCCCGCCAAAGTTGAGCAAGTTTTTTCCGTCAAAGGCATCCTCGATAGCTACGAACGGACGATGGCCGAGATGTGTGGCCAGCCCGTTTCAGCATCGGTTGTATAAGAAAGAGCAATCACTATGACTGAACAACCTTACGCCCCTTTAGCGCCCCACGATGCAGCGCTGATGGATACGATGCTGCGCAACGAGGCCGACCCAGCCTATAGCCGTCGCGCCCGCCGCTTGATGGAATACCTTGATCTGCACGATGGCGATACGGTGCTCGATTGCGGTTGTGGCTATGGTTTTTATACCGCGATGATCGACAAGCTGCGCGATTTGCACGTCGTTGGCTTCGACGAAGCGTTTGATCGCTTGTTGGTCGGCCAAGAGCATGCCAAACGAGCGACGTTTGTGCGCGGCGATGGCCAAGGCATGCCCTTTGCCGATAATAGCTTCGATAAAATTCTGCTCTCGGAAGTGCTCGAACACATTCCCGATCAACAAGCAGCCTTGCACGAATTGCGCCGCATCCTCAAGCCAGGCGGCATTTTGGCCATCTCCGTGCCGCACGCCAATTATCCATTGTGGTGGGACCCAGCAAGCTGGATCTGGACGCGGCTTGGCGGCAAGCCCTTTACCCACACCAAATTTGGCAGCATTTGGGAAAACCACGTGCGCTTGTATGAGCCAGCCGAATTGGTGCGCCAAGTGCGCATGGCCGATTTCGAGGTTGATTGCTGCGAAGAAGCCACCCACTATGCCATTCCAATGACTCCGTATGTGGTCTATGGCATTGGCAAGCCCTTAATCGAATCGGGGATTTTGCCCGAACGCTGGATGAAGAGCGCCGACCGCATGCGTGGCGACCAAAACCAAGGCAGCAAATTAAACCCACTCAACCTGGCTCGTGGCATCATCAATTATGTCGATCAATTGAATGAACGCCCAGAAACCCTGCAAAAACGTAGTTTTGTCAATGTATTTGTCAAAGCGCGCAAGCCCTTGAGTTAAGTCTTTCAGGAGATCGTTTCCATGCTACGAGGTGTCTTACCGAGCCAGCGCTTAGGCTGGCTCTGGCTCTTAGGCTTGCTTGGAACTGCCCTAGCGCTGATGATCAAGGTGCAAGCGAAGCTTCAGTTTCGCGAGCTTGATGGCGCAGTTTTGTTGGGTGCAGCTGTCAGTTTGGGCATCTGGTGGTGGTTGATCAAACGCCAACCACCAAAACCCGATGTGTTGCCAACCATCGATCAGCGCCCAATCAAGCATCTAACTTTGCGCTTAGGCATCAGCGCTGTGGCAATGTTTAGTGCCCTCGTAGCATGGCATAATCTTTTTGGCAATGAATTTAATCCACTTTCAACGTGGGCATGGCTGATTGCAATTGGCTTATGGCTCTTGGCATGGCTGCCATGGCAACGCCCACGCATGCCCAAGGCCGATCGCGCCGAAACCAAACGGGCCTGGCTAACCTTCGGCTGTTTGCTGGCTGTGACTGCCGTTGGCTTGTGGATTCGGCTGTATCGGCTTGATCAAATGCCCTACGACATGACGGTTGATCATGGCTGGAAGATGGAAGATGTTTACACCATTTTGCAGGGTGGTCGGCCTTTATTTTTGCCCAACAACACAGGCCGCGAGCCAGGCCAATTCTATTACATTGCCACGTTAATTCGCTTTTTTGGCGTGCCGTTTGGCTTTATCGCACTCAAACTTGGCAATGTAATTATCGGCACGCTGACGATTCCATTTATCTATTTATTTGCCCGCGAGCTTGGCGGGCGCAAACTTGGCATTTTGAGCGCGATGCTGTATGCCTTGGGCAAATGGCCGCTCGAAACCACCCGCATGGGCTTGCGCTTTCCCTATGCCACCCTGCCCGCCGCCTTGGTGCTGTGGTCGCTCTGGCGCTATGTGCGCTTGGGCAAACGCAGCGATGCCCTGCTGGTCGGTGTATGGATGGGCATGGGCTTGTATGGCTATATCGGGGTTCGGGCAGTACCCTTCGTGATTGCTGCCGTCTTTGGCTTGATGGCCTTTGATCGCCGCCGCCGCAATCGCAAGGGCTGGCTGACATTGCTTGGCCATGGCAGTCTAACGCTGATCACAACAGCGCTGATTTTCCTGCCGCTGGGCCATTTTATGCTCGATTATCCTGATGTTTTCTGGTTTCGCGTCAGCACTCGCACCAGCAACCATCTCGATGAAATTAGCCGCGAGTTTTGCCAAGATACCAGCAGCGAACGAGCCTGCGATATTAAAAAATTCGTTGCCAACAACGTCAATTTAGCGGTAGCCTTCAATTGGCGCGGCGATCGCAACGAAGTAAATAATGTGCGCTTCGACCCATTGCTGGATAAAGTTAGCGCAGCTTTGCTCTTGCTTAGCTTGCCAATCATCGTTTGGCGCTTATGTATTGAGCGCTCGTGGCGTTGGTGGATGCTGGTGGTGAGTTTGCCGTTGCTTGGTTTGGCCACAACCCTCAGTTTGGCCTACCCGATTGAAAACCCGAGCGCTGCCCGCACTGGCGTGCTGATGCCCGTCATTTTCACTATGGCCGCCGCGCCCTTGGCGCTAGCAATTGAGTGGATTACCAAAGCCAAGCCGTTTGATCAATGGTGGCGTGGCTCGCGAGCCTTGCAAGGCTTGCTTAGCGTTGGCATGTGTATTTGGTTGTTGGCATGGGCTGGGCGCGAGAATTTCCAGCGTTACTTTGTCGATATGGCGCGCCAATACACGGGCTTTATTCCCAATAATCGTGAAGTTGCTGATGCGATTCGCTACTATCGCGATGCCCAAGGCGTGCCCTACGCCAATGCCTACCTCATGCTCAATAGCTATTTTTGGAAGGAATCGCGCAACATTAGCGTGTATTTGAACGATATGGAGTGGTATGCGAGCAACACAATTAAGCCCGAAATGGAGTTAGTTGTGCCCGAAAAACGCCCAGTGATTATTGTGCTCAATCCTGATGATCAAGTGCATATTGAGCAATTGCAGCGCGAGCACCCCGAGGGCGAGTTGCGCCGCATCAGCAGCGCGGTTGGCAAAGATTTTCTTGTATTCCATCTGCGCTGATGATTACGCTTGGCACTGCTGGCCACGTTGATCATGGCAAATCGAGCTTAGTTCAAGCCCTAACTGGCATCAACCCCGATCGCTGGGCCGAAGAGCAACGCCGCCAAATGACGCTTGATCTGGGCTTTGCATGGTTCAACACGCCTGCTGGCCATTCGGTCAATTTGGTCGATGTGCCAGGCCATGAACGCTTGATCAAACAGATGTTGGCGGGAGCAACTGGCTTCGATGGCGTGCTCTTTGTGATTGCCGCCGAAGAAGGCATGCAGCCGCAAAGCCACGAACATCTGCAAATTCTCAGCCACCTCGGCATTGACCAAGGGCTGATCGTGCTGAGCAAAAGCGATCTGGTCGATGCTGAGTGGCTTGAATTTATGACCAGTGAGATTCAAGCCCAAGTTGCCAATACCAGCCTGGCGAATGCGCCAATTGTGCCAGTTTCGGCCCGCACTGGCGCTGGCATGGCCCAACTACTCGCTGCAATCGATCGCTTGATTAGCCAATTACCAGCCCGCCCAATCCAGCAACAAACCCCACGCTTGCCAATCGATCGGGTGTTTAGCATCGATGGCTTTGGCACAGTCGTCACGGGCACGTTGCGCGATGGCAATTTGAGCGTTGGCATGGAGATCGAAATTCAGCCCCAGCAGCTGCGTGGCCGAATTCGTGGCCTGCAATCGCAGCAAATCAGCCAGCATTCAGTCCAAGCAGGCATGCGCGTGGCAGTCAATCTCAGCGGCATCGAGCGCCAACAGCTCAAACGTGGCGATGTGGTGACCATACCCCAAAGCTTTGCCCCAACCAATTTACTTGATGTGATTGTTGCAACAACTGCCGATGCGCCAACCCTAAGCCACAATATGCCGTTGCAGCTCTACCTTGGCAGCGCCGAAATCAGCTGTAGCTTGGCCTTGCTTGATCGTGATACGTTGCCAGCCGAGGCCCAAGCCTTTGCCCAATTGCGCTTAAACCAAGCCAGCATCGCCCAACGCGGCGATCGCGGTATTTTGCGCCGAGCCTCGCCAGCAGCCACCGTTGCTGGCATTCAGGTACTTGATGCGCATCCACAACGCCATCGCCGCATGCGCCCAGCAGTGATTGAGCATTTGCAACAACTGGTGAATGGATTGCCCCATGAAATTCTGCTCCAAGCGATCGAGCAGCAATGTTTAACCTGGCAGCAACTGCAACAACACAGCGGATTGGATGCTCAAACCGCCCTAGAAGGCCTAACCACAGGCTGCAACAACGGCATGATCGTCATCGTCTCAGCAACACTGGCCACGCTCACGGCCAGCAGTTTAATCACCAGTTCAGGCTATTGGCAGCAAGTGCAAACCAAACTGCGCCACATCCTCGCCGACTATCATCAAACATGGCCATTGCGCCAAGCGATGCCCCGCGAGGAATTGCGCAAACGCATGGGCCTTGAAGCAAGCAGTTTCAGCCAAATTATCCAAGCCTTAGCCGAGCAGCCATGGCTCCAAATCGAAGCCAACCAGATTAAACTCGCTGACCATCAGGCTCAGCCTAGCCCCAGCCAACAAGGCCAAATTCAAGCCTTGCTAGGATTATGGCAGAGCAATCCGGCCCTACCACCCAGCTGTGAGCATTGGCCAACCATCGATCAAGAACTCTGGCGGTATCTGTTACAAACCGAGCAGCTGATTCAAATTGCGCCAGAGGTCTATTTCTTGCCAACCCAATATCAGCGCATGCACAACTGGGTGCTGGCGCAACTCGCCAATGGCCAAAGCATCAGCCTCGCCCAAGCGCGCGATGCCTGGCAAACCAGCCGCAAATACGCCCAAGCAATGCTTGAGCACTGTGATCAACTGCGAATCACGCGGCGAGTTGGCGATGTGCGGGTAGCCTATTGAGCTTAACGAAGTGTTAGAAAAGCTTGGCAGCCCTAGCCCCGCCCAAATGCTCGTGTTATGCTGAAGCAATGGTGTTTGTGCCAGCGGAAAGGATGTCGAACGTGAGTACAAAACGTTTATCAATTAAACAACTTGGTAGTGTGCTTTTGATTAGTGCCGCCGCAGGCGCAGGCGCACGCTATCTCGCCAATAAAACTCGCCAACAAGGCCAAAAAATCTACGATTATACAACCCCCCAGAAACTGATCGATTGGTCGGTTGCGCGCACCATCGCCTTGCGCGTCTCGCAATGGCAGGAGCATCCGGTCGTCAATCGGGCTGAACGCCAAGCTGAATACGATCAGATGGTCGAGCGCAGCCAGCCCTTAATCGATGAATACCTGAACGTCAAGCTGCCCGAAACCCTTTCACGGGTCAAAGTGGTTGATCGCAAAGAATGGATCGATGCTAATTTGCGTTCGTTTGAGCGCTTGTTCGAGCCAATCGAAAAGCTCTATCGTCAAGCGGCCCAAAATGCAGGCCGTAATCCATCGGTTAATGCGATTAATCGGGCTTTTGTCGGTGCACAAGTTGGGGCCATGGTTGGGGTTTTAGCCCGCAAAGTGCTTGGTCAATATGATTTAAGTTTGCTCTCGCCCCAAGCTGAGCCAGGTATGCTCTATTTCGTCGAGCCAAACATCGCCCGCGTACAAGAAGGCCTAGGCGTTGATGACCATGACTTCCGCTTGTGGATTACGCTGCACGAAACCACTCACGCCTATGAGTTTGAAGCCTATGGCTGGGTGCGCGATCACTTCAGCAATTTGATTCAGCGCTATTTCAATGAGCTTGGCGGCCAGCTTGATGCCTTGCGCAATGGCTTTGGCAGCTTCATCAACCGTATTTTCAGCAACAGCAAAGACCAAACCGATGGCCATTGGATGGAGCAATTGCTGACCCCAACCCAGCGCCAAGTATTTAGCGAGCTGCAAGCATTGATGTCGTTGGTTGAAGGCTATAGCAACCACATTATGAATGAAGTTGGCCGCGAAATTCTGCCAAACTTCGACCAAATTGAAGCGCGAATGAGCGATCGCAAAGAAAAACGCTCAATCTTCGATGAATTGTTCAACCGCATCACGGGCATGAGCCTCAAAATGCAGCAATACGAGCAAGGCGAGCGCTTTGTGAATGCCATTGCCGACCATGGTGGCAAGGATTTGGCAGCTCGCGTTTGGGAAGGCCCAGAAATGTTGCCAACCCTCGAAGAAATTCGCAACCCACAACTCTGGATCGCCCGCGTCGGGGTATAGTTGACGTTCCCTCACCCCCCAACCCCTCTCCCACTCAACGCGGGCGAGGGGGAGCACCCGTTTTCACCACCTAATGCGCCAAAACCACGCCATTAAAGCCCCTCTCCCATCGGATGGGAGAGGGGTTGGGGTGAGGGGGATCTTAAAGCCTACCATCTTGCAACAAATCCAAGATTAATAACAAAGTCACAATTTTTGGTTAAAATACTGCTGCTCTTTTAGCCAATTAGGAATTGTATGAACGAATTGAATCAAGCCCAAGCAGCTTTACTCAGTGGTGATTTGACACGTGCGCGTGGTCATCTGGCGCTCGTCATCCAACAAGAGCCAGATAATGTCTTGGCCTGGCTGATGCTCAGCGAAGTTGTACATCAACCGGAGCGCCAACGTGAATGTTTGCAACGGGTTCTAGCGCTCGACCCACACAACCAAACCGCCCAAAAACGCCTAGCCGCGATCGATCAGCCTGTCATCGCCCCAGCCAAGCCCATAATTGCCCCAAGCACAGTGCAGAAACTCAACCAGCAACCGCAACCGGTGCGCCCACCAAGCAATAATCCTCCAGCCAACACCAGCTTAATCTCGATGATCGCCATTGCAATCGCCTTGGTCGTTTTGTTAATTGTGGCCGTGATTGTCTTGCGCGGCATCCCTGAAAACCCAAGCGAGCAGAGCCAACGTTTGCAGGGATTTCTCGTATCGTTTATTTTGATTGAATTGGTTTAATCAAAGGTTATTAATGATGGATACAGCGACAATTCTTACGCAAGCAACTAATCAAATCAACCAAATGATTGGACATCGATTTGATGTACTCGATATAAGTAAGCCAATTTCGACGGCTGCTGCGCTTAATTTACTTAAAATTATTTCGAAACTATCACCATTAATTGGAAATTTAATTGAGTTCAATATTGTTGAAATGCTCAATAAACATAACCAATTTAGCAATCTTGGCTCTTGGATACGCCAAGATCCTGGATTTCCTGACGCAATTTTCCAAAGTGGCATTACACCTAGTCCAGGATTTGAAATCAAAGCGTGGTTCCCATTATCTACCGAAATAACAGCCCGATTTAAGGATAGCGCAACCCATTTTCAAGCCCAAAACATCTATATGATTCTGATTGCTTGGGTTCCTGAATATCTGGTTTATGGCAAACCAAAAATCCTTGATATTGCCATTATTGAAGGTGGATCGATTGCCCGTTCGAGAGATCTGCATTATCATAATCCACCTGATTACCTGCTACTTGAACCAAATGACACAACTCATCGAAGCCGTAACTTACAACAAACCACCGTCAATGGCTACAAGTGGCAAGGAACATCGGAAGAATTTCAGGCAGCAGCGGAAATAGTAGAAACATGGGGGCAAGAAGGATTAGAATATAATTCAAGCCCAATCATCCAACAACAATACAGACAATTAATTAATCGTTATCCCTATCGGCTTGATACAAATTTTGCCAAGATAGATCGAATTAGACATCCCGAAATTGAAACATTTAAACGTCAAATTTACCAAACTCAGCTTCATGGACTGACAATTCAAGCATGGTCACGCTTATTTACAACCAATATGGCTGACCAAATACGGACAGTTTTCCAACAACAGCTTAACCTCAAGGAAGATGCTGCTACTTCGGTGTTGGAATGAAGCGCTCGATACCATAAAGATAGTAGGTAGCATCAATTTCGGCAGCATAAGCACGGCGTTTTAGTTGATTAGCGGCTAAAGCGCCACTGAATAACCCGCCAAAAGGCTCCCAAATAACATCATTAACATCACTACTGGCACAAATAATTCTTTCCATCAAATCTAATGGCTTCTGATTAAGATGGATGCCTTTGCCTTGCTGTGTCTTAACCCGTTCTGCATTCCGTAATCCATCACGCTGCCAAACATTGGTAAAGCCATAAGGACAATAAAATTTTGCCCGCATTTTAGCCCATTCGGCTGAGGTCAAGGGATTAATAGTATCAACTGAAAAATAAGGTCGGCCTCCAACATCACCATGGGTATTAGCATATTCAACCAATAACTCAAATCGTTCAGGCGGTGGAAAATACCATAAGTGTCCCTGATTGAGATATTTTCGGGTCGCAGCATCGGCTACGCCACATGCCTGATTTGCCTCACGCAACCGTAAGCCTGTTCGCTGCCACTCATGGAGCAACCATTGTTTTAAGCTTAAACCACGAATTTTTGGCTCAAAAACATACTGTACACAAAGTTCAGTAACAACCGGAAATTGGCGTAACTGCTTTGTATTGACATTACCAGCAATATGCGATTTACCTTTATCCCAAATATTTGTGCCAACATACCGCCAGCCATAGCGCTCCAAAATTGGATGTACCGCAGCCCAACCAATTTCACTATTCCAAAACCATAAAGTTGTTAGGGGTAAGGCGCGCTCAGACCACGCTTTAATATGCGGTTCGTACCACTGAGGTAAATCCCCATGGTTCGCTGGATCGCCATTAAATCCTAATACCCCATACGCGCCATCTGAAATAATCACCGTTGGGACATCCCATTGATGATAAAGATCTAAGCTATCGCCATAATGCAACATAACAGCTTCGTTTTGCCAAATCGTTTGGGTTGGCGAAATCGTTAACTCAACTGCTTTTTTGCGCCCAACCGTACTAGGGGCAGCATACGATAGTAGCGTTTTAGATTGGATCAATGATGATAAAGATTGGCGTTTTGATGGCATAGAATACTCCGATTTAGCACAAATGGAGTATAGCATAGGTTATGTTAGAGCTAATCAGACAGGCTAGATTTTTCGGCTACGAGCCATCGCCCAAAGGTGAAGCATGATACAATATCATGAGAATTTTAGTGCTTGGAGTTGCCATGAATGCTTCGCAATTGCTTAAACAAGAACGCGCTGATGCCGTGGCATTACTTGAATCGTTAACTGAAGATCAGTGGCAGGCGAGTACGCTCTGCGAAGGCTGGAACGTCACCGATTTGCTGGCGCATATGGTCGCCCGCGAATCGCAACCAATCCGCTTTATTGTGGCTGAATCAACCAAAGGCAAACTCGGCGTGCACCCCGACGAGTTGATGAACAAAGCCCGCAAACAAGGCCGCTTCAAATTATTGCAGGAATTTCGCAATGGCCCGCCCTTGGCCTTTCGTTTGCCAGGCATTGCGCTGGCCAATTTTATTGAGCAATGGGTGCACAACGAAGATTTGCGCCGCGCAGGCTTGAACAAACCACGCATCTCATCGCCAGCAGTCCAAAACCTGATCTGGAAAATGCTGCATATTAATGCTCGCATGATGCTGCGCTCATTCAAAACGCCTGGTACTTTGAGCTTGGTGCGCCCCGATGGCCGAGCCTTGGCATTTCAGGTTGGCGGTGCATTTCCGCGTCAAGCAGACCCAGCCGATGCTACGCTGAAGCTCATCGGCGAGCCAGGCGAAATTTTGCTGTATTTATTTGGCCGCAAAAGCGCCGCAAATGTGACGATCGAGGGCGATCAGCGCTTGGCTCAAGCCTTACGCGACACAACGATGGGGCTATAGGAGAGCAGCAATGCAACAGCGTAAGGTCGCTCATTATATCGTTACTGGCTTAATGCTCATTCTTGGCTTGATTTTCGGCGCTTTCTTTGTGGTTTGGTGCGGCCTGTTGCGCTTTCTTTTTACCGAAGATGGCTGGACTGGTTGGTTTTTGCTGATTATGGCGGGCGTTATCGCATGGCGCGCGATCGAGGCTGGCCGCGATGCTTGGGATGGCTTGCCCAGCGCGCCGCCAAGCGCGATTGCTGCCTTGTTAGCAACCCAATTTTTGTTTGTGGTCATTCAGGTGCATGCCCGCTGGTCGGGCCAAAGCAGTGGCATTGATTTCTTAACGATTCTGCCGCATGCGCTGATTTTTGGCTGTATCGGCTTAATTTTCAGCCTCAATGGTCAATTTACTGGCCACCTGATCGAATATGCCGACGATGAATTTTTGGCTGAGCCAGCATCAAGCAATGAGCATGACGATGACGATGATTTGATGTATTTGGGGGGAGCATGATTTTATTGCTCGGTGGCACTGGCACTTATTTTCTCGACCTTGAGGCCACATTAGGCGCTGGCAGCTACCAAACGCTGGAAACGCCCTATGGCACAGCAGGCTCAATCTATCAGTCAGCCCAGTTTGGCGGCAAAATTGGCCTTGCCTCGCGCCACGGTTGGGGTCGTTTAGATGTTTCGCCGCCATTCGTCAATAGCCGCGCCAATATTTGGGCCGCCAAAGAGCTTGGCTATCAGCAGATTTTAAGCTGGAATGGGGTCGGCGCAATCAATCAATTGTTGCAAGTCCACGATTTGCTGGTGCTCAACTACGTGCTCAATGGCACCAAAACTCGCCCGATCAATTTTGCTGGCGATCGCCCAAGCCCAACCGCTTGGCAAATTCCGCAAGCTGTTTTTGATGTAGCGAGTGCCCAAGCGCTCTATCAGCAAGCCCGCAAGCAGCAAGCCCGCAGCTTCGATTGTGGCACTTACGCATGTTCGGAAGGCCCACGCTTGGAAACTGCCGCCGAAATTCGGGCTTGGGCCAATTTTGGGGCCGATGTGGTTGGCATGACCTTGGTTCCAGAGGTGTTGTTGGCCTACGAGTTGGGGATTAAATTCGCCTCGTTGGCCTATGTGACCAACTATGCGACGGGGATTGAGCCAAGCGCAGGTGCACCACGCTTCTTTGGGGTTGAAGTGGCCCAAACATGTCTCCAAATTGTGCTAGCAACCGCAGAACAGTTGCTGGCAACTAGCGATGTGAGCAACCAATGACGTTTACCATAACCTCACTTAATACGCCATTTGGGCTGGCGATGTTTGCCACGAAAAACAGCCCCAGCGGGACGGTCGCAATTTTGCTCGACGAACCAAACCCGCATGCGGCGCTGTATGCAGCCAAAACCCAAGGCGTAAGTTGGATTATCGAGGCCGTGAGCATGCTGCCATGTGATGGCCTGCTTCAGCCAGACGATATTCTGATTCCCGATCAGCTGGTCGATTTGACGCAGCAACGGGCATCGACTTATTTTCGCAATCGTGGCTATGGCTTTGTTGGCCAAAACCCAGTTTGGTGTCCCGATTTGCGTTCCAGTTTATTAAGCGCTGCCCAAAGCGTCAGCCAACGGGTGTTTAGTCGTGGTACACTGGCGGTTGGCGAGGTCGATACCACGCTTGAGGCCGCTCAAAGCTGGCAAGCCCATGGCCTAAGCCAAAGCGCTGCCCCAGCAGCTTATCTCGCCAAAGAATTAGAATTATGCTACGCTGTCGTGGGCATTGTTGGCACGGCAGCCAGCACCCTTGGCAATACATTAATTGCGGCAGTCGCCCAGCATTTGCCTTCAAGCGCAAGCTGCAACTGTCGCCAGACCATGCAATCGGCGCGCGATCGAGGCCTGATTGGCGACGATTGGCGAACATGGATTGGGGAATAAGATGGCACTCGTATTACGTAACAGCACACAAATCGAAAAAATGCGCACCGCTGGCCGTTTGGTTGCCCAAACCCATGCCATGCTGCGCGAATATGTCGTTCCAGGCGCAGTCTTGCTTGATTTGGATAAATTAGTTGAGGACTATCTGCGCGAGCATGGCGCAACGCCATCGTTTAAAAATTACAAGGGCTTTCCAGCCTCAACCTGTATTTCAATTAACGATGTGATTTGCCACGGCATTCCCGATAAATCGCGCTTGAAAGATGGCGATTTGGTGGCGATTGATATTGGGGCGTTTCTCGATGGCTGGCATGGCGATTCATGCGTAACCTACGCGGTTGGCAACATCGATGCTCAAAGCGAAAAGCTGATGAAAGCGACCGAAGAAGCGATGTGGCGCGGGATTGCCCAAGCCCGACCAGGCAATACGCTTGGCGATATTGGCGCGGCGATTCAAGAATATACCGAAAGCCAAGGCCTCTCGGTGGTGCGCGAATATACTGGCCACGGCATTGGCCGCAACATGCACGAAGCGCCAACCGTTTTACATTATGGCGAGTGGGGCAAGGGCTTACGCTTGCGCGCAGGTATGACCTTCACGATTGAGCCAATGGTCAATCTTGGCAGCTACGCCACCCGTTTGCTCAAAGATGGTTGGACGGTTAAGACCGTCGATGGCTCGCGTTCGGCCCAATTTGAACATCAAATCGCTGTTACCGATGGCGATCCCTATATTTTAACGGTGCTGTAAACAATGGCAATCAGGATCTACAATCAATCACAAATTGCTGAAATGCGCAAAGCTGGCATGTTGGTCGCCCAAGCCCACGCCATGCTGCGCGAATATGTTGTTGCTGGCACAGTGTTGCTTGAGCTTGATCAACGGGTTGAGCAGTTTATTCGTGAGCACGGCGCAACGCCATCATTCAAAGGCCACGGTGGGTTTCCTGCCTCAACTTGTATCTCAGTCAACGATGTGGTTTGCCACGGCATTCCCGATAGCACGCGGCTGAGTAATGGCGATATTGTCTCAATTGATATTGGGGCTTGTCTCAATGGCTGGCATGGCGATTCGTGTGTGAGTTATGCAGTTGGCAAGCTCGATTCGCAAAGCGCCAAGCTGCTGAAAGTGACCGAAGAAGCGATGTGGCGCGGGATTGCCCAAGCGCGGGTTGGCAAAACTATTGGCGATATTGGCGCAGCGATGCAAGAATATACCGAAAGCCAAGGCTTCTCGGTGGTGCGCGAATATACTGGCCACGGGATTGGCCGCAAAATGCATGAAACCCCACCAGATGTTTTTAATTTTGGCGAATGGGGCAAGGGCCTCAAATTGCGGGCTGGCATGACCCTGACGATTGAACCGATTGTGAATATTGGCTCGGCGCGAACCCGCGTGCTGCGTGATGGCTGGACGGCCAAAACCGTCGATGGCTCGCGTTCGGCTCAATTTGAACATCAACTAGCGATTACCACTGGTGATCCAGAAATTTTAACCAAATTATGAAATTAACCAAACGCTATAGTGGCTTCGCAGCCATGCTTGTGGCGATTCTCGCGCTTGATCGCTGGGTTAAATGGTGGACGCTCGATACGCTCACACCCTTGGGCAATCCAGGCACCGAGCCAATTCCTGGCATTTTGCGCTTCGTCTATGTTGAAAATCGCGGCGTAGCCTTTGGCTTTTTGGAAAACAACTCGCTGTTGCTGGGGATTCTGGCGCTCGGCGTGATTGGCTTTGTGCTGTTTCGCTCGCGCACATGGTTTCGCGATGCAGGCCTGCTTGGGCAAACGGCGGTTGTGGCAATTATTGCTGGCGGTTTGGGCAATATTATCGATCGCTTTGCCTATGGCTTTGTGGTTGATACCTTCCACATTATTCCGCTACCGATCTTTCAAGTGTTTAACGTTGCCGATATGGCGATTTCGTTTGGCGCGGTTAGCCTGTTTATCACGCTTTGGCGCGAGGATGCAGCCAAACGCCGGAGCCAACAAACTGCTTAAACCACAGCGCTCCTAGGTGTACTGGTACATTGGATCGGCAATCATGTTCCCTCACCCCCCAACCCCCTCTCCCACTGAACGCGGGCGAGGGGGAGCCGTCGTTTTGACGAAGAATCGGTGCAAAACTATGAAGTGAAAGCCCCTCGCCCGCCACGTGGGAGAGGGGTTGGGGTGAGGGGATCAAGCCGTGGTTAACCTAATGAACCAGTACATTGTAGGGGCGCTTTTCAATTTTAGACCCCAAAGGTTTGAACATTATTGCGCCCAGCAGCCTTGGCTTGATACAGCGCTTGATCTGCTTGCTGAATCAACTGCTCCAAGGGAATTTCGGCATGCTCGTGGCAGAGCGCCAAACCAAGGCTTACCGAGCTGCTAATTGGCTGTTGATCATAGGTTAAGCGTTGTTGTTCAATTGCGCTACGCAAGCGTTCAGCAACCAACAGCGCCTCGGCCTTGCTCACGCGGCTCAACAGCACAATAAATTCCTCGCCACCATAGCGGCCAATCAAATCGGACTGGCGCAAGGCTGCTTGGGCAGTTGTAGCAATCGATTGCAGCACCTGATCACCAACGTGATGGCCATACTGATCGTTAATCTGCTTAAAATGATCAATGTCAAACAGCATAATTGCAACTGAATTGCCAGCCAGCGCTGCTTGTTCCAACAAAACTTGGGCCGAAACCAAAAAATGGCGGCGATTATACAGGCCAGTCAAGCTGTCAATCGTTGCCAAGCGTTCCAGTTCAATCCGTTGCCGATCACGTTCTTGCATCTCTGCCACCAATTCCTGAGTTTTTTGATAATACAAACGGGCTTGTTGTTGAGCTTGCTGCACCTGATGCTTTACTTGCAATAAGCGCAAGCGTTGGTCTGAGCGTTCATTAAACAAGCTTTCGCGCAAATGATGATAGGCTTTGAAGTGCTGGATAGCGTTGGCATAGTCGGCCATTTGCTCGTAGATAGCGGCCAATGCGCTATGCGCCGTTGCTTGTTGGCTAAGATCGTTGGTATCGATCGCCAGCGCCAAACCCCGCTGCCCAAACGCCAAGGCTTGCGCATAATCGTGCTGACTTGCTACTAGGATACCACGTTGGATCAATGAAAAAATCATATCTTCTTGAAAGCCAAGCCGTTGGGCCAAACCAAAACTGGCCTCGAATTCGGCCATAGCTTGGGCCGAGCGCCCAAAACGCTGATAGACTACGCCCAAGATATTCAAGACCTCAACAATTCCCTGCGACCAATTAAGCGCCTGGTACAGCTCCAAACTGGCATTAGCATAAATCAAGGCATCGTACAATTGGCCATATTCCAAGGCAACCCAGCAGGTATTATCGAGCATCGTGGCATACAAGCGTTTTTGAGCTTTGGTTTCAAGTTGGGCTGGCAGGCGTTGAAATGCGCGTTGCAAATAACTTTCGGCCTCCATTGGCTGCTCTAAAACGCGATATAAATAGCCAATATTGCTATTCAGAATGGTTTGCATCCATTCATTATCAGTATTGATCGCAATTTCTTCAGCAATCAGATAATGCTCTAAAGCAGCATCAAGCTGCGATTGCAACGCCAAAGTTACGCCTAAAATGTTATGCAATGCCATTGTATCGACCCAATTATCAATAAATTGGTCGGGAGCATCTTGGTAATAGCTTGCAGCAGGATTTTTCAATTCAAAGATATTGGGATTCACATAATCGCAATATTCGAGTGCTTTATAAAAACAATTTAATGCTTCAGCATATTTTTTATGCACGCTATAAAATTTGCCGCGCCAATACCATGCTTCAACTAAGCCCTGATAATAGGGCGTGTAGGCAAATAAACCATTGCGAGCATGATACTCTGCCTGATAATTTATTTTCCATGCTTGCGCTAAATCGATGTGACGTAAATTTGCGGCCCATACATTTAACAAATCGATAGTACGAGCAGGATTGGTAGATTGCTTTAATTCTTGCTGAATTTGCTGTGAGACAACCATAGTGTGCTTTCGTTGGCAAACTTCTTGCTCTCTGGATTGATCCAATCCAGTATGATCGCACATGCGGCGATCAATATAAAAACTTTAACATATGCATAATCTTTGCACCATCCCCTCAATGGTGCAACCAATGTTTGGTAAAATCTACCGCTTTCGGGAGATTTTTTGCAACGTAAGTGAGTAGTTTTGCGAGCGTAAGCAATTTTGTTAAGCAATTGATCTAGACTGCATTCAAACGCTATTTTTGAAACGGCTTGACGCTCAATTGCCAACATCAACGCCAATCAAGGAGCATCGTAGCAATGACAACCCAGCGCATCTTGGTCGTTGGCGCTGAAGCAGAGCCGAAAACCAGATTTATTCAGTCGATTTGTGACACGTGGAGCAGTCACGAGCTTGATGGAGCAAACATCCAGAGCAGCCAAAGCAGCGTACTCATGGATATAGGCCATTTGGACTACGCCGAACAACCTTCGGTATGGTATGGAATTCCTGCGAGTGCTAGCCCAATCATTCATGAGCTTGCCCAAACCGTCAACGGTTGTCTTGTATTAATCGATCCAAGTGCTGATAATGAGGCGATGCTTGAGCTTGCCGATCAGCTTCAACAATCGGTTGCTGGGCCAATTATGTTGTTGGTAACGCAGCAAGCAGCCGTATCCGACCACCTTCGCACTGCCTTAAATCGTTCAAACCATTACATAGTAGACAGTTACAACATGCATAAATCAGAATCAATCCACCGAATCATGACCGCCTTGGGTGGCACATTGCCCACCAACAGCTCTGTGCAAAAAGAATATATCACCGCAACCTTTGATCAAGTGAGCAAAGTGCAAGCCCTGTTTGAGCAGCTTGCGCTGAATACCAATCACGACATTATTGGCACAGCCTTAATCGACACCAACGGCGAACTGCTGGTTTCAACCTTGCCAGCCAAGATTAGCCCTGAACAATTGGCAGCGATTAGCGGGCCATGGTTACGCATCGCCGATAAAGTAGCCCACAGCGCCGCTTTAGGCCAAACCGAAGAAAGCATTATTCGCACTGCTGAAGGATTGTGCATTATTCGCCCAGTTCATAGCCATATTTTGATTACCTTGCTCCAGCCACATGCCAATCTTGGGCTTTTTTGGCTCAATGTTGCTGATATGGAGCGCCCATTGACGGAGCTATTGGCAGCCTAATGAATGCACAATCGAGGCATCCCGCTAGCATGTAGCGGGATGCCGTTTTTTTTAGCTATTTGGTAACGTAGGGCAAGAAGATCTGCACTTGAGGAATTGCCACAGTTGCACTCGCTGAGGGCGTGGCACTCGCAGTTACGACTGGAGTTTGCGAAGCTGTTTGCGTGATCGAAGGCGTTGGGGTAAAAGTAAAGCTTGGCGGGCCGCTATCAGTTGGGCTAGCGGTGACGCTCACTGCTGGCGTGGCCGTGCGGGTTGCGGTGGCCGAAACAGTTGCAGGAGTTACCGCGCTGGTTGCACTTGCCGTCACGCTTGGCGTGGCCGTGCGGGTCGCACTTGGGGTTGCCGTGGCCGTGCGGGTCGCGGTTGGGCTACCCGTGCCTGGTGTAACCGTTACCGCTGGCGAGCCATCAACTTGGGCCTCAACAAAATTTTGAATTGCGGTTGGCACATTCGAGAGAAAATCAAAGCCAGTCATGCTTTCAATATAATCGACGCTGACCCGATATTGCTCCCAAGCATTGCTGCGAATTCCTTGATTATTGGGCATCCAAATGCCGATCACCCGAGTATTGGTGGCAACGCGATTAGCATCATCATTCCCCACAGGCAGGATAACAATCACCTTCCAGGTGAAGGCGGGAATGTTCACCCGACCACTGGCAATCGTGCCTTTTGTGCCATAGCCACCAGTCATAATGTAGAGTTCGTTGCCAGCCCGCGCCCATGTACGACACATATTTTCCAAATTGGCCCACGGGCCTTGGTTATTATCAGGCGCTTGGGGAATCATATTCGACATGATGAAGGTTTGATCGTTGGCAGCCCGTGAGACAGTGCGGTCGCCTGAGGGGATCATATGGCCACGGTCATAGCCGCTGCCGCTATAATCGCCTGGCTGCACCCGATACCAACCACTTGGCAGGCTTGAATCAGCCACAAAATCGCCGCGCGAAGTGCTACCAAGATCTTGCACTTCCAAGTGCCAACTAACCCAAGCTGGAATGCCAGCATCGCGTTGGTAGGCCATAGCATATTGCGTGCGTTCGATTAAATAATTATCTGGCACCAAGGGATCGCTGACCGCATTGCTAGGATTGCCCAGCGTGAGGTGTAAACTATCGTTGGGAGCCGCTTGGGTGGTTGGTTGACGCAGGCCCAGCGCCAACAGTCCTAAAATGAGCAGACCAAAAAGCCGACGCAGACCAGTCATGACAGCAATGTCCTTTCGCAATGAAAGTATGATGAATAGCTTGCATACTGTACCATAGCTGTCTAGGCATAAATCAGCAGCGCATAACCACCAAAATCCTGCCTAGCGCTGGCCTCACCTGTATGGGGGATATAGGCCTACAACAAAGCCGTTATATGATCATACTTGCAATTTTAGAAATTAGCTGTATCGTTACAGAAGTGAAGTAAGACACATGCTTTGCAAAAACGAGTTGCTCCAGAAAGCGCTCGTTTTTTTGCAATCTACAGATGCAAACAACGCGGCAATGAAGCTGGCGAGGCAGGCGTAGCGCTCGTCAGCTTTGTTGTATGCCCAAAATTCTCAGCATGGCCTTACAAATCACGGCGAAAACCTGTTGGAATCTATGAGGAGTCAGCGTATGGGCAGCCGTTTGGCGCTCTGGCGGTCGAATGCACGGCCCGGGGTTCGGGGTAGTCTGTATTATTTGTGTTTTTGGTCAAGCGTTGGCATGTACGTGCCATTTATCAATGTGTACTTTACCAACCTTGGCTTAAATGGCCAACAAATTGCCATGTTTGGGGCGATTAGCCCGTTGGCGGTGCTGTTGTTTAATCCCTTGGTAGGAGCAACGGCTGATCGGCGGGGCTGGCATGTGCAATTATTGCTGAGTATGTTGGCGTTCACCGCCTTGAGCCAAATTGCGCTGGCATTTCCAACTAGTTTCTTTACCATCTTGCCAGTGATGGTTCTGTTGGCGGTGGCTCGCGGGCCGATCGCGCCCTTGGCTGATAGTATGATTGCGGGCATGGCGGTGCGCCATCAGCTGGCGTATGGCAAATTGCGGCTCTGGGGGTCGGTTGGCTACGCCGTAACTTCATTATTAGGCGGCATTTGGTGGGCCAAAACTGGCTACCCAACTATGTTTATTTTGACTGGGTGTATGACAGGCTTGGTTGCGATTGTTGCCAATAGCCTTGATCACACCCCAGAATTGCGCAAAACCACCGTCAAGCCAGCCAAAGCGCCGCGCGATGCAGCCTTTATCGCAATTGTGATTATCACGGGCTTGGTCGGCGCAGCCTTCAGCATGGTTTCGATGTTCGATGGCAATTTGATTCAAAAACTCAGCGGTGGCAGCACGATGATGCTTGGCATTTTGCCCTGTGTAATTGCCAGCACCGAAGTGCCAGTCATGTTGAAGGCTGATCGGGTGATTGCGCGCTTTGGCACCGCCAAAACCCTTGCCATTGCCACCTTAATTCTTGGGCTGGGCTTTATTGGCAGCGGTATGGTCAGCGAAGCTTGGATGTTAATTCCCATTGGCATGTTTCGGGCTTGTGGCTTTGGCTTGTATTCAGTTGCAATTATTCGCCTGATTACCGAGCGGATTCCAACCAACTTATTGGCAACCGCCCAAGGCCTGATTAGCGCCATCGGCGGCGGCTTATCGCCGTTGTTGGCAACCCAAGCTGGCGGCTATATGTTCGATGTTTCAGGGCCACAATTGGTCTTTATTGTGGCTGGCACATGCATTGGTTTGGCAACCTTGGTGGTTGGGCTGGGCCTCAAATTGAATTGGTTCAAGCCAGCCGCCACAATCGCCTAATTGGCGTTTGCTGCGTTACAGCATCACTTTGCAAAAGTGGTGCTGTTTTGTATTTTAGCCCGACTTGACAGCAACGACAGCATTGCGTAGAGTGGCAACTATTAATTATTAGTTAAAGGTCATTCGTATGCACACTCGAACCATGATTCGTTGGCTATTGTTCGCAAGTTTGTTAATCGTTGTGTTTGGGAGTTATGCTTGGCAGCAGCAAAGCTTTGCCCAAAGCCCAGCCACCATCACCAATCCATGGGCGCTGCGCCAAGGCAAGGCCACCTATTACACTGCAACGGGCTTGGGCAATTGCAGTCTGCCATTGCCAAGCGATTTGTTGTTTGGCGCGATGAATAATCCCGATTATGCCACGGCGGATTATTGTGGCGCGATGGTTAAAATCACTGGTCCCTTGGGATCGGTCACAGTACAAATTACCGACCGCTGCCCTGAATGCCAAACTGGACATATCGACCTTAGCCCGCAAGCGTTCGATCGGATTGCGCGGCGGGTTGATGGAATTGTGCCAATCACATGGCAACTAATCAGCAATCCAGCCACCACGGGCAAGGTTGGCTATCATTTTAAAGATGGTAGCAATCAATGGTGGACGGCGGTGCACCTGCGCAATCATCGCAATGCCATTGCCAAATTTGAGTATCGGATGGGCCAAGCGCCATATAAAGTGGCTCCGCGCTTTATTTTTAATTATTTTATTGCCGAAACTGGCATGGGTGCTGGCCCCTATAGCTTTCGCACCACTGATGTCTATGGCAATGTGATTGTTGATGAGAATATTGCACTTGGCGATAACGTAACGAGACCAGGCCAGCAGCAATTCCCCTATGTTGCGCCACCAGGCTCAGCAACCCCAACCCCAAGCCCAACGCCGCGCCCAACTGTGCCGCCCGAAAGCCTCACCGAACACGTTTGGTTGCCATATACGCGGAAATAGCTAATCCCCTCACCCCCTTGCCCCCTCTCCCACTGAACGCGGGCGAGGGGGAGCCGACTCTTTTTTACCAATGAATTGAGGGAGAACCAGAGCATTAAAGCCCCTCGCCCGCACCGTGGGAGAGGGGTTGGGGTGAGGGAACCTTAAAACACTAAGGCCCAGCGCAATTGCACTGGGCCTTGACCGTAGCTCGCTCCAAAAATTTAGAACTTGCTCCAGAGGTATTGATTGGTTACTTCGTGGTGGAATTGAACTTCCGAGCGCTTGATCAACGTGCCCAAGCGATGTGGACAGCGATCAGCTGAGGCCGTCTTCAGTTCAGCGTACTTAGCTTGAATTTCTTCGCCCAAGACTGAAGCGATGATTTCGCTCGATTGGAACGATTCGATTGCATCGTAAATGTTGTCGGGCAATACTTTTGCGCCCTTGCGAACTGACAAATCGGCCTTTGGCCCTTCTAAGCCGACCTTCAAGAGAGCGTAAATTGCCATGTATGGGTTGGCATCGGGAGCAATCGAGCGCACTTCAATCCGCGCTGAACGAGCGTTGCCTAATGGAATCCGCACCATCGAACCACGGTCGATTGCCGAAGCCTTGATTTGGTTTGGCGCTTCGTAGTGTGGGTCGAGACGGCGATAGGAATTGACGCTGGCGTTCAACAACAAACACAGATCCAAGCCACTGGTCAAAATGCGGTCGACATAGTTCCAGCCGTATTCCGACAAGCCTTCTTCGCCATTGGCATCGTAGAACAAGTTGGTATCGCCCTTGGCCAATGACATGTTGGTGTGCATCCCGCTGCCGTTGACCCCAGTTACGGGCTTGGGCAAGAAGCTGGCGGTCAAATCGAGTTTGTAGGCCAATTGGCGACAAATCAATTTATACAGCAACACTTGGTCGGCTGCGACCGAGGCTTCGGTGTAGGAATAATTCATTTCGAACTGTGAAGGCGCAACTTCTGGGTGATCTTTTTCATTTTCAAAGCCCATTGCGCGTTGAGCTTCAGCAGCAGCATCAATGAACAAGCGCAGCGGATCGCCAGGCAATGAGTTGTAGTAGCCACCAGTGCTGACCAAATCGAAGTGGCCGGTATCGCGGTAGTGTTGCTCGGCGTTGCGGCCCTTGAACAAGAAGCCTTCAATTTCGTTAGCAACGTTACAAACGATGCCTTCTTTGGCCAACAATTCAGCGGTGTAGGCTTGCAAGCGGGCGCGGAAATCGGCTGCATAGACTGAGCCATCGCGTTCGAGCACTTGACCAAACACCAACACTTTGCCAGGCCCAAAAATATCTGCTGGCAACCAGTAGAATGCACCCCAATCGATGCCCAAGCGCAAGTCGGATTCTGATTGTTGCGAGAAACCACGGATTGAAGAGCCATCAAAGGTCAAGTTATCAGCTGATTTCAACAAGAATTTTTTGTCGTAATCGAGCATGTGCAAGCGGCCTTCAAGGTCGGTGAAACAAACGGTCACCGCTTTGATGCGGCGTTCGTCGTTCAAATAGCGCATGCGCTCTTCTTGCAACTTGTCCAGTGACGTGCGGGCAACCCGTTGAGCTTTGGCAGCGAGGTTCAGTTCTTCCAACTCTTCGTAGGGAATTTCGAGAAAGTCGCGAAGTGTCATGGTGTGTCATCCTTTGTTACTAACAAAGCCATACTCGGTGTCCCGCGAGCATGGAGGCTTCGTAGTGGGTTTGGAACATTCAGGGATATGGCCAAGGAACGCGCGATCCATTCAACTAGGTCGCATTATACGCAATCCCATCACACCAGAACTTGTGTAATCTACCCAAAGTTTAAATTGCGCTATTTGTACAAGTTGCACAAAAGCTTTGCTAATTGCTTGTCGCTAGAGGCCGCATGGCGGGTTATATACGAAACAGTGATTGTAGCAATCTGCCTAATCAACCACCTCGACCAAGCATGGAAAAATAATGGTAAAAATCGAGCCTTGGCCAAACACGCTTTCAACCTGAATCGTGCCGTTCAATAGCTCGATAAAATGGCGACATAACGCCAAGCCCAAGCCCGTGCCGCCATAACGCCGCGTCGTCGAGGCATCGCCTTGGGTAAACGGCTCAAACAAACCCAATATTTGCTCGTTGGTCATGCCAATCCCAGTATCGCTCACCCGACATTGCACATGCTGGCTGGCTGGGTCAAAACTCACACTCAAATTGATGCTACCTTGTTTGGTAAATTTTGCGGCGTTGCTCAAAAGATTAAGCAAAATCTGGCGCAGCATGGCCCGATCAGTGTGAATTAATGGCAATTGTTTGTTTGGCTCAAACGCAAGACTATTGGCATTTTTATGGGCCATTGGGCTAATTGTGGCAATTAATTCATGGCCTAATCCATTCAAATCAAACGTTTCGGCAGCAATTTGATATTTACCAGCCTCAACTTTGGCCAAATCAAGCACATCATTGACCAAGTTGAGCAATTGGTGGCCTGCATCGTTAATCTGACCAATATCATGACGAAAATCGTCAAGCATGCTGGGATCGCTAAAATCGGTGTCGTCCATCAGCAATTCGCTATAGCCAATAATTGCATTTAGCGGCGTGCGCAGCTCGTGGCTCATATTGGCCAAAAATGTGCTTTTGGCGCGATTAGCCGCTTCAGCAGCATCGCGGGCATGGCGCAAGGCTTCTTCTGCTTGTTTGCGAGCGGTAATTTCTTGAATCGTGCCCTCAGCATAGAGCACCGAACCATCATCTGCATACACCAAGCGTGAGGTTTCGCTAATCCAAATCCGTTCGCCATTCGCAGGCCGATAAACTTCCGACTCAATTTCATCATACCCGCCATTGGTTTGCAGCAGCTCGCGCAAATATTCAAAGCGCTCAGGATCAACATACATCGTGTTGAGATCGGCCACATAATCGACCAATTCATGTTCGTGAACAAAGCCTGCTAAGCGCACCAAAGCCGGATTGGCCCGTAACACCCGACCATCAAGGGTTATGCGAAAAATCCCAATTTTGGTTGTTTCAAAGATTGTGCGATAATCGCGCTCAGCCATGCGCAGCGCATCATTTAATTGATGATGCTCAGTTATATCCTGCAACGAGCCATAGATTTTGATGGGCTGGCCAAACTCTAGCTCAACGCGCCCGGTAAAACGCCCCCAAAACGTGCGCCCACGAAAGGTGCGCATTTCGAGGCTCAGATCAAACGAACCACGCTGCTCGATCATCTGACGAAAAATTGACTCTAGCTGAATAAGCGTAGCATTGGTATGAAAAAAATTCTGATTCTCAATTGTCGGCGTATATTCAAGCGGCGTTGTATCTAAAATACGATACATTTCGCGCGTCCAATACACTTGGTTGGTGCGCAGATCAATTTCCCAGCCCCCAACATGAGCGGTTTGCTCAGTTTGCAGCATCAAGCGTTCAAGCCGATTGCTCTCGGTAATATCGCGCACCAACCACACTTGGCGCGGGCCATGTGCCGCCAAGGTGCATTCCAAAAGACAACTTTGACGTTGACGATTAACAATAAAGCCTTGAATTGTTTGGCCTAAGCTTGAGGCTGAGGCAGTTGCATATAATTGGCGCATACTGGCAGCTTCAGTTGGATACAACAACTCAAACCATTGCTCGGCAGTGGTAATTTCGGCGTTGCTATAGCCAATCATCGCCGTAACTACTTGATTGAAAAAAACCTGAGAACCTTGAAACCAGACCAAACCAACCGGAAATTGCTCAAGCGTCACATCTTTACGGCGGGTCGCTTTGATCAAACGGCGTTGCCAGGCGCTGGTTAGCGGCCATTTCAGTTTCTGAGGCATAGAGTCTCGTCCTCACAACACAAGTTTCAAGCCTTCGGTCTAAGCCCTATTGTAGTATGAGAAGCCCAACGATCCAAGTAGTTTAAAGCAAGCGTATCATTTATGACGCACTGCACAGCAGCAAGCAACGACCATGCTATAATGAGTTTCCCGCAGCACAATTCAGATCGCAGGAGGCGTTGTGGAATTAATTAAGAAATATGGCAATCGTAAGCTTTACCATACCAATGCCAAACAATATATTACCTTGCATGGCATCGCCAAGTTAATCCGCGCTGGCAGCGATGTTCGGGTGGTCGATAATGTTACTGGCGAAGATTTGACGGTGCAAACGTTATCGCAAATTTTGCTCAACAACAAAGGCCGCCGTTCAGGCCCGCTGCCAATTCCGCTCTTATCCGATCTGATTCAAACCAGCGGTGAGACGCTCTCACAGATGCGGCGCAACCTGTTCCAATCGCTTGGTGGCAGCCAAATTGTTGAGGCCGAAATTCGCTTGCGGCTTGAACATTTGCTTGATGAAGGCAAAATTAGCGAAGAATTATGTCAACGAATGGGCCAATTATTGCTCAATGATTCGGGCCATGCGCATGCCGAAAATCTGCCCGATCGCTCTGATGTTGAACGTTTGAAAGGTCAAGTTGAGCAACTTGCCAATTTAGTTGAACAGTTGTTACAGGATAAATAAGCAATCGCCGTTTCTCCGATTCGTTTGCCGACGTATCGCCAATGGCAATGAGGCCACGATCAATGAAGAATTCAACCCCATCTAAACGCGCGCTCGTTCTTGCCGGTGGTGGCATCTCTGGAGCTGTTTACGAAATTGGTGCACTCCGCGCCATCGATGATCTCCTCACAACCCTCACAATTAATGATTTTGATATGTATGTTGGCACCAGCGCAGGCAGTTTAATTAGCTCGTGTCTGGCCAATGGCATTACGACCCGCGAGTTGCTGCGCATTCTCGAAGGGGCCTTGCCCGATGCCAAACGCCTGCAACGCGACCAAATTTTGGCGCTCAATTTGCGTGGCTTAGTCAAACGCGGACGACGCTTGCCACGGCTTTTGGCCCAACGCGCAATCGAAACTTTGCGCCATCCACGCGATTTTGCGCCCTTAGATTGGGCTTGGAAGATGCTCGAAGGCTTGCCCAACGGCATTTATTCAACCAATAGTTTAGAGCGCTATCTGCGCAATTTCTTGGCCGAACGTGGTAGCAACCACTTTGCCGAGCTGCAACGCGAACTGTATATCGTAGCAACCGAGCTTGATAGCGGCGATCGGGCGGTGTTTGGCGAGGGCAATCTGCGCAATGTGCCAATTTCGGCAGCAGTCGCCGCATCAAGCGCGATGCCGATTGTCTATGAGCCAGTGCGGATCAATGGCGTTGATTATATTGATGGTGGCGTGCGTGGCACGGCCAGTCTCGATGTGGCGATTGATCGTGGAGCCAAATTGATTGTCTGTGTCAATCCACTGGTTGCCTTTGATAATCGCAAGCAACAGCTTGGCAGCCGCATCGCCGATGCAGGAATTCAGGCGATTGGCAACCAAGTATTTCGCACCTTTATTCAGGCTGGTTTACACTATCACATCAAAAAACTGCGCCAGCAACACCCAGATGTCGATATTATTTTGATTGAGCCACGGGCTGATGATGCGACGGTGTTTGGCGAACATGTGCTGCATTATGACGAGCGAATGATGCTGGCTCGCCATGGCTACGAATCGGCCACGATTCGCATGGCCGACCAATATCAAGATTACAAGGCGATTTTGGCCAAGCATGGCGTACAAATCAGCCGCCAACGGGTTGCTAAAGAGCTGCATCATCTGTTTGCCAGCGACGATGCCGAAACCGTGCACTCGTTACTTGCCCGCGATCCCAATGGCAAGCGCCTGACCAACCCCCAAAAAAGCTGGCGCACGGCCAACCTCGCCCACACCCTCGATGATCTCGATGCGCGGCTTGGCAACTTGGAATAATTGCGATTGATCCCCTCGCCCCAACCCCTCTCCCGTGCGCGGGCGAGGGGCTTTCTGATTACGAAAATGTTAGTAGAAAACGATCTTGCCCCAACCCGCTCCCACGCAGTGGGCGAGGGGCTTTAACATCGTGGTTTTCTCCCAATTCCTTTGTGAAATAGTCGGCTCCCCTCGCCCGCGTTTTCGTGGGCGAGGGGGCTGGGGGTGAGGGCATGTTCTTGATTACCAATCCAATCAACCCTATGTTCTATGCTCTTTGCTCTATGCTCTTTTTAACCTCCACTTGACAAATTCATTAATTTTTTATAAAATCTTTATAATTTCAATGAAATAAGTAAGGTTTTAGTCCATAGGCCAAAATGACAATCAATGGAGGAATGTCATGGATGTTGCGTACCGAAGGACGGCCAAGCTGCGCGGAGCATTTTCGCTCACCATCACTCTTGCTCTGCTGGCGGGAATGTTGCTAACGCGTGGCACGCCAACGCAAGCGGCAGGCAATGCAGACTGTCGGCCTGATGGGATGGTTCCAACCGCTGGAGTCGACACACCCTATTGTGCCATTTACGATACCGCTGGCCGCGAAAAAATGGGTAGCGATCACCCACGCCGGATTATTGGCTATTTTCCAAGTTGGCGCACTGGCACGAATGGTCAGCCAGCATACCTCGTCAACAATATTCCTTGGAATAAAATCACCCACATCAATTATGCCTTTGCTCACATTCAAAACAGCCGCATCTCGGTTGGTAGCAACACCGCCACCAACCCCTCGATTGGCATGACTTGGCCCGGCGTTGCTGGCGCTGAAATGGACCCAGCCTTGCCCTACAAAGGCCACTTCAACCTGCTGACCCAATACAAACGCCAGAATCCCAACGTTAAAACGCTGATTTCGGTCGGTGGTTGGGCAGAAACTGGCGGTTATTTTGGCGATAATGGTGATCGGATTAGCGATGGTGGTTTCTTCAGCCTAACCGTCAACGCCGACAACAGCGTCAATACCGCAGGCATCAATACCTTTGCCGATTCAGTGGTTGGCTTCTTGCGCGGCTACAATTTCAACGGGGTCGATATTGACTACGAATATCCAACCTCGATGAAAGACGCTGGCCATCCGCTGGATTGGGTCTATGCCAACCCCCGCCGCGCTAGCCTGATGAAAGGCTATGTGGCCTTGATGAAAACCTTGCGCGAAAAGCTCGACGCTGCGGGGGCTGCCGATGGCAAATATTACATGCTGACGATTGCCTCGCCCTCATCGGGCTACTTGCTGCGCGGCATGGAAACCTACCAAGTAACCCAATATCTCGATTATGTCAATGTTATGTCATATGACTTGCACGGTGCATGGAACGAGTATGTTGGGCCAAACGCTTCGCTGTATGATGATGGCAAAGATGCAGAATTAGCTGCGGCTGGAGTTTATACCACAGCCCAATATGGCGGCATCGGCTATCTCAACACCGACTGGTCGTACCACTACTTCCGTGGCAGCATGCCAGCGGGCCGAATCAACATCGGCGTGCCTTATTACACCCGTGGCTTCAAAAATGTCAATGGTGGCACAAATGGTTTGTGGGGCACAGCGGTTGGCTCAAATTGTCCGATTGGCTTGACCAAGTGTGGTGATGGCGCACGCGGCATCGACAACATTTGGCACGATACCGAAAATGGCCAAGAAGTTGGCGCTGGCGCAAACCCAATGTGGCACGCCAAAAACCTCGAACAAGGCCTTGCAGGCAGCTACATCAGCCAATTTGGCCTGAACCCAGCCACCGACCCAGAAGATCGCTTGACTGGCACATATGTCCGCAACTACAGCAGCTCATTGGTTGCGCCATGGCTTTGGAATAGCCAAAAGCGCGTCTTTATCTCAACTGAAGATGAGCAATCGCTGGGAGCCAAAGCCGATTATGTGGTCAACAAAGGCTTAGGCGGGATCATGTTCTGGGAGCTTTCAGGGGACTACGATTGGCACGCCGAGCGCAACAACGGCCAAGGCGAATATTTCATGGGCGATACCTTGACCAGTCTGCTGTATGACAAGTTCCGCAGCGCGCCAGCCTATGGAGCCAACAAAGCCAATCGCACGCTGCCCAGCAATTTGCTCAACATCAAGGTCGATTTCACCAACTGGCCAATTGGCGATAACAACTATCCAATTAGCCCCAAAATGGTGATAACCAACAACTCAAATGTGACGATTCCAGGCGGCGCAACCTTTGAATTTGATTATGGCACCTCGGCTCCCAACAATGCCAAGGATCAATCGGGCTTTGGCTTTACCGTGACGAGCAGCGGCCACACTGGCAGCAATGCTGGTGGCTTGCGCGGCGATTTCAACCATATTCAATTCAAATTCCCGGGCTGGCAAACCCTTGCTCCAGGCGAGAGTGTAACGATTGATTTCGTCTACTATCTGCCAATGAGCACGCCATCGAACTGGACTGTGAACTTTAACAACACGACCTATGGCTTGGTCAGCGATTATCCACGTGGCACGGTGGTTGGCCCAACGCCAACGGTTGGAAACCCAACCAATACGCCAGTTGCAACGGCAACGCGCACGCCAGTTGGCCCAACCGCTACGCCAACCCGCACGCCAATTGCGACCGCGACCCGCACACCTGCCCCAAGCGCAACGCCAACTCAACCGGGCACGTGTACTGCGCCAGCATGGGAGAGCGGCAAAGTCTATCTGCGTGGCGATTTGGTTTCGTACAACAATCGTCAATGGTTTGCCCAATGGTGGACGCAAAATGAAACCCCGGGCAATGCTCAAGTTTGGCAGGATCAAGGTGTTTGTGGTGGGGGCAACCCAACCAATACGCCTGTTGTGCCAGCAACCAGCACACCACGGCCAACCAATACGCCAGCCGTGCCAGCGACCAGCACACCACGGCCAACCAACACCCCAGTGCAACCAAGCGCTACCCCAACCAATACCACTGGCGTGCAGCCATGGGCAGCTAATGTGAGCTATGCAGCTGGGGCAAAAGTAAGCTATAACGGCATCATTTATACCTGTCTGCAAACCCACACCTCGTTGCCAGGCTGGGAGCCAAGCAACGTTCCAGCGCTCTGGCGCGCCAACTAAGCTCGCCATTGTTCAAGCCGCAGCGCCATGCACTGGCCTAGAGTGCATGGCGCTGCGGTTTTTTAGCTCCTAAAAAAATCCACGCCTGCAAGCTAGCTTGCAGGCGTGGATTTTGTTTAACTAGCATGGACCTAAGCTTGATTTAGTTAGGACGGGCGGTTGGTGGTGGCGTTGGGCCAGTTGGTGGCACTGCCGTTGGCCGCACTGTGCTGGTTGGCGTTGGCGTTGGATCGGCTGGGTTATGCGGCGGGCTGGTTGGAACCACCGTTGCCGTAGCTGGAGGTAAGGCCGTTGGCAGCTCGGTTGGGCACGTTGTACAGGTATTTGGCGTGCTGGTTACTGGCGGCAATGCCGTTGGTTCTTCCGTTGGTACCTCGGTTGGACACACCGTAGCGCCACATGGTGCTGGCGTGCTGGTTACTGGTGGTGGCACTGTTGGACAAACCGTAGCGCCACAGGGCAATGGCGTGCTGGTTGCTGGTGGAACAATCGTTGGGCAAACAGCACCATTACACGGCAATGGCGTATTGGTTGGATACTGTGGCTCGCTCGTTGGAACCGCAGTTGGATCTGGCGGCACAGCCGTTGGCTCTTGGCCCACTGGAGTTGCCGTTGGCGGCACAGCCGTTGGCTGTTGGCCCGCTGGGGTAGCCGTTGGGGGGCCTTGGGTTGGCACAGTTGTTGGCACGGTTGGATTACATGGATTGGTCGTACTTGGCACACAAGCTGGCGTTGACGTGCTGGTTGGCACAAGCGTTGGCCAAGTTGTGCCGATTGGTGGTAATTGCGTTGGCAACGCAGTTGGCACGCTTGGCCCACATGGATTAGTCGTGCTTGGCACACAGGTTGGCAGCGCCGTCGCAACTTGGGTTGGCACGCTAGTTGGAACACTCGGCTCACACGGTTTGGTTGTGCTTGGCACACAGGTTGGCCGAGCGGTCGCAACTTGGGTTGGCCGCGCCGTGCGCGTCACAACTGAAGCTACTTCAACATTTTTGCCAGTCTCAACTGGTTTGACTGCCCAGACTCCGCCAGCAATCAAAAACATCAGGCCCACTGCAAAAGACCACATCATTATCGTTTTTGTTCGGATCATTGTTGTTACTCCAAGCTTGGCACGGATCGTCCGCACCTGTTCGGTCGTAAGGTGGAGCGTGCTGGTTGGCAACTGTTCTAACAACTGGCTGGTTGTTTGCTGCTGACGAAGTGCTTGGCGACAAGCTGCACATGCAGCAACGTGCTGATTCACCACTTGCCACTCATCCTCAGTCAGGTGTTGCCAATCGCTGAGGAGCGGCTGAAGATCATGACACTTCATGGCCACGTTCCTCCTCATATAAACTCCGAAAACGATCACGGGCCCGTGATAATCGTTTGCGGACTGCACCTAATTCTTCACCGTTTAATTTGGCGACTTCTGCTGGACTACAGCCAGCGTAATGGACCATCAAGAGCACTTCTGCATCTTGGGGTTTGAGTTTGGCTAAGCAACCACGGATGGCTTGAGTGATTTCAACATTCTGGGCGAAATTATTGGCCTCTGGTTGCCAGCTACGCATAAACCAACTCCAACGGCGTTGCCGTCGCAGGTGATCCAAGGCGAGGTTGCTGGCAATTCGAAAGAGCCATGCTTGGGGAACCGCTGGCAAAACCGCTGGATCAAGCACCTTCATAGCGCGGAGGAAGGTTTCTTGCACCAAATCGGCTGCCTGTTCAGGTTGCCCCACAATTCGCGTCAGATAGCGAAACGTTGCATCGTGATAGTCATCAAACCATTGGCTTATGACTTGGGTCACTGCCGTCTCTCGTTCGGTTGTGTGCACATAAGGAATAATCATAGGCTGCTTGCCCCGGCGGTAGCATGCTGTCTGCAATTAATGACGAACAGCTCGCCCAAAAATGGACAGGCAGAATCGCAATTATCCAAAATTGCTCAAATGTGCATGAAACCAGTACCGCAAGTTTATTCGTAAGGTTGAGCACGTACAGTTATCAAGCGATTTATTAGTACTGAGGTCATAGTTCCTAATGAGTGATCTGACGTTGTTTACCCATGATTATCGGTCAACGATGTGGCATAAATTAAATCAGCAGCAACCGATTGTGGCAATCTTCGTTAGTCATTCGGTCGATGCCAGTTCGCAACAGATGCTACGCACGATGGAAGCGCAACAGACGCAATTCCGTCAGTTACAAGCCCAACCAGTCATTTTAACCAAAACGAATCCCGCTCATTTAAACGCATTTATTCAGCATTTCCAGCCAATCTATCCTGTGCTCAGCGATCCTAATGGTGATGTGTTTCGCAGCTATAGCTTCGCCAGCGAACAACTCGAATTGCAAGGTGGCATTTTGGTCTTGCCACCACGCTCAATCACCGCTGTTTTTCGCTTTGTGCCCCAAAACGATGAGCAACAATTGCCAATCAATGAACTTTTAGCCTGTGTCAAAATGTTGAATTACTACAACTCAAGCATTACAGCCTAGCAGTTGGCGATATTGGCGCGGCGTGAGGCCCGTAATCAAGCGAAATTGACGCGAAAACGCGCTATGATCAGCATAGCCACAGGCCAAGCCAATCGCTGCAATCGAATCAGCGCCAGCCAACAGATTAATACTGGCATCAATGCGGGTTTTAATCAGCAGTTGCTTGGGGGTTAATTCAAAAATCTGTTGAATTGCTCGTTCATATTGGCTCAATGATAGTTGGGCAAGCGTTGCTAATTGCTGAATTGATGTTATTTCAGCAAAATATTCGTTTAAATAATCAATTGAGCTAGCAACCCGCCGCCAAGTTGGGGCATTGCGATTTGGGCTACGCAGATCGCGCGAAATCCCAATTAAGCCCATAATGTTGCCATTGCGATCGCGCAACGGGCGTTTGTGGGTCACACACCAACCCATCTGCAAATTTGGGTAAATATGCACCTCTAAGCGATGATTCAGCGCGCAGCCAGAGCGAATAACCTGCTGATCTTGGCTGGCATAACTCGCCCCCAACTCCAACGGAAATAAATCTTCGGGCAATCGCCCAATTAATTCCTGCTTACTGAGACAACCACAGCGCAAACGCAGGGTTTCATTGACCACACTATAACGCCCCGCCCGATCCTTGCAGAAAAACACCACATCGGGCAATAGATCAAACAAGGGCACAAGTTGCGCCACATCTGGATACTCAATTGTGCAAAAATCCGCATGCTGCATAGCCTAATTGTACAAGACAAATTGCCATAAACCCGCTATTGTAGGAGTTGGGCATCGGGAGTTGGAACCGCGAAGAGCGCGAAGGACGCGAAGTTTTGATCCACGAAGAGGATGGGCTATTGGCTATTGGCTTTTGGCTCTCGGACAATCATTGAGGGTTGGCAACAGACGGTTGGCACAGCACGCGATCCTGATCCCCAGCCCCTGACCCCCGACCCCTCGCTACAAGGAGGCATAATGCGCATTGCCATTGTCGATTCGCATACCGCTGGCGAACCAACTCGCATCGTGATTGCTGGCGGCCCTGAGCTTGGCGGCGGCAGCGTTGCTCAACAACGTGATGTGCTAGCCCAAAATTACGATTGGCTACGCTCGGCGGTTGTCAACGAGCCTCGCGGCTCCGATGTGTTGGTGGGCGCAATTTTATGTCCACCAAGCGACCAACGCTGTTGCACAGGCGTGATCTTCTTTAATAATGTTGGTTATTTGGGCATGTGCGGCCATGGCACAATTGGCTTGGTTGCAACCCTCGCCCACCTCGGCAAAATCGGGGTTGGCGAGCATCTGATTGAAACACCCGTCGGGATTGTCAGCGCAACCTTGCACCCCGACGGCCAAGCCACGATCGAAAACGTGCCAAGTTACCGCTATCAAGCCAATGTAGCGCTCGATCTACCGAATCCTGGCCGAATTCATGGCGATATTGCTTGGGGCGGCAATTGGTTTTTCTTGGTCAACGACCATGGTCAAGATCTCAGTTTGGCCAATGTTGAGCAACTGACAAATTTTAGCTGGCAAATTCGCCAAGCCCTCGAAGCAGCCAAGATTACGGGCGCAAACAACGGCCTAATCGATCATATCGAATTATTTGGGGCTGGCGCTGAAGGAGCCAACAGCCGCAGTTTTGTGCTCTGCCCGGGCAAGGCCTACGATCGTTCGCCCTGTGGCACGGGCACGAGCGCCAAATTGGCCTGCCTCGCCGCCGATGGCAAACTTGCGCCAAACACAACTTGGGTGCAAGAAAGCATCATCGGCAGCCGCTTTGAGGCCAAATATCGCCACGAGGGCGAGGCAATTATCTCCAAAATTACTGGCTCGGCCTATGTTACGCTCGAAGGCCAGCTCATTTTGCACGAGGCCGATCCATTTCGCTGGGGGATTCAATGAGCAGCGCAATCATCGTTGGCGGCGGGATTGTAGGCTGTGCCGTAGCGCTGGAATTGGCCCAAGCTGGCGTACAAGTTACCCTCATCGAGCGCGATTGCCTTGGCAGCGGGGCAACGGCGGCAGGCATGGGCCATATTGTGGTGATGGATGAGGGCGAAGCGCAATTAAAGCTCACCTTGTATGGCCAGCAATTGTGGCAAACGCTCACCGCCGCGCACCCACAACGCCACGAATATCATGAATGTGGCACATTGTGGGTTGCCACCGATGCTGAAGAATGGCAATTGGTTGCTGAAAAAGCAGCGGTCTATCGCCAGCATCTAATTCCCTGCGAAATCTTGGATGCAGCAGCACTCTATGCCCACGAACCAGCGCTACGAGCGGGCTTGGTCGGTGGCTTATTGGTGCCAAACGATAGTGTGGTCTATCCACCAAAAAGCGCCGTTTACCTGTGGCAACAAGCTGAGAAGCACGCCGCCAAACTGGTGTACGGCGAAGTTCGCAGCATTCAAGCCAATGCTGTACAGCTGAGCGATGGCCGCCAACTGCATGCCGATGCGATTGTGATTGCCAATGGCCAGCGTTGCATTGAGCTATTGCCAGAGTTGCCAATTCGCGCCAAACGCGGCCAATTGGTGATTACCGAGCGCTATCCCAATTTGATCAAGCATCAGCTGGTCGAATTAAGCTACATCAAAAACGCCCATGCCAGTAGCGGCGATTCGGTGGCATTCAACCTTCAGCCACGGCCCAACGGCCAATTGTTAATTGGCTCCTCGCGCCAGTTTGATCGCACCGATCGCCAAATCGATCAACAGTTATTAAGCACAATGTTGCGCAAAGCAATTGACTATGTGCCAGCGCTGGCCGATGTGCGTTGCCTGCGCACTTGGACTGGCGTGCGCGCCGCTTCGCCCGACGGCTTGCCGCTAATTGGCCAGCATCCTGAGCAGGCAGGATTATGGCTGAATGTTGGCCACGAAGGCTTGGGAATTACGACCGCCTTGAGCAGCGCCCGCCTGTTGGCCGACCAAATGTTGCACCGCCCAGCAGCGCTCGATCTTCAACCCTACCTGCCACGCGGCTTGCAGCAGGAGCAACGATGAAACAAATTCACATTTCAATCAATGGCACACGCTATCAGGTTGCTGAGCACAGCAATCTCGCCGCCGTGCTGATGACCAACGCCATCGCCAATCGGCGCTCGGTTAGTGGCGAGCCGCGCATGGCCGTCTGTGGCATGGGCAGTTGTGGCGAGTGCCGCGTAACAATCAACCAGCAAGCTCATCAACTGGCCTGCTTGCAACAATGCTCCGAGGGCATGGAGGTGCAGTGTGAGCCTTAATCTGGTGATTGTTGGGGCTGGGCCAGCGGGCTTGGCCGCCGCGTGGAGCGCAAGCCAAAGCAAGGCCAATGTCACTCTGATCGATCAATATGATCAGGCTGGTGGCCAGATTTGGCGTGGTGGAACACACGCTGCGCCAAAGCGTTATCAACATTTGTTTGCTCAGCAGACAGAACTGCGTTATCTCAATAAAACCCATGTAATTGGTGCAAACGCCGATCACTTGTTTTTGGCAACGCCGAACGGCCCGCAACAACTCGCGTTTGATCGCGTGATTTTGGCCAACGGTGCGCGAGAATTGTTCTTGCCGTTTCCTGGCTGGACGCTGCCCAAAGTGCTGGGAGTTGGCGGCTTGCAGGCCTTGGTCAAAGGTGGTTTGCCGATTGCAGGCAAAAACGTCGTCGTTGCAGGCAGCGGCCCGTTGCTGGTTGCGGTCGCTAGCCAGCTAAAACAGCGTGGCGCAATCGTTAAAGCCGTGGTTGAGCAAGCGCCATTGGGTCAATTACTGCGGTTTGGTCGGAGTTTGGCTGGCTATCCAAGCAAAATTGGGCAAGCAGCCCAAAGCATAGCAATGTTGCGCAATACGCCGTTTTACCCAAATACATGGGTCGTGGCAGCTGAGGGCGCTGGCGCAGTGCAACAGGTGCGGTTAAGCAATCATCACAGCATCGAATGCGATTATTTGGCCTGTAGCTGGAGCTTAATTGCCAACACCGAGCTAGCGCAACAGCTTGGTTGCAAACTTGAGCACAGTTTTGTGCTGGTTGATCGCGGCCAACAAACCAGTGTCAATCATATCTATGCTGCTGGCGAATTAACTGGCATCGGCGGCGAAGATAAAGCAATCGTCGAAGGCCAAATTGCTGGCTTTGCGGCAACTGGCAATTATCAGGCGGCCAGCCAATTGGCCCACAAGCAAGCTCAAGCCCGCCAATTTAGCCAACAATTAGCAACAAGTTTTGCATTACGACCAGAATTACGTCAACTTGCACAGGCCAATACATTAGTTTGCCGTTGCGAAGATGTGACATTTGAACAATTGCAAAATCAGCCATCGTGGCGCAGCGCCAAACTCCAAACCCGCTGTGGCATGGGCGTGTGCCAAGGCCGAGTTTGCAGCAGCGCAACGCAATATTTATTCGGTTGGGGTCAAGATAGCGTGCGCTTTCCGATTCATCCGGTCAGCGTCGCCGATTTAGTAATGGAGTCAGTATGAGCATGTGGCATGGAGTTATTCCGGCAATTACCACCCGTTTTAATCACGATGGCAGCGTTGATCATGGTTTTTTGGCCGAGCACTGTCGTTGGATGTTGGATGCTGGCTGTGTGGGGATCGTGCCGCTTGGCTCACTAGGCGAGGGCGCAACCCTGAGCGCTGCTGAAAAACAGGCAATTCTGCAAACCTGTGTCAAGGTTGCTGGCAAGAATCCGGTTATTCCCGGGATTGCAGCGCTTTCGACCGCTGAAGCATGTCAGCTGGCCCAACTAGCTGCTGCCGAAGGCTGCTCAGGTTTGATGGTGCTGCCGCCATACCTGTATTCAACCGATTGGCGCGAAATGCAAGCTCATATGAGCGCCGTCATCAGCGCCACCGAGCTACCAGTGATGATCTACAATAATCCAGTAGCCTATCGCACCGATTTTGTGCCCAGCCAAATTGGCGAATTAGCCGAGCGCCACCCAAATGTGCAAGCAGTCAAAGAATCGAGCACCGATGTGCGGCGGGTTACGGCAATTCGGGCTGAGCTTGGGCAACGGCTCGAAATTCTGGTTGGGGTTGACAATGCGATTGTTGAGGGCATTGCAGCTGGTGCGGTGGGCTGGATTGCTGGCTTGGTTAATGCCTTTCCCCATGAATCAGTCGAATTATTTCACTTGGCGCAGGCCGTTAGCGCAGGCCATGGCGATCGCGAACGTTTAGCGGCGATTTATGCTTGGTTTTTGCCATTGTTGCGGCTCGATACCGTGCCAAAATTTGTCCAATTGATTAAACTAACGCAGGCTATGGTCGGCATGGGCAGCGAAACCGTGCGCGCACCACGGCTTGAATTAGTTGGAGCCGAGCGCGAAGCAGCAGTTGCAGTGATTGAACAAGCCCTTGCGCAGCGGCAGGAGTTATGGCCATGAAACCTATTTTGATCAACGGCGAATGGCAGCTTGGCGATTATGTTGGCAGCTTTCAGGCAACCAACCCGACAACTGCCCAAACCATCGCCACCGAGTACCCAATTTCTGGGCGTGGTGATTTAGAACTCGCCTTGAATGCGGGGGTTGCAGCCTCACGCGAACTGGCGCAAAGCAGTGCCGAGCAACGCGCCACATTTCTCGAACGCTATGCCGACTTGATTGAGGCCAATCGCCAACAATTAACTGAGCTAGCCCATAGCGAAACAGGCTTGCCAATCGAGCCGCGCTTGAACAGCGTTGAATTGCCGCGCACGGTCAATCAATTACGTCAAGCTGCTAATGCCATACGCAACCACACCTGGGAATTAGCAACGATCGACACAAAAGCCAATATTCGCTCGTTGTATGGCAGTTTGGCAGCGCCAGTTGCCATTTTTGGGCCGAATAATTTTCCATTTGCCTACAATGCGATTGCTGGCAGCGATTTTGCCTCAGCCATCGCCGCAGGCAATGCCGTGATTGCTAAGGGTCACCCAAGCCATCCGGCCACCACCGAACGCTTGGCTCAATTGGCACATGAGGCGGTTTTGGCGGTTGGTTTGCCAGCAGCGAGTGTGCAACTGCTCTACGGCTTGCCCGACGAATTGGGCTTGGCGCTGGTCAGTCATCCATTAATTGGCGCAATTGGCTTTACTGGCTCGCGGCGTGCAGGCTTGGCGCTCAAAGCTGCCGCCGATCAAGCGGGCAAAGCGATTTACCTTGAAATGTCGAGCATCAACCCAGTCGTCATGTTGGCAGGCGCTGTGACTGAGCGTGCCGAAGCGCTTGCCGCCGAATTTGCTGGCTCTTGCACGTTGGGTGCTGGCCAATTTTGCACCAATCCAGGCTTGTTGATTTTAGAACATTCAGCCGCCAGCAACGAATTTATTGAAGCTACCAAAGCCCACTTCAGCCAATACCCCAGTCTGACGCTGCTTAATCAAGGCGTTTTGGCAGGCATCGAAGAGGGCATTAGCGCGTTGCACGATGCTGGCGCACAAGTGTTGGTTGGCGGCCATGGCTTGGATGATGGCTATCGCTATGCCAATAGTTTGCTGTATGTCGCAGGCAACAGCTTTCTCGCCAATCCTCAAGCGCTGAGCCACGAAGTATTTGGCCCAGTCAGCCTGATTGTAGAGTGTGCCGACCAAGCCGAGGTTTTGCAAGTGCTTGATTGTCTTGAAGGCAATTTGACGGGCAGCATCTACAGCAGCAGCGATGGCACAGATGAAGCGTTTTATCAAACCGTCGCTGAACGTTTACGCGCCAAGGTTGGGCGGTTGCTCAACGATAAAATGCCAACCGGCGTGGCGGTCAGTTCGGCCATGAACCATGGTGGGCCATATCCGGCCACTGGCCATGCAGGCTGGACGGCAGTTGGCTTTCCGGCGACAATTCGGCGCTTTGCGGCCTTGCACTGCTACGATAATGTGCGCGAATCACGCTTGCCCAGCATTCTGCAAAATGCCAATCCGCAGGCTATTTGGCGCTTGGTTGATGAGCAATGGAGCAATGCTTAATGCTTGAATTAAAAACTAGGCTGGGTGGTTTGATTTAGGTTTTCCACCCTTCCGTCCCGCCAGCGGGAGACGCAGGGGGTTTTCAGCCCCCTGCACCCCCAAATGTTTATGTGTTGGATTGTTACTGTGATTCTATAACCCCCAAACTTCGCACACTTCGTGGATCAATTTAACGCAGAGGCGCAGAGCGACCGAAGAATGAATTATGAATTATGAGGGATGAAGGGGCTAGGGTTCAGTGGCTCGGCTTACCCTCAGAGCCTATAGCCACCTCGCATTCGTGCTCTTCGTGGATCAAAACTTCGTGTCCTTTGCGTTCTTGGTGGTTTTCGTCACTGGTTCATGCACGTTCGTTTCACCACCCTTCCGTCCCGCCAGCGGGAGACGCAGGGGGTTTTCAGCCCCCTGCACCCCCAAATATTTAGGTGTTGGATTGTTCCTATCTTTCTATTCCCCCTTCGTGGTTCCGCCCGAGGGGTCAGGGAGCATGGATGGGGGATCGGTATTCCGTACAGTGCCAACCGCATGTCGCCAACTCCAATGATTGTCCGAGAGCCTATATCCACCTCGCTTTCGTGCTCTTCGTGTCCTTCGTGGATCAAAAGCCAAGGCCCCGACCCCCAACAACCGATCCCCAAATCAAATCAGCAAGCAATCATTGTCAGAGCCAAGCGCAGCATGCTAGACTGACGGCAGTTTTGCCAACAGGAGCAGTGTGATGGCTAGCGTAAAACCTCAATTATCGCCATGGGTTCGAATTATGTTTGTGATTGTTGCGCTGGTGTTGATCGCTGGCGTTTCGTTGTTGCTGGCCCCGAGTTTGGTTGGGCCGCGTTGGCCGTGGGCCTTGCGCCCATTTGCGACCCGCTTTTTAGGCGCGGTTTATGCTGCCGAAATGGTGGCAGTGATCTGGACGCTCGTTATCAATGATTGGTCGGTGGCGCGCTTGACCATTCCCCAAGCAGTTACCTTTACAACGGTTGTCACCGGAGCATCATTGGCGTGGCTCAATAATTTTGATTTTGCGCGGCCAATTGTCTGGCTCTGGTTCATCATCTACACTATTCCAACTGTGGTTTTGGGTTGGTATTGGTGGCAGTATCGGGCTTGGCCAGCGGTCAATCCGCAAGCGCTTGGCTGGTTGCGCAGCATCTTATTAATTGAAGCAGTGGTTTTAGCGGGCTATGGGCTGGCCTGTATTGTTGCGCCAGCCTGGGCAACCGCTTTTTGGCCATGGAAAATCGATGCCTTTCATGCGCAAATTTATAGCGCCTTGTTCATCACGGGAGCAATTGGTGCATGGATTGTTGCTGGCGGTGGGAATCGCCATGAATTATTGACCCTTGGTGGCAGCCAAGTCGTACTAGGGTTGGGCGTAATTGCAGGTTTAGCACTGGTTGATTTTGGCGCAGCGAACCTGAGCGTGCCGTGGGCAAGCCTTGGATCGATTATTTGGGTCGCAAGTTTTGGGCTAATTGCCTTGGTTGGGGGCTTATTAATTGGGCGGGGATTGCAACAGCAGAGCTAAATCAGCGGGTAAACTTCTCCCCGCTTCCCTCGGGCTCGAAAACCTCAAGCCCGCGCTACGCCTCGTCGTGCATTGTACCACAACTCTAGGTTGCCCGTGCTTGCAGCCTCAAGTATAATATTGATTATTGTTCATTCGGTGTGCGCAGATAGGGGAGATCTGCCAATCCCCGCCGATCTTAACTTGTTGAAGCTCAGGAGATCACATTATGTCTGCGTTTCCTTTACGTGAATTTGCTTCGACTGCTCAGGCATCCGTTGATAGTGGGCCGCAATTTCCCAATGAACCAACTTCAATTGAAGAAACCGGTCTTGGGATGGGTTTTATTGCCGATCTTGTGCTAAAAGTTATTTATTTCAACGGCACTATTACTGCCCAGCGGATCTCAGAGCAAACCTGTTTGCCCTATCTCAACGTCATCGACAAAGTATTGCAATTTCTCAAAATGAGCGAGTATGTCGATATTGTCGGGGCCGAGCAAGGCTTTGGCGAACGCGCCTATCAATATGTCATTACCTTGCAAGGCTCGCGCAAAGTTAACGAAGTGCTCGATCGCTCGCAATATGCTGGGGCAGCGCCAGTTCCGCTTGCCGCCTACATCGAGATGGTCAATCGCCAGTCAATTGGCGGCATGACGATCAATCAGCAACGCATCCGCGAAGCCTTCAAAGATCTAGTCGTCAACGACGAAATGCTCGATAAAATTGGCCCTGCTGCCAACTCGGCGCGTTCACTATTCCTCTATGGCCCGCCAGGCAATGGCAAAACCACCATCGCCGAAGGGATTTCGCGGATTATGGGTGGCTCGGTGATGCTGCCCTATGCTGTCGAAATTGATGGCCAAGTGATCAAACTCTACGATCCGCTCAATCACTCGATTTTGACTAAGCCCGAAATGCGCCACGATGATGTGCCAGCACCATTTGGGGCGGTCGCGACGACCATGCCACCAGCGCCCGATCGCCGTTGGTTGCACTGCAAACGCCCACGAGTGATGGTCGGTGGTGAACTGATTTTGGAACAACTGGAACTGATCTTCGACCCAATTTCCAAAGTCTATGAAGCACCCTACCAAATGAAAGCGAATGGCGGCTTGTTCCTGATCGACGACTTTGGGCGGCAACGCTGTCGGCCAGAAGAATTGTTGAACCGCTGGATTGTGCCACTCGAAAAGAAAATCGACTTTTTGGCCTTGCAAACTGGCAAAAAAATCGAAATTCCCTTCGATGTGTTGATCGTCTTTTCGACCAACCTCGACCCCAAGGGCTTGGTTGATGATGCCTTCTTACGGCGGATTCGGCATAAAATCGAGGTTGCCAACCCAACGCCCAACGAATATCGCGATATTTTCCGCATCGTGTGCAAATCCAAGGGTGTGCCCTATAGCGACGATGGCTTGCGCTATTTGATTCAAGAACACTATTTCAAAGTCAACCGCGAATTGCGCTGTTGTCACCCACGCGATTTGCTTGATCAAGTGCTTGATGAAGCCAAATATCGTGGCCAACCGCCCCAAATGAACAAAGACCTTTTGGATCGGGCTTGTGAAGCCTATTTTGTCAAAATGTAGTGAGGTCAAGCTATGTCACTTCTCAAACGTCTTGGAAGCACGCCAACAAGCCCAGAGCCAGCAGCACCACCAGCGCCAGTTCAACCCATGGCTGGCGAGCAATCAATGCCTGAATATCGGTCATCGTCGTTGACTCCGCTTAGCCCTCCACCGCCACCAGCCCCAAGCTCGGCTCCAATGCCAAGCGGCAATCTGAGTGCCTTGGCCGGCTCAAGCTCTGGCCTCAGCGCTGGCACGATCAATACTAGTGGCTTTTTGGTGCTCGCCGATCGCGATGCTCATCGCAAATTACTTGAGCTTTCACTCTGGATTGTCGATAAAATTCAGGCTTCGGCTGGCTCGCAAACCCAGCTGCAACGCAACGAAGATTCCGAGCGGCTGATTCAAGAGCGCTTTACCACCTTTGTCCGCCAATCGAGCACAAACCTCGATCAAGATGGCATGAAATTGCTCTATCAAATGGTGCTTGATGAATTATTTGGCTTCGGCCCGCTTGAGCAACTGATTCGCGATGATAGCATTACTGAAATTATGGTCAACAGCGCCACCGTGGTCTATGTTGAACAACGTGGTAAATTGACCCTTTCACCAGTTATTTTCGCCTCAGAAGATCATGTGCTCAAAGTGATCGACCGGATTATTCGGCCACTTGGACGACGGGTTGACCGCAAGTGGCCAATGGTCGATGCCCGTTTGCCCGATGGCTCGCGGGTAAATGCAATCATTCCGCCATGTGCAATTGATGGCTCATCGCTGAGTATTCGTAAATTCTCCAAGAAAAAGCTCCAAGTCAGCGACTTGATCAACTATGGCTCAATGACCAAGGAAATGGCCGACTTCCTGAATGCCTGTGTGGTCAGCGCCATGAACCTGATCGTCTCTGGCGGTACTGGTTCGGGTAAAACCACTTTGCTCAACGTGCTTTCCAACTTCATCCCCGATCACTACCGCATTTGTACGATTGAAGACTCAGCAGAACTTCAACTTGGCAAAGACCACGTTATCCGGCTTGAATCCAAGCCTGCCGATATTGATGGCTCTGGCTTGGTCACCATCCGCGACCTTGTGAAGAACTCGCTGCGGATGCGCCCTGACCGAATTGTGGTCGGGGAAATTCGCGACGGCGCGGCGCTCGACTTGCTCCAAGCAATGAACACCGGCCACGACGGCTCAATGTCGACTGTCCACGCCAACACGCCGCGCGACGCAATTCGCCGTTTGGAAACCTTGGCCTTGATGTCGGGTTTGGATTTGCCAGTCGCGGTTATTCGCGAGCAAATTGCCTCGGCAGTGCATGTGATTGTGCAGCAAGCGCGTTTGCGCGACGGCTCGCGGAAAGTTGTAGCGGTCACCGAAGTCCAAGGCATGGAAAGCGGTCAGGTGGTGTTGCAAGACATCTTCATCTTCGAAGATCAAGGCACTGCCCCCGATGGCAAAGTGTTGGGTGTTTTGCGGCCAACCGGTACACGACCCCGCTTTACGCCAGTCCTCGAAGCCAAAGGCTTCAAATTGCCTCCATCAATCTTCGGCGCAACCTTCCCAGGCATGCGGCGCTAAGCTTCTAGTCTCTCATCAAGCAACAACCCGTAGGATTCATCATTCCTACGGGTTGTTTGGCGTTGGCAGGTTGTGCTATGATCGCTAGTAATAATCATTCATAGCAAAGGGGAGCGTAATGGCTCGACAAACCTGGACTCGCCGAAGTGCAATCTTGGCTGGCTTGCTGCTAGCGCTGTGGGGTTGTGGGCAGTATATCGCCCCAGCCACCAAACTCGCGATTAATCCAAATGCCGACTCAGGTGCTTACTACCCAGCAATCTATGTTGATAGCAACGATCTGCGCCATTACGCTTGGGCCGAATGCCAAGCAGGCAATGGCTGCGACCTAATTTATAGCCGAATGCGCGGCCCCAATGAACTGTTACGCCACACCATCAGCGCCGATAATTCGACGGCAACCCTTGGCTACACCAGTTTAACCGGCGATATTAGCGGCACAATCCACTTGGCCTACCTCAGTAACCAAACGAGCTTGACCCAAGGCGAGCCAAGTTATCGCCCCTATGTCGTCAGCATTAGCCCCGACGGCGCAACCGTCAGCCAACCGGTCAGTTTGCAAGGCGAAAGCATCAACAATAGCTTGATTAACCCAATCGCCGTGCGCAATAGCGATGGCTCACGCGTTGGCGTGCTCTACACAATGCTCATTCAAGAACAACAAATAACCAAGCAAGCGCTGGTTTATCGCCAAATCGTGCCCAGTTTGAGCCAACCAGTTGTGATCGAAAGCGTCGCCACCAATATTATTCTGACTCAACCACGAATCATCCTCAATAGCGCCAATGAAATTCATGTAGTCTATGGCAAGCGTTCGCTCCTCGTCAATCAACGCAACTTTGGCGGCGACCCAACCCTCGACGAAATTCGCTATGCCCATGGAACGCTAATTGGCATGACTGCGCGCACCGTTGATAGTTACACCAGCGCATCAAACATTATTCCTTTTGTCTACGATCTCAGTTTGAGCGATAACGTGTATGTAACCTATATCAAGCATCCAAATGGCGCTCCACCGCGTGGAATTGCGACCGATAGCCTGCGCATGCACAACGCAACTGCTAACACGACCAGCGATTTAGTCTTGCCGTCGATTCGCGAGCCATGGAGCATCAGTGAAATTAGCACCGTCAGCGATGGCACAGGTCGGCCAACTGTCTATTTTGCTGGTAGCAACAATAGCTTCAGCGATCCATTTGTCTATGATGTTTGGCAATACGATGTCCAAGCCAGTGATGGGATTAATCTCACCAATACGCCTGATCAGCATGAAAACAATCTTGCAAGTAGCCGCTTCCAGCTTGTCGATTTGGTTGCATGGCAGGCCGATAGCTTTAGTAGCAGCGGCTGTACAACTCAAATTATTAGCTATCGCAGTGATTTAGCCAATCAATTGCATATCGCCGAACAGTTTCTCAACCCATTGGGCTGCACCCCAAGCGTACTCCAAATGAGCGTTGGCAACGACGTGGCAGCGGGCGTTTGGATCTCGGTTGCCAAGAATGATCCAACGCTCAACGTACCAGCAACTGCATTTAATAGTTATGGAACGTTTTTACCCATTACCCAACGCTAAAGCTTGTAATCAGGCCAAAGGATGACTTAATAATCAGCCTCATGCCGCTACAACAGATTGGGCTATGCGCTGATACTGCTCACAGCACTTATTTACACGATTTTTTGAGGAGCATATGCAAGCAGTAGCCCAATATACCCTGCGCCCTGCAAGTTTAGCTGATATTCCAGCAGCAGTTGCGCTAATCAACCGTTGTTCGATGGAAGAAGCGAATGTCATTGAAATTACTGAAGCCGAGTTAGCCAGCGAGTGGGAAGATCCCGAATTTAACATTGAAACCGATAGCTTAACCATGTGGGATGGCGACAACCTGATTGGGGTCGCAGGGGTCTTCAATCACGATCCATTTGTTCATGGCTATGGTTGGACGCGCGTACATAGCGATTATGCTGCAAGTGGAGTTCAAAGCCAACTTTTGGATTGGTTGGAGCAACGCACTAGCCAAGATATTGCCAAAGCCCCAAGCGATGCTGCGGTCAGCGTCTATCATGGCGTGCTCAGCACCAATCACGAATTGGCCAACAGTCTGCAAGCCCATGGCTATAGCCTTGTGCGCCACTTTTTGCGCATGGTCATTGAATTGGCTGATTATACGCCGCAACCAGTCCAATTGCCCGAAGGTTTGATCATTCGGCCTTATGATCCAGCAACTGAATTGCCAGCGGTCATTACGGCGGTACGCGATTCGTTCCGCGATCATTGGGGTTATCTCGAATCGCCCTTTGAAAAAGAGCTGAAACATTGGGAAGAAATGATCAGCCGCGAGCCAAATTATGATCCTTCGCTGTTCTTCATCGTCTGCGATGGTGACCAAATTGCCGCAGTTGCTATGTGTTGGAAGCATATCACCGAAGATCCAACAATGGGCTGGGTTGGTACGCTGGGCGTGTGTCGGCCATGGCGGCGCAAAGGCTTAGCCAAAGCAATGCTCTACCATGCCTTCAACGAATTTGCCAAGCGTGGCCAAGAGCGGGTTGGCTTAGGGGTCGATGCTTCAAGCCTGACTGGTGCAACCAAGGTATATTCCGACGTTGGCATGAAGTCGGTGCGCCAATTCGACCGCTACCAAAAAGTATTGCGGCCAGGGGTTGAACTCGGTACCGAAACCGTCGAAGCCTAATTTTCAAGCCAAAACCAAGCCAACCACCAGAGTAGTATACTGTGGTGGTTGTCGGCTTTTTAGGAGCAAGATCATGGCCCATTTTATGTTGGAGATTACCTATACCGTGCCGCTAGCGCAAATCGAAACCAAATTAGCTGAGCATCGAGCATTCTTGCAAGCAGGCTATGACCAATGCTTGTTGCTTAGCTCAGGCCCACAAAATCCGCGCATCGGCGGCATTGTCATCGCCCGTGCGTCCTCGCTTGAGGCAATTCAGGCTTTCTTCGCCAACGATCCCTATCAGATTGCCAACTTTGCTGAGTATCGTTTTGTCGAGTTCAATCCAGTCAAATATCAGCCATGGCTCGAAGAATGGGTGACGGGCAGCGTTGAATAATGCTGATTGGCTGGTTGTCTGTTGCGATTAACAACCAGCCAATTGCTCATTAATCGTGCAAAAACGGTTCGTCAGCATGCACCGCAGCAACCGCTGGCTCGTCGCCGCGCCGATAGGCAAAGGCCATGCGTGGCGTATTATGCGCCCAACCAAATTCGCCTTGGGCATTCAACACAATACAGCCTGCTAAGCCTTGCACCCGCCGCTCCAAAAAAGCAATATTGGCTTTGGCCGCTTCGTGGGGCGAAGCAGTGCGCAATTGATCAGCGACACTTTTGGCCAAACAAACTTTCATAATCGATTCGCCCCAGCCTGTGGTCGAGCAACCGCCAGTTTCATTATCTGCATACAAGCCACTACCAACCAACGGCGAATCGCCGACCCGCCCGGGCAATTTGTTGGGAATTCCGCCGGTTGACGTTGCAGCCGCAATCGTGCCAAAGCTATCAAGCGCCACCGCGCCAACCGTATCGTGCGCAGAATGAAAGGCATCGCGGCCTTTGTAGTTGGGGTTTGATTGTTGTTCCTGCCAGCGTTGGCGTTCGCGCTCCACCACCAACTCAGCAGGATCGCACAACTCAGCACCATGCTCAATCGCAAATTGCTCAGCACCATTGCCAACAATCAACACATAATCGCTTTCGAGCACTTGGCGGGCAACGCTAATCGGATGGCGTACGCGTTGGACTGCGGCAACCGAGCCAGCCCGCATACTCGCGCCATCCATAATCCCTGCATCCAATTCAACTTCGCCAATCGCATTCAGAAACGAACCCACCCCAGCATCAAATGTTGGGTCATCTTCGAGCACCCGAATCGCAGCTTCAACTGCATCAAGCGCAGTGCCGCCTTGCGCCAAGACAGCCCAACCAGCATCAAGCGCCGCCAAACAGCCCTGTTTGTGGGCATCAATTTGATCATCGGGCATGTTCCAAGCCCCACCATGGACAATCAGGGCAATCATCGCTGCTCCTTTGCTGCGAAGAATGAATGCTTCAATGTTGGTATTTTAATCGAATTTTTGCGGTCAGGGTTCAGGATTCAGGGGCTAGGGGTCAGGAAGAATTAACCGCGAAGATCACGAAGGTCAATTTAAATTTAATGGTTCTATAGGGTTGTTGATGTCAGAGTTCAGGGGCTAGGGGTCAGAATTGCTAAACATAACAACTATGGTCAAAACTCCATCTTCGTGCCCTTCGTGGTTAAAAATATGGCCTTATAATCTGACCCCTGACCCCTAATCCCTCGCCCCTACTTCATCGCCATCAAAATTTGCCACTGGCTCGCTTCATCGAAGGCGACGATTGGCAGCACCGCATCGCCAAACACTGCTTGCACCCGCAAACCAGCCCGTTGTAAATAGTGCTGCCACTCAGGAAAGGTATATAAACGAATCCGTTCGCCTGGATGCACAGCCTCGCCGCCGTTTGGCTCAATATAACGATAGGCGGTTTCAATCGTGCCAGTAATAGGGTTAAAGTGCGATTCGCGCAACACATAGCCTGGCCCCACCTGATGCCAGCCGCGCCGATAGTGTTGCATATAGCTGCTAATTTGATAGGGATTGATGCATTGCAGCACCAATCGACCTTGGGGCACAAGATGATCAGCCAGATCATTGAGCAATTGTTGATGTTCAAAATCGCTGAAAAAGCCCAATGAGCTATTCATAATCAAGATCACATCATACATGCCCAAATCGTCAAGTTGACGCATATCGCCAGCAATCACCCGCGCGGGCAATTGTTCAGCAGTAATTTGGGCGCTAAGCTGATCAACTAATGGCGTAGCTAATTCAACGCCATCAATGTGATAGCCACGCCGCGCCAAACCCAACAGATGCCGACCATTGCCACAGGCCAAATCCAAAATCCGCATCTCGGGAGTTAAATTCAACACCGTTTCCAAAAAATCAACTTCATTATTGGTCAAGCTGGCGGCAACGTCAGCATAAGTTGCAAACTCGTGAATTTGAAACAATTCTTCCCACCACATCCGCTGTTCATCCATTGCCACCTCGCTTATAATTTACAAACAATGCCAGTGATTGAGGGTCGCATATGTTGCCAGAAACACTTATTCAACAAATGAGCCATGGCTGGATTCACGCTCCGATTGCCTCGCTGATTTATCACCGCAGCGGGCGCGCCGAATTACTCAACCTTGCGGGAATGGAGTTATTGCAATATCTGCCCGAAGAAGCCACCCAAGCGCAACAACATTATAATCTGCATCGTGACCCTTCGCTCCAAGCGCCACTGACCAAAAATGCCATTACCTCGGCCTTCGAGGGCAAAAAATCGCGCATTAGCGAGCTAGATTATGAGTTGCTGAACGTCCATGCGCGGCCATCTGGTAAGCATATCGTGGCGCGGCTCAATCTGGCTCCCTTGCGCGTCGAGGAAAAAACTGGCGAGTATATTGTGGCGTTCTTTACCGATATTACTGCGCAAGTCATGATGCGCCGCGAACTCGATACGCGCAAGCACGAAATTCAGCTGGCTGAGCAGCAACAAGAAGCGATGCGCGCCGAAATCGAGGCCCGCTCGGCTCCGGTTGTGCCGGTGTTGCCTGGCATTTTGGTGCTACCGCTGGTTGGCGCAGTCGATTCACGCCGCGCCGAATATGTGCTGAATTGTTTGTTGGAAGCTGCCTCGGAGCATAGCGCCGACACATTATTACTCGATGTAACGGGAATTCCGGTCGTCGATACCGCAGTTGCTAATTATCTGCTGCAAGCAATCAAAGCCCTCAAGTTGCTTGGCACCGATACAATTGTCGTTGGCATCAGCCCTGAAATTGCCCAAACCCTCGTTCAATTGGGCTTGCGGCTCGAAGATATTACCACCCGCGCTGATTTGCAAAGTGGCTTGCAAACTGCGCTCCGTCGGCAAGGCCAAGTTATTCGTGCTCGTTCGTGAGGTGCACCCATGGCTTCTAGCTTAAATACACTCATTCGTAGTAGCGCTTGGTCGGTTATGTCAATCGGTTCAGCAATTTACGACAGCACTGGCAAGGCGGTCTATACCAACACTGCATTACGGCGGATTTTCAATCTCAGCCCAGCAGAAATGTTGGAGCTTCAGGGCAATTACAATTTATTTGATGATCCTTCGCTGGCCGATCCCGAGGTTCAGGCCGACATCAAACGCGCCTTTGCTGGCGAGAAAGTCCTTTTGCCAACTTTAGATTATGTGATTGTCGATGCCCATGGCCAGCCAAGCAATCGCCACTTAGCTGCACGGTTTACGCTCAAACCGTTGGGCGATGCCCAGCCGCCAGAATATGTCGTGGGCTATTTCCACGATGTCAGCGAAGCAATGGAGCTTGAAACCCAAATTAGCGCCCGCCGCGACGAAATTGCCCGGATGAGCCAGCAAGATTCCTTGCTCAAAGCCGAAATTGCTGCGCGGGCGGTGCCGGTCGTGCCGATTTTGCCAGGCATTTTGGTCTTGCCCTTGGTTGGCGGCATCGATCCCGTTCAAGCTGATCAAATTATCACCGCCTTGCTGCAAGCCAGCTCGCGCAACAACGCCGACACCGTAATCTTAGATTTGACGGGCGTGCCTGTGGTTGATACCGCCGTGGCCAACTACATTTTGCAGGCCATCAACGCACTTAAGTTGCTTGGCACCGAAACCATTGTGGTTGGGATTAGCAACGAAATTGCCCAAACGATTGTGCAATTGGGCATTCGCTTGGATAGCATCGCCACCCGCGCCGATTTGCAAAGTGGCTTAATGGCTGCCCTCGAACGCCAAAACTTGACGATCGAGTCGATCTAACGTGCTATAATCGCTGCATTATCTTCGTTCAATCTGGCTATGCCTTGGCATTGGCTTGTGGATAGGAATTCTGGTTTTGACCTTCATTTTGTTGCTTGATGAAGATCGGGCGTTTTCGGCCACGCTCGCTCGCACTTTAGAGATGGCTAGTTATCGGGTAATGCGCGAGTGGACTGAAACCAGCGCCCGCGAAGTTGCTCGCACCCAACAGCCCGACCTGATTTTGCTCGATCTTGAGCTGGGCCGCGAACAAGGCTGGGCCTTGCTTGATGAACTGGTAAGCTTGGGCTTGCGAGTCATGGTGATGTCGCATCGCAGCAGCGCCGAGGATATTGCTCGTGGCTTGCGGGCTGGTGCAACCGATTATATTACCAAGCCTTATCGCACCGAAGAATTGCTGGCGCGGATTGCGATTCGCTTGCGCCAAGCCCCGCCACCAGCCTTGCAACGCGCCGATACCCGTGCGCCCAAACTGGCAGCCGAGCCTGTAATCGAAACCCCTGAGCCTGAACCAGTGGTTGCGGTCGAAGCGCCTGCCTTGAATATTCCGCTTGGTCAGCGCCTGCGCCAAGCCCGCAAGCAGCGCAATATCTCGCTCGTCCAAGCCAATTTGGATACCAAAATCCAAATGTACTATATTCAGGCAATCGAAGAAGAAAAATATGCCCTGTTGCCGCGTGGCAGCGCCGCCGAAGAAATTGTGCAACGCTATGCCCAATTTTTAAGCGAAGATCCAGCTCAGGCCTTGGCCGAGTTTCGGCGATTGCACCATAGCGATGTTGAAACCCTGCGCAATTTGGGCGGTCAGCCAGTGCGTTATCAACGCCGAATTTCGTGGCCGTTAGTTTTGAGCCTCGTGGCGCTGTTAACCTGTGGCTTGGGTTCAGGCGCAATTGCCCTACTCTTCCCTGAAGAAACCCGCAACGTCACAACCAATGTGCGGGCGATGTTCAGCGACCCAACCGCCACGCCAACACTCACGCCAACGCCAACGGCAACTCCAACATTAACCCCAACGCTCACGCCGACGGCAACCCCAAGCTCAACGCCAACAGCAACGCCAGAACCAAGCCCAACCCTTGATCCAAATGCGCCAACGGCGACACCTTAAGGAGTTTATATGTCAATCAAAGCTGATCGCTGGATTAAGCGCATGGCCCAAGAACATGGCATGATCGAGCCATTTATCGATGGCCAAGTGCGCGGCGGAGTCGTCTCATACGGCTTGTCGTCGTATGGCTATGATATTCGGATCGCTGATGAATTTAAAATTTTCACCAACGTCAATTCAGCGGTGATCGACCCCAAAAACTTCGATCCACGTTCATTCGTCGATGTCAAAGCTGATGTCTGTATCATTCCACCAAACTCGTTTGTGCTCTGCCGCACGATCGAATACTTCCGCATTCCGCGCAATGTGCTATGTGTGTGCGTCGGCAAATCGACCTATGCAAGATGTGGTCTGATCGCGAATGTAACGCCCTTCGAGCCAGGCTGGGAAGGCTATGTGACGATTGAAATTAGCAACACAACGCCATTGCCAGCCAAAATTTACGCCAACGAAGGCATCGCCCAAGTGCTGTTTTTCGAGGGCGACGAGTTGCCAGACGTGGCCTATGATGATCGTTCGGGCAAGTATCAAGGCCAAACAGGCGTAACCTTGCCCCGAATTTAATTATTAATTTGGCCATTTTAATAAATCAGCCTACAATACAAGCAACCACCATGTTCGTGGTAGCAAGGAAGTAAAAGCGTATGTTGGTAACAGGTGTTGATTTAATTGAGATCGATCGGATTAATCAGGCAGTTTCGCGTTGGGGCCAGCGTTTTGCCCGCCGCGTGTGGACCGAAGCAGAATGGTTGCGTTGTCGCGATAGTGCTCAATCGCTCGCGGCGCGCTGGGCAGCCAAGGAAGCTGCCGCCAAAGCCCTTGGCGTTGGATTAAAGGGCATCGGCCACCCCGCTTGTTCGGTTGCATGGCGCGAGATTGAAGTAGCCAACGATCCCCAAGGCAAGCCGATGTTGCGGCTCCACGGCGCAGCCCAACAACGCTCCGAAGAACTCGGCATTCGTCATTGGTCGGTCAGCCTTTCACACAGCGGCGAGCAAGCAATCGCGTTTGTGGTAGGCATGGGCTAGCTCAAATAGAATCAATGGGCGCTAGGCAAAACCTAGCGCCCATTTTTGTTATTTAGCAGGATCTTGCAAGAATGAAATCAAGCGGCCTTCTGCATCATACAACGAAGCATTATCATTATCTTTGTCATTCCAAATTGAGCCAGTTGCAGTCGAATTAATTGGGCGGGTTTCGCCAGCAGCAAGGCTACCACTCAATGTTGCATGCAATTGGTTGCCGCGAATGCTGCAAATTCTCCAGCCATCAATCGCCACTGGAGCATTGCTTACATTTTGCAGCACCACCGTTTCAGTCTTTTTATTGACGCTCACAATTTTCACAGGATAATTGCTGGCCACGGTTGGGTCGGCTTGGCAATTATTAAATGATGGTGGCGGTGGTGCAGGCGTTGGGGTAACAATCGGCGCAGGCGTTGGCGTTACTGGCGGCTGCGGCTGTGGCTGCGGAATCACGCCTCTGTTGTCCAAAACTTCTTTGCCCAACAAACCCAACAAAACTTTAAATTCGTCAGGATTACTGGGGTGCCATTCGAGCCGCGCCCGCTCAAACCATTGGGTTTGCACCGTATCGCCATTGGCGTTGGTTTCAAGATTCACTCCGGTCAAGGGCAAACCAAAGAGTTGCAACGAACGGGCATAATTATCCAAACCATCAATCTTCAAGCCATGCGATTGCCAATAGCTTTTGAAACCAAGCCCATTGCTTTGATCGCAGACGTTATGGCCAGTTTCTTCAAACCACAAACACCCTTCAACTGGGCCAGTTTCACGGGCTGCAACCTCACGCCCAAGCTGCTGCAAGCGTTCTTTGCCCAACAAGCCCAAGAGCACTTCATAGGCCGTGCCCGCATTTTCTGGGTGCACTTCAAAGCGATTGCGTTCGAGCCATTGGGTATGATAACTCATCCCAGTATCTGGGTTGGGTTCGGCTTTGGCAAAGGTAATTGGGTAGCCAAAAACTGGCAAGCCGCCGTTATCATCCCAATAATCACTGAACGGTTCTTCCAAACAATAGGGGTTGTTAACTTCGACGAAGCATAAATTATGGGCAGCGGCGGCGCGAGGCAATAAACCAGCAAGTAGTAAGAGCCAAATCCAACGGCGCATAGCAGTTCCTCAGCTAAAAAACGTCGTTGTTAGTATACCAAAAGCTAGCTTTTTTAATTGATTAAATAACAGCAGGCCCGCTGATCTGTGCGATCAACAAGCCTGTGGTTGGTGCCGAGGGCGGGAGTCGAACCCGCACCCCCTTGCGAGGAGAGATGTTTAAGACCTCAGCGTCTGCCATTCCGCCACCTCGGCGCAACGAGCAAGATTATAGCGCATATTAGATTTTTTGGCAAATTAGTTTCCGTTTATTGATATAATATATCAGTAATTTAACCATATGAGGTATTGGTATGAGCCTTGATCATGGAATCTATATGCTGCGCGAAGCAACGACCGCTGATTTGGCGGGAGCACGCCAGCTAATGTTACACACCTTTGAGCACGATTTTGGCATTGGCTACGTTGCCAAATGGCATGCTGACGTTGATAATTTAGCCGGAGCCTATCTGGCAAATCCACGCCAAGTGCTGTTTGTGGCGGTCGTTAAGGCAACTGGCGAGGTCGTCGGCACCTGCGCGGTGCGCACTAGTGGCCCCAAAGCGCCTTACAAGCCCGAATGGCTGGTTGAACGCTATAGCACCGCCGAAACCGCTCAACTCGTGCGGGTTTATGTTGCTTCAGATCATCGTCGAGCGGGCTTAGCACGCCGCTTGGTGAGCTTAACCCGCGATTGGATTCTCAATGAAGGTACATATCGTACAATTTATCTGCATACCAACCCAGCGATTGCCGGAGCCGAGCATTTTTGGCGCTCACTGCCAACCAGCGAAATCTACGACGATCGGCCAGATCAAGGCGAATTTCAAAATATTCACTTTGAAATGGATCACACAACGCCGATTATTTAATCATCGAGGGCAATTAATTCGCTTTCAGCATAGGTTAATTCACGAATAGCCACAGCACATTCTTGCCAGCGATCTTGAGGCAATGCCAGCATCAAGGTAATATCGCTGGCAAAATCTTCACTTTCAATCACCGGATCAAATGTATTGAGCAAACGGCGCAATACTTCATATTGATTATAATTAATTGTGACCATGCCAGTGCGGCGAATAACTTGTTCTTTGGTTGGTAAATCGTTGAGCGCTTTTTGCAAGGTTCCGCTATAAGCGCGTACCAAGCCGCCAGTGCCTAATTTGATGCCGCCAAAATAACGGGTTACGACTGCTGCAATATCGCCAATGCCACTGCCCTGTAAGACTTGCAACATCGGGCGGCCAGCTGTGCCAGCAGGCTCACCATCGTCCGACGAGCCAATTTCAGCGTGTGGGCCAAGCCCAATCTGAAACGCCCAACAATTGTGGTTTGCATCGGGATAACGCGCGGCAATTGTGGAAATTGCTTGTTTAGCTTCAGCCAAGGTTGGTGCATGCACCACCGTAGCAATAAAGCGCGAGTGTTTAATATCTTGTTCAAATTCATGCTCGTTGGCAGGAATTTGATAACGAGTTGGAGTCATAACAAATATCAACCTAGCTAAATTAATTGGCGTTCATAGGCAATCGATACCGCTTCGGTACGATTATGTGCGCCAAGCTTTTGAAAAATGCTGTTAAGATGAAACTTAACCGTGCGTTCAGTAATATTCAATGTATAGGCAATCTGTTTATTAGCAAAGCCTTGGGCTAATTCTTGCAAAACTTCGTGCTCACGCGGAGTTAATTCAACCAAGCTGGTATCGCGCTGCACTTGGCGCAACAATTTCGAGGCAATCAACGGGTGCAAAGTAGAGCCACCAGCATGAATCAAACGAATTGCGGCAAATAATTCGTCGCGCGGCGCACCTTTAAGCAAATAGCCCTGTGCGCCAGCCCGCACCGCCCCAATAATCCGCTCGTCAGTATCAAACGCAGTAAAGACTAAAACTCGTAGCTCAGATGCCGCTAAATCGAGCTGTTCGAGCACCGCAACGCCATCTAATTCTGGCAATTCAAGGTCAAGCAGCAGCAAATCGGGCTGAAGTTGCTGGCACAATGCCAAGGCTTGACGGCCATCGCTGGCCTCGCCAATCACCGCAAAATCGGCTTGGGTGCTCAAAATAGCAACCAAGCCCTCGCGCACCACCGGATGATCGTCAACAACAAGCATTCGAATCATGGATTTAACTCCCTAATGGCACGGCAATACAAACCTCGGTACCAGCGCCAAGGGTGCTTTTGATTTCAAGGCTGCCGCCAAGCAAGCGGGTGCGTTCATTCATACCAATTAAGCCAAAATGCTGGGGTTTGGCAAGGGTTGGGTCGAAACCACAGCCATTGTCATGCACGCAAATTTCAATCTGGCTTGGCGTAGCATGATATTCGACCACCACCTGGCTGGCGTGGGCGTGCTGGCGCACATTATTCAAGGCTTCTTGCACAATTCGCAACAAACCAACCTCAATTCGTAAGGGCAACGGCTGCAAGCCACCAATTGTTTGCAATTCAAAGCTAAATGGATCATGTTCGTGGTTCAAAGTTGCCAATGCCTCGACCAAACTCCGGCCTTCCAAGGGCGCGGCCCGCAGATCAAGCACCGAACGCCGTGCCTCATCAAGATTATAGCGCGTCCATTGCAGGGCTTGATGAATTTTCGCGCGGCCCCGTTCAGTTGCACCAACCTCGAGCAGAGCATCGGCGGTTTCGAGTTGCAACAAAACCGCAGTCAGGCCTTGGGCCAAGGTATCATGGATTTCGCGGGCAATTCGGTTGCGCTCCTCGACCGCACCTAAGCTCAGCGAGCGTTCAAACAAACGGGTGCGCTCAATCGCCATGCTCAGCAAATCGCCGACGGTGTGCAATAAGCGCAAATCATCGGCGCTCAATTCGCACCAATCGGGGCTGGCCACATTAAAAACCCCTAGTTTGCGGCCATGGGCCATCAAGGGAATCGACGAATGGAAGCGTACCTCAGCAGTGCCTTGCGGCACATGGCGTAAACGACTACAACGAATCACGCTGATATTGGCCGCGCGTTCCAAATTATCGTCACGAAAACGCTCCAAACAATAACAATCATCTTCCAAGGCTTGGGGGTGGCACAACACCGGAGGCAAATGGTAAGCCGCCGCCAAATAATGGGTCGTTTGATCATCGCGCAGCAGCCAAACCCAACCCGTGTGCAAACCAAGCAACTCTGTCACCAATTCCAAAACGGTTTGTAACGCCTGATCAAGCTGATTGCTCCGGTTAAGGGCCTCGGCAACCTGATTCAAAATCGTCAATTCATGGTTTCGGCGCGCCAACACCGCTGGATCATTGCTCATTATCAACACCTTTTTGGCCAATTTTGCCAAATTCATAGCCAAGCATGCCAAATTTGCCACCGTTGTGGCTCTCCACTACCAACCATTTTAGTGCGAGTTCGATAGTATGAGCAACTATTTTATCTCAATTAAGGAATTACCATCCAGTGAACAGCCACGCGAACGCCTGCGCGACTTTGGGCCGCAAGCATTGTCTGATGCTGAGATTTTGGCGATTTTGCTGCGAGTGGGCGTGCAAGGCATGAATGTGATTCAACTTGCGCAATTATTGCTGCGCGAACATGGCGGTTGGCATGGCCTGCAAAAGATCGAGTTCAGCGATTTATGTCGAGTACGTGGAATGGGCGAGGCTAAAGCAGCCCATATCAAAGCCGCGCTAGAAATTGGGCGGCGTTTGCTGCTGGCAGCACCCAACCAGCCGCTGCAAATTACATCACCAGCCGATGTGGTGGGCTTGCTGCAAGTTGAGATGAGCCATTTGGATAAGGAGCATCTGCGAGTTGTCATTCTCAACACCAAAAACCATGTGCTGAAAATCGAAAACGTGACAATTGGCTCGTTGAATAGCGCCAGCGTGCGCATTGCCGAGGTGTTTCGCGAGCCGATTCGGCTGAATGCGGCGGCAATTATCGTTGTGCATAATCACCCAAGCGGCGACCCAACGCCCTCGCCCGACGATATTTTGGTGACCAAACAATTGATTCAGGCTGGGCAATTGCTCGATATTGACGTGCTTGACCATTTGGTGATCGGTCAAGCACGCTGGGTCAGTATGCGCGAACGGCGCTTGGCTTGGTTGTAAGTTATTCCGCTGAATTCAAATTCGACAAGGTATGGCCCATGCGTTCGCGCTTGGTACGCAAATAAGCTTGGTTTTCGCTATTTGGGTCGGTTTCTAGGGAAAGCTGTTCGACAACGTGCAAGCCATAGCCTTCAAAGCCAATAATCTTTTTGGGATTATTGGTTAACAAACGTAAATCGCGCAAGCCCAAATCGGCCAACATTTGAGCGCCCAAGCCATAATCGCGTAAATCAGCAGGGAAGCCCAAGCGTTCGTTGGCCTCAACCGTATCTAAGCCTTGATCTTGCAGCATATAGGCACGAATTTTGTTGGTCAGGCCAATGCCACGACCTTCTTGGCGCAAATAGAGCAATACGCCACGGCCTTCTTGGGCAATGCGTTGCATAGCTTTTTCCAGTTGCGGGCCACAATCGCAGCGCAACGAGCCAAAGGCATCGCCGGTTAAACATTCTGAGTGAACGCGCACCAGCACAGGCTCGTCGGTTGAAATATCGCCCATAATCAAGGCCACGGCTTCTTTGGCTTGTTGGTCAGGTGTATCGATTTTGCTTTCGTAGGAGATAATTTGAAATTCGCCATAGGCCGTTGGCAAGCGAGCCTCGGCGGTACGCGTCACCAAAAATTCACGTTCGCGGCGATAGCGAATCAATTGCTCGACGCTAATAATTTTCAGATCATGCTTTTCGCCAAAGACGGTGAGGTCGGGCATGCGCGCCATCGTGCCATCGTCATTCATAATTTCGCAGATAACCCCTGCTGGATACAAACCAGCCAAGCGGGCCAAATCAACCGAGGCTTCGGTTTGGCCAACCCGCCGCAATACGCCGCCCTCGGCAGCGCGCAACGGAAACACATGGCCAGGCCGCGAAATATCGCTTGGCTTGGAGTTGGGATTAATCACGGTTTGGATGGTATGCGCTCGATCATAGGCTGAAATGCCCGTGGTTACGCCTTGCGCTGCTTCGATTGAAACGGTGAAATTCGTACCAAATTTGGAATTATTCGAGGTCACCATCATAGGAATTTCCAACTCGTCGAGGCGCTGACCAGTGATGGCCAAACAGATCAGCCCACGGCCTTCTTTGGCCATAAAATTAATTGCCTGTGGCGTAACAAACTGGGCAGCACATGCCAGATCACCCTCGTTTTCGCGATCTTCATCGTCGACGATGATCACCATTTTTCCGGCTGCATAATCTTGCAGTGCTTCTTCGATGCTTGCCAACGGCATAGCTTGACTCCTTATGCGACAATCAAACACTCATTGTTTGGTACAGACCCAAAGCCAGCGATGGCTGATTGGGGTTGGTTCGGTCAGCACGAAACAATCGTACACGGCCTCTATTGTAAACCCGTTTGCCCGTAAAAGTTGCTCTAATGTGGCTTGGCTATAGCCGCGTTCAGCATGCTGCTCGCTAAATCGTTCAAACAAGCCATCATCGCGCTGAGCAAAACCAGTTAATTGCAACCACGAGATGCAGCGTTCTGGCTCGAATTGTGAATGCATAATATGCACGTAGCCATCGCGCTCGTCGATTTCGACTGGTTGCCAAACATGCTCCAAAAAATAGGGCGTGTTAATATCGAAAATCCAGCGCCCACCAGGCTCCAGCGCTGCCGCCACACAGCCAAAAGTAGCATTCAAATCGCTTGCTTCAAGCAAATAATTCAGGCTATCATAAAAACAGGTGACTAATTGCACTGGCTGGCTGACCTGCCAATCGCGCATATCGGCGCGGCGAAAGCGAATTGAGCGTTGCTGAGTAACATCGCCACGAGCCTTGCGTTGGGCAACGCGCAGCATCTCGCGCGAGGCATCAATGCCCAATACATCCCAGCCCAAATCGGCATGCATCAAGGCCAACGTGCCCGTGCCACACGCCAAATCGATCATCGAATGGCCAGGCACTGGGTGCAATTCCAGCACACGCTGCAAATAATCAAACATCAAGACGCTAAAATGGAGCTGCCCGTCATCATAGTAACGGGCATAATCGTTGTACATCATTCATTTATTCCATCTAGGCAAACGGCGCTTATTCTGCAAGCATTTTGCGATCAAAGCGCACGATATTTTCAACATACTTGGCCAAAATATCAACTTCGATATTGACCGTATCGCCAACCTGCTGCTGGCCAATAATCGCCCAAGCTTGGGTGTGGGCAATAATCGCCAAGCCAAAACTATCGTCAGTGGTGCGGGTAATCGTCAAGCTCGTGCCATCAACTGCAATAAAGCCTTTTTCGACGATATAGCGCATCAAACTTGGCGCAACCCGAATCGTAATTGCCTTGGATTCGCCCTCTGGCTCGATGGCGATAATTTCGCCAGTACCATCGACGTGGCCTTGCACATAATGGCCGCCCATCCGTCGCCCAGCGGCCAACGCGCGCTCTAAATTAACTGCGCTACCAACCTTGAGTTGGCCCAAATTGGTGCGGCGCAAGGTTTCAGGTGCTAAACCAACCTCAAACCAATCGGCTTCAAAGGCAGTTACGGTTAAACAAACGCCATTGACTGCAATGCTATCGCCCAATTGGGCATCGCTGGTTGCCACATTACAGCCGATGCGCAAGCTATTATCGCGCTCAAGGCCCGTATTCGCCACCAGAATTGTGCCAATTTCTTCGATAATACCTGTAAACATTGTATATTCCCTTTAGTAAGAACATAGAGCATAGAGCATAGAGCATAAATTTAATTATACTTCATCAATAATTTATAATCACTATGCATAGCATAATTATTAAATAGAGTAAAGAATATTTATAATTTAAGCAGATTCATTCTATGTTCTATGTTCTATCATCCCAATACACTATCCAACAAGGCGGCATTGGTTTTTTCGGCTTCGTTGAGCGTATCGTTGGCTTTGCGTAATTCTTCGCCAAGCAATTCCATTTGGGCACGAATTTCATCAAAGCTCTTCGAATGTAAAATAATATCGGTTATGCGCACTTCAAGGCTTTGTTGTTCGTGCATAAACGAAAGCATTGCATCAATTTCGCCAATCACGGTTTGGAACATATCGATTTTACCAGTCAGCACGTGCAGAATATATTCTTCGATTGTGCCGCGTAAAATCAAGGTATAAATTTCAACAGGCCGTTCTTGACCATAGCGATGCACCCGCCCAATCCGTTGCTCAATCCGCATTGGATTCCATGGCAAGTCGTAATTAACCAAGCGATGACAGAATTGTAAGTTAAGCCCTTGACCGCCACTCTCGGTTGATAAAAAGACTTGGGCTTTGCCATCGCGGAAACGCTCGACCGCACTGCGTTTTTGCATGCCGCTCAGGCCACCGTGAAAGAGCACCGATTCGACTCCGTGATCAGCCAAGAAATCGCGCAGGAATTCCAAGGTTGCCACAAACTCGGTATACACGATAATTTTGCTATCATCGTTTTTGACAATTTTCAATAAAGTGCGAGCTTTGGATGGAATCTGCATCTCATCAACGATTTTAAGTAAGCGATCCAATTCGCCGCTATCAGCACCATCCATTTTGCCCAAGCGTGCGGTCATTGCGCCACGTAACGTATGGCCAACAGCGCGCGGACTAGAAGTCATTTCTTTGAGCAACGTCATGAGCACTAAAACCAATTTTGAAACAACGACTTTGCCATCGATACTTTGCAATACAATTTCGCCTTCAACATAGCGTTGATAGATATGTTTGCAAAATCGCACCATTGCATCGTGAAAATCGTGCTCATCATCGGTTAATTCAATTTCATGATGATGAATTAAGCGTGGTGGTAATTCGGTGAGGGTATTTGAACGCCGATTACGAATCATCACTTCGTTAAGCAACGCCCGCAAATGATCAACATTACGTGCATGGCGACGATCTTCCATAAATAATTTTTGGAATTGACGAGGCCCTTTGAGGTGGCCAGGTCGCGCAACCGTAATCAAGTTATACAATTCGCGCAGCTCATTTTGAACTGGAGTTGCTGAGAGCAATAAACAATGTTTACGATTTAAGTTGAAAACAAATTTATAGCGCCCAGTTCGGTGATTTTTGAGCATATGACATTCATCAATCACCAACATATCCCACGTTCGATCGGTCAAAGCTTTACGATAGGCACCCTTGGCGCGATCAATTGAGCCAACGACCAACGGATATTGGGCAATATCAGTATCATCGCCTAAACGATGAAAATTCATGCCAAACTTATCGTGCATTTCTTCGAGCCATTGCTCAGAAAGCGGTGCTGGAGTCAAAATCAAACATGTGCGAATCATTTCGCGCAAGTGATATTCTTTGATGATCAAGCCAGCTTCGATGGTTTTCCCCAAACCAACTTCATCGGCCAAAATTGCGTTGCCATGCATTTCGCCCAAAACGCGTCGCACAGCGCGCAATTGATATTCCTTGGCATCAATCGCGGCGTATTCGAGCGAAAGCAAGTGATCGAAGCCACCTTTGAGCGTATAATGTTCAGCTTGTTCGCGCACAGCCCAACGATCAGCTGGCGTAACGTGGCCACTCAGCAAGCGCGCGCGTTCGCCATCGGTTGGCGGTCGAAAACGCAATTCATTCAAAATTGGCGGCAAGGCTTGCAAGCGCGGCGGCGCAGCCACCGGAATCTGCGGGCGAGTTGCCCGAGTATTGGGCGTTAATGCTGCTTCAAAATCGGCGCGGATCAAATATTCATCTACTTCAAAGCCCAAATGCAATACATCTGCTTCAATTTCAGGCTGATCAATCTCAGGCAGTGCTTGCACAAGTTGCGCTAGCTCAAAGGCTGGCTCAGGCAAGCTCGCCAAAATCTCAAGATAGCGCTGGCGGCGTAATTCTTCCATTGATATGAACCTATTTTCTACTGATTTGGCTTCTGGTCGTGAGCGGCTTCGCTTAAGCGTAAACGCGCTAAGGGCAACAATAAACTGGCATGGCTGCGTGGATCAAGCTCGGCTGCACGGCGCAAAAAGGCTACCGCTTCGGTTGGCCGCCCTTGATCGAGTGCGTCGGCTCCATAGGTCAAATAGAGTTCGACCAACTGCGGGTCGCTGGCCAATTGCACATAGATTGCCTCGGCTGGGCCATCGCCAGCGTTGGTTGGCAGTTCGGCCAACTCTGCTTGTTCGGCTTCGATTTCCTCGGCGCTCATACGGGCGGTGCGTGGAGCTGAGCGGCGTTGCGCCTTAATTTCTTCTTGGGCTTGACGCGCCACATCGGCAGCAACGCTGACCGCACTCACCACCCGTCGCTTGGAGCGGGTGTAGCTGAAATTCACAATTGGCAAATCGCTGAGCGGGCCATTATCCATTTCCCATTCGCTGAGCAATTGCTCGGCGCGTTCGGCAATTTGGTCGAAGCACTCGCGGGTCAAGGGCGTATGGTTGAAACCGCCAACCCGAGCCACATACAACAAGCCGCGGCCATCAACCACGCCACCTGCATTCCACAACAATTCGAGCAAGCGCGTGGCTTGATCGGGGTTCATCGGCGTGCGGTTGAAGGCAGCATTTGCTCGTTCAACATCACCAAAATCACTATACAACGGCATCAGCAGATCGAGGCCAGCTCGCATCAACGATTCATCGTTGGTCTGATCGAAAATGGTTTCGAGCATGCCTACAATGTTGTGCTTGAGCAAGCGCGGATCGCGCTCATCAAACCACGAATCGGTTTGTTCTTGGGCTTTTTGGGGAGTCAAACGGCTAAATGCTGCCTCTAAGCCTTTGAAACGCACCGACCAAAAAGCCTCCAAGGGCTTGACATCCTCGCCTGCCAGCCAATCCAAATACCACCAGCGTTGCTCTGGAGTTAAGGTTTTATAGGAAGCGACGGCATAGGTTGGCGGCGTTGGGGCATTCCATGGTTCGGGCGAGCTTGGTTGCTTAATCGGCAAACTGCGAATCAACACCGCATCGGGCGAGGTATTTTGGCGGCCACTCCAATAGGAAAAAACATCCCATTCGTTTTTGACGACTTTAACCCCAGGCACTTTTTGAATGCGATTCAACTTTTGCTCTAAGATCTCCTCTTCTTCCTCGGTCATCACATATTCAGCAGAGCCAGAGAGATCGAATTGAACCACACCACCATCGCCCTTGAGAATGCCATCGAGCAATTCGAGGCCATCGAGCGGCGTGCTGCCTTTTTTGTTGGAGCGCACTTGCTCTTGGGCAGCTGCGGCTAAACCGCGAATAAAGCTAGCGGCATCGGAGCGATCGAATAAAAAGACCCCTTGCGAAAGCTCCAAGGCACGGGCAACCCACATCACCAAGGTATCGCTATAGTTCAGTGCAACCGGCATGGTTGGCGTTTGCTCAACCATGGTGCGAATAACGGTGGTCTGATGGCGCTCGCCCCAACGATCAGCAATATCGCGCATAGCTTGTTCGATCGCAGCGCGTTTGCCGCCTAAACCACGGCCAAGCTTGAAATTACAACGTGAAGCAATATCAAAAAGCAACGGGCCACTGGCTTCGATCGAGGCCAAGGCAAAACAGCGAATCAACACATCGGCGGGAATTGCATTTGAGGGAGTAAAAATGGTCAACCACTCGCCTAATAAATCTGCTTGCGAAGCGGCATAGGCCAAGGTCAAAACATTGCCAATTGAGCTTTGGGCCACCGCATCGTTGGCGCTTGAATCGTACAACTGGCGCATGGCCGTAATCGCCTCATCGCGGCGCGTTGTGGTTAATTCGGCGCATAAGGCATACAGCCGCATAATGCGAAACAGTTGGATTGCGCAACTCTCGTCGCCCGCCAACCATGCAATATAATTCCAGCGTTGTTCTGGGGTTAATGAGGCATAGGTCGGCGAATAGGTAAAATAGCCGCCCCACGTTACCCGCCCGCCCGTTGGCCGCATCACCGGAAAACGCACCAAATCGAGCATAATCCGCGTATCCAACATGAAACGCCCAGGCTGTTGATTAATATGTACTCCAACCAACGAACGGATACTCTCAGCCATCCGCTCAAATGTAGCCCGATCTTCAGCAGAAAGTGTACGTTGTGGAATAGCGCGAGTAGTGCGTGCCATCGTGGATTATGTCACCTCAAATTTAAACATCAGCGCTTATTGTAGCATATTTCTAGCTGGCCGTCAGAATTCGCTCTCTCGGGGATTGAACAAATTTATTCAGGCTGCAAGCCAAGCGCAACCATTGGATAGGCTGCATTCGGCAGCCACAACACCCGCACGCGATAGCCTTCGTATTCGATAACTTGCCCAAGTGTTGCTGCTAGCTCAAGCGCTGGCACGCTGCTGCTAACCCAAAAACTTAATTCAACGCGCGCTGCTTGGCCAGCGCTGGCCGGATAATATTCACCAAGCGTAATCGTTAAATAGCCATCGCCAACGCTCGTCTTGGGCGGCGCAATCAAAAGTTGTTCATCAGTTAAAGAGGCAATTGGCAAGTTTGGCGCTTGCTCAGCGGTCAAACGAATTGCTACCTGAATTGATTGTTGCTCAATCGCCAGCAATTGCACTTGATAATTGGCGACATTAATTGTTTGATCAAGCCAGAGTTCGCTATGATAATTAAAGATCGCTGGCGTGGTTAAAAAGCGAATCCGCACGCCAATTGGTTGTTTTGGCTCAGTTGAACTATATAAAATTTGCAAAACCCCAAGGTTCAGGCCTGAGATTTGGAAATCGGTGCCTTCGCGTAAGGTCACAAGCGTCGCTTGATCAAGATTTAGCATCGTGGAGGGTTCCTCTTCTTGGTCGGCAAGCGGGTCTTGGGCACTTTGACAACCAACCATCAATACCATAAACAGACTCAATAGCCAGCAAAAACGCATGCAGCGTACTCCAATTAATCAATTGGATTGGTCACCACCGAATTAAACACCTGATCAAGATCAGCATAATTCACAATGATTGGAGGTTCGTTCCACGACCATGGATTGCGCAAGCTAACCCGATTGCGCTGTTGATCAACGTGGCTCACATAGTAGGCATGTTTGGGTTGCAAGTGTTTATTGACGAAGGCCGCTTGATTTACTAAGGGATTTTCAGGCTCGTGGGTGCCAAAAATAATCGCTTGGTTGCTGTTATGTAGCTCGGCGAGCTGGCGCATACTATAGGTTTGCGGATCAGCAAGCACGCTCGGCTGGCCAGTAATCGCCTCTAAAACATCGGCGGGGTTGCCACCCCGATTGAGCGTGCTATACAGCTCAATTGGATCGCTGCTTTGGCTCAAAAATTGGCCATAGGCTTTTTCCATAATTGCTGGCCACAATTCACGTTTGCCATTGAGCATTTCTTGATTTTCGTAAATATAGGGCTGCGTGCCATCGGCCAGCACTGGAAACTCAGCAGTAACCGTAATTTTGACTTGATCATAGCCATTATCGAGCCAATTATTCAAGCGATTGAAACGATTATTCGATTCGCGCTGGTAAAAAGTGACGGTGTAAGTGCCATCGCCGTTATCTTCAATCGCGTTGCGAATCACATCGGGGTTGTGTTGGGCAATTGCCGCCAGCGAAGCCACCACAAAACAATCGCCAATCTGGCCTTGATCAGCATCGCTGGGATGAATACCTTGGCGCATATCAGCGCCGCCAGCCACATACAATTGGCCTTCAACGCGGCGCATTTCGCTAATTTCAAGATAGGTCGTTTGATCAGTGGTTTGGTTGAGCACAAGCTGCGTGCGAAACAAACGCGCTGCTTCGTCCTCGGCAGTATGCATCAGGCCGCTTACTTCAAGGCTCAGCTGTTGAGCGGTGCGCAAAACGGTGCTTAAACGCTGGATGGCAGGCACAAGCTGGGTCTGATATTCGTTGGCAAATTTTACTACCGCCGCGCCCTGCCATGCGCCAGCAATCAAGCGCTCAGCAACCTGCTCCAATTGCTGGCGCAACCAGCTAACCCGCTCAGCCAAACGCTGAAACCGCAGGCTAATCTGCTGCATTCGATCATAATCAATTTGCACAATTGGGGCTGCCATCGCAGAATCCTTCTCGATGTGGGCCAATGCACAGAAAACCTGATTGCACCGCCCTCAATTCATCACAGCCCCACTATACCCCACAATCGCAGCCCCTGAATTAAAGGCTAGATTAAGATTTATGCGCCAAACGTCGCACCTGCGCTGGCTGATAGATCGTCGCCAGCATGCTCAGGCTAAACAGCAGGGCCGCCAAGCCATGCAGGCTTGCGCCAAACACCAGCAACCAACGTGCCAATGCCACGCCCGCCACCAAACCAGCCCAACCAAGATCAATCAGCAAGACCGCGCTAATTGCCAAAACGACTTGCCAATTGGCAACTCCGGCGAGGCCCAATGGCCGCCCCATAAAGCGCGGCAGCATAAAATAGGCCATGCCATAAATTAAAATCGTCGCAAAGCCAGCTAAATTCGATTCAACATGGATTGGACGAAGTTGCGCGCCCAAAGCCCGATCAAAGGCAAAGCTAATCCCAAAGCCGATGCCAACCGCCAAATAGAAAACCGCAGCTCGAATGCACCACATAGTCAAAGGCCCAATGCGGCGCGGTTGCACGATGCTCAATTGATTTGCTTGCTTGGCGGTGACGGTTGCTAAGGCTGGAATCAACAACCACACACAGCAACAAAGCGCACACAAAACCAAGCTCGCGCCAAGCGCAAACAAGGCTGGCAGATCAAAGCCCAAGCCAAGCACAATGCTCAGCAAGCCAACGTGATGCAAGCCCAAGCCCACCCGCAACCAGCCTGGATTGCGCGGCGCTTGGCCCGACCAACGCGGCAATACATGACAGCCAACCCCGATAATCATCAACATCATCCAGCCAAGGGTCAGCAAATGCTCGGCGCTCAACAGCCAGCGGGCATGAATTAAGCCAAATTCACGGGCAAGAATTAAGCTCAGGGCCAGCAGTAAACTTGCGCCAGAGGTTTTGGTCGCGAGGGTCGAGAGCCGATCGATCTGTTGTTGCTGTGGCGAAGCAGGCATGCTTGGGCGCAATTTGGGGCTGCGCAAGAGTTGGAGAATATTCGCCATAAACAACCAACTGCCCAGCCACTCCAAGCCCAAGCCAAGCCGATAGCTCAGTTGGCTATACCACACGAGGCCGCTACTGGCCAACACCACGCCCAAGCTCCAAACCAACCAGTGCAATTCAAGCCAGGCTGGTTTGGGGAAGTTGCGGCCACTAAATACCGGAGTTGTATGATAATTAACCGCAAAAATACTACAGCTGATCCAGCCATAGAGCAGCAGATGCACCCAAGCATCCCAGCGCTGCGGGCCAGCAGCCGTCAAAGCCAAATGCACAAGCGTAGCCAGCAACAACGCTGCGAGACCACTAAGCCAAAATAATTTACTATGCCGCGCCATACAAATTCTCCATAAACGAGCAAATCTAAGGCTAGTTTATGCAGAAAGCGTATTTAGCGCAGCGATATTTCTCACATGGCGTTATGCTTAGTGACCGTTGGAAACAGGCCAGCTCGGCGTTGATGACAGCTGAAATAAATCAATTCGCTACTGGTGGCTTGAATTGAACGGGCAGCACCCCGCGGGATACAGATAATCGAGCCAGCGCCAATCGGCTGCTGCACCTGATCGATCTCCAACATTCCTGTGCCTTCAAGCACCAACAGCAACACATCAACTTCGTTATTTTGATGCTTGGGAATGCCATCGCCAAGCCGAAAACGCAGCAAATTAAGGTTCAATTGCTCGGTCGTGTAGCTCCACAACGGCCCGTCAATTTCGGTTTGGCTGCGCAGTTGAGCCAAATCCAGCGGCGCAAACGTACCAACAATCAATTGCGAAAGTAATGCATGCATTGGGCAAATTCCTTGTACTATGATGTGAGCGTTCTAGTGCAACGAGGATACTACAGATGGATCGAAATGCCTTATTTGCCCATGTCAGTTTCACCCGCGATCTATCGCCACCAATTATTGCTGCGTTGAGCAGCCATGCCTATGAACAAACCGTCGAACGTGGCAGCATTATCACGCTTGAGGGTGAGCCAGCCAGCGCTATGTATTTGCTGTATAGCGGGCGCATCAAGGTTGTGCGCCATTCAATCGAAGGCCGAGAGCATATTTTACACTTGGTCGAGGCCAATGATCATTTTAATACGGTGCCGATGTTTCGTGAGCCGCGCTGCCCCGCCACCAGCGAAGCCCTAGTCAGCAGCCAATTATTAGCAATTCCACGTGAGCATATTCGCCAAGTTGCCCAACAATATCCTGAATTAGCCTTGGCGATCTTGGGCGAGTTTGCCAATCGTTTGCATAGTTTGGTTGGCTTGATTGAAAATTTGGCGCTGCATACAGTCAACGGGCGCTTAGCGCGTTTGTTGTTGCAACAGGCCAGCCTAGCCGAACACAACCCGCAGTTAGCGCCACTCACTCAGGCCGAAATGGCGGCTCACATTGGCTCAGTACGCGAGATGGTTGGGCGGGCGCTCAAGGCTTTTGATGCTCAAGGCTTGATTCGGCTTGATCGCGGCATGATCGAAATTATCGATCCCCAAGGTTTAGCTGCCCAAGCTGAGCTTTAGTCAATGGCTGGCTGCTTGGCGCAAAACGAATTGCAAACGAACGACTGATTGCCTCAGTTGGGCAGGCAGCTTCGCAACGATCGCAGAAGGTGCAGGCTTCGGGCTTGCTCAAAATTGCTTGCTGTTGCTCAAGCGTCACCGCGTTGGTTGGGCAAACAGTTTCACAAACTCCACAGGCAACACAGCGTTGCAAATTGATCACTGGCAAAAACATCATCAACTCCGATCGTTCGCTGGCAGCGCGAGCCAAAACCCGCGCTGCCAGCTCAATTGATGCTCGTTTAGTTTTTGGGGTCGCCATCGCCTGCTTGGAAGAGGCCTAAGGCTCCTCGGCCCACAAAGTTGAAAGCGTGGGTCACGATTGGATACAAGCCATCTTCAGCGGTACGAAATTCGACAATTGCGCCTTGGGCTGGGGCTAAATCGACAGCCTGCGAGCCATAGCCATTGGCAGTTTCAGGCCGTAATTGGACTCCTTCTTTGATCACGGTGTTGAAAATTGTGCCAACCACGTGGAATGAGCTATCGATACTTGGGCCTGCATTCAGCACAAACACCCGCACACTGCCACCAGTTTTGACTTCGATTGGATGATCTTTGTATTGGTTGGCAACGCCGTTGAACACAACGTACTCAGGCGCTGGCGCTGCCGAAGCAGCTTTTTCGAGGCTCACCAAATCGCCTTGCGGGCCGAGATACCATTCGCTTTGCACCAAGGCAACTTCGTGATCAACTGCGGGCAAGCCTTCCTTGGGTTCAACAATCACCATCCCATACATCCCATTGGCAATGTGATGCAGCGCTGGAGTTGTGCCACAGTGATACATCCAAACCCCAGCATAATTGGCTTTCCACTCGTAAACTTTATCTTCGCCAACATTGATCGAGGTCATTTCGTCGTTCCAAGCAACCTCGCTAGAGTGGAAGTCGATCGAGTGTGGCACTTCGTTCGAGCTTGGGTTTTTCAGATGAATCCGCACGGTATCGCCAACTTTGACCCGAATGACGGGGCCGGGCACGGTTCCCCCAAACGTCCACACATGCTGCACATAGCCAGGAGCCACGGTCATATCTTTTTCTTCAACCACCAAATCAATCTCGTGGACGGTGCCTTCGAGCACAGCTGGAGCTTTGGCATCGTACAACATATATTCTGGAGCCGACTCATCGGCGGCAATATCGCTCTCTGGCGCTGGCCCGCTATGGTCGTCCATCATGGTTGGCGTGACGGCAGCATTAGCCGAGGCAACCTGAATCGTGCCTTTCATGCCAGCGGCTTCGTGGCCAGGCACGGCGCAAATAAAGCTCAGACCTTCGGCGGGAACCGTCACGTCGGCAGTCACCGTTTCCTTGCTATTGGCACTAATTTTGGTGCCGTCAGGCAAGGTTATGTCGTGGGGAATCACGCCATCGTTGACTAATTTGATCGTATAGAGGCCAGCACTTGGCACGGTTAGATTCTGGGGCTTGAAGCCCATTTCAAATGAATGAATTTCGAGCACTACTTGGCTGGTTTGTGGACTCGTTTGCTGGCTCACCGCTTGGCTTTCTGGACTATGTGAAGCAGTTGGTGAGAGCGAATACGTGCGACTTACTTGGTCGCCACAGGCGGCAATACTGGTTAATAACAGGCTAAAAATCACTACCATAGTGAATGATCGGCGGTTCATTGCGACGCTCCTTGCTTGAAAGCGAACCATCAATCGATGCTGGGAATCGCCAGTGATCGATATGCAATTTGGATTGGGCCAGCCGTTGTAATTACATAGCGCTAGCTTAGAACCACCACAACGCCTTGGCTGTGACTTTTCTCGCATGGTCTGAAGATAGGCCGCTTGTGAGAAAAGTCGCTGCTGGGCAGCCAGCGATCGGCTATCGTAGGCTCAGCTTTATTTTTGCAAGGAGCAATATGATGCAAGCAACAAGCTTAACGCCCGATGTGATCGCCGAAACGACTTTAGCCAGTTTGGCCGATGCGAACCCCGATGTGATGGCCGTTTTACGTCAGCATGGCTTTGATTTATGTTGCGGTGGCGGCCTAAGCCTCAGCCAAGCAGCCCAAGCCCATAACGTCGAGCTTGCGCCAATCGTAGCCGATCTACGCGCGATTCTGGCCAAAGAAGCCTAGTTTGCAAAGGAGCCAAGACCATGCCAACCCTTGCTCGTTACTATATTCGCACCGCATTTGTCTGGCTGGTCTTGGCCTTCGCGATTGGCATCGCCATGCTCACCAGCCAGCTTTGGGCGCTGAAAACCAATCCCTTGGCGGCTTTACAAATTGTGTTTTATCACGCCTTGATGGTTGGCTGGGTCACTCAATTAATCGTTGGTGTGGCGATTTGGCTGTTTCCGGTGCATACCCGCGAGCAGCCACGAGGCAACGAAAAAGTAGCATGGGCCGCCTATGCTACGTTCAACCTTGGGCTTGGGCTGCGCAGTATTGTTGAACCAATGTTGCAATGGGCACCAAGCGGCCTCGTCAAATGGACGGTTGTCGGCGCGGCCTGCCTGCAAGTCGCCGCCTTGTGGTTAGTGTTGTTGATGCTTTGGCCACGAGTCAAAGCCAAAGTGAGCAAAGCCAAATAGTGCAGAGGTGCAATCATGCCAAAATTTAGTATCTTCAGCATTCGCGCCAGCTTGCTCTATTTGGTGATTGGTGGCAGCGTTGGCGGCATTATGTTGGTCAGCAAGGCAATTGGGTTTTTGCCTTGGATTTGGTATTGGCGCACGGCCCACATTCACGCCATGCTGGTGGGCTGGTTGCTCAACCTCATTTTTGGGGTGGCTTTTTGGATTTTGCCACGGCTTGATGCCCATGGCTGGCGTGGCTCGCCATGGTTGGTTTGGTTGGCCAGCGGTTTGTTGCATAGCGCGCTGGCAGTGCTAGTTTGGGCCAGTATTTGGCCGTGGTCGGCAGCAATCGCAATCGCCAGCAGCCTCGAATGCCTTGCAGCAATTGCCATTGCTTGGCATTGCTGGCCACGTTTACAGCCATTAATCATCGAACCAAGGCCAGCCCAAAACAAGTAAAGTTGATTAACCCAGCTTCGTGCGCTTCGTATCCTTCGTAGTTAAAAATGCATGATCCTATATTTAGCTACCAGACTGGCCGCTGAACCCTAGCCTCTGCTCCCTCATTTGAAATTGTCATCTTGACACTACTGATCATTGTGTTAGAATGACAATATTAGGGGCGTTTGCTGCGTCCCGCTCTTTTTCTCACGATTTATAGTGTCAAAATGACACTAATCGCATATTAACCCAATGGAGGGTCATCATGGCCGTCATCGCAGCCGAAGCAATTGGTGTGGCACACGAACGTGCCGAGGACTATGCAGGGCTATCAATCGCAGAATTGGATCAACGGATTGCTAAGGCTAAGGCCAAATTGGGCGAGCGGTTGGTCATTCTGGGCCATCACTATCAACGTGATGATGTGGTTAAGCATGCCGATTTGAGCGGCGATTCCTACGGGCTTTCGGTTGATGCCCGCAAAGCTGCCGCCGAATATATCGTCTTTTGTGGCGTTCACTTCATGGCCGAAAGCGCCGATATTCTTGGGCGCGACGACCAAACCGTGATTCTGCCCGACCATACTGCTGGCTGTTCGATGGCCGATATGGCCGACATCGAACAACTTGAAGAAGTTTGGGAGGAGCTTGACGAAATTTTGGGCGATGCAGAAGCTCAGGTCATGCCAATTACCTATGTCAATTCAACTGCCGCCGTCAAGGCCTTTGTTGGCGAACATGGCGGCGCATGCTGCACCTCATCCAACGCCGAGCCAATTGTGCGTTGGGCCAAAAGCTTGCGCCCCAAAATGCTGTTCCTGCCCGACCAGCACCTTGGCCGCTATACAGCTTTTGCCAAACTTGGCATTCCGCTCGATAAAATGTTGGTCTGGAATCCCAATTTGCGCTATGGTGGGCATACGCCAGAGGCAATTCGCGAGGCCGAAGTCTTGCTTTGGGCTGGTCACTGCTCAGTGCATGCGCAATTCCGCCCAGCCTATATCAAAGCATGGCGCGAAAAACACCCCGAAATTAATGTGATTGTGCACCCAGAATGCACCTTGGGTGTGACCAACGAAGCCGATTATGTTGGCTCAACTGCCTATATCATCAAAACGATCAACGAAGCTCCAGCAGGCAGTATGTGGGCAGTCGGAACCGAAATCAACCTTGTCAATCGTTTGCAAAGCAATAATCCCGATAAAACGATTGTCTCGGTTTCGCCATTTGCCTGTCTTTGCTCAACCATGTATCGGATCGATCCCGAGGAATTGTGCTGGGTTTTAGAGAATTTGGTCGAGGGCAAGGTGGTTAATCAAATTGCTGTGCCAACCGCGATCAAACAAAAAGCCCGCTTGGCCTTGGAACGTATGTTGGAAATCGCTGGCAATTAACATTCCCTCACCCCCTCGCCCGCGCCACGAGAGATTGGGAGCACCCGTTTTTACTGATGAATGCGAACGAACCACACACAAAAGCCCCTCGCCCGTTGGACGGGAGAGGGGTTAGGGTGAGGGGCTTTTGCTTAGGCATTAACCAGCTTGCGGCGCAGCGCAATAATCTCGGTCTCGGTAATCAGGGCCACCAAAATGGCTTGCGCAATCAAGAAGCCATAGCCCCAAACGGTTGGCTCGAAGGTTGGCCCAACAATCAGCCAAATGCTTTCAGCCAGCCACAATCCATTGACCACCACCACAAACCACGCTGCCGCACGGCTAATCGTTGGGCGAAACGATAACCAAACCAACCACGTCACCCAAGGAATCAAGCCCAAGCCGACATACCATAAAAAGCTGCTTGGCAAGCCAAAAAACTGAGCGAGCGGTTGATTCAGGCCAAGCAAGCCGAGCATCAAGGTTCCAGCGCTTACGCCATCAAATCGAATCGCATAGCGTAATAATTGAGGGTGTTGTAACCAACGCATAGCATCACTCCTTAGCAGAAACTCATATCCCAACAGTGTCAGGTTTCAAAACCTAGTTGCAGCATAGGCGCTGATAGTTGTTGGCACAATTACCTCAGAGGTAATCGTGGCAACTACCCAATTTGTGCTAAGATGCGGCTATGAAACAAGCAGCAATTGGTTCACTCATCCGTACGTGGCGGCAGCGTCGCCATCTGAGCCAGCTTGATCTGGCCAGCGATGCCAATATTTCGACCAAACACTTGAGTTTTTTGGAAACTGGGCGCTCGCAGCCAAGCCGAGATATGCTGTTGCACTTGGCCGAACACCTCGAAGTGCCGCTGCGCGAGCAAAATGTGCTGTTGGTGGCGGCAGGCTTTGCGCCGTTATTCAGTGAGCGCTCGCTTGATGATGATGATTTAGATCCTGCACGTGAGGCAATTCAGCATGTTTTACACGGCCACGAGCCATATCCGGCGATTGCGATTAATCGCCATTGGCAGATGGTTATGGCCAATAATTGTATTGATTATTTTCTGGCAGGGGTGGCAAGCGAATTGTTAACTCCGCCAGTTAATGTGCTGCGCTTGAGCTTACATCCTCAGGGCTTAGCGCCGCAAATCGTCAATTTGGCGGCCTGGAAAGCCCATTTATTGGCTCGTTTACGCCATCAAATCGAGCTAACCGCTGATGCCTCGTTGAGCGAACTCTACCAAGAATTGGCGGCTTATCCCACCAACCAAGCGCATTCCACGCCGATTCCGGCCTACCACGAAACCATGGATATTGCCTTGCCCTTTGCGTTGAGCACCCCACACGGCGTGCTCAGCTTTTTCAGCACAACTATGGTTTTTGGCACGCCAATCGATGTAACGGTTTCTGAATTGGCGATCGAGGCTTTTTTTCCCGCCAATGCTGCCAGCGCCGAACTGCTGCGCCAACTCCATGCCGCCAAAACCAGCTAACGAGGAGCAATTAATGGCAACGAAACATCCACGCCTAAGCCTAGCCAAATCCGAAAACACGCCTGCTGTACCAATTTCAGCTGCTTATTGGGTGCTGCCAGGTCGCTTACTTGCTGGCGAACATCCAATGTTGCAGGATCAAGAACCATTGCATGTGCGCTTGCAACGCTTCAGTGCAGCAAATATCAGCCTTTTTATTGACCTGACTGAGCAGGACGAAACCCATGAGCTTGGCGATTATCTGGCTGCATTCAACCAAGGGCAGTTGAATACGCAACCAGTGCCGGTTCGCTACCATGCGCCGATTCCCGATATGCAGATTCCATCAATCGCGCAGATGCAGGCGATTCTGGCGCGGATTATTGTTGCACTCGACCAGCAACAAACCGTGTATGTGCATTGCTGGGGTGGCTTGGGCCGTACTGGCACGGTGCTTGGCTGTTTGTTGGTGCACCATGGCTGGGAATATGCAGAAGCCTTGGCTCACATTGCTGCGTTACGCCAAGGCTCCCGTGATGAGCGTTATCCATCGCCCAGCAACGATCTCCAACGCCAGTTCGTCGCCGATTGGCGCAAGCAAATCGTTTAGGCTATTTGGGCTGGGTTAGGCTGAAAATATTGCCAAACGGATCTTTGAAGGTGGCTTCGATGCCATAAAATTGATCTTGTGGTGGAGCCACAAATTCAACGCCGCGCTCTTTGAATTCGTTATAGCTCGCATCGCAATCGTCAGTTTGGAAAACGCCCGGCCCAACCACGCCAGTGTGTAATAAGTCGCGCATTTGAGCCACAATTTCATTGCTCATCATCGTGCCGCCCTCTTTGACTTCAAACAGCACAATATCAAGCTCAGGCTGGTTTTTGGGGCCAACCGTCAACCAGCGAAAACCATTATCCAACTTCATATCCATACGCACATCAAAACCTAATTTATTTACGTAAAAATCATAGGCCAAATCATGGTCAAGCACGTAAATGGTGGCATGCGAAAGTTTGGTAATCATTGTTGCTCCTAACACATTCGAACATTCGTTCATAACCTGAGTATACAGGAAGCAGCAGCAGAAAACTTCTTGAAAATTGCGCAGCTAGTTGACGCGTTGCAAACCAAGCCCAAAAATCGTGCGATAGCAGCCAGGGATAAAATGGCGCGGCAGGCTCATGCCTTGAAAATGGCGGCGGCGATAGTGGCTCGGCGCATGGCCAGTGCTGCGTTGAAAGAGGCTACTAAACGAGCCAAGGCTTTGAAACCCAACTGCAAAGCAAACCTCAGTCACCGATAAATTGCTGTTAATCAGCAAATCGCGAGCGCGTTCAAGGCGGCGTTGAATTAAATATTGGTGCGGGGTAATTTCAAAGTTGCGCTGAAAGAGGCGTAAAAAATGATAGTGCGAAAAGCCAATCTGCTCGGCGATGTCAGGCAATTCTAATGGGGCTGCATACGCTCCATCGATATATTGGCGCGATTGCCAAACGAGCTGCGTTGTTGACGGTACAAGAACGTGCATAAGCCTCCCAAATATAGTTAGTATAGCAGATTGCAGCCCAAAATCAACACATTCGTTCTAGCATAACTGAATTAAGTCAAACGAAGAGGAGGTGCTTCCAAGAGTCGGTTGTTTATGATCCCCTCACCCCAACTCCTCTCCCGTGTGCGGGCGAGGGGCTTTAACGCGGTGGTTGTTGCATGATTTGGTGGTGAAAACGGGTGCTCCCCCTCGCCCGCGTTTTCGTGGGAGAGGGGGTTGGCTTTCAAGGGTCGGTTGGTAAGATCCCCTCACCCGTGTGCGGGCGAGGGGCTTTAACGCGGTGGTTGTTGCATGATTTGGTGGTGAAAACGGGTGCTCCCCCTCGCCCGCGTTTTCGTGGGAGAGGGGGCTGGGGGGTGAGGGAACAGCTCTTTTTCTAGCGCAATACAAAGACCTTGCCACCAGAGCCAGGCACTTCGATTGTGGCAACGCCTTCTGGCGTTTCGCGATCGTAGTTATAGACCCATTCGTGCCACAAACCACCAACTGGGAAATGCACATCGAGGTATTGCAGGGTAATGCCAAAATTGACCACCACAATCACATGCTCGCTGCCATCATCGGCCCAGCGGTAGTAGGCCAACAACTTGCGCTCTGCATCGACTGCAATTGGCTGAATATTGTTGCCAACCAAGGCCTTCGATGAGGTGCGCAATTGGATCATGCCCCGATAAAATGCGTGCAAATCGCTGCCTTCGGGCGTTTCCAAAAGCTCCCACTTCAGCACGTTCTTATCAATTGTGCGTTCGGTATCCATGCCAAATTCTTGGCCATGGTAGAGCATTGGCACGCCAGCAGCAGTAAACAGCACAATCGCACCCAAGCGCGATTTCAAGTAGGCAGTTTCGCGGCTAATATTGCCATTGGTTTGGGCTTCGTAAATAATCCGCTGCTCGTCATGCGATTCAAGATAATTGATCGCTTGCGCATTATCGCTATAGCCAGCATTACGAAAATCAATAATGCCCATCGTTGCTTCAACATTGCCATATTGATTGCCTTCGAAATCGCCCTCGCGCAAGTTAGCAAACATTTGCGAATGGAACGAGCGATGCCACGACGAATCCATATCGGTGTTGAGCACCATACCAGTGTAATCTTTGAGATTTTCGGCAATCAAATAGACATGCTGCTTGACTTGGCGTGCTTGCCAGCCCAAGAACGAAACCCCGTTCTCGCCATCGAAGCCAATGCCTTCTGCATGATCGTAGCGAAACCCATCGACATGCATATCGCTCAGCCAATATTGCTGCACATCGCTCATCAATTGCTTGACTGCTTCGTTCCAGTGGTTCAAATCGGGGAAGCCCCACGGGTTGCCATCGCTGCTGAAGAACGGGCTTTGATCGTAAGGATACAAATAATTAATTGGGCTTGAGTGATCGACATGATTAAACACCACATCCAAAATCACGCCAATGCCATGTTGGTGCGCCGTATCGATCAGTTCGCGCAAATCGGCGGGCGTGCCATAGGTTGATTCAGGCGCGAAAAAGTAGGCGGGATTGTAGCCCCACGAACGGTCGCCTGGAAACTCAAACAACGGCATCAGTTCAAGCGCATTCACGCCTAAATCCTGCAAATACGGAATGCGCTCAGTGACCGCTTTGAATGTTCCAGCCTCGCTAAAATCGCCAACGTGAATTTCGTAAATCACCAATTCATTGAGTGGACGAATGCCAAAATCAGCATCGTGCCATTCGTAGGCTGGCTCGCCAACGTGGATAATTGCTTGCGGTTGATCGCCGCCAGCCCAGCGCAATTCACGGGCATAGGGATCGCCGATGATCGTTTCGCCATCGACGACAAATTGATAGGCATGTTCGCCAGGCGTTAAATTCTCTTTGATAATCCACCAAACGCCACGATCCGAGATACTTAACGGGTCGGCGGTTTGGTCCCAATCGTTAAACGAGCCAATCAGGTGGACGCTCTGCTTCCACGGTGCATACAGGGCAAAGGCAACCTTGCCATTCCCTTGATCGTGCGCACCCATCCAAACCCCATCGGGCAAACTAGCAACAGTTGGTGAAGCGTCAGCATTGGCTTCGCTATGCATAAATGTGAACCTCATTGGCTACCTAAGGAGCTAGCTAATACTCTAGCTTATATTTCTGAACCCCATCTATAGCAGAGGCTATGCCACAAAACCACAACCAGGCAATCAATTAATTCCAATTTGCTGGCCTAAGATCAGGTCGCGACCTGATGCCAAGCAGCTTGATGATAGTTAGACTAGCTATACGCCCGCCACAGCATCGATTTAATAGGAGTGAACCAATGATGTTGCACGCCAGCAACGAACCAGCCCTTGACGACGGGCTGCAACGTTATCTTAATGAAATTGCTGAAACTCCACTCCTAGCAGCAGAAGAGGAGCAAAAGCTAACCCAGATTGTTCACGTGGCTCGTCAAGCCCAACCATCAGCAGCTTGTCGGATTGAACGCTGCCCAAGTTGCGCCCTTTTTGAGCAATGCGTCAGCAAGCTTCGCGAGCCTGCCCACGAACAACTGGTGCGCGCTAATTTGCGCTTAGTCGTCAGCATTGCCAAACGCTATCGCGGCTTTGGCCTGCCCTTCCAAGATTTAATCCAAGAGGGCAATATTGGCCTCATGAATGCGATTGAGCGTTTCGATGCCACCAAAGGCGTGCGCTTCTCGACCTATGCAACCTGGTGGATTCGCCAAGCGATTACCCGTTCGTTGGCCAATCAAGGCCGTCTGATTCGCTTGCCCGTCCATCGCTGGGAACTGTTGATCAAAGTGCGGCGGGTTGAAACCAAATTGCTGCAAGCCCTTGGCCGCGAGCCAAGCGCCCACGAAATTAGCACCGCCTTGGGCGTGCCAGAAGAGAAAATTTGCGATTTACTCAGCATCGCACAAGTGCCAATTTCGCTGGCAACCCCAAAAAATGAAGAAACCGATATGTTGCTTGGCGATAGTTTGCCCGACGAAGATTGGGAAGATGAGCTTGAATGTTTGCTGACCAGCATCGATGCCCAATATACACGGGCTATGCTCAACCAACTTTCTGAGCAAGAGCAAGAGGTATTGACCCTGCGCTATGGTCTGAACGATGGCAAAAGTCGTTCGCTCTCTGAAGTTGGCGCAGTTGTCGGGCGCACGCGGCAGCGCATTCAACAAATTGAGGCTGGCGCATTGCAAGTGTTGCGCACCCATTTATCGCAGTAAGCGAGCTTAATCGATGAACAGCTCTTTAATGGTCGCAGGATTCCTCACCGTGCTGATGGCCGTAGCCCACAGCGTTATGGGCGAGCGCTTAATCTTGCGTCCATTAGCGCGCCAAATCCAAACAACTCCCAATAAACTACTGCAATCGCGCTTGCCGACGCTACGCTTTACCTGGCACATCACCAGCATTTTAGGCTTGGCAATGGCATGGCTCTTTTTTGATTGCGCCCAGCAAACCAACCTTGCAGCAAGCCACATCACACTGCTGCGCACCAGTTCAATTGCCTTTTTGCTCTGTTTTGGCGTGGCCTTGATTGGCTCACGCGCCAAACATCCCTCGTGGCTGGTATTTTTAATTATTGCTGGCTTGACATGGCTTAGCACCACCTAACCTCCCAAAATCAGCTATACTTATCAGCACAATTGAGCTAGAGAATAGGTACGTTGTATGTCGCAGATCTTGAGTGCTGATTTTTATCAACGCCATTCGTTGCTGGTTGCGCGTGAGCTTTTGGGCTGTACGCTGGTACGGCGCTTGGCCAGTGGCGAAGAATTACGTGGGCGAATTGTTGAAACCGAAGCCTATACGCCTGATGATCCTTCGTGCCATGCCCACCGCCGCAACACCCCCCGCGCCCGTTCAATGTTCGCATTGGGTGGCATTAGTTATGTCTACATTATTTATGGCATCTATCATTGCTTAAATGTGGTAACCCAAGCGCTCGATGAAGGCGCGGCGGTGTTGATTCGGGCGGTTGAGCCAGTGGCGGGGATTGCAACCATGGCCGAACTTGCCCAAAAAGATCTGGCGAAACCATTGCGGATTGCCAGCGGGCCGGGCATGCTCTGTCGCGCCATGGCTATCGACAAGCGACTTGATGGCGTTGATGTCTGTTCAAGTGCGGCTGGGTTGTGGGTTGAACAAGGCCCAACGTTGGCTGATAGTGCAATTATCCAAACCCCACGGATTGGAATTAACAGCGATCCGCATACGGTTGCTGCGCCATGGCGTTTGATTGTAGCCGATTCATTGGCCCTGAGTGGCACACGGCGGCAAAATACTGGCCAAATCTATCAACCACAGCCGCATTGGTTCCAAAACGAAGCTATCTAGCTATTTTAAAAGCCATTTGACACAAATCGCCCTTTTATGTCATTATAAGGCAGTCGTGGTATAGCAACCAACACACTACCATGATTCCCCAGAGCAGGATACGGTTAAGATTTCTGGCGATAGCCTACCGTCGAGGGCTATTTCCATCTTTTAGCACGCGAGTGTTGGAGGATTCATGGCCGCACCAATCGTTCAAGCTGATTATGAAGTACTTGACCAAGTTGCCCAACGCCTAAGCAAAAATGCTGAAAGCGTTACGGCATTACAAAGCACGCTCAAACAAACCATTGAAAACTTACGTTCAACCTGGGTTGGCGATGCCTCGGTTGCCTTTCAAAACGAAATGCAAGCCGATCTGTTGCCAGCAGTCCAACGCTTGATCAACGCGTTCCAAGTGGCTCAAGGCACAACCTTAGAAATCAAAAAGGTTATGCAACAAGCCGAGCAAGAAGCCTCAGGTCTGTTTAAAGGCGACCTCACCGGTGGCGGTTCAGCAAGCACCCAAGGCGCTGGCGCTTCTGGTGGTGGTGCTGCAAGTGGTGGTGCTGCTGAAACAGCAACAACCAATGCAAGCGCTGGTGCTGGCGTTATGGCTGGCGGCAGTGGTGGCGGTGGCGGCGGTGGCGGCGGTAGTGGTGGCGGCGGTACTGCTAGTGCCTCAGCCCAACCAGCAGGCGGCGCTAAAGCTTCCGGTGGCGGTGGCGGTGGTGGCGGCGGTGGTGGCGGTGGTGGTGGCGGTGGTACTGCTAGTGCCTCAGCTCAACCAGCAGGCGGCGCTAAAGCTTCTGGCGGCGGCGGTGGCAGCTCAAGTGCAGCAGCCAGCGGCTCAAGCATTGGCAAACTTTCCGAAAAATACGAAACCGGCGGACGTGGCCCAGGCACCGTTTCATCGGGCAAGGGCGACCTTGGTGGAGCATCATACGGTTCATACCAAATGACCAGCCAAACCATGATCAAAAAAGATGGCAAACTGGTTGCCGTCAATGGCGGACGGGTCGCTGAATTTTTGCGCAACCCAGCTGGCCAACAATATGCTGAAGAATTCAAGGGCTTGCGCCCAGGTAGTGCAGAATTTACCGCCAAATGGAAACAAATCGCTGCTCGCGATCCAGAAGGCTTTAAAGCTGCCCAACATCAGTATATTGAAAACACCCACTATCAACCCCAAGTTAACAAACTCAATGCCGCAGGCCTCGATGTGAGCAAATACTCACCAGCCTTGCGCGATGTTGTTTGGTCAACATCAGTCCAACATGGCCCAGGCGCAAGCGTTATCACCAACGCACTCAAAGGCCAAAATATCAGTCAAATGAGCGAATCGCAAATTATTAATGCGATTTATACCGAACGCAGCAAAACGCTGCCAAACGGTCGCTTAGCCTACTTCAAAAACACCAGCGATACTGGCGTTATCCAAGGCCTGAAAAACCGCTTCGTCAGCGAACGCAAAGATGCCTTGAACATGTTAAACCACTAAATCTCGTTCTTTTTTTAATTAGTCAACGCCCCGCCGATCAATTGATCACGCGGGGCGTTGGCCTATCTGCGCATAGTTTGAGCTACTTAGGGAACGATGTACCAAACATTATCAACTTTTTTCAAGGTTGATTCATTGCTACTTGAACCTGGGGCAATGCCACCATCGGCTAAGTCGACTGAGGTAGATTCGTCCGCAACCGTCATGACCATGGTGCCACCGCTAATCTTGACAACAGCGGTATCGCCTGATTCAGAAACTTTTTCAAACTTGACATTTTCGAGCTTGGCTTCAATTTGGCCACCCATGGGAGCCATTTGTTGCAGTTGTTCAAGCAAGGCAGCTTTTTGGGTCGCGCGTTGATCGGGTGCAAAATAGCTGGCAAGCTTCGTAGCAATTTCTTCTTGTTTTGCAGCTTCACCTAAAGCAGGATCATTCATCCCAGCCACAAAATCTTTGAGAAAGTTTTCTGAACGCACTTCGGGGGTTTCTGCTGGCGAGCCACCACAAGCCACTAAAAGACCCATTACCAACAACAACATCAGACTCGATGCCAAACGACGAACTTGTTTCATACAGCGTTTCCTCACAGGCCCTATCGCTAGGAAAAATTTCCACAATCGCAAGCATAGCAGGCGTGTCAAGCAGTTAATAAGCTGATGGGATCAACCGCAGTTGCCTTAGTTGCCACCACAAGCCCAGCATAGGCTGGCAGCCCTAAACTTGGATACCCGACCGCTATAGCAATTTCATCGCCATAAAACGCTGCAAATTGGGTCGGTTGATCGTGTGAATTGAGATATTCTGCGATACGTTCGGCCATCGCAGCTAATTCATCCTCGTGATAATGCGGCAAAACTTGGCCCGCAAAGCGTGTAACCGCACCCTCTTGATGCAGCATTGCGCCCAAGGTTTGGGCCTCGCCATGCACCAAACGATAGCCAGCACGATAGATTGCCGCGCGAATTGCTTGGCGAACCAATTCTGGCGTTGGCACAACGCTCGTCCAACTATAGACTGGCAGCCAATTACTTTTCGCACTCAGGATTGGGCTAAAGCGATAGGCCCAATCGGTGAAGTTAGGCTGCGTCCAGCCACCCAATGCATCATCAACCACAACCAACGTTACACGGATTGAACAATCAAGCGCTGGCAACTCGGTTTGCAGCTCGCTCATTGTTTGTTGGGCAATTGCTTCAGCATCGAAGGCCAAGAGGGCATCGTAATGCACTGGCACATGGGCTTTACCCATTGGGTTGAGCGGTGCAAACGGCCACTCAAGCCCATCGCGTTTTTGATTGGTCATACTTGCAAGATAAGCCTCGAAGCGCGCTGGCCCAAGTGGCAAATCGTAAATCGCGCGCTGGCGCAGCAAACTTGGGATATATGCAAGTTGCATTAAATCTCCTTTCTGTACCACTAAAAAACTATCGAGAATATTTTGTTGTGTTACGAAAGCAGTAAATGCTGTTTAATATTCTGCCTAATTGATTCACCTAATGGAAAATAGGCTAGCCGACTCATTTGCGAACGTTGCTCAGTTAAATGCCATGCAAGATGGCTAATAAAATAGGCAGGTGCAAGGTTTTCGATCTCATAGCGATACCATGTATTGGCCTCCATCATTGCAGATCGAAATTGCGTATAGGAAAATTGAATAAAGGTAGATGCGCCAAAAGCAACAAAATCAATAACCCGATTGTAATCTCCTGCAACAACCTTATGTAACACCTCAAGGATTATGTTTAGCTTAATTTGAGGCGCTTCATAGATAAATAACCCAGCAAAACAGCGTGTATCATGTTCCCTGCTAGCGCGAATATTTGCAATATTATCAGCCATTTTAGTCAGTGTATTTTGCAATTGAGCCTTATTTTGACTAGTTTTCACTTCAATTATTGCGCGAACCGCATCAGGCGTAACAATCGTCAGATCATGATCTTTAAATAAGGTTGGTTTACGAATATCAGTAATTAAAATATCTTGTTGATTTGAGCCATTACCGTTGGGGAAACTCACAAAGCCCGTCCCAATCCGCATAATTTCTGGCACATGTTGGCGCAAAATTTTGCGCAGGATTGCTTCTTTATGTTCGCCATCGCTAAGCCAATGCTTTTGATGCCCCAATAATGAGCGAATCCGATCTTTAGTGCTCTCAAATTCAAGATAAATTGATTTATGATAATTCAATAATGATGATTCTGATTGCTGTACTGACACTTGATTAGATTTTTGTGTAGGCACAGATACCTCCTTAGCGCTAGAAAGGGCTTAAAATGGGCTGTGGTAGTCGCTCTTTCACCGTCACAACATACACATAGTCGCCAGACTGAATTCCGCGCTTACAAAATAGGTTACTCGCGATATGGTCGAGCAGTTGCTGTTGTTCAATTGATGCAGCAGCATCCCAAGTTTTGTTTGTCCAGTAATGGGTAAAGTAGCGTGACACTAGATTATTATTTCTCCCTATACCAATAGGATGAGTAAATACAAAGCCGCAATGGTGGATTAAACCAACAAATAATATACACATCCTATTAGATTACATTAATAATTATTAAACGATTGAGTGGGCTGCTTAGTGGCTAAGCTAGCCAGCTACAAGCAAAATTTATTAAAAACTACTTAAAATAACTGAATGTATGCGTTAATTGAAGTTCATGGCCTAGATGGATTCGTAGGGCTGTCGTAACGCTGCTAGTTGTACTTTTTTCAAGTGTCGCATACAATAGAGTGAGATCGCTACGCCATTATCGCGCTCCATATACCACAGAAAGGATGCAGCGATGCCCCCAATTCAAAAAGCGTTTGTTATGGTTGTCGAAGATAACGCCGACAACATGTGGATTATTACCGAAATGCTCAATGATGACCCACGCGTGCGCTATTGTAATGTTCGGCCATCAGGAAAGCAGCTTTTCGCATTTATGGCAAAAAATGACGTTCCACCAATTAATTTAGTCTTGCTTGATTTAAATTTGCCTGGTGATGACGGATATAGCATTCTCGAAAAGATTCGGGTTCATCCAAAATTACTGAATGCAATCGTGGTTGCAGTCAGTGCTGATAACACGGCAGAAGACGTTGCCAAAGTACGCGCTGCGGGGTTCGATGGGTTTATTGGCAAACCTTTACGTCACGATCGGTTTCCAGAACAATTACAACGGGTAATGGATGGCGAAGGTGTCTGGGAGCCAGATTAGGCCTAATTAAGTCGGGAGACAAACATGGGTGCACTCAATGGGTTGAGTTCACCCATTTGTTGGTTAAGCAAACAGTTTATAATCACGCGACCCAGCCAAGTGAAAGGCTAAACGCAAGGCATGCTGCAAATCGTTGGTTGTGCGCGTTCCAGCTAAATCCATGCTCAACGAGACCAAAATTTGGGCCACATCTGGCGAAATTCCACAGAGAATAATTTGGGTTCCGAGCAAGCGCGCCGATTGAGCCAGCTGCAATAGGCTATTGGCGGCAGTATAATCCAGCGCCGCAATTCCCGTAATATCAATAATACAAACCGTCGCATGCTGTTGGCTGATTGTTTGCAAGACGTTGGCAGTTATTTGGCTGGCTCGCTCTTGATCAACCGTGCCAATCAGCGGCAACAGCATCACTGCATCGGCAATTTGCAGCAATGGCGCAGAAAGCTCGCGAATGGTTTGCAGTAATTGCTCTTGCTGTTGATAAACATCGGTTAATCGGCTGAGGGTTTGCTCAAGCTGGGCATTGGCTTGGGCCAAATCACGCTGCTGTTGCTGATCGCGCAAACGCCCAAGCGTAATCGCCAACGCGCTGCCAATGCGGTTGGCAAAAATATTGAATAACGAGACCTCGACGGTGCTAAATGTCTGGCCTTTCAAGCGTCCAGCGTAGATCCAACCCAACAATTCGCCTTCATTCCAAATTGGCAGGCCCATGGCTGCTTGCATCGGGTATTGGCCTTGCAAGGGATCAATTGGCCATGGCAGCGCTTCGCCTGCCTGCCATGCTTGGCTATAGGTGCCAAGTTGGGCTGGCTCTGTTAGCTCAATCGTGGCCAATACTCGTTTGAGCCGCACGCCACGCGCCGCCTTGGCTACCAATTGCAATGGCGCTTCGAGCAGATAGCAAATCGCCACTTCGCAGGCAAATAATCTGGTTACTTTATCGAGGGCAACATCCAACGTGGCCTCAATCGTTGTTAACGTTAAAGGCAGCGACGATATTTCATAGAGAATGGCTAGTTCGATTTCACGATTGAGCATACAACGTCATCCGTTCAATGGTCAGGCCTGACCAATAGCGTACACAACAACGGTTTTATTGTGGAATAATGCGCCGCCAGTTTCCGCAGCAGCAATTTCGCCAAAACTAAACATCCCAACCACTGGCACATCTAAACCTGCGACCTCGCGAATGCGTTGAACTTCGGTTGCAGCCTCGTCGCCAAGCATTGCCAAGCGCGAAACACAATCGAAAATAATTAAGGCTGCTGGCGGCCCTTCAATCGCAGCTAAAGCGCGTTTGGTGGCCAGTTGAGCTGCATTAAACAAGGTTTCGGGCGAGCCATGCATAATGTGGGCAACCACGTTTTTGGGTACGCTGGCAATGCATTCAATCGAGCCATCGGGATGCGTGCGCAATGGATCGCGAATCAAAAACTCGCCATTAATTTGGGGCAAGCCAATGGGGTGGTCAATCACAAAGCGGCCAAAATTCTCGACGGTTAAATCGGGAAATAGCTCTTGGTAGACCGCAAAGGCAGGTCGGCCATCAAGCTCATAGATGATTGTGCCCTCGCTACGGGTGACAACTAAGCCGCGGGCCGCTGGCTCCCAGCCATGTTGCACCCCGATTCCCATGGGCGTGGGCGATTGCAAAACCCCAACCGCAGCTCCATCGCTAATCACCTGATCGTTGACAAATTGATAGGTCTGCTTGAACTGGAAACTATCGCCAGCGCCGCCGCCAACCATCGGGCAGAGCGGGCCAAACGCGGCAGTGGCATGTTGCACAAAATCGGTCAAGGTTCCGGCCAAACCATCGACTAGTACAAGCGCAGCCTGCGAACCAGCTGCCTGATCCAAGGCATCCTCTAATTGATCGGCCAATTGATCGGCAACCTTGCTGGGATCGGCTTTTACGCCAGCCACTAAGCCTAAATCGAGTTTCAGGGCATCGGATGTGAGCGCCAGCACCACCACGCCGTTGGTGTAGGTGCCAGCATTGCTAATAATGCCGCCTGCGCAGCAACCAATTAATGGTGCTTGCTTGCTGGCAGCGCGAATTCCTTGCACAACAGCTGCTTGATCGTAAGTATCGGTGGTAAAAGCGATTAAACAGGTGGGCGAATGGGGGGCCAGCTGCGAGCAAGCTTGCTCGGCGGCGGCAAAACCAGCGTTATAGCTGTGCTCAATCTGCGATGCACCGGTAGCTGCGTGGGTCGTCATGGTGGATACCTCACAACACAAAAGATGCAGAGACTTCATTGTCGCAAGTGCGGATTAGCTAGGCCTAGAATACGATGGCAAGTGGGATGTAGGCAATCAACAGAAGGGTGAGAATAGGCGTGAAAGATGAACCCAAACGAAGCTGTGTAGTTGCTGAGGCTTGGCTACACAGCTTCGCTCATTGGAGAATTAGCCCTCAAGCTCGTCGGCCAACTCGCGCACAGCACGTTTGGCATACAACCAAACCGTGCCCAGTTTGGGGGCGGCGATGGTTTTATCGAAGACCATAACCAACAAAAATTGCTTGCCAACATCAAAAATATAAAAATCGTAGATGTCGCCTTCGTGCATATACAGGCCGCTGCCAGGATCGTTATGCAGTTGGCGGGTATAATCGACCATTGTCGAAAAGCTGGTGGCCAACAAGGGCAAAAATGGCGGCAATGGCAGCGAGGTGTGGCCTTCTTCAACCAAAGGCACGCCCCAGCGGTCGGTCAAAATGGTTGATTGAGCGCCGAGCTGCACCCCAAGATCCTTGAGTTTCGCCACCAAAGGAGCCAAGGTTTCAGCAGTCAAGACCAACGAACCACCGCTGCGCAACTTCGAGCCAAACACATCATCAGCATTAGTTGCTGGTGGCGGCGTTTGCTGAGCTGGCGGCGGCGTTTGCTGGGTTGGGGCAGCAGGGCGCGCCGGAGTTGTTGCTGGCCGCGTTGGTTGTTGGGCCGTAGGCCGTGGGCTAACTGGTGGTGGCGCTGAACGCGTCGCTGGCGCTGGGCGCGCACTCACCGGCGGAGGCGCAGTGCGCGAGCGCTGAGGTGGTGCAGTTGGGCGCGGGCTGACTGGTGGCGGCCCTTTGCTGATGCTGGATGGGGCTGGTGCTGGCGCAGTTGTGCGTGCTACCGGAGTTGGCGCTTTAGAAACTGGTGGCGGGCCACCCATTTTGGCAGGCGCAGGCGCTTTGGAAACGCTTGGCGGTGGGGCAAAGCGCGAAGGAGCTTGAGGCTGTGGTTCTGGCTCTGGCTCTGGTTCGTAGACTGGTTCTGGCTCGACCGGACGTGGCGGCGGCGCTGCTTGCAATGCTTCATCTAAAGCATCAAGCACCAAAACTGCCGTCAAATTGCGGTCAATGAACCGAAATACGCCGCGCTGCGCTGCTTGCTCGGCAACCTCAGGGTTAGCCGAACGAGCGACCAAAATCACCCGCGTGTCGGGCGCAAAATTTGGCACAAGATCAGCCAAATCTAAGCCACTAAACCCGGGCAAATCATAATCGGCAATCAAGACATCGGGGGCAATTTGCTGCAATTCCCACAATGCCTCGTTGGACGATTGCAGCATCGAAAGCTCAATTTCGCCTGTGACAGCCGTACTCAGCGATTGAAGCACCGTATTATCACCAGCTACCACAAAGACCCTGTAGCCCATACAAACTCCTACTTGTGAGGCTAAAGCCCCCGCTGTGGCAGTGCAACCGTGAACGTACTGCCGCGACCTTCTTCGCTTTGAACCCAAACATGACCATTATGCAATGCAACCAAGCCTTGCACAAGGGCTAAACCTACCCCAGTACCCCCATACTCACGGGTGAGTGATTGGGCTACTTGGTAAAACCGATCAAAAATTCGTTGCAACTGCGATTCAGGAATGCCAATGCCCGAATCGCTGATGCTGACAAAAACCCATGGCCCAGGTTGCAGCGTGCCTTTGAAATAGTTGTGTTCATAGGGCACAGCTTGCACCGTTTCGCACCAAGCCCGCAACGTAATAATGCCTTCTGCTGGGGTAAATTTCATGGCGTTTGAGAGCAAACTCATCAACACCAAGGCAATTTTGGCCCGATCTGCATACAAGGTACAGAGTGCATCGGGCGGCGTGGCCAATGAGATCGTTTGGGCTTTCTTTTGGGCCAGCCCTTGCATTTGCTCGATAACTTCATAGAGCAATTCATCAAGCACAATTGGCTCAACCTGCAACTCGGTTTGGCGCGTATCCAAGCGCCGCAGGTGCGTCATATCGTCGATAATTTCCTTCATGCGCTGAGCACTCTCGACCAAGCGATCAAGATAGGTACGAATTGGCTGCTCGCTGCGTTCTTGAATCACGATGCCATAGCCAAGCACCACCGCCAGCGGCGTGCGCAACTCGTGCGAGGTGATCGAAATAAACTCGCTTTTTAGCCGATCAAGCTCTTGCAAACGCCCGTTGGCCTCTTGCACCCGCGTAAAAAGTTGGGCATTATTCAAGGCAGATGCTGCTTGATTCAGCAACAGCATCATGCCTTCGATTTGGGCGCTGGGCAAGGCTTCAGTATAATCAAACAAAGCGCTGCCGATCATCGCCCCGCCAACCCGCAAAGGAAACGTAATGACATTATGGTCAATATTCGCCAAATTGAGCGTGGTTTGAATTGGCTGTTGCTGGTGATAGGTTTCTTGCAATAACTGCCAACCAGCCTCATTTAATTGGGGATGATTGGCTTGGCCCATCAGCAAGCGTGGCGCTTCCTCAGGCTGTTGCAACAAGAAGTAGCCAAATTGACAGCCAATTTCGCTATTGGTAACCCGCACAATCTCGCCGCACAACTCGCTCAGCGAAAGCGTGCGATTAAAGGCACTGCTTAATTCAAGTTGATGCACAATTGCTTCAAGCTTAACCTTTTGCAGCACCGTTGCTCGTTGATGCAGCACTTGCGCCACCGTCAAGCGCATTTCTTCAATCTCAAAGGGCTTGCTAAGATAGCTGGTTACACCCTGTTGCACCGCCTCGCGCAGCGTTTCCAAGGTAGTTTGGCCAGTCATGATAATCACGGCCAAGCCTGGATTTAAGGCCCGCGCCTGCCGAGCCAACTCAAGGCCGCTCATCTCAGGCATTTTAATATCGGTCAACAACAAATCGAACACTTGATGGCGCATATAATCTAGCGCGACCAAGCCCGACGTTGTATCAACAACCTGATAGCCGACATTGCGCAGCGCTTTCGAGCAATAGCGGCAAATCGTCGTATCATCATCAACAACAAGAATAGTCGGAGCACGACTATACTCAGAGGCTTCGTTGGGTTGGCGTTCGGTCATGGCCAACTACACTCCTCGATCAACCTAGCTTGGTAGGATCAGGGTGACAGGGGTTCAAGTGCTGCTGCCGGTAGCAGCGTTTGCTTCCCATCACTAAGGGTTATTTCAACGACATGCGAACGAACACCAGAAGGCAAGAGTTGGGGCAAGGCAGGGAAACTGCGCACAGTGCCAACCGTGCCGCGATGGGGGCCAGCCACAATCCGCGCTGGACTGCCAACCGCCAAACTTGCTTTAATGACAGCTGCTTGCTCAATATTGCGTACCCGCGAGAGTGGAATCACCACCCGTGGGCGGCGTTGAGGGCTACGGAGTTGGGTAACGCCTTCGATCAAGGCCTCTTGTTGATCATACAACGATAGCGTTTTGAACAACGCTTCGTTCATGGGATGCACCCCAAAACCTTCGGTGATCATTAAGGTTAGGCCGGGATCACGATTGTAGGGCGGGGCTGGCAAGCGCCATGTATTATAGCCTGTGCGCCAAGCATCAAAGCCATCATCGCCAAGGAAATCACGCAATTCGTGTTCTTCGATGCCACCAACAATCACGCCACGCACTTGCTCATCGATTGCTCTGCGCAAGGCTGCTGCCGTGATGCTCGCGCCGCCAATCAAAATTGCATAGGCCGAACGGGCATCAATCGAGCTAATATCAACTTGCTCTTTGGGATCTGTCACCAACAAGCGCAGCACCCCAAAACGCTCGCCGCCAAGGCCAAAAATGCCTTGTACATACGAGGCTGGCGTTTCGATAATCACCGTGCGCGAATCAGGCACTTCCATCACAATCCCGCGAACTTGCGCTTTAAGTTCGATTGGTAGTGGATTAGGAGTGAGGGTGACATAGCCTGTGCTGCGATCAATCGTTGTTATTGTACCAGCAACCGGAGCCAACACGGAAGAGCCAGCAATTAACCCAGCCCGCGCCAACACTTCACCCTTGGCGACTTTATTGCCCTCTTCTTTTTTCATTTTCGAATAGACTTGGGTCGGCAATACGCCAAGATCGCGCGCAATATTAATAATTTGTGGATCAAGTGGATATTGCGCCCGCAACACGATATCATCTGGCTCCACCCGACTGCCAACCCGCACCAGCACTTCTCCTTCAACTGGCAGTTGGCGTTCGATGCGTGCAACCGTATGCATGACGACCGGGGCAGCACCATCAGGGTAGTAGTGCGTCATTGGTTGGGTCTCCTACAGGCAGTGGCAACAGGCTGCATTATAGCATAGCCCGGCTCGCTCTATATAGTGGTTTTTTGGGCCATAGCAAGCCTGAATTCAGGTTCGCTTGGAGCAAAAAATAGCTCCTTCGCCACCCTTCCGTCCCTCCGCCGGAGGGAAACGCAGGAGGTTTTCATCCCCCTGCACCCCCTAATAGTTGCGTTGTGGATTATTATTAAGCTTACTTCGCCCCAATCTTCGCGATCTTCGCGCCCTTCGCGGTTTCTTAGCCCTAATGCCTAACTGTAAAGGTTCATTACGTTAACCTTCGATTGCCCCCTCTCCCGCCCGCGAGGCGAGGGGGAACCGCTGACTCCGTACTCCCCTCGCCCGCGTTCAGTGGGAGAAGGGTTGGGGGTGAGGGCATGCCGCTGGTTGTCAATCCAATGAACCTTTACACCTAACCGCTTGCTTAGCGACTATTCATCTCAACACTACAGCGCAGCAACTCGGCTACGCTCCAAGCCTGCCATGGGCAGCCACGCGGTGTAATTGGCGTATCGCCATCAAAAATCTCGCTCACCGAGCCAATCCCCGCATCGCGGAGATGATCAGCGAACGGTTGCAAATAGCTCCGCGCTTGCTCGACCCCATAAACTTTGCTCACCGCGCTAATAAATGGCCCAATCAGCCAGCCCCACGTAATGCCTTGGTGATACGAAGCATCGCGAGTTTTTAAATCGCCGCCATAGAGGCCAAGATATTGTTGATCGTGCGGAGCTAACGAGCGCAAGCCATACGAGGTCACCAGATAGCGCGCGCAACTATCCACCACCGCCTTGGCTTTGGCATCGTCAAGCGGCGAGTGCGCAACCGAAACCGCGAATAATTGGTTGGGACGCAACGCCGGGTCAGCACCATGCGGGCCGTCAATCACATCGTAGAGATAGCCATGTTCAGCCGACCAAAAGCGTTCGTAGCCAGTTGCCACTTGTTCAGCAGCCAACCGAAAGCGCTCAACATCGCGATCGTAGCCCAACAAGGTGGCAAATTCGCCCAAGGTGCGCAAGGCGCTATACCACAAGGCGTTAATTTCAACTGCTTTGCCTTCACGCGGCGTAACCACCCAATCCTCAAACTTAGCATCCATCCATGTTAATTGGACATTGGGTTCGCCAGCAGTCAACAGATAATCATCGGCCACTTTGATCGAGTAGCGCGTGCCGCGTTCATGCCAGTCGATAATCTCAACCAGTTTGGGATACAAATCGGCAACCAATTGAATATCGCCAGTCGCTTGATAGACCGTGCGCAGCGCTTGAAAAAACCAGAGCGTGGCATCAACGGTGTTGTATTCTGGCTCAGCGCCAACATCAGGAAAGCGATTGGGCAACATGCCTTGGCTTAAAAAATGGCTCCACGTGCGCAATACATCAGCCGCCAAATTGGCCCGCCCAGTTGCCATCAACAAGCCAGGCAAGGCAATCATCGTATCGCGGCCCCAATCGCTGAACCATGGATAGCCAGCAATCACGCTCCAGCCTTGCCATGTGCTGCCATCGGGTAATTGCACCGCCCGCCGCACCATAAATTGATCGGCTGCATATACCAGTTGCTTGATAAAATCGGGAGCTTTTTGCAAGAGCCGCGCTTGCTCCAAGAGTTCGGCTTGGCGGGCTTGCTCACGCGCCAAAGCTTGAAGCCCATCGGTGCTTGGCTCGGCCTCGGTCGAAAAGACCAAAGTCAGGCTTTGGCCTGGTTGCAAAGTTGCGCTAAATTCGCCAGCCTGCAACAAACGTGCTGTGTCGGGGTAGCCACGCTCAAGTTCTTCACGGTAGTAAATATCTTCGACCCAGGTTGCTGACTCACTTTGCCACGTTGCATGGCTGCTCAACAGGCGCACGGTGGTTCCAGCAGGAGTCGTCATCAGCACACCATTGGCTAACTCGCCAAAACTTGGCTGCCAATCGGCCTCAACTGTTGTATCGTGATGATCACGCTCGCACAGCAAAGGCCGTAGGTTAAGGCTTATGGGAGCGTTGCCACGCTCGTGGGTCAATAGCACATAGGTTGTATTCGCGCCATCTTCCATCCAAATACGCTGGCTAAGCACTGCTTCGGCCAAGGCATAGCGCGCAGTTGGAATCGTGCCATCCAAGTGCCATGTTTCAAGGTTGCGATAGCCATCGCTTAATCGGCCATCGCTATATTCAAAGCTGCTTAATGCGTAGGTTTCGCTGCCATACTCTGCGCTTGCTTGCAAACCACCAACCAACAAGGTTCGGCCCAAGGGCGGCTCCAAGGCGGCAATCAACAAGCCATGATATTTACGAATTGGCGCATTTGCCAAGAGCGAACCCATGGCATAAGCTCCAGCGCCATTGGTCACAATCCACTCGCGGCGCAAGGCGGCAGCGGGATGCCCAAGAATTTCACGTCCAAACATAGTGTTATGTCCTGCTAAAATGGTCGGCTTTGGCTGCGATTATAGCAGAGCAGCCGGCTCAATTTGAATTTGCTCAGCTCGATAGATTAAGCGTGCCCGCGCTCCATAGCTGATCGTCGCAATCCATGGCAGAAATAATTCCAGCATACTTGGCGATTGAAAATGTTGCATTTTGGTTGCTGGATGCGGATAATAGATGTAGCCCGCGTAGCTTTGGGCTTGCCAAAGCAGCTGGATGCGGATAAATGAAAAATCTTCTGGCGGGTGTAGATCAGTCCAGCGCAGCGCGCGAAACGTATAATCTGCTTGCAGTAAACGCCACTTGGCTGGCTGAATATCAAGATTAATTGTTGCCAAATGCAAGCCCGCCAAATCAAGCCCGAGTGCGGCAAAATAGGGCTGTTGCATGGCAATTGTGCCTGCTGGATAGGGCGAATCGCTGGCTTGGCCCGAAGCCACGCCATGGCCACGCATAACGGTTCCATCAACCCACGTTTGCATCATAGCTCCACCGTTCGCTGAATTGCCAGCTAAGTGTAAAACAAAACCGCAGGAATACAAACAGCACCATGAATTCATGGTGCTGTTGCAAAGTAACTTATTTGCTGGGCGTTATTGGTTCATTGGATTGGCAACAATGAAGCATTACAGCTAAGCGTTATTGGGGTGGCGCAGCGTTCATATCCATATAAAAGAATTCCCAAATATGGCCATCAAAATCTTGAATGCTGCGGCTGTACATTGCACCCATTTCAATTGGCTCGCTGAAGCTGGTAGCACCAAGCGAAAGCGCCTTGTCATACATTTTGTCGACGGCTTCGCGGCTGTCCATCGTCAACGAAACCAGCACTTCGGTTGCACTGCGGGCATCGCTAATCCCAGCATTTTTGGGAATAAACTCTTTGAACTTGGGATGGGTCAGCAGCATCACATAAATCGTTTCGCTAATCACAATGCTGGCAGCAGTTTCATCGCTAAATTGCAAATCTTGTTCGTAGCCGAGGCCTTTGAAAAATTCAATTGATTTGGGGAGGTCTTGCACTGCGAGATTAATAAACACTTGAGTACTCATGTTAGTCACTCCTTACATTCAACACAAACTCAATCCTGAACACTGGTTTCATCAGCAAATGTTAGGCCCTTGGCGGCCAACGCCTCGCGCAACTGGTGGATGCCTTTTGGCCCCATGCCATGCAGTTTGCCAAGCTCACGGGTGGTCACTTCAGTCAACTGGGCCAAACTCGTGTAGCCAGCATGCAGCAAGGCTCTATAGGCAGGTCGGCTCAGCTTAGCTGGAAAGTCATCGCTCGGTTGATCAGCTGCGTTCATCGGCCAAGTTCCTCCATTGCCAATAAAACAAATGTTCTATTTCAGTATACTCGCTTACTTCAAAAAGTCAAGTAGCAATTGCATAAAAACAAGCGAATATTTGAGCTACATTTGGCTATACTAGCAATAGATTCTTGCGTGGAGTGAAGTATGATCAAGCCATTATTGTTAAGTGTCGATAGCCAGCCACTCTATCAACAACTCTATCAACATTTGCGCCAAGCGATTTTAACTGGCGAGCTTAAGCGCGGCATGCAATTGCCCTCAAGCCGCAGCCTCGCTAGCCAACTCAGCCTTTCGCGTAATACGGTGCTGAATGCCTACGAACAATTAATCGCTGAAGGCTATCTCGAAAGTTATAGTGGCCAAGGCACATTTGTATCGAGCAACGTACCTGAGCTTGATTTACCAACGCTGCAATCAAATAGCCCAGCAAATCCTAGCCAAACCCAACATCGCTTAGCTGACCATGCCTTAGACCAAATTTACGCGCCGCAGATGACCGACAACGCAACCAGCGCGCGCTTAATCGGCCAACCACTCAGCTCGGGCATTCCAGCGATCGCCGATTTCCCGAGCGGCTTATGGCAACGGCTGCAACATCAACAAATTCGTCATTTAGGCAAAGCGAGCCTAGGCTATCAAGATGCCAAAGGCTATGCGCCGTTACGCGAGGCCATCGCCAAGCACATTGCACTAACCCGCCAAGTGCAATGCAGCCCTGAGCAGATTTTGATTACAAATGGGGCGCAAGCAGCGCTCAATTTAGCCATTCATGGCTTGCTCAACCGCGGCGAACAGGTTTGGATGGAAGATCCTGGTTATTTGGGCGTGCGCGGGGTCTTATTGGGGGCTGGGGCGAGCATTGTGCCAGTGCCAGTCGATCACGAGGGCTTGCAGGTGGCCAGCGGCATTGCGCTTGCGCCCCATGCCCGCTTGGTGTATGTCACGCCCTCACACCAATTTCCGCTTGGCAGCACGCTGAGCCTCAGCCGCAGGTTGCAGCTTTTGGAGTGGGCCGCCCAGCAACAAGCCTACATTCTTGAAGATGATTATGATAGCGAATATCGTTACGCTGGCCGCCCGATTGCCTCGCTCTATAGCCTTGATCAAGCAGAACGAGTACTCTACGTTGGCACATTCAGCAAAGTGCTGTTCCCTGCTTTGCGAATTGGCTACCTGGTTATGCCGCCAAATTTGGTCGAGCCGTTCACGCTGTTGCGGCGCTTGGCCGATGTGCATACGCCATTGATTAATCAAGCTACCTTGGCCGAATTTATCAATGCAGGCCATTTCAGCCGCCATCTTCATCGCATGTGCCAACTCTATGCTCAGCGCCGCGATTATATGCTGCAATTGCTGCGCGAACTTGGCTTAGAAGTGAATGCACCGCCTGCGGGAATGTATTGCACGGCGTGGCTCCCAGAAGGCATAAATGCGCAAATGGTAACAAGTTTAGCGGCACAACGCGGCCTGATGATCGAGAACGTCAATCATTTTGCGTTGCGGCCACTCAGTCGCCAAGGAATTTTGCTTGGCTATGCAGGCTTTAGCTTCGAAGTTATGCGGGCTGGAATCGAGCAGCTTGGCCAGATTTTGCAGCAATTGCAAACTGGTACCATTAACTGATCAACAATTGGCACTGGTAGCAATCACAGCCATTGCTAGAATAGAGCTATCGAATTTCTTTTGTGTGAGGTTTCTAGCAATGACAGCTCGCTTAGATTATATGGCAACCGTTCCTGAAGCCTTTAAACCGTTATTAAAATTGAGTGACCTTGCGCACAACAGCGGCTTAGAGCCAGCGATTGTCAACTTAATTGAAATTCGCGCTTCGCAAATTAATCGTTGTGGCTACTGCCTCGACATGCATACCAAAGATGCCCGCAGCGCTGGCGAAACCGAGCAACGCATCTATGGGCTGAATGCATGGCGCGATACGCCCTACTACAATCAGCGCGAACGCTTGGCGCTTGAATTAACCGAAGTGCTGACTCAAATTGCCCAAAACCACGTTGCCGACGAATTCTATCAACGCTTGCTTGGCGCATTTAGCGAAAGCGAATTGGTCAAATTGGTGACGGCAATTAGCACAATCAATATGTGGAACCGCTTTGCAATTACCTTCCAAAGCGACCCTGGCAGCTATAAGCCAGAGCATTTTGTGGCCCAAGCAGCCTTAGAAAAAACCCATTAGATTTAATTCCCCCCGACCCCCTCTCCCACTGAACGCGGGCGAGGGGGAGCAGCCGTGTTTACCGACGCATTGCCGAAGAACCACCGTAAGCTCTGGAGATGCTCCAGCAGCGGCTCAAAACGACGTTTTTACCAACGAATCAGGCCAGAACCACGATATTAAAGCCCCTCGCCCGCCGCGTGGGAGAGGGGTTGGGGTGAGGGGATCTTAAACTTGATCGTCAAAACTTGGCAGATCGCTCTGGGCTGTTGCTTGATCGAGCGCATCCCAAAGCACATCGATAGTGCGCCGAGCCTGAGGCTGATCGTTGGGCGAAACAGAGGTGTTTGAACGCGGCAGATTGCTGGCTTTTGCGCGTAAATTAACTTTATAGCGCCGTGGTTCGCCAGCAAGCAACAACAAATATTGCTGTTCAAGCAGCGCTGTGAGTGCTTGCTGAATTTCAAGGCTGCTGAAGGCTTGCGCATCGGGCAATGCAGCCAGTGCCTCGCCAAGCTTCGCCTCATCAACCTCGCGCTGGCGCAAAATTGCTCGAATCAGGCTGCGTTCGGCCAAGCTCAAATCCTGAAGCTCCAAGATGCTCAGGCCAGCATGGATTTCGTCGGAATGCTCCATACTCACTCCACGGTGATCGCTGATTCCAATTAGTTCGTTTGGTCAGGCGGGCGACGATCGCGACGTTGGCGGGCTTCCCGTGCTTTTTCTTGCAAATTACGGAAGAAATCGCTATCAACAATTTCATCAACTTGCTGCTTGCGCTTGCCCTCATCAACAATAATTTGCAATTCGGCAACCTGTTGGCGCAATTTGTTCTCCCGTTCGCGCACTTTATCGACCATCATGGCAAAGACGCTGGCAAGCGTCGCAACCTCGTCGCGCAAGCCGCTGCTGCTTTCGGGCACTTCCGAGCTATAATCGCCATTGCTAATTTGGGTGGCAACCGCAGTTAAGCCAATAATCGGGCGCGTCAGGCGGTGAGCAATCAAATAAACCGCAATCGCCAAGAGCGCAGTCACAATCAAAAAGCCTGGAATTAACGTTTGGCTAATTCGATTGCGCACAGCAGCAACTTCGGCCACACACATATCAACCCCAACCGCGCCAACCGTCTCGCCTTTGGCATTGTAAATCGGCGCAGCACCGGCAATCCATTCGCCCCATTGATCGGTCGATGGATTGGGATCGATGCTTGGTTCGCGCAAGCCACGCGCCATATCGGGCGTAAAACCGCCAGCCGCCGTGAATGCAGCATTAATCAGCGGGCGGGTATCGGGCCGAATTGTACAGCCAGCGCTTGATTCGCTGGCCAACGCTTGTTCGCGGGCGGTTGGCGCTTGGCCAGGTGGAATCGCCGCGCTCACCACAAAGCGCGCTTGTTCTGGCTCGTTGGGCAATTGCACAAAGCTATAAATACCCGAAGCCTTGGGATTGATCGTTTTGACTTCGCGCAAATAGGCATTAATTTTGAGATAGGTTGGATCATCGATTTGGCCTTGGGTATACAGCGCGCTATGTTCATCACCATCGATGCCAGCGGCGGCAGTTTTGGCAATCGCCATCAAATCGGCTTCAAGCTCTGCTTGGGCATTGTTGGTGGCATAATTCAAAAACCAGATGAAAACTCCGGTTAAAACACTTAAAAACAACAGCGTAAAAATGGCCAACAAACGCCAACGCAGGCTCAAAAAACGGCTTTTGGGTGCTACGGCTGTCATAGAATGCTATTCCTCACCGCAACGACGCAAGCGCGTGCTGCACAAAAGGATTATCGTGATCTAAATAGTAAATATCATGGTAAATCGCTTGCACAATTGCTTGAATTGTCGTCAGCTTCAACGGCTGCTGCTGGCTGGGATAAAAGACTAAGTGCATTGGTTGCGGCGCAATCATCAATTGGCGCGCTGCCTGCTCATCGCTATTTTTAATCACTGGCGGCTCGATATACTCAACTGGCAGGAGCACAGCGCCATTATTAAGATGAAAGCGCAAGCGGGCCTCGCGCTCTTGGCGATCACCTTCATGCAGCCCATCCTCAACCCGCGTAACTTCAGCGCTATAGCCCAAAACCGCAGGGTTGCCGCTATACAAGGCATCGAGCGCCAATTGTTGATGGGTTGCTTGCACCAGCCAACGGCCAATACCCGTGCCGCGCACTTGCTGATCGATGCCAATAAATGCGCCGTGGCCAAAATTGCGCCGATACAGATAGCTGAACATGCGCACCCCAACAGGCTTGCCGTTGTGCTCAATCAGCCACAAATGGTCGAGCGTGGCTGGGTGGCTGCGCGAAAATGGCTCTGCATACATCGCCAAAAATGGCTCATAATGGGCCAAATGCGGGAAAATCGTGGCAAATAAGGCTTGAACTAGCCCTATTTCGCTGGCTTCAGATCCCAAAATAGCTCGTAGCTGCATGCCCTTGGGCGCATCGCGATTGGCTTGCGGAGGAATCATTGGCCAACGCACGCTATCTTGCAACTTATGCCACAATGGCTCTAATTCGCCAAACTGAGCTAAGCGCGCCTCAGAACTCGATGCCATCGAGGACGCTCCTTCGCCGAGAGCGCGACAGTCGCCAGTTCAGCAGACTTTTATCGTAGACATGGCGGATGCGCCAAGCGGCCCACAAGCCAACAGCCGTGGCCAGCACTGCAAAACCAAGATACAGCAGCGTGCTCAACGAAGCGGCTAGCCCACCAAGCCAGCTTGGCAACAAAATGAGGCTGATCGCCCCGCAGCCAACGATTGTCGCGAATGAATAACAATAGCTATCAAGAAAAACGCTGACACGCCCGCGCCGCTCGTCGGGAACAATACTCTGCACCGATTTGCGCAAGGGTTCGTCCCAGCCAGTTTGGGCCAAACGCGCCCCAAAACGGCCAATCAACCCGCCAATCAGTGGTTGCGCCAAAGCTCCCAGAATGCAAAGCAACAGAACGATGGGCAGCGCGATAAAGGCCTGTTTGGGGCTAGTTTTGCTGAGCAACCGCCCAGCCAACAGCCATTGAAACAACAAAAGCACCAGCACAAACCCCAATTTGTAGAAGCCATACAGTTGCTGAAAGCGCAACGGATCGGCGGCCACAATCTGGTCAATGCTGCGCAAAAAGTGAAATTCGATCACCGTCAAGGCCAAGCCAGTTGTAAATAATACCAGCGCGAGCAAGCGAAACAATGGCACATGGCGAATCACATCCAACCCAGTATTAAAGGTCGCACGAATCGATTCGCGTTCACTTTTGCTTTGGCGCGCGCGCAATTCATAGCGCCGAAAAACCAGCCAAACGAAGCTAATCGCTAAAAAGCATAAGCCAGCGCATACGCCCAAAACCAAACTCGTGTTGTCTTGGTCGTTGCCAACCAGCCATGTGGCGATCAGCGCTGCCAGGCCGTTGCCCAAAAGGCTGCCGATGGTCGCGCCTGCACCAAGCAAGGGAAACAAACGCTTCGCCTCAGAAGTAGCATAAATATCATTGGCTAAGGCCCAAAAGGCCAAGGGGAAAATGGCATATTGCTGTTCGTTGAGGATCGATAAGGCTGGATAAAGCAGCCAGGCAGGAGCTTTGAACCAAAATAGCGCCAACAGCCCCAGATAGCAAGCCCCAAAGCCAGCCAATAAGCGTTGAATCAATTTGACCCGCTCAGTTCGATCAACAATCAGCGCATAGCTGCCAGCAGCAACAATCGTCAGCAACATGCCAACTGGCCAAAGCCACAGGAGTTGTTCGGTGCCAAGGCTGCTAATAAAGCCCGCCATGGCCACCACATCGGCCAGTTCGAGCACCAAGGTATTCAAGGCCAACAAGCCCATGAGCGCAAGCACCAAGCGCCATTCTTGCGGTTGGACTTTTAAGCCCTGTTCCAAGCGTTTTAGCATGTAGCTCGCATCCTTTGCGCAAGTACAACAATGTCCGCAGCGATTAAGCGGTCAGGGTTGCAGCCACATTAGTCAACAGTAGGGAGATAGGATGGTCGGGATGGTCGACAACAAAAATATGGGCGTTAGTATCGGTTGCTGGCTGATACTCGGCCAACAATTCGGCGTAGGGCAAAGCTGCCAAAACTGGGCGTTGATAAATTTGTTCGATTTTTTGCTGGACTTCGCGCAAATTATAATGCTCAGGAATTTGGTTGACAACCAGCACCATCTCATCAATGCCAAGCTGCTCGGAAATATCGATTACCACGCCAGTGCCTTGCAGATCTTGCTCGCGCAATTGCAACACAAGCAGCTGAATATCGGAAAAAGCAATTGAAGGCAAGGCGGCAAATTGCACACCCGGCTGGGTATCAATCAACAACACATCCAAGCCCAAAGTATTGATCAATAACTCGAAACTATCGCTAAGCAAGCGAATATCGTAATCGATTGTGCTGTTGCGGGTGGCAAATGGCACAAGATAGAGCTGGCCTTTGAGTGCATGGCGAATGCTCGGGTTAAGCTCAACGGCGGTTGCTTCGATGCCACACTTGCCCCAGAGAAAATCATTTAGGCTATGGGTCATTGCGCTGTCAGCCACGCCAAAAATCGCTTGAATCGAGGGCGAGCTAACATCGCTATCAATAATTGCGACCCGTTGGCCAGCTGCCGCCAAAATCGTCGCAATATTGGCAGTTAATTGCGATTTACCAGTGCCTGGGCGAAACGAATGGATCGAAATAATCTTGGGCATGGATGCCTCGCCATCATTTCACAATTAGACTAAGCGATTGGCGACCGCGCGTAACGATTGGCTTAATGGATGGTCGGGATATTGCAGCACAAAAATGCCAGAGCTTGCCAGCGTCATCATCTCATCGGAGTGCGGCAAGACGGCGGCAACCTCGGCGTTGTAGGTTTTTTCGACTCGGGCCTTGACCTCAGCAAAGTTGAACGAGGTTGGCACTTTATTGACCAATAAAAAGAGCTGCGGCACATCCAATTTATGCGCCACATCAACCGTCACCCCAGTCCCTTGATAATCTTGCGCGTCTGGGCGCAAAATAATAATCAACGCATCGGAGATCGCAATTGAGAGCAAGGTTTCTTCATTCAAGCCAGGGTGCGTATCGATCAACAACACATCGAGATTTAGCTCCTCGACCAAGCGATGAAAGCCATCGTTGAGCAAGCCCACATCGTAGCCTTCGCGCAGCACGCGGGCAATTTCGCCAGCCTTAATGCTCGAAGGAATCAGAAAAATTTGGCCTGCATTCAAGCCCTTGACCTTGGAGCTAACATCGTAGGCCGCTTGCTTGATTTCGCATTTGCCCCACAAATAATCGTTGAGCGAATATTTCATGCTGGCATCGTCCATGCCAAAGAGCACGTGAATGCCAGGCGACATGATGTCGGTATCGATCACGCCAACGCGCCGCCCAGTAGCAGCAATCAGGCTGGCGAGATTAGCAGTTGTGTTTGATTTACCCGTGCCACCCCGAAACGAGTGGATTGAAAGAATCTTCGACATGCGGGTGCTCCTGTAAAATGGCAAGTGCTGGTGTACACGGAGAGGTAATCACATCATAGCCCATGGCAAGCCAATAAGCAACGCGCTTAATAGCTCCTGATATAGTATCTTTTGCCTATATCAAGAGCTTCAAATACTAAATCCCATAAGAGTGATGATAACGGTTATAAGGCTATGATGTTTTTACGCTCTAAAAAATGTAGCTAAATTAGCAGATCTAAATAGATCAAGGATGACAGACTTGACTACAGGAACCGATACGGAGTTACCGAATTGTCGATAGGCTAGGCTATCTTTGGGGTGAAGTTTAAAGGAATCAGGAAACCCTTGTAAACGAGCACATTCGCGTGGGGTGATCCGACGAATACGATTCTTATGCACCACGCCTATTTTATGCGCATCACTACTAACCAACGTAATAGAAACACTGTCAGGATCTAAGAATTTAAAAACCTCAAACGACATATTTCCTGCTACTGGGTTAAAACGACCATTAACCTCTTGCAAATAGCGCTTACTTATGAGCGATTGTATAATTGTTTCGAGATTCTCATGATCAAAAAAAGTTTTAATTTGCTCAATTGTTAATTTTTTACCATCCTGGGTAGCGCCAAATTGTTTTTTTCTACGATTTGCAATTAATGCATTCATAAATTCAATCTCTTCTAAACTACATTCGCCTTTAATTCCAATTTCCCAAGAATGAATGGAATTACCATTACGATAATCGATTAATCTCTTACCATTGAGATCAGATGGGTAATTAACAAATTTTAATAATTTATTAATAAAATCAGTAGAGCAGTCATATTTATCAATTGGATTATCTTCTAAAATATCTTTTACTAGCATTACCTTCTGTGTTTCAAATAAATTAGCTTGGGTTGATAATTTTTTAAACTTATGTGAATCAGTAGCTCCAATATGAGAATTAATCGTCAATACTGGCTGATCTTGATCAATCCCAACAATATATACTCGTAGACGATTTTGAGGAACCTGAAAATTTGAGCTATTTAAAATCAAATAAGTTACACCATAATTTAATTGATGAAGTTTTTGTAAAATAGTTTTAAAAGTTCTTCCTTTATCATGGGTTGTCAATCCGCGCACATTCTCTAGCAAAAAGCCTTTAGGTCTATAGGCTTTTAATATTCGCTCAATCTCAAAGAAAAGCGTGCCACGCGTGTCGCCAAAACCTTTTTGCTTACCTGCATAAGAAAATGGCTGACAAGGAAAGCCTGCTAATAAAAAATCAAAACTTGGAAAATCTTGAATTTGGGCTATATCACCTTCAGGTTGTTCGTCAAAATTCATAACATAGGTAGTTTGAGCATGTTTATCAATTTCTGAAGCTAAAACACATTTAGTATCAATCCCTAATTCTTGCATTGCTTGCTCAAAGCCAAGCCGCATTCCACCAATACCAGCGAATAAATCGATAAAATTAAGCATTGAATTTCTCTTGAATAAATTTTGCCAGCACTGCTATTTCGCCTTCTGAGTAAGCTACAGTACAATCACTATAACGGCAAATAGTTCGAACTGCTGCCGATCGTTCAAAATTACCAGCCCCATCGATAACATAGGCAATCCAATAGTTTTGAGCATGCATACGATTTTGTCGATCGCGCGCTTGACCTGCTTTACGTTCAATTGTACTATTTGTCGTTACCTGAAAACTAACTTCTATTCCTACTTTTTTATCCGCTAACTCTACTAAAATATCAAAAGATGTTTTAGTAGAATCTTGATTACCCAAATCACTTAATAAAATTTTCCCATTACGTGTAATGATATATTCTTTAGGTAGATATTTGGATAAAATACCACAAACGTATGTCTGTGCAATTTGACCAAGGGAATTTGTATTTGCTCCATTCGTAATTCTACTAACGTATAAATATTTTTGTGTAATGTAGGTATCAATAATCTCATTTTTACCTAAGATAGTACCAATTTCGCATTTTTCTAAACCTGCTAAATTGAATTGTTCTGTTGTTGAGCCATAGAGTAAAATCATAATCATATCATAATATAAATTTGATAAGGATTTCTTTTCAACAATTGCTTTTCCATCAATCGCTAATTTTGAATTATCAAGACCTTTAATTGGAAGATTTTTAAATGTATAGGTATATTGTTCCCCTTTGAAGGTATAATTCATATAATATTCTAAAGTAGAATCATCTTGAGGAAAAATTTCTTGAAATTCTTTACCTAGACGTTTAATCATTTCGCCGCCATAATCAGCTAAAACAACAAGATGTTTTAAAAATAGATTAATGGGTATTTTTGCAGCACTGATAACGTCAAATATTTGCTCTGGATGATTTCCTGACAGTTTCAGAGCACTAATAAATAAATCCTGTGATGAGATCAATATAGGCAGTACACTAGCTTCTGCAACAGTAGCAGATAATTCCTGAGGCCACCATTTAATAGCATTGAACTCTAAATCTTCAAAACTGCGTTGATAGTTCAAAACATTCCTCTTTTCAAGAGTAAACCGTGCTTACTCAGAATCTGACGTGTTAGAGATAGCTATATCACTAGATTTATCTTTTAAAGCCACTTGTAGTTTTGGACTAATCAATTGCTGTTTAATAATTAATCGATCTTCCTGCTCTAATTGGGCTAATGCGCATTTTACGGCGGTAAGTGATAAATTACTTTCTCTCGCAATAATGTGTGGGCTTGCAAAATCTTTTTGAGCAAGAACCTTCAAAACACCTTCTAAATGCTCTGGCTTTGGCTTTAACTTAAATGTACCAAACGTCATTTAATCCTCCAGAATAGCGTAATTAGGCCATATTCATTCCATTTGTAAGCTCTTACTATAAACTACTAAATATATTTTAGTCAAACTTTGCCTCCTAAAATCATCCCACAACTGTATCTTTGGTTACATTCGATAGTAGCGCTGTGGGCCTAGAATATGCTGAACACCTCGGTAGAGTGATAGAAAGAAAGGCTGCTATGCTTGAACTTCCTGATCCGCTGGATCAAGCCCCTACCCGTGAATCAATTCAACATTACGTCAATCAAGGCATTATTGATCGTTCGCTGCGGCAACGAGCCTTACAGCTGAGCGGGTTTACGCCCAATGCTCAAGCCTGGGTCAAATTTTTGAATCTGATGTTGTTGGTACTTGGGGCGGGCTTGGCCGTCTGCGGTGTCTTTTTCTTCTTTGCCTTTAATTGGCAAACGATGCATCGCTTTGTCAAACTTGGTTTAGTGCAAGGCGGCTTGCTGATCAGCACGGTTGCGGCCTTGTGGTATGGGCTTGAGCGCATCGAAGGCAAAATTTTGCTGACCGTCAGTGCGTGTTTGGTTGGCGCGCTGATGGCCCTGTTTGGCCAAATCTACCAAACCGGAGCCGATGCGTACACCCTGTTTTTGAATTGGGCCTTGGTTATCACTGGCTTTGCAATTGCTGGTAATTTTGCCCCGTTGTGGCTGCTCTGGTGGGGACTGTGGAACACCACAATTCTGCTTTACTACGAGCAAACGGGCAGCTATCGCGATTATAACGAGCTATTGCCATTACTCAGCTTCAATGGATTAAGTTTTGCCGTGGTTGAATTTTTGCGTCAACGCAAGCTTGCTTGGCTGCAAACGAATTGGTTTCATCGGGTGCTTGGGCTAGGCTTACTCTGGGTTACGCTGCTGATCAGCCTCAACTTTAGCGAACTCCTTTTCTGGCGCTATGGAAACGAACCAAGCAACAGCTTGCTTTTGCCCTATATTTTGGCAGTTGTGGTGATAGCTGCAATGAGTGCCTATCACTATTTTATTAAATTTGATGGGCTACTCGCCCTGGCCAGTATTGGCACAGTCTGGTTTTTTGTTGATCGCTGGCTGATCGAATGGCTTTCCGATGATTTTGCAATCAGTTTCTTGTTTTTAGGCATGATCATTTTGGGCCAAACAATCGGCTCAATTATTTGGGTGCGTCAACGGCAGCAACTGCAAGGAGGCCAGGCATGAGCACAGCACGTTATAGTATTCGCCAATTATTTGCCGACCTTGCGCTTGATCCACCAGGCTTTGTGCCCGCCGCGCAACCACCAAGCGAATATCCTTGGTATATGCGAATTTTTGCTGGCATTGGCGCATGGTTTGCGGCCTTGCTGTTTATTGGCTTTTTGGTCATTACCCGCATCATCATTAATGAAGTTGGGGCGTTAATTGTTGGCTTGATTCTGTGCACAGTCGCGGTTGGCTTGCATCGCGTCAAAAGTTCATCAACGTTCGTTCATCAATTTGCGCTCGCAACCAGCATTGCAGGCCAAAGTTTAGCGATTATTGGCTGGGTAGTGATGCTTGATGGGTCATACATTGGCTCGGCGCTTGGCGTAATCGTGCTCGAAATCGTTCTGTTTGCAGTGCAACGCGAGTTCATTCAACGCTTGATTTCGACGTTGGCAATTATCAGCGCCATCCATGTGATTGTTGGCGATCTTAGTGGTTGGAGCGAAAATTTCAATTATATCTATTTGCTGTTGAGTTGCTTAATTATCATGTTTGCGGGCTTTCTATGGCTCGACCCAAAAATTCATGCTGATCAGCTTTGGCCAAGTGCCGCACCAATAGGCTATGGCATATTGCTGTTTATGGGCGCATCAAGCATCTTTACCAATGTTGATTGGGATGATCTCGCGCTACGAAGCAATTTTTTTATGCTGCCAGCGCTGGTAGGGATCATCTGCTTAGGCATCAGCATCTGGATGATTATAAATGAATTTGCCTATCAGTTAAACCCAATTGAACTTGGGTCGATCGGCATTGGCTTATTATTTAGCGCCTTTATTGGCTTCAACACCCCAGCAATCATTATTGCTTTACTGATCCTGGTGCTCAGCTATTGGCGCGGTTATTGGGTGATGTTTGGGTTTGGCTGCTTGGTATTGATTAGTGCATTGAGCTTGTATTATTACAATCTTAATATCTCGTTGCTTTACAAATCAATTATTTTATTTGCTAGTGGCTTAACGTTATTGGCAATTCGCGCTGTGGTGCTCAAATTAAATCAAAAGGAAGCGTTATGAGTATTCGGATTGGATTAATTATTCTTAGCTTGCTTGCATGTCTCGGTTTGGTCAATTATAGCGTTGTGCAACGCGAAGAATTAGCGAGCACAGGTCGGGTGGTCTATCTCGAATTAGCGCCTGTTGATCCACGTTCGTTGTTGCAAGGCGATTATATGCGCTTGAATTACGAAACATTTCCGCGCTCGTATGATCAAGCCTTTTCGCCGCGTGGCATCTTGGTGATTACGCTTGATGAGCAGAACATTGGCAGATTCAGCCATTTTGAATATGGTGAGCAACCCTTAGCTGCCAACCAACAGCGGCTTAAATATCGCTCGAATGGCTATGATGTGCAGATTGCAGGCGAATCGTTTTTCTTTGAGGAAGGCACTGGCGAGCGCTTTAACGCTGGCAAGTATGCTGAGTTTCGAGTTAATGCAGCTGGGGATATGGCATTGGTTGGCTTGCGGGATAAAGATTTGCAGCTGATCAAATAATTTTTGCCACCCTTCCGTCCCGCCAGCGGGAGACGCAGGGGGTTTTCAGCCCCCTGCACCCCCAAATATTTACTTAATGGACTGTTGCTGTGATTCTATAACTCCCACACTTCTTACTCTTCGTACTTTCGGTTAACCTAACCTTAGCTCTTCTTCGTGCTCTTTGTGGTTGCCGTTTCTCATCCTTCAGTCCCCAATCCCCAACAACCGATCCCTCAGATTTACATCGCTTCGGCTGGGGCTTGGCTGAGGCTTGGCTCATTGATAGTTGGCGCAGATTCTTGGGTTTGATGGCTTTCCATGGTCATAACTGAGCGCAGACCAAAGCCCAAAACACCCATCGCAACCGTGACAACCCCACCAAGAATGTACCAAATCCGTAGCCCAAACGCATCGGCGATTGGCCCAGCGAGCAATAAGCCAATTGGAGCCATGGCCGTAGCAAAACTTCCCACCAAGGAAAAGACCCGACCCTGCAATTCAGGAGCAATCACGCCTTGGATCATCGCGCCAAACGAGCCATTGACGATTGGCAAACTCAGGCCAACCAAGCCGTTCATCACAATCGCACCCCAAATCAACGAATTTGGCATGATGCCCAGGAACAGCGTAAATGCCCCAAGCAATACAAGACCAAACAAGGCGGTGACGATGCGGCGCTTGAATCCGCCCCAGACGCTGAGCAAAACCCCACCCAGAATAATCCCAATCGAGAGCGCTGCTTCCATCCAGCCCAACTCGCTGGCTCCACCACCAAAAATTTTGGTCACCAAGAGCGGCAACAATGAACCAACAGGCGTGATAACCAAATTGATCACGCTAACCATGATTAAGCTAATCAACAAGCCGCGCCAGCCAATCACATAGGCAAAGCCTTCGCGCATATCTTGCCAAAAAGTGACAGTCCGGTTGGCATCGCGTTGGGGCTGAGGAATCCGCACAAACAGCAAGGGCAAAATGGCCAACAACGCCGTAATTACGTCAATTGACAAGACTGCTTGCAAGGGAAATGTGGCAACCAGCCATGCTCCTAACGGCGCAGCGACAATATTCATGCCGCCATACAAGGCTTGGTTCATGCCTTGAACGCGAGCTAAATGGGTTTTTGGCACCAACAGCACCGTTGAAGCACCCATCGCGGTGGAGTGGAAACGCTCACAGACTGAGCGTAGCAATAAAGCAACATAAATCTGCCAAATTGCATCCGAGCCTTGCCAGAAGAGCAACGCCAAGCCAATCGTCACCAACATCGAGCAGGCATCGGCTACCAGCATAATAACTTGGCGATTCATGCGGTCAACCCATGTGCCAATAAATGGCGAGAGCAGAACCGCTGGCAACATGGCCATCAATGAGGCAAATGCCAAGGTGGTGGCCGAGCCTGTGCGTAAGGTCAAATTCCAAATAATCGCGAATTGAACCAATTGACTGCCAATTAATGAACAAACTTGGCCCAGCCAAATACTAAGAAAGCGCCCGAGCCAAGGTGATGATGATTGATCGTGCATTGCTAGCTCCTGTGGTTGAAACTAGCCACACTATAGTTGGCTCAGGCCACAATCGGCAGCCCGCAAAAGGTGTATCTTGGATATGTAGCCAGAATCGGGCTGATGATGGGTCATTTGCCAAGCCCTACACCTTTTGGCGTGGAGCAAGCCAATGCCCTTTGATCGAGCTGATCAAAGGGCGTTTATAAATGCTTTCTTGCATGCACTTGGCATTCGTTAGGGATAACCTGTTGAATCGAAGGGCTAGATTTACCATGGTTCGCCACCCTTCCGTCCCTCCGCCGGAGGGAAACGCAGGGGGTTTTCAGCCCTTTCGGGGGTAGGTTTTTAAGCATTAAGGAATGACGCATCAGCGAACCTGCGGTATGATCGGGGTGTCAAGAACCAATCAAGCACC